>NZ_QPFB01000001.1:1512835-1844496 GCF_004348115.1 Stenotrophomonas sp. ATCM1_4 | reverse complement strand
CCCCACTGCTGCCTCCCGTAGGAGTCTGGACCGTGTCTCAGTTCCAGTGTGGCTGATCATCCTCTCAGACCAGCTACCGATCGTCGCCTTGGTGGGCTCTTACCCCGCCAACTAGCTAATCGGGCATCGGCTCATTCATTCGCGCCAGGCCCGAAGGTCCCCGGCTTTCACCCGTAGGTCGTATGCGGTATTAGCGTAAGTTTCCCTACGTTATCCCCCACGAAAGAGTAGATTCCGATGCATTCCTCACCCGTCCGCCACTCGCCACCCAGAGAGCAAGCTCTCCTGTGCTGCCGTTCGACTTGCATGTGTTAGGCCTACCGCCAGCGTTCACTCTGAGCCAGGATCAAACTCTTCACTTAAAACTACATGTCCGAAGACAATAACTTTAGCTGCAGAAATTCAACCACTGGCAACGTTTCGCTTGCATTAAAACAATTGAATCATTGCTTGATTAAACGTCTGCAAGATGGACAGTCATCCACTCCTGCAGGCGCCCTCACAAGATACCTGCGCATACTTTCAAAGAACTTCGAATCAGGCCTCAGCGCCATCTTCGTAGGCTGCGACGTTTCCGTCGTAGCGAGCCGCCCATTATAGCCGGCTTTTCCGTTTCGTCAACACCTCGTTTCGAGGAAGTTGACTCAACTACTTCTCCGTCGCCCGAAGGCATCTCGTTGAAGCGAGCCGCCTACTTTAGCAGGCTTTTCGTTTCCGTCAACACCTCATTTCGAGGCGGTTGACGCTGCTTCTTGGCGGTGGTCACCGAAGTGGCCGGCGCGTTGAAGCGAGGGAGCGAATTCTAGACATCTTTGTGAAAAGCGCAATCACTTTGTGTGCCTTTGCAGCAAATTACTTGCTGAAGCCAGATTCGGCAAGGTTTTGGACTGATTGAGAGCGAAATCGGATGACGGAGCGTTTCTCTATATGGGTGGCCACGCCCTGGCGGGCCCAGCTGCTGGCGCTGCTTCGGCCTTGCTTGTGGGTGCTTTGGTGCTGCGATTTCGTTCTGCCCTCACCCCAACCCCTCTCCCGCAGGGCGGGAGAGGGGCTCTGACGGCTTTCGTCGGCCACAATGCGGGTTGATCCGGGGTTGTGCGACTGATGACTGACTCTTCTGCTCGTTCGTTCTTCAAAGACATTTCGCTGCCTGCAGTGATTGCCGGCTTCATCACCGTTCTGGTGGGTTTCGCCAGTTCAGCAGTGATCGTGTTCCAGGCAGCACAGTCCGTTGGAGCCGACCAAGCCGAAATAGCCTCGTGGATGTGGGCGCTCGGGCTGGGTATGGGCGTGACCTGCATCGGGCTGTCGTTGCGCTACCGCATGCCGGTGGTGACGGCGTGGTCCACGCCAGGCGCGGCGATGCTGGTGGTGGGCGCAAGCACGCTGCCCTTGTCCGATGCCATTGGTGCGTTTGTGCTGGCAGCGTTGCTGGCGACGGTGGCCGGCTTCTCCGGTGTGTTCGAAAAGGCGATGCGGCGAATTCCGGTCTCGCTGGCGTCGGGCATGTTGGCCGGCGTCTTGTTGCGCTTTGGGCTGGATGTATTCGTGTCGGTGGGAACGCAACCGCTGTTGGTGCTGGCGATGCTCGCGACCTACCTGCTGGGGCGACGGCTGCTGCCACGCTATGCGGTGATCGCAACCTTGCTGGTCGGTGTTGCGATTGCCGCCAGTAAGGGATTGATGCATGTGGATCAGGTGCAGCTGCAACTGGCGCGCCCCGTGTTCACCGTGCCGACGCTGTCATGGGCGGCGGTGTTCGGCATCGCCCTGCCCTTGTTCATCGTGACCATGGCCTCACAGAACGTGCCCGGAGTGGCGGTGCTGAAGGCATCCGGCTATGACGCGCCGGTGTCGCCGGTGGTGGGCTGGATTGGTGCGGTCAACATGGTGCTGGCGCCGTTCGGCGGCTATGCCTTGAACCTGGCGGCGATCACCGCCGCGATCTGCATGGGCCGTGACGTGCATGAGGACCCGGCGCGGCGCTATACGGCGGCGGTGAGCGCCGGTGCGTTCTATATCGTGGTCGGCCTGTTCGGTGCGACGGTGGCGGCGGTGTTCGCGGCGTTTCCGAAGGAACTGGTGGCGGCGCTGGCCGGCATTGCCTTGCTGGGCACGATCGGCAACAGCCTGGCCGTTGCGATGCGCGAGGAAGTGGAACGCGAGCCGGCGCTGGTGACGTTTCTGGTGACCGCTTCCGGGTTGTCGATGGCCGGGATTGGATCGGCGTTCTGGGGATTGGTGGCGGGCGTGGTGACGCTGCTGGTGTTGCGGCGGTGAGGGGGATGCTGCCCGCGTCTTGTGCTCTGCGCGAAAGGGCCTGAGCGGCTGCCCTCTCCCCAACCCCTCTCCCGCTTGCGGGAGAGGGGCTTAAGCAGAAGCTTGAGCTTGCGGAAGCGGGGCTTGAGCAAAGGCTTGAGACAGCGCCTGCGTTAGAGCGGCTTTACCTCGAAGACCTGCTTGAGGGTGTGGCGGCCGCCGGGGGCCAGTTCGATCACGTCCGGACCGACGTTGCCAGCCTCCACGCAGACGTAGTTGCGCCATGCGTCGCCGATGTCGTCCATCTTCGCGGCCTGGGCTTGGCCGGCGTTCCAGACCACGGCGCTGCGGCTGCCACTGGTGGTGATGTCGATGGCGCGCTTGAAGCCAGGATCGCGCAGGACGTAGTGGCCGGCGGCCTGGGTGTAGATGCGGTCGCTGCGGCCCGGGTCGCGCGGATCGCGCAGGTTCCAGTCGCCCTGCTGGACGTGGGCGTTGCCGTTGTCGAGCTTGTCCAGGTAGGTCAGGCCGTCCAGGCCGGTGACGTCGACCTTCAGTGCATCGCTGACGTTGAAGTAGTTGTGCAGCGCCTGGGTGATGCTGGTGGGCTGGGTGCCGGTGTTCTCGGTGGTCAGCTCCTGCTCCAGCGTGCGGCCGATGCGCAGCACCATCTGCAGTTTGAGGTTGAGGTTGTCCAGCGGCGGCGGCGCCAGCGTCAGCACGACGCTGCCATCGGCCTCGCGGCGGGCATCGCGCAGTTCCCAAGCCACGGTGCGGACGAAGCCGTGCGAAGGCACGTCGTTGCCCTGCCCCTGGCGCGAGAAGTACGGCCAGCACACCGGGCTGCCACCGCGGATGGGCGTGGGCGGCTGCTTGGCGCTGGGCGAGAGCCACATCACGTCCTGGCCGCCCTTGGGCACGAAGGACAGCAGCTGGCCACCGAACACGCTGATGGCGGCGGTCGAGAACGGCGTTTCCACCTTCCAGGCGGTGAAGCCGTTGAAATCGCCTGTGCTCAGGCCCTGCACATCCTTCATTGCGAGATTGCTCCGTACGATCGGGGATTGGACGAGTTGGGGGTAGTTGGCCGGCAGTTGGAACGCCGTGGGCGCCGCCGGTTTGGCGTCGCGCAGCGCCTGCAGGATACGGGTGCCGGCACGGCCGTCGGCGGACTTCCAGCCCAGCCGCTGCTGTTCGAGCTGGATGGCGCGACGGCTGGCGGTACCGATCATGCCGTCGGCCGCACCGATGGCATGGCCGCGTGCCAGCAACAGGGTCTGCAACTGGCGGCGCTCGTCACGGCCCAGGCCCGGGTCGTCGGTGGGCCAGGCGGCGCGCAGGCCGCTGCCGCCATGCAGGCGGTCGGCCAGGGTGGCGATGGCGAGCGCATAGCTTTCGGCGGCGTTGTAGGAATAGATGGCGTCGTAGTTGCGGAACACCAGCAAGGCTGGGCCCTTGGCGCCGGCTGGCAGCAGCAGCGCGGCGTTGGCGTCATCGGTAATGGCCGGGACCTGCAGTGGACTGCCATCGACCAGGGTGATGCCGCGTGTGCGCCAGTCCGCCAGCGGCTTGCGCTGGGTGCGTCCGGCCAGGCTGGCATCGAAGCCGGCCGGAACGCGTACTTCCACGCCCCAGGGCTGGCCGGTGCGCCAGCCGGACTGCTTGAGGTAGTTGGCGGTGGAGGCCAGTGCGTCGGGGATGCTGGCGACCAGGTCGCGACGGCCATCGCCATCCCCGTCGACCGCGATGCGGGCGTAGGTGGAGGGCATGAACTGGGTATGGCCGAAGGCGCCGGCCCACGACCCGGTGAGGCCGGCCGGATTGAGGTCGCCCTTGTCGAGCAACTTGAGCAGGGCCAGCAGCTCGCCCTTGAAGAAGGGTTGGCGGCGACCGTTGCAGGACAGCGTGGCCAGCGACTGCAGCAGCGGGCGCTTGCCGAACACGCGGCCGTAGTCGCTCTCCACACCCCAGACCGCGACGACGGTGGCAGGATCGACGCCGTATTGGGCCGAGATGCGCTCGAGCAGCGCGCGGTGCTCGGTGAGGCGGGCGCGACCGTCGGTGATGCGCTGGGTGTCGACCAGTGAGGCCAGGTAGTCCCAGATCGGCGTGGTGAACTCGGGCTGGGCGTCGAGCAGCGGCAGCACGCTGAGATCGGGGCTGACGTCGGCGAACCATTGGTCGAAGCGTTCGGCGCGGATGCCCTGGGCGGCGGCGCTGGTCCGCAACGCGGTGCCGCAGCTGCCGAAGTCGCTGGTGGCCGCCGCCGCGGACGTGGCCAGGGTGAGGACGGCCAGTGCCGAGGCTGCGCGCATCATCAGGGGTGCTTTCATCGGCCGGGCTCCTTGCGTGGGGCTTGATGATACGCGGAGCGATGGAAGGGGCTGGCTGTCCAGGAGTTGGGGTGACTGGAGCCGCGCGGCTCCTGTTGCGCCGTCGTCGTGTGCTGCGTTGGGTGGTCAGCGCTGGAAGCGCCCCCTCCCCGGCCTCCCCTTGGCGTTGCCAATGGGAGGGGACTTAAGAGCGCGGGGCGCTGGAGCCTTCCTGCTGAAAGCGACTCCTCCCCGGCCCTCCTCATTGGCTTTGCCAAAGGGAGGGGTTGAGAAGCGGGCTTTGAGGTTACACGGCGTCGAGGTAGTACCAGCGGCCGTCGATGCGTTGGAAACGACTGTGCTCGGTCATCTTCACCGCGCTGCCACCACCGACACGGTAACGGGCGATGAATTCGACCTCGGCCGTCGCCTCGCCAGTGACGAGGTGACGCTTCACGCCCAGGCCGAGCCATTGGGTG
Source organism: Stenotrophomonas sp. ATCM1_4 (assembly GCF_004348115.1). GTDB lineage: Bacteria > Pseudomonadota > Gammaproteobacteria > Xanthomonadales > Xanthomonadaceae > Stenotrophomonas > Stenotrophomonas capsici. The sequence goes on along the minus strand of NZ_QPFB01000001.1, from coordinate 1,839,446 downwards.
CGCTGGCCGGGTGCGTCTTCCAGCGACAGGGTTTGCGGGCGGGTGTCCGGGTGCCAGCTGGCCAGCAGGTAGTCCACGTCCTTGAGCACGTAGGCGCTGTAGCGCGAACGCATCAGTGCCTCGGCATCGGGAGCGGCTTCGCCGGCGTGGTAGCGGCCGCAGCAGTGGGCGTAGGTGAACGCCTGCCCGCAGGGGCACGGTGAGGTCGGTGTGATCTGCATGGCGCATTTTCCCACCGATGCCACCTGCCACTCCAGCGGGCCCGGCAAGGGCGCGTATGCTGTCGCGCCCTGCGCCGGAATCCCCATGCTGGAACTGCTGCCGCCCGAGCTGCCCTGGTTGCTGGTGATCGCCTTCATCGCCGGGCTGGTGGATGCGGCGGTCGGCGGCGGCGGGCTGATCCAGCTGCCGGGACTGTTCACCACCCTGCCCCAGCACACCCCGGCGGCCCTGCTGGGCACCAACAAGTTCAGCTCGATGTTCGGCACCGGCGCGTCGGCCTGGCGCTATGCGCGCTCGGTGCGCTTCCCGTGGCGGCCGGTGCTGCTGGCCGCGGCGGCGGCATTCGCCTGCTCGTTCCTGGGCGCGACTGCGGTGACGCTGCTGTCCAAGGATGCGGTGCGTCCGCTGGTGCTGACCCTGCTGATCGTGATGCTGGGTTACACGCTGGCCAAGAAGGATTTCGGCGCGATGCACCGGCCCCGCGAAGTCGGGCGCCGGGAGCTGGTGATCGCGCTGGTCATGGGCGGGGTGATCGGCTTCTACGATGGCTTCTTCGGCCCGGGCACCGGCAGCTTCCTGATCTTCCTGTTCGTGCGCTTCTTCGGGCTGGATTTCCTGCGCGCCTCGGCCGCCTCCAAGGTGGTGAACCTGGCCACCAACGTGGCGGCGATCTCGTTCTTCCTGCCCAGTGGCAACGTGCTGCTGGTGTTCGCCGTGCCGATGGCCGTGGTCAACGTGCTGGGCGCGGTGACCGGCACCCGGCTGGCGCTGCGCGGCGGTACCCCGTTGATCCGTAAACTTTTCCTGGTGCTGGTGGTGGTGCTGATCACGCGCATGGCCTGGGACACCTTCAGCGGCCCGTGACAGCGCCTGCACATGGCTGAATCCCGGCCGCTGAAATTCCGCCGGATCCATCACATAGTCGCGGCCGAGGATCCGCCGCCGGACGCAGGGAAGGGCTTGGGATGAAGAGCCGATATCGTATTGCCGCATTGCTGCTGCTCACCGGCATGCTGCTGGCCTGCCTGCCGGTACTGTTTTCGGCGCAGCAGGCGCGCAAGCAGGCAATCCGGGAACGGTTTGCCCAGCTTGATGACACCGCCGCGCACCTGGAACGCCAGGTCCGCGATACCGCCAGCCTGCTGCGGCAACTGCGGCAGCAGATGCATGCCCGCAGCGACGACCCCTGCAGTGCCGAAGGCGTGGCGCTGATGCAGCGGTTCGTGATGAGCTCGCAGATCGTCAAGAGCGCGATGTTCCTGGACGGCACCCGGGTGCTCTGTTCCTCCAACAGCGCGGTGACCAACAACCTGCTGCTCGGGCCGCCGCCGGTGGTCCAGCCCGACGGCACGCTGATCCATTCGCAGGTGCGCATCCGCGGCATAGCGCAGCGGCAATACGTGCTGCTGGTCAAGGATGGCTACGGGCTGCTGGCGTACCCGGACGGCCTGATCGCGCCGTTCTCCCGCCCCAACGTGTCGATGGGGTTGTTCAGCACCCACACCGGCGCGTGGCTGGCGCGCTACGGGCACCTGCAGGAAGCCTGGGCCGCGGCCAACGGCCCGGCCGCCGGCCAGGCGCATTACCTGGACATGGACAGCGGCTACATGGTGGTGCGGCGGGTGGTGCCGCCGGGGACCACCGGCACGGTCGTGGCCAGCCCGCTGGCGTCGATCGACACGCGCGTGTCGCAGTTCGCGCATTGGTTCCTGCCGGCCGGCGTGCTGGCCGGGCTGGTGGTGCTCGGCGCGGCCTGGCTGATCAGCCGGCGCCAGCTCTCGGCCCGTGCCGAACTGCTGCATGCGATCAACAAGGGGCACCTGTTCCTGCTGTACCAACCGGTGTTCGACCTGGTCGATGACACCTGCGTGGGTGCCGAGGCGCTGCTGCGCTGGCAGCACGAGGACGGCAAGGTGGTGACGCCGGACCTGTTCATTCCCTTCGCCGAGGACGCCGGGCTGATCCACCTGGTCAGCCGACGCGTGCTGGAACTGGTGGTCAAGGACCTGAGCGGCTTCCTGCGCCAGCATCCGGGCTTCCACATCAGCGTGAACCTGTCCCCGCAGGACCTGCAGTCGCCGCGCACCCCGCGCCTGCTGGCCGACATGCAGGCGGCGATCGGCCCGGGGTGCGGCTGCTTCGTGGTCGAGGCCACCGAGCGCGGCCTGCTGGAGAGGACCAGCGCCCTGGAAGTGCTGCTGGCGATCCGCGGACTGGGCATCGAGCTGGCGGTGGATGACTTCGGCACCGGCTACTCCAGCCTCTCCTACCTGACCACGTACCCGTTCGACATCCTTAAGATCGACAAGAGCTTCACCCATACCGCCTGCACCGAATCGGTGACCAGCAGCGTGGCCGACCACATCATCGACCTGGCCCGCAGCCTGGGCATGCGGACGTTGGTGGAAGGCATCGAGACCCGCGAGCAGGCCACGTTCTTCCGCCAACGCGGCGTGCGCTACGGCCAGGGCTACCTGTTCAGCAAGCCCCTGGGTGCGGCGGAGCTGTTCGCGTTCGTGCCCGCGCATTCGCGCCCGGACCAGCATGCCCGGCCGGCACCGGTTGGCCCCCTGCCCCGGCGCCGGCCAACACCGGATTGATCGACCTCAATGCATTGCTCCACTGATGCGGCGATGCTGGCTTCGTCGCGGGATGGCCGCGGTCGTGGAGCAGTGCCATGCAGCAGGATTTCCAGGGACGCATCGCGCTGGTGACCGGCGCGGCTTCGGGCATCGGCGAAGCCGTGGTCCGCCAGCTGGCCGCGCGCGGGGCGCAGGTACTGGCCGCCGACATCGACGGTGACGCGGCCACCGCGGTGGCGATGTCGCTGGGTGATCGGGTGATGCCGTTGCGCGTGGACGTCAGCGACCCGGATGCCGTGCGCCACATGGTGCAGGCCTGCGTGGAGCGTTTCGGCGCACTGCACCTGGCGGTGAACAACGCCGGCATCGGCGGGGCCAGCCTGCAGACCGCCGATTACCCGCTGGAGGAATGGCACCGCGTGCTGGGCGTGAACCTGCATGGGGTGTTCTACGCGATGAAATACGAAGTGCCGGCGATCCTGGCCGCCGGTGGCGGCGCCATCGTCAACATGGCCTCGATCCTGGGCAGCAACGGCTGGGCCGGCTCGGCCGCCTATGTGGCCGCCAAGCACGCCCTGGTCGGCATGACCAAGAGCGCGGCGCTGGAGTACTCGGCCCAGGGCCTGCGGGTCAACGCGGTCGGCCCCGGCTTCATCGACACGCCGTTGCTGCAGGGCATGGACGCGCAGGCCTACGCCGGGCTGGTGGCGCTGCACCCGGCCGGGCGGTTGGGCACGGCCGACGAGGTGGCCGAGCTGACCTGCTTCCTGCTCTCGGACAAGGCCTCCTTCATCACCGGCAGCTACCACCTGGTCGACGGCGGCTACTCCGCCCGCTGACCGCCGCGCCGCCGGGGCGCACCTGACATTGTGTGTTTGGCAGGGCCTGGCCCTGCCTTTTTTTGTGCCGGATTTCGCCAAAGTGCCATCCGTTGGCACATGAATGCGGCTTTGTGGCGCCTTCTTGTTGCCGCCGCCTAACGAATTGTTTACAAGTCGGTGGCACCCGCCCCTGCGGCGGGCCCACCAGAAGTAGTCCGGCATTCAGAGGAGCTTTCCGATGAAGTTGTCTTCGCTACGCACGCAACGCCTTGCCCACGCCGTACGGCTTTCCCTGTTGTTGCTCCCCGCCACGGCGGCCGCCCAGGACGCCACCGAGAACGCGCGCACCCTGGACACGATCCAGGTCACCGGTACCCGCATCAAGAAGGCCGAACTGGAAACCCAGGTGCCGGTGCAGGTGCTGTCCCGCGAGGCCATCGAACGCACCGGCTACACCTCGGTGGCCGATGTGGTCCAGCACCTCACCGCCAGCGGCGCCTCGCTGAGCACCAAGCTCAACTCCAGCGGCAACTTCGGCTTCCCGCCCGATGGCGGCGGCGTGGGTGCCGGCGCGGCCACGGTGGACCTGCGCCACCTCGGCCCCAAGCGCGTGCTGGTGCTGGTGGACGGCATCCGCTGGGTCAACGAATCGTCCGGCTCGGGGGTGGGCTCGTCGGTCGACCTGAACACCATTCCGCTGGCGCTGGTGGACCGCATCGAAGTGCTGGAGGACGGTGCCTCGTCGATCTACGGTTCCGACGCGATCGCCGGCGTGGTCAACATCATCACCAAGAAGGGCGCCGACGGTGGCCACGTCGAGGTGCAGTACGGCGACTACAACCTCAAGGGTGGCGGCACGACCGGGGTGGACTTCAGCTTCGGCAAGAGCGGCGAACGTGCGCAGTGGATCGTGGGCGGCTCGTGGTTCAAGCAGAAGGAGATCGGCTCCAACGAGTACAAGTGGGCGCGCGAGCCGGTGCCGGGCACCGGCCTGGCCAATGGCAGCTCGGCCACGCCGCAGGGACGGCTGGTGTTCGCCGACCCCAGCGGCAACGTGTTCAACATCACCTCCAACACCGGCGTCACCTCGCCGCAGTTCGATCCCAGCCAGACCGGCTGCGCGCGCACCGATGACTACCATTGCTTCGGCACCCCGGACCGCTTCAACTTCGCCCCGTACAACCTGTTGCTGACCCCGAATGAGCGCAAGTCGGTGTTCGGCCAGGTGCGCTTCGAATTCACCCCGGCCGTCAGCGGCTGGTTCCGTGGCCTGTACAGCGAGCGCGAGTCGGCCAACCAGGCCGCGCCGGAACCGTTCTTCCTGGGTACCGACGCCGGCGTCTACAACGACTGGGCCGAGAAGAACCTGGTGATCTCGGCCAACAACCCCTACAACCCGTTCGGCTTCGACCTGACCACAATGGGCAGCGACCCGAACCTGTTCCTGATCGGGCGACGCCCGGTGGAAGGCGGGCCGCGCCGCTACGAGCAGAAGGTGAAGACCTGGTACGCGGCGGCCGGGCTGGACGGCACCTTCGAGGTCAACCAGCGCACCTGGAACTGGGACATCAACGCGATGACCAGTGAAAGCAAGGCCACCCAGACCAACACCGGCAGCTACAACATCAAGCACATCAACCAGGCGCTGGGCGACCCGGCCGCCTGCGCGGCGATCGCCGGCTGCGTGCCGCTGAACATCTTCGGCGGGCCGGGCACCATCACCCCGGACATGCTGGCCTGGATCTCGCCGCTGGTGCGCGACCGCAGCAAGAACACGCTGAGCCTGGGTTCGGCCAACATCACCGGCGAGCTGTTCGACAACTGGGCCGGGCCGGTGTCCTTCGCCGCCGGTGCCGAGTGGCGCCGCTACAAGGGCGAATACCACCCTGACCCGATCACCGTGGCCGGCGAGTACAACGGCGTGCCGTCGGGCATCACAGTTGGCAGCTATACGGTGAAGGAAGCCTATGCGGAATTCGACGTGCCGCTGGCGCGTGGCGGTTTCTGGGGCAAGAGCCTGGACCTGAGCATCGCCGGCCGCTATTCGGACTACTCCACCTTCGGCGGCACCGGCACCGGCAAGATCGGCCTGCGTTGGCAGCCGGCCGACGAACTGCTGCTGCGCATGTCCTACGCGCAGGGCTTCCGCGCACCGTCGATCGGCGAGCTGTACGGCACGCTGAGCCGCTTCGACGCGACCCTGGTGGACCCGTGCAACAACGCCGCCTCCACCACGCCCAAGTGCGTGGCCGATGGCGTGCCGGCCGGCTACGAGCAGGCCAACCCGCAGATCTCGGTGGTCACTTCCGGCAACCGCGACCTGCAGCCGGAGGAAAGCCGCTCGTTCATGGCCGGTGCGGTGTGGAGCCCGGGCTGGGCCGAGAACAGCAGCTGGTCGAGCAAGCTGGACCTGGGCGTGACGTTCTACCGCCACACCATCGATGACGCGATCCAGGCACCGGATGCGCAGGCCATCCTCGACCGCTGCATCGATACCCGCGATGCCACCGCCTGTGCCAGCTACACGCGCAACGACCGCGGGCAGATCATCCGCTTCGAGGACATCCTGGCCAACCTGGGCACCATCAACACCAGTGGCTGGGACTTCACCGCGCATTGGCTGCTGCCGGAGACCGGCTGGGGCCAGCTCGGCTTCGACTGGAAGGCCACCTGGGTCACCCGTTACGAGCTGATCAACGAATCCGGCCAGGCCGAACCGAAGGCGCCAGGCGTGGAGATCAACGACAGCGCGATCCCGGAGTGGAGCTCGACGTTGACCACCAACTGGGACTTCCGCAACTGGAACGCGAGCTGGACGATGCGCTACATCGACCGCCTGCGCGAACGCTGCGCCGGGGCCAATGGTTTCGACATCTGTACCGACAGCGCCAACGACCAGCATTGGCTGGGCGCCACCACGTACCACGACGCGCAGGTGAGCTGGCGCACCGATGCGTGGATGAAGGGCGTCAAGGTCACCGTGGGCGTCAACAACGTGTTCGACAAGAACCCGCCGATCTGCCTGAGCTGCACGCTCAATGGCTACGACCCGGGCACCTATGACCTGCCGGGGCGCTACAGCTACGCCAAGCTCAGCCTGGATTTCTGAGCCGGGTGAGGGAAACGACAAAGGGAGCCGCAAGGCTCCCTTTGTCGTTGGCGATGGGTATTCGGTTTCGGGATTGGCTGGAAGCCGACACTGCTTCCGTAGCCCGCCTCTGCGCGACGGGATGGGCCGTCGGCTTCGCGACCGGGCAATCAGCGCAGGATCGCGCCCGCCAGGGCCATCAGCAGCAGTGCGAGCACCGGCAGCATCGACAGGCCGAAACCCAGGCCACGCCCCGCCGGCGCGGCGACGTAGGCGCGCCAGTAGATGAAGCGGCCAACCAGGTAGACCGCACCGATGCCCGCCACCCATTCGGCCGGCCAGAAGCGGGCGGCGACGAACAACGACGGCAGCAGCGCGACCATCAGCTCCAGGGTGTTCATCTGCACGCGGTAGACGCGTTCGAAACCTTCATGGCCGGTGACGGCCGGCGCCTTCACGCCGTAACGGCCACGGGCGCGACCGACCAGGGTGGTGAAGAACAGGTATTGCACCACGACCAGCATGGCGACGATTTCCACGTAATGCATGGGGGAATCCTCGGAGGCGTTTGAGGGGACTGTAACGGAGGTGCGCGCGGGGTGGTGCGAGCGGATGTGGCATGGGCTTGGCGGCTGGACCCGCTCCTGCCGTGCTTCCTCCCTGGCCAGTGGCAAGGGAGGAATGCCGGACTTACTGCTCGGTGGCCGTGCTCTTCCTTGCCGGCTTCTTCTTCGGTGCGGCTTCGGCATCGGCTACCACGACTTCCCCGTCACCGGCCTGGTCCTGTTCGCGGGCGGCGGCGCCACGGGCGCGGGCCGGCAGCTTCAGGCGATTGGCCTCGTCGTCGTATTCGATCAGCAGCACGCCCGAATCGTGGCGACCGCTGATCTCGACGAAGCAGGCACCGCCGATGAACGGCTCCAGCGTCATCACCGACTTCAGCGGGGTGGCCACCACCATCTGGAAGCCGAAGTTCTCGAAGATGTTCATCGCCAGCGCGGTGAACTCGTTGTCGGCCTTGTCGAAGGCTTCGTCGAGCACCACGGCCGCGTAGCGCGGCAGTTCGCCATCTTCGCCACCGAGCTGGTAACGCAGCGCCGCGGCCAGGCAGGTGGTGGCCAGCTTCTGGCGCTGGCCACCGGACTTGCCGGCGCCGCTGCGGTAGATCTCGACCTGCTCGCGGGTTTCGCCGTCGAGCTCGACGCCGTAGAACTCCACGTGCTGGCGCACGTCCAGCACCTGCTCGCGCCAGCGGCGCAGCTCCGGTTCCTGTGCACCGAGGCGGCGCACCAGGTCACGCAGCACGTTGAACTGGGTTTCGGCCAGCGAACGGTCTTCGGTCTGCTGGTGGGTCAGCACCGCGCGCAGCTGCAGCTGGAAGTCCTGCACTTCCGGCAGGCGCCGGTCGCTGACGTCGATGGCCAGCACGGTGCCGCGGTTGAACGGCACCTGCTCGAGCGAGGCGTTGACCTCGTCCATGCGCTGCTTGATCGCCTTGTGCGCCTCGGCGGTGTGGCGCTGCAGGGCGAGCAGGTTGTTCTTGCTCTGGGTCTGCAGCAGCTCGAAGAAGCGGCCTTCGTGGCGTGGCAGGCCGTCGCTCTCCAGGCGCTGCAGGCGTGCCAGGAAGTCATCGGCGCTGCTCAGCGACACCGTGAAGTCACCGGAGTCCTCCGGCCACTGCTGGCAGTACTTGCGGAAGCAGTCGAGCAGGTGCTGGGTGAGCTTGGCGTCGCGGCTCTGGCTCTGCCCCAGCTCCTCGGCCAGGCCACGCTCGATCACGCGGAAGTGGCTTTCCAGCGTGTCCAGGTTGAAGCCCGGCAGCGCCTCCAGGCGCTCGCCCAGGCCGTCGCGCTGGGCATCGGTCAGCGGCGCACCGGCGACGCGGGCGGCGCCATTGTCACGCTGCTGTTCCAGCCGCACGCGCTCACGCGAAAGCTGCGCGCGTTCCAGCCGCACGTCCTCGTAGGTGCGCTTGGCCTGGTCGCGCAGGCCGCGGGTCAGCTCGATCTGCTGGCCGACGCGCGCCAATGCGTTGTCGCCCTCGCGCAGGTCCACCAGCTGCTCGTCGATGTCGGCCAGGCGCTGCAGGCGCGGGCCGACGTTGATCTCGTCCCAGTCGCGCTCGACCAGCACGCGCGCGGCCAGCTGCTTTTCCTGCCCGCTCTCGCGCTGCTTGCGCAGCATGGCCACGTCCGACTCGCTGCGCGCGATGCGTTGCGCCAGCTCCTGCGCCTCGCGTTCGTAGACGCGGCGCTTGTCTCGGTTGTCGTGGCCCAGCATCCAGCGCTTGCGGTCGTTGACCGCGTGGCGGTCGTCTTTCTCGTAGCGATCGCCCGGGTGCTTGATCTGGCCTTCGCGGGTCAGTGCGCGGTCTTCGTTGCGCAGCTGGCTGGCGTTCTCCACGCAGGTGTAATCGAAGCGGCGCAGCAGTTCGTTATGGACCCAGTCACCGAACACGTGGTCGCGCAGCTGCAGCTTGTGGATCAGCGAACGCTTGTCCGGCTCGCGCGCATGCAGCGACTCGTTGTCGCGCACGCGGAAGTAGACCAGCTTGGTGCCCAGGTGGGTGCGGTTGGCCCACTCGGCCACCTGGCTGTGGTGCTTCTCATCGACCAGCAGCGACTGCGCGAAGCCGTGCAGCACGCGCTCGATCGCGCCGCGCCAACCGATCTGGTCCTCGCGCACCTGGATCAGCTCGCCGACGAAGGGCAGCACCGATTCGGGCAGGCCGGTGTCATCGCACAGGCGGGCGCGCATCTGCTGCAGCGGGGCCGGGATCGAGCTGGGCGCGGACTTGAGCGATTCCAGCTCCACGCGCAGCGCATTGAAACGCTTCTCGTCATCGCGACGCTCGGCCATGCGCTCGGCGATGGCATCGTCCACGGTGCCGGCACCGTCACGGCTGCCGTCGATCAGCGCACGCGCCTGCTCGACCTGCTCGGCGAACACCGAAGCGGTGTCGGCCAGCGACATGCCCAGCTGGCGGCACGCGGTTTCCAGCTGCTTGCGGCGGCGCGCGCGTTCCTCGACCTCGCGCTCGACGCGGGTGCGTTCGCGCTCCAGCTCCTCGATGCGCTCGCCGCCCTGTTCGCGCTGCTGGCGTTCCAGCTCGACCAGCTTCTGCTCGTGGTTGTCCAGCGCCTGGCGGCGCTGGCCTTCCTCGCCCATCAGGCCGCGGTCGGCGACCTCCACTTCCTTGAGGCGGTCGTTGACCAGCTCCAGACGCTTTTCCTCGCGGAAGCCATCGATGCCGATCTGCAGGTCGCGCAGGTTGGCCACGCCCTTGCGCAGCTCGGTCAGGTCCTGGTGGTAGTCGCGGGCCGGGGTCAACGTCTCGACCTGGCGGCGTGCAGTCACCACCGCGTGGTGGGCGCCGTCCAGCTCGGAGAAGTCCTCGACCAGGCGGTCGGCCGCCTCGAAGGTGCGCGGCTCTTCCAGCATGAAGCCACGCAGAAAGGCGTTGAGGTCGCCCAGGTTCTTGGCCGACTGCGTCTTGTGCAGCAGGCGCAGCGCCATGTCGTTGCCGATGCCCAGCAGGTGGCGGAAGCGCTCGGCGTAGCCGGCGAAGCTGTCGAAGTGGGCCACGTCCTCGCCCAGGCGCAGGCGCAGCTTGCGCAGGTCCAGGTCGAAGCCATCGAGTTCGGCCAGGTCGAAGCGGCGCGGCACCACCATGTAGTGCTTGCGCACATCGTTGGCGGAGGTGCCGGCGCCGTTGATCCAGAACATGCGGATGATCGACACCGCATCGCCGCGGCCGTTGTGGTACTCCAGCGCCAGCGCGGTCCAAGTCGCGCCCTTGCGCAGGTACTGGGTGGCGATTTCGCCCGATGCGCTGTCCTGCTGGTCGGCCCAGGCGCCACGCACGTAGGACACCAGCGAGCGGTCGCGGCCGGAACGCTCGGCTTCGCGCGCGGCGGCGTTGAAGTCGACGATGCTCGGCGGCGTCAGCAGCGCGCTCATGCCATCAAGCAGGGTCGACTTGCCCGAACCGGAACGGCCGACGAACAGGAAGCCGCGCTCGGCGATCGGTACTTCGGTCAGGCCCGAGAACGTGCCCCAGTTGAGCACCTGCAGGCGGCGCATGCGGAACTGGTTCGCGCGGGCATCACTGGCCGGGTCATTGAACAACGCGGCGGCGGGAAGCAGGGTGTGGGAAGCGGTGTCCATGCGGCTCATCCTTCAACCGCCGCGCCTGGCGCGACGGCGACAAACAAATGTGATTCGACGCGCGTGCGCGTCATTCGTCGGCATCTTCGCCGGCGGCTTCGGCCTCGGCCGGCGCCGGCTCGCCTTCGCGCAGCTGGCGGTAGGCCTCGCCCAGGGTCTGCACGTCCTCGGCCGAGAACAGCAGCTTCAAGGCCGGCGAGATCTCGTAGCGGTCCTCGCTGCCGCGCAGCTTGGACAGCAGCTGGTTCTCGCGCATCTTGGCGATCGCCGCGGCCACGCGCTTGCCGTAGCCGGCCTGGTCGGTGGAGACGTTCTTCTGGTAGATGCTCATCGCCTCGACCAGTTCCAGCTCCTCCACCACCGCGCGTTCGCCGCGGGTATCGGCCTCGGCCAACTGCTGGCGCAGGTGCAGCAACAGCACCGACTCGATGAAGGTCAGCGGCGCGCTGCGCAGTAGGGTCGGCGAATCCAGCTCGGCGGTATCGGCCTGGCGGGTGAAGGCGATGCCGCCGTCACGGTCCAGCACCAGCTCCAGGAACAGCTCGCACAGCAGGCTGCGCACCGCGTCTTCGTGGCGCAGCAACGCGGTCCACTGGGTCGGCTGGCGCTGCGCATCGACGCTGGGGCCAGCCAGCAGCTGGCACAGCGCGCGGCGCGCCTCGGCCGGCAGGCGGCCGGTGTCGCCCAGGAACAGCGCGCCGGTGTCCTTGTTGATGGCCGGCGCGGCGGGTGCCAGTGCGGCCTGACCTTCGCCTTCGTTCTCGATTTCGGTCTCAGACCAGTTCATCGCGTCTTTCCTTGAGGAACCACACCAGCGGCACGCGGGCACGCCGTGCCCTGCCGTCGCCGCCGGTCCATTCCACGGTTTCCAGTTGATCGCGCACCACCATGCCGTGGCGGGTGCCGATGGAGAGATAGCCGATCACGCTGCCCAGGCCCTGCCGCGCCGGCCGCTCGCGCAGCACCTGCGCGATGGACAGCTGCGGGCGGGTGCCAAGCAGCATGAACAGGTTGTCCTTGAGCGTGCGCACGTCGATCTCCGACTGCGCGACCAGGTCGCCGACGCTGTCCAGCGAGATCTCGGCCGCATCGGCCATGAAGATCGACGTCTCGACCTTGTGGCTGCGCGGGTCATGCAGGCGCCATTGGCCAATCGAACGCAGGCGCGCGGCCGACAGCGGCAGCACGAAGCCGGTGGCGGCGGTGGGGTGCATGTCGTCGCGCAGCTGCAGCGCCTGGCCCTGGGCCTGCTTGAGCAGCTGGTTGAGGCGGCGCTGTTCCAGGTAGCCGCGGCTCTGCACGAAACCACGCAGGCTGCGCGCGAAGTGCTGCATCACCTCGTGCACCTGGCCGCCGCGCTCGAGCAGGGTGCTGGTGAAGTTGCGCAGGAAGTTGCGCTCGTTGCGGTCCAGCTTGCGGGTGAAGCCACGCTCGAGCACCGCGTCCAGCGCGGCGTCGAGCTCGGCGCTGCGGCGCGGGTCGTTGAGCAGGTCCCAGAACCCCTGGAAGCTGCGCCCGGCATCGGACTCGCCGATCACATCAACGCCGCTGAACAGGCGGTCGAGCACGTCGCCGCGCGCGCCTTCGTCGTCGATGATGCGCTCGCGGAAGCGGCGGTTGAGCTGCTCGAAGTCATCACGCACGCGGCGGAAGTCCTCGGCCAGGTCATCGGCCAGGCGGATCACGTCACGGGTGCGTTCCAGCGCGCGCTTGCCGTCGAGCGTGGCGACCTTGCCGCTGGCGGCCTGGGCGATCTCGGCGTCGATGCGCTCACGCTCGGCGCGCAGCGCGGCCAGCCGTGCCTCGGGGTTGGTCTCGGTCTGCTGGGCCAGCTGCGAGAGCTGCTGCATGACCATCGACAAACGGCTTTCGGTGGCCAGGCTGGCGTTGTGCTCGACCCCGGCGATGAAGCGGATGGCCTGCACCGTCTGGCGCGAGAGCTCGTATTCCTCCTCGCTCGCCCCTTCGGGCAGGCGCCGCTCCAGCCAGCCCTGCGACAGCCAGTAGGCGATGTAGGCCTGCGCGGTGCGCGGCAGCTCGACGTCGAGTTCCTCGGCGTTGAGCGCGTCCAGCTGCTGCTGCAGGCGCTCGGCCAGGATCGAGCCCGGCACGCGCCGGTCGGTTTCCAGCAACAGGCCCTGCAGCAGGCCGATAAGGACGGGCGCGCGGTCGGAGGCCAGCAGTTTCCACAGCGGCTGTTCGCGCAGGCGCTGATAGCCGGCAATACGTTTGGGGTACTTCATCGACAGCGCGCGGGTCCTTGGGCTTAGCGGCGGGCGTGGCCGACTTCGATGAAACGCAGGAACTCGGCGCGGGTGCGCGCGTCGTCATGGAAGGTGCCACGCATGCGCGAGGTGACCATGGACACGCCACGCTTGTGGATGCCACGGGTGGTCATGCACTCGTGCGAGCCTTCCACCACCACGCCCACGCCCAGCGGCTGCAGCACGTCCTGAATGACATCGGCGATCTGCGCGGTCATCTTCTCCTGCACCTGGAAGCGGCGGGCATAGGCCTCGACCACGCGCGCCAGCTTGGAGATGCCGACCACGCGGCCGTTGGGCACGTAGCCGACGTGGACACGGCCCAGGATCGGCGCCATGTGGTGCTCGCAGTGGCTTTCGTACTCGATATCGCGCAGCACGATCATCTCGTCGTAGCCGGCCACTTCCTCGAAGGTACGTGCCAGGTACTCGCGCGGGTCGTCCTGGTAGCCCTTGAACCAGTCGCCGTAGGCCTCGGCCACCCGGCGCGGGGTATCCAGCAGGCCTTCGCGGGCGGGATCTTCACCGGCCCAGCGCAGCAGGGTGCGCACGGCGTCTTCGGCCTGGGCCTGGGTGACGGGCGGGTTCTTGGAATCGGTCATTACAGACAGCGCTTGGATTACGGGGTGGACATGCTACCAGCCGGGCCCCGGAGGGGGCAGCACGGCGGGTTCACGGTGGCCGGGGCCTCCCTGTTCATGGCCTGTGTTCAGGTTCAGCCGCCCTCAGGGCCGCTGCCGGGCCGTTTCGGTATCCCGCTCCAGTGCCTTCAGCAGGCTGGGTTCGGCCGGGCTGGCGATATCGGCGATGCGCCACTGGCCCTGCGAACGGCTGAGGGTGAGATCCAGCGCCAGCGGTGCGACCGGATCGGCCATCTGGGCGGTGGCACGCAGCCGGCCGCCATCCAGCGGGGTGAGGGTGAAGGCCAGCTGGCGCAGGTCCTGCGCGGTGTCCTGGCACTGGCACAGCGGGTCGGCGTCGAGGTAGCCGACCTCGCCGTCATTGGCCTGGCTGTTGGCCTCCATCGCCGCCAGCAGCGCCGGGGCGTAGACCTGATCGTCGGGCAGCACGTCCTCCAGCGGCACGTCCGGGTAGTACGTGGCGTAGACGTGGGCCAGGAAGGTGCGGGCCTGGTCGAGGTCGGCGGCAGTACCCGCGGCGGCGGGCGTGGCTGCCGGTTGCGGGGCGTTGGCCGGCGGGGCGTTGCAGCCGGCCAACGCCAGGGCGAGGGCCCACGTCCATGTGTTCTTCATCGTGCTGTCCTGATGGGTGGGGATGGCTTGGCGGGAGCTTACCCCTCCCCGCCCTCCCCTGCGCCTTCGGCGCCAGGGAGGGGGCGGTTCATGCGGCCGGGTCGATCACGCTGGAGCAGCTCCGCCCAGCAACCGCTCCGCCAGGCCCGACCAGCGGCTGGCATGCCGGGCCAGGGCCGCCTCGATCATCTCGGCGCTGCCGGACAGGTGCAGCCCATGCCGGGCGCGGGTGATGCCGGTGTACAGCAGCTCGCGGCTGAGCACGCGGTTGTCGCGGCGTGGCAGCTGCAACCAGACCTGGTCGAACTCCGAGCCCTGCGCCTTGTGCACGGTCATCGCGAAGGCACTCTCGTGCGCTGGCAAGGCGGCCGGGTGGAAGGCGCGCGGCGAGTACGGATCATCGCCGGGGAACCAGGCCGTGGTGCCACGGCTGCCGCCATCGCTCAGGCAGATGCCGATGTCGCCGTTGAACAGACGGTGGCGGTAGCTGTTCTCGGTGATGATCAACATCCGCCCATGGAAGTAACCCGGCCCGGCACTGCCGCGGCGGGACGCGCCGGCCAGGCGTTCCTCGATGCGGGCATTGAGGCCACGCGCGCCCTGCGGGCCTTCGCGCACCGCGGTGAGCAGGCGCAGGCGGCCGGTCAGGGCCAAGGCCTCGGCCGGGCTGCTGGCGGTGGCCAGGGACTCCCAGTACTGCTGCAGCGGACCCCGCCACGCCGCCAGCGGATCAACCTCGCCTTCATGGAAGTGCACGCCGGCCAGGGTCTTCCCGCGCAGCAGCGCCAGCGCCTGTGCGGCATCGCCCTCGCGCATCGCCGTGGCCAGCGGCGCCAGCTGCAGGGCGTCGCTCTGGCGGTAGCCGCGTTGCAGCTGCACGCGGGCACCGGCAAAGGCGCTCGGGGTGGTTTCGATGGCCTCGGTGGGCAGGCTGCCGAGCAGTGGCTGCAGCGCTTGCGCATCGGCCGCGGCGATGCGCTGGCCGTCGCCGGCGGCGCGCAGGATGGCGCTGAGCACGTCGCCGGCTTCCACCGACGGCAGCTGGTCGGGATCACCCAGCAGTACCAGCCGGGTGCCGTCGGCCACCGCTTCGACCAGCTTGGTCATCAGCGGCAGGTCGATCATCGAGGCCTCGTCGACCACCACCACCTCGTACGGCAGCGGGTTGTCGGCGTGGTGGCGGAAACGCGGCGAATCGGGAATCACGCCGAGCAGGCGATGCAGGGTGGTGCCGGTGGTCGGCAACTGCTCGCACAAGGCGGCATCGACACCGGCACCGGGCAACACCTGCAGGGCGTTGCGCAGGCTTTCGGCCATGCGTTCGGCGGCGCGGCCGGTCGGGGCGGCCAGGGCCACGCGCGGCGCCGGCTTGCCTTCGGCCCGGGCCTGCGCGGCCAGCAGCACCAGCAGGCGGGTGATGGTGGTGGTCTTGCCGGTGCCCGGGCCGCCGGTGACCAGCAGCAGGTTGTGACGCAGGGCGACGGCGGCGGCGCGGGCCTGGAGGTTGCCGGCGAGGGGTTTGTTGCCCTCATCCGCCCTTCGGGCACCTTCTCCCGCTTGCGGGAGAAGGGAGGACTGACGCTCAACGTGCTGCGCTTGGCGCCCTCTCCCGCCTGCGGGAGAGGGCTGGGGTGAGGGCATCCCAAACAAATCCCCCTGCGTTGCCGCCAACGGCAGCACCTCGCCCGGGAACAACCGCGTGAACAGCGCCGCCACGCCGCCCAGCGCCGCCAAGGGCGGGCGCACGCCACCGATCCGTTGCAGTCCCAGCGCCAGGCGCCGCTCGTACTCGCGGTAACGCCGCAGGTACAGCAGGCCGTTCTCCCAGACCAGCAGCGACTGCGCGCTGGCCTCGCGCGCATCGGCCGCCGACACGATCCACGGCGAGGCCGCCAGCTGTGCGCTCCACTGCGCCGGGTCCGGCCACTCCACGCCCACGTCGACCAGCCGCTGCGGCTGGCGTGGATCGAAGCCAGCATGGCCCTGCGATACCGCCAGCGATGCCAGCGCGGCAGCGGCCAGCACCGCATCCGGCGTGTCCGGGTCCAGCCGGCGCAGGCTCTGCGCCAGTGCGTGGTCCAGCGCGCGCAGGGCACCGGCGTTGTTCAAGGCCTTGAGCAGGCTCATGCCTCGCCCTCCAGGCGCGCCAACAGGGCCGCATGACCTTCGCGGCCACCGGCGAACAATTCATCCACCGCATGCACCAGCTCCGGCGCGAAGCGGTGCGCGTACAGCCCCGGCGACGGCGTGCGGCTGGCGTCCAGGCCGCGGCAGAACAGGTAGCGGATGCCACCGAAGTCGCGCGCGTAGTCGTAGCCGACACCGATGCGGAACCGCAGCCAACGGTGCAGGGCCACGGTGTAGATCAGCGCCTGCAGGTCGTACTCGCTGTGTTGCATCGCCGCCTCCAACTGCGACGGCGCGTAGTCCGGCAACCGGTTGGATTTGTAGTCCAGCACGTACCAGCGTCCGTCGCGCACGTAGGTCAGGTCGATCTTGCCGGTCATCAGCCCCTCCAGCTGGCGGCGCAGGCCAAAGCCGTGGCGGTCACGCACCACACCGTGCACATGCAGCACCCGCAACAGGGCCGGCACGGTGGTGGCCTGCATGGCGAAGTGGAATTCGATCTCGGCGCTGTACGTACCCATGGCCAGCGAATGCAGCGCGCCGCCCTCGGGCAAGGTCACGGTCAGGGTCTGGCCGATCAGGCCGGTCAGCAGGCTGACGCCGTCGGCGATGTCTTCCTCCACATAGCCGTCGTCGCGCAGGGCCTTGGCGATGATGGCGCCCTGCCCGTCCGGCGCAGCCTCCCCGGCCTGCCAGTGCCCCCATGCGGCGAAGTCGACGTTCTCCAGCGCGGCATGCAGCACGTTGCCGAAGCGACTGCCGGCAAAGCGGGGGTCGAATACCTCGGCCGGCGTGTCGACCACGGCCGGTTCGGCTTCCACGTCCACCTGCGCCGGTTCGTCGGAGGCGCCGCCCTTTTCCTCGGTGGCCGCGGCGGAGGTGTCCTGCCCGCCGTCGGCATGGGCCAGCTGGGTGAAGCTGTACACCCACCAGTCGTGCGGCACCACGCGCTGCACCGCGCGCACCGGCGGCAACGCCTGCTCGCGCTCGGCGGGCAGGCGCGGCGGCAGGCTGTGCGGGCCACCATCGACGATGTGGATATCCGCGTGCGCGGCCAGCGCCGCCATGTCCTGCAGCATCGGGCCCAGCCGCGAGGACGCCAGGC
This sequence comes from Stenotrophomonas sp. ATCM1_4, assembly GCF_004348115.1. Lineage (GTDB taxonomy): Bacteria > Pseudomonadota > Gammaproteobacteria > Xanthomonadales > Xanthomonadaceae > Stenotrophomonas > Stenotrophomonas capsici. The sequence continues at coordinate 1,821,817 of NZ_QPFB01000001.1, read as the reverse complement.
CGGTCAGTGCACCCCCGGTTATCCACAGGGCATGCTCGGCGCGGGTCAGGCCGACGTACAGCAGGCGCGCGGTTTCGGCTTCCTCTTCGGCGCTGACCTGCTGGCCGACGGCTTTCCACTGCGGGTCGTCCTTGTCGATCTTCCAATGCAGCACGCGCTGCGCACCGTCATGCACGGTGCGGTGGTTGGACGTATCCGGCGCGTTGGTCGCGATGCCGACGAACGGCAGGTAGACCAGCGGGTACTCCAGGCCCTTGCTCTTGTGCAGGGTGATGATCTGCACCCGGCGCGCGTCCGATTCCAACCGCAGCAGCTGGGTCTCGTCGCTTTCATCGGCGTGCGCCATGCGTGTCTGCAGCCAGTCGAGCAGGCCATGCAGGCCGATGCTGCGGTTGCTGGCTTCCTGCAGCTGTTCGCCCAGCTGCAGATAGTTGGTCAGGCGGCGCTCGCCATCGACCAGCGCCAGCAGGCGTTCGGCCTGCTCGGCGGCAAGGTCGGACAGCAGTGCCAGTACGCCACCGCGCTGCCAGCGCTCGCGCCATTGCAGCAGGCGTTCCTGGTGCGCGCGTTGGCGGTCGCCCTCGTGCTCCATCGCCGCGATCGCGGCGGCGTCCTCGCCCAGCAGCACGGTGGACAGCGCCGCGCGCAGCCGGCCTTCGTCGGCCGGTTGCAGCAAGGCCAGCAACAGCAACCGCACCTCGTGCGCCTCGGCGCTGGAGAACAGGCTCTGCTTGCCCGCCGCCACCGCCGGGATACCCACCGCCGCCAGGGCCTGCTGGATACGCGCGGCCTCCTTGTGCGACCGCACCAGCACGGCGATGTCGCCGGGCTGCACCGGCGCGCCATCCACCTGCGCGCGGCCCTCGCGCGACGCACTCAATACCCTGTGGATATCACCGACGCAGGCCAGCGTGGCGGCCTCGCGGGCATCGTCGGCCTTGAGCGGCTTGCCGTCGGCATCGCCCTGGATCACGCACACGGTCAACGCCGGCGCCGGCGCACCATCGATGAGGTAGTCGGCATCGTTGCGCTTGCTGCCCGGCAGCACCGGTTCGAACTGGATGCGCTCATCGAGGAAGGCGGTACTGCCGGCGTTGTCGTACAGCGCCTGGATGGCACGCAGCACGCCGGGGCGCGAACGGAAGTTGCGGTCCAGCGCCGGTGCCGCCTCGGCCAATGCCTTGGCCTGCAGGTAGGTGTGCACGTCGCCGCCACGGAAGCCGTAGATGGCCTGCTTGGGGTCGCCGATCAGGAACAACGCGGCCTCGCTGCCATCGCCCGGCGCGAACACGCTGCGGAAGATGTCCCACTGGCGCGGGTCGGTGTCCTGGAACTCATCCACCAGCGCGAAGCGGTATTGCGCGCGCAGGCGCGCGGCCAGCACCGCGCCGTGTTCGCCCTGCAGGGCATGGGCGACGTTGTCGATCAGGTCGTCGTAGGTCTGCAGCCGGCGTTGCTGCTTGAACGTGCGCAGGCGCTGGCGGGCTTCGTCGCGCAGCTGGTGCAGCAACGCGATCGACTGCTGGCGCTGCCAGCGGGTGACCTGCGCCGTCGCCTGCAGGTAGTCGGCCACAAGCGGCTGCAACGGCGACACCGGCGTGCTGCCGGCCTTGGCCTTGTTGGTCTTGGCGGTGAGCGCCTCCAGCGTGAGCCGCTCCAGCCGTTCGTCGAGTTCAACCTCCGGGTCGGGATGGCGGCTCCATTGCTCCAGCTGCAGGAACATGGTGTTGACCCAGTCCGGCTTGTAGCTGGCCTTGTTGAGTACGCCACCCTCCATGGCCTCGCGCAGCTGCTGCAGGTAGGCCGCTCCGTGTTCGATCAGGCCGGCGGCCAGGCGCTGCACGGCGGCATCGCGCAATGGACGGGCGTCCTCGACCAGGCTGTCCAGCACCTCGGGCAGCAGCGGCAGCTCGCCAGCCAGCTTGTCCAGGTCGGCGGCCAGCGCATCGGGGCTTTTCCACAGGCCCAGCAGGGCCTCCAGCTGCTCACCCTGGCCGGCATGCAGGCGCCACAGGTCGGCGGCCAGTTCGGCATGCAGTTCGCGGGTGTTGGCCAGCAGTTCCGGCGCGGCGAAGGTGTGCCCGCTTTCCAGCGCGTATTCGCCGAGCACGCGGGTGCAGAAGCCGTGGATGGTGAAGATCGCCGCCAGGTCGGTTTCCTCGGCGGCCGCGCGCAGGCGCCGTCCCAGCTGGGCCGCGCTCTCGCCGCCCTGATCCAGGTGGCGTTGCAGGACGGCGTGGGTCAGCGCGGTTTCCGGGGTGTCGCTGGCGTCCGGCGCCACCCCGACCAGGCGCGCCGCCAGGTCCAGGCGCTCACGGATGCGCTTGCGCAGCTCCTGGGTGGCGGCATCGGTGAAGGTCACCGCCAGGATCTGGCCCATGCGCAGGCCACGCTCGACCACCAGGCGGGTGAACAGCGTGGCCAGGGTGAAGGTCTTGCCGGTGCCGGCGCTGGCTTCGATCAGGCGCAGCCCATCCAGCGGCAGGTCCAGGTAGGGGTCGTGTACGGCGGTGTTCATGCCGCACCTCCAGTGCGCCCGGTCGGGCCCGGTTCGGCCCGTACCCGGCCCTCGCGCAGGGCCGAAAATATCAACAGGCTGTTGTGGATAAATCTGTGAGTAGTGTCTTCGGCGGCGAACGGATCGCTGCCGCGCAGGGCCAGCCGCAGCGCTTCGCCGTCGCGTTCGCCCCAGCTGTAGTCGCCGCCGTACCAGCGCGCGTGTGCAGACTTTTCGCGGTTTTCGGCAGCGGCGTTGTAGATCTCCCAACCGGTGTACGGGGCAAACAGCAGCGGCGCCTGCAGACCGTCGGAACGTAGCTGCAGCAAGGCTTTCAGGGCATTTTGTGCCGCTTCCGGCGAGGGCGCCGGCAGGGCGTGCGGGCCGTGCCCGTCCTGCCCGCCGTCGTGGAACTGCAGCAGCGGCAGGCCGGCACCGGCGGCATTGGCCAGCAACCAGTCCAGCCCCCCACGCAGCACGTAGGCCACCCCGGGCGCACCGGCATGCAGGCGCACCAGCCCCTGTGGATGAATCTGGTTGACCCGTCCGTGCAGGCGCAGGCCATCGATCTCTACTTCGTACAGTTCCGAGCGCAACGGCTGGCCGTCGTACCAGGCCGCGAAGGCTTCGGCGCTGGGCCGGACCCGGCCGAGTACGCGCTTGAACTGCTGTTGGCCCAGCGCACCGGAGGGCAACAGCGCGCGCGCACGCAGGCGCTGGTACAGCCCCTGTTCGCGGCCTTCCAACAAGGCGGTCAACACCTGCTGCTGCAAGGCCGAATGCTCGCGGCCACCGCCGGGGACGACCAGCGGCTCGGTGTCTTCGCTGTGGTCGATCTCGCCGGCCAGGCGCAGGCCCAGCCGCTGGCCGAGGAACTGCCCGGCCGGGTCGGACAGGAAGCGGCGCAGGCTGTCCAGCGACAAGGCATCGTCCTCCAGCGCGGCCGGCAACGGCGCGGCCTGCAGGCCGGTGAACCACGGCGCCAGCGCACGGCGGTTGCCACCGACCGCACCGGCGGCCGGGTGCCATTGCTGGCGATAGCTGAAACGGCGCGGCTCCTCGCCACCAAACGCGGTCGGCGCGAACGGCTGCAGCGGGTGGCGTACCACCAGCTGCCGGCGCACTGCGGCCGGGTCCAGGTGGTAGGCGGCCGCCGCGTCGATCAGTTCGCTGACCAGCACCGAGGGCTCGCGCACGCTGCCATCGCGCGCATCGGCGCCCAGGTAGCTCAGGTAGAACACCTCCTGCGCGGAGGCGAACAGCTGCAGGAACAGGAAACGGTCGTCCTCGCGCAGCGAGCGGTCGCCATGGCGGCGGCGCGTGGTGCCCAGCTCGGCGGTGAGCCGGCTCAGGCCCGCGGCCGGGTCGCGACGCGGGAAGTCGCCATCGTTCAGGCCCAGCACGCAGATCACCCGGAACGGCAGCAGGCGCATCGGCACCATGCGGCCGAAACTGATGCCGCCGGTCAGCAGCGGGGCGCGGGTATCGGCCTCGGACAGCACCGCGGCGAAGTGCGCGCGCACCACCTCGGCCGGCACGCTGGCGGCGAAGCCGGCCGTGTCCGCGTCCTCGGCGAACTCGCTGACCAGCTTGCGCAGGCGGTCCAGCGCGCGCTGGGTGGACGGCTCGGCCGGGGGCTCGGGCAGCAGCGCCTGCAGCAGGCCGAGCAGGCGTTCGCGCCATTGCGCCGGGGTCAGCGCATCGGCCAACGTCTTCTGGTGGCGGGCCAGCACCCGCAGCAGGCGGATCAGCGCATCCAGCGCGGCCAACGCACCGCCTTCCAGTTCCGGCCACGGCGCGACGCCACCGATGTCCTCGTCGCTGCCGCTGGCATGGCCGAGCAGCAGGCGGTCCAGCGCGAACTGCCAGGTGTAGGCATCGTCGCGCGGGGCCTGGTGCGGGTCCGCGCGATGCGCAGCGTCCAGGCCCCAGCGGGCACCGGCGGCCTGCAGCCAGGCGTGCAGGCGTTCGAAGGCGGCCGCGTCCAGCCCGGCGGCGGCGGCCAGCGGCGCGCTGGCCAGCAGGTCGAGGATTTCATTGAGGCCGAAGCGCGACACCGGCAGGCCCAGCAACTGCACGAACACCTCGGCCAGCGGCTCGCCCTGCAGCGGGCTGGCATCGGCCAGCGCCCACGGGATGTGTTCGTCGCTGCCGCCGCGGCCACCGAACACCGATTCCAGGTACGGCACGTAGGGGTCGATGTCCGGCGCCAGCACCGCGATCTCGCGCGGCTGCAGCGGCGGATCGAAGCGCGGGTCCTCCAGCAGCGCGCGCAACTGGTCGTGCAGCACCTGCATCTCGCGCAGGCGGGTGTGGCAGGCATGCACCTGGATGCTGGGGTCGTCCACGCGCAGGCGCTCGCGCAGCGGCGGTCCGGGCAGCGCGCGGCGGTGGTACAGGTCGGCCTGCAGGCGGTGCAGCAGGCTGTCCCCCAGCCCACCGGCATCCAGGCCGGGGCCGGCCTCGCTTTCCGGGTCGACGTAGGCGGCGATCTCGCCGGAGGGGTGCACCACCTCGTAACTGCCCAGCACCGCCATGAAGTCGCGCCCAGCCGCGCCCCAGGCCTGCAGCAGCGGGTTCTCGCCGGCCGGCGCGCCGAACGGATCGGCCTCGCCGCTACGCAGCTTCTCGCCCAGCGTCTGCAGGTCGCCCCAGTACGAGCGGGTCGGCGTGGGCATGTAGAAGTGCAACGTGCCGACCCGCGCCTGGGTGGCGATCACACGCAGCACGTCCGGCGACACATTGAGCGTGGCGAAGGCGAACAGCCGCCCCGGCAGGCCCTGCGGCAACGGCTTGCCCTCGCCCTCGAAGCGGCGCAGGTAGTCATCGATGCGGCGTGCGCGGTACTGGTGGCCGCCGGCGATGGCCCGCCACAGGATGGCCTGGGGATCGTTGGGCTCGCCGCCCTGCTCCCAGTCCAGCAGCCAGTCGCGGCGCCAGGCCTGGTACTTCTCGAACACCCCGCCCAGCTCGCCGGCCAACGCCCACGGCCGCAGCGGGTCGTCGCGGTCCAGGTAGGCGCGCAGCGCGGCCATCGGCGGCCGGGCCATCAGCGCCGGATCGATCAACGCCGCGTACAGCCGCCAATGCAGGCCACTGGCGCCGAGGTCGTCGGCTTCACCACTGACGTTGGCGTTGAGCGCGCGCGCCACGAACTCGCCGGGCGTGAGGAACTCCAGGTTGGCGGCGATGCCGTACTCAGCCGCCAGCGTGGACTGCAGCCAACGCCGCATCGCCACCTGCGGGATCAGCACCGTGTCGGCGGCCAGCAGCGGCTGGCCGGGCGCAGGTTCGCGCAGGGCATGGGCCAGCAGCGAGGCCAGCACGTCCAGGGCATTGGAGTGATAGAGGCGGAAATCGGGTACGGCGGTCATCGCGCCATCTTGCCGTAGCCGAACTACTGCCCGCCAACATTATGTTGATCGACGCACCGGCAGCACCCGATCCCCGGTCACATCAGCTGGAACTCACTGCCCCGACTACCCGCAGCCGGCTGCTCACCATGTCTGCGTCCTCTCCGCTCAAGCCGGGCGTCAGATTGATGGAGAATTCCAGGGAAACATCGACGGGGCGCAACGCGAATCGACTGATGTCCTGGGGCTTTACCGGAATCGAGAAGCGGATGGATTGGCCAGGGGCCAGTACCTGCAATTGTTCGCGCAATGCCGCCGCAGCGAGCGTGGTTCGCAGCGACGTGGTTCTTTGGGTGTGGTTGTCATGGACCCTCACCGATGGCCCCCGCTGGCGGATGTACTCCAACGGCAGGCTCACAGGCTCGGAACCACCGTTGCGTAACTCCAGCTCAATGTTCAGCGTTACCCCTTCGTGGAAGCGGCAATGTGCATCATCCACGCAGCGTGCATGCAGTTCGATCATTGGGTCAGGCTCCTTGTTCTGCGCTACGGCCGGAACTACGGCAATCAACATCGTGGTGAACAGCTGGGTCACTCTACGGTGCATGTTATTTCCCTGCCGATCTCATGGCGCAGTAGTTCCTGAACCTCGCGTGCAATGTTCCAGGCATGGCGTGGCTTGATTGCGTTGCAATCCTCCGCGTTCATGATCGTTGCATCTGGATCCGATAATTCCCGCGAATCTGGCTTGGCCACAAGCGTTTCAGGGTCGAAGCTACCGTCTGGCTTTATGTAACGGACGGTTTCTTCGTCCGGATCATTGTACGAATACTCATCTGGAAGACCGATGCAATGCGCAAACTCATGCGCAAAGGTCCATACAGTGGTACTGACGGAAACATCAATATCCGGGTAGCTCACCTGCTCGCGTTCATATCTGCGGTGAATGAACAACATGTAGTCGCCACCCCCATCCACCCAACGGACCTCGTAGCGGATCGGACGTTTCCGGCTACCGCACTCAGGATCCCTGATCCCCAACACGAGCTTTCCGTTCCAGTAGCGCGAGATCCCTTCGGCCATACGCTGTTTGACACTCGCCACTTCACCCGCCGTGATGCCTGGCATCGGCACCACTTTCACCTCGATGGAGACCACGATATCGGCCTGTGGCTTCAGTGGCACCTCGATCCGGTAGCTGACGGGGAAGGAATAGTTGTGTCTTTCACCCGTACTGTCATAGGCCTCGTAGTAGCGGCCATCAACATCACCACTGATCCGCACGTCGTGGTCCTGGACCCAACAACCCGGATCCGACGCCTCCTCGGTGGGAGCATCAGAAGGCGCTATGGGGCTCGGTGACGACGCAATCACATTACTGGCCCGTTTGGGCGCTGTTGCAGCGACAGCACTCCCGACATCGCCGCCATGTTTGACATGCACCAATGGCTGCTTCCCGGCCAGCAGTACGCAACCACAGCTGGCCTTGTCCCCATTCCGTGCGACGGCCTGCCCGTCGATCAGGAGCGTGGGGTCACCGGTCACGATGGCGCCGGCGCCATGCCGGGTGCACAGGACCCTGTCGCCGACTCGCGCCACCGCGCGGCCGTCGATATCGGTGTGCGGCGAGCCGGACAGCACCGCGCCTCCGCGCTGCAGGGCATCGCCCACCACGATGAGCATCCGTGACATCGCCGTTCGGCCTCCCTGGCCGATCCTTCAGGGAAATCAGCGGCGGACCTTAGTGCAGGGATGCGGCGGGATGATCAGGGGCGGCGAGGTTGGTCCGGGATCACTGGCATGACAACGCGCGGGGCTGGCAACAGGGCAGTTCCACTTGCCGCGCGTCCCGGTGTTCCGGGCAAGCGGCCCGGCGACCCCGTACGGATTGGGCCAACCGGCGGACACTGTGTTGCTGCTCCCGGGACTGCTCATCACCCATGGTTCGCCCGGCGGATGCGACAATACTGCACGGACCAGTTCGCTTTTGTTCAGCCGCGTCTGATAATCCTACAACGTTGTTTTTCCGTTAAAGGCCACCATGCCCTCGAACCCGCCACCCTTGGTGCAGTTGTCCAACGTACGCATCGACCGCGGCGGGCGCACGATCCTGCGCGACGTCTCGCTGCAGGTGCCGCGCGGCAGCATCACCGCGGTGCTGGGCCCGTCGGGCAGCGGCAAGTCGACGATGCTGGCGGCGCTGACCGGCGAGCTGCGTCCTGTGAGCGGCAATGTGCAGCTGTTCGGCCAGGACATCCCGCACGGCAACCGCGCCCTGCTGGAGATGCGCAAGAACGTCGGCGTGCTGCTGCAGGGCAACGGCCTGCTGACCGACCTGAGCGTGGCCGAGAACGTGGCGCTGCCGCTGCGCGCGCATACCCGGTTGCCGGAGCCGGTACTGCGCCGACTGGTGCAGATGAAGCTGCATGCGGTCGGCCTGCTGGCCGCCGCCGACGCCTGGCCGCGTGAGCTGTCCGGCGGCATGGCGCGGCGCGTGGCGTTGGCCCGTGCGCTGGCACTGGACCCGCCGCTGATGATCTACGACGAGCCGCTGACCGGTCTGGACCCGATCGCCTCGGGCGTGATCATGAGCCTGATCCAGCGCCTCAACGACAGCCTCGGCCTGACCAGCATCATCGTCAGCCACCACGTCCACGAGACCCTGCCGATCAGCGACCAGGCGGTGGTGATCGCCAACGGCGGCATCGTGTTCTCCGGTACGCCGGACGAACTGCAGGCCAGCCAGGACCCGCTGGTGCGCCAGTTCCTGCACGGCCAGCCGGACGGCCCGATCCCGTTCGATGCGCCGGCGCGCAACTACGGGCTGGAGAACGCGTGATGGTGCCGATGCACGAAATGCGTGATTCCTGCCCCCTCACCCGCATGGCGGGAGAGGGTTGGGGAGAGGGCGCTTCTGCGCGCAAGACTGCCCCCCTCCGCCCTTCGGGCACCTCCCCCGGCAATCGGGAGGAGGACAACAGCGGCTTCTGCACCTCCAACACTTCAGGAGTCGCTCTCTGATGCCCTTCGCCTCCTCCATCCGCTCGCTCGGCCGCGCCGGCCTGTTCTCGCTGACCGTACTGCGTGGCTCGCTGCCGACCCGCGACTTCCTGGCCGAGCTGACCCGCGAAATCTACAAGATCGGTGCGCGTTCGCTGCCGATCATTGCCGTTGGTGGCGCGTTCGTCGGCCTGGTGCTGACCCTGCAGGGCTATCGCACGCTCACTACCTTCGGTGCTTCCGATGCGCTGTCCACGCTGCTGGGCCTGTCGCTGTACCGCGAGCTGGCGCCGGTGCTGACCGCGCTGCTGTTCATTGGCCGCGCCGGCAGCTCGATCGCCGCCGAACTGGGCCTGATGCGTGCCACCGACCAGATCAAGGCGCTGGAGCTGATGGCCATCGACCCGGTCGCCAAGGCGGTGGCACCGCGCTTCTGGGCGGCGGTGCTGACCGTGCCGCTGCTGACCGGCATCTTCTGCTCGCTGGCCATCACCGGTGGCTACTTCGAGGCGGTGCATGTGCTGGGCCAGGACAACGGCACGTTCTGGTCGGGGCTGCGTGGCAGCGTCGACTTCTGGGATGACTTCGCCGTGGCCCTGCTCAAGTCGGCGATCTTCGGCGGCACCGCGGCGCTGGTGGCGGCCTACGTCGGCTTCCACGCCGAGCCGACCATCGAAGGCACCTCGGTGGCGACCACCCGCGCGGTGGTCAACGCCTCGCTGCTGGTGCTGATGTTCAATTTCGTGCTGTCGGCACTGCTCTTCCAGTAATACCCCACGCCCCGCGCCGGTCGCGTGGGAACAGAACCCGAACGGCTTCGCCGCGGCGAAGCACCAGATGGATCAGGAGTGAGATAACAACATGGCCATCCGTGGACCCAGACTCGAATTTTCCGTCGGCGCCTTCCTGCTGCTGGCCCTGGCCTCGCTGCTGGTGCTTGCCGTGGCATCGACCAACCAGCGCTTCGGCGTGGGCGGCGGTGACTATGTGCTCAAGGCCCGCTTCACCCAGATCGGCCAGCTGCGCAAGCAGGCGCCAGTGAAGGTCGGCGGCGTGACCATCGGCCAAGTGGCTGATATTCAGCTCGACCCGGTTAAATACGACTCCATCGTCACCCTGGCCCTGGACGGCAAGTTCAAGGATCTGCCCGCCGATACCTCGGCAGGCATCTTCACCAGTGGCCTGCTGGGCGAAAGCTACATCGGCCTGCAGCCCGGTGGAGACCCGGAACCGCTCAAGTCCGGTGACGAGATCGTCTTCACCCAGCCGGCGGTGGACCTGATCCAGCTGGTTGGCAAGTACATGTTCAGCGGTGGCGGCAATGCCGCCGGCGCCGAGACCCACGAAACCCCCGGCGCAGACGCGCCCGCAATGGAACCGCAACCATGAACGTGAAACTGCTCGGCGCCGTGCTTGCTTCGGCCCTGCTGGCCTCCACCCCGGCACTGGTCAGCGCGCAGGCGCGCCCGGCCGCCACCGCGGCCCAGCCGTCGCCGGCCGCACGCACCGTGCTGGATTCCAGCACCCGCATCATCGACACGCTGCAGTCCCGCCGCAGCGAGTTCCGCAGCAACCCGGCCGCCCTGCGCAGCTTCATCGACGGCGAGCTCAGCCGTGGCTTCGACCGCGACTACGCCGCCCGCCTGGTGCTGGGCGTGCACGGCCGCGGCGCGTCGGACGAGGACGTGAAGCTGTTCGCTGACGCCATGGCCGACAACCTGATGTCGCGCTACGGCTCGACCCTGCTCGACATCCAGGGCAAGCCGAGCTTCCGCTACAAGGGCGAAACCGCGCTGCCGGGCAACCGCGGCGTCAAGGTGACCACCGAACTGGTGCGCTCGGGCAGCGAGCCGACCCCGGTGGAGTACCTGATGCGCAACGTCGGCGGCCAGTGGAAGATCTTCGACGTGATGATCGAAGGCATCTCCTACGTGCAGACCTTCAAGAACCAGTTCGACGCCCCGCTGCGCCAGAAGTCGATCCGCCAGGTGGCCACCGAGCTGCGCAGCGGCAGCATCCAGGCCAACGCCGGCCCGGCTCCCCGTGGCAAGTAACGCCAGCGCCCGCATCGAGGGCGACACCCTGCACCTGGCAGGCGTGCTCGACCGCGCTGCGGTAACGGCGTTGTGGCCGCAGCTGGCGCGCGTGCCGGGCACGTTGCGCCAGCTCGACCTGCAGCTGCTGGAACGTGTCGACAGCGCCGGGCTGGCCGTGCTGGGCGAGCTCGCCGCACGCCTGCGCGCGCATGGGCCAGTGCAGGTCCTCGGTGCGCCGGCAGGGCTGGACGAACTGCGGGCAGCCTACCGGCTGTCCCCGTCACTCGATTTCAATGCGACCGCAGCAGGAAGCTGACATGAGCCTCATCCGCACCCTCCCCCTCCTGGCCTGCGTCGTGCTGCTGGCCGCCTGTGCCGGCAAGCCGGCACGCGACAGCGCGCCGGCCTCTCGCCTGGTCGAACCGTCGCAGGCCATCGAACAGCCCGTGGCGGCCAATGACGTGCCGGCGGCGGCGGAAACCCCCGCCGTCGACACCGAAACCTCCGGGCACGACACGCCACCGCCGGCCGCGGCCAGTGCGGGCACCGCCAGCGAAGAGGTGGCCCCCACCGCTGCCGAGGACGACTTCGCTGCGCTGTACGGCGGCCCGTCGCCCAGCACCGGCGCGGAGGAAGCCACCGGCGCATCGCCGTCCTACGACCCGTGGGAGAAGTACAACCGCGGCGTGCACCGCTTCAACAATGCCGTGGACCGCAGCGTCGCCCGTCCGCTGGCCACCGCCTACACCAAGGTGGTGCCGCAGTTCGCGCGCACCGGCGTGACCAACTTCTTCAGCAACCTGCGCTCGCCGCTGACCATGGTCAACCAGCTGCTGCAGGGCCATGCCGATGACGCCTGGGACACGCTGGGCCGCTTCCTGATGAACAGCACCTTCGGCATCGGCGGCCTGTTCGACCCGGCCAGCAAGGCGATGGTGCCCAAGCGCAGCGAAGACTTCGGCCAGACCCTGGGCACCTGGGGCTGGCGCCAGTCGCGCTACGTGGAACTGCCTTTCTTCGGCCCGCGCACGGTGCGTGACGTATTCGGCCTGGCCGGCGACATGCCACTCTCGCCGATCCGCCAGATCGAGATGGACAAGGTCCGCATCGGCCTGCAGGGCCTGCAGCTGGTCGACACGCGTGCCCAGCTGATGGCGGTGGACTCGCTGCGTGACACCGCGGTCGACGAATACGCCCTGACCCGCGATGCATGGCTGCAGCGCCGCACGTACCAGATCGAGCGCGACCTGCGCCACAACCGCGGCGACGACGACGATGACCCGACCACGATCCCGGTCGATGCGATGCCGATGCCCGATTGGGGCAATTGATCGCCGCTGATGCCGCAAAAGAAAAAGCCCGGGGAAACCCGGGCTTTTTCGTGCCGCTGGAACCCGTTACGCAGCAGGGCCGGGAGGCGATCCCGGCCCCGCGCATCACGCCGCCAGGGCGGTATCGATGGCCGCCAGCAGCGCCGCGTTGTCGGCCGGGGTATCCGGCGAGAAACGGGCGACGACGCTGCCGTCCTTGCCGATCACGAACTTCTCGAAGTTCCACAGGATCGCCGGCGCGGCGTTGGTCGGGATGTCCAGGCTGGCCAGCTTCTCGCGCAGCGGGCCATCACCGGTAGCAACCGGCTGGGCCGCGGTCAGCTGCTGGTACAGCGGGTGGATGTCGGCGCCGGCCACGCTGATCTTGGAGAACATCGGGAAGCTGACGTCGTAGGTGAGCGCGCAGAACTGCTTGATCTCGTCCTCGCTGCCCGGCTCCTGGCCGTTGAAGTTGTTGGCCGGGAAACCCAGCACTTCCAGGCCGTCACCCTTCTTCTGGCGGTACAGCTTTTCCAGGCCTTCGTACTGCGGGGTGAGGCCACACTTGGAGGCGGTGTTGACCACCAGCAGCACCTTGCCGCGGTAGTCGCCCAGCGTGGCCGGTGCGCCGTCGATGGTGGTCAGCGCGGTGTCATACACGGAAGCAGTCATTGCGGTTTCCTGCGGGGGTTGGGGAGGGCAAGCATAGCGGGCGTGGATGGCGCTGGCACGACCTCGGGGTGCCCGTTACGCGCTGTTCCAGTGGTGCCGGTAATGCCCGGCGTCGCCTGCGATCAGGTTTCGTCGGCACCCGTGTCTTCGGCCTCATCCTCGCCGCCGAGATCGCCCAGCAGCGCCTGCGAGGCGTCGGCCGACAGCGATTCCACGCCGCGCAGCTTGCGCTCGATGGTGCGGGTCTTGCGGCTGGCATCGCCCAGGCTCTTGCCGACCGTGTTGATCTGCTTCTCGGCCTTCTCCAGGATGCCGGCGAACTTGCCGAACTCGCCCTTGACCGCGCCCAGCAGGCTCCACACTTCGGAAGAACGCTGCTCGATGGCCAGCGTGCGGAAGCCCATCTGCAGGCTGTTGAGCAGCGCGGTGACCGTGGTCGGGCCGGCGATCACCACGCGATGCTCGCGCTGCAGCGCGTCGACCAGGCCCGGCCGGCGGATGGTTTCGGCATACAGGCCTTCGGTCGGCAGGAACATCACCGCGAAGTCGGTGGTGTGCGGCGGCACGATGTACTTCTCGCTGATCGACCTGGCCTGCACGCGGATGGCCCGTTCGAGCTGGTTGCCGCTGCCACGTACCGCCTCCAGGTCACCGGCTTCCTGCGCATCGAGCAGGCGTTCGTAGTCCTCGCGCGGGAACTTGGAGTCGATCGGCAGCCATACCGGCGCCTGGTCGTCGCCGCGCCCGGGCAGGCGCACCGCGAAGTCGACCATCTCGCCGCTGTCCGGGCGCACCTTCACCCCGCGCGCGTATTGCTCGGCGGTCAGGGTCTGCTCCAGGATGTTGTCCAGCTGCACTTCACCCCAGCCGCCGCGGTTCTTGACGTTGCTCAGCACCCGCTTGAGGTCGCCCACGCCGGTGGCCAGCTGCTGCATCTCGCCCAGCCCGCGCTGCACCTGCTCCAGCCGCTCGGAGACCAGCTTGAAGGACGAATCCAGGCGCGTGTTGAGCGTGCTCTGCAACTTCTCGTCCACGGTCTGGCGCATCTGCTCGAGCCGGGTGGCGTTGTCGCCCTGCAGGTCCTTCAGGCGCGCTTCCAGCGTCTGCCGCATCTCGTTGATGCCGGTCTCGTTGCGCTGGGTCAGCTCGACCAGCCGCTGGCCGAGCAGTTCACCGAAGCGCTGCTGCAGCTGCACGCCCTCCTCGCGGCCCTTGCGGGTGTCTTCGACCAGCGCCTGCTGCAGGCCGGCCAGCTGGCGCGCGAACACGTCCATGCGCCCCTGCTGCTGTTGGCCGAAGGCATCAAGCTGGTCGCGTACTTCCTGCAGGCGCGCGCCGAGCAGCTGCGCCAGCTGCTGCTGCAGCACGTTGTTTTCCTCGCGGCCCTTGCGTGCGTCGTCGTTGAGGCTGTCGCGCAGCAGGTCCAGTCGCTGGTCGGTGCGGGTGGACAGGTCGGTGAGGTTGCGGCCGAAGCCGTCCATGCGCGCGTCCTGCTGGCGGGTCATCACCTCCAGCTGCTCGCGCAGTTCGCCGCGGCCGATGCGTTGCTCCTCGCGCAGCGCATTCTCCAGCGTGGCATTGTCGGCGCGGCGGAACAGCAGCACCAGCTGCAGCACGAGGACGACCAGCACCAGGGCCGCCAGGATCAGGGTTTCGGTTTGCATGCATGCAAGTGTAGCCCCGTCGATCTCACCGCCTGCGCCGCATCTGCGATCATGTAGGCCCCCTGCACCACCCATTTCCCATGAAGCCGTCGCTTTCCCTGCTGCTCGGCCTGGCCTGCCTGGCGCCCTTGCCGGTACCGGCCGCGCCCTCGCAGACCGTCACCTCCCCCCACGCACTGCCCACCCACGACACCCGTCCCAAGGTGTTCCTGGCCGGCAGCATCGAGATGGGCAAGGCCGGCGACTGGCAGCAGCAGGTGCAGCAGGCACTGGCCGACGAAGGCGTGCTGATGCTCAACCCGCGCCGCGCCGACTGGAACCCGGCCTGGCGCCCGGAAGCGGATGAACCCGAGTTCCGCCGCCAGGTGGAATGGGAGCTGGCCGCGCTGGAACAGGCCGACATCGTGCTGATGTACTTCACGCCGGGCACGCAGAGCCCGATCACGCTGCTGGAGTTCGGGCTGTACGCGCGCTCGGGCAAGCTGCTGGTCGCCGCACCGGCCGGCTTCTGGCGCAAGGGCAACCTGGACATCACCGGTGACCGCTACGGCGTGCCGCGCCATGACGACCTGCCGGCGCTGATCACCGCGGTGAAGCGGCGCCTGGCCGCACAGCGCGCGGCCCAGCCCGGGACCTGAGCCATGCCGTGGATGGGCATCAACGACGTCGGCACCTTCATGGTGGCGGTGATCCTGTTCCTGATGCTGCCCGGCCCGGGCACCTTCACCCTGCTCACCGCCACCGCGCGCGGCGGCGTGCGCGCCGGCTACGCGACGCTGGGCGGGTTGATGCTGGGCGACCAGATCCTGATCGCCATCGCCGCCACCGGCGTGGCCGCGTTGCTGCAGGCACACCCGGCGCTGTTCGCCGGCCTGCGCTACCTCGGTGCGGGTTACCTGATCTGGGTAGGCGTGCAGCTGCTGCGTGAACCGGCCGCCGGCAGCAACGGCAGCGACGCGGTCCAGCACGGCCGGCGCTGGTTCCGGCAGGCCTTGCTGGTCGGCGTGCTCAACCCCAAGGCCATCCTGTTCTACATGGCCTTCTTCCCGCTGTTCATCGACCCGGCCCGACAACGTGGCGCGCTGACCCTGGCGACCATGGCGGTACTGATCGCCGTGCTGAGCATCGGCTGGTGCTCGGTGCTGATCTTCGGCGGGCAGTTCATCGCCCGGCGCCTGGCCGGGTATCCACGGGTCGGGGTCTGGCTGCGCCGCGCGGTCGGCGTGTGCCTGATGGTGTTCGGCGTGCGGCTGGGCCTGGAATAGGAGCCGCTGCGCCAGAGCGGTACGATCGGCCGACAACCCAGGCTGTGCGAGGCGGGCAATGAAGATCTCCTGCAAACGGGCCTATGAGGCCGCCAGCGCCGACGACGGCCAGCGCTTCCTGGTCGATCGCCTGTGGCCGCGCGGCGTCAGCCGCGAGAAGCTGCAGGCCACCTGGCTGAAGGACGTGGCCCCGAGCACCGCATTGCGCCAGTGGTTCGACCACCAGCCCGAGCGCTGGGAGGCGTTCGAGCACCGTTATGCCGCGGAACTGGCCGGTTCCCCGCAACACCTGAAGCCGCTGCGCGACGCCCTCGACGCCGGCCCGGTCACGCTGGTCTACGGCGCGCGCGACACCCGGTACAACCAGGCAGTGGCGCTGCGGGATTACCTGCTCGCCCACCCTCGCCATTCATGATCAGCGCGCGGCCCCGGTTTTGTGCCGGTTCCGGCAGCGATGCCAATGGCAATCGCCAAAGCCCGCTGAAGCCGCGCATCTTTCTGGCTTTGCTGCACTGCATTCGGCGACACTCGCCGACTTCCTGAATCACCACGAACCGTGAGGTCCGCATGCAGTCCTGGCTCCGGCGCAAGCCCATCGACCAGCTCACCGAACACGAAGAAGGCCGCCGCCTGATCCCCTCGCTGAGCTGGCCCCACCTGGTCGCACTGGGCATTGGCGCCATCGTCGGTACCGGCATCTACACGCTGATCGGCGTGGGCGCGGACAAGGCCGGCCCCGCGGTGCTGCTGTCCTTCATCATCGCCGGCGTGATCTGCGCCTGCGCGGCGCTGGCCTATGCCGAGCTGTCGACGATGATGCCGGCCGCCGGCAGTGCCTATACCTACAGCTACAGCGCGCTGGGCGAGACCATCGCCTGGGTGGTGGGCTGGAGCCTGATCCTGGAGTACTCGCTGGTGGTCAGCACCGTGGCGGTGGGCTGGTCGGGCTACTTCGTCGGCTTCTTGGAGTGGCTGCACACCTCCTTCGGCTGGAACGTGATGCTGCCGCAGGCGCTGGCCGCCGGTCCGCACGCCGGTGGCGTGATCAACCTGCCGGCCATCGTCATCACCTTCCTGGTGGCCGGCATGCTGATGCTGGGCACGCGCGAGAGCGCCACGGTCAACGCGGTGCTGGTGGTGCTGAAGCTGATCGCGCTGGCGGTGTTCGTGGCCGTCGCGCTGCCGGCCTTCAACGCCGAGAACCTGCAGCCGTTCATGCCTTACGGTTTCCCCAAGTCGGTCAGCGCCGACGGCGTGGAGCGCGGCGTGATGGCCGCGGCGGCAATCATCTTCTTCGCCTTCTACGGCTTCGACGCGATCTCCACCGCCGCCGAGGAAACCAAGAACCCCAAGCGCGACCTGTCCATCGGCATCATCGGCTCGATGGTCGGCTGCACCCTCATCTACCTGCTGGTGGCCGCTGCCGCGGTCGGCGCGATGAGCTACACGGTGTTCGGCAAGAGCGCCGAGCCGCTGGCATTGATCATGCGCGAACTGGGCCACGGCACCGCCGCGCTGGTGATCGGCATCGTCGCCATCATCGCCCTGCCGACCGTGCTGCTGGCCTTCTTCTACGGGCAGAGCCGCATCTTCTTCGTGATGTCGCGCGATGGCCTGCTGCCGCGCGGCCTGTCCAAGGTCAACCAGCGCACCGGCACGCCGGTGGTCATCACCCTGTTCACCGCCGTGCTGGTCGCCGCCCTGGCCGGCGTGGCGCGCCTGGACGAGATCGCCGCCCTGGCCAACGCCGGCACCCTGGCCGCGTTCACCGCGGTGGGCCTGTGCCTGCTGGTGCTGCGCAAGCGCGAGGCCGGCCGCGAGCGCAAGTTCCGCGCACCGCTGGCGTGGATCGTCGGCCCGGTGGCCATCCTGGGCTGCATCTACCTGTTCTTCAGCCTGCCCACCCGCACCCAGATGTGGTTCCTGGCGTGGAACGCACTGGGCCTGGTGGTCTACGCGGTGTACAGCCGCCGCAATGCGGTGCTGGGCAA
Source organism: Stenotrophomonas sp. ATCM1_4 (assembly GCF_004348115.1). Lineage (GTDB taxonomy): Bacteria > Pseudomonadota > Gammaproteobacteria > Xanthomonadales > Xanthomonadaceae > Stenotrophomonas > Stenotrophomonas capsici. Next base: position 1,804,029 of record NZ_QPFB01000001.1, on the reverse strand, counting down.
GCGGTAATCCACCGCTCCATGTGGATGACACAAGGCGGGCTTCGGCCCGCCTTGTGCTTGTGGGACTACATCCCCGCCTACCTGCGTTACCGAGCCTGCCTGGCCGCGTAGTCCTGCGCCTGGCGCATCACCCGCAGCACGTTGCCGCTCCAGATGTTGGCGATCTGCGCCTCGCTCAGGCCACGGCGCTGCAACCATGCGGTGATCTTGGGCAGGTCGGCGGCGTCTTCCATGCCGATCACGCCACCACCGCCATCCCAGTCCATGCCGATGCCCACGTGGTCCGGCCCGACCACGTCCAGCATGTGGCCCAGGTGCTGGAAGAAGTCATCCAGCGTCGCCTTGCGGCGTGGGTACTTCTGGTCCAGCTCGGCCATCGCCCGGGCCAGTTCCACGCCCTTGGCCATGCTCATGTCGTCCCAGCCCCCCAGGCGCTTGCCGATTTCTTCCTCGGCCTGCTTGCGCTCGGCGGTCTTGGTCTCGTCGATCAGGTAGCCGCCATAGGCATTGGCCTGGATCACGCCCCCCTTGGCGGCGAGCTGGCGCAGGCGCGCGTCGTCGAGGTTGCGCGGGTGGTAAAACACCGCCTTGGCCGAGCTGTGCGACAGGATGAACGGCACCGGCATCATCTCGATGAGGTTGTCGAACACCGCATCGGACGCGTGCGACTGGTCGATCACGATGCCCAGCTTCACCGCCTCGTTGACCAGCGCCTTGCCGGCCGGGCTCAGGCCCTTCCACTCCGCGCCCTTGGGGTCGGTGGCCGAATCGGCGAACTCGTTGTTGGCGAAATGCACGGTCGACATCAACCGCAGGCCGGCCTTGTAGTAGAAGCTGAGCAGCGAGGGGTCGGCCACCAGCGGGCTGCCGTTCTCCATGCTGATGTAGACCACGCGCTTGCCGGCGGCCTTGATCCGCGCCGCGTCATCGGCGCTCAGCGCCAGCTGGAACTTGTCCGGGTTGGCGGCCAGCATCTCGTGGATCTGCAGCATGCGCTGCAGGCCATGGTCGCGCTCGGCGGTGTGCGCGGCCGGGGTGCGGTCGCCCTGGTCGGTGTAGATGGCGAAGAAGCCGCCATCGAGCGCGCCTTCGACCATGCGCGGGTAGTCCACCTGCGACAGCGCGTTGTGGTCGTGGCGCTGCATGATGTTGAAGTCCGCCCGGGCGAAGTTGGCCGGGGTATCCAGGTGCGAGTCCAGGGTCAGCAGGCGGCGCTGCAGTTCGCTGGCCTTGGCCAGTTCGGCCTGGCTGAACTCCACGGCCGAGGCCGCCAGCGGGAAGCACAGCGACAGGGATACCAACAGGGACAGGGGACGCAGCGTCATGAGGCCTCACCAGGGGTGGAAAGGCCCGACCTTAGCCCCGCCTACCGGTCGCGGCCAGTGACGGACGGCATGGGCGCGCCGGACACCCGCCGCGCGCGGTCCGCCCCCTCCCTTTGGCGCAGCCAAGGGGAGGGCTGGGGAGGGGTAAGGCCCTCCCGCTAGTCCCGGATCAATCCACCACGCGGCAGAACACCGCCTTGAGGTAGCGCGATTCCTGCACGTGCGCCATGAACGGATGGTCCGGGCCGGCACCGGCCACCTTCAGGATCTGGATGGTGCGGCCGGAATAGAACGCGGCGCGGCGCAGCATGTCCAGGAATTGGTCCTCGGCCACCAGGCCGGTGCAGGAGAACGTGGCGAACAGGCCACCGGGCTTGACCACGCCCAGCGCCAGCTTGTTCATGTCCAGGTACTTCTTCAGCGCATTGATGACCTGGTCGCGGTCGCGGGTCATCTTGGCCGGGTCCAGGATCACCACGTCGTACTGCTCGCCGCGGTTGGCCGCATCACGCAGCCACGGGAAGATGTCGGCCTGCACGAACCGCGGCTTGGCGTTGTTCAGGCGTGCATTGCCCTTGGCGATCTGGATCACGTCCTGGTCGATGTCCACGCCCAGCACGTCGCTGGCGCCGCGCGCGGCGGCGTACACGGCGAAGCCACCGGTGTTGCAGCACAGGTCCAGCACGCTCTTGCCTTCCACCTGCTGGCTCAGCCACTCGCGGTTCTCGCGCTGGTCGGCGAAGAAACCGGTCTTGTGCGCGCCGGCCGGGTCGGCACGGAACTTGATGCCGTACTCGGTGATGACCGCTGGTTCGGTGGTGGTGTTGCCGTGGAAGTCGAAGCTTTCCTGCTTCTGCACGTGCTCGTCGGCGAAGCTGTGGAAACGGCAACCCGGGAACTGTTCGCGCAGGGCCTCGTAGATCCACTCGCGGTGGCGGAACATGCCGGCGGCGAAGAACTCGACCACGATCAGGTCGTCGTAGCGGTCCACCACCAGCCCGGACAGGCCGTCGCCCTCGCTGTGCACCACGCGCCAGGCATTGGAGACCTGGTCCAGCTTGAGCACGTCACGGCGCAGCGACACCGCCTCGGCGATCTTGCGGCTGAACCAGGCCTGATCCACCGCCACCTCCGGATGGGTTTCCAGAATGCGCACGGCGATCCGCGAATGACCGTTGTAGAAGCCCCGGCCAATCCACTCACCGTCCACGCCGACCACGTCGACGATGGTGCCGGACTTCGGCTTGACGGTCGGCTTCTCGACCAGTTTCTGGAAAATCCACGGGTGGCTGGAGCGCCACGCGTTCTTCAGGCGTACGACGGGGAGTGGGGTATTCATGCCGCTATTGTAGCCGCGCCGGGGGCCGCTCCCGCGGTGCTCTCATTGACTGTGCGGGGCGCAGCCGGCAGTATTCAGCCCCAGAAGGGGAGTAGCTCCCAGACGTTGTCGCCGTCAGTTCGAGCCGCAAGGCTCCGGTGCAACGGCAGTTCCGGCCTCCGGTACTGTGAGCAAGACCTTCGCCGCATTGGCGAAGCTCTGTCCCCGGTCTCCCCGATTCCGTGTCCAGCTCTTGGCCTGTGTGGTTCCGAGAACCCTTTTAACGACCGGAATTTCCCATGATCCAGACAATCGGTAATCCCTGGCTTTGGGGCGGCTTCATCGCCGTCGTCATCGCCGCCCTGTTGATCGACCTGGTGCTGATGCGCCACGGCGGCCCGCACAAGGTCACCTTCAAGGAGGCCCTGCTGTGGTCCATCGGCTGGGTGGCGTTGGCCCTGGCCTTCAATGCCGGCCTCTGGTACTACCTGAACGAGACCGCCGGCACCGCGGTGGCCAACGAGATCGGCCTGCAGTTCCTGACCGGCTACCTGATCGAGAAGGCGCTGGCGGTCGACAACATCTTCGTGTTCCTGCTGATCATGGGCTACTTCGCGGTGCCCGAGACCCAGCGCCAGCGCGTGCTGATCATCGGCATCCTCGGCGCCATCGCGCTGCGCACGGTGATGATCTTCGCCGGCACCGTGCTGGTGAACCAGTTCCACTGGCTGCTCTACGTGTTCGGTGCGTTCCTGCTGTTCACCGGCTGGAAGATGTGGTTCGCCGCGGGCCAGGAACCCAGCCTGGATGACAACCCGGCGCTGAAGTTCATGCGCAAGCACCTGCGCATCAGCCACGAGTACAACGGCAACCGGCTGGTCGCCGAGAAGGACGGCGTGCGCTGGTTCACCCCGATGTTCGTGGTGCTGATCCTGATCGCGGTCACCGACGTGATCTTCGCGGTGGACTCGATCCCGGCCATCTTCGCCATCACCACCGACCCGTTCATCGTGCTGACCTCGAACGTGTTCGCGGTGCTGGGCCTGCGCGCGATGTTCTTCCTGCTGGCCGGCATGGCCGACCGCTTCCACCTGCTGCCGTACGGCCTGGCGGTGATCCTGGCGTTCATCGGCGCCAAGATGCTGCTGATCGACCTGTACAAGATCCCGGTGCCGGTGTCGCTGGGCGTGGTCGCCGCGATCCTGGTCACCACCATGGTCCTGAGCCTGAAGATCCCGCCGAAGCAGAAGCACGGCTGATCCACCGCCGCCAGCGGGATTGTCCCGTTGGCGGCACAGCGGTTCCCATGCCCGTCCCCCTTGCAAACCGGGGACCCGCCGCAATCCCAATGACATGGATACGCCAAACGTCCCCGCCACCGGCGCCTCGCCGGCCAATGACCGCAGCGACCGCAACCGGGTGCTGCGCGCCTTCAACCTGAGCCTGGGCTTCGTGCTGCTGCTGGTGGCCGTGTTCGCCGTGCAGAGCAGCGGCTGGGACTGGCGCGCCTGGTCGGTGGCGCCCCTGGAAGCCAAGGGCCTGTGGGGCCTGCTGGGCGCCCCGCTGCTGCATGGCTCGATCGAGCACCTCGGTGCCAATGCGGTGGCCCTGCTGATCCTCGGCACGCTGGCCGGCAGCGTCTACCCCAAGGCCACCGTGCGCGCGCTGCCGCTGCTGTGGGTGGGTTCCGGGCTGGGTGCCTGGTTGCTGGGCGAGCCCGGCAGCCATCACCTCGGTGCCAGCGGCGTGACCCACGGCCTGATGTTCCTGGTGTTCGTGCTGGGCCTGCTGCGCCGCGACCGGCCGGCCATCGCCGCCGGCATGATCGCCTTCCTGTTCTACGGCAGCATGCTGATCACCATCCTGCCGCATGAGCCGGGCGTGTCCTGGCAATCGCACATGGGCGGTGCCGCCGCCGGCGTCATCGCCGCGCTGATGTTCCGCCACGCCGACCCGATGGCCCCCCGCAAGCGCTACAGCTGGGAAGACGAGGAGGAAGACGAGGTGCTGGCCGACGCCGATGAGCTCGAGCCACCGTCCCCGCGGCAGGTACCGGTGTTGTGGCAGCCTCGCGAGGGCCGCGATTACGAAGTGGTGGTGCCGCTGCGCCGGCGCGACCCGAATAACCCCGCGTAAGTGCGGCCCGGGCCGTCAGACCTACCCCTGCCGCGAGTAGCGCCCCACGATGGCCAGGCGCAACCCGCCCCATGCCAAGGCGGCAGGCACGAGTACTTCCAGCACCGCGATGAAGAGCTGCAGCAGGAAGCCGTAGGGTTCGGCCCCCCAGTGATAAACCACCGAACCACTGCCCCGCCAGTGGCTCACGCGGAGCGTTCCACTGCTCAGTGCGTGCAACAGCACCCAGGCCTGGCTGAGCGCCAGAACGGCGAGGAATGCCCCGATCAGCGCCATGACGACGCGGACGCCTGCCGGCAGGGCATCGTCCTGTCGAGGGGCGCGCGGTCGCGTTCCAGGGGCGTCCTCCACGACGCTGGCCTGCCGTGGGGGCCGGTGCCGGGGCGCGGCTGCCGGCGAGTTCAGCGGCACGACCACGATCCCGGCCGGAGCCTCCACCTGCAGATGCGTGGCGATCCGTTGCAGCCATTCGCCGGTGACGCCGCTGCCCGGCCGCACGGCGATCGTTTCGAAACTGAGCTGGTGCTCGCTTCCATCGGCGTGCATCAGCCATAGCCGCACGGGGGCACGGGCGCTATCGCCATGGCGCCGGAGCTGCAGGCGAGGCTGACCCGCCAGCACGAACGCCGCATCGACGCGCCGCGCCCTTCCAAACAGGTTGTGGGAGATGCGGATGCCCTGGTTGCCGGGCCTATCCAACACCAGCGTCTCGCGCAGACGGAAATACCAGAGCGAAGCCAGCGCCATGGCGATCATCAAAGCCGATGCCAGCCCTGCCAGCACCGGATCCATCCCCGTGCCATGGAGGTCGCGCGAAAAGAGCAGCAGCACGGGGCCGATGGTGAAGACCAGGCTGAAAGCGACCAGCAGTACCGTCGCCACCGCGTTGCGCGAATGGATGCGCAGCACGGCGCCTTCCTCGAACCGGTAACCGATCAGCAAAGCGTCCCTCCATGATCCTGCCAATGCCCACTGCCGGCATTTTCACACAGGACAACCGCCCTCCCTTTGGGCACCGCCGTGACTGGCAAACGATGACAGGGCGTCACGTGATCGATCCGGTGCCGCCAACCCGCGGCGGCCCGGGCCGAAGCAGCTGCGGCGTCGCGGTGCAGGCCGCTCCTTACGGAGTGCCGTCCACCGCGCGGCGGCCCAGTGCGGGATCGTCGGTGAACAACGCATCGATGCCGGCCTTGAGGTACTCGCGCATCTCGGCCACCGATGCCTCCGGGTTGCGCGCATTCTCCGCACCCTGGCGCAGTGCCGGCGGCAGGAACGGGTTCTCCGGGCGGAAGGTGTAGACCACCACCTGCAGGCCGGCGGCATGCGCATCCCCGACCAGTGCGGTGGGCGCAGCCAGGCCCCCCTGCGCGTTCCACGGGATCACCATGCGCCGTTCCAGGCCGATGGCGTCGGCGTAGCCGGCGATCTCCTTCAGCCCGGCCGGCGTCGCCATCTGCGCATACGTCAGCGTGCCGCCGGCCAGCACCACGTCGGCCGGCATGTCGCCGGCAGCATCCAGCAGCTGCAGCAGGCGGATGTTGGAATCGCGGCCCAGCTTGGCGCGCAGCGCGCGCAGGTTGGCGGTCTCGAAGGACTGCACCATCACCGGCGCCACCTTGGTATAGGCATTGCCCTGCAGCGCGGCCAGCAGCTTGTCTTCCATCGGCAGGCCAATGCCGCGGAAATAGCTGCCGTGCTTGATCTCCGGCACCAGCCCGATGCCGCGGTTGGCGCGGCCGGCCTGCTGCACCAGGAAGTTGATGATCTCGTCCAGCGAGGCAATGCGGAATTGCCCGTCGAACGCAGTGCCGCGCACCTGTGGCAGGCGCTCGCGGGCGTACAGGGTCTTCAACTCGGCCAGGGTGAAGTCTTCGGTGAACCAACCGTCGATCTTCTTCCCGTCGATCACCTTGATGGTACGGCGCTCGGCGAATTCCGGATGCGCGGCGACATCGGTGGTCGAGCCGATCTCGTTCTCATGGCGTGCCACCAGCACGCCGTCCTTGGTCATCACCAGATCCGGCTCGATGTAGTCGGCGCCGTCGGAGATGGCCTGGGCGTACGCGGCCAGGGTGTGTTCGGGCAGCAATGCGCTGGCACCACGGTGCGCGTAGACCGAAACGTGTGGATAACTCTGGGCGGCGTTGGCGTGCATTACCGGGCAGCATGCCATGCCTGCCATCATCAACCATCCCCACCTGGACATCGCACCGCACCTTCATCAAAAAACGAAGGCGCAATGATGCCGCTGCGATGTGACCGGCGAAAGAAAGAACAGCCTCAGGCCGGCTGCAATCGCCAGCCATCCCTGTCCAGCTGCAACGTGGCATCGATGCCAATGGCCTGCAGGAAGGCCGGATCGTGGGAGACCACCACCAGCGTGCCGCGGTACTGCCGCAGCAGGCCTTCCAGGGCTTCCAGTGATTCCAGGTCCAGGTGGTTGCCCGGCTCGTCCAGCAACAGCAGCTGCGCCGGCGGGTCCGCGTAGAGCACGCAGGCCAGCGCCGCCTTGAGCCGCTGCCCACCACTGAGCCGGGCCGAGGGCAGCACCGCCTGCGCGGCGTCCAGGCCCAGCAGCGAGAGACGGCTGCGAGAGACGGCTTCCTCCTGCAGGGGGTTGCTTTCGCGCAGCCCCTGCAGCGCACTGCATTGCGGCGGCAGGACCGCCAGTTGCTGGTCCAGCAGCGCTGCGGGCACCGCAACCTGTACGTTCCCCGCCACCGCTTCGCACTGACCGGCCAGCAGCTTGAGCAAGGTGGATTTGCCGGTGCCGTTGGCTCCACTCACGGCCAGGCGCTGGCCCCGGCGCAGCGACAGGTCCAGCGCGGGCTGCGCCGGGTCGCTCCACGGCAGACGCACGCCTTCCAACCGCACTACCCATTCCGGGCCACCGGGGAGCAGCGCCGGCATCAGCAACACCGGTGGTGGCGCATCCAGCTGCGCATGCGCCTGCCGCACCGCGTCGTCCAGCCCCGCATGCCGTTGCTGGAGCTGCTGTCGTGCCTTGCCGGCGTTGGCTTCGGCACGCTGGCGCTGCAGGCCCAGCAGGATCGGCGCCTGGTTGGCCCTGGCCGCATCGCGGCTGCCACGCGCGCTGCGCTGCTCCAGCCGTTCGCGTTGGACGCGCAACTCCTGCTCGCCCTTGCGACGTTCATGGCGACGCTGCTGCAACAGGGTTTCGGCCGCCGCCCTTGTGGCAGCGCGCGCCTGTGCATAACTGGCGTAGTTGCCACCGTGGCTGCGCAGGCCCTGCGGCGACAATTCGACGATGCGCTCCACCTCGGCCAGCAGCAGGCGGTCGTGGCTGACCAGCAGCACGCCCTGCCCCCGTGCCCGCAGTTGCGCGGCCAGCCACTGCCGGCCAGCCAGGTCCAGGTGATTGCTGGGCTCGTCCAGGATCAGCAGCTCCACCGGTTGCAGCAGCGCGCCCACCAATGCCACCCGCATCCGTTGCCCGCCGCTGAGCTTATCCACAGGCATGTCCGCAGAGATACCCTCCAGTCCCGCGTCGAGCAACGCCTGTTGCAGCGTTTCGCGCAGCATCCACTGTTCGCCCACCGCGTCGAAGTCGGCCGGGTCGGTGCTGCCCGCCTCGATCCGCAGCAGCGCCGCCAACACGTTATCCACAGCGGCAAGCTCGGCTACCCGCTGCCCGGGAATCACCGCCACCTGCTGCGGCAGGTAGTGGACGCGGCCCATGCGCCGGCAGTGTCCGGCGCTGGGTACGCGCAGCCCGGCCATCATCTGCGCCAGCACGGACTTGCCCACGCCATTGCGGCCGACCAGGCCGGTCAGCCGTCCATCAAAGCGTGCAGTGAGATCAGAAAAAAGGCAGCGCCCATCGGGCGTGTGCCAAGCGACGCCATCCAGCGTCACGGATACGGAAGTGGTCATGCGTGGTTCCATCGATGCCCGAAGCACCCGGCCGCCAACGGCAGCAGGGACTGGAAGGGACCGTCATTGCGACGGTGGCATCAATGGCGCATTGGACTGGCTCCGCAGGCGGGGGGATCCCGTAACGGCGCATAGCCTACTGCGCGCAGGCTGAATGTGTCACCCCACGCGGGGCATCACTTGCCGATGCAGAAACTCGAGAAAATCCGCCCCAGCAGATCGTCGGCCGTCATCCGGCCGGTGATCTCGCCCAGTGCATCGTGGGCCAGCCGCAGCTCCTCGGCAGCCAGTTCGAGCTGGTCGTGGTGCAGCTGCGCGTCGGCGGTTTCCAGGTGCCCTGCGGCACTGGCGATGGCCTCGACATGGCGCAGGCGCGCGGAGAACTCGCCCTGCATGCCTTCCCCGGCACCGTCGCTGGCGATGGCGCGCAGGCGCGCGTGCAGCTGCTCCAGCCCTGCCCCGCTGGCCGCCGACAACGCGATGCTGTCGGCCCCCAGGTCCTGCGGCCACTGTGGCAGCAGGTCGCATTTGTTGAATACCCACAGCTGCCGCGCGGCCTGGGCGGCGGCATCGCCAATGGCCTGCTTGCCCGCGTCCGGATCACGCGCATCCAGCACCACGATGGCCAGGTCGGCGCGCTGCATTTCGGCACGGGCGCGGCGCATGCCTTCGCGTTCGATGGCATCGCCACCTTCGCGCAGGCCGGCCGTGTCCACCAGTTCCAGCTCCAGGCCATCGATGCGAATGGTTTCGCGCAGCGTGTCGCGGGTGGTGCCGGCGATGTCGGTGACGATGGCGCGCTCGCTGCCGGCCAGGGCATTGAGCAGCGAACTCTTGCCTGCATTGGGCGGGCCGATCAGCACCGCGTGCAGGCCATCACGCAGCTTGCGGCCACGCTCGGCGTCGATGCGCAGTTGCTCCAGCAGCGCACGCGCCTGTTCGATGCCGGCGCGCACCTGCGCACCGCCCAGCGTATCCAGTGGCTCATCGGCAAAGTCGATGGCCGCTTCGACGTGGATGCGCAGGCGCACCAGTTGTTCGCCGACCTCTTCCACCCGCCGCGAGAACACGCCATCCAGCGAACGCCGCGCGGCGCGTGCGGCGCGCACGTCGCCCGCCGCGATCAGGTCGGCGATGGCTTCGGCCTGGGCCAGATCGAGCTTGCCGTTGAGGAAGGCGCGTTCACTGAACTCACCGGCACGCGCCTGGCGCGCACCCAGTTCGATGCAGCGCGCGAGCAGTTGTCGCAATACGACAGGGCTACCGTGGCCCTGCAGTTCCACCACGTCCTCGCCGGTGAAGCTGCGCGGGCCGGGGAAGTACAACGCGATGCCGTCATCGATCACCTCGCCGCCTGCATCGCGGAACCTGGCGTAGTGCGCATGCCGCGGCTGCAGCATCGGGCAACCGAGGGCAACGGCGATCTGCAATGACCGCGGCCCGGAGACGCGCAGCATGCCGACGCCGCCGGCAGCGGCGCCGCTGGCAATGGCAACGATGGTCTGGCCGGTGGACAACGCGCTCATCCGCTACAGCTTCTGCAGTTGCGCGCGCGCCTGGGCCGCGCCGCTGCCTTGCGGCTGCAGCTCCAGGTAGGTGCTGTAGGCCTGCCCGGCCTTGGCCTTGTCGCCGGCATTGAAGTACGCATCGCCCAGGTTGAGGTAGGCCACCGCACGCGAGGGATCGATCTTCAAGGTGTTCTCCAGCCAGCGCGCCGCTTCGGCATAGCGCTGCTGGCGGTAGTAGACGAAGCCCAGGTTGTTGGCCGCCTGCGCGAAGTCCGGGCGCAGTTTCAGGGCCTCGGTGAATTGGGTGACGGCTTCGTCGTAGCGCTTCTCGCGGTACAGCTGCAGGCCACGGTCATTGGCCTGCTGGGCACGCTGGCGGTCGGACACCGCCCCGGCCGCCGGCACCACCAGCGTGCTCCTGCCACCCTGCAGGTCGGTCACGGTCACCGGTGCCTCGGCCTCGCCCTTGGCATCCTGGGCGGCATCGACGCGGTTGTTGAGCGCGATCGCGTCGGCCGAGAGCTGGCGGGTATCGGCGGTCAGGTATTCTTGGCTGTCCGGTACCTGGAACACGAACTCGCCGCCCTGCGATCCGGGCAAGCTGCCGAATGCCGGGGTCTGCTGCGACACCGCCGACACCGCCGGCGCCACGTACGCGGCCAGCTCGGTGCCGGTGATCAGGCCATCGCCATTGAGGTCGCCCTTGCCGGCCAGCGCCTGCAGCAGCACCCAGGTGAACACCGAATGCCCGTTCGGGCCGCTGTCGGCCACCTGCTGGTCGGCACCGCCGGCGGTCAGCATCTGGCGGGCGCTGCGGCGCGCGTTCTCGCGCAGGAACGCCGACGAGGACGGCCCGCCGCGGGTCAGGCCCAGGCCGCTGTAGCAGGCATCCATGACGAACATGACGTGCTTGGCGCGCATGCTCTCGGCGATGTTCTGGATGTCGGTCATCGCGATCGCGTCGGTGGCGAACTCGTTGGGGTCCGAGTCCACCGGGATGATGTAGCCCAGGTCGCGCCCGGAGGCGAGCTGGCGGGTGGCACCATGGCCGGCGAAGAACACGAACACGCGGTCGTTCCGGCCGGTGCGGTCATCGGCCAGGCGGTCGTGGAAGGCGGCCAGGATGTTGTTGCGCGTGGCCTGTTCGTTCTTCAGCACGATCACCTGCGAGGACGGGAAGCCGAACTGCCCGGTAAGGGTATCGGCGATGGCCTGCGCGTCATGGCTGGCGTACTCGAGCTTGGGCCACCTGGCGTAGTCGTCGATGCCGATCACGATGGCCCAGGATTTTTCGTAGCCGGTGGTCACGGTGGCGTCGCTGGTGGCGCCCTTGCGCGGGCGGCTGACGCTGAAGTCACGGCCGTTCCAGCCAGCGAACTGGTAACCGTCGGCGATCAGCCGGTCCAGGATCTGCGGCAACGCCTTCACCGCACGGTCGTGGATGTCATGGAACAGGATGATGCCCTTCTGTTCCTTCTGCACCTGCTCGACCACGCGCTGCACGATCGACTCGGGCACCGGGTCGGCCCAGTCCATCGAATCGATGTTCCACATGATCGACTTCAGGCCGGCCTCGCCGAGCAGCTGCAGGCCTTCGGCGTTGCGCGCGCCATACGGGAAGCGGAACAACGGCGCGCGGCGGCTATCCACGTCCTTGAGCAGGATGTCGGTGCCCAGCACCTGCTCGCGCAGCGCGTCACCGCTGGTCCGCGAGAGCTGTGCATGGGTCAGGCTGTGGTTGCCCACCGCGTAGCCCTGCTCCATCAGGTTGCGGCTGATGCCGGCCATCGGCCCGAGCGTGACCTTGCCATCGGGCTGGATCGCGCCCAGGTTTCGGCCCACCTCGAAGAACACGCCCGGCACGTCGTAGCGCTTGAGAATGGCCACCACTTCATCGGTATAGGCCTTGTGCGGGCCGTCATCGAAGGTCAACACCACGGTCTTGGCCGGCAGGTCGCGGCCGAAGATCTCGCGCTCGCTGTCCTTCATCGACATCGGGTAGGGCTCGATCACCCCGTAGTCACGCAGGATCGCCTCGCGGCTGTACTGCGTGCGCAGGTGGGCGATGTAGTCGTCCCATTTCTCGCGCTTGAGCGTGATGGCTCGGGTGCGATCGAAACGGCTGAAGATCCGGGTGATTTCCTGGTTGTAGTTGCGCTCGATCTCGTCCAGCGCCTCCAGGTCCTCGCCGATGCGCTGGTGCAGCTTCACCGCCGGCAACGAGGAGTCCTTGCCGACCCGCTCGTGCAGGTCACGCAACACTTCGCGGAACGCCAGGCGGTCGGCGTCGTACAGCTCCGGTGCCGATTCGATGTAGTCCAGCACCGTGCCCAGCGTGGCGAAGCGTTGTGGGCTGCTCTCGCGCAGCAACGCATCGAACTGCGCGGCGATGGCCTCGCGCTGCTCCAGCCCGTCATGGAACAACTGTTGGCCAATGCGGCTGGAGGTGGTGCGATCGGCCGGCGTCTGCTGTGCCTCATCGGCCAGCAGCACGACGATGCGGCGATGGCCATCCAACTGCTTCTGCAACGCGCCCAGCAGCGGTGCCGCTGCTGGATCCGTCGCCGCCGCCGCGGCGGCGCTGGGTTGGGTGACGGGTGCCTTGCCGGCCGGTTCCTGCTGCCTGCCACAACCGGAGGCCAGCACGCAGGCCAGCAACAGGGGCGACAACAGCGCGCGGTACGAAGGCAGCGAACGGGGCATGGCGGGCTCGACGACGGGAAACGGTGGAAGGGGCGCGAACGCGGGGCGATTCTAACGCCACATGCGAAAAGCCCGCCTTGCGGCGGGCTCCTCGACTTACTTGGCTTCGACCTTGGCCGGCAGCGTGTCCTCGCCGTGCTTCTTGATCATGTACCACTGCTGCAGCAGGCTCAGGCCACCGTTGACCACCCAGTACAGCACTAGGCCGGACGGCATGAAGGCCATCATCACGCCGAACACCAGCGGCATGAACTGCATCATCTTCTGCTGCATCGGGTCCATGCCCACGGCCGGCGTCAGCTTCTGGGTGAACCACATCACCGCCATGTTGATGACCGGCAGGATGAAGTACGGGTCACGCGCGGTCAGGTCCTGGATCCAGGCAAACCACGGGGCCTGGCGCAGTTCCACCGACTCCACCAGCACCCAGTACAGGGCGAAGAAGATCGGCATCTGGATCAGCAGCGGCAGGCAGCCGCCCATCGGATTGATCTTTTCCTTCTTGTACAGCTCCATCATCGCGGTCTGGAACTTCTGGCGGTCATCGCCATAGCGTTCCTTCAACTGCGCGATGCGCGGCTGGAACTTGCGCATCTTGGCCTGCGACTTGAACTGCGCATTGGCCAACGGGAACAGCGCCAGCTTGAGCAGGATCACCAGGCCGATGATCGACCAGCCCCAGTTGCCGACCAGCTTGTGCACCTGGTTCATCACCCAGAACAGGCCCTGGCCGATGATCGCCATGATCGAGAAGCGGCTGTAGTCGACCACGCGGTCCAGGCCCTTCACGTCTTCCTTGGCGATCTGGTTGACCAGCTTCGGGCCCACCCACAGGCGCGCCTCGGTGCTGACCTTCTGCCCCGGTGCCACGGTGAAGCCCGGGCCGCTGGCTTCGATCACGTTGCGCGGGCCGTTCTGCGACAGGCGGTACAGCGCGGCCTGGTCGGCCTGCGGGATCCACGCGGTGAAGAAGTGGTGCTGCAGCATCGCCGCCCAGCCACCGGTGATGGTTTGGCTGAGGTTGCCGTCATCCATGTAGTCCTTGAACGCACGGCGCTGGTAGCCTTCTTCCGGGCTGAACCAGGTGGCGCCATTGAAGCTGAAGGAGTCCGGGTTGGTCATGCCGCGGGTGACGATGGACGGCACGCGGTCCAGCTTGCGGAACACGTAGCCCTGCCACGGCGCGCTGCCGGCGTTGCTCACTTCATCCTTCACCGAAACGGCGTACTCGCCACGGGTGAAGGTATAGGTGCGGTGGATGCTCACGCCGTTGGGGCCATTCCACACGAACGGCACCTGCACCTGGTTCTGGCCGTCGGCCAGCACCACCTCGGTGGCGTTGCCGGCCGGCTGGAAACCGGCGGCGCCAGGTACCGGCGAACCGGACTGGCTGGCCCAACCGGCGGTGGCGGTATACGGGTGCGCCTTGTCCTCGGTCAGCAACTGCACCGGCGGGCTGCCGGCGGCCTTGGTCTGCGGGAACTGCAGCAGGTCGGCGTCGAGCACGCTGCGGCCATCCAGCACCAGCTTGAGGACGTCGGTGGTGACGGTCACGCGCGGTGCGGCACTGGCCGCTTCGACGCCGGCAACCGCCGGGGCGGCCGGAGCCTCATGGCCGGGGACGGTGGCCTGCGGCACAGTACCGGTGCCGGGCACGGCGAGGTCGGCATCGTTGGACACCGGCACGGCCGGCTGGGTCGCGGCCACGGTGGCCGGATCCGGCGCGTTCTTCTCGCGACCCCATTCCATCCACAGCAGCACGGCCACCATCAGCCAGGCGAAAATCAGGAATACACGGGTCTGGTTCATCAGCAGGCTGGCTCGGCTCGGCCGGACGAAGCATCCGGCGCGTTCAAAGGAGTGGGTTCAGCGCCCTTGCGCGGCGGCATTGTGCCGTCCGCGCCCGCAGCGGGCAATGCGCCGGCACGGCGCAGCAGGCGTTCGAACGCCTCGCGGATCTGTTGATTGCTGGCCGTCTTGGCCGCCGAGCGGGCAACGACGACGAAATCGCCACCGGCCAAGCACGGCAAAAGATGGCGTGTTGCATCGCGCAACACACGCTTGATACGGTTACGGCCGACCGCACGCGTATCCACCTTCCGTGACACGGCCATGCCCAACCGAGCGGGGGCATCCCCTTTCAGCCAGTGGAGTGTCATCAGCGGGTCGGACACACGGCGGGCGCCGTTGAAGACCGTAGAGTATTCAGCGCGCGTACGAACCCGCGCAGAGCGAGGGAATCGCTTGCGCGGGAAGGCACTGCTCACGATTGAAGTTGCATGTGCCGCGGAGAGCGGCAACGCAATCAAGCGCTGAGGACTTTGCGGCCCTTGGCGCGGCGACGCGACAGGACCTTGCGGCCGTCAGCGGTCTTCATGCGGGCACGGAAGCCGTGATCGCGCTTGCGCTTGAGGTTGCTGGGTTGGAACGTGCGCTTGGTGGCCATGGGGGCACCTGTATGAATGGGACGGAAAGAACCGGAAATTCTATAGAAGCGCCCCCCACCCCGTCAAGCTTGCGAAACGACGGATATTCACAGGCCGGTGCACAGCTTGTGGATGAGCCTGTGAATAAATCCGGGACAAGCATTCCCGCATCCGGTCTGCGGTGGTAGTCTGGGCCATCCACTTTTCCCTGTTCCGGCCTGTGGCCCGGCGGCTTCCTGCGCCTTGCCGACAAGGCCTTTGATGATTATTGCTGATGGATGCCTGGTCTCTTTGTCTTGAACGTCTTGAAGCGGAATTCCCGCCGGAAGATGTCCACACCTGGTTGAAGCCCTTGCAGGCCGACCAGCGCGCTGACAGCCTGGTGCTGTACGCGCCCAATGCCTTCATCGTCGAGCAGGTGCGCGAGCGGTACCTGTCGCGCATCTCCGAGCTGCTCGCCCATTTCGCCGGTTTTTCCGAGGTCATCCTGGAGATCGGCTCGCGCCCCCGCGTGGCCGAGCCGGCCCCGCTGCCGGTGAGCAGCGGCGTCCAGGCGCCGGTATCGGCACCGGTGGTGCCGTTCAACGGCAACCTGGATGCGCACTACACCTTCACCAACTTCGTGGAAGGCCGCAGCAACCAGCTGGGCCTGGCCGCCGCGTTCCAGGCGGCACAGAAGCCCGGCGACCGCGCCCACAACCCGCTGCTGCTGTACGGTGGCACCGGCCTGGGCAAGACCCACCTGATGCTGGCCGCCGGCAATGCCATGCGCCAGGCCAACCCGGGGGCCAAGGTGCTGTACCTGCGTTCGGAACAGTTCTTCAGCGCGATGATCCGGGCGCTGCAGGAAAAGACCATGGACCAGTTCAAGCGCCAGTTCCAGCAGGTGGACGCGCTGCTGATCGATGACATCCAGTTCTTCGCCGGCAAGGACCGCACCCAGGAAGAGTTCTTCCACACCTTCAACGCGCTGTTCGACGGCAAGCAACAGATCATCCTGACCTGCGACCGTTACCCGCGCGAGGTCGAAGGCTTGGAAGCGCGCCTGAAATCACGCTTGGCCTGGGGCCTGTCGGTGGCGATCGAACCGCCGGATTTCGAGACCCGTGCGGCCATCGTGCTGGCCAAGGCACGCGAACGCGGTGCCGAGATCCCGGATGACGTGGCGTTCCTGATCGCCAAGAAGATGCGCTCGAATGTGCGCGACCTGGAAGGGGCACTCAACACCCTGACCGCCCGTGCCAATTTCACCGGCCGCGCGATCACCACCGAGTTCGCCCAGGAAACCCTGCGCGACCTGCTGCGTGCCCAGCAGCAGGCGATCAGCATTCCCAACATCCAGAAGACCGTCGCTGATTACTACGGCCTGCAGATCAAGGACCTGTTGTCCAAGCGCCGCACCCGTTCGCTGGCCCGTCCGCGCCAGGTCGCCATGGCGCTGACCAAGGAGCTGACCGAGCACAGCCTGCCGGAAATCGGCGATGCCTTCGCCGGCCGTGACCACACCACCGTGCTTCACGCCTGCCGCCAGATCAAGACGCTGATGGAAACCGACGGCAAGCTCCGCGAGGACTGGGACAAGCTCATCCGCAAGTTGAGTGAGTAAGCCATTCGGGGCACCGGATAGGTCGTAGGGAAGAAGCCGGACGAATCATGCACCGACGCCGCAGAGGCGTCATCGCACAAAACGGTGCATGATTCGGGGGCAGACGTTGAGGAAGTTGTGGATAAAAACGCGTCTCCAAAAACGCGAAAAGTTATCCACAGCATTCCCCACCCGTTCCGGGCCAGTAGTACAGAGGGTTTCAGTGCATAGAAACCTTTTGAAAACAAATACTTGGGTGTGTTTTAAACCAAATCTGGCTCTACCAGCACCACCAAGCTTTTGATTTAACCCACATCTTTTAAAAGCATAGGGGCACGAAACCACATGCGTTTCACACTGCAGCGCGAAGCCTTTCTCAAGCCGTTGGCCCAGGTCGTCAACGTGGTTGAACGCCGCCAGACTCTGCCGGTTCTGGCCAATTTCCTGGTCCAGGTGCAGGGTGGTCAGCTTTCATTGACCGGTACCGACCTGGAAGTGGAGATGGTCTCCCGCATCGCGGTCGAAGACGCCCAGGATGGTGAAACCACCATTCCGGCGCGCAAGCTGTTCGAGATCATCCGCGCCCTGCCTGATGGCAGCCGCATCACCGTTTCGCAGACCGGCGAAAAGATCACGGTGCAGGCAGGCCGCAGTCGCTTCACCCTGGCGACCCTGCCGGCCAACGACTTCCCGTCGGTTGACGAAGTCGAAGCCACCGAGCGCGTTGCCGTGCCGGAAGCGGCGTTGAAGGAACTGATCGAACGCACCGCGTTCGCAATGGCCCAGCAGGACGTGCGTTACTACCTCAACGGCCTGCTGTTCGACCTGCGCGACAAGACCCTGCGTTGCGTGGCCACCGACGGTCATCGCCTGGCGCTGTGCGAAACCGAGCTGGAAAGCAGCACCGGCAAGCGCCAGATCATCGTGCCGCGCAAGGGCGTGACCGAGCTGCAGCGTCTGCTGGAAGGCGGCGATCGTGAGGTGGAACTGGAAGTCGGCCGCAGCCATGTCCGGGTCAAGCGCGACGATGTGACCTTCACTTCGAAGCTGATCGACGGCCGCTTCCCGGATTACGAAGCGGTGATCCCGATCGGTGCCGACCGCGAAGTGAAGATCGAGCGCGAAAGCCTGCGTGCTTCGCTGCAGCGCGCCGCCATCCTGTCGAACGAAAAGTACCGCGGCGTTCGCGTCGAGGTGACCCCGGGGCAGCTGAAGATCAGCGCGCATAACCCGGAACAGGAAGAAGCGCAGGAAGAAGTCGAGGCCGATACCCAGGTCAATGATCTGGCCATTGGCTTCAACGTGAACTACCTGCTCGACGCCCTGTCGGCACTGCGCGACGAGCATGTGGTCATCCAGCTGCGCGACTCGAACTCCTCGGCGCTGGTGCGCGAAGCCAGCAGCGAGAAGTCGCGCCACGTCGTGATGCCGCTTCGTCTCTGACCGGCGTTCCACGTGGAACATGAAGAAGCCCGGCGAATGCCGGGCTTTTTTTCTTGCAAGGTTCCACGTGGAACCTGATTCCGGGGCGGACGTTTCGGAAGCCGTTCGCAATGGTGGCAATGGACCGCCATTGCAGCCGGTCTTGCGCAATTTCCTCTCAGAGGCCCAGGGCACTTCGCATCAGCCGTCGCGCCACCTGATTTTTTTCTTTTCTGGATCTCGATTTCTGGCAAAGGGACCTGCCCCAAGCACCGGGTTCTTCCAACGGTGATCCGATTCCGGGCTCAGATGGCCCGGGCTTGGAGGCCATCTTCGGAGCAACGGGAGATGCTGCAGTTCTGGTTGCCCGGCTGATGGGTATCGAGAACGCCATTTCCCCGCAGAAGCTCGGCAAGCGGGTTGTTCCGTTGAGCTTGGCCAGCCATGGGACCGCAGATTTCGCCAGTTCCGCAGCCGTTCGGCCGGAAAGCGAAGCGTGCAAGCAGCAGATCCCGGATGCCGCGTCGCCCAGCGTCCACCATTTGGCCTTGGTTTCGTTGACTTCTGCCGGTAATCGGGCCGCACGACCAGTTCAGAAACGGCGATATCCGAGGTTTCGAAATACCAGCGTGGGGCGAGAAGGCCGCCAGGTTCCACGCGGCGCCTTCGAAGCCAGCTCTGCGCCCGGGGATTTCTTCAAATCTGAAAGTCAGGTGGCGTGCAGGACTCCCGGATTTCGCCATTTGAGCCGCTTTGTCCCGGCCCTGTTGCGGTGACGCTTTTCGCAGCTCTATGCTTTAAATCTGAGAATAAATCTAAAGCTTGGTGGTGCTGGTAGAGCTGGATTTCATGTAGAACTACGCTAAGTGACTGTTTTAGATGGATATATTAGCTTCGAAACCCCCTTGAAAAGTAGCCTTCAAGCCTGTGGATATCTGTGCATAAGGTGGTTCCTGTGGAAAAGTGCCAAATTTATCCACAGATTGCCAAAGTTATACACAGACCTTTCCCCCAGAGCTGTCCCGCGAGGAAAAACCCCCAAGAACGGCCCACCGGGAGCGGGGCCTTATTTCGTGAAATCTGAAACGGCGTGAAGGGTTGGATGCTGCAGAATTCGCGAAATTGCAGGTGTTCCACGTGGAGCGCCTGGGCGAGCGTATTGCCCGCACCCCGTTGGCAGATGCTTTAAGCTGCGCCCTTGTCCGCCGCGGATGGCGCGGTGGTTGGGTACTTGAGCGTCAATGCATATCGTCCGTGTTGCCCTGAACCGCGTCCGTCGGTTCGATTCGGTGGAATTGGCGCCCCGCCCTGGCATCAACCTGATTACCGGCGCCAATGGCGCTGGCAAGACCAGCCTGCTGGAAGCGCTGCATCTGATGGCCTACGGCCGCAGTTTCCGCGGGCGCGTACGCGATGGCCTGGTCCAGAAAGGTGCGGACAGCCTGGATGTCTTTGTGGAATGGGAAGAGCGCGGAGCCGGCGGTGAGACCGTAGTTCCCCGCCGAGCTGGGCTGCGTCATGGTGGCCAGAGCTGGAAGGGCCGTCTGGATGGCGAGGATGTCGCGCAACTGGGCACATTGTGCGCCGCGTTGGCGGTGGTGACCTTCGAACCGGGCAGCCATGCCCTGGTCAGCGGGGGGAGCGAGCCCCGTCGTCGCTTCATCGATTGGGGATTGTTCCACGTGGAACCGGACTTTCTCCCCCTGTGGCGGCGTTACACCCGGGCGTTGAAGCAACGCAACGCGCTGCTCAAGGCCGGGGCCCCGGGCTATCAGCTTGATGCTTGGGACAGGGAATTGGTTGAAGCGGGCGTGCCGCTGACTTCGCGCCGCCAGCACTACGTGGAACGTCTGCAGGAGCGGGCCATTGCCATTGCTGCCGATCTGGCCCCGACCTTGCAGTTGCAGACCCTGGAACTGCTGCCGGGGTGGCGCCGCCACGAGGTATCGCTGGGGGATGCCCTGCTGCTGGCCCGCGAACGTGACCGCAATGCCGGCTTCACGTCGGTGGGACCACATCGCGCGGACTGGGATGTGGGCTTTGCGCAGATCCCAGGCCGCGACGCGCTGTCCCGCGGGCAGGCAAAGCTGACCGCACTGGCCTGCCTGTTGGCCCAGGCCGAGGACTACGCTGCCCTGCGCGGTGAATGGCCGGTCATTGCGCTGGATGACCTGGGCTCGGAACTGGACCGCAATCACCAGCGGCGGGTGCTGCACCGCCTGGCGCAGGTGCCGGCCCAGGTGTTCATCACCGCCACCGAAGTACCGGCAGCCCTGGAAGAAGAGCTGCGCCCGGCGGCAATGTTCCACGTGGAACACGGCACGCTCCAGGCCGTGGTTTGAGCCTTCAGGGCGGAAATCTGCCCGGTAGGTATAATCGGAACGTCACCCCTACCCCTCATGCCCCTGCCGTACCGGCAGTGCATGACCTGCGGAGCCTACGGCAAGCGCAATGAGCGAAGAACAGAACACCCCGGCCACGAACGGCAATTACGACGCCAACAGCATTACCGCCTTGGAAGGCCTGGAAGCGGTCCGCAAGCGCCCCGGCATGTACATCGGCGACGTCCATGACGGCACCGGTCTGCATCACATGGTGTTCGAGGTTGTCGACAACTCTATCGACGAAGCGCTGGCAGGTCACGCCGACAACGTCACCGTCACCATCCACGCCGACGGTTCGGTGTCGGTGTCGGACAACGGCCGCGGCATCCCGGTCGGCAAGCACGAGCAGATGAGCAAGAAGCTCGACCGCGAAGTGTCCGCGGCCGAAGTGGTGATGACCGTCCTGCACGCCGGCGGCAAGTTCGACGACAACAGCTACAAGGTTTCCGGCGGCCTGCACGGCGTCGGCGTCAGCGTGGTCAATGCGCTGTCGGAGAAGCTGATGCTGGATATCTTCCAGCGCGGCTTCCATTACCAGCAGGAGTTCAGCCACGGCGCGGCGGTGCGTCCGCTGGAAAAGCTGGAAACCAGCGACAAGCGCGGCACCACCGTGCGCTTCTGGCCGTCGGTGGTCGCGTTCAACAACAACGTCGAGTTCCACTACGAGATCCTGGCGCGCCGCCTGCGCGAACTCTCGTTCCTCAACTCCGGCGTCAAGATCGCCCTGGTCGACGAACGCGGCGAAGGCCGTCGGGATGACTTCCATTACGAAGGCGGCATCAAGAGTTTCGTGGAACACCTGGCCCAGGTGAAGACCCCGCTGCACCCGAACGTGATCGCGGTGACCGGCGAGTCCAACGGCATCGTGGTGGAAGTGGCGCTGCAGTGGACCGATTCCTACCAGGAAACGATGTACTGCTTCACCAACAACATCCCGCAGAAGGACGGCGGCACCCACCTGGCCGGTTTCCGTGCCGCGCTGACCCGTACGCTCAACAACTACATCGAGCAGAACGGCATCGCCAAGCAGGCCAAGATCAGCTTCACCGGCGATGACATGCGCGAAGGCATGATCGCGGTCCTGTCGGTCAAGGTGCCGGACCCGAGCTTCTCCAGCCAGACCAAGGAAAAGCTGGTCAGCTCCGACGTCAAGCCGGCGGTGGAAAGCACCTTCGGCGCCAAGCTCGAAGAGTTCCTGCAGGAAAACCCGAACGAAGCCAAGGTCATCGCCGGCAAGATCGTCGATGCCGCGCGTGCCCGCGAGGCCGCCCGCAAGGCGCGTGACCTGACCCGCCGCAAGGGCGCGTTGGACATTGCCGGTCTGCCGGGCAAGCTGGCCGACTGCCAGGAAAAGGACCCGGCGCTGTCGGAACTGTTCATCGTCGAGGGTGACTCGGCAGGCGGCTCGGCCAAGCAGGGCCGCAACCGCAAGAACCAGGCGGTGCTGCCACTGCGCGGCAAGATCCTCAACGTGGAACGCGCACGCTTCGACCGCATGCTGGCCTCGGACCAGGTCGGTACGCTGATCACCGCGCTGGGTACCGGCATCGGCCGCGACGAGTACAACCCGGACAAGCTGCGCTACCACAAGATCATCATTATGACCGACGCCGACGTCGACGGCGCCCACATCCGCACCCTGCTGCTGACGTTCTTCTACCGGCAGATGCCGGAGCTGATCGAGCGCGGCTACGTCTACATCGGCCTGCCGCCGCTGTACAAGATCAAGCAGGGCAAGACCGAGCTGTACCTCAAGGATGACCCGGCGCTGGATGCCTACCTGGCCAACAGCGCGGTGGAAAACGCCGCCCTGGTACCGGCCACCGGCGAGCCGCCGATCGAGGGCGTGGCGCTGGAAAAGCTGCTGATGGTCTACGCCGGCGCGCAGGATGCAATCGAGCGCAACGCGCACCGCTATGACCGCGGTCTGCTCGAGGCGCTGGTCGATTTCACCCCGATGGACCTGCAGCACCTGCGCAGCGCCGGTGAGGGCGAAGGCCTGGATGCGCTGGCCAAGCACCTCAACCAGGGCAGCCTGGGCACGCCGCGTTTCACCCTGACCCTGCAGGAACCGAACGAGCAGCGGCCGGCGGCCGTGCTGGTGACCCGTCGCCACATGGGCGAGGAGCACATCCAGGTGTTGCCGTTGTCCGCGTTCGAGTCCGGCGAGTTGCGTCCGCTGCACCAGGCGTCGCAGCTGCTGCATGGCCTGATCCGCGAGGGCGCGACCATCAGCCGTGGCAACAAGAGCACCGAGGTGACCGGCTTCGCGCAGGCGCAGGCCTGGTTGATGGAAGAGGCCAAGAAGGGCCGCCAGATCCAGCGCTTCAAGGGCCTGGGTGAAATGAATCCGGAACAGCTGTGGGACACCACCGTGAACCCGGATACCCGCCGCCTGCTGCAGGTACGCATCGAGGATGCGGTGGAAGCGGACCAGATCTTCAGCACCCTGATGGGCGACGTGGTTGAACCGCGCCGCGACTTCATCGAGGACAACGCGCTGAAGGTCATGAACCTGGATATCTGAGAGATCCAGCCGCAAGACCCGGGCGCCAGGCATCCATGGCGCCCGTCTTCTGCCCACCGCCTGCTCTGCAAAGGCCCGCGATGTCCGTTCCTCCCCCGCTCTCCCCGCCCATGGCACGCAAGCAATCGCCGGTCATCGGCTTCATCGCGGACCTGTTGCTCGCCGCGGGCTTCCTGCTGTGCCTGAGCCTGGCGTGTGGCCTGGCCTGGGGCCTGTGGCGTGGCGTCATGGTGGGCATGGAGGCCGCGAAGAACGGCAATGGCATGCCGGCCGGCAAGGAATTGTCGGGCCTGCTGGGTGACCCGGGCGCGCTGGCGCAGATCCTGATCGCCCTGATATCCACCGGCGGCGCGGCACTGGTGCTGTACTTCTGGCGTCGTCGCGCCACGCCGGCCGAGCGCGCGCAATCGCACCGGAATGCCCGCCGCGGCACGACCTGGGGCTGGACGCTGCTGGTAGCGGCCTGCGTGTTCATTGGCAGCAGCCTGATCAGCTGGATCGGCAAGCAGTTCGGCATCGAGCCGGCCCCGACCAACCTGCCGCTGATGGAACAGGCACTGGCCAACTATCCCCTGCTGCTGGTGGTCTTCGCCGTGTTCCTGGCCCCGGCCTATGAGGAATTGCTGTTCCGGCGCGTCCTGTTCGGCCGCCTGTGGGCCGCTGGCCGACCATGGCTGGGCATGCTGTTGAGCGGCGCGGCTTTCGCGCTGGTGCACGAGGTGCCCGGCACCAGCCCCAACGGGCTGCCGGAGATGCTGCTGTTGTGGTTGATTTACGGGGGCATGGGCATCGCCTTTGCCTGGCTGTACCGCAAGACCGGGACGCTGTGGGCGGCCATCGCCGCGCATGCGATCAACAACGCCATCGCGCTCGGCGCGCTGGTCTGGTTCGGCGCGCAGTAAGCCGAACGCGCGGTTGACGAAAAATTAAGCAGGACGCTCGCACACTGCAGCCATGAATGTGGGGGATCCATCATGAAAGCCGCTGCTTTCGCCATCACTGCCATCCTGCTGCTCGGCGCCTGCGCGACCACCACGTCGCCGACCGGGCGTCGCCAGGTCGTTGGTGGCGTTTCCCAGCAACAGCTGGACCAGCTGGGCGCGCAGGCCTTCGCCGAAACCAAGGCCAAGGAAACCGTCAATCGCGACGCCCGGCAGAACGCCTACGTGCAATGCGTGGTCAACGCGCTCGTCGCCCAGCTGCCCTCCCAGTACCATGGCGTACGTTGGGAAACGGCGGTGTTCGTCGACAAGGAACCCAATGCCTTCGCCCTGCCCGGCGGCAAGGTCGGCGTGAACACGGGCATCTTCAGCGTGGCCCGCAACCAGGACCAGCTGGCGGCCGTCATCGGCCATGAGATCGGCCACGTCATTTCGCGCCACCATGAAGAACGCATCACCAAGCAGATGGGCGCCTCCGGGCTCCTGCAGGTGGCCAGCGTGCTGGCCGGCGCCGCCTACGGTGAAAGCGCGGCCAGCACGGTCAGCCAGCTCGGTGGCATGGGCGCGCAGACCATGTTCCTGCTGCCCGGCTCGCGCACCCAGGAAAGCGAGGCCGACGTGGTTGGCCAGCGGCTGATGGCCCAGGCCGGGTTCGACCCTTCGCAGGCGGTGAACCTGTGGCAGAACATGATGGCGGCCAGCGGAAACCGCTCCCCGCAATGGCTTTCCACCCACCCGGACCCGGCCAACCGCATCCGTGAACTGCAGCGCGATGCGCCGGCGCTGATGCCTGTTTTCCAGCAGGCCCGCCAGGCCGGGCGGGTCCCGCGGTGCGGATGACCCGGGACATTGCTGCAGTACACCAACGGAAGTGATTTCTCCGTCAAATATTTTCTGCTACGTTTGCGTGCTCGGTTTCTTTCCGAATAGTCCGAACTCCGCTCCCAAGCGGTCCCATCGAGGTGAACCATGATCTTCCGCAGCCATAAACAAGCCGTGCTTTCCGTCCTTATCGCGACCGCGCTCGGTGGTGTTGTGGTGGCTGATGCCGTTGCACAGTCGCGTTCGTCCGATCGCAACGAGCGTCGCGGTGGCCGTGGTAGCGCCAAGGCTGAAGTGCTGTTCCCGGAGGCGACCCGCCAGGAGCCCAACGGCAAGGCTTCCTCGAAGATGAGCGGCAAGCTGCAGAAGCTGTTCGAGGCCTACAACAAAAGCGAGTTCGAGCAGACCCGTGCGCTGGCCGATGAAATCATCGCCGCCGAGGCTGCCAACGACTACGACAAGGCCGTGGCCAACCAGCTGGCCTCGCAGGCCGCCTACAACCTGGACGACAACGCCGGCGCCAAGCAGTACCTGCAGCAGGCGCTTACCCTGAACCAGCTGGACAACAACGGCCACTACCAGGCACTGCTGATGCTGGCCCAGCTGCAGATCCAGGACGAGCAGTACGCCGAAGGCCTGGCCAACCTGGACAAGTACTTCGCCGAGTCCAAGTCCAACAAGCCCGAAGAGCTGATCATCAAGGGCCAGGCCCTGTACCAGACCGAAAAGTACGCCGAGGCCATCCCGGTGCTGCGTGCCGCCATTGCCGCCTCGCCCGAGCCGAAGGACAACTGGAACCAGCTGCTGATGGCGTCCTACGCCGAAGCCGGCCAGACCGGTGAAGCGGTCAAGGAAGCCGAGGCGCTGGCCAGCCGCAACCCCTCGGACAAGAAGGCCCAGCTCAACCTGGCCAGCATGTACATGCAGGCCGACCAGATGGACAAGGCCGCCGCAGTGATGGACAAGCTGCGTGCGTCCGGACAGCTCACCGAAGAGCGCGAGTACAAGCAGTTGTACTCGATCTACGCAAACACCGAGAACAAGGAACGGGACGTCATTGCGGTGATCAACGAGGGCCTGGAGAAAGGCATCCTCAAGCCGGATTACCAGGTTTACCTGGCCCTGGCGCAGTCGTACTACTACAGCGAGCAGATCCCCCAGGCGATCGAGGCCTGGCAGAAGGCCGCTCCGCTGTCCAAGGATGGTGAGACGTACCTGAACCTGGCAAAGGTTTTGCATTCGGAAGGCCGTATCCCGGAAGCAAAGCAGGCTGCCCGGGACGCAAAAGCCAAGGGTGTCAAAAACCCGGCTGATGCCGACAAAATCATCAACCTGAAGTAAGCAGGAATAACGCCTGAACAGCTGTTTTTGAGATGCGCAGCTGGTCAGGATTGGTATAAGCTTGGAGGTTCCTGCGGTGTCATGCACCGCTGAATCTCAGGGGCGACAGTAATGCTTGCCCCGCCTCACTACAGAGCTCTTGGCGCATGACGGAACAATTGGTCTTCCACCACAGGTACGACGACAGCGATAAGGATAAGGGTCTGAGCTGGCCCCGTATCGCTGGCATCGCCTTTGTAATCGCACTGCACTTGGCAGCCCTGATGATGCTTCTGATCCCGGCCGTGGCCCCGAAGGCCGCTGCGGAGAAGGAACGCAACGTCATGGTGACGCTGGTCGACGCCCCGCCGCCGCCGCCGCCACCGCCGCCGCCGCCGCCGCCGCAGGACATCCCGCCGCCGCCGGTCAAGAACCTGGCGCCGCCGAAGCCCTCGCCGCTGCCGCCGCCGCCGGAAGCCCCGGTGATCGACGTGCCGGAACCGCGCCCGAATGACGTGGTGACGCCGCCGGCCCCGCCGGCTCCGCCCGCCCCGCCGGTCGACATCCAGGCCAGCGTGGACATCTCGTCCAAGAACATGAACCCGCCGCGTTACCCGCCGGCCGCTTTCCGCGCCGGTATCCAGGGCGAGGTCATCCTGATCATTGATGTCGATGCCAACGGCAACGTCACCAATGTGGCCGTCGAGAAGTCCAGCCGCAACCGTGACCTCGACCGTGCTGCCATGGAAGCGGCGCGCAAGTGGAAGTTCAACCCCGCCTCAAGCGGTGGACAGAAGGCGGCTGGTCGCGTCCGCGTCCCGGTCAACTTTGCGCTGAGCTGATCCGTGTGGCGGCCAGGACTGGCCGCTGCTGGAACGGTTCAACTTTAGCTACACCCTTTAACACCACACACAACAAAGGTAAGCGTCATGCTGCAGGAAATTTTCATCGCCGCTGCTGCCGGGGGCAACGCAAACAACGCCCTCTCGCAGATGGGCTTCGAGCACCTGATCCACGAAATGACCTCCAAGCCGGGTGACTTCGCCGTCTCCTGGGTCGTGCTGATCACCCTGGTGGCGATGTCGGCCATGTCCTGGTACTGGACTGTCATCAACATCTTCCGTACCGCCCGCCTGAAGTCGGCCGCTGGCCGCGTTCCGAGCCTGTTCTGGGATGCCCCGAACGCCCAGGACGCCATCCGCGCCATGGAAGAACAGCCGGCTTCCGAGCCGTTCTCGAAGATCGCCCTGGACGCTGCCCAGGCTGCTGCCCACCACCAGCAGGCCGGTGCCGCCGAGACCCTGAGCCGTTCGGAGTTCGTCGATCGCGCCCTGCGTCAGGCCGTGACCCGCGAGTCCAACAAGCTGCAGGGCGGCATGATCCTGCTGGCCACCGTCGGTGCAACCGCTCCGTTCGTGGGTCTGCTGGGTACCGTGTGGGGCATCTACGGCGCGCTGATCAAGATCGGTGCAACCGGTTCGGCCTCGATCGACGCCGTTGCCGGCCCGGTGGGTGAAGCGCTGATCATGACCGCCATCGGTCTGTTCGTGGCTATCCCGGCCGTGTTCGCCTTCAACTTCTTCAGCAAGATCAACAGCGCGACCATCAGCAAGTTCGATACCTTCGCGCACGATCTGCACGACTTCTTCGCCACTGGCTCGCGCGTTCGCTGAGCCAGTAAGCCGAGCAGTCCTCGCAACGATATAGACGGAGCCCGTTATGGCTTTCAGTAGTGGTAACAGCAGCGGCCCGATGGCCGACATCAACGTGACGCCCCTGGTGGACGTCATGCTGGTGCTGCTGATCATCTTCATCATCACGGCTCCCCTGATGTCCCACAAGGTCAAGGTGGAGTTGCCCGAGGCCAACCTGATCCAGAATCCGGACGATGCTGAAAAGCGTCCGAATCCGATCACGGTTGCCGTCAAGGAAGACGGTTCGCTCTACTGGAACGACGAGCCGGTCTCGAAGGAGACCCTGGAATCGCGTTTCGCCACCGCTGCGCAGCAGACGCCGCAGCCGCCGCTGAATCTGCGTGGTGACAAGACCACCAAGATGAGCGTGATCAACGAAGTGACCAAGATCGCGCAGGGTCAGGGCATGCTGGACGTCGGTTTCGTTGCCACCAAAGAAAAGGGGCAATAAGCGATGGCATTCAGTAGTGGCAACAACAAGGGCCCAATGGCCGACATCAACGTCACGCCCCTCGTGGACGTGATGCTGGTGCTGCTGATCATCTTCATCGTGACCGCGCCGATCATGACGTACCCGATTGCCGTGGATCTGCCGCAGCGGGTCATCAACCCGCCGCCGCAGCTGCGCGAGCCGCCGCCGCCGATCGATCTGCGCGTGGATGCGAGCAACCAGGTTTTCTGGAACAACAGTCCGGTGAACGTGGCTGACCTGCAGCAGAAGATGGAAGAAGAGGTACAGAAGGATCCGACCAACCAGCCGGAACTTCGCATCGAAGCAAGCCCGGATTCGGAGTATGAAGTCATGGCCAAGATCCTTGCCCAGGCCAAGAATGCTCAGATGAAGAAGATTGGCTTCGTGCAGTAATACTGCAACACCAAGTCATGACGCGACTGGAAAACGCCCCCGGAAACGGGGGCGTTTTTTTTGCTTCGCGAATCGTAATGGAGCGCAGCGGTGGAAACGGGATGGGGCGCCGCTGCCCTGCCCTGCAGTGCACCGGCAAGGAGCGGTTGGACACGAGCGCCAGGCGCTGGGTGGCATCGAGCGACGGGCTTGTGGATAAACGAAGCAGAAGGCGGCCGCGGTAGCGCATCTGGAAGGGGAAGCGCGTGGCGGCGTGCAGATTGCGTTGCGCCGGAAAACCCTGCGTCGCGAACCTCCCGCTGTGGATAAACATGTGCCGGGCGAGGTACGTGTCCGGAAGATCGCTGGGTTCCACGTGGGGTTGCGCTGCAGAATGCCTGGCACCGAGCCAGATTCGGCGTCATCGATCGGAGAAACACGGCTTGCCTGTTGGGATATCCACAGATGCGGCGCAGGCTGTGGATGAAACTGCAGCCTCATCCAATCCGATGCATCGTCCGGATGCGCGATTGCAGGCCATCAGGAGGCGTTGTTATCCACAGCTCCTGCGCTGAACGGTTCGATTCTCTCCAGCCTGGTGAACGCGGATTCCAGGGTTATCCACAGGCCATGGTGCATCCGTTTAGGGATGCCGGATGGCGCTTATCCACAACCGCAAGCGAGTGGCGTCACTCTGCCAAGGCGGATCCGGGCAGATGATCGGTCTAGCTGTGGATAACTCCTGCTACACCCCGCGAAGCGCTATCACTGCCAGAACAGCCGGATTTCAGAGAATCTACAGAAATTGAGCGACATTCAGCGATTTTTACGCCTGAAGCCTGAGGGATCAGGAATGCCCGAGCATCGGGCGCGAGCGGAGTCAGGCTGGCCTGCCCCACCCCGGCGTGGCAGGTCCAGGAGCGCTACAGGGGGGCCGGTGGATAAGTCATGCCTCTCAACGTACCGGGCGCCGGATATCCACAACAGAACAGCGGGAGGGCTGCCGGTTGCCATCGAACCGGCGTTTATCCACAGGAGAAGGGCAAAGCAGCGCCGCATCAATGCCCCGAATGGCCCCGGATGCTCCCGTTTGTTGATAAAAATGCGTTCAAGCGACGAGGGGTGTCTGCTTATCCACAGCAATCTGGGGATAAGCGGCTTCGCAGGCCTCCGGTATGCTTCGTGACCCGGACGACATCTGATCTATCCACAGGCGCTGTCCGGATCAGGCGGGTTGCCTGTACATGAACCGTTGCAGCTGTGGACAAGTACGGGCCGGAAGTACGCGGCGCCCGGGAAAATCAGGCTACTTGTCTGCCTATTGGTAGAATTTAGGAGAAGATAACCGCCGAAACTGCCCTTTTCGATACGGCGAATCCATCCACAGGGCATCGTCGTCAGGGGCCCAGGAGAGCATCCGCTTCCTGCTACACCCCCCGCGTGTCCTGCAAGTCCTCTTCGGGTGGCCCGGCGTTCCTACCCCGCTCCGGCATCAGCCGGGCAGGGCCCGCACTTGAGGGGATGGCAGTGGATGTCTGTGAAAGCCATCGCCCGGCCTGTGGATAACCATGTGAATGATCATGTGCTCATGCCGCATGCGCATGTTGTCCATCGCCGGGTACCCCGCCTCCGACCTGGATCAGGCGTCGACGGCTGGCTCCCCTGCCCGCTCGATGATCGTCAGGTAGCCCGCCACCGTGGCTTCGATGCCTTCGTACAGGGCCTCGCCGATCAGTGCATGACCGATGGAGACCTCCAGCACGTCGGGGACCTGGGTCAGGAAGTGATACAGGTTTGCCTGCGACAGGTCATGTCCGGCATTGACGCCCAACCCGGCGGCCTGCGCGCGGCGTGCGGCATCGGCAAATAGGGCCAACGCCGGTTCCACCGGGCCGGTGGCGAAGGCCTCGGCGTAAGGGCCTGTGTACAACTCGATGCGATCAGCGCCCAGGGCTGCGGCCTGGGCAAGGTCGGGATTGCCGGCATCGACGAACAGGCTGACCCGGCAGCCATATCCCTTGAGCGTGGCGATCAACGGACGCAGGCGTTCGCTGTCGCGGCCGAAATCGAAGCCATGGTCGGAGGTGAGCTGGCCGTCGCCGTCGGGCACCAGGGTGACCTGCGCCGGACGGGTCTGCTCGCACAGCGGCAGCAGGCCGGGATAGCCCTCGCGCGGCGGCGCGAACGGATTGCCTTCGATGTTGAACTCCACGCCATGCTGGCGGGTGAGCTCGGACAATGCGTAGACGTCGTCGGCGCGGATGTGGCGCTGGTCCGGGCGCGGATGCACGGTGATGCCGTGCGCGCCGGCGCGCAGGCAGGTCATCGCGGCACGCACGACGTCCGGATCGCTGCCGCCACGCGAATTGCGCAGCACGGCGACCTTGTTGACGTTGACGCTGAGCTGGGTCATGGCTGGTTGGGGTCCTGCAGCTGCGGGGGGGCGGGAGCCGCTGCCGGCGCCGGCGAAGGGGACGTTGTGGTCGCGGCGTCGGCAGTGGCCGCGGGACGGAGCTGCTCGCGCAGCGCCTGCAGTTCGGCCGCGTGCAGTGGCCGCGGGACATCGTTGACCACGCCGTCGAACTTGGCCGCGTACAGCCCCTTCACCCACAGCAGCATGAACACCAGCGCCGCCACCAACGACAGCACCAGCAGGGCCATGTTCGTCGTGGACAGGGCGAACACGAATGCAGCCAACGCAAGCAACAGGAACAACCAGTACATGGTCTCGACCTCCCCGGAGAGAACTGCAGTTTAACGGCCGCTGCAAGCCCGGTTCCATGGGTTTGAGCATGGGCGGAACGGCGGAGGGCATGGACGGCGAAACGCTCCCAGCCGCCGCCGGTTCAGCGACGACGGATGGGACGTGCGTGCAGTCTTCAGAGCAGTGGTGAGGCCAGCCGGGCCACGGCCTCCGGCAGCCGCTGCCGCCACAGGGGGCGCTGGCTGCTTGGCACCACCTCGGTGGCGATGTCGAACTCCTGCTGCAGGATGGCGTCCAGCTCGGCGGTCAGCCCGCGGTCGTTGTACATCATCGACAGCTCGAAGTTTAGGCGGAAGCTGCGGTGGTCGAAGTTGGCGGTGCCGACGATGCAGGTGTGGTCATCGGCGATGAAGGCCTTGCTGTGCAGCATGCGCGGGCCGTACTCGAAGATGCGCACGCCGGCCTCGAGCAACTCGTCGAAGTAGGAGCGGGCGGCCAGGGTGACGAACTTCGAATCGCTCTGCCGCGGGACCATCAAGCGCGTGTCCAGTCCGCCGAGCGCAGCCGAGGTCAACGCCATGCGGGCGGCTTCGCCGGGCACGAAGTACGGGGTGACCAGCCAGACGCGGTGGCGGGCTTCCTGGATGGCGGCCACGTGCAGGCGGTGGATCGCCTCCCATGCCGAATCCGGTCCGGAGACCAGCACCTGCGCGCGGATCGTGCCCTGGTCGCGCCGCGGCACGTCGGGCGGGAACAGGTCCTCGCGACGGAAGTTGCCCGCGCCCCGCCCGGTGGCGTAGATCCAGTCTTCCAGGAACACCAGTTGCAGGCTGTGCACCACATGGCCCCGGATGCGCATGTGCAGGTCGCGATACGCATTGGGGTTGCGGCTGTCGTCTTCCTCGTCGGTGACGTTGATGCCGCCGGTGAAGGCGATCTCGCCGTCCACCACCACCAGCTTGCGGTGCGTGCGCAGGTTCAGCCACGGGCGCTTGAACGGCTTCAACAACTGGCGCGGGTGGAACCAGGCCACTTCGCCGCCGGCGTCGAGCAGCGGTTGCAGGAAGCGTTTGCCGATGCGCGAGGAACCCACCGCATCGAGCAGCAGGCGCACCGTGACGCCGGCCTTGGCGCGTTCGACCAAGGCATCGCGCATGGCGGTGCCGGCGTGGTCGGGCTCGAAGATGTAGTACTCCAGGTTCACGTGGCGACGTGCCTGGCCGATGGCGGCGATGATCGCCGCGTAGGTGGCCGCGCCATCAACCAGCCAGTCGACTTCGGTGGCAGTGCTGGGCGGCAGGCCGGTGGTGGCCTGCCCGACCCGCGCCAGCTCGGTGCAGGTGTCATCCTGCGCGCCGACCGCGTCGTAGGTGCCCAGCCCCTCGCGCGAGCGCCCGCGGCGCAGGCGCTGGCGGACGATGCGTTGTGGGCCGAACAGGTAGAACACGAACAGCCCGATGTAGGGCAGTGCCGCCAAAGACAGGATCCAGCTCAACGTGGCCACCGGTTCGCGCTTCTGCAGCACGATGTAGCAGGCCAGCAGGACCAGGTAGACCACGTAGGTGGCGGCCAGGATCTGGCCGAGGTGGGGAAGGCTGGACAAGCTGGCCCAGAGGCTGTGGAAGGCATCGCGCATTCGCCGATTCTAGCCATCCGACGGCGCACGCGAGGGACAAAAGCCGCCCATGGCGCCGGTCGATCACCTTGTGCAAGGCCGGCTGAAGCGCCGGGCAGCTGAATGTGGCCAGTCGCTGACAGTGAGACAGGCGCGCGCTAGCGTAGGCCGATGTCGACCCCCTCCCCCATCAAAGGCCGCGGTGCCAGCAGCTACCTGCCCGGCCGGTTCGAGACACAGCTCACCGAAGCCGTGGACGATGGCTGGGCGACAGACGAGAGCGAGGAGTTCGCCCAGGCCCGGCTGCGCACGGACGTACGCCCGGAAACCGCGCGCAGCATCATCAGCCGCAACACCTCGCCGGACGTGGGTTTCAGCCAGTCGGTGAACCCGTACCGCGGTTGCGAGCACGGGTGTTCGTACTGCTTCGCCCGCCCCACGCATGCCTACCTCAACCTGTCGCCGGGGTTGGACTTCGAGACCAAGATCTTCGCCAAGGTCAACGCGGCCGATGTGCTGCGCCGGGAGTTGTCCCGGCCGGGCTACGTGCCGCAGCCGATCGCGCTGGGCATCAACACCGACGCCTACCAGCCGATCGAGCGCAAGCTGGGCATCACCCGGCAGCTGATCGAGGTAATGCTGGAGACCCGGCATCCGTTCTCGCTGATCACCAAGAACGCGCTGGTGGAGCGTGACATCGACCTGCTCGCCCCGCTGGCCGGGCAGCAGCTGGTGAGCGTGCATTTCTCGGTGACCTCGCTGGACCCACACCTGTCGGCGAAGCTGGAGCCGCGCGCCTCGGCCCCGCATGCCCGCCTGCGCGCGATGCGGCGGCTGAGCCAGGCCGGCATCCCGGTGGGGGTGATGGTGGCGCCGGTCATCCCGTGGATCAACGACGCCGAGCTGGAAGCGGTGCTGGAGGCGGCCCGCGATGCCGGGGCCTGCAGCGCGGGCTATGTGCTGCTGCGCCTGCCCTACGAAGTGGCACCGCTGTTCCGCGATTGGCTGCAGGCGCACTACCCGCAGCGTGCCGAACACGTGATGAGCACCATCAACCAGCTACGCGGCGGCAAGGATTACGACAGCCAGTTCGGCAAGCGCATGCGGGGCGAAGGAGCATACGCCGACCTGCTTTCCAACCGCTTCAAGCTGGCGCGCAAGCGGCTGGGGTTCGATGCCCAGAACAGCCATTGGCCGAAGCTGGACTGCAGCCGTTTCATCGCGCCGGCCCCGCCGAAGAAACCGTCGCTGCAGGGCGAGTTGTTCTGAGCGGGCAGGCCGGTTGCCGGGTCAATCGCCGCCACCTCCACCGTCCCCGCCACCATCGCAGCTGCCCGCATCGCCGCTGCACTCGCTGGCATAGGCGTCGGTTCCCAGGATCGGCCCGCCGCCGTCGGATGCGGTGAACGTGTCATCGCGTGGCGTGGCGGCGGCATTGGCCTGGGTGCTGGCGAAGCTCAGGCACAACACCGCGCCGATGACCGGCAGCAGCCAGATCGTGGCGATCTGCAGCACGCGCTGCGAGGCGGACAGGTCCGGCACACGGAACACCGCGCCGGTGGCGACGAGATTGACCAGGACGAGCAACAGCGCGGCAAGCGCGATCCAGTTCATCGGTGAGCTCCAGTGTTCGCGTGATGCGGGCCGGGTGCGGGGCAGCGTAATGCCTGCCGCGTGAAGGGGGACGTGGCGCCTAAGGCTGCCCGTACAGCCGCTGGGCGGACTGGAACAGGATCCAGCTGGTGGCGATGAACTTGTCGCCGCCCTGCGGGCGGTTGCCGCGATGGGTGTGGGTGAAGGCGGTCGGTGCGATCAGCAGGCTGCCGGTGCGCGGGGCAACCTTGCGTTGCTGGAACAGGAACTCGGTCTGGCCTTCGTCGAAGCCGTCGTTGAGGTAGAGCGTCCACAGCAGGTGACGGTGCAGGGTTTCGCCGCTGGCGTCGCGCGGGAACAGCTCGCAATGCCAGTACGGGTAGCCGCCCTCGCCCGCGGTGTACCACTGCAGGTTGATCGCGCCCGGGCGCAGGCAGGTGCGGGCCAGGTCGGACAACGCGCGCTCGTCCATGGCGGGGAAATCATCGGCGGTGAGGCGGCGCGGTTGGCCGTCGCTGCCGGGGACCTGCAACATCAGCGGCGAGATCAGGGCCTGTGGATAACGTCGTAGATAACGCAGCAGGCCATTGAAGACGGCGACCTGCAGGCGCTGGTCGACATCGCGCCAATCCTCGCTGCCGCTGATGCGCAGGTCGCGGCTGTGCTTGAGGTCCGGATGCACGCCGCCGCCCACGCGGCCGGGTCGCAGCTGGTTGCTGTGCTGCATGCGCTGCACGATCGCCGCGCAGTCCTGCGCGGACAGCGCGTCGTCGTAAACCTCGATGAAATCCACGTCGCTCATCGGTGGTTCCCAGGAGAACTGAGGCCGATGGTGGCGTGGAACACCTGCTTTGGGTAGTGCCAGGCCCTCCCGGCGGTGCATTGCCGGGAGGGCTGCAGCGGAGCGTGGCCCCGCTGCAGCGAGCGGTGATCAGTTGGCGTCGTGGTCGGTGTGGTAACGGGTGGCTTGCGCCACCTCGTTCTTCGAACCGAGGAACACCGGCACGCGCTGGTGCAGCTGGGTCGGCTGGAGGTCGAGGATGCGCTCGCGGCCGTTGGTGGCCGCGCCGCCGGCCTGCTCGACCAGCAGCGCCATCGGGTTGGCTTCGTACATCAGGCGCAGCTTGCCGGCCTTGCCCGGGTCCTTCTTGTCCCACGGGTAGATGAAGATGCCGCCGCGGGTCAGGATGCGATGCACGTCGGCCACCATCGAGGCGATCCAGCGCATGTTGAAGTCCTTGCCGCGGCTGCCTTCCTTGCCGGCCAGCAGGTCGGCCACGTAGCCCTGCATCGGCGCTTCCCAGTGGCGCTGGTTGGACATGTTGATCGCGAACTCCTTGGTGTCCGCTGGGACCTGCATGTTGCGCTGGGTCAGGATGAAGGCGCCGGTCTCGCGGTCCAGGGTGAAGGCGTGGGTGCCATGGCCGACGGTCAGCACCAGCATCGTGCTCGGCCCGTAGATGCAGTAGCCGGCGGCCACCTGCTGCACGCCCGGCTGCAGGAAGTGTTCGTCGCCGGGCTGCTTCACGCCGGCCGGGGCGCGCAGCACCGAGAAGATGGTGCCGACCGAGACGTTGACGTCGATGTTGGAGCTGCCATCGAGCGGATCGAACAGCAGCAGGAAGTCACCCTGCGGGTATTCCGACGGCACCGGCTGGCTGTGGTCCATCTCCTCCGAGGCGCAGGCCGCCAGGTGGCCACCCCAGGCGTTGGCTTCGAGCAGGATCTCGTTGGAGATCACGTCCAGCTTCTTCTGCGCCTCGCCCTGCACGTTGCCGGTGCCGGCATCGCCCAGCACGCCCCCCAGGGCGCCCTTGCTGACGGCGATGGCGATCGAGGTGCAGGCGCGGGCGACCACCGCGACCAGCTGGCGCAGGTCGGCGTTGATGCGCTTGTTCTGTTCTTCCTCGATCAGGAAGCGGGTCAGCGACGTACGGGACATGGACGGGAGCTACCTTCAGACAAAAGGAGCGCTATTGTCGCGGGTTGTCCTGCTTTTTTCGAGCTGATGGCCATGCCGTGTCCTTTTGCGGACAAAAGCAGCCATGCGGCGCTGCCGTTGGCTTTACCCACAGGGTCCGTACCATGGAGGCCCGGAGGGGAGTGGCATGGATTGGAATCAGGTGACACATGGTTTGTTGGCAGCCCTGGGCATCGGGCTGCTGATCGGTGCGGTGCGCGAGCGCCAGCACGGCACGACCCGCACGCTGCAGGCCGGCGTGCGTACGCACGCCCTGCTGGCGCTGATGGGAGCGGTGGCGATGCTGCTGGGCTTGCCGGCGTTCCTGGTGGCACTGCTGGCCGCCGCCGCCCTGGCCTGGACCAGCTACCGCATCAGCGCGGCCGACGACCCGGGGCTGACCGGCGAGATCACCATGCTGACCACGGTGCTGCTCGGCGGGCTGGCACTGGAGCAACCGGCGCTGGCCGCCGCATTGGGCGTGGTGGTGGCGATCCTGCTGTGGGCCAAGGCGCCGTTGGCGCGGTTGAGCCGCGAAGTCATCACCGACCAGGAGGTGCGCGATGCGTTGCTGCTGGCGGCGTGCGCGCTGGTGGTGCTGCCGATGCTGCCGTCCGAGGCGGTGGATCCCTGGGGCGTGCTGGTGCCGTACAAGCTCTGGCAGATCGTGGTGCTGGTGATGGGCACCGGCATGCTTGGGCATGTCGCGCTGCGTGCGGTGGGCGCGCGCTGGGGCCTGCCGGTGGCCGGCTTCTTTTCCGGTTTTGCCTCCTCTACCGCTTCGGTGGCGGGGTTCGGGCGCAGCAGCCGGGCGGCACCGGCGCTGGTCCCGCCTTCGGCATCGGCCGCCTTGCTGGCCAACCTGGCCTCGTTGTTGCTGTTCGCGGCGGTGATCGGCACCACCTCGCCGGCCCTGCTGCGCGCCAGTGCATGGCCATTGCTGGCCGGCGCGCTGGTATTGCTGGGGTTCGCGGCACTGGGCCTGCGCCATGTGCCGGATGAAGCGGTGCCCGAGACTTCGACGGCCAAGGCATTCCAGCTGCAGCATGCGCTGATGATCGCGGTGGCGATTGCCGCGGTGCTGCTGGTATCGGAAGGGCTGCGCCAGCTGTTCGGCCAGGCCGGGGCGCTGGTGGGCGCGACGGTGGCGGCGCTGGGTGAACTGCATGCGGCGGCGGCAAGCATCGCCAGCCTGACCACGTCCGGCGGGCTGGAGCTGGGCCAGGCGCGTTGGGGCGTGATTGCCCTGCTGGCGTCGGCGTCGTTGGCCAAGTCGGTGCTGGCCTTCCTCAGTGGTGGTGCACGCTATGGCGGCATCGTCAGCGTGGGGCTGGGTGCAATGGTGGTTGGCGCGGCGGCGGTGGCCTGGCTGGTCGGATGAGGAACGTCGGGGAGCGGAAGGGCTTTGCGATCCTGCGGAACCCCACGCATCAGGCATTTGGCCGCTGGCTTTCGGCTCACCGAGGGCGTGTTGGGGAGAGGTAAAGCGCCCTAGCGCGGCACTAAAAAAGCCCGGGTTTCCCCGGGCTTTTCAACAGGACAGCGACGGCCGATCAGCCGCGGCTGACCTCGTAGACGGCCTTGGCCACGTAGTCCAGGTTCTTCTGGCTCAGCGCGGCCACGCAGATGCGGCCGGTGCCCACGGCATAGATGCCGTAGTCGTCACGCAGCCGGTCCACCTGCGCCTTGCTCAGGCCCGAGTACGAGAACATGCCGGCCTGCTTCTCGATGAAGCTGAACTCCGGCGCGCCCAGGGCGGCCAGCTTCTGCACCATGCCCGCACGCAGGGCGTGGATGCGCTCGCGCATCTCGGTGAGTTCGGCATCCCACAGGCCGCGCAGCTCGGCGCTGCCCAGCACGCCGGCCACCAGGGCGGCGCCGTGGGTGGACGGGCTGGAGTAGATGGTGCGGATGATGCGCTTGACCTGCGACTGCACGGCCTTGGTCGAGGCCGCATCCGGGCCCACCACCGACAACGCGCCGACGCGCTCGCCGTACAGCGAGAACGACTTGGAGTACGAATTGGCGACGATGAAGCTGTCGATGCCGGCCTCGGCGATGATGCGCACGGCCTGGCCGTCCGGCTCGATGCCCTTGTCGAAGCCCTGGTAGGCCATGTCGATGAAGGGGAACAGCTGGCGGTCCTTCAGCAGCGCGGCAACCTGCTTCCACTGCTCGGTGCTCAGGTCCGCGCCGGTCGGGTTGTGGCAGCAGGCGTGCAGCAGCACCACGGTGCCCGGCTGCAGCTTCTGCAGGTCGGCGACCATGCCGGCGAAATCCAGGCCGTGGGTGGCGTTGTCGAAGTAGGTGTAATCGACCACGTCGAAACCGGCGGCGCCGAACACGGCGCGGTGGTTTTCCCAGCTCGGGTTGCTGATGGCCACGGTGGCGTGCGGCAGCAGCGTGCGCAGCAGGTCCGCGCCGACGCGCAGCGCACCGCTGCCGCCGATGGTCTGCGAGGTGGCCACGCGGCCGGCGGCCAGCAGGTCCGAACCTTCGCCGAACACCAGCTTCTGCGTGGCCAGGGTGTAGGCCGGCAGACCGTCGATGGGCAGGTAGCCACGCGGTTTGGCCTCGGCCACCAACTGCTGCTCGTACTGTTTGACGGCACGCAGCAGCGGGATGCGGCCGTTTTCGTCGTAGTAGATGCCGACGCCAAGGTTGACCTTGGTCGGGCGGCTGTCAGCGTTGTATGCCTCGGTCAGACCCAGGATCGGGTCGCCAGGAACCTGTTCCACGTTTGCAAAGAAGGACACGGCGGTACTCGTTTCAGAGTGGCGGGGAGTGGGGGTGTCCGGCGCGGATCACGCACGGCGGCCAGAACCGCCACATCGTAGCAGGGTGGCGCCGTGATGGCCGGAGGATTTCAGTTGGAACTACAGCGGCAGTCATGCACGCGTCGCAGGCACCACCTGCGCGATCATGAACGGATGCGCACCCCTGCCCCGTTCCTGATCGTTTCCGGCCTGTTTCTTGCCGATCCCGTCCACGCCGCCGAACCGGTGCCGGAAACCCTGCGTGCCGTGGAGGTACAGGCGGCCAAGGTGCATGCGGTGGATGACTTCGAATTGCCCGCCTCCAGCACCACGGTGGACGTGGGTACTGCTGGCAATGGCCGCGGCGCGCTGGTGGGCGAAGCGCTGGGCGGCGTGCCGGGCCTGTCGGCGCGCGAACGCCAGAACCTTGCCCAGGACACCCAGCTGTCGATCCGCGGCTTTGGCGCGCGCTCCACCTTCGGCGTGCGAGGCGTGCGCCTGCTGGTCGATGGGGTGCCGGCGACGATGCCCGATGGGCAAGGCCAACTGTCGCATTTCAGCCTGCTCGGCGCGGACCGCATCGAGGTGCTGCGCGGTCCGTTCTCGGCGCTGCATGGCAACTCTTCCGGTGGCGTGCTGCAGCTGTGGAGCGCCGATGGCCAGGCCGGTGACCCGTGGCGGCTGCGTAGCAGCGCCGGCAGCAATGGCAGCGCCAGCACCGGCGTGCAGCTCAAGGGCAAGACGGGGGCGATGCATTACAACGTGGCAGTCAACCACTTCCGCACCGATGGCTGGCGTGACCACAGTGCGGCGCGACGGGAGTCGCTCGCGGCGCGGTTGGGGTTTGTGCTGGCCCCGGGGCAGCGCCTGGACCTGCTGCTCAACGGCTTCGAT
The DNA here is from genome assembly GCF_004348115.1 of Stenotrophomonas sp. ATCM1_4. Lineage (GTDB taxonomy): Bacteria > Pseudomonadota > Gammaproteobacteria > Xanthomonadales > Xanthomonadaceae > Stenotrophomonas > Stenotrophomonas capsici. Next base: position 1,763,655 of record NZ_QPFB01000001.1, on the reverse strand, counting down.
GCCCCGCACGCGCAGGACCCGCTGGGCCTGACCCGTGCGCAGGTGCAGGCCGATCCACACCAGGCCACGGCGGTCGCCTCCCAGTACGACACCCGCAAATCGGTGCGGCAGAACCAGGCCGGGCTGGTCTACACGCTGGACCGGGGACACCAGACCTGGCGCTTGATGGGCTATGCCGGGCAGCGTGCGGTCGAACAGTTCCTGGCGATCCCGCCGGCGACCCAGGGCAACCCGCTGCATTCCGGCGGCGTGATCGACCTGGACGGCAACTACGGCGGCGTGGACGCGCGCTGGGCCTGGCATGGCGCGCTTGCCGGCCGGCCATTGGAGCTGGTGCTCGGCGCCAATGCCGACCGCCAGCGCCAGCACCGCACCGGCTACGAGAACTTCATCGGCACCACCTACGGCATCAAGGGCCGGTTGCGCCGTGACCAGCGCGACCAGGTGCAGAACGTGGACCAGTTCGCGCAGGCGTGGTGGCAGTTCAGCCCGCGCTGGTCGGCGCTGGTCGGTGCGCGGCATACGCAGGTGCGGTTCCGCTCGCAGGACCACTACCTCACCGCCGGCAACCCGGATGACAGCGGCCGCCGCGACTATGCGGCGACCACGCCGGTCGGCGGACTGGTGTTCCGCGCCAATGACGGCCTGCGCTTGTACGCCTCGGCGGGCCGCGGCTTCGAGAGCCCCACCTTCAATGAGCTGGGTTACCGTGCCGATGGCGGTGCGGGGATGGCGCTGGACCTGTCCTCCTCGACCAGCCGCAACTACGAACTGGGCGCCAAGTGGCGTGCACAGAGCGGGGCGCGCCTGGAACTGGCGCTGTTCCGCGCCGATACCGATGACGAACTGGCGGTGGCGACCAACAGCGGTGGGCGCAGCAGCTACCGCAACATCGGCGCCACCCGCCGCCAGGGCGTGGAGCTGGGATGGCAGCAGCCGATCGGCGAAAGCCAGCACCTGCAGTTGGCCTGGACCTGGCTGCAGGCCAGCGTGCGTGACGGCTACCTGACCTGCACCGGCCTGCCCGCGCCATGCCGGGTACCGACCAACCGGGTGGCGCCCGGCAGCCGCCTGCCGGGCGTGCCGCGCCAGCAGCTGTCCGCGCGTTGGCAGTGGCAGCCGGGGGCATGGCAGTGGGCTGCCGAAGTGGTCGCGGCCAGCGACATGGTGGTCAACGACCTGGCCGATGCGCGCGCACCGGGCTATGCCCTGCTGAACCTGGAGGCGGCACGGGAATGGCCGACCACGCGCGGCCCGCTGCGGGTGTTCGCGCGCGTGGACAACGTGCTGGACCAGCGCTACATCGGCTCGGTCATCGTCAACGACGGCAACCTGCGCTACTACGAGCCGGGACCGGACCGCGGCGTCACGCTGGGGCTGCAATGGTTGTGGGACCGGGGTTCCTGAGCCTGCGGCGGGCAGCCGTCCAGGGCCCCGCTCTGCCCTGCCCCATTCACCGGCCGTCTCTCACTGTTCGCTAACAGCCAGCTCACGGCGAACTGACGGGAGGGGGCGTAATTGTGGCTGCCCCGCAGGAGGAGGGTCGTGCCATGTACCGCCCTGACCGTGTCGAACACCGCCCCGCCCCGACGTTGTTTCGGGCTGATCCGAGCGTGATCCGGCGCGGGCGACTGCAGCGCAGCGCGCATGCCGCCGACGAGGTGGCGCAGGACTTCGTGCAGTACAGCCTGGATGACTACGCGCGTCGCCGTCGTGGCGCACTGCGCTGGCGTGACCTGCAGCCGGCCTATGCCTTCGCGCTGGTCACGCACGCTGCGGATTGGCCGCGCGGCAGTGCCGACACCGAAGCCGAGCTGGCCGCGCACTGGGAGCAGAGCCGTGGTGAATCGCGGCTGGGCTGGGAGAAGGTGCGCGGGGTGATCGAGGATGCGTGGCTGGCGCTGGATCGGATGCCGACCGCCGCGGTGCACGTGCGGGCGGGCTGAGGGAGAAAGCTCAAAGCGACCCCTCCCCGGCCCTCCCCTGGGCTGCGCCCAAGGGAGGGGTGTTCATGGCTTCCATCCTCCCCTGCACCTTCGGCGCAGGCGGGGGCAATGCATCAGGCGCTGAAATCCAGCACCACGCGGCCTTCGATGGCACCGGCGCGCATGCGCGCGAACACGTCGTTGATGTTCTCCAGCGTGTCGGTGCTCACCGTCGCGGCGACCTTGCCGTCGGCGGCGAACTGCAGCGATTCCTGCAGGTCCAGGCGGGTGCCGACGATGGAGCCGCGCACGGTCACGCCGTTGAGCACCATGCCGAAGATGTTGAGCGGGAAATCGCCCGGCGGCAGGCCGTTGAGCGATACCGTGCCGCCACGCCGCACCATGCCCAGCGCCTGCTCGAAGGCCTTCGGCGAGACCGCCGTGACCAGCGCACCATGGGCACCGCCGATCTCCTTCTTCAGGAATGCCGCCGGGTCGGTGGTACGGGCATTGACGGTGACGGTGGCGCCCAGGCGCTTGGCCAGGGTCAGTTTGGCCTCGTCCACGTCCACCGCGGCCACGTTCAGGCCCATCGCCTTGGCATATTGCACCGCCATGTGGCCCAACCCGCCAACCCCGGAAATCACCACCCAGTCGCCGGGCTTGGTGTCGGTCATCTTCAGGCCCTTGTACACGGTGACACCCGCGCAAAGCACCGGGGCGATCTCGACGAAGCCGACGTTGGCCGGCAGGTGGCCGACATAGCCGGCGTTGGCCAGCGCGTACTCGGCGAAGCCACCGTTGACCGAGTAGCCGGTGTTCTGCTGGCTCTCGCACAGGGTTTCCCAGCCGCCCAGGCAGTGCTCGCAGTAGCCACAGGCCGAGTACAGCCACGGCACGCCGACGCGGTCGCCTTCCTTCACGTGGGTGACGCCGGCACCCACCGCCACCACGTGGCCAACGCCTTCATGGCCGGGGATGAAGGGCGGGTTGGGCTTGACCGGCCAGTCGCCTTCGGCGGCGTGCAGGTCGGTGTGGCAGACGCCACAGGCTTCGATCTTGACCAGGATGTCACCGGCGGCCGGGCGCGGCACCGGGACTTCCTCGATGGTCAGCGGCTTGCCGAATTCACGAACCACCGCAGCTTTCATCGTCTTGTCCATCGTCGATCTCCTTACTGGGGGATAGCCCTACTCTGACGCCGGCCCATGTCCGGCGCATTGATCGTGATCACGCCCGGCACGTTGGCGTGCCGGGCATGTGGAGTCAGAAGAAGCCCAGCTTCTTCGGTGAATAGCTGACCAGCAGGTTCTTGGTCTGCTGATAGTGGTCGAGCATCATCTTGTGGTTCTCGCGGCCGATGCCCGACTGCTTGTAGCCCCCGAACGCGGCATGCGCCGGATAGGCGTGGTAGCAGTTGGTCCACACCCGCCCGGCCTGGATGGCGCGGCCCATCCGGTACAGGCGCGAGGCATCGCGGCTCCACAGCCCGGCACCGAGCCCGTAGAGCGTGTCGTTGGCGATCTGCAGGGCTTCTTCCTCGGTCTTGAAGGTGGTCACCGAGACCACCGGCCCGAAGATCTCCTCCTGGAACACGCGCATGTCGTTGCGGCCCTTGAACACGGTCGGCTTGACGTAGAAGCCGCCCTCCAGGCCACCGTGCAAGGTGTTCTGCTCGCCGCCGATCAGCACCTGCGCGCCTTCGGCCTTGCCGATCTCGATGTAGGACAGGATCTTGTCCAGCTGCTCCTTCGAGGCCTGCGCGCCGACCATGGTGTTGGGGTCCAGCGGGTTGCCCTGGACGATCGCCGCCACGCGTGCCAACGCGCGCTCCATGAACTTCTCGTAGATCGACTCCTGGATCAGCGCACGCGACGGGCAGGTGCACACCTCGCCCTGGTTGAAGGCGAACATCACGAAGCCTTCCACCGCCTTGTCCAGGAAGTCATCGTCCTCGGCCATCACGTCGGCGAAGAAGATGTTGGGCGACTTGCCGCCCAGCTCCAGCGTCACCGGGATCAGGTTCTGGCTGGCGTACTGCATGATCAGCCGGCCGGTGCCGGTTTCGCCGGTGAAGGCGATCTTGGCGATGCGCGGGCTGCTGGCCAGCGGTTTGCCGGCCTCCAGGCCGAAGCCATTGACGATGTTGAGCACGCCCGGCGGCAGCAGGTCGCCGATGATCTCCATCAGCACCAGGATCGAGGCCGGGGTCTGTTCGGCCGGCTTGAGCACCACGCAGTTGCCGGCGGCCAGCGCCGGGGCCAGCTTCCAGGCGGCCATCAGCAGCGGGAAGTTCCACGGGATGATCTGCCCGACCACGCCGAGCGGCTCGTGGAAGTGGTAGGCCACGGTGTCCTCGTCCAGCTGCGACAGGCTGCCTTCCTGCGCGCGCAGGGCACCGGCGAAGTAGCGGAAGTGGTCGGCCATCAGCGGCACGTCGGCGTTGAGCGTTTCACGGATCGGCTTGCCGTTGTCCCAGGTCTCGGCGTGGGCGATCAGCTCCAGGTTCTGCTCGATGCGGTCGGCGATGCGGTTGAGCAGGTTGGCGCGCTCGGTGCTGGAGGTCTTGCCCCAGGCGTCCTTGGCGGCATGCGCGGCATCCAGTGCCAGTTCGATGTCCTCGGCGTTGGAGCGCGCCACCTGGGTGAACACCCTGCCGGTGACCGGGGTGATGTTGTCGAAGTACTGGCCGCTGCGCGGCGCCACCCATTGGCCGCCGATGTAGTTGCCATAGCGGGGCTTGAACAGCGACTGCGGGTCGGTGGCCATGGGCTTGGTGGACAGGACTGCGTTCATGCGTGCATCTCCGGGATCAGCAATGGGATGGACCGCGCGCGGCGGTGGTCCCTGCAAGGCGCAAGAGCAGTGCCAACTTCGCCGTGCTGCGTTGCCGCACGCGGCAAATGCCGCCGGGACGGCGCCGCGGGGCGGCCGGTGTTGCGCCGCATCAGCCCCGGACGTTGCAGTGGCCGCGGCACTGTGCTGTTAATCGGAACAGGCAAACGGACACCTGTCGCAATCTGCGACACAGGAGTTTCCATGGCACAGCTACCGCAACACCGCGTGGGCAACGCCCGGCGTTCGTTCTTCGAGCGGGGCACCCTGCCCGTCGGCACCGTGCCCGATGCCATCCTGCAATCGTGGCGACGTTGCCAGCGCAGCGGCCTGGCGGTCGATGCGCAGCCGCAGCTGGAACCGCTGCCCGGTGCCAACCTGCGTGAACTGCGCGAGCGCCACGAGCGCCTGTGGCACCTGGCGCGGGCCGAGCTCGATGGCCTGGCCGCGCATGCCGCCAGCACCGACAGCATCGTGCTGCTCACCGACGAATCCGGTTGGATACTCAATGCCGAGGGCAATGCCGGTTTCCTGGACAGGGCCGGCCGCGTCGCGTTGATGCCCGGCGTGTGCTGGAGCGAAGCGGCGGTGGGCACCAATGCCATCGGCACCGCCATCGTCGAAGGACGGGCCATCGAGGTGCGCGGCGGCGAGCACTTCTTCGCACCGCACGGCATCCTCAGCTGCGCGGCCACGCCCATCCATGACCCGCATGGGCAACTGGTCGGCGTGCTGGATTTCACCGGACCGGCCAGCGTGCAGCAGATGCATGCGCTGGGCCTGGCGCGGTTGGCGGCTAATCGCATCGAGCACCGCTTCTTCGAGAACGGCATGGACAGCTGCGAGCTGCTGCGCCTGCACCACGACCGCGCGCTGCTGGGGACCGCCGGTGAAGGGGTGCTCGGTTTCCGCAATGGACGGTTGGTGGCGGCCAACGGCGTGGGCTTGCGCCTGTTCGGGCTGGAGCGTGGTGACATCGGCCGCGCCTCGTATGAGGCATTGTTCGATGCACCGCTGTCGCGCATGCGCGATGACGGCATGCTGCAGGACCGTAGTGGCCGCATCCTGCACGGCCAACTGGAGGCGTCGGCGGCGCGCGTGGCGCGTGCGCAGGCGGTATCCGTGCCGGTGCCGCAGGCGCGCCCCGCCCTGCCCTTGCCGGCGGCCGGCACGGTATTCAGTGCGGCGCAGGAACAGCAGCTGGCGCGCGCCGGCCGCGTGCTGGAGGCCGGTCTGCCGGTGTTGCTGCAGGGCGAGACCGGCACTGGCAAGGAGGTTGCGGCGCGCGCGCTGCATGCGCGTGGCAGCCGTGCCGGCAAGCCGTTCGTCGCGGTGAACTGCGCAGCGCTGCCGGAAGGATTGATCGAGGCCGAGCTGTTCGGCTACGAGGAAGGCGCCTTCACCGGCGCGCGTCGCCAGGGCAGCCCGGGCCTGCTGCGCCAGGCACAGGGCGGCGTGTTGTTCCTGGACGAGATCGGTGACATGCCACTGGCCCTGCAGCCACGCCTGCTGCGGGTGCTGCAGGACCGCGAACTGTCACCGCTGGGGGGCGGCAAGCCGGTCAAGCTGGATTTCATGCTGGTCTGCGCGACGCATTGCGACCTGCAGCAGGCGATGGATGAAGGTCGTTTCCGTTCGGACCTGTACTACCGCATCGCCGACCACGTGATGCGCTTGCCGGCGTTGCGCGAGGAAGCGGACCGTACCGCGCTGGTGCAGGCGCTATGGGCGCCGTTGGCGCAACAGCGCACGTTGTCGGACCAGGCCCTGCAGAAGCTGGCGGCCTACCACTGGCCGGGCAACCTGCGGCAACTGGTGGCCTGCCTGCGCACGTTGGTGGCGTTGAGCGAGCCGACCGCGGTGATCGCGGCGGAGTGCTTGCCGGAATATCTGCTTGTGGTGCCCACGCCTGCCGTCGTCCCGGCCGGCGATGGCAGCCTGCAGGAGATGACGCTGGAGGTGATGCGCCAGGCGCTGGCGGCGTGCGATGGCAATGTCAGCCAGGCGGCGAAGCGGCTGGGGGTGAATCGCAGTACGTTGTATCGGCGGTTGAAGCTTTAGGAGCCAGACCCCTCCCCAACCCGTCCGGCCCTGCGGCACAGCCTCGGGCGTTCATCGGGTCGCACGCCCGTGGCGTGCAAACGCCCCTCTTCACCCCCTTGGCTGTGCCAAAGGGAGGGAGCAAAAGCGGCAATCGCTGCTATCTGAAAGACCTCGCATGACCGCCCCCTCCCTTTGGCGCAGCCAAGGGGAGGGTTGGGGAGGGGGAAGCGCCCTGCCCCGTCTTCCAATCAACCCGGCAACACCGACGCCTGTCGCGCCAACTGCTCGATGCCGGCCCAGTCGCGGGCCTGCAGCAGCTCACGGGTGGTCAGCCAGCTGCCGCCCACGCACAGCACGTTGGGCAGGTGCAGGAACTGCGCGGCGGTCTGCGCGCTGATGCCGCCGGTCGGGCAGAAGCGCACGTCGCCGAACGGGCCGTTCCAGGCCGAGAGCATGGCCGCACCACCGGCCTGCACCGCGGGGAAGAACTTGAACGTATCCAGGCCCTGCTCCAGCCCGCGCATCAGCTCCGAGGAGGTGGCCACGCCCGGCAGCAACGGCAGGTCGGTGTCGCGCGCGGCGGCATACAGCCGGTCGGTGGCGCCCGGCGATACCGCGAAGCGGCCGCCAACCGCCTTGACCTGTTCCATCTGCGCCGCGCTCAGCACCGTGCCGGCGCCCACCACCGCATCGGGCACCGCCTCGACCATCGCCTTGATCGCGTCCAGCGCGATGGACGTGCGCAACGTCACCTCGATCACCGGCAGCCCGCCACGGAACAAGGCATGCGCCACCTGCACCGCATCGTCCACGTTCCCGGGGGTGAACACCGGGATCACCGGGGCCAGTTTGAGCACTGCGCGGACGCGCGGATCAGCGCCGGACATCGAATTTTCCTTCGCCCATCAGGGCCATCACGTCGGCCACGCCGACCGGGTTGAAATCACCGGGGATCGAGTGCTTCAGGCAACCGGCCGCCAGGCCGAAGCGAAGGGTGGTGTCGGCATCCAGGCCCTCGATCAACCCGTGCAGCACGCCCGCAGCGAACGCGTCGCCACCGCCGATGCGGTCAATGATATCGGTCAGCTCCTCGACCGGTGCGAGCGCGCGCGTGCCATCGCGGCCGAGCAGCATCGCACCGATCGAATGGTGGCCCACGCTGTGCGCGGTGCGCTGCGTGCAGGCCATGTACTGCAGGCGCGGGAAGGCGGCGAAGGCCATCGCCGCGGCCGCGTCCACGCGCGCCTGCGCGTCGGCCTGCGCGAACTCGCCGCCCAGCACCACGCCGATGTCACGGTAGTCGGCGAACACGATGTGCGCGCAGTCGAACAGGTCGCGCAGGATCGCCTTGGCGTCCCCGCCCCAACGTTCCCACAGCTTGGGCCGGAAGTTGCCGTCGAAGGAGACCTTGATGCCCAGCGCGCAGGCCGCGCGCGCGGCGTCGAGCGTGGCCTGCGCCGCCTCCGGCCCCAGTGCCGGGCTCACCCCGGACAGGTGCAGCCACTGCGCGCCCTGCAGCAGCGCCGGCCAGTCGTAGCTGTCGGCGCGCGCGCTGGCGAAGGCCGAATCGGCGCGGTCGTACACCACTTCGCTGGGACGATGGCCGGCACCGGTGGTCAGGAAGTACAGGCCCATGCGGCCTTCGGCGCGGCGCACCCGGCCGGTGTCCACGCCGTGGCGGCGCAGCTCGCCGGTGACCGCCGCACCGAGCGGGTTGTCGGCGACCACGCTGACCATGGCCACGTCATGGCCGAAGTGGGCCAGCGACACGCCGACATTGGCTTCGGCGCCACCGCAGTGCACCTCCAGGAAAGGGCTTTGCAGCAGCAGCTGGTGGCCGGGGGCGCCCAGCCGCAGCAGCAGCTCACCGAAACAGACAACGCGGGGGGAATTCATCGGGACTCCTGCTCATCGTCGAACCGGCGCGCATCATGGCACGGGAAATTGGCTATCGGTGTCATTTCACCGTTTCTGTCCTCCTGTCCCGTCGCCGCAATGGGCGGGAATGTCCTTGGGACAAGGTATTGCAAGGGTCTTGCGGCCTGTTGCAGTGCAAGATGCCCCGCCTTCACGCAGCTGTTACTTTCCATTTTGACTAGCGGTGTCATCCGCGCTCAGCAGTACATAACGATCAGCCGATTCGCATGTAGACCTTGGAGAGGGGAAGCACATGGATCCACGTAACGCATCAAAAAAGACACCGGTTACCTTGCTCGCGCTGGGCATCGGCCTGGCTCTGCAGGCCGGCACCGCCGCCGCCCAGGACGCGGGTACCGCGGCGACCGAACTGGATGCGGTGACCGTCACCGGCTACCGCGCCAGCGTCGAGAAGGCCCTGGACATCAAGCGCGGCGAAACCGGCATGGTCGATGCCATCGTCGCCGAGGACATCGGCAAGTTCCCGGACAGCAACCTGGCCGAATCGCTGCAGCGCATCCCCGGCGTGGTGATCACCCGTGACGGCGGCGAAGGCCGCAACATCTCGGTGCGCGGCCTGGGCCCGGACTTCACCCGCGTGCGCATCAACGGCCTGGAAGCGCTGAGCACGGTCGGCAGCAGCGATGGCCAGGGCGGCACCAACCGCGGCCGCGGCTTCGACTTCAACGTGTTCGCCTCGGACCTGTTCTCGCAGCTGATCGCGCGCAAGACCGCCTCGGCCGACGTGGAAGAGGGCTCGCTGGGCGCTACCGTCGACCTGCGCACCGCGCGTCCGTTCGACTACGACGGCCTGACCATCGTCGGCAACGTGCAGGCCGGCTACAACGATGCCTCGCAGTCGGCGATGCCGCGCTTCGCCGGCCTGATTTCCAACAACTGGGCCGACGGCAAGTTCGGCGCGTTGTTGTCGGTGGCGTATTCCGAGCGCGAGACGGTGGAAGAGGGCACCGGCACCGTGCGTTGGGCCGGTGGCAATACCAACGGTGGCTTCAACCCGGCCTCCGCGTTCAAGGATGCACTGCGTGCGGACGTATACTCGCCGCGCTTCCCGCGCTACACGCTGATGGAGCATGACCAGAAACGCCTGGGCGTGACCGGCGCGCTGCAGTTCAAGCCCAGTGACCGCACCACTTTCAGCCTGGATGCGCTGTACTCCAAGATCGACGCCAAGCGCGACGAGAAGTACATCGAGGCCAATGGCCTGAGCAAGTCCAGCAACGACGGCAAGAAGGAAATCCTGGTCAATGATGGCGAGGTGCGCAACGGCGCGCTGGTCTATGCGCAGATGGACAACGTCGACATCCGCGCCGAGAACCGCCACGACGAGTGGAGCACCGAGTTCTACCAGGTCAGCCTGGACGGCGAGCACCGCCTGAGCGACAACTTCACGATCACCGGCAAGGTCGGCACCTCGCGCTCCAAGCACGAGAACCCGATCCAGGCCACGATCATGATGGACAAGCTCAACGTCAAGGGCTACAGCTACGACTACCGTGGCAACGCCAACAAGCCGGTGTTCAACTACGGTATCGATCCGACCGACCCGAACGGCTGGACGCTGTCCACCGTGCGCCTGCGCCAGAACTACGTTTCCAACGACTTCGACAACGGCCAGCTTGAATTCTCCTGGGCCATCGCGCCGTCGTTCACGCTGGAAGGCGGCATCCAGGCCAAGAATTTCCGCTTCGATTCGATCGAACGCCGCCGTGCCGCCACCGAGACCAACGTGCCGACCTTCAACGGCAGCAAGATCGTGCCGGCTGACATGACCGAGCAGGCCAGCCTGCAGGGCATGAGCGGCTCGCCGGGCAAGTGGGTGGTCCCCAACTTCGACGCCATCGTCAATGCCTACGGCATCCTCAACGGCACCGGCGACTACGCCCTGGTCGATTACGCGGCCAGCATGCGCAGCGTCACCGAGCAGGACCGCGGCGCCTGGTTGATGGGCACGTTCGGCTTCGACATCGGCTCGGTGCCGGTATCGGGCAACATCGGTGCCCGTTACGTGAAGACCAAGCAGAGCTCCACAGGCGTGGCCACCGCGAGCGGCACGCCGATCAGCACCACGGTCGGCCGCGAGTACAACGACTTCCTGCCGTCGCTGAACCTGGTGGCGGAGATCACCCCGGACTTCCTGGTCCGCTTCGGCGCGGCCAAGGTGATGTCGCGTCCGGGCCTGGGCAGCCTGACTCCCGGCGTGACGGTCAATGTCAGCGGCAGTGCCCGCACGGTGAGCGGCGGTAACCCGATGCTCGACCCGATCCGTGCCAAGACCGCCGACCTGGGCTTCGAGTGGTACTTCAACGCCGGTGCGATGCTGGGCGTGGCGGTGTTCTACAAGGACATCGAGAGCTTCATCCAGAACACCCGCGAAAGCCGCATCTATTCGCAGAGCGGCCTGCCGGCCAACCTGCTCGATGGCACCACCGCCAGCGTCACCGACGAGTTCGTGTTCACCGTGCCGATCAACACCCCGGGCGGTGACCTGACCGGCGTGGAGTTCAACTACACCCAGCCGTTCACCTTCCTGCCGGGCAAGTGGTCGAACCTGGGCATGCAGCTCAACTACACCTACGTCGAATCCAAGATCCAGTACCTGACCAGCTCCGGCGCCGCGGCGCAGAAGACCGACCTCACCGGCCTGTCGAAGAACGCGTGGAATGCCACGCTGTTCTACGAAGGCGAGCGCTGGTCCGGGCGTGTCTCGGCCACCAACCGTGACGACTACCTGATCCAGGTACCGGGCACCGAGGCCGGCTTCAACAGCGCTGCCCAAGGCGTGCACGGCCAGAGCGGCACCACCTTCCTCGATGCCTCGATCCGTTACCGCATCAGCGACCAGCTGGAGATCAGCCTGGAAGGCGCCAATCTGACCAACGAGGCACAGGAGTCGTGGGTGTCCAACCCCTCGGTGTCGCTGCCGCTGGAGTACAGCGAGACCGGGCGCCAGTACACACTGGGCCTGCGCTACAAGTTCTGATGCTGCAAACCCGCCCCGGTGCAAGACCGGGGCGGGGCAATGATGGTGCGACGCAGGATGTGAAGACGCGTTGGCGTCGCTAACTTGGCCCCCCGCATGCGGAACCGTTCCGCCGCTGCATGCTTCCAAGAGACGCCCGATGTCCCCACGCTCCATTGTTTCCGTACTGCCCCCGTTGCTCCTGGCTTCCGCGCTGCTTGCTGCTCTCCCGGTGGTAGCGCGGGCTTCTTCGCCGGGCATGCTGTTCCGCGTATCGGCCGACAACGGTTTCGTCGCCGACAGCGCCCAGGGCGACCCGGTACCGAACTTCCAGGACAAGGTGAGCCTGGTCGATGACGGCGCGCACGGACGCGCCATCCAATGGCAGGACGACGGCGTGCTGTCCTGGAACGCGCCGGGCAACATCCAGGCCGCGCGCGGCACCTTGTCGTTCTTCTGGCGCGCGCGCTACGCGGTGGGTGAGGCGCCGTTCGTGATCTTCCGCGTCGGCTACGCCGACCACAGCAGCTGGGACATGGCCTGGCTGCGCATCGACTGGAACGGGCAGGGCTTCGACGCCTTCGTCACCGACGCCAACTTGGCGCGTACCCGTGTCTCGTTCAAGCTCGACCACATCCCCCGTCCCGAGCAGTGGCAGCACATCGCCTTCGGCTGGGACGAGGACCACGGCGTGAGGCTGTTCGTGGATGGCCGCGAAGTGGCGCGCGCCGAAACCACCGGTGACTATGACGCGGCGCTGGACCAGTTCGGCCTGGCCGGGCGGGTGATGGCGCCCTACCAGGTACAGAGTCGCTACAACTTCCTGCGCGGCAGCGACGTCGACGAGATCCGCGTCTACGACCGCCTGCTCGATGTCACCGCCGTCGCTGCATTGGCCCGCAATGCCGAGCCGCGCATCGCCGGGGAGGGGACCGGTTCGCAACGCGCGTGGTGGCACCGCCACGGTTGGGATGGCGCGCCACCGCCGTTGCTGTCCACGCCGGTGACCACGGTCCGCAAGGTCGAGTTCGCCGACGTCAAGGACAAGCAGCAGTGGATGTGGAAGGGCACCGACGGCATCGCCGAGACGACCTGGCCCGGCGTCTACAACCGCTCGCGCCTGCCCGGGCGCAATGACTACTTCCAGCTGCCGGACTGGAACACCTACGTCGAAGGCGGGCAGCGGCTGGACCTGACCGTACCCGAAGGCGAACGCATCAACCGCGTGGAGATCCGCGGCGCGGCGTTCGGCACGCTGGCCGGCACCGCCGGCACCCTGTTAACCCGCCCCAAGGGCGTGGTGCGCAGCGTGGACGGTTTCGCCGAGCAGCGCGGCGGGGTGCTGCACTTCAGCAACCTGGAGCAGGAGACGCCGATCCAGGAACTCTGGGGCTACCACGTCAGCGACGCAGCCGAGCCGGAAGGCACGGTCAAGCAGCGCTACCTGATCGACAGCAGCGTGCTGCCGGACTACACCAACATCGCCACCCTGCGCGACTACATCGACGGCCGCTTCGCCGCCGATGAGCGCAGCACGGTGATGGCGCTGCCCAAAGGGGCGGGCGCACGCAAGCGTGGCGCCGACACGTTGCCATCCACGCCGGCACCGATCGTGCACGTGCTGATCCCCTCCGGGGTGGGCGATGCGCCGGCGGCGCAGCCGCTGATCCGCAGCTGGGCCTACAGCTGGGAGAACATGCACGACGGCCTGGATGGCGTGGCCATCGACATCCCCGCGCTCGACCTGCCGGCCACGCATGACGGCCCGGACGGGAAGGTGATCCCGCTCAACATCCGCATCAAGGACCCGATCTGGCCGGCGCGCGACATGATCGACGTCTCGGTGTCGGTGAAGCCGGGCCAGGCCCGCACGCTGTGGCTGGACCTGCGTGATCGCATCCTCACCGCCGACAGCCTGTGGCTGTCGATCGCCTCGGCCGCACCGGGCTTCAACGCCACCTCGCTGGACGGGGCCGAAGTGCGCCTGGTCTTCAAGGACCGCAAGGAGGCGATCAAGGAGCACGTCGCCGACCGCTTCAACCAGGTGCGCGACAACTGGGGCTTCCTGGTCGAGGAGCACACCACCTCCAAGCGGCAGCGCCTTTACGCGCGCGTCTACGCCGACCTCAGTGACCTGCTGCGGGTGGACCCGGACCATGCGCTCGGCCGCCTGTACTGGAACTACATCAGCTACAACAGCCAGGGCAGGCCGCCGTTCACCACACCGCAAGCGCCGAAGGGCGTGCCGGCGTGGGCGTTCAACCAGCTCGAGGACCTCAAGCACGTGCGCCGCTTCGTCGACTGGTGGATCGACGAACGGCAGGTGGCGTACGGCGATTTCGGCGGTGGCATCTCCGACGATTCCGACCTGACCCAGCAGTGGCCGGGGCTGGCCCTGATGGGCGTGCAGCCGGACAAGCTCAACGCCTCGCTGACCGCGTTGTCCGACGCGGTGTACCGCAACGGCATGTTCTCCCATGGCCTGAGCACGATCGAGACCGACGAGCTGCATGCCTACGAGGAGGGCATCAACACCAACAGCGCGATGCTGTACCTCAACTGGGGCGACCCGCTCACCGTGGAGCGCCTGATGGAGACGGTGAAGGCCTTCGATGAACGCATCATCCTGCCCAATCCGCAGGGCCACCTGTTGTTCTCCAGCAACTGGTACGGCGGCAACAAGGTCTACCGCGAGCCGAACTGGCAGTGGCAGAAGCCGTACTCGTTCCCCGCGCTGCACCCGGCGTTCCTGGTCGGCGAGTACAACGCCGACCCGACCGGTCGCAAGCTGGTCACCGGCCTGGCCGACAGCTACCTGGCCCATGCCTACACCGACGACAAGGGACGCTGGGCCTTGCCCAACGAAATCCACTGGGCGACCGGCAAGACCCGCGGCGGCGAGTTGAACCAGGGCTCGGGCAGTGGCGATGTCATGCACCTGTTCTGGGCGGCCTGGCGCTGGAGCGGCGATGACCGCTACCTCAAGGGGCTGGACTACCGCGTGGCGCGTGGCGGCCCGGGCGTGCTGTCCAACCTCGGCGAGAACTACATCGATGTGCTCGGCCGCCAGCAGGACTGGGGCAGGCAACTGCTGGCCGAGGCCGACAAGGGGGCCGGCGGCTTTGCCAACATCACCGCCTGGCAGCTGACCGGCGACATGAAGTACCTGCAGCAACTGCACGCCGATGGCATCCAGGCCAAGGCGCAGCGCGAGTACATGAACACCGAGGGCCACTGGTGGAGTGATCGCGTGGAAGCACCCAGCGAGTTCCTGCAGCGCGTGCGCCTGGGCGGCATCGCGCTCAAGCGCAACCAGAGCTGGCCGGGCCACACCCTGAGCTGGTCGTTCGCGCAGCCCGACGGCGCGGAGCAGGTGGCGCTGGCGGTGCATGCGCCGTCGCGTGAGGCCTTCAAGGTGATTGCCTACAACGTGAGCAGCACGCCGCAGGATGCGACGTTGACCGGTTGGAACATCGCGCCGGGCACCTGGCGGATCCGCAGTGGCGTGGATCGTGACGGGGATGGCGTCATCGATGGCACCGCACAGGTGCGCGAGGTGCTGCTGGAGAAGAGCGTCGGCACCGGCCTGCGCTTCCTGCCGAAGCAGACCCAGGTGTTCGAATTCACCCTGGTCACGCCGGGCGAGCCGGTGGAGACGCGTGCGGACCTGGGCATCGGCCGCGGCGACCTGCGCGTGGAAGGCGAGCGCGTGCTGTTGACCGTGCACAGCCTGGGCCACGTGGCCACGCGCACCGGGCATGCGCTGCTGGAGGATGCGCGCGGGCGTGAAGTGGCGCGGGTGGCGATTCCGGCACTGGAAGCGCCGCTGGACCTGGTGCCGCGCACCGTGCAGGTGGCGTTGCCGTTGCCGGCAGGTTTCAACCGTAGCGGCGCGCGGGTGCGGGTGATGCAGGACGGGCAGGGCAGCGAAGTGACGCTGCGTAACAACAGTTTGCTGCTGAACTGAGGAGAATCGCGAAGAGCACCCCTCCCCAATCCCTCCCCTTGCCGATGGCAAAGGGAGGGGGCAAGAGCAGGCTTCATCGCGAACTGACAGCACTAAGCAGAACCGCCCCCTCCCTTTGCCGCAGGCAAGGGGAGGGCTGGGGAGAGGTCGCTTGAAGGGGCTTCAGCGAGAAGCCCGGCCCGTCGGGACGCTCACCCCCGCCAGCGACGCAGCACCGCGGCCTGGGCCCAACGCGCGGCGATGTTCGGCGCGGTGATGCACACCGCCTCGTCGGTCACGGTGGTTACCGCACGCTCCAGCAACTGGATGTCGGCCTCATGCTGGCGCGCCACGTGCGGGTCCTCGAAGAAGATCGCGCGCTGGCAGCGGTGCTCCAGCACGCGGTCGGCGATCTGTGCATCGCCGCCGAGCGGACCGCTCTGGAAACGCTGCACCCATTCCTTCTCGCGCGGCCAGCCGCGGCTCCACGCCATCTCGTTCAAGCGCTGGCCAGTGGTGCCGGTACCCACGCGTTCGGCGAACTGCGAGAGCACGTCGAAGTGCTCGGCGGCGAAGGCCAGCATCTGCGGCTTGCGCGCGTCGTGCGCGATCAACGCCAGGCACTGGTTGCCGAAGTCATTGAGGTCGTCCGCGCCGGGGTCCGGCGCCAGGCCGGCGTGGATGCGCTCCATCTCGATCCAGTCACGCGCGGTGGCCACCGTCGAGATGAAGGGCTTGCCGTGGATCACGCACTGGCGCTTGAGCGCGATGGCCTCGGGAAAGATCGACGACGGGTCCACCGGATCAATGAAGTAGATCGCGCCATCGAGCGTGCGCTCCGGCGAGCCCATGCCGACCACCTCGGCGACCAGCTTCATCAACCCGCCCTCGCGGCCATACGGGTAGCGGTGCAGGGCAGGGTAGTCGGCCAGCGGGCCGGCGCCGACGATGGCGTCATGGGTGCGGCCCACCGCATGCAGTTCCAGGCCCAGTTCGCGGATGCCGCCCTCGCAGGCACGCAGCCAACGGAACAGCGCCGCGTCGGTGCTTTCATGGTGCAGTCGGTTGGCGGCCAGGCCGATACGCATGACGGGAAACATCCGGAAGGGAGACGCCGCTAGTGTACGGCGTGCTCCGTTACCGCGAAGCGGCTCAGGCCTGCAGCAGCGTGACGATGCTTTCGGCTGCGTCGCGGCCTTCGGCCACCGCGGTCACCACCAGGTCCGCACCGCGTACCGCATCGCCGCCGGCGAACAGCTTGGGGTTGTGGGTCTGGTAGGGCAGGCGGCCGGCACCCCCGGCGATGATGCGGCCATTGCCGGTGGCTTCCACGCCCTGCGAACCCAGCCACTCGGGCAAGGTCGGCGAGAAGCCGAACGCAATGATCACCACGTCCGCCTCCAGCAGCGATTCACTGCCCTCGATCGGCTCGGCGTTGCGGCGGCCATTGGCATCGGGCGCGCCCAGTTGCGTCTCGACCACGGTCACGCCGATCACTTCGTCGTCGGCACCGGCTTCGATGGCGAGCGGTTGGCGGTTGAACAGGAAGCGCACGCCTTCCTCGCGCGCGTTGGCCACTTCGCGCGCCGAGCCCGGCATGTTGGCCTCGTCGCGGCGGTAGGCACAGGTGACGCGCGCCGCGCCCAGGCGGATCGCGCTGCGCACGCAGTCCATGCCGGTGTCGCCACCGCCGAGCACCACCACGCGCTTGCCGTTGAGGTCGGGCAGGGCGATCTGGTCCTCCCAGCCGGCAATCGGTCGGCCATGCGGATCGTCGCCGCCGACGATGCGGCTGTTCTGCACCAGGAACGGCAACGCCGGCAGCACGTTCTTCAGGTCCTGGCCGATCAGCCCGCCATCGGTGTAGCGGTACGCACCGGTGCCGAGGAACACCGCGTCGTAGTCGGCCTGCAGTTGATCGACGGTGATGTCGCGGCCGATCTCCACGCCCAGCCGGAATTCCACGCCCATGCCTTCGAGGATCTCGCGGCGGCGGCCAATCACGCTCTTGTCGAGCTTGAAGCTGGGGATGCCGAATTGCAGCAGGCCACCGATCTGTTCATAGCGGTCGAACACCACCGCCTGGATGCCGGCGCGCGCCAGGCGGTCGGCACAGGCCAGCCCGGCCGGGCCGGCGCCGACGATGGCCACGCGCTTGCCGGTGGACTGCACCGCGTGCAGGTCCGGCTTCCAGCCGGTGGCCAGTGCGGTATCGACGATGTACTTCTCCACCGCACCGATGGTGACCGCACCGAACTCCTCCAATGTGCAGCTGCCTTCGCACAGGCGGTCCTGCGGGCAGACGCGGCCGCACACTTCGGGCAGCGGATTGGTTGAGTGGCACAGTGTCGCGGCTTCGTGGATGCGGTCTTCCTGCACCAGCTGCAGCCACTGCGGGATGGCGTTGTGCACCGGGCACTTCCAGCTGCAGTACGGGTTGCCGCAGTCCAGGCAACGGCCGGCCTGATACTGCGCGTCGGCCTTGTCGAACTTGCCGTACAACTCGCCCCAATCGCCGGACGTGCGCAGTTCCACCGGGATGCGCTGCGGCATGGTGCGGGGGAGGTCGAGGAACTGGAAGGCTTGCTTGCGGCTCATGGGAACTCATTGCGTCTGGGAGGCTCCCTTCTCCCGCGTGCGGCAGAAGGTGCCCCGAAGGGGCGGATGAGGGAGGCTTTCAAAGCGCCCTCACCCCGGCCCTCTCCCGTAGACGGGAGAGGGGGACAGTGCATCAGGCAGCGTTGCGCAGCGCGGCAGCCAGCGATTCGATGCTGGCCGCCTTGGGCTTCACCAGCCAGAACTTGCCGACGTAGTCGCGGAACTCGTCCAGGATCTGCTGCGCCCAGATGCTGCCGGTCATCTCGCGATGACGGCCGATCAAGGTGTGCAGGTGCTGGCGGTAGCTTTCGAAGCCCTCGGCCGAGATGCGGTGGATGTCGATCAGCTCGTGGTTGTAGCGGTCCACGAAATCGCGGTCGATATCCAGCACGTAGGCCAGGCCGCCGGTGAAGCCGGCACCGAAGTTCAGGCCGACCTTGCCGAGCACGGCGACGATGCCGTCGGTCATGTACTCGCAGCAATGGTCACCAGCACCTTCGATCACCGCCAGCGCGCCGGAGTTGCGCACGCCGAAGCGTTCGCCAGCACGGCCTGCGGCAAACAGCTCGCCGCCGGTGGCGCCGTACAGGCAGGTGTTGCCGATGATCGCCGTGTTGCGGGCCTCGAAGCGCGCACCACGCGGCGGACGCACCACCAGCCGGCCACCGGCCATGCCCTTGCCGACGTAGTCATTGGCTTCGCCTTCCACCTCCAGGTTCAGGCCATCGACGTTGAACGCGCCCAGGCTCTGCCCGGCGGTGCCGCGGAAGCGCAGGTTCAGCGGTGCCTCGGCCATGCCGTGGTTGCCATGCGCGCGGGCGATGGCGCCGGCCAGGCGCGTGCCCACCGAGCGGTCGGTGTTGTGGATCAGGAAGCGATGCTCGCCGCCGCGCTTGTGCGCGATGGCGTCGGCCAGCAGGTCGTCCATCTGCGTGGCCAGGCTGTCCGGTGACTGGTACAGGCGCTGTGCGGCACAGTGCGAGCCTGCGTACTGCGCCGGCGCGAGCAGGCGCGACAGGTCGACCTTGACGCCTTCGCGCGGCGAGACTTCCAACTGCTCCAGCAGGTCGGTGCGGCCGACGATCTCGTCCAGCGAACGCGCGCCCAGCAGCGCCAGCCACTCGCGCACTTCCTCTGCCAGCAGCCGGAAGAAGTTCTCCACGCGCTCGGGCAGGCCGGTGAAGTAGCCCTCGCGCAGGCGCTCGTCCTGGGTGGCCACGCCGGTGGCGCAGTTGTTGAGGTGGCAGATGCGCAGGTACTTGCAGCCCAGCACGATCATCGGGCCGGTGCCGAAGCCGAAGCTGTCGGCGCCGAGCAGTGCGGCCTTGATCACGTCCAAGCCGGTCTTCAAGCCGCCATCGGTCTGCAGGATGGTGCGGCTGCGCAGGTCGTTGCCGATCAATGCCTGGTGCGACTCGGCCAGGCCCAGTTCCCACGGCACGCCGGCATAGCGGATCGAGCTGATCGGCGAGGCACCGGTGCCGCCATCATGGCCGGACACGGTGATCAGGTCGGCGCCGGCCTTGACCACGCCGGCGGCAATCGTGCCGACGCCGGCATGGCTGACCAGCTTCACCGATACCAGTGCGTCCGGATTGACCTGCTTCAGGTCGTAGATCAGCTGCGCCAGGTCCTCGATCGAATAGATGTCGTGGTGCGGCGGCGGCGAGATCAGGCCGATGCCCGGCTTGGCGTAACGCAGCCGCGCGATCAGTTCGTTGACCTTGTGGCCGGGCAGCTGGCCGCCTTCGCCGGGCTTGGCGCCCTGGGCGACCTTGATCTGCAGCACTTCGGCGTTGACCAGGTACTCGGCGGTGACGCCGAAGCGGCCCGAGGCCACCTGCTTGATCTTGGAACGCTTCTCGGTGCCGTAACGCACCGGGTCTTCACCGCCTTCGCCGGAGTTGGAACGGCCACCGAGGCGGTTCATCGCGATTGCCAACGCCTCATGCGCTTCGGGCGACAGCGCACCCAGCGAAATGGCGGCGGTGTCGAAGCGCTTGAACAGCGCCTCGGCCGGTTCCACTTCCTCCAGCGGCACCGGCGTGGCCGCCGGCTTGAGCTGCAACAGATCGCGCAGCGCCGAGGTCGGGCGCGAATGCACCGCGTCCATGTACCTGCGCCAGTCCTCGGCCTTGCCGGTGCGCGCGGCGCGCTGCAGGGTCAGCACCACGTCCGGGTTGTACATGTGGTATTCGCCGCCATGCACGTACTTGAGCAGGCCGCCCACTTCGGCCGGCGCCAGTTCGTTCCACGCACGCGCGGTGAGTTCACGCGCCTCGGTATCCAGCCGCGCCAGGTTGACGCCGCCGATGCGCGCGGTGGCATCCGGGAAGCACAGCTGCACCACATCCGGATCAAGGCCGATGATCTCGAACAACTGCGCGCCGCGGTAACTGGCCACGGTGCAGATGCCCATCTTGGAGATGATCTTGCTCAGGCCCTTGTAGATGCCCTTGCGGTAGCTGCGGCCGATCTGCGAGACCTCACCGCCCTTCTTCAGCTGCAGGATGCCGCGCCGGCCCATGTCGAACAGCGTCTGGTAGGCCAGGTACGGGTACACCGCGGTGGCACCGTAGCCGAGCAGGCAGGCCATGTGGTGCGCGTCGCGCGCGGTACCGGTCTCCACGATCAGGTTGACGTCGCAGCGCAGGCCCACCTTGGACAGGTGGTGGTGCACCGCGCTGGTGGCCAGCAACGCATGCACCATCGGGCGGTCCGGCACCGGGTAGCGGTCGGACAGCAGCAGCACCACGATGCCGTCGCGCGCGGCCTGCTCGCACTGCGCGCAGATCCGCTCGATGCCGGCCTTGATGCCTTCCTCGACGCTGTAGGACAGGTCGATCAACCGGTTGCGGTCGACGTACTGCGGCATCTTCACCAGCTGGCGCAGCTTGCGCTGGCTGAGCACCGGCGAGTTGAGGATGACGTGGTTCACCGTCTCCGGGCCGGCATGGAAGATGTTGGTCTCCTTGCCCAGCTGGGTGCTCAGCGACATCGCGCAGTCTTCGCGCAGCGGGTCGATCGGCGGGTTGGTAACCTGTGCGAAGGCCTGGCGGAAGTAGTCGTACAGCGGCCGGGTGTTGCGGCTGAGCACGGCGATGGGGGTGTCATCGCCCATCGAGCCGGTGGCTTCCTGGCCGGTCTCGGCCAACGGGCGCAGCACCTGCTCCACTTCCTCGGACGTGAGCTGGAACAGCTTGTGGTAGCTGCGCAGGGTCGGCTCGTCGAACGGCTCCTCGGCCAGCGATGGGTCGATCAGCTCGGTCTGCAGGTAGGTCACGCCCTGGTGCAGCCACTGCTTGTAGGGCGCGCGCGCCCGGTTGATGCGGTCGATCGCGTCGGAGTCGAGCAGGTCGCCGCGCTTGAGGTCGATGGCCATCATCTGGCCCGGGCCCAGCTTGCCCTTGCGCACCACCCGCTCGGTGGGCACTTCCCACACGCCGGCTTCGGAGGCGACCAGGAAGTGGCGGTCGGAGGTTAGCAGCCAGCGCGCCGGGCGCAGGCCGTTGCGGTCCAGCGTGCAGGCGGCATAGCGGCCATCGCAGGCGACGATGCCGGCCGGGCCGTCCCACGGCTCGGTGTTGAGCCCGTAGAACTCGTAGAACGCGGCCAGGTCGGCGTCCTTGAACTCCAGCGACTGGGTCGCCGGCGGTACCAGGATGCGCAGCGCCTGGATCAGCTCCATGCCACCGGCGACCATCAGCTCGAGCATGTTGTCCATGCTCTGCGAGTCCGAGCCGTGCATCGAGATCACCGGGTCGAACTGGGCGATGTCGAACTTCGGGGTCTTCCACACCTTGCTGCGCGCCTGCGCCCAGTGGCGGTTGCCTTCGATGGTGTTGATCTCGCCGTTGTGGGCGAGCATGCGGAACGGGTGCGCCAGCGGCCAGCGCGGCATCGTGTTGGTGGAGAAGCGCTGGTGGAACACCACCACGCTGGCGGCCAGTTCGTGGCGCTGCAGGTCCGGGTAGAAGCTGCTCAGCTTGTCCGGCAGCACCATGCCCTTGTAGCTGATGGCGTCGGCGCTGAGCGTGGTGACGTAGTAGTCGGCCACCTCGCGCAGCTGCTGCTCGCTGCGGCGGCGCGCCAGGAACAGCGCCAGCGCGAACTGCTCGGCGCCCTGGCTGGCATCGGCATCAACGAATACCTGCTCGATCTTCGGCAGCGTATCGCGGGCCAGTTCACCGCAGACGCTGGCATCGGTGGGTACCTCGCGCCAGCCACGCGGGTGGCAGCCGGCGCTGCGCAGTTGGGCATCCAGTTCGTCGCGACAGCGCTGCGCGGCGTCGGCGTCGTGCGGCAGGAACACCACGCCGGCGGCGAAGTTCGGGCCGATGCGGATGCCGGCTTCCTCGGCCAGCTGGCGCAGGAACACCGTGGGCTTGCGCAGCAGCAGGCCGCAGCCGTCGCCGGTGAGCCCGTCGGCGGCCACGCCGCCGCGGTGGGTCATGCGCGAGAGCGCGGCGATGGCGGTGTCGACCAACAGGCGGGACGGCTGGTCATCGAGCTGGGCGACCATGCCGAAACCACAGGCGTCGCGTTCGTCTTGCGGGTCGTAAAGCCCTTGCGGGGTACCGGCGGCCATCTGTGCCTCGTAGCGATGTCAGGTGAGCGGCGACACTTCCGCCCGCTCGCCAAGCACGCCATGCACACGGGGGTGAGGCGCGCCGCACGTACTGCAATCGCTCGGCTTGTCTGGGGAAAGGCTGGAGGTGGTCGCCGTCACGGCGTTCGTTACCAGCGCAGGCGCCCTCGCGCTCACCCAGTGCACACGATGTGCTCTTCCTGGAGCGCACCTGAAGGTCACCGGATGCGATCGACTAGATCACACATGTTGCGACGCCGCAATACATCGTTGCTTGCGCAACCAAAGCCTTGCAGGACAAGGCTTTGGCGGTTTCCTGTTCAGCCGCAGCGGACGCCGCTGATGACGCCCTTGTCATCCACTTCGATGTTCAGGCGTTCGCCGATGAACTCCATGGTGATGGGCTGGTTGGGCTTGAGCAGGCGAACATCGTTGGCGCCGGCGTCTTCCTTGGCCTGCGCCTGCATGGCGTCGGAATAGGTCTGGCCGACCAGACCCTGCACCTGGCTGGCGTCGCAGCTGCCCGGCGGCGGCGGGGTGGGATCGGCATCGGCGGCAGCGGCCTGGGCGGCCTGCTGGGCCTGGTCCAGGACCTGGTCCTGCTCCTCCGGGGGTGGGCCCTTGCAGGCGCCCAGCAGCAACACGAGTGCGGTGGTGGCAATCAGGGCGGCGGGGCGGCGCAGGGCGCGCGGCGTCGACGGGAATTGCATCGGTACTCCAAGGCATGTGAAGACGGAGCAAGCATATCGCTTGCATCCGTACCTGTGCCGCTTCCGGTGAACGGATTCAGCCGCAGCGCAGTGCGGTGATGTTGTTGGTGCGGCCGACTTCGATGGTCAGGTGGTCGCCACCGCTGCTGGCCGGTGCCGGTTCGGAGGCGGTGGTGGTGCCATCGGAACCCCGCACCACGCTGACGTGCAGGCTGTCGCTGTCCACCCGCGCGCGCTCCACCGTGCCAGGGCCGGCGGCCAGGCCGACCGCGCCGCGCACCCTGTCGGTGTGGCATTGGCCCGAGATGACGCCGTCGATGGGTTGCACCTGGGTGACCCGTGCGGTGCTGCAGGCGGCGCAGGCCAAGGAGAGACCAGCCAGAAGAACAATGCGGTGCATGGCGCGCTCGGCTTCGATGGGGGAGGTCCAGCCTGCGATGGCGGGGGTAAGCAGCGGGTGAAAGGGAGCGGTTCCCGGGCAGGGCTGGGGAAGGGTGCCTCCGGCGACAAACCCAACGTCCACTTCCCGGATAATCCCCGCATCCAACCTCGCAGGACGTCTTGATGCAGCAGGAAAGCTGTCGTGTTCTGGTCCTCGGCGGGTACGGCCACTTCGGTGCACGCATCGTGCGTGCGCTGGCCACCACGCCGGGCATCACCGTCATCGCCGCCGGCCGCAATCCCGCGCAGGCACCGGCCAACCTGCCGGGGGTGGATCTGTCGCGTATCGAGCTGTGCCGGTTGGATACCGCCGATCCTGCATTTGCCGACCAACTGGCCGCCACCGGCGCGCAGCTGGTGATCCACACCGCCGGGCCATTCCAGGGACAGGGCTATGACGTTGCGCTCGCGTGCCTGCAGGCCGGCATGCACTACATCGATCTTGCCGACGGGCGGGAATTCGTCCGTGATTTCCCCTTGAAGGTGGATGCGCCGGCACATGCCGCCGGCCGCAGTGCGATCAGCGGCGCCAGCACGCTGCCGGCGCTGTCCAGTGCGGTGGTCGATGCGCTGGCACCGCAGTTCGAGCGGCTGCAGGGCATCGACATGGTCATCGCGCCCGCCCAGGCCACGCCGTTGGGCATGGCCACCGTGCGCGCGGTGCTGTCGTACTGCGGCAAGCCGTTCGATTGCTGGATCGATGGCCGCTGGCAGCCGGTGATCGGTTGGGCCGACCCGCAGCCGGTGTGCTTCGCCCAGATTGCACCGCGCCTGGCCGCGGCCTGCGACGTGCCCGACCACGACCTGCTGGTGCAGCGCTATCCGGGCGTGCTGACAGTGCGCTTCCGCGCCGCGCTGGAGTTGCCGTTCCTGTCGCGCTGCCTGGCCGGCATCGCCTGGCTGCGTCGTTGCGGGTTGCCACTGCCGATGGAGGCCATGGCCGGCGTCTTCGCCCGTGCAGGACGCTGGTTCGACCGCTTTGGCACCGACCTGGGCGGCATGCGCGTGACCCTGCGCGGGCTGCGCGGCGGTGTTACCCACACCGCGCATTGGGACCTGACCGCACCGATGCTGCACGGCCCGGAGATCCCGACCTTCGCCGCGGTGCTGCTGGCGCGCCGCTTCGCCCGCGGCGAGCCTCTGCCAACCGGCGCCCACGCCTGCGTCGGCCTGCTCACCCTGGCCGAGTTCGAGAGCGAGTTCGTGCGCTGGCAGATCGAAAGCGCAGCCTCCTGAACCGGCGGAGCTTATGCCGCCCACGGTTTGGCTGAAGCGTTCATGTGGCCATGCGGCAGGGTGCCGACCGGGCTATTGACTACATTTGTAGTCAGGCCTACCGTGACGACACGTGTAGTCACCGGAGCTGGCCATGCGCCGCAAGACCATCGGGGACCAGGAACTGGCCCTGCTGCAGTACATCGGAGAGAACGAACCCACCAGTGTCGGTGAGGTCGCCACGGCGTTCGGCGAGGCGCGCGGGTTGGCCCGCTCGACCGTGCTGACCATGATGGAGCGGCTGCGCACCAAGGGGTACCTGCAGCGCGCCCAGCAGGACGGCGTGTACCGCTACCACACCACCGCCGAGCAGCAGGACGTGGTCAACAGCGCGGTCGGCAGCTTCGTGGAGAAGACCCTGCAGGGGTCGATCTCGCCGTTCGTGGCGTGGATGTCGGAAAAGGCCGCCGTCAGCGACAACGAGCTGGCCGAACTGGAAGCGCTGGTCAGCAAGCTGCAGTCGCAGCGCCGGGAGGATTGATCATGGACAGCCTGTTCGAACTGCTGGGCAACCGCCTGCTCGCCACCAGCGTGCAGACCGTCGTGCTCACCGCGCTGGTCTGGGCATTGTGCCGCTTCGTGCGGCGCCTGCCGGCCAGCACCCAATGCGCGCTGTGGTGGCTGGTCGCGCTGCAGGCGGTGGTCGGCCTGGTCTGGAGCGCACCGCTGCAGCTGCCGGTGCTGCCGGCGATGGACAGCACCGTCAACGTGGTGCAACAGGCCGCCGCTGCCGCACCGCCGCAGGCCAACGCCGCACCGGTGATCGTGATGCAGCCACTGCCGTTGGAGAGCGGCTGGTCCTGGCTGCAGGTGGTGATGGCGGTGTGGTTGGCCGGCGTGCTGGTGATGGCGCTGCGCACCTGGGTGGCCTGGCGTGCCAGCCGCGCGCTGCTGCGCCACGCCCAGCCGTGCCAGGACCACAAGCTCAACGCGGCCCTGAAGCTGGCCGCCGAGGCCCATGGCCTGTCGCGTGCACCGCGGCTGATGCTCAGCAATGCCATCGACTCGCCGCAGTTGATCGGCCCCTGGCGGCCGGTGCTGCTGTTGCCGGCGCGTGGCCTGCCGCGCATGCGTGACGACGATCTGGACATGGCGTTGACCCATGAGCTGGTGCACCTGCAGCGCCACGACCTGTGGCTGGGCTTGATGCCGGCCCTGGCCCAACACCTGTTCTTCTTCCACCCGCTGGTGCATCTGGCGGCGCGCGAATACGCCATCGCCCGCGAAGCCGCGGTGGATGCAGCGGTGGTCGCCGGCGACCGCCATTGCCGCCAGCACTACGGGCGCCTGCTGCTGCAGCTGGGCGTCGCACCCCGGCCCGGTGCTGGCCTTGCCAGTGCTTCGCCGACCTTCCTCAGCCTCAAGCGGAGATTGCTCATGCTGCAGAACACCTCTTCGTTCCCGCGCGTCGGCGCGGGCCTCATCCTGGCCGCGGTCGCGCTGGCGGGAGTGCTGCCGATGCGCCTGGTCGCCATGCCGGGCCCGCCCGCACCCCCGGCGCCGCCTGCAGCCCCGCTGGCGCCGCCGCCGCCGCCGGTACCGCCTGCACCGGCAGCCGGCGCGTCGGTGGAGCACACCGTGATCCGTACCAACGGTGACCTGGATGACCTGCCGGTGCCCCCGGCACCGCCCGCTCCGCCCGCACCCCGCGCGGCCAAGCCACCGGCCGCTCCTGCAGCGCCGGCTGCACCGGTTGCACCGGCGCGATCGCTGAGCACGCAAGGCGTGATCCACCTCAGTGATGACGGCGGCCGCAACAGCTACGTGCTGGTCAAAGGCAACCAAAGCATCATGAACGGCACGCTCGCCGACCTGCACCAGGCGCAGCGGCTCAACGATGGCAATGGCGTGATCCTGCTGCGCCGCGACGGCAAGCGTTACGTGGTGCACGATGCCGACACGCTGTCGCGCTTCCAGCAGATCCACCAGGAGACGCAGCGCATCGCCGACGAACAGGGCAAGCTGGGTGACCGCCAGGGCGCGTTGGGTGAGCGTCAGGGTGAAATCGGCGAGCGCATGGGGGAGATCGGCGAGCGTATCGGTGAGATCGCCGCGCGCCAGGCCGAGCTCGCGCTGGCGCGCCGGGACGACGCATCGGCGCGCCGGGCGATGGAAGACGCGCGCCGCGAAGCGGAGAAGGCGCGTGCGGAAATGGACAACCCGGCGATGCGCGAGGAGATGCGATCGCTGGCGCGCCAACAAGCTGAGCTGGGCCGCCAGCAGAGTGAACTCGGCCGGCAGCAGGCTGCGGCGAGCCAGCGCGCCCGCCAGGAAGTCGAGCGCCTGATCGACCAGGTCATCCGTAACGGCATCGCGCGGCCGATCAACGGTTGAGGGTGCATGGGCCGGCCCGCGTTGCGGTGCCGGCCCATTGCGTCGTGCCGCCGCCGCATGCCCGGCATCCATCCCATCCACCGGCAGGACGGCAGCACGCGGTAACGCCGCCTGCCGATGCCTGCGGGTCAGCCTTGCCCGGTCAACGCCAGCGCCGCGCGCTCGTCGGCCTCGGCCTGCACCAGCCGCAGGAACAGCTGCGCCAGCGTCACCACGTCCTGGTGGTTGTGCTCGCCGACGCGGCGCAGGTTGCGCGCGCTGCCGCCGCGCAGGTAGTTGAGCCACGCCGCCGGTGCCTCGGAACCGGGCAGGTCGTCCTCGCGCGCGATGCGCAACAGCTGGCGTTCGATGGTCGCCAGCCGGCAGTTCTCCCAGGTGCCGCGATAGCGACGCCGTGTCGGGTAGAGCAGGTCCACGTGGTCGAGCGCCGAGATCGGGTCTCCGCGCCGCGCCAGGCGGTAGCGGGTCTTCAACAACGGGGCGTCGTAGCTGCGGCCGTTGTAGCTGGACAACACGGTGGACGGCGACAACCAGCTGGCGAACCGCTCCAGCATCGCGCCTTCGGCCGCCATCGTGGACATCAACAACTGGCGCACGCGCAGGCCTTCGCCGCGCAGTGCGTCGCGGTACCAGTCGGCGGCACCGATCATGAAAGCACGGGTGCCGGTGCCACCGGCCAGGCCGGTGGTCTCGGTATCGAAGAACAACAGGTCCTGCGCGGCGACCGTTTCATCCGGCCGCTTGCTGAAGGCCAGTGACAACGGCTGGGCGGGAATGGCCTGCGGAATGAAGGCTTCGATCAGGTGCAGGCCGGGCGCGACCTCGGTGCCGGGCAGGCTGCGGTCGACCGGCCCGCTGCGCTCGGCGCGTGGGGTGGGCGTGATCGCGCGGTTGCGTGAGGCCAGCAGCCTGCGCAGCGCATCACCGTCCTGCGCGCGCGGCGGGCTGGGTTTGTGCTGGATCGCATCGACCCAGCCGAACACCGAACCGCCTTGGTCCGCCTGTCGCTGGGGCGGCGTTGGCAATGACGCCGTAGGTGCATCCGCAGCCAACGAAGTGCCTGGTGCAACCGCCGGTGTGGCCGCGGCTTCGACCGGCGCCGGTTTCGCGCCCAAGGGCGTTTTCACCGCAGGGGCCTGCGCTGCATGGCCGGCCTGCCTGCGCAGTGCCCTGAGCTTGTCCAGGCTGATGCTCATGGCAGCAAGTCGAGCGCCTCATCCATCACGACGGCCTGCACCTGCTCACAACGTTCGTCCGACAGCAGCGACAGCACCCGCAACGCCAGCGCGCGCGGGGTGACGCCGTTGCCTTCTTCCTGCGCGGCCAGCACCGGGCCCACGCAGGCCGGGCAGCCGGCGGTGCAGTCGCAACGCTCGACCAGTTCCAGCGCGCGCTGCACTAGCTCGCCCTGGCGCAGCCACAGCGGCTCGCTCAGGCCGACGCCGCCGGGGAAGTTGTCGTACAGGTACACGGTCGGCACGAAGCTCTGCATCAGCTCCACCGCGCCTTCGCCGTCTTCCACGCCACGCAGCTGGCCGCGACCGGTCTGGTCGGCCACCGCGAACCACGCGCCGTCGCCGTTGCCCACCGCCTTCTGCAGGTCGCGCGCATCGGCCATCACCGCCACGGTGGCGACGATGTGCAGCGCGTAGGCCGCGCCGAGGAAGCCATCGAGCGCGTCCTGCTTCTGCGCGAAGCTGCGCAGCAGCGTGGCCTGCGGCAACTGCCACCACACCGAGGTGGTGTGCAGCTCCTGGTCGGGCAGGTTGACCGGGCCGTAGCCGATGTTCTCGTGCGTGTAGTAGCGGATCTTCTTGTAGCCGGCCACGCGCCGCACCACGTGCACCTCACCGTGGTGTGAATCACCGCGCCCGGCCACGTTGCCGTCGAAGCGGTCCAGTACCTTGAGCTTGGTGTAGTCGATGCTGTCGGTGTAGTAGTCCACGTGCGTGCGGGTGACGTAGGCCTTGCGCCCGTCCCAGTCCAGCCGCTCGACCTGGTAGGGCGTGCTCTGCACCATGTGGATCGCGCCTTCGTACAGGGTCAGCGCGGCGGCGGAGTAGTCCACCTCGGCGATGATCTGCTGCTTGCCGTCGCTGCGGTCCACCACCACGAAGTTGCCGTCGGCCACCGCGCGCAGGCTCACCGCGTTGGCCGGGTAGCTGTCGGCGATCCACTCCCAGCGGTCGCCTTCCTGGTGGATCACCTCGGTTTCGGCCAGCGCCTGCAGGAACACCAGCGGGTCGATCGGACCGAACGGCTCACCGGCCAGGAACGGCAGTTCGAACGCCGCGCAGCGAATGTGGTCGAACAGGATCAGCGGTTGGTCCGGCGCGATCCGCGCGTGCTCGGGCGTGGCGTTGGCGAAGAAGTCCGGGTGCCGCACCACGTACTGGTCCAGGGGTTGGCTGCTGGCCACCATCACGCCCAGCGCCGCCTGCTGGCGACGGCCGGCGCGGCCGAAGCGCTGCCAGGTCGCCGCCACGCTGCCGGGGTAGCCGTTGAGTACCACCACGTCCAGCGCGCCGATATCCACGCCCAGCTCCAGTGCCGAGGTGCTGACGATGCCGTCGATGTCGCCGGCGCGCATCGCGCGCTCCACCTCGCGGCGCTCGGTGGGCAGGTAGCCGCCGCGATAGGCGCGGATGCGCGCCGGCTTGCGCGGGTCGTTGTCGAAGATGTCCTTCAGGTACTTGGTCAGCACTTCCACCATCAACCGCGTCTGCGCGAACACCAGCGTCTTCAGGCCGCTCTTGATCGCGATGCGGGCGATGCGGTTGGCCTGCGAACGCGCCGAGGCGCGCAGGCCCAGGTCAGGGTTGATCACCGGCGGGTTCCACAGCAGCACGTGCTTGGGCCCGGCCGGTGCGCCGCTCTCGGTGATCGCATGCACCTGTTCCTCCACCAGTGCCTCGGCATGCGCATGCGGGTTACCGATGGTGGCCGAGCACAGGATGAACTGCGGTTGCACGCCGTAGAACGCGCAGATGCGCTTGAGCCGGCGGATCACGTTGGTGACGTGGCTGCCGAACACGCCGCGGTAGGTGTGGATCTCGTCGATCACCACGTAGCGCAGGTTCTCGAAGAACTGCGCCCACTTGGTGTGATGCGGCAGGATCGCCTGGTGCAGCATGTCCGGGTTGCTGACCACGATGTCGCCGTGCAGGCGGATCGCCTGGCGCGCATCACCGGGGGTGTCGCCGTCGAAGGTGAAGGCCTTCACGCCGAGGTCGCCGGCGCGGTTGAGCTCCAGCAGCTCGGCCACCTGGTCCTGCGCCAACGCCTTGGTCGGGAACAGGTACAGCGCCTTGGCGTTGCCCTGCATCGCCGCGCTCACCACCGGCAGCGTGTAGCACAGCGACTTGCCCGACGCGGTGGGGGTGACGATGGCGACGTGCTCACCGCGCTGGCTGGCGTCCCAGGCCTCGGCCTGGTGCGAATACAGCTGCTCGATGCCGCGCGCCTTGAGCGCGGCTTTCAGCGCCTCGGGGACGTCATCGGGAATCGGCGCGTAACTGCCTTCGCGGCCCGGGATCGTGAAACTGCCGGTGACCCGGTCGCTGTAGCGCTTGGCCAACCGCTTGCCGAGCAGCGAGCCATCACGCGAGGGCAGGCCGTCGGTGGTTGCCAGCGCCCGTTCGCTGGCTTCGGTGCGGGGAGCGAGGGAGAACGCCATGCACGCAACTGCCGATCAAAGGACGGCATCAAAGCACAGCGGCGTCTCATGTTGTGAGACGCCGCTGTGCGTTGGCTTGGCGATGCACGGCGTGATCTCAGGTTGCCGCGCCGGCGAGTGGCGTCAGAAGCGCCAGGGTTGTCCGGGTGGGGGCCGCCTGGCGATGCCGGGCCGGCACGATTCGCGCCTGCAGGCTGAACGGGTTCCGCTGGAGGGACCCCTGCTCGGACCGCACCCATTGCACGGCATGGGCCGCGGCGATGGCTTTGAAGGTGCCGGCTGGCCCGTCGCAACGAATTCTGAAGCTCGCATCCGTATCCTGCGCATGACCGGTAACGCGCATGAGGATGCTGTGGTGGCAACAGGTGGATGGCAGGGAGCAACCGTGGTGGTCGGCATGATGCTGGCCGGCGTGGCATCGGCGCAGCAGGCGGCCCAGCCGGCGCTCAGCCCGCCGTCCGTGGATGGAACGGCGTTGCCATCGCCGCCGCCGACTACCGCCGGTGGCAATGTCACCACGCTGGGCGAGGTCCGCGCGATCAAGCCCGAGGACGACCAGCCGCTGGACCTGTACCGGTTCAAGAACCCCGTGCAGGTCGAGCCCAACCGCTTCAGCAAGAACTGGAGCGAGCCGCCCACGGTGGAGGAGGTCAGCCTGAGCGGCGGCTACGTGATGATGGGCATCTACTACGGCCTGGCCAAGGCGGCGCAGGGCTTCAACAAGCTGACCCATGCACCGGCGCAGATCCAGTCGGCCATTGCCCGTCCCCCGCCGGAACTGACGCCGGAGCAGCAACGGCGTGCGGCCACCTTCTGCGCGCAGCAGGACTGCGTGCAGCCGGCCGAGGGCCGCTGACGCAGGATGCCGGCCGCTGGCCGCGGTGCGCATCGCTGTCCTCCTGGCGTCTAATACGCGCATGAATCCCCCGCACCAACGTCCGCCGCAGCGGCAGGCGGCTGCCAAGTCGGCGCCCGCCAGCCCCCTGCACCCGCGCAATCGTCACCAGGGCCGTTATGACCTGGCGCGGCTGGTGGCCGTCAACCCGGCGTTGCGCCCCCACCTGGTCCGCACGCCGGCCGGCAGCCAGAGCATCGACTTCAGTAACCCCGTCGCGGTGCGTGAGCTCAACCGCGCACTGTTGGCCAGCGACTACGGCATCGCGCACTGGGATATCCCCGAGGGTTACCTGTGCCCGCCGGTGCCCGGTCGCGTGGACTACCTGCACGGGTTGGCCGACCTGCTGGCTGCCGATGCCGGTGGCAGCGTCCCGCGCGGCCCGGCGCTGCGCGTGCTGGATGTCGGGGTGGGCGCGAACTGCATCTACCCGCTGCTGGGCCAGGCCGAATACGGTTGGTCGTTCGTCGGCAGCGACATCGATGCCGGCGCGCTGCAGTCGGCGGGCGCCAACGTGCGCGCCAATGGCCTGCAGGGCGTGATCGAACTGCGCCAGCAGCACGCGCGTGGCCAGCTGTTCGAGGGCGTGCTGCGTCCGGACGACCACTTCCACCTGACCCTGTGCAACCCGCCCTTCCACACCTCGGCCAAGGAAGCCGCGCAGGGCAGCCAGCGCAAGGTGCGCAACCTGGGCGGGGCGGCCAGCCCCCGTGGCAAGGCGCCGGCGCTGAACTTCGGGGGCCAGGCCAACGAGTTGTGGTGCACCGGCGGCGAGGCTTCGTTCCTGCGCCGGATGGTGCGCGAAAGCGTCGATGTGCAGGCGCAGGTGCTTTGGTTCAGCTCGCTGGTGGCCAAGCGCGAGCACCTGGCCGACCTGCACCGGCAGCTGGCCAAGGCCGGCGCGGTCGAGGTGCGCGAGGTCGGCATGGCCCAGGGCAACAAGCAGAGCCGCTTCCTGGCATGGAGCTTCCACGCGGCCGGGCAGCGCCGGGCCGCGTTGCGGGGCGATTGATCAGGACGAGATGCCGGCCAGCACCGCATAGGTGACCACCAGCGACACCAGCACGGTGTAGATGCTGCCGATGAACAGGTAACGCAGCAGCGTCAGCACGACGTTGCCACCGTACACCCGCTGCTGCATCCAGATCAGGTACACCGGCACCGACAGCCACAACAGCACGTACACCACGTCGGTGGTGGCGTTGACGACCGGGCCGGCCAGCGCGTTGCCCAGCCCGGCGACCAGGAAGGTGGCCAGCAGCACCAGCATCAGCCAGGCATGGCTGTACAGCGCCACCACCAGGTGCTCCAGGTAGCCGATGCCGCGGCCCAGGTAGGCCACGCGCAGCACCAGCGCGAACACCGGCATCAGAAAGAACAGCGCGCCGGGCAGGGCGGTGAGCACGGCCTGCACGTACAGGTCGGTCTTGCCGCCCATGCGCGCGACGTTGGCGTTGGCGTTGTCCAGGCGATGGTTGAGCCACTTGTTGGCGAACCCCGGCCAACTGTCGATCACGATCGGGTTGGTCTCCGGATCCCAGGGCTTGCCACCGACCTGGTGGTTGAAGAAGCTGCCGCCCCTGCCCTGGGCGGTGCGCCCGGCCACCGCCGTGGCACGCTGCACGGCGGTGCCCGCCGCGCCCTGCGGCGCAGTCTTCGCCAGTTCGGCCAGGCGTTGCTCGGCGGCGGCGTTGATCGCACCGATGCCGATGCCCAGCGCAGGGCCACCGGTGGCACCGTCGTTGAACTGCTGGCCCAGCCGGGTCAGCTCGGCATCGCGTCGCGCCTCCACCTCGTCGGCGGTCTGCGCCGTATCGAACAGCGTGGTGCCCTTGACGTGCCCGCCAAAGTCATCGGCATGCAGGGTCAACTTGCCGACGAAGAAGGTGAACAGGGTGAGGATCACGAACAACCGCAGGGGCTGTACGTAACCCACCCGCTTGCCGCGGAGGTAGTTGAGCGCCACCCGGCCCGGGACCAGCAGGTCGCGCAGGGTGCGGAAGATGCGCCCGTCCAGGTGCCAGAACGACTCGAACACTTCCTCGATCGCATGCCCGACGTGCTTGAGCGGGTTGTGCGCGGATTGCCCGCAGGTGTGGCAATAGTGCCCCTGCAGCGAGGTGTCGCAGTTCTCGCAGGCACCGTGGGCGTGCGGGGCGTCTGGCAGGGCGTCGGGTGGGTTCATGGGCGGGGCAGGCAGCGAACAGAAGCTGCATACGATAGCGGGGTTTGCCTCTCCTGTTCAGTTGCCAGTCATCGAAATCGGCCGTGCGCCGGTCGCCGGTACCGCGTCAGCCGCGCTTCTTGCGGTGCCACAGCGCGTTGACGATCACCCAGCGCCCGTCGAACCGCCCCAGCTGCAGATGGTCGATGAACCAGGGGCTTTCCAGCCGCACGGTGGCGATGTCCTCATCCACCGCCAGCACGGTGATGCTGCGCTGCCATTGGTCGCGTGGTGTTTTCAACGCGCCTTCGCGGGTGTAGCGGATCAGCTCGTCCGAGCTCATCCGTCCCAGCCCCAGTGTTTCGTTCGGGTGGGCCACCACGTTGCGCTTGGCCAGGTCCGGGTGCAGGGCGCGTGTCACCCGCGCCACGTCGCCTTCCAGCTGGCCGTCCATGTAGTCATGGGCAGTGGCCTCGATGGCCTGCAGGGTCGCCGCGTCCGGCGCCGCCGATGCCGCGCCGGTCACCCACAGCATGCCCAGCAGCACTACCCGCATCGCACCCGTTCGCATGGCCCACTCCCGATGGTTGATGGCCCAGCCTGCCAGTGGTCGTGGCCGGTGCCATGGGCCGGTGGTCACCCCGGAGGCCATGCCTTACCGTGTGGCCAATGCCTGCAGGGAGATCACTGCCGATGGAAGCCGCCCCCCGCTCCGCCAACCCGTCCTATCGTTTCGGCCTGGCCGCGCTGCTGATGCCGCTGGTCAGCCTGCTGGTCGGCAGCATCGCGGTGGCGGTGATCCACGGGGGGCTGGAGGAACTGGCTGCCATGCTGATCGTCGGCATCGGTGGTTGCGTGATGGGGTGCCTGCTGGCCCTGGTCTCGCGCTGGCGCCGTGAATCCAATGCCTGGCTGGGCTATACCGCGCTGTTCTTCAACGGCCTGCCGCTGCTGGGGCTGCTGGTGGCCTCGCTGTAGGAGCGGCCTTGGCCGCGATCGGTAGGGCTGGAAGCCTGCGTGTTTCGCGGCCAAGGCCGCTCCTACCGGTTGAGATCCGCGCCATAGGCTGGGATGGAATCCAGGGGATCCCATGCCCCTGCGTGCCGGGTCATCGACATTGGCATCGTAAGAGCGAATCCAAGCATTTCTCCACTTGGCACACCCCTGCTACTGGGTGATGATCGGCTCGAACAGGAAGCGCAGGAAGCGTTTACCGCAATGGAATCGAAGGTAGCCCCGCTGGAAAATCGGCGTATCAACTACGTTCTCATTGACCATGAGAATGTCCAGCCAACCGATCTGGCCTTGCTTGACCGAGAGGATGTGCGCCTCTGGGTTTTCGTCGGTGCCGGACAGGTGAGAATCTCCTCCGAACTCGCCATCCAGATGCAGGCAATGCATGAGCGCGCTGCCTACGTGCGTATTTCAGGAAATGGCAGCAATGCGCTGGATTTCCACGTTGCTTTTTATATCGGGCAATTGGTGAAGGATGACGCGCGGGGATTCTTCCACATCATCTCCAGGGACACTGGGTTTGATCCGCTGGTGGAGCATCTGAAAACGAGGAAGGTGTTTGCTTGTCGGTCAGCATCCATCAGCCTGATGCCGTTGTTCAGAACGGCGGAGGTGCCGGCCGCCGCCAAGCCAGCCGCTATTCCAACCGTGGCAAAGGCACCTGGGAAGGCAAAAGGCGATGGGCAGGCGACAGCCTCCACACTGACAACCGCCGCGCAACGGTTGGCTCGGATGAAGCAATTGCTGAAAAAAATGGACGGAAGCAAACCGGCCACATTGACCGCGCTGAAAAAGCACGTGTCTGCCCAGTTTCAGAACAAACTGAAGGCCGATGATTTGGACGCCCTCATTGCTAGCCTGGAGAAAGCAGGTGCGCTCAAACTCCAAGGTACGAAGGTGCACTACAGATGAAGCGCAAGGTTTTCTTCGTGATGTGAGGCGTACGGTGCTCATGCAATGCTGGGAATGCCGGGAAACACTGCGGCACATACGCAGCAAGGCACCCTCACAAGCAGTGGCCCCCGTAGGAGCGGCCTTGGGCGCGAAGCCGGTACCGCTGAACGGCCATGAGCTTCGCGGCCTGGGCCGTTCCTACCGAGGGCGACGGGTCAGCCGCCGATGGCGGCCTTCAGTTCGGCCAGTTGCTCCTGCAGTTCGGCCACGGTGGCTTCCAGCTGCTGCACGCGGGCTTCCAGCGCGCTGTCGCTGACCGCCGCCGGTGCAGCCTTGTAGGTCTCGGCCAGGGCGTCCAGGTCCAGCGGGCCGCCCATCAGGTGCATGAAGCGGTCCTCGCGCTGGCCACCGGCGCGCGGCAACTGCACGACCAGGCCGCGCTGCTGCAGGCGGTCGAGCTGGTGGCGCAGGTCGGTGGCGTCGGCGAACCGGGCCATGCGCTCGCTGCGGGTGCTCAGTTCACCGACGGTCTGCGGGCCACGCAGCAGCAACAGGCCGAGCAGGGCAACCTGCTGGCGCGGCAGGTCCAGCTTGGTGCCGGCCAGGTGCTCATAGCGCTCGGCACGCGAGGAGAAATGCTGGCGGGCCAGGCCCAGCCCCTCGAGCTGGCGCAGCGCGTGCTGCACCTTGCCCGCGTCCAGGTTCATCACCGGCTCGCGCGCGGTCTTCTGGTTGGCCGCCACCTGGGTGGCGTTGACGGTCAGCGGGTAGGCGTCCGGGGTGGTGGCTTCCTTCTCGATCAGGCAGCCCAGGGTGCGGGCCTGCACGGGGTCGAGGATCGGGAAGCTGGGGGTCTGCGGGCTGTCGTCGGTCATGGTGGGTGTTCCGGTCACGCGGGGGCGCAAGGATAGCCGAGGCGGCAAAACCGGAGTCAGGCCCGGTCCGGCGCGGCTGCCGCCGGGGCGGGCAAACCGGGGAGCCGGTAAACTTGGCCGGTTTTCGCTGATCCCGGTAGTCTTCATGTCCCGATTCCCCGCCCTCGTCCTGCTGGCCGGCACCGCGTTGTCGCTGGCCGCCTGCACCGCCCCTGATCGCCTGCAGCGCCCGTCGGCGCCGGTCGCCCCGGCCGCGGTGGTCCAGGCCCTGGTGGCCAATGACAACCTCAACGCCGTGCTGTGGGTGCAGCGCTCGCAGGAGTACCGCGCCAGCGCCCTGCAGACCTGGAAGCTGGCCGGTGAACAGCTGGACCGCGCCCTGGCCGACCCGACCTGGACCGCGCTGCTGCCGGAGGAAGGGGGCACCCACCAGTCGGCCCGGCTGAAGCCGGCCGTGGTGGTGGACGTGGACGAGACCGTGCTGGACAACTCGCCGTTCCAGGCGCGCCTGGTGCACGACGAAGGCAGCTACAGCGACGCTGGCTGGGCGGCCTGGGTCGACGAGCAGAAGGCCGAGCCGGTGCCGGGCGCGGTGCGGTTCGCACAGCTGGCCGCGTCCAAGGGCGTGACCATGATCTACATCAGCAACCGCACCTCGGCGATGAAGGACGCCACCCTGGCCAACCTGCGCAAGTTGGGCTTCCCGGTGGCCGACGACAGCGTCTACCTGGGCCTGGGCACCGAGGTGCCGGGTTGCCGCCAGGTGGGCAGCGAGAAGGGCTGCCGGCGTCTGCTGGTGGCGCAGCAGTACCGGGTGCTGATGCAGGTCGGCGACCAGTTCACCGATTTCCTGCAGGTCCAGGACAACACCCTGGACGCGCGCGACGCGCTGCTGGACAAGTACCAGGGCTGGATCGGCTCGCGCTGGTGGATCCTGCCCAACCCGACCTACGGCGGCTGGGAAAGCGCCGCGTTCAACAACGCCTGGTCGCTGCCGGCCGAGCAGCGCAACGCCGCCAAGCGCGCCGCGCTGGAGGTGGCCCGATGAGCCGTGCCCCGCTGCCGCTGCGCACCGATGAACGGCTGATCTTCGCGCTGGACGTACCGGGCAAGGTGCAGGCGCTGGAGTGGGTGGAGCGGCTGGGTGATGCGGTGTCCTTCTACAAGATCGGCATGGAACTGCTGGCCTCCGGCGAGTATTTCGACGTGCTTGATGCACTGGCCGCGCGCGACAAGCGCGTGTTCGTCGACCTGAAGTTCTTCGACATCCCGGCCACCATCGCCGGTGTCATCGGCCGCCTGTCGCAGTGGCCGGTCAGCTACTGCACCATCCATGGCTGGCACCCGGAGATGATGGCCGCCGCCGCGGCCGCCAACCGTTCGGACATGCGCCTGCTGGCGGTGACCGTGCTGACCTCGATGGGGCGCCCGGACCTGGCCCAGATGGGCATCGACCGCGAGCCGGTGGACGTGGTGGTCGAGCGCGCGCTGGCCGCCCAGCGCGCCGGCATCGACGGGGTGATCGCCTCCGGCCAGGAAGCTGCGCCGATCCGCGCGGCCACCGGCGCCGGTTTCTCCATCGTCTGCCCGGGCATCCGCCCCGGTGGCCCGGTGGGCGATGACCAGCAGCGCACCGTGGGCGTGGCCCAGGCCTTTGCCGACGGCGCCGATGCCATCGTGGTCGGCCGCCCCATCCGGCTGGCCGCCGATCCGCGTGCCGCGGCCTTGGCGATGCAGCGCGAAATCGCAGATGTATTCAAATAAATCAATAACTTATTTGATGATTAATAAAGTATTGCTTTAACTGAAGTGGGCGCGTAGGCTACGCGTCGTCCGGCCCTGCCGGTCGATGTGTCAAACATGTCTACCGGCTCACGCCGGCTTGAGGAGGTTCGCCACCGGCAACGGGGCGGCCTCTTTTTTTATGTGCGTTTCCAGCGGCGATGCACCGTGCAAGGGCGCCGCTCCGCCCCTGCCTTTGCCGAAGGCACGGGGAGAGCCGGGGAGGGGAGGCTTCTGCCATCAGCGGCACCCCGCCTCCGCTCCAGCCCCATCCACCCAGCCGTGACGGCCGTGCTTGCCGCTGTCACCGGGCAGGCTTCAAGATCAGCCCGCTCACGGGGGAGAGGACCAACGACGCCATGCAACGCCGTTCTTTACGTACCTGCCAGCAGCTCGCGTTCCTGTCCGTCTGCGCGGTGGCGCTGCTGGGGGCTGCCTGCAAGCGCGACAGCGCGCCGCTGCCCGGTGCGGCCACCGAGCCGGCGGCCACCGTGCGCCAGCTCGCCCAGTACCTGCATGACAACGACCTGCCCGGCTACGCCAGGGCCTCGGTCACCCCGGCCCAGTACGCCGCGCTGGAAACCGCCTGGGCGCAGGGGCACAGCCGTTGGCCACTGACCGACCTGCCGCTGGACGAGAAGCTGCCCGACCTGCTCGGGGCCCTGTCCGAACCCGGTGCCGAGCAGAAGCTGCAGCGCGCCTTCCGCGCGCAGTTCGAGGGCCAGGCCGCCAGCGTCCGCCAGGCCGCGCATTCACTGGGCCTGTTCGGGGTGCAGTACATCACCCACCAGGGCGACTACACCCCGGCCGAGCGGGATCACTACGTGCAGCTGGTCAACGTGCTCAGCGGCTGGGCGCAATCGGCACCGCTGTCCGATGCCAAGCTGGCGCGGACCAACATCGGCACGCTGACCACCGCCGCGCGCGCCACCGGGCTGGGCAGCGCGCAAGCCTTCCAGGACGCCGGCATGAGCGGCAGCCTGCAGCGGCTGGTGCCGTTCGCGGCGGCGCTCAAGCAGGTGCTGGCCAGCTACGGGCTGGCCCTGGACGAAAGCGTGGCGCAGATGCGTACCGGCCTGGTCTCGCAGGACGGCGACAACGCGCTGGTCCGCGTGCAGTACCCGCTGGCCGGCAAGGACGTGGACCTGCAGGTCGCGCTGGTGCGCCGCGACGGGCATTGGTACCTGGCCCGTACCGTGGCCGAAGCCGACCAGGTGATCGCCGCGGCCCAGGCCGCCGAACAGGCCCGGGTGGAAGCCGCACAGGCCGCCGCGACCGCAACGGACCCGGCCACGGCGCCGGGCAGCGATCGGCCAGACACCGCCAAAACGGCGGCTAAGCCATAATGGTCCAGATGTCGAAACAGAAATCCCAACCCGAACAGGGCGACCTGCTTCCGCCGGACGATGCCCACGCGGCGCCGCCCGCCCCGCCTGCCGCCATCGTGCCGGGCACCCCCAGCCGTGCCGTACCCGCCCGGCCCGCCGGCCGTCGCCCGCTCTGGGCGCGCCTGCTGGGCAAGCTGGTCGAGCCCTGGCTGGGCCTGAAGATCGAACCCGAACAGGCCGGCGAGTACGACGACGGCCGCCCGGTGGTCTACGTGCTGGAGGACTACGGCCTGTCCAACGCGCTGATCCTGGACAAGGCCTGCCGCGACGCCGGCTTGCCTTCGCCGCTGGTGCCGCTGGCCGGTGACCTGCTCGGCCGCAAGCGTGCCTACGTGGCGCTGTCGCGGCGTTCCAGCAACAACGCGCTGATCCCCGAGCAGCGCGGTGCCAAGACCCACTCCGATTCGCTGGCCAAGCTGCTGCAGGCGCACCGCGCCAACCCGGCGCTGGACGTGCACCTGGTGCCGGTGTCGATCTTCGTCGGCCGCGCGCCGGACAAGCAGAGCGGCTGGTTCGCGGTGCTGTTCTCGGAAAACTGGGCGCTGGTCGGCCGCTTCCGCCGCCTGCTGGCGGTGCTGCTGAACGGCCGCGACACCATCGTCCGCTTCGCCCCGCCGGTATCGCTGCGCGAAACCGTGGACGAAGGGCTGGAGCCCGAGCGCACCGTGCGCAAGCTGCAGCGCGTGCTGCGCACGCACTTCCGCCGCATCCGTGAATCGATCATCGGCCCGGACCTGTCCACCCGCCGCCTGCTGGTGGACAAGGTGCTGGCCGCCGACCCGGTGCGCGAAGCCATCGCCGCCCAGGCCAAGCGCGACAACTCCAAGACCACCGACGCCTGGAAGAAGGCACAGGGCTACGCCTGGGAGATCGCCGCCGACTACTCCACCCCGGTGGTGCGTTCGGCCAGCTTCATGCTCAGCCACGTGTGGAACCGCATCTACGCCGGCGTGCTGGTGCACCACCTGGACAAGTTCAAGGAAGCCGCGCCCGGGCACGAGATCGTCTACGTGCCCAGCCACCGCAGCCACATGGACTACCTGCTGCTGAGCTACCTGCTGTACGACCGCGGCATCGTGCCGCCGCACATCGTGGCCGGCATCAACCTCAACCTGCCGGTGGTCGGCACGCTGCTGCGCAAGGGCGGCGCGTTCTTCATCCGCCGCTCGATCAAGGGCAACGCGCTGTACTCGGCCGTGCTCAGCGAATACGTCGCCCAGCTGGTGGCCGGCGGCTATTCAATCGAGTACTTCGTCGAGGGCGGGCGCTCGCGTACCGGCCGCCTGCTGCAACCCAAGGGCGGCATGATCTCGATGACGCTGCGTGCCTTCCTGCGCCAGCCGCGCAAGCCGGTGCTGTTCCAGCCCATCTACATCGGCTATGAAAAGCTGATGGAGGGCGGCAGCTACCTGGACGAGCTGTCCGGCCGGCCGAAGGAGAAGGAATCGATCTGGGCGCTGCTGTGGGGCATCCCCAAGGTGCTCAAGCAGAACTTCGGCCAGGTGGTGGTGAACTTCGGCGAGCCGATCGCGCTGAACGACGTGCTGGCGCAGAAGGCACCGGACTGGAACGGCCAGCCGGTCGGCGAGGACGAGAAGCCGAGCTGGCTGTCCAGCGCGGTCGATACCCTGGCCGAGCAGATCCAGGTGCGCATCAACGGCGCCGCCGACGTCAACCCGATCAACCTGCTGGCGCTGGCGCTGCTGTCCACGCCCAAGCACGCGATGGGCGAGGCCGACCTGATCGCGCAGATCGAGCTGAGCAAGAAGCTGCTGGTCGAGATGCCGTACTCCGACCGCGTCACGGTCACCCCGCACTCGCCCGAGCGCATCATCGCCCATGCCGAGGAAATCAACGTCCTCACCCGCATCAAGCACCCGCTGGGCGACGTGCTGAGCGTGAGCGGCGACACCGCGGTGCTGCTGAGCTACTTCCGCAACAACGTGCTGCATCTGTTCACCGCCTCCTCGTGGGTGGCCTGCTGCTTCCAGAACAACCGCCGCATGAGCCGTGGCGGCCTGCTGCGGTTGGGCCGCGGGCTGTATCCGTTCCTGCAGGCCGAGCTGTTCCTGCCGTGGAGCGAGGACGAGTTCGCCGCGCGCATCGACCAGACCATCAGCGTGTTCGTGCGCGAGGGCCTGCTGCAGCACGTGGGCGAGGACGACGGCGGCATGCTGGCGCGCAGCACCGGCCAGACCGACGAGGTGTTCCGCCTGCGTGCGATCGGCCATTCGCTGCAACAGGCGTTCGAGCGTTACTACATCGCCATCGCGGTGCTGGTGAAGAACGGCCCCGGCACGCTTGGCGCCGCCGAGCTGGAGAGCCTGTGCCAGCAGGCCGCGCAGCGCCTGAGCCTGTTGTACGCACCGGCCGCGCCGGAGTTCTTCGACAAGTCGTTGTTCCGTGGCTTCATCCAGAAGATGCGCGAACTGCGCCTGGTGTGGCCGGACGAAAACAGCAAGCTGCTGTTCGACGAGCGCCTGGACGCCTGGGCCAAGGACGCCAAGTTCATCCTCGGCCGCGAGCTGCGCCACACCATCGAACGGGTCAGCCCGGAAGCGGTGAAGCCGGAAGCCCCGGTCGGCAAATGAGCCGCCGGTGCATCCACGCGTTCGTGGGTGTGCCGCTTTTCGCGGCGCTGTTGCCATTGTTGCCTGCGCTGCAGGCAGCAACGCAGGCGGGGCGCTGTGCTGAGGACGAACTGCCCGGCCGCTTCACCGGTGCGCCGCTGCGGTTGTGCGTGGCCGGCGAAGGCGAACAGCGCCATTACGTGTTGTCCATCGCCGGCGTCGAGCGCCTGCAGGCGGACATCGCCAGCGTGCGCAGCGGCGCGGTCGCCGACTGGGCCGGGCACGCGCTGGGCCTGCAGTGCAGCGAAGACGGCCTGACCTGCGAGATCCGCGTGGACGAGCGCGATGCCTGGAAAGGACAGCTGCCGGAGCACCCCGGAGTGCCGGTCGCCGATTGACGCCGGCCGTGCGGGAGCGCCGACATCATCGCCGGTGATGCATATGCTTGGGTGGCGCGGAGTGACGGGGGGCAGGCCTACGCCGGCTCGTCCGGGATCAACATGCTTTCCAGCTTGGTGATGCAGTCCTTGAGCTGCAGCTTGCGCCGCTTCAGCCGTTTGGCCTCCAGCTCGTCGTCCGGGTTGGCGGCAAGGCGGGTGATGCGATCGTCCAGGCTGCGGTGTTCACTCCGCAGGACGGCGATGCGCTGGCTGATCTCGGCGGGCGTCATGGTCTCCACGGGGGCTGAGCATAACCGGTTGCCGTGTCCGGTGAGGAGGGGCGCCGCCGAGCCGGTAGAATGCCGGCAATGAGTGCCGTCATCCCCCTGCCCGATCCCGCCCCGCGTGCCCGCGACCCGCGCCTGGCCGAACGTGAACACCACAAGCTGGCCAAGCGCCTGCGCCGCCAGGTGGGCCAGGCCATCGCCGATTTCGGCATGATCGAGGCCGGCGACAAGGTGATGGTCTGCCTGTCCGGCGGCAAGGACAGCTACACCCTGCTGGACATCCTGCTGCAGCTGCAGAAGAAGGCGCCGGTGCCGTTCGAGCTGGTCGCGGTGAACCT
Organism: Stenotrophomonas sp. ATCM1_4; assembly: GCF_004348115.1. Classification (GTDB taxonomy): domain Bacteria; phylum Pseudomonadota; class Gammaproteobacteria; order Xanthomonadales; family Xanthomonadaceae; genus Stenotrophomonas; species Stenotrophomonas capsici. The sequence goes on along the minus strand of NZ_QPFB01000001.1, from coordinate 1,719,800 downwards.
GGACCAGAAGCAGCCGGGCTTTCCCGAGCACGTGCTGCCGGAGTACCTGGCCGGCCTCGGCGTGGCGTACCACATCATCGAGCAGGACACCTATTCGGTGGTCAGCCGGGTGATCCCGGAAGGCAAGACCATGTGTTCGCTGTGCTCGCGCATGCGTCGTGGCGCGCTGTACAACTACGCCGAGGCGAACGGCTTCACCAAGATCGCGCTGGGCCACCACCGCGACGACATCGTGGCCACGTTCTTCATGAACCTGTTCAATCATGCCAAGGCCGCCGGCATGCCGCCCAAGCTGCTCAGCGATGACGGCAAGCACGTGGTGATCCGGCCGCTGGCCTACGTGCGCGAAAGCGACATCATCGACTACGCCGTGGCACGGCAGTTCCCGATCATCCCGTGCAACCTGTGCGGCAGCCAGGAGAACCTGCAGCGCAAGCAGGTCGGGCTGATGATGAAACAATGGGAGAAGGACCACCCCGGCCGCATCGAGCAGATCGCGCGCGCGCTGGGCGATGTCCGGCCCTCGCAGCTGGCCGACCCGCGGCTGTTCGACTTCATGGCGCTGGGGCGCCGCGACGAAGCCCCGCTGCCGGACGCGCATGCGTGGCTTGCCGGCGGCGAGCAGGGTCCGGAGCCCGCGGACCCCTGATCCCCTGATGCCCCGCAGGTCGGGCCTGGTCCGGCCCCGCCGCCGTCTGTTGCATTCCCGTTTTCCCTCTTTCCTTTTCCGGCTTCCAATTCATGTTTTTCAAGAACCTGACGCTGTTCCGCTTCCCCACTTCCATTGATTTCTCCGAAGTCGACACGCTGTTGCCGCACGTGGTGCTCAAGCCGGTCGGCGCGCTGGAAATGACCTCGCGCGGCTTCATCTCGCCGTTCGGCCGCGACGAGAAGAACGTGTTCTCGCACCGCATCGGCGACGCGCTGTGGCTGACCGTTGGCGGCGAGGAGAAGATCCTGCCGAGCGTGGTGGTCAACGACCTGCTGGCCCGCAAGCTGGAGGAAATCGAGGAGAAGGAAGGCCGCAAGCCCGGTGGCCGCGAGCGCAAGCGCATGAAGGACGACCTGCTGCACGAGCTGCTGCCGCGTGCCTTCGTCAAGAGCTCGCGCACCGATGCCTTGCTGGACCTGGAGCACGGCTACGTCGCGGTGGACAGCTCCAGCCGCAAGACCGGCGAGAACGTGATGAGCGACATCCGCGGCATGCTCGGCAGCTTCCCGGCGATGCCGCTGAACGCCGAAGTGGCGCCGCGTTCGATCCTGACCGCGTGGATCGCCGGTGAGCCGCTGCCCGAGGGCCTGAGCCTGGGCGAAGAGTGCGAGATGAAGGACCCGGTGGAGGGGGGCGCGGTGGTCAAGTGCCAGCACCAGGAACTGCGCTGCGACGAGATCGACAAGCACCTGGACGCCGGCAAGCAGGTCACCAAGCTGGCGCTGGTGTTCGAGGACAACCTGTCCTTCGTGCTCGGCGACGACCTGATCGTGCGCAAGCTCAAGTTCCTGGACGGTGCGCTGGACCAGCTCGAGCACATCGACGAGGACGGCCGCCGGGCCGAGCTGGATGCGCGCTTCGCGCTGCAGAGCGGTGAAATCCGCCGCCTGTTCCTGCTGCTGGAAAAGGCGTTCAAGCTGAGCAAGGCCGACAGCTGAACCGGAACCGGCGTCGTCCCGGCGCGGTAACCCGGCCGGGTCTATGCTGTGGCCATGGCCCGCCTGCTTCGCCGTCTGATCGCCCCCACCGCGCCGGGTATCCAGCGCGACACGGTGCGCCTGCGCCTGGATGACGCGGCCGAGATCGAGGTGCTGCGCGTGCGCGACCCGCGTGCGCGCCGGCTCAAGCTCAGCGTGGATGAACGTGGCGCGCGCTTGACCTTGCCCACGCGCGCGAGCCTGGTCTCCGGCGAGCGTTTCCTGCAGGCCAACCGGCAATGGCTGCAGCAGCAGTTGGCGCGTTTCAGCGACGATGGCCTGCTGGCGCCGCCACTGTTGCTGCGCGAGCCCGGCGTGCTGCCGCTGCGTGGTGCATTGCTGCCGGTGCATTGGGAAGACGGGCGCTTCACCCGTATCGAAGTGGACGAGGCCGGGGCGCATATCCAGCTGTCCGCGCGTGCCGGGGAAGCGGCCTTGCGTCGTGCATTGCGCGAGTTCTACGAAGCCCAGACCCGCGCCGACGTCGGCCAGTGGCTGCCGAAGTACCTGCCGGGGCTGGCGCGCGCGCCGGCACGGCTGCGGCTGAAGGTGATGTCCTCGCAATGGGGCTCGCTGGCGCCGGACGGTTCGATGGCGCTGGACCTGGCGCTGGTGCTGGGCCGGCCCTCGGCCTTCGAGTACGTGCTGGTGCACGAGCTCTGCCACCTGCTTCAGGCCAACCACTCGCCGGCGTTCTGGGCCGAGGTCCAGGCGCGCTTCCCGTACTGGGAACAGGAACGTGATTACCTGCGGCTGGAAGGGCGGCGCTTGAAGGGCACGCTGCACCAGTTGCTGCAGGTGCGGGCGTAGGGGCGAAGACGAAGGGCTTACCCCTCCCCAACCCTCCCCTGCTGCGCAAGGGAGGGGGCAAAAGCGGCATGGCTGCCATCCGACACATCGCGTGAACCGTCCCCTCCCTTTGCCGTAGGCAAGGGGAGGGCTGGGGAGGGGTGCTTCCGGGCTTGCCCGATAAAGCCAAGCGCCAGGACGCCATGCCTCGCCCCAGTGGCTGGACCGGCGCGCGTCAGCCGATCCGTCGCCGCGACGACCGCTCGCGCACGTCATTGGCACCGGCATAACGGAACACCGACACCGCGCCGGCCAATGCCTCGGCCTGCTGCTCCATCGAACGCGCCGCCGCGCTGGCTTCCTCCACCAGCGCCGCGTTCTGCTGGGTGGTCTCGTCCATCTGGGTCACGGTGTGGTTGACCTGTTCGATGCCCACGCTCTGCTCCTGCGATGCGGCGGCGATGCGCGCCATCAGGTCGGTGACCTCCTTCACCGCGGTGACGATCTCGTCCATCGTGCTGCCGGCCTGGGTGACCAGGCGGGCGCCGTCGTCCACCTTGCCCATCGAATCCTCGATCAGGCCCTTGATCTCGCGCGCGGCGGTGGCCGAGCGCTGTGCCAGCGAGCGCACCTCCGAAGCGACCACGGCGAAACCACGGCCCTGGTCGCCGGCGCGCGCCGCTTCCACCGCGGCGTTCAGCGCCAGGATGTTGGTCTGGAAGGCAATGCCGTCGATCACCGAGATGATCTCGGCGATCCGATGCGAAGCCTGCTCGATGGCCTGCATGGTGCTGACCACCTGGCCGACCACCTGGCCGCCGCGCTCGGCCACGCCGGCCGCGCCGATCGCCAGCCGGTTGGCATCGCGGGCGGATTCGGCGTTCTCGCGCACGGTCGAGGTCAGCTCCTCCATCGAGGCGGCGGTTTCCTCCAGGCTGGCCGCCTGTTGCTCGGTGCGCCGGGACAGGTCGTCGTTGCCGCTGGCGATCTCGCCGGCGGCGACGGTGATGGCCTGCGAGCAGTGCTTGATCTGGTCGATGATCGCCGCCAGCCGCTCGGCGGTCAGGTTGGCATCGTTCTTCATCGCCTCGAAGTCACCGGCATGCTCGCCGGTGATGCGGTGGTCCAGGTCGCCTTCGGCCAGGGCGGCCAGCATCGCGCGGACCTGGCCGGTGGTGCCGGCCAGCGTGTCCAGCAGCTGGTTGATGCCCAGCGTCAGGGTCTGGATGAAGCCGGCCTCGGCCACCGGCTGCAGGCGCTTGCCCAGGTCGCCGGCGTTGGCCGCGGCGACGATGCCGGCCACGCTGTTCTCCAGCTGCAGCTCCTGGGTGCGGTCGTGCCACTCCACCGCGAAGCCGCTGCGGCTGCCGTCGGCGTTGAACACCGGCGTGACCACCTGGCTGAAATGCACGCCGCCGATCTGGATGCGGCCGTTGTGGGGCTGCCGCAGCTGGTCGAGGATGCCGCGGATGCGCGCCGGGTTGGCGTGGAAGCGGTGGATGCTGCTGCCCACCAGCGTGTCCACGTCGAAATCCGGGAAGGCCTTGCGCAGGGTGTCCTGCTGGTTGCGCAGCAGCGCCACCACCGAGCGGTTCACGTAGCGGATGATGTGGTCGTTGTCGGCGATCATCATGCCGGTGCGCGAGGTGTCCAGCGACGCGCGGATCTGCGCGTTCTCCTGGTGCATGGCCTGCTCCTGCTGCCAGCGCTGCTGCACGCGTGCCTGCAGCGCCGCCACGCTGGCGGCCAGCGTGCGTGTGGTGCCAATGCCAGTGCCGTCGCCGGCAACCGCATCCAGCTGCGCGCGCAGGCTGGCTGGTGTATCGCCCAGGGCCCGCAGCGGGCGCAGCAAGGTGACCGTCAGCAACGGCAACCCGCACAGGCAGAGCACCAGCAGCAGCCATTGCCGCGACCACGCCGCGATCGCGACGGTGGCCACGCACAGGACCAGCGCCGCCAACAGCGTGCCGCGCTGGCCTGCCCAGGCCAGCTGCAGTGCGGACGGATCGGGGGGCTGGGCGACGGGGTGGGGACGTGGATGCATGGCAACTCCGGGTCAGGCAATCGGGGGAAGGACGACGGGATGGACGATCACAGCGGCCGTTGCCGGCCCGCACGCGCAGGCGCGCGGCCGGCGTGGCCGGCAGCGGTGCGCGGGAGGATCCGGCCCGGGAACAGGGGGCCGCGGCGGGAAAGGCGGGAAAGCATGCTGCGATCGGACGCGCAGGGCCCATCGCGGGCCTGCGTTACTTCATTCCCTGTAACGGTCGTAACCCCGTTAGCGGCGGCGCCACGGGCCTCTGAACCAGACCAAGGCCGTATTGCGGTGCCGGGATTCAGCTGGCGTCGGGCAAACCGGCGATGAAGCGCTCGATGATCGCCGCCACCGCGGCCGGCTGGTCCATGTGCACGTGGTGGTGGCCAGGCAGGCTGTGCAGGCGACCGTCGGGCAACAGCGCGGCGCGCTGGCTGCGCTGCGGTTCGGGGAAGTAGTCCTGCGCCGGCGTGGCATAGATCACCTGCACCGGGCAGCTGATGGCGCTGACCACGTCCCGTACCTGGTCCTCGGTCATGCGCACGGCGGTGGGCAGCATCAGGCGCGGGTCGCTGCGCCAGCTCCAGCCGCCATCGACCGGCTTGACCCCGCGCTCGACCAGCAGCCGCGCCGAGGTCTCGCTGAGCTGGTTGACCATCATCCGCGCCCGCACCGGCGTGGCCAGGTCGGGGAACACGCGCAGCTGTTTGTCATCGAGCCTGGACGCGGCGGTGACGAAGGTGCGCAGGCGCTGCACGGTCTCGGTGGCCGGCGCGGCCAACCCGCCCAGTGCCTCGATCGATACCAGCGCCTGCACGCGCTCACCGGCCACCGCCGCGACCAGACTGGCGATGGCCGCGCCCATCGAGTGGCCGAGCAGCACGCAACGGTCCCAGCCCAACGCATCGGCGATGGCCAGGGTGTGCACGATGGCCTGCGGCGTGGTGTACGGCGTGGTCAGCGGCAGGTGCTCGCTGAAGCCGTGGCCGGGCAGGTCGATCATCACCAGGTCCAGCGTCGGCAGGTGGGCGGCCAGGGGCAGGAAGCTGGCGGCGTTGTCGAGCCAGCCATGCAGGGCCAGCACCTTCAGCCCGCCCGGGGTGCCGCTGCGCAGGCCGGCCAGGCGTTGCCCGTCGACCCGCAGTTCGAACGCGGTGGCACTCATGCCGTCTGCGCCGTGGCCAGTGCCGCCAGGGCACGGGCATGGGCGGCACTGTCGTTGAGGCAGGGGATGTAGCGCATGGTCGCGCCGCGTTCGGCCAGGGTGGCGGTGAAGCCGAGCGCGACTTCCTCCAGCGTTTCCAGGCAGTCGGTGGCGAAGCCCGGGCAGACCACGTCGATCTGGCGGACGCCGCGCTCGGCCATGGCCCACAGGGTGGGCTCGGCATACGGCTGCAGCCAGCGTTCGCGGCCGAAGCGTGACTGGTAGGCCAGCGTCCAGGCCTCGTCGGACAGGCCCAGCGCGGCGGCGATGGCACGGGCGCTGGCTTCGCAGCGCTGCGGGTAGGGGTCGCCGGCGTCGGCCAGGCGCTGCGGGATGCCGTGGAAGGAGAACACCAGCTTTTCGGCGCGGCCGTGCTGCTGCCAGTAGGCGGTGATGGACGCGGCCACGGCGGCGACCCATTGCGGGTCTTCGGCGTAGTCGCGGACCAGTTGCACCTTCACCTTCGGGTGGCGCTGCTGCCACTGCAGCACCACGTCTTCGACCGAGGCGGTGGTGGTGGTGGAGTACTGCGGGTACAGCGGCAGCACCACGATGCGGCGCGCGCCTTCGGCGGCCAGCGCATCCAGTGCCGGACGCAGCGCCGGGTTGCCGTAGCGCATCGCATCGCGCACGCGCCAGTCCGGCAGCAGCTGCTGGATGCCCTGCGCCAAACGGCGGGTATGCACGGCCAGCGGCGAACCTTCCGGCAGCCATACCTGCGCGTACTTGTGCGCCGAACGGCCCCCGCGCAGCGGCAGGATCAGGCCATGCAGCAGCGGCTTCCACAGCAGGGGGGGAATGGACACCACGCGCCGGTCACCGAGGAACTCGGCCAGGTAACGGCGCACCGCCGGCGCGGTAGGGGTGTCGGGCGTGCCTAGGTTGACCGCGAGCAACGCGGTGGTGGGGGCGTTGGACATCCGGGTATTTTCGCAGGTCTTGGGCGGTTGGGGACGACGCGCGGTGGCCGGGGAGGGTTGGGAGGGGGAAACCGTGGCATCGGCTTGCACGCACCCGCCACAGGCTTCCGCTCACCACCGATTCATCCCGCCGCGCCTAATTTCAGGCACTTGCGTTATCTTTCTGTGCACCGACCTACGGAGTTCACCATGCGCCGCCTGCCGTGCCTCGCCCTGTTGCTGTCCGCCAGCCTCCTGTCCGCCAACGCCGTTGCCGGCCCACAGGAAGACCAGCGCGCACGCAATGCCGTGCGCGTGCTCAGTGAAATCCAGGACATCCCCGAACAGGCGATCCCGGACAAGCTGCTCGACGAAGGTCGCGCGATCATCGTCATCCCCGACACGATCAAGGCCGGCCTGGTGCTGGGTGGCCGTCGTGGCCACGGCCTGATGTCGGTCAAGACGCCCGATGGCAGCTGGTCCAACCCGGTGTTCATCAAGCTCACCGGCGGCAGCATCGGCTTCCAGGCCGGCGTGCAGTCCTCCGACGTGATCCTGGTGTTCCGCAACGACCGCAGCCTGGACAACATCGTCAACGGCAAGTTCACCCTCGGCGCCGACGCCGGCGTGGCCGCCGGCCCGGTCGGCCGCAATGCCGCCGCCGCCACCGATGGCCAGCTCAAGGCCGAGATCTGGTCGTGGTCGCGCGCGCGCGGCCTGTTCGCGGGTGTGGCGCTGGATGGCGCGGCGCTGCAGATCGACGATGCCGCCAACCTCGATGCCTACGGGCAGGGCACCACCCCGCGCATGATCATCGAAGGCCGCTTGGCCAGCGCGCCGTCCAGCGACGTGGTCGCCTTCCGCGACCGGCTGGAGGAATCCACCTATGCCGCCCGCGAAAAGCGCGGCACCCAGGGCACGGTGGCACCGGTGGCGTCCACCGCGCCGCGCGCCGATGCGGTCAGCGTGCCGGCACCGGTCGCAGCGGGCAGCGATACCGCCACCACCGCCCCGATCCAGCCGGCACCGGCTCAAACCGCGCCGCAGCAGGGCTTCCAGCCGGTGAATGAGGGCGAGATCCGCACCGAATCGCTGGACGGTGGCAACTGACCTTCGGCATAGCGATCGGGTCATGCCCGGTGCGCTATGCTCAACAACCTTCCACACATAACGCGAGCGGATCATGGGCAGTTTCAGCATCTGGCACTGGTTGGTCGTGCTGGTCATCGTCCTGCTGGTGTTCGGCACCAAGCGGCTGACGAGCGGCGCCAAGGATCTGGGCAGCGCGGTCAAGGAATTCAAGAAAGGCATGCGCGAGGAGGACAAGCCCGCCGCACAGCTGGGCGATGACTCGCGCAAGGCCGAGAAGAGCGCCGAAACGCAGGCCGAGCACGACCGCGAAGCGCGCTGATCCGGAGTTCCGGGCGTGTTCGATATCGGTTTTGGCGAGCTGTTGCTGATCGCCGTGGTGGCCCTGGTGGTGCTCGGTCCCGAGCGCTTGCCCAAGGCCGCGCGGTTCGCTGGGCTGTGGGTGCGCCGCGCCCGCAACCAGTGGGATTCGGTCAAGCAGGAGCTCGAGCGCGAACTGCACGCCGAGGAACTCAAGCGCAACCTGCAGGACGTGCGGCAGTCGATGCAGCAGGCCGAGAGCGGGCTGCGCGATCAGGCCCGACAGGTGCAGGACGGCGCCGATGCGCTCGGCCGCGAGGTCGAACAGGTGCCAGGTACGGAAACGGAAACGTTCATCGAGCCGCGGCCGGTCACGCCGCGCCCGGTTGCCGCAGAAACCACCGCTGAAGCACCGGCGCAGGAACCGGCCGACCGTGCCCTGACGCAGGAAGGCCCGGCGTCGCCCGCGCAGGAGCCGTCGCGATGAGCGGGGCCGACTTCAACGAAAGCCCCCTGATCGAGCACCTGATCGAGCTGCGCGCGCGGCTGGTGCGCGGCCTGCTGGGGTTGGGCGTGGTGCTGCTGGCGCTGCTGCCGTTCTCGCGCACGTTGTACAGCCACCTGGCCACGCCGCTGATCTCGCAGCTGCCGGCCGGGCAGACGATGATCGCCACCAACCCGGCCGGCGCCTTCTTCGCGCCGCTGAAGCTGACCTTCTTCACCGCGGTGTTCGTGGCCGTGCCGTGGCTGCTCTACCAGGCCTGGGCGTTCGTGGCCCCGGGCCTGTACGCCCGCGAAAAGCGGCTGGCGGTGCCGCTGCTGGCCTCGGCGGTGGCACTGTTCTACATCGGCTGCGCCTTCGCCTATTTCCTGGTGCTGCCGGCGGTGTTCCACTTCCTGACCACGTTCCGCCCGGAAGTCATCGCCATCACCCCCGATGCCAATGCCTACCTGGACTTCGTGCTGGCGATCTTCTTCGCCTTCGGGGCCAGCTTCGAGCTGCCGGTGGCGATGGTGATCCTGGTGCTGCTGGGCTGGGTGACCCCGCAGCAGCTGCGCGAAGGGCGCGGTTACGCGGTGGTCGGCATCTTCGTGCTGGCCGCGATCCTGACCCCGCCGGATGTGGTGTCGCAGCTGATGCTGGCCATCCCGATGTGCTTCCTCTACGAGCTGGGCATCCATGCCGCGCGCTGGCTGCAGCCACGTGACCAGGACAGCAAGCGCGCGGCCTCCTAAGTCCTGCCTCACCGCGCTGGCACAGGTTCTGAGATACCTTTCCCGATGAATACAGGCCAGGTCCGGTTACAGTGGCCGGGACGGCGCCGGGGGAATTGAGAGTGACGGACAAAAAAGAAAGCTGGATCAATAACTTGCCGCTACTCGGGAAGATGGTCGCGGCGTTTGCGCTGGTGTTCCTGTGTTTCCTCGTCGCCGGTGGCATCAGCTACCGGACCGCCAGCGAGGATGACTTGGCGCGGAAACGTGAAAGCCAGCAGATCGAGGTCATCCGCCACGTCGAGGACGCCATGCAGGCGGTGCGCCTGCAGCAGCTGGCCCTGCGCAACTACCTGCTGGGGCAGGGCGAGGACGAGCGGGTCGCGCTGCGCGAGCAGGGGGACCGGCGCGACGCGGCGCTGGAGGCGGCCAGCAAGGCCGGCAACGCCGCGCACGTGGAGCAGATCCGCACTGCGACCCAGGCCGCCAACAACTGGGACCAGATGGTGGAGTCGGTGCTGGCCGAGCCGGCCACCGGTGCGGACGCCTTCGAACAGGCGCGGCGCAAGCTGGAGCGGGTCAACACCGGGCAGGCCAATGCGCTGGTGGTGATGCTGGGCAACATCTACGACAGCGAGATCCGCACGCTGCTGGCCGAGCGCGAGGAGATGAGCAAGTGGATCGACCGCGCGCAGAAGGTATCGCTGCTGCTGCTGGTGATCGGCTTCGCGGTGATCGTCGGCACGCTGTGGATGATCGCGCGGGTGGTGGTCGCCCCGATCAACAGCCTGACCGGCAAGATGACGCGGCTGGCCGACGACGACCTGGAGGTGGAGATCGGCGGGCTGGAGCGGGGCGACGAAATCGGCGCCATCGCCCGCGCGCTGGAGGTGTTCCGGCGCAATTCGGTGGCCTCGCGCGATGCCAACTGGGTCAAGCTCAGCGTGGGCGAGGTCGGCGCCGAGCTGCAGGCCATGCAGGAGGCCGAGACCTACGGCCAGGCGCTGGTGTCGCAGATCGCGCCGCGCATCGACGCGCCGATCGGCGTGTTCTTCCTCTGGGACGAGGACGAACAGGAACTGCGCCTGCAGGGCAGCTATGGCTTCCAGCGGCGCAAGCACCTGGGCCTGCGGTATGCCATGGGCGATGGCCTGATCGGCCAGGCCGCGCTGGAGCGCAAGCGCATCAGCGTGCAGCAGGTGCCGGATGATTTCTTCGGCGTGCATTCGGCGCTGGGCGAAGCGCAGCCGCGCCAGCTGGTGGCGGTGCCGCTGCTGTTGCAGGGGCGCCTGCTCGGCGTGCTGGAGTTCGGCACCTTCGGCCAGTTCACGCACACCCAGGAAGCCTTCCTGGACGCGGTGCTGCCGCAGGCGGCGCTCGGCCTGGAGAACATCCGCGCCTCCGAGCGCACCCGCACCCTGCTCGAACGCACCCGCGCCCAGGCCGAGGAACTGCAGCGCTCGCAGGTGGCCCTGCAGGCCCAGGAAGAGGAACTGCGCGCCACCAACGAGGAACTGCAGGGCAAGACCGTCGAGCTGGAGGAGCAGGCACAGCGCCTGTCCGCCTCGGAGGAGGAGCTGCGCGTGCAGGCCGAGGAACTGCAGGCCTCCAACGAAGAGCTGCGGCAGAAGACCGAGGTGCTCAACGAGCAGAAGGACGTGCTGCAGGTGCTGCAGCGCGAGACCGAGTTCAAGGCGCAGGAACTGGCACGCGCCAGCCAGTACAAGACCGACTTCCTGGCCAACATGTCGCACGAGCTGCGCACCCCGCTCAACAGCCTGCTGATCCTGTCCAAGGAGCTGGCCGAGAACGAGAGCGGCCATCTGGACGTGGAGGAGGTGGAGGCCGCCGCGGTCATCCACGACTCCGGCTCCAACCTGCTGCGCCTGATCAACGACATCCTGGACCTGTCCAAGATCGAAGCCGGCAAGATGGACGTGCACCGCGAGGAGGTGCGCATCGAGGGCGTCACCCGCGAGGTGCTGCGCCATTTCCGCCACATGGCGGTGGAGAACCGGCTCGAATTCGCCATCGACCTGGACCCGTCGGTGCCGGAAGTGCTGGTCACCGACCGCTCCAAGTTGCAGCAGGTGCTCAACAACCTGCTCGGCAACGCCTTCAAGTTCACCCGCGAGGGCAAGGTGACGCTGCGCCTGGCGCTGGCCGACCACGCGATGCTGACCCGCATCGGCGTGGCCGCCGGCGAGCAGTACATGGCGCTGTCGGTGCAGGACACCGGCATCGGCATTCCGCCGGAGCGCCTGGATTCGATCTTCGAGGCCTTCGAGCAGGTCGACTCGAGCACCAGCCGCCATTACGGTGGCAGCGGCCTGGGCCTGGCCATCGCCCGCCGCCTGGCGCAGCTGCTCGGCGGCCACCTGGTGGTGGAGAGCGAGCCGGACAAGGGCAGCTGCTTCACCCTGGTGCTGCCGCTGCTGTCGGCCGCGGTCAGCAGCACCGCCGCCACCGGCGACGCGGCGCCGGCACCGCTCGAGCGACGCCCGGCGGCGACGCCGGCGCGTGCGGCCACCGCGCAGCTGATCGACTGGATCCCGGACGACCGCCACAACATCGCCGCCGGCGAGACGGTGATCCTCACCGTCGAGGATGACCCGGCGTTCGCGCGGATCCTGGTCGACCTGATCCGCCGCAAGGGCCACCGCGCGCTGGCCGCCGCCGACGGCGAGAGCGGCCTGGAGCTGGCCCGTCGCTACCGTCCCACCGGCATCCTGCTGGACGTGATGCTGCCGGGCATGGACGGCTGGTCGGTGCTGCAGCACCTCAAGCACGACCCGGTCACCGCGGCGATCCCGGTCCACTTCATCTCGGCCGTGGACGAAGCGGCCAAGGGCGTGGCGCTGGGCGCGGTCGGCTACCTGACCAAGCCGGTGGACCGCCCGGCGCTGATCGCCGCCTTCGACCACCTGCTCGACGTGGCCGGCAAGATCGTGCGCAAGCTGCTGCTGGTCGATGACGATGCCGATTCACGGCTGGCGCTGACCCGCCTGCTGCAGGCCGACAACGTCGAGATCGACCAGGTGGCCTCCGGCGAGGAAGCGCTGGAGCGCATCGCCACCCACAGCTACGACTGCATCGTGCTGGACCTCAACCTGGGCGGGATCTCGGGCGTGGAATTCCTGGAGAAGGCCGCCACCCTGGTGGCGGTGCCGCCGGTGGTGATCTATTCCGGCCAGGACCTCAGCCGCGAGGAAAGCCTGAAGCTGCGCCAGTACACCGACAGCATCGTCATCAAGGGCCAGCGCTCGCCCGAGCGCCTGCTCGACGAGGTGAGCCTGTTCCTGCACAGCATTGGTTCGCGCGGCGCCAACGCCACCCCTTCGGACGACCAGAACCTGGGCGGCCGCCAGGTGCTGCTGGTCGACGACGACATGCGCAACCTGTTCGCCCTGTCCAAGTCGCTGCGCGCGCGCGGCATGAACGTGATCATGGCCCAGGACGGCTACAAGGCGCTGCAGCAGCTGCAGGAAAACCCGTCCATCGAGCTGGTGCTGATGGACATCATGATGCCGGGCATGGACGGCTACGAGACCACCCGCGAGATCCGCAAGCGGCCGGAATGGGCCAACCTGCCGATCATCGCGGTCACCGCCAAGGCGATGCACGGTGACCGCGACAAGTGCCTGGATGCCGGTGCCAACGATTACCTGACCAAGCCGGTGGACCTGGACAAGCTGTTGTCGATGATGCGCGTATGGCTGCAAAAGTAGGCCCCGATGCTCCCCTTGCCAGTCGCGATGAGATCGACGACATCGAAGTCGATGCCTTCATCCAGGCGATGGCGCGGCGGCACGGCTACGATTTCTCCGGTTACGCCCCGGCTTCGCTGAAGCGCCGGGTGCAGGCGCTGGTGCAGACGCTGGAGATGCCGCACATCGGCGAGTTGACCGCGCGCGTGCTGCGCGACGACGAGATGGTCTCGCAGGTGATCTCGCGCCTGTCGGTGCCGGTGTCGGAGATGTTCCGCAACCCGGCGGTGTTCCGGAAGCTGCGCGACGAAGTGTTCCCGGTGCTGGCCTCCTACCCGCAGATCAACATCTGGCAGGCCGGCTGCGCGCACGGGCAGGAGGTGTACTCGCTGGCCATCCTGCTCAAGGAGGCCGGGCTGTACGACCGTTGCCAGATCTACGCCACCGATTTCAGCGACGAGGCGCTGGCGCGCGCGCAGGAGGGCATCTTCCCGATCCGCGACGCACGCCTGTACTCGGAGAACTACCTGGCCGCCGGTGGCCGGCAGACGCTGTCGGACTACTACCACGCCCGCTACGACTTCATGAAGCTCGACGCGCGGCTGCGCGAGCGGGTCACCTTCGCCAACCACAACCTGGTCTGCGACGGGGTGTTCTGCGAGGCGCAGCTGATCCTGTGCCGCAACGTGCTGATCTATTTCTCCGACGCCCTGCAGGACCGGGTGCTGGGGCTGTTCCGCAGCAGCCTCAGCCGCGGCGGGTTCCTGTGCCTGGGCAACCGCGAGTCGATCCGGTTCGCGCCCAGCGCCCGCGACTTCGTGCCGCTGGACGCCGAGCTGCGGCTCTACCGCAATGCCGGGGGCACGCTGTGAACCGCCCCGCCGGCCCGCAGCCGCAGGCCGTGGTGGTGGGCTGCTCGGCGGGCGGGCTGCAGGCCCTGCACGTCCTGCTGGGCGGGCTGTCCGGGCCGCTGCCGGTGCCGATGGTGGTGGTCTGCCACAGCGGTTCGGAGGACATGCGGCTGTTCTGTGAACTGCTCGCCGGCCGCAGCGGCCAGACCGTGGTGGAGGCCGAGGAACGCCAACAGCCCCGGCCCGGCACGGTTTATGTCGCGCCCTCGGGCTATCATCTGCTGCTGGAACGTGACGGCCGTTTCGCTTTGAGTGTCGATCCGAGGGTGTCGTTCTCCCGCCCCTCCATCGATGTCCTGTTCGAATCTGCTGCCGGCGTCTGGCGTGAACACCTGCTTGCCGTGCTGCTCACCGGGGCCAATTCCGATGGCGCCGAGGGCTGCCTGCGCGTCCGCGGCCAAGGCGGTACGGTGATCGTGCAGGATCCACATACCGCGCAGGTACCGGTGATGCCGGCCGCCGCGCTGGAACTGGCGGGGGCCGACCATTGCCTGCCGCTGCCCGGAATTCCCAAATTGCTGGAAACCCTATGTTCGTGACCAAGCCGCCTGCCCCGCAGCGCCCGAAGATCCTGGCGGTGGATGACAACCCCGCCAACCTGCTGGTGATCCGCCGCGTGCTGGCCAAGCTGGACGTGGACGTGATCGAGGCGTCCTCCGGCAACGAAGCACTCAAGGCCACGCTGGACGACGAGTTCGCGCTGGTGCTGCTGGACGTCTACATGCCGGACATCAACGGCTTCGAAGTGGCCGAGATCCTGTCCCAGGAGGAGACCACCCGGCAGACCCCGATCATCTTCGTCACCGCCACCTACGCCGATGACGTGCACCGCCTCAAGGGCTACGGCTTCGGCGCGGTGGACTACATGGCCAAGCCGCTGGAGGCGACCATCCTGTTGTCCAAGGTGCAGGTGTTCCTGGAGCTGTACCGGCACCGGGTGGCGTTGCGCGATGCCCTGAGCGAGCTGTCCGAGCGCAACCGGCAGCTGGAGATCGAGGTCGAGCAGCGCAAGCAGATGGAGCAGGAGATGCGCCACCTGGCCATGCACGACATGCTCACTGGCCTGCCCAACCGCGCGTTGTTCATGGACCGCCTGGAGAGCGCACACCACCGCGCCTCGCGCCACAACGGCATGTTCGCGCTGGTCTACGTGGACGTGGACCGTTTCAAGGACGTCAACGACACCTGGGGCCATGGCGCCGGCGACGCGATGCTGGTGGAGCTGGCCGCGCGCCTGCGCGGCACGCTGCGCGAGAACGACACCGTGGCCCGCCTCGGCGGCGACGAGTTCGCGCTGGTGCTGGAGGAACTGGACGACATCAGCGACGCGCACCGCCTGCTCGAACGGCTGGGCAAGGCGCTGGAGGTGCCGATGTGCTATCGCCTGCGGGATGGCGAGGACGTGGCCCTGACCATTGCCGCCAGCATCGGGCTGGCCGCCTACCCGGCCGATGGCGCGGAGGTGAATGCCCTGCTGCATGCCGCCGACCAGGCCATGTACCTGACCAAGCGCAGCCGCGACACGGCGTGATCGTGCCGGGCCGGGGTTCCCCCGGCGCCGCCGATGCCTCCCGCCGTTGCCGGGCCGGGAGGCGGGTCCAAACTCAGGCCTCGAACACGTGGCCGCTGGACGGCGGCGGCGTGCTGCCGGCATCGGCCGGGGCCAGCATCTGCTTCCAGGCGGCGTAGACCGCGCCGGCGAACACCGGCATCAGCACCGCCATCAACAACAGCTGGGCCACGGCCATCGCCGCGGCCTGGCCGGCGATCAGGCCGATGACCAGCGCCACGATCATCACCGCGAAATAGATCGCGAAGATGGCGATGAAGGCCAGCACGAAGAACACCAGCATCGCCGGCAGGTTGTGGATGCTGGCGCGCAGGCTCTGGCGCAGTGCATGCACGCCGGTGGCGCGCTGGAACATCACCTGCGGCGGCATCACGAACAGGGCCAGGGTCAACGCGGCGAAGGTGGCCAGCATCAGCAGCAGCCACAACAGGATGCGACCGGCCGGCAAGGTGGCGACCAGCGCCTCGATCTGCGCCGGGTCCGGCTGCGTGCCGGACTGGCTGAGCTCGTTGAGCTTGAGCATCACCTCGGACAGGTGCTGGAAGCCGGACGGTCCGCCGACCAGCACCAGCAGCAGTGTGCCCAGCAGCAACGCGCCCACCAGCTGCGGCAGCAGGGCGACCAGCAGGTGCGGCGCGCGGCCTTCCTGCACGCCCTGCAGCAGGTGTGCCGGACGGGCCGGGCGGCCCTGGTCGACTTCGCGCACGGCCCACAGCAGGCCGCCCATGAACAACGGGCCGGCCAGCAGCAGCAGGAACTGCAGCAGCGTGCCCAGCGCGGGCACCAGCAGCGACAGCGACAGCACCAGCGAGGTCCCCAGACCCCACAGGATGCCCAGCGAGCCCAGCGCCAGCGGCGCGCGCTTGAGCAGGCCAAAGCCGGTCAGCAGCCATTCCGCGCCGGCGGAGGCCGACACCTTGCGAATCTCGCTCATTGCAGTTCCGAAACAGGGGGGAGCGTCGGTCATGCCGACGTATGCGGATTATCGCTTGAAACGTGTCGTGGCGTTATGAGCGGATGGGACGGTGCGGCGCCGGAGCCAGGCACCCCTCCCCAACCCTCCCCTTGCCTGCGGCAAAGGGAGGGAGTGGCTTTGCGCGCGCTTTACAGGTCGTGGCAACGCCTCGCTCCTGCCCCTCCCTTTGCCGCAGGCAAGGGGAGGGTTGGGGAGGGGGCTTCTGATGGCAGCAGGGAACGTGCCACGCCGGGGAACCGCCCCGGTCGCGTATCCCCTGCTTAGTGGTGCTCGCTGCGCCGCACGTGGCGCACGAAACGGCGCAGCAGCTGGCGGGCCAGCGGCGCGGCGCTGACCTCGCGGGCAACGCTGCGTGCGCAGCCGCCATGGCGGGCGATGCAGTCGGCGCGTGCGCGCACGTAGCCGCGCATGTGATGGGTCGCGAATTCGGGGTGGAACTGCAGGCCCCAGGCCTGCTCGCCCCAGCGGAAGGCGTGGCAGTTGTCCTGCACCGAGCGCGCCAGCACGGTGGCGCCTTCGGGGGCGCGCAGCACCGTCTGCAGGTGGGTGGCGTGGGCCGGGAAGGTGGCCGGCAGGCCGGCGAACAGCGGATCGGCCGCGGCCGGTGCTTCCAGCTCCAGGCGGATCGTGCCGGACTCGCGCCCGGCCGGGTTGTAGGCCACCTCGCCGCCCAGTGCGTGGGCCAGCAGCTGGTGGCCATAGCAGATGCCCAGCAGCGGCATGCCGGCATGGGCGGCATCGCGCAGCCAGTCGGCGCTGCGCTCGCTCCAGTCGGCGCGGTCGGTGACGAAGGCGGCCGAACCGGTGACGATGGTGGCGGCGAACCCGCCGCGGTCCGGCAGCGCCTCGCCGTGCTCGACGTTGACCACCACGGTCTCGGCTTCCTCCAGCCCGGCGGCGACGCGGATCCAGTGCGGGAAGCGCCCGTAACGGCGCAGGGTCGGGAACGGTTGCCCGGTTTCAACGATCAGGAACGGCTGGGACTTCATTCCGCGGGAGGCAGTACTGACAGGACTTCCTCGATTGTAGTCAGCCCCTGCGCCACCTTTTCAAGCCCGGTGCGGCGCAGGGTACGCAGCCCTTCGGCGCGTGCGGCGCGGCTGAATCCGGCCAGGTCCATGTCGCGGGTGATCAGGGCGCGCAGCCGCGAACCCAGTGGCAGCAGCTCATACAGGCCGATCCGGCCCATGTAGCCGGTGCGCCGGCACTCCAGGCAGCCGACCGGCGCATATGCGGTGATGACATCAGGTAATGCGTCATGGGCATCACGCAGCGGGGCCCAATCGGCCGCTTCCAGCGTGTCGGGCACCTTGCAGTGCGGGCACAGGGTGCGCACCAGGCGCTGGGCGAGCACGCCGTTGACGGTGGAGCCGATCAGGTAGTGCGGCACGCCCAGGTCGAGCAGGCGGGTGATCGCCGAGGGCGCGTCGTTGGTGTGCAGGGTGGACAGCACCAGGTGGCCGGTCAGCGAGGCCTGCACCGCCATCTGCGCGGTCTCCAGGTCGCGGATCTCGCCGATCATGATGATGTCCGGGTCCTGGCGCAGCAGGGTGCGCACGCCGGCGGCGAAGTCCAGGTCGATGTTGGCCTGCACCTGCATCTGGTTGAATTCCGGCGCGATCATCTCGATCGGGTCTTCCACCGTGCACACGTTCACGTCCGGGGTGGCCAGCCGCTTGAGCGTGGAATACAGCGTGGTGGTCTTGCCCGAGCCGGTCGGGCCGGTGACCAGCACGATGCCGTGCGGGCGGGCGACCAGTTCATTCCAGCCGGCCGCTTCCTCCGGGCTGAAGCCCAGCTGCTCAATGCTCTTGAAGGCCGAGTCCGGGTCGAAGATGCGCATCACGCACTTCTCGCCGAACGCGGTGGGCATGGTGGACAGGCGCATCTCCACCTCGCGCCCGCCCGGCGAGCGGGTCTTGATGCGGCCATCCTGCGGGCGCCGGCGCTCGGCCAGGTCCATGCGGCCGAGCACCTTGACCCGGCTGACCACCGCGGTCATCACCGAGGGCGGCATCTCGAACACCTTGTGCAGCACGCCGTCGATGCGGAACCGCACCCGGCCCATGTCGCGCCGTGGTTCCATGTGGATGTCGCTGGCGCGCTGCTCGTAGGCGTACTGCAGCAGCCAGTCGACGATGCTGACCACGTGGTGGTCGTCGGCGTTGACGTCGCCGGAGCTGCCCAGCTCGACCAGCTGCTCGAAGCTGGGCAGGGTGGTGGCGTTGCCGCCGTCCCGTGAATCGTTGCGGGCATTGCGGATCGAGCGGGTGACGCCGAAGAACTCCATCGTGTAGCGATGCAGGTCCAGCGGGTTGACCAGCACCACCTCGATGCGGCGCCGGCTCAGGTGTTGCAGGTCCGGCACCCAGTCGCGTGCCAGAGGCTCGCTGGTGGCCACCAGCACGCGCTCGCTGTCCACGCCCAGCGGCAGGATGCGGTGGCGGCGGGCATAGGCGTGGGAGACCACGGAGGTGGCGGCGGCCACGTCCACACGGGTCGGGTCGATGCGCAGGTAGCGGGTGTGGGTGCGGCCGGCCAGCCATTCGGTCAGCCGCTCCAGCGCCAGCTCGCCCCGGGCCGGTGGCGCGGCGGCCAGCTTCAGGTTGGCCAGCAGCACCAGCGGATGGATCTCGCTGGGATTGCGCGCGCCCTGGGCCGAGAAGCGGATCCGCTCCTGGTCGTGCGCGGCCACCAGGCCATCGCCCAGCAGGGCGGCGGCGACGTTGGAGAATTGCAGCTTACCGGGCGTGATCGGCACCGGAACCGGTGTTATCTGCGCGCTGCCTGCAGCCTGTTGCTCCACCCCGAACCCCTTGCTGGCGCGGCCAAAGAGCGGCCGCTCGCTATACTAGCGCACCCCTTTCGCATGGCTCAGGCAGCATGTCCGCGACCCCCACCGTTCCAATCACCTTCCAGGGCCTGATCCAGACCCTCAACGATTTCTGGGCAAAACAGGGCTGCGTGCTGATCCAGCCGCTGGACCTGGAAGTGGGCGCCGGCACCTTTCACCCGGCCACCTTCCTGCGCTCGATCGGCCCGGAAAGCTGGAACGCGGCCTACGTGCAGCCCAGCCGCCGTCCCACCGACGGCCGCTATGGCGAGAACCCCAACCGCCTGCAGCGCTACTACCAGTACCAGGTGGCGATGAAGCCGAGCCCGGACAACATCCAGCAGCTGTACCTGGATTCGCTCAAGGCGCTGGGCATCGACCCGCTGGTGCACGACCTGCGCTTCGTCGAGGACAACTGGGAATCGCCGACCCTCGGCGCCTGGGGCCTGGGCTGGGAAGTCTGGCTCAACGGCATGGAGGTCACCCAGTTCACCTACTTCCAGCAGGCCGGTGGCCTGGAGTGCAAGCCGGTGCTGGGCGAGATCACCTACGGCCTGGAGCGGCTGTGCATGTACCTGCAGAACTGCGACAACGTCTACGACCTGGTCTGGACCTACGGCCCGGACGGCACGCCGGTCAGCTACGGCGACGTCTACCACCAGAACGAGGTGGAGCAGAGCACCTACAACTTCGAGTACGCCGACGTGGAGGAGATGTTCCATCGCTTCGACGCCTGCGAGAAGGAAGCGCAGAAGCTGGTCGAGGCCGGCCTGCCGCTGCCGGCCTATGAACAGGTCTGCAAGGCCTCGCATTCGTTCAACCTGCTGGACGCCCGCCGCGCCATCTCGGTGACCGAGCGCCAGCGTTACATCCTGCGCGTGCGCGCGCTGGCCCAGGCCGTGGCCAAGCTGTACGAGGCCAAGCGCATCGAAGCGGTGGCCGCCAAGGAGGTGCAGGCATGAGCATGCAGCCGTTGCTGATCGAACTGGGCGTGGAAGAGCTGCCGGTCAAGGCGCTGCCGGGCCTGGCGCAGGCATTCTTCGATGGCGTGATCGACGGGCTGGCCAAGCGCGGCATCGCGTTTGACCGTGAGGGCGCCAAGCCGCTGTCCACCCCGCGTCGCCTGGCGGTGCTGCTGCCGGGCGTGGAAACCGAACAACCCGAGCAGCATTCGGAGGTGTTCGGCCCGTACCTGAACATCGCGCTGGATGCCAACGGCGCGCCGACCAAGGCGCTGCAGGGCTTCGCCGCCAAGGCCGGCATCGACTGGACCGCGCTGGAGCGCACCACCGACGCCAAGGGCGAGCGCTTCGTGCTGCGCTCGGTCAGCCCGGGCGCACAGACCGCCGCGCTGCTGCCGGAGATCGTGCGCGAGGCCATCGCCGCGATGCCGATCCCCAAGCCGATGCGCTGGGGCAACCACGAGTACGCCTTTGCCCGCCCGGTGCACTGGCTGGTGGTGCTGCATGGCAATGACGTGGTGCCGGCTGAACTGCTGGGCCTGAAATCGGACCGTTTCAGCCGTGGCCACCGCTTCATGGCCGACAAGCAGGTGTGGCTGAGCCACCCGAACGACTACGTCGAGTCGCTGAAGGCCGCCAGCGTGCTGGTCGATGCCGACGCGCGCCGCGAGCGCATCGTCGCCGAGGTCAATGCCGCGGCCGCGCAGGCCGGCGGCGTGGCGCGCATCACCGAGGACAACCTGGAGCAGGTCGTGAACCTGGTCGAGTGGCCGTCGGCGGTGCTGTGCAGCTTCGAGCGCGAGTTCCTGGCGGTGCCGCAGGAAGCGCTGATCGAGACGATGGAGATCAACCAGAAGTTCTTCCCGGTGCTGGATGACGGCGGCAAGCTGACCGAGAAGTTCATCGGCATCGCCAACATCGAGTCCAGGGACGTGGCCGAGGTGGCCAAGGGCTACGAGCGCGTGATCCGTCCGCGTTTCTCCGATGCCAAGTTCTTCTTCGACGAGGACCTCAAGCAGGGCCTGGCCGCGATGGGCGAGGGCCTGAAGAGCGTGACCTACCAGGCCAAGCTGGGCACGGTGGCCGACAAGGTGCAGCGCGTGTCGACGCTGGCCCAGCACATCGCCGCCCAGGTCGAGGTGGACCTGGCGCAGGCACGGCGTGCCGCCGAGCTGGCCAAGAACGACCTGCAGTCGCGCATGGTCAACGAGTTCCCGGAGCTGCAGGGCATCGCCGGCCGCCATTACGCCGTGGCCGGTGGCGAGTCGCCCGCCGTGGCGCTGGCCATCGACGAGGCCTACCAGCCGCGCTTCGGCGGTGACGACATCGCGCTGAGCCCGCTGGGCAAGGTGCTGGCCATCGCCGAGCGCCTGGACACGCTGGCCGGCGGCTTTGCCGCGGGCCTGAAGCCGACCGGCAACAAGGACCCGTTCGCACTGCGCCGCAATGCGCTGGGGTTGGCGCGCACGGTCATCGAGTCGGGCTTTGATCTGGACCTGCGTACGCTGTTGGCTACCGCGATCAAGGGGCTGCCCGCTGCGGTACAGCCCAGTGCCGATCTCAATACCGAGACGCTTGGGCTTGATCTGTACGACTTCATCATCGACCGCCTGAAGGGCTACTACGCCGACAAGGGCGTGCCGGCCACCCACTTCAACGCCGTGGCCGAACTGAAGCCGGCCTCGCTGTACGACTTCGACCGCCGCATCGATGCCATCGGCACCTTCGCCCAGCTGCCCGAAGCCGAGGCGCTGGCCGCGGCCAACAAGCGCATCCGCAACATCCTGCGCAAGGCCGAGGGCGACATCCCGGGCATGATCGACCCGGCGTTGCTGCGCGAGCCGGCCGAGAGCGAGCTGGCCGAGGCGGTGACCGCGGCCATCGACGACACCGGCACCAGCCTGCACCACAAGGACTACGTGGCCGTGCTCGGCCGCCTGGCTCGCCTGCGCCCGCAGGTGGATGCGTTCTTCGATGCGGTGATGGTCAACGCCGAGGACCCGGCGCTGCGCGGCAACCGCCTGGCGTTGCTGCGCACGCTGGGTGACCGCCTGGGCAGCGTCGCGGCGATCGAGCACCTGTCCAACTGATCGCGGGCGACATGCCGCAGACGAAGGCCCGCACGAGCGGGCCTTCGTCGTTCTTCTTCCGGCAGGAGCGGCCCCGGCCGCGAAGCACGCACGAAGGCGGTCCATGCAAGGGCCGGTGTGCCGATGAAGTTGCGGCCGTTGTCGGTGTTGCAGGGGCTGCTGACTTCGCGGCCGAGGCAGCTCCGGCCTGATCGGCAGTGCAGGCCCACCGGCGACGTCCGGCACAAGCGCGCCTGGGATTTACATCGCTTTCACATGTGGCAAAACCGCCACATTGTGATTTTGCCAGTCATCTCCAGCCCGGTATGCTGGCGTGCATGCAGCCTTCCCGAATCACCCTTTTTCTCCTGTCTGCCGCGTTGTTTCTGGCGGCGCCCCTCGCCCATGCCCGCGGCACCATCCAGAAAGTCGAAATCAAGGGCCTGGACAAGGGCGACGACGCCGAGATGATCGAGAACATCGAGGCCTCGCTCTCGCTCTATGACGTCATCGGCAAGCAGCAGGGCGAGTCCCGGCTGGAATACCTGCTCTCCCAGGCCGAGAGCCAGACCCGCAAGGCGCTGGAGCCGTTCGGGTTCTACAACCCCAACATCACCATCGAAAGCCCGCGCGAGGGCGACAACGTGCGCGTGGTCGTGCGCGTGGAGAAGGGCGAGCAGATCCGGGTCCGCCAGGAAGAACTGGCCATCACCGGCCCGGCCGGCCGCGACCGCTACCTGATGGAGGACCTGGAGGCGTTCCAGCCCAAGCGCGGCCAGCCCTTCGACTCGGTCAACTACGAAGCCAGCAAGATCACCATCACCCGCCGCCTGGCCGAACGTGGCTACTTCGACGCCGACTTCACCCAGCGCAAGGTGGAAGTCACCCGTGCCGAGAACGCCGCCGACATCTTCCTCACCTGGGACAGCGGCCGCCGCTACAACATGGGGCCGATCAACTTCCAGCAGGACTACTTCCGCCAGGACCTGTTCGAGCCGCTGGTGTACTGGGAGCAGGGCAGCTACTGGCACGAAGGCAAGCTGGACCGCCTGCGCGAGTCGCTGACCAAGCTGGATTACTTCAGCGTCATCGACATCCAGCCGCACCCGGAGCAGGCTGACGAGAGCGGCGAGGTGCCGGTGGACGTGAAGCTGACCCGCGCCAAGCGCACCATCTACACCGCGGGCCTGAGCTACGGCAGCGAGAGCGGTGCCGGTGTACGCGGTGGCGTGGAGCGTCGCTACGTCAACCGCCGCGGCCACAAGCTCAACACCCAGGTCGACTACGCGCAGAAGCGCAAGAGCCTGATCACCAGCTACCGCGTGCCGGGCTTCCGCTGGCTCGATGGCTGGTACACCTACGCGGTGAGCGTCTATGACGAGCAGACCGACTACATCGACCTGCGCAACTTCAAGCTGATCGCCAGCCGCAGCGGCGAGATCAACGAGCACTGGAATGCCATCGTCTCGATGAACGCCCTGCGCGAGCGCTGGCGCTACAGCTCCGGCAACCAGTTCAACAGCGCCGTGTACCAGTACTCCACGCTGGTCTACCCGCAGTTGACCGCCGATTACGTGGACGTGGACGACAAGAGCTTCCCGCGCCGGGGCCTGAGCGGCAACGCGACCATGCGCGCCGGCATCGAGGGCGTCGGCTCGGACACCAGCTTCGTCCAGGCCGATGCGACCGTGCGCTGGTACGTGCCGGTGGGAGAGAGTGACCGCCTGATCCTGCGCGGCCAGGCCGGCACCACCTGGACCAGCGACCTGGTGGCGATGCCGCCCAGCCTGCGCTACTTCGCCGGTGGTGACCGCTCCATCCGCGGTTACGCCTACCGTGAAGTGGGCCCGCGCACGCCGGCCCCGGACAAGTTCGCCCTAGGTGCCAAGAACCTGGTGGTCGGTTCGGCCGAGTACGAGCATTACTTCGGCGGCGGCCCGTGGGGCGCGGCGGTGTTCGTCGATACCGGCAGCGCCTTCGACAACACCATCGACCTGCATACCGGCGTGGGCCTGGGCGTGCGCTGGAAATCCCCGGTGGGCCCGGTGCGCATCGACATCGCGCACGGCCTGAACAGCCCTGACTCGCAGTTCCAGCTGTACCTCAACATCGGAGCGGACCTGTGAGCCGGCGTCCGGAAGAGGTGAGCCCGGAAGAGCGCGAGGCGCGCATCGCCGAGCTGCGGGCGCGGCGCAGGGCGCGCATGCGCACGCTGGCCGTGCGCAGCGGCATCACCCTCACCGTGCTGGTGCTGCTGGGGTTGTTCGGCCTGTACTGGCTGCTGCAGACCGTGGCCGGCCGCGAAGTGCTGCTGGCGCAGGTGGTGGCACGCCTGCCGGCCGGCTCGTCGCTGACCTGGAGCAAGGCCGAGGGCCCGCTGGCCGGCCCGCTGATCCTGCACGACCTGGATTTCCGCTACGACGACCTGCATTTCAGCGCCGCCGAAGCCTACCTGGACCCGGACATCCGTCCGCTGCTGGGCCGCAAGCTGCGCCTGGACGCGCTGCGCATCCGCGACGCGCACCTGGAGCTGGGCCCGTCGGAGGACAAGCCATTCGAACTGCCGCGCTGGCCGGACGTGCTGCCGGCCATCGAGCTGCCGCTCGCGCTGCAGGCGGACACCATCGTGGTCGATGGCCTGCGCATCACCCAGCTGCAGGAACCGATCATCGACATCACCCGCGTCCGCGGTGGCATCGAGGCGGCCGACGGCGAATTCACCGCCACCCAGCTCAAGGTCAACAGCAACCTGGGTGACTTCCGCATCGACGGCCATTACCTGCCGCGCAAGGACTACCGGACCGACCTGACCGTGCGTGCATTGATGCCGCCGCGACCGGGCCAGGCCGCGGCGCGGCTGGGGCTGGTGGCACGCGGCGACCTGGCGCACATGGAAGTGGCGCTGGCCGGTTACGCGCCCAAGCCGTTGCACGCCAGCCTGGTGCTGGACGGTCGCAACGACCCGGTCTGGAAGCTGGCCGCGCGCAGCGAGGAGCTGGACCTGGGCCAACTGGTGCCCGCGCAGTTCATGGCCGAAGCGCCCGCACCGCTGGCGCTGGACTTCACCGCGCGGGGCCGTGGCGGCAACGCGCAGCTGCAGGGGCGCGTGCGCCAGGGCGAACAGGAACTGGTGCTGGCGCCGTCCAATGTCAGCATCGACAACCAGGTGCTGACCGTCGCGCCGCTGGTGGCCGAGGCCTTCGGCGGCACCGTGCGCCTGCAGGGCAAGGCCGATTTCACCGATGCGCAGAACCCCGGCTTCCGCTTCGCGGTGGTGGCCAACCAGTTGACCTGGACGCCCGCGCCGGACCCGACCGCACCGGACAGCACGCCGGTGCCGATGCACCTGAAGGAAGCGCGGCTGGGCGTGGCCGGCAACCTCAAGCAATGGGCGGCGATCGGCAAGGCCGACGTGGCCCGCGACCAGCAGGACGCCAGCCTGGATTTCGACGTGCGCGGCAATGACCAGCAGGCGCAGATCGAACACCTGAAGGCGACCACGCCGGGCGGTGCACTGGAGCTGGTCGGCTCGGCCGCCTGGGCCCCCGCATTGGCGTGGGACGTGGATGCGCGGCTGGCCAACTTCGACCCGGGCTATTTCGCACCGGGCTGGGACGGCGACCTGTCCGGCACGCTGGCGTCCCGCGGCAAGCAGTTGCCGCCGCCGGCCGGCACCGACGACCTGCGTTTCGAGGCCACGCTGGATGCGCCGAAGATCAGCGGCCGGCTGCGTGGCCGCAGCGTCGACGCACGCGCCAAGCTGGCCGTGCAGGGGACGCAGGGCGAGGGCGACGTGCGGCTGGTGCTGGGCCAGAGCCGCATCGAGGCCAAGGGCAAGGTCGGCGACCGCATCGACGTGGATGCACGGCTGGAGCCGCTGCACCTGTCCGACCTGCTGCCCGGCGGCAGCGGCAGCCTGGCCGGCACCGTGCAGCTGCGCGGCACGCCCAGCCAGCCGGACATCACCGCCAACCTGCAGGGCAGCAGCCTGCAATGGGACGACTGGAAGGCCGGCCAGGTCAGCATCAACGGCCGCCTGCCGTGGGCCGGCGACAACGGCAACCTGCAGGTGCAGGGCAGCGCGCTGGAGGTGGGCATGCTGCTCGACCACGTGCGCGTGGACGCACGCGGCAGCCTGCAGAACCTGCGGCTGGACGCGGAGACGCGCAACGACCTGGGCGCGCTCGCACTCAGTGGCAGCTTGCGCCAGGCCGGTCAGGCGTGGCGTGGCGAACTGGGGGCATTGCGGATCGCGCCGATCAAGGGCGCACCGTGGCAGCTGCGCCAGCCCGCGGCGTTCAGCGTGCAGGGCAGCGCCTTCACCCTGGGCGATGCCTGCCTGGGCTCGGACACCGGTGGCGCGTTGTGCGTGGCCGCCAACTGGCCGCGCGAGGGCCTGCTGCTGCGCGGTGATGCACTGCCGCTGGCGTTGGTGCAGCCGTGGCTGCCGCCGAACTCGGGCCGTCGCATCCATCTGCGTGGCGACATCACCCTGGACGGCAACATCCGCCCGCGTGGCAATGCCTGGGAAGGCAGCTTCAAGGTGGCCTCGGCCGAGGGTGGCATCCGCCTGGGCGACAACGCCCGCGGTGAACTGGTGCGCTACGACCACTTCTCGATCAACGTGGACATGCAGCCCAACAGCATCAAGGGCTACCTCGGTGTAGGCTTCCAGGGCGATGGCTTCATCGACGCCAAGGTGCAGACCGGCTGGGAGCCGAACGCCGCGCTCAACGGCGAGCTGTACCTGAACATGTCGCGGCTGTACTGGATGGAGCTGTTCTCGCCGGACCTGGTGCGGCCCAAGGGCCTGGTCGAAGGCCACGTGAGCCTGCGCGGCACGCGCTCGCAGCCCACGCTGGGCGGTGAGGCCAAGCTGAGCGATTTCACCGGCGAGTTCCCCGCGCTTGGCCTGACCCTGAGCGAAGGCGTGGGCAACTTCACCGCGCAGCCCGATGGCTCGGCGCGCATCAGCGCCTCGGCCAAGACCGGCGGCGAAGGCGCGCTGAAGATCGACGGCGGGCTGTCGTGGTTCGGCGATGCCCAGCCGTTGCAGCTGCATATCCACGGTGACAACGTGCTGCTCGCCAACACCAGCGAGATGCGCGTGGTGGCCAACCCGGACCTGAACTTCACCTTGGCCGGCACCGCGATGGAACTGCGGGGCAGCGTGCACGTGCCGGAGGCTGACCTGGACCTGGAGCGCCTGGACCGCGGCACCTCGGTGTCGGAGGACATCGTGGTGCTGGACCCGGTGGACCCGGAGGAAGCGCCGTCCTCGCCGCTGGACATGGACCTGACCGTCAGCCTCGGCGACAAGGTCCGGATGAACGGCTTCGGCCTCAAGGGCGCGCTGACCGGACGCATGCAGGTGCGCGCGCGCCCGGGCCGCGAGATGACCGCCAACGGCGGGCTGGAAGTGAGCGGTCGCTACAAGGCCTACGGCCAGGACCTGACCATCACCGACGGCACGCTGCTGTGGAACTACGGCATCGTCTCGGACCCGCGCATCAACATCAAGGCGCAGCGCGAGATCGGCGACGTCACCGCCGGCATCCACGTCACCGGCCGCGCGCAGGCGCCGAAGGTGGACGTGTGGTCGGAGCCGGCCATGTCCCAGTCCGAAGCCCTGGCCTACCTGGTGCTGGGCCGCAGCCTGAGCATGGCCAGCAGCGACCAGGCGCAGCAGGTCAACGCGGCCTCGGCGGCGCTGTCGGCGGGCAGCGGCCTGCTGGCCGCGCAGGTGGGTGCCAAGCTGGGCCTGGACGACGCCGGCGTGAGCCAGTCGCGTGCGCTGGGCGGTTCGGTGATCGGCGTGGGCAAGTACATCACGCCCAAGCTCTACGTTGGCTACGGCGTCTCGCTGGTCGGCAGCGGCTCGGTGATCACGCTCAAGTACCTGCTGCGCCGTGGCTTCGACATCGAAGTGGAATCGTCCACGGTGGAAAACCGTGGTTCGGTGAACTGGCGTACCGAGAAGTAAGCCCCCGGCCGTGCAACGCCGGGGATGGGCCGGTCGCGCAGCCATGCCGCGCGCGGCGTTACCGGGGAAATGCGTGCCGGGCGTGGCTCGGCACTACGGGGCGTCTTCCGTTGGTATCCGCTCGCCGCGCGTGCGATGCAGGCGGCCCAGGTCGAACAGGCACAGGCCCAGCGCCAGGCCGCCGCTCAGCGCGCCGTAGGACAGGTTCAAGCCGCGCATGACGAATGGCGCGGCGAAGAACAGGCCGATCGCCAGCAGGGGCAGCATCTGGTTGAGCCGCGCCGAGGCGCGCAGCGCACGCCGCACGGCGAGCCACAGCGCGGCACCGCCCAACAGCATGCCCAGGAATCCCAGCGGCGTGGAGCTGAGCGCGATGGCGGCCACGGCAAGCAGCGGAAGCCACAGCCGCATCGCTGCAGGCGTGGGCAGCCAATGCATCAGCAACTTCCACGGCAGCACGCCCATGCCCAGCAGCAGCGCGACCGCCGTACCGGTCAGGGCCAAGGGCATCAGCTCACCTGGCGACGGCCAGCCCAGGCCTGCATCCAGGTCGGCGCTGGCTTTCGTCACGTACACCGCGACGGGCAGCAGCAACCACAATGCGGACAGGCCGATGCCGCGGATCAGCCCCAGCAGCACACGATCCTGGCTGAGCCGCCCGTCGTCGGTGACCGCGCGCCAGAACCTGACCTGCATCTCGTGCAGCGGCGGGCAGGGCAGGAAAGCGGCCGCGTCACCGAGGTGCCGCAGCGCATTGCGCATCATGTGCAGGCGGGCCGGGTTTGCCGCGCTCAGCAGTGCCTGCAGGTGGCGCCACGGACGGGTCAGCAGCGTGCGGCACCGCCGTGTGTCGGGCAGTGTCGCCGGTGCGTCCTGGTCGGTCTGCAGTTCCAGTGCCAATGCCGCTTCGTTGCCCGCCTGCCAGATCCAACGCTGGCGCAGCGTCTCGCGCATGCCGGCCAACGTGTCCGGGTCGACATGCGTGCCCACCTGGTCCCAACCGAACGCCGTGGCGAGCAGATCGAAATTGGCGCCGCCGATGGCGTCGCCACCGTGGTACAGGCGGCCGAGAAGCTCGCCACCGGCATCGGCCTTGCCGCTCAACGACCAGAGCTCCGGGCACGTGTCCAGCCAAACCTGGAAGCGGTCCGGTGGCTGCGTGCCGGCGGCGTCGATGATGCGCGCGACCAGCGCGTCGAGGTCGATGGCCGGCGGCAGGACCAGACTGTCCTGTGCCAGCCAGGTCGGTTCGGCGTACGGGTGGGTGGGCGCGACGGCCGCGGGTGCGGCACCGGCCAGCACGTCGGCCAACGACTGCGGCTCGATGATGATCTCCAGTGCATCCGGCTGCGCCGTCGGCCATGGGTCCTGGCCATCGTCCGGTGCTTCGGCGTCGGTGGTCGCCAACGCCTGTTGATGGCGCTGCCAGTGCAGGGCGGTCTGGTAGGCCTCGTGCAGGCGCTGGAAGGCCGCGGCGTCATCGTCCGGGCGGTTGCTGCGCAACAACCGGGCATAGGCGCGCTTGATTGCGCGCTCGTCGGCGCTGGCGTCGAGCTCGAGTACTTCCAGCGCCCAGCTCACTGCAGCCCCTCCAGCTCGTCCAGCGCCCGGCCGAGTTCGCGCCGGTGGCGCTCCACGCGCTGCGTGTCCTGGCTTTCCAGCGCCTCGCGGAACTGCAGCAGCCAGCCCTGCAACTGCTCGCGCTGGTCCACGTGTTCGGAGTACAGGCGTTCGGTGCGCGCGATCAGCGCAATGTTGGGTTGATGGTCACGCGGGTGCACCTTCAACGCCTGCAGTGCCTGCAGGCGTTGCTGGATCTGGTCCGGGGCCAGCACGCCGGGGTTCTGCTCCAGCACCAGCTCGTGGCGCTTGCCGGTGGCGTTCTCGGTGACCTCGACCTGCAGGATGCCATCCACGTCGTAGGTGAAGCGGGTGGTGACCGAGCGGTCCTCATTGCCGTGGTTGGTCAGCGGAATCTGCAGTTCGCCGAGCTTGATGTTCCTGTCCACCGTGGGGCTTTCGCCCTGGTAGACATCGAAGCGCAGGACTTTCTGCTCGGCATGCACCGGATGGAACACGTCCTCGCGGCTGACCGGCACCACGCTGTTGCGCTGGATGATGGGATGGAAGTAGCCGGTGCGCTCCTTGCCGTCCGGGCCCATCCGCGACACCTGCGTGCCCAGCGTGTACGGGCAGACATCGGTCAACACCACTTCCCGCAGCGCGCTGTCGCGCGCCTTCATGCCGGCGGCGACGGCCGCGCCGAGGGCGATGGCCTGGTCCGGGTGGATATGGCGCAGTGGCAGGCGCCCGAACATGCGCGTGGCAAGGCGCACGACCATCGGCATGCGCGCCGCGCCGCCGACCAGGATGATGTCGTCCAGTGCCTCGGGCTTGAGCCGCGCGTCGCGGATGGCGCGTTCGATGGGCGTGCGCATCCGTTGCAGCAGCGGTTCGCACAGCTGCGCATAGCGGGCTTCATCCATGTGCCAGTGCAGCTCGCGGCCACCCAGCGTGAGTTGCAGGTCAACCGCGCTGCGCGCGCTGAGCTCGCGCTTGAGCTGCTCCAGGCGGTGCAGCAGTTGCGCCTGCTCGCTGGCATCGAGCGTCGCCGGGTCGAGTTTCATGTCCTGCCGGAAGGCGTGCGCCAGTACCTGCAGAAAGTCCTCGCCGCCGAGGAAGTTGTCGCCGGCGCTGGCATGGACCTCGACGATGCCGTCGAACAGCTCGAGGATCGATACGTCGAAGGTGCCACCGCCCAGGTCCAGCACCAGGATGCGGCCCTCGCGCTCGCGTTCCTGCAGCCCATAGGCCAGGGCCGCGGCGGTCGGCTCGTTGATCAGGCGCTCGACGCGGATGCCGGCCAATTCGCCGGCGGTGCGGGTTGCCTTGCGCTGTGCGTCGGAAAAATAGGCCGGCACGCTGATGACGGCCTCCTCGACCTTGTGGCCGAGCGCGGCCTCGGCGTCGGCCAGCAGTGCGCGCAGCACCAGTGCGGACAGCTCCTCCGGGCGGAAGCGGTGGCTGCCCAGCCGGGTCTCGCGGTCGGTGCCCATCCAGCGCTTGAAGTGGGCCACGCTGTCGCCGGGATGGCTGACCAGCCGGTCGCGTGCGGCCTGGCCGACCAGCACCGCGCCATCGGCGACGCTGACCGCCGAAGGCGTCAACACCTGGCCGTGCGGGTTTGGAAAAAGGACCGGGCCGTCGGCACCGTGCATGCCGATCAACGAGTGCGTTGTGCCCAGATCAATGCCGACGATCATCCCTGATGCCCCTGTTCAAGTTGTCATTGCGATTGTAGGCAAGCCACCGCGATGCGGAAACACGCCGTGCAACCGGGTGATGGATCGGCATGCAGCACGGGCCTGCATGCCGGCGCTGGCATCGGGGCGCCGACCATGACCGCTGGCGGTTGCCGCTGTTGGCTGGCACGGCTACTGTCTGGCCCTGTTCTGCATTCCGCTGGAGTACCCATGACCCGCAAACCGCTTGCCGCCGCCCTGGCGCTGGGCATGTCCCTGGCCACCGCCGCCCATGCCAACGAAGGCATGTGGATGCCGACGCAGCTGCCTGACCTGGCCGACACGCTGAAGGACGCGGGGTTCAAGGGCAATCCGGCCGAACTGGCCGACGTCACCGCGCCGCCGCTGAGCGCGGTGGTGCGGGTCGGTGGCGGCACCGGCTCGTTCGTCTCCGGCGACGGCCTGCTGCTGACCAACCACCACGTGGCTTATGGCGTGATCCAGTACAACGCCAGCAAGGAACACAACATCATCGACGAGGGCTTCATCGCCCAGGGCCGTGCCGATGAGCGCGCCGCCAACCCGGATTACCGCGTGCTGGTGACGGTGGGCTTCGACAAGGTCACCGATGACGTGCTCAAGGACGCACGCGGCAAGACCGGCCGCGCCTACTACGATGCGGTGGAGAATGCGCGCAAGCGCATCGTCGCCGACTGCGAGGCCGAAAGCGGCGTGCGCTGCTCGGTGGCCAACATGTACTACGGCAGCGACTTCTACCGCATCCGCCAGCTGGAGCTGACCGACATCCGCCTGGTCTATGCGCCGCCGCGCGCGATCGGCAACTACGGCGACGAGATCGACAACTTCATGTGGCCGCGCCATACCGGTGACTTCACCCTGCTGCGTGCCTACGTGGGCAAGGACGGCAAGCCGGCGCCGTACAGCAAGGACAACGTGCCGTACCACCCGCCGGCACACCTGACGATGTCGCTGGACGGGCCGAAGGAAGGCGACTACGCGATGCTGGCCGGTTACCCGGGCACCACCTACCGGCTGCGCACCGCCGCCGAGTTCGCCAACCAGATCGATACGGTGCTGCCGCGCCGCGTGGCGGTGTTCCAGCAGCTGATCGACACCATCGAGGCGATCGGCAAGGACAATGCCGATGCACGCACGCGCTACGCCTCGCAGCTGCAGTCGCTGAAGAACAACCGCAAGCGCGCCGCCGGCGAGCTGGAAGGGCTGCTGCGCAGCGATGCCAAGACCCAGCGTGCGCAGGACGAGCAGGCGATGCTGGCCGCCACCGACCGCAAGTACAACGCCGACATCGATGCGCTGTTCGCCTCGCTGGCGGCCGGTGAGCAGGCCGGTGCCAGCGAGTTCCTGGTGACGCTGATGTCCAGCCAGACCCAGCTGCTGCGCTCGGCCATGCTGCTCGAGCGCCTGCGCATCGAGTCGGCCAAGCCCGACGCCGAGCGCGAGAGCGGTTACCAGCAGCGCGACCAGGCGCTGATCGAAGGCGTGCTCAAGCAGGTGCAGCGTCGCTACGACCCGACGGTGGAGAAGGCCATCCTCACCGCGCTGTTGACCCGTTACCAGCAGCTGCCCGATGCACAGCGCGACGCGCACTACGACAACCTGTTCGGCCGCACCCCGGCAGAGCTGGCCCGGCACCTGGACGAGATCTATGCGCAGACCCGCCTGGGCGACGAGGCGCAGCGCCTGTCGCGCTTTGAATCGGCGCGCAAGGGGGGATTCATCGAGGGCGACGCGCTGGTGTCGGTGGCGTCGGCGCTGGTGATGGCGCAGCTCAATGCCGAGCGTGAAAGCAAGGAGCGCGAGGGTGAGCAGCTGCGCCTGCGGCCTTCGTACATGCAGGCCCTGTTCGATTGGCGTGCAAAGCAGGGCCGGGCGGTTTACCCGGATGCCAACAGCACGCTGCGCATCAGCTACGGCAAGGTCGAGGCGCTGCACCCGCGCGACGCGGTCAGCTATTCGCCGGTGACCACGGTGGCCGGCATCGTCGAGAAGAACACCAACACGGTGCCGTTCGATGCGCCCAAGCCGCTGCTGGCGGCCATCGCCAAGGGTGACTTCGGCAGTACCGCGGACCCGGCGCTGAAGACGCAGACGGTCAACTTCCTGACCAACCTGGACACCACCGGCGGCAACTCCGGTTCGCCGGTGCTCAATGCCAAGGGCGAGCTGATCGGCCTGAACTTCGATTCCAACTGGGAGTCGGTCAGCGCCAGCTGGTGGTTCGACCCGCGCTACAAGCGTGCCGTGCACGTGGACATGCGCTACCTGCGCTGGCTGCTGGCCAAGGTCTACCCGGCACCGGCGCTGCTGCAGGAGATGGGCGTGCCGGCGCAGTAAGCCCGGCCGCACCGGCAGAACTGTAACGGGGCCTACGGGCCCCGTTACTGTTTAATCTTCTGACACATGTACCCTCCCGTAACTGGTATTACGCTGGGCTAGAATCCGACATACGTAGGCAATGGTATGCCTTCGAACAGGAGTGATCGGTGCAGCAACAGGACAACATCATGGTGGGCGTCGAGCGGGAGCTGGCCCTGGCGCCACTGCGGATATGGATCGTCGGCAGCCTGGATGTGGTGCAGCCGCTGGTCTGGCATGGCGCGCAGGTGCATGCGCTGGACAGCATCGACGCGCTGTACCGCGAGCTGGCCATCGTGCCGTGCGACATCGTGCTGATCGACACCTCGCAGATCCGCGAGGACGTGGCCAGCACCGTCGCCCACCTGCGCCGTCGCGATGACCTCGGCGTGGTCCTGCTGGTCGACCCGGCCACCCCCGAGGCGGTGGCCGAAGGCCTGTGGGCCGGCGCCGACGCCTGCCTGCCGCAGCGGCCCTCGTCCAACGTGCTGGCGGCCAAGCTGTACAGCCTGCGTCGTCGCCTGCCCGGCGAGCCGGCGCAGGTGGTGGAGGCCAGTGCCGCCCGCCTGCCGGAACAGGGCTGGATGCTGGAATCCGATGCCTGGGACCTGCGCGCGCCGGGGGGCAGCCTGCTGGCCCTGACCGAAGCAGAACGGGCGTTTCTGTCCCTGTTGTTCTCGTCTCCCTCTGAGACGGTGGCGCGTGAGCGCCTGATCGAAGCCCTGACCGACCAGCCCTGGAGCTTCGACCCGCACCGCATCGAAGTGCTCGTGCACCGGCTGCGCAACCGCGTGCGGATGGCCACCGGCCATACCCTGCCGATCCGCGCAGTACGGGGAAGTGGCTACCGCTTGACGGTCTGAATGTATAAATTTCGTTCAGAATAAATTCACGAATTTGAAATTTCGCGCATTCAGCCGAGTTCCGCGGATGCACCGTGATTTCCCTGTGAAAACAAGATGATGGTGATGTGAGCCAGATCACATTATTTGTGTGATGTGAGGAAGTGAAAGTATCCGTCATGCGGCGGCACTGTTTCCGCGTAAGAGCGCAGTGAGAATCCGCGCCGTCACACGCACCTCACGGTGCTGAATTGCGACCCGTTTTGGGGCGGGTCGCTGTTTCGAAGCTCAACGAAACCAAACGGACTGCCTGGACGGGCAGCCCGAGCGCGCGCTTGCAGAGGCTCTCCGGTGAAAAAACAACTTCAGCAGTACACGGTCCGTGCGGGTGATACCGCCGGTAGTCATCATGGACATGGCCGCTCGCCGTGGTACGCGCCCATCGCCCGTGCCACAGCGGCACTGGTGCTGGGCCTGCTGCCTGCGGCCGCATTTGCCACGGTCGTGCCGCAGAACGTGAATCTGCCGCCGAACATGGGCGAGAGCATCGACACACCGCTGACCATCAGCTGGCTGCGCACCGCCACCGACGCGACCCAGACCAACATCTCGGTAGTGCTGCCGCCCACCGTGGACTTCGTGCCGCCGGCATCGCCCAGCGCCAGCGACTGCGTGTACACGGCTGCCACCCGTACCGTGTCGTGCCCGGTCGCCCCGGGCAACACCGCCACTGCCCCGAGCGGTTCGGTGGGTTTCAGCATCCGCGCGCGCCAGCTGGGCAGCTTCAACCTGACCGCGACCTCGAGTAACAGCGCGACGCCTGCGACCGGCACCACCACCGTCCGTGAGACCGGCAACCTGCAGGTCGAGAAGACCCTGATCACGCCGGACAACGGCCAGGGCGCGACCGGCGGCACCGCCACGTTCGAGCTGCATCCGCGCATCGCCTCCGGTGGCAGCGCACTGCCCAGCGGCGCGCGCATCGTCATCACCGACCAGCTGCCGACCGACACCGCCAACGTGGTCACCGCCATCACCCCCTCACCGGCCAACAGCGCCGTGTGCGAGACCGTGGCCCAGGCCAACAGCGCCCGTGCGTTCAGCTGTACCTACAACGGCCCCATGAGCCTGGCCCAGCTCGACGCCGCCAAGGTCACGGTAACCCTGCGTACCAACGGCCTGGGCACGCACACCAACAACGCGACCATCGCCACCGCGAACGACAACTACTTCGACGCGGACCCGAACGACAACTCCGACAGCGCCAGCTACAACATCGTGCTGGGCACGGACATCGAAGCGCTGGTGAGCTTCCCGTCGCAGCCGCTGGAAGTGGGCACCGCGCAGAACCTGGTGCTGACCTACAAGAACAACGGCCCGCAGACCAGCACGGCCGGTGGCACCGTGAGCACCATCGTTCCCGACGGCTTCGTCATCGGCACCCTGCCGGCGGGCTGCAGCCTGGAGGCCGGCCAGCAGCTGACCGTCTCCGGCACCGTGTATCCCGGCACGCTGGTGACCTGCGATGCCGGCGTGGTCGCTTCCGGCAGCAGCAAGCCCTTCACCATTCCGCTGACGATGCCGCAGACCGGCACCGACGGGCGCTTCCCGGTCGTGGCCACGCCGCCGGCCGCGCTGAAGGACTGGAACGAAGCCAACAACAGCGTGCTCGCGCCGTACCAGATCAACGAGCCCTACACCGACATCGGCCTGACCAAGACGAAGAACCCGTCCAGTGGCCCGGTCAGCCCCGGCGCGCCGATCACCTCCTCGTTCTCGGTCAGCAATGGCATGAACAGCACCAGCGCGGCCAGCTACACGCCGGCGCAGCCGCTGTACGTGGTTGATTACATGCGCCCGGAGGAAATGGACGCCAGCTACGGTGTGAACGGGTTGGCGAACGTCACCCCGGGCTGGGAGTGCACGGTCCAGCGCAACGTGAGCCCGCCGACCGGCATCTCTGCTGCCTTCACCACCCAGGTGACCTGCAAGACCACCGGTACCGGCACGGTCGCGCGCGGCGGCAGCCTGCCGTTGTCGTTCCAGACCCGCGCCACCGCGATCGTCGGCCAGTTGAACCTGTCCAACCGTGCCTGCACCGGCATCACCGCGCTGGGCCAGCTGGGTGTCAACGCGGCCGACGCCGCGCAGCCGGCCGACCGCAGTGCCACCAATGACTGCGCCACCGCCGGCACCGGCCTGAACCTGACCGACGTCATCAATGACACGGCCTGGGTCAACATCCGCAAGGACTCCTCGGTCGACCAGATCACCTGGCACGACGACGTGGCCGACGCCCCGACCCTGTCCGGCGCCGCCGAGACGGTGTACTGGAAGATCCTGGTGTCCACCCCGAGCACCACGGACAAGCCCAACCAGAAGACCATCCCGACCCTGAACCTCACCGACAACGTGCCGGGCGTGCTCAACACCTCGGTGTTCAAGGGCCAGGTGCGGGTGCTGTCGGCGGCCGCGATCAGCGGTAGCGCAGGTGCCGTCAGCTGTCCCGCGCTGGGGTCCGGTGCGCGCAACCAGACCTGTACGTTCAGCAATGTGGCACCGGGCACCGAGATCGAAGTGGTGCTGGCGGTGGATCGTCCGCTGCAGTCCACCAGCGGCGGCAGCGATCTGACCAACACCGCAACGCTGACCTCGCCCAACGCGGTGCTGTCGAGCCTGCGCGCCGATGGCCTGTACTCCGACTCGGCGGCGGTGAAGGTCCTGCCGCGCACCGACTACCGGATGACCAGCAAGACCGTCACCCCGAGCGGCACGGTGCTGATCGGCGAGCCGATCTCCTTCACCCTGACCGCGCGCAACCACGGCCCGGACGAGGCGCCGCAGAACGACTTCCACATCACCGACGCCCTCCCGACCGGGACGGCGACGATGGCCGGTGCCACCTACGAGATCATCGACGTGACCGTGCCGTCCGGCAGCATGCTGGACTGCTCGGCCAGCAACAAGGCCACCGGCGCCATCTCCTGCGTCAACAGCCGCGGCGCGATCGCCGCGCAGACCACCGAGACGGTGACGATCAGCGCACGCGTCAAGAAGCCGGCCAACCTGCAGGTCGCTGCCGGTGGCGTGGTCTATCCGTCGGTCACCAACCAGGCGTCGGTCGCCAGCCTCGGCGCTGTCTGCCAGTGGCTGCCGGGCGCCTCGACCAGCTGCGACGACGCCGCTTCCAACAGCAACAACAGTGCCGACGTGACCTTCGAGGTCCGCGTGCCGACCATCGACCTGCAGCAGAAGAAGACCCAGGTCTATCCGAACGGCCGCAACACCTTCGTGGTCGGCGACCAGCTGCGCTACCGCCTGAGCACCTTCAACCTGGGGCCGTCGCAGGCCGAGAATGTGGAGGTCCGTGACCGGATTACCGCACCGGCGGGCTTCACCGCTACCTTCGACCGCATCGAGAACGTCAACACCGGTGCGCCGGTGAGTGGCTATGTCTACAAGACCGACGTCGATGTGACCTGCAGCCAGCAGGGCGCGGAACTGGTCTGCCTGCTGAATTCCGTGCCGGCGCTGAACCGCCTGGACAAGGAACACATGGTGGCGTTCGATGTGCTGTTCACCATCGCCGGTGATTCCAGCCAGCCGGTGCTGTTCAACAACATCGCCTACGTGTGCGGCGACGAGACCACCAATTACGAAAGCCAGGGCAAGTGCAGCGCCGACGCAGGCGATGCCGGCAACAACCTGGAGCAGGTCAACGACGTGCTCTTCCCGTCGGCCGATCTGGAAGTGGCAAGCAAGACCACCGTGACCGCTGGTCCGGTCGATGTGGGCCAGCCGATCCGCTACGACATCGTGGTGCGCAACGCGCTGGGCAGCCGCGTGGAGAAGATGCGCGTCACCGACACCCTGCCGGCCGGCTTCGAGTGGGTGCATGACGCCGCCCATCCGCTGACCGTCACCGTCAACAGCGGCAGCGCCGCCACGCTGTCGGGCAGCGTGAACACCGTGGCCAGCAAGCCGGCCGCCGGCACCGACAACGTCTGCTACCTGTCCGCAGGCCCGGCGTCGATCACCGCGATGACCCAACAGCAGGCCGTGACCTGCGACCTGGGCGGCAGCTTCCCGTCGGGCAGCGCGAACACGCTGATGCTGACCCTGTGGGCGCGCACCGTGCCGGGCGTGTTCACCGGTGCCTATGCGCCGACCAACCACACCAACAAGGCCAGCATCGAACCGGGTCGTGACGACAACGACGAACCGACCTCGGTGGACCTGGTGCCAACCAACAACGAGAAGACCTCGACCACGCAGGTGCAGAACGCCAGCCTGGGCGGGCGTGTGTTCGCCGATGACAACGACAACGGTGACCAGGACAGCGGCGACACCGGCATCGCCGGGGTCAAGGTGACCCTGAGCGGCGTGGACCTGTACGGCAACACCGTGCTGCTGGAGGCCACCACCGATGCCGCCGGTGACTACCAGTTCACTCACCTGGCGCCGTCCGACGCGGCCGGCTACACCATCACCCAGACCCAGCCGAGCGGCTATGCCGCCAATGGCGCGCCGCAGCCGAACACCCCGCGTACGGTGCGCAACGGCACCAGCAACAATGTCAGCGGCAGCTACACCACCAGCAACACCGCCACCACCAGCGTGATCGGCGGCGTGGTGCTGGGCGCTGGCGGTACGGGCGTGCAGTTCGACTTCCCGGAGCCGGCCGAGCGCACCCTGTCCGGCTACGTGTACATCGACCAGGACAACAACAACGTCCTGGGCAGCGCCGATGCCCGCATCGGCCAGGCCACCGTCAACCTGCTGGAAGTGGAGACCGGCCGTACCCTGACCGCGACCACCGATGCCCAGGGCTTCTACCAGTTCACCGGCCTGACCGCCGGCAAGACCTACGAGTTGAGCGAGCCACTGCCGGCCACGCCGGCCGGCCTGGTGAACCAGCCGCTGGCGGTCAACCCGGGCAAGATCGGTGGCGTGCTGTGCGCCGCCGCCTGCACGGCAAGCACCACCGGCAGCGAGGACCGCATCAGCGGCATCAAGCTGGTCGCCGGCAACGGCACCGAGTTCAACTTCGGTGAGAACCTGACCACCGTGCTGTCCGGCAAGGTCTACCTGGACCGTGACGACAGCGGCCTCCAGAACGGCAACGAACCGGGCATTCCGGGCGTGACCATCACCGTCACCGATTCCAGTGGCGCCGTGGTGTGGACCGGCACCACCGACGCCAATGGCGACTACAGCGTGCCGGGCCTGATCGCCGGCCACGAGTACACCATCACCGAGACCCAGCCGACCGGCCTGAAGGATGGCAAGGAGAACCCCTCCAACGTCATTCATATCCCGCAGCTGCCGCCGACCGGTTCGGCCGGCAACAACTTCGGCGAACTGGCCGCCTCGCTGTCCGGTCGCGTGTACCTGGACCAGGCCAATGACGGTCACACCGTCAGCGATCCCGGCCTGGGCAACGTGCAGGTCACCCTGAGCCGTCGTGACGGCCAGCCGGTGGTCGATGTGCTGGGCAACACCGTGTCGGTGCTGAATACCGCCGCCGACGGCAGCTATGCCTTCATCGACCTGCCGGCCGGTGACTACATCGTCACCCAGCAGGTGGCGCAGCCGGTTTACACCCCGGCCGGCGGCACCCCGGTCACCACGCTCAATGGCATCACTACCGCCGGTACCGTCATCGACGGCGTCGCCGGTGTGGCCACGACCGTGCGCGCCACCCCCAGTGCCATCACCGGCGTGGTGTTGAATGCCGGCGGCAAGTCGGTGGACAACCACTTCGGCGAGATCCTGCCGGTGTCCGCCTCGGGCGTGGTGTTCTTCGACCTCAACAACAATGGCGTGAAGGAAGCGGGCGACGCTGGCATCGGTGGCGTGGATATCCGTCTGACCGGTACCGACGACCTGGGCAACCCGGTTGACTTGCCGTTGCAGACCAACGCCGACGGAACCTTCAGCTTCGAAGGCCTGCGTCCGGGCACCTATACCCTGATCGAGCCGACCCAGCCGGCCGGCACCGCGCAGGGCAAGACCACGGCAGGCCAGCTGGACAGCACCAAGGGCAACAGCGGTACCGCCAGCAATGGTGCGGCACCGGAGTCGAGCAAGATCACCAACATCGACCTGACCCGCCCGGGTGATTTCTCCAGCGACAACCTGTTCGCCGAGGTGCCGACCAACAGCGGCATCACCGGCAAGGTGTGGATGGATGCCAACAATGACGGCGTGGTCGATCCGGGCGAGGACGGTATTGCCGGCGTCGAAATGGAACTGACCGGCACCGACATCAACGGCAACCCGATCACCCCGATCACCGTCACCACCGGTGCCGATGGCAGCTACAGCTTCCTCAACCTGCCCCCGGGCGAATACAAGGTGGTGGAGAAGCAGCAGCCGGCCGGCACCAATGACGGCAAGACCAAGCCGGGCAACATCGGCGGCACGCCGATGGGCAACGGCTCGGCCGAAGGCAGCGCCACCGCGCAGAACCCGTCGTTCATCGGCACGATCACCGTTGGCGTGGGCCAGGTGTCGGTCGAGAACAACTTCGGCGAAGTGCCGGCGGCCAGCATTTCCGGCAACGTCTACAACGACAGCAACGACGACGGTATCCGCCAGCCTGAGGAAGGCGGCTTTGCCAACGTCACCGTCGAGTTGACCGGCACCGACGACCTGGGCAACCCGGTCACGCTGACCACCACCACCGACGCCAACGGCAAGTACACCTTCGAAAACCTGCGTCCGGGCACCTATGTGGTGACCGAACCGAACCAGCCGGCTGAAACGCTCAACGGCAAGACCACCGCCGGCAGCACGGGCGGCACGGGCGGCAATCCGTCGACGACCACCTCGGAGATCACCGGCATCGTGCTCAAGCCGGGCGACAAGTCGGTGGACAACAACTTCGGCGAGATCGGCGATTCGCCGGACATGCTGGTGAGCAAGTCGTCCAACACGGTGAAGTTCACCGTCAACAACGTCGCCACGTACACCATCCGCGTGCGCAATGGCGGGCAGCAGGCATCCACGGGCGAGTACATCGTCAAGGACCGCCTGCCGGCTGGCCTGAACCTGGCGGAAGTTCCGTCCGGCAATGGTTGGACCTGCTCCGGCGCGGTGGGCGATGCCCGCTTTGAATGCCGCAGTTCGGAAGTGGTCAACGCCGGTGCAACCTCCACCTCGGACATCACCGTCAAGGTGAACGTCACCGCCGAGGCCGCGCAGGCCGGCACCGTCAACAACGCCGTGCTGGTGGAAGGCGGCGGTGAGAACGAGTTCCGCACCCCGACCACCACCGAGCGCAACACGTTCGAAGGCGACGTGACCCAGTTGCCGGTGTGCGATGCGGCCATCACCCAGAACGTGTGCCGCGTGCCCAACCAGGTACAGCTGTCCGCATCGGTCGGCGGTACCGTGTGGTACGACATCGGCAGCGACGATGCCTTCCTCGACAGCGGCGATACGCGCCTGCAGTCGTGGATCGTGGAACTGCTGGATGCGGCGACCGGCCAGGTTGCCAAGACCACCACCACCGCCGTGGACGGGAGCTACCGCTTCGGCGACGTGGTGCCGGGCATAAAGTGGAACATCCAGTTCCGTGACCCTGCGTCGGGCGTGTTGTGGGCGTGGCCGGTGAACCAGGAAACCGCCGGTGGCATGGGCGTGTCCTGTGACGCCACGCGTGCCATCAGCGATGGCAGCAGCAGCGCCTGCCGTATCACCGAGAACGGCACCAGCCAGCTGCAGGTCGTGCTCGAAGCCGGCCAGCATCTGCCGCAGCAGAGCCTGCCGGTGGATCCGTCGGGCGTGGTCTACGACGCCATCACCCGTGATCCGGTGCCGGGCTCCATCGTGACCCTGACCCCGGTGGGCGTGTGCAACGGCTACGACCCGAAGACCGCCATCCTCAACGCCGGTGCCGGTGGCTACCGCGTGGAAGGCAACGCGGTGTCGATGACCGTGGGTACGAGCGGCTACTACCAGTTCATGTTCGGCCCTGCCGCGCCGGCACGTTGCGAGTTCCAGCTGACGGTGACGCCGCCGGGTGGCTACCAGTTCGTGTCGTCGCTGATTCCGCCGCAGGAAGGTTCGCTGTCGCCGCTGGGCGCAGCCGGCACCAGCCACCTGGTGCAGCCGCAGGCTGATGCGCCGACCGGTGCGGTGGGCACGCCCACCCAGTACTGGCTGACCGTGTTTGCCGGTTCGGCAACCGCCGGCATCGTCCACAACCACCTGCCGTTGGACACCTCCGCCGGTACCGGACTGGTCATCACCAAGACCGGTGACCGCCAGACCGCCGAGATCGGTGACACCGTGCAGTACAGCATCACCGTGCGCCAGACCTCCGGCAGTGCGATGGCGACGGTGAACATCGTCGATACGCTGCCGCGTGGCTTCACCTACATCGATGGCACCGCCCGTGTCGGCGGCCGCGCGCTGGATGAGCCGTTCGGCAAGCCGGGCCCGCGCCTGGGCTTCAACCTGGGCCCGATCAACGTCGGCCAGCAGTTGGTGCTGACCTACCGCGTGCGCGTCGGCGTCGGTGCGCAGCAGGGCGATGGCATCAACCGCGCGCAGGCCCATGGCTGCTCGATCACCGGTGGCTGTATCGATCCGGGTTCGATGACGCCGGTGCCGGGCTCGGTGCCGTCCAACCAGGCGCAGTACCGCGTGCGCGTCACCGGTGGTGTGTTCACCGAGGAAGCCTGCGTGCTGGGCAAGGTGTTCGTGGACTGCAACAACAACCACGTGCAGGACAACGAAGAGCTGGGCATCCCGGGCGTGCGTCTGTACTTCTCCAACGGCACCTGGGTGATCTCCGATTCGGAAGGCAAGTACAGCTACTGCGGCCTGACCCCGCAGAGCCACACGCTGAAGGTGGATCCGTCCACCCTGCCGGCCGGCTCGCGCCTGACCACCAGCAGCAACCGCAACCTAGGCGATGCCGACAGCCTGTTCCTGGACCTGAAGAACGGCGAGCTGCATCGCGCCGACTTCATCGAAGGCAGCTGCTCCAACCCGCTGCTGGAACAGGTCAAGGCCCGTCGTACCCAGGGCGAGGTGCGTGCGCCGGAAACCGAAACCGGCCAGTCGCCGCTGCGTTTTGAAAGCAAGCCCGCCCGTGCGCCGCAGCAGGCCACGGACTCGGCCAACCAGAGACCGATCGTGCATCCGCGACCCAACCCGCCCTCGGCATCCGCTTCGCAGGAGGTGCAGCCATGAGCCGTCATTGCCTGCGCAAGATGCCGCGCATGAGTCTGCTGGCCTGCGCGCTGGCCACCGCCGCACTGCCGGTCATGGCACAGAACGTGGGTACTAGCTCGCGCTTCACGCCGGTGTTGGGTGATGCCACCACGTTGTATCCGCGCTCGCTGGTCACCACCGATACGCCGCCGGAAGTCGTGGCTGCCCGTTCGGGCCAGGCCGACTACAGCGGCAACGTCGGCGTGGACCGCGTGTCGGTGGAAGTGGACCGCGACGGCATCCCGGCCGATGGCCAGACGCCGGTGCATATCACCGTGCGCCTGCTCGGTGCCGACGGCAAGCCGTTGGCCGGCAAGAGCTACGCCACCATCGAAAACAGCGGTGGCCGCCTGCGTCTGCCGGGCTCGCGCACCGATGAATTCGGTCCGGGCGCGGCCGATGCCGACAAAGTGATGCCGGGCGTACAGGTGGAAGTGGAAAACGGCGTGGCCGAGTTCGACCTGGTCGCGCCGCATGATCCGCAGGATGTGCTGTTGCGCATCACCGCCGGCGGCCAGACCGCCGAAGGCACCATCGGCTTCCTGCCGGAAATGCGCGAGCTGCTGGCGACCGGCCTGATTGAAGGCATCGTCAATTTCCGCAACAAGTCCAACGCCAGCCTGATCTCGCCGGTGCAGTACAACGACGCCTTCGACCGTGACATCCGTCGCTGGGAGAAGACGTTCAACAACGGCAAGGCCAATGCCGCCGCGCGCACCGCGTTCTTCGTCAAGGGCCAGATCAAGGGTGAGTACCTGCTCACCGCCGCCTACGATTCGGACAAGGATGTGCGGGGCCGTCTGCTGCGTGACATCCAGCCGGAAGAGTTCTACCCGGTGTACGGCGACTCGTCGCTGCGCG
Organism: Stenotrophomonas sp. ATCM1_4; assembly: GCF_004348115.1. Taxonomy (GTDB): domain Bacteria; phylum Pseudomonadota; class Gammaproteobacteria; order Xanthomonadales; family Xanthomonadaceae; genus Stenotrophomonas; species Stenotrophomonas capsici. Next base: position 1,675,002 of record NZ_QPFB01000001.1, on the reverse strand, counting down.
GCTTCGATGCACGTTCGGCCGAACGCCTGTACGTGCGCATCGACAACAAGCGCAGCTACCTGCTGTACGGCGATTTCCAGACCGGCGACACGCTGGCCACCACCAGTGGCATCGGTGGCAGCGGCCCGATCCCGCAGCGCAGCCTGAGCACCTACAACCGTACCGCCACCGGCCTGGGCTGGCACTTCGAAAGCGAGCGCGTGCGTACCAACGTATTCGCCATCGAAGATTCGCTGCGACAGATCATCGAGGAGTTCCGCAGCCAGGGCAGCGGCCCGTACGCGTTGCGCAACAACGCCGTGCTGGAAGGCAGCGAGCGCGTGGAAATGATCGTGCGCGACCGCAACCAGCCCACGCGCATCGTTTCGGTGAAGCCGCTGGCGCGGCTGGTGGACTACAGCTTCGAGCCGTTCTCCGGCCGCATCCTGCTCAACCAGTTCCTGCCCTCGTTCGACAGCGACCTCAACCCGGTGTCGCTGCGCATCACCTATGAACTGGACCAGCAGACCGAGAAGTTCTGGGTGGTGGGCGCCGATGGCCAGTTCAAGCTGACCGACAAGCTCGAAGTGGGCGCCTCGGCGGTGGAAGACCGCAACCCGTACGCCGAGTTCAAGATGGGCAGCGTCAACGCCGGTTACCGCTTCGGTGAGAACACGATGCTGGTCGCCGAGTTCGCCCGCACCCGCAGCGAGGTCAACACCAACTCGCTCAACCAGGTCACCTCGCAGGGGTTGAAGGACGTGGTGGGCGAGGTGGAAGGCGATGCATGGCGCGTGGAATTCGCCCATGACGGCGGCAAGTTCGACGCCCGCCTGTTCGCCGCACGCACCGATCCGGAGTTCAACAACGCCGCCTCGCCGTTGTACGGCGGCCGTGGCGAGTACAGCGCCCGCATGGCCTACGCCGTGGGCCCGCGCCTGGAGCTGTACGTCGAAGGGATGCGTAGCGAAGACCGCAATCCGGATGGCGGTAAGCGTGACGCTGGCGGTGCAGGCGTGCGCATCGGTGCCACCGAGCGTCTGACCGTGGACTTTGGCCTGCGCAGCATCCGCGAGACCATCGGCGTCACCTCGCCGTGGTCGTCCGGTGCGCCGTTCGGGCAGACCGGCGGACTGACCGGTGGCTTCGCCACGGGTGGCGGCGGCGGTGCGCTGGGCTACGGCCAGCAGGCACTGGACCCGGCCACCGGCCTGATGGTCATCAACGGTTCCTCGAGCGGCAGCCCGATCACCAGCGACCTGCCGGTGGGTACCAAGCTGGAATCGGACAGCGCACGCATCGGCCTGGGTTACCGCTTCAGCGACAAGTTCAGTGGCGGTGCCGAGTACGAACAGAGCGTCAGCGGTGAAGACCGCAACCGCGTTGCCGCGGGCGTGGACTACCAGGTGTTCGAGCGCAGCCGCCTGTACGGTCGCTACGAAAAGCAGACCGGCCTGACCAGCGCCTATGGCATCACCACCACCGACCGCGAGGCCGATGCGCTGGTGTTCGGTATCGACAGCAGTTACATCCGCGACACGCAGGCCTTCTCCGAGTACCGCATGCGTGACTCGATCAGCGGCCGTGACGTGCAGGCGGCCTCGGGCATCCGCAACAACTGGGACATCGCCCAGGGCCTGCGCCTGAGCAGCTCGATCGAACGGGTGAACGTGGTGGCCGGTGATACCGGCGACAGCACCGGCCTGGCGCTGGCGTTGGACTACACCGCCAATCCGCTGTGGCGCGGCGCCATCCGTGGTGAACACCGCATCTCCGAGGACGTGCCGGGCACCACTGCCAACGAGGCCTTCAACACCACGCTGCTGCAGTTCATGGTGGCGCGCAAGTTGAGCCGCGACTGGACGCTGCTGGGTCGCAACTACCTGCTGGCCACCAACTACGAAGACCGTGGTGACGTGCTGCAGGATCGCTTCCAGCTTGGCCTGGCCTACCGCGACACCGACCGCAACCGGGTCAACGCGCTGATGCGCTACGAGTACAAGCTCGAGCGCGACGAAAGCGGCCTGACCCTGCTCGACGGTGAGGTGGTGGATGGCACCAGCCAGGACGTGCGCACCCGCGCGCATATCGTCTCGGCGCATGCCGACTGGCACCCGTCGCGTCCGTGGTGGCTGACCGGCCGCATCGCCGGCAAGTGGCAGCGCGACCAGTTCGCCTACAGCGACGGTGGCCGCGTCAACAGCAGCTTCAATGCCGTGCTGGTGTCCGGCCGCGTGGTCTACGACATCACCGAGAACTGGGACATCGGTGTGCTGGGTTCCACCTTCCGTGGGCAGTACGGTGCCAACCAGTACGCCTACGGTCTGGAAGTGGGCCGCTTGTTGCGCCAGAACCTGTGGTTGTCGGCCGGTTACAACTGGACCGGCTTCGAAGGCGACAGCGACCTCAACGGTTACGAGTACACGCAGCAGGGTGCGTTCCTGCGCCTGCGCTTCAAGTTCGATGAAGATCTTTTCCGTCGGGACCCGGTTCGTTACCGCGATCCGGCCCGCTGAGGATGACACCATGACCCTTTCGCCTATGAAAACCCGCTCGTTCCGCACCCTGCTGGCCGCCGCTGTCCTGACCGCTGTCAGTGGCGTGGCCACCGCGCAGCAGACCCAGCTCAACCCGCAGGCCAAGCGCATCACCGACGAGGCCATCCATGCCGACCTGGAGTCCTACGAGGCCACCCAGGGCCGCATCCAGGCGCTCAACGACGGCGGTCGCCCGATCCGCGACTACCACCTGTCCAAGGCGCAGTGCTGGCTGGACGTGTCCTTCCACGAGTACACCCGCAACGACCGCAGCGCCTTCCCGCAGGAAGCACTGACCGAGTCGGAGAAGCTGATCGTGGACATGGAGAACGGCGTCTCGCCGATCCCCACCGACACCGCGTTGGTCAACAACGCCAAGTACCTGCGTGCCGACCTGTGGCAGCGCCTGAAGGTCATCCACGGCACCCCGGGCTTTGCCTGCGCCGCGCAGAAGGTGGCCTGCGGTGAAGTGGAGCTGGTGCACGCCGGCAACGAGTTCAACCAGCAGCAGTGGCGTCACTCCAAGCCGTACATCCAGATCGCCGAGGACCTGGTCAACGAGGCGGAGACCGCCGCGCGCCTGTGTGGCGTCGCCGACCCGACCGGCGCGGTTGCGCCGACCCCGGCGCCGGGCCCGCTGATCGCCAACGTGCTGTTTGAGTTCGACCGCGACGGCTACAAGGACATCCGCACCTACTCGCTGGAAAGCGTGGACCGTGCACTGGCCACGATCAGCAGCGAGCAGCGCGAGCTGGCCGGCGTCACCCTGGTCGGGCATGCCGACCGCATGCAGGGCAACGGCTTCGACTACAACCAGGCATTGTCCGAGCGTCGTGCCAAGACCGTGCGCGAGCTGCTGATCGGTCGTGGCGTGGCCGCCGACAAGATCCGCTACGAGTACCGCGGTGATACCCAGCAGGTGCAGCAGTGCGACGGCGTCAAGCCGCGCGCCGCGCTGCTGGAATGCCTGCTGCCCAACCGCCGCGTGGAAGTACGCTTCGAGCTGGGCCGGTAAGCGCCCGCGCGGACGAGGTGACGTGGAACGCCCCGGCCATGCCGGGGCGTTCTGCTTTCTGGACGAGGTACCTGGCCGGCTGCGGCATTGGACGGGGCAGGGCCGGGCAGAGCGACGGCACCCCTCCCCAACTCTCCCCTGCTGCGCAAGGGAGGGGGCGGCTCCCGTGAACGGTCAGGTCGTCGCAGCACCGCTGTTGCTCCCTCCCTTTGCCGCAGGCAAGGGGAGGGCTGGGGAGGGTAGCCTCCATGCCCGCAGCAACCCTTCCGGCATGACCTGAAAAACCATCCCCCACGGAAATCGCTACACTCGACCGGCTTCTCCAAACGGGTACGCCCTTGGTCTCCAGCTGGATCCTGCTCCTGGTATCGCTCGGCTACGCCGCGCTGCTGTTCGGCGTGGCCTGGTGGGGCGACCGCCGCCCGCTGTACCCGGACCGCCTGTGGCTGCGCCCGGTGGTCTACAGCCTGGCGCTGGCGGTGTACTGCTCCTCGTGGACCTTCTACGGCGGCGTCGGCACGGCGGTGCGCTACGGCATCGGCTACCTGCCCATTTATCTTGGCCCGTTGCTGATGCTGGCCTTCGGCTGGCGCATCATCGAGCGGCTGGCGCTGATCGCGCGCAGCGAGAACGTGGTCTCCATCGCCGACTTCATCTCCTCGCGCTTCGGCCGCTCGCGGCGGCTGGCGGCGCTGGTGGCATTGATCGCCCTGATCGGCGTGGTGCCGTACCTGGCGTTGCAGTACAAGGCCGTGGCGATGAGCCTGCAGGTACTCAGCGGCGACAGCAGCGGCGGCAGCCTGTTGACCGACCCGGCGCTGTACGTGGCGCTGCTGATGGCGCTGTTCGCCATCCTGTTCGGTACCCGCCAGGTCGATGCCACCGAGCACCACCACGGCATGATGCTGGCCATCGCGCTGGAATCGATGATCAAGCTGGTGGCGATGATCTCGGTGGGCCTGTTCGCCTACCTGCTGATCGCCGACCGCGGCGAGTCGGTGGTGCAGTCCGCGCGCACGCTGTTCGAAGGCATGCCGCCGGTGGGCTTCGTCTCGCAGACCCTGCTCAGCTTCCTGGCGCTGATCTGCCTGCCGCGCCAGTTCCACGTGGCGGTGGTGGAATGCGGCAGCGCCGCCGACGTGCGCCGTGCGCGCTGGATGTTCGGCGGCTACCTGGTGCTGATCTCGCTGATGATCATCCCCATCGCCAGCGCCGGGGCGACGCTGTTCGGCACCGGGCTGGCCTCCGACGACACCCTGGTGCTGGCCCTGCCGATGTCCGAGGGCAGCGTGGCGCTGGCGCTGGTCGCCTACGTGGGCGGCTTCTCGGCGGCGACCGGCATGGTGATCGTCTCCTCGATCGCCCTGGCCACGATGATCAGCAACGACCTGGTGATGCCGGTGCTGTTGCGCCGCAGTGGCGACCACCGAGAGGCTGCCGACGTGGCCTCCAGCGTGCTGTGGATCCGCCGCCTGGCGATCGTGTTGCTGGCGCTGGTCGCCTACGGCTACTACCGCGTCAGCAACAACGACACCATGCTGGCCACCTACGGGCTGATGGCGTTCGCCGCGGTGGCGCAGTTCGCGCCGGGCCTGATCGGTGGCCTGTACTGGCGCGGCGCCAGCCGGCGCGGCGTGGAGATCGGCATGGTGGTCGGCTTCGCGGTGTGGGTGTACACGCTGCTGGTGCCGGCATTGAGCCACGGCGGCTGGCTGGACGATTCGCTGTTGCAGCGTGGCCCGTTCGGCATCGGCTGGCTGCGCCCGCAGCAGCTGTTCGGGCTGGAGGGCTGGGATCCGCTCACCCACGGCACCTTCTGGTCGCTGCTGCTCAACACCGGCGTCATGCTGCTGATCTCGGTGCGCTGGCGCCCGGACGTGGCCGAACGCCTGCGTGCGGCGCCGTTCCTGGATCCTTACGCCAAGCGCCCGGTGGTCTCCGGCGATTGGCCGGCGCACGTCAAGGTGCGCGACCTGCTGGCGCTGGCCACGCGCGTGATCGGTGATGCACGCGCCCGGCGCGCCTTCAACGAGCAGGCGATCGTGTTGCAGCGCGAACTGCTGCCGTCCGCGGCCGCCGACCGGATCTGGGTGCAGTTCACCGAACGCCTGCTGGCCGCGTCCATCGGTGCGGCGTCGGCGCGCCTGCTGCTGACCAGCCTGCTGCGTGGCTCGGGCATGGACCTGGGCGAAGTGGTGGCCGTGCTCGACGAAGCCGGGCAGGAGCTGCGCTTCAACCGCGAGATCCTGTCCACCACGCTGGAGAACATCAGCGCCGGGGTCAGCGTGGTCGACCCGGAGATGCGCCTGACCGCGTGGAACCGCCGCTACCAGCAGATGTTCGGCTACCCCGACGGCATGCTCTACGTGGGCCGCCCGGTGGCCGACCTGATCCGCTACAACGCCGAGCGCGGCGAGCTGGGGGAGGGCGACATCGAGATCCAGATCAACCGCCGCATCGGTTACATGCGCGCCGGTTCGCCGCATGTGTTCGAGCGCACCGGCGCCGATGGCAAGGTGATCGAGCTGCGTGGCCAGGCCCTGCCCGGTGGCGGCTACGTCACCAGCTACAACGACATCACCGACTTCAAGCAGGCCGAGCAGGCGCTGCTGGAAGCCAACGAAACGCTGGAACAGCGCGTGGCCGAACGCTCGCAGGAAGCCGAGGCCGCGCAGCAGTCCAAGACCCGCTTCCTGGCCGCGATCAGCCATGACGTGCTGCAACCGCTCAACGCCGCGCGGCTGTTCGCCTCGGCGCTGCGCGACAGCCTGCCCGAGACCGACGAGCAACGGCACCTGGCCGAACGCGTGGATGCTTCGCTGCGCGCCGCCGAGGAGCTGTTGGACGGCCTGCTCGATGTCTCGCGGCTGGATGCCGGCGGGCTGCGCCCGACCATCACCGAGTTCGACGCCAGCGTGCTGGTGCGCGAGCTGGCCGCGCAGTACACGCCGGTCGCGGCCGGTCGCGGCCTGCGCCTGCATGTGTTCGCGCGCGCGGCGTGGGTGCGCAGTGATCGCCGGCTGCTGCGCCGCGTGCTGCAGAACTTCATGGCCAACGCGCTGCGCTACACGCGTACCGGCCGCATCGTGCTGGGCCTGCGCGTGCGCGGCGAGCAGGTCGAGCTGCAGGTGTGGGATACCGGCCCGGGCATTCCCGAGCACCACATGCAGCAGATCTTCAACGAGTTCCACCGCTACCAGCAGCCGTTCGACTGGGGCGAGCAGGGGCTGGGCCTGGGCCTGTCGATCTGCCAGCGCATCTCGCGCCTGCTCGACCATGGCCTGAATGCCCGCAGCCAGCCCGGCCACGGCAGCATGTTCTCGATCACCTTGCCGCGCGTGGCAGCGCCCGCCGCACCGCTGGTGGAGGCGCGCCAGGCCACGGCGTTCGGCGGGGATGATTCATTGGCCGGCCTGCGCGTGCTGTGCGTGGACAACGACCAGGAAATCCTCGACGGCATGCGCGCCCTGCTGGGGCGCTGGAAGGTCGAGGTGATCGCCGCCAGCACGGTGGACATGGCGCTGGAAAAGCTGGCCGAACGGCCGGACGTGATGCTGGTGGACTACCACCTGCACGACCGCATGGACGGCCTGGATGCACTGGTTGCGCTGCGCGAGGCCGCCGGCCGGCCGTTGCATGGCGCACTGCTCACCGCCGACGGCCGCGACGAGCTCAAGCGGCTGGCGCGCGAGCGTGGCTACCGCGTACTGACCAAGCCGGTGAAGCCGGCCTCGCTGCGCGCCTTCCTGATGGCGATGAACGCCCCGCGCCAGCGCCAGCAGCCGTAGCACCGGCCTCGGCCGCGAAGCGCGGAATGCGCCGTGCCGTGCTCGGTGCCGGCGCGTGGCGGCGAACAGCAACCCCTACCCGGCCCTCCCCTTGCCTGTGGCAAAGGGAGGAGGTGTTTCATGCGATCGGTCAGACCACGGCAATGCCGCTCCAGCTGCTTCCGTTTGCCGCAGGCAAGGGCAGGGCCCTGCAGTTGCTGCTGCCACGGCACCGGCACCGGACTCAACCCACCGCGGTCAGGTGCTCGTACAGGATCGTGCAGCCGATGATGATCAGGATCACGCCGCCCACGATCTCCGCGCGCTTGCCGGCCAGGTTGCCGAGCACGCGGCCGAGCATGATGCCTGCGGTGACCATCGTCATCGTGCACAGGCCGATCACCAGTGCGACCACGCCGATGTGCACGTCCAGGAAGGCCAGGCCCACGCCGATGGCCATCGCGTCGATGCTGGTGGCAAAGCCGGTGACCGCCAGCGCCCAGAAGCCGTGGCGTGGTTTTTCCGCGGAATCCTCGCCTTCGGCCTCCTCCGGCTTCAGGCCGGCGACGATCATGTGGATGCCAAGCGCGCCCAGCAGCACGAATGCGATCCAGTGATCGAATGCTTCCACGTACTGCGAGGCGGCGCGGCCGAGCAGCCAGCCGATGATCGGGGTGATTGCCTCGATCACGCCGAAGATCAGGCCGGCGCGCAGCGCATCGGGAAGGCGGGGTTTGTTCATCGCCGCGCCCTTGCCGACCGCAGCGGCGAAGGCATCGGTGGACATGGCAAAGCCAACGAGCAGGATGGAAAGTGGGGACATCTTCAGTACCGGGCCGGGCGGACTCAAACGGCACACGGCGCGCCCAACCATTCGTTGCGCACGCGTGCCGCTGGTCTCGCCAACCGGGTCTGGCTGCCCACGCCACGGCGCACTGGCCGAGTATGTTGACGTGAGCGCTTCCAACGCTGGAAGCAGGCTACTCCCCAAGGGAGCGCGGATTCTAGCATGGCCACCGTCTGGGCCCGTGAGGCGAGGCCGAACAGGCCAATGCAATACCCCTGTAACCGCCGTGTGGCCTGATGGGCGCCCGGCCCTGTGCCGCGCGCCGGCCCGGTTGCCCCGCGGCATCGGGTGCTCAAGAAACCCGTTTGCTGGCCGATTTCGAGGCATCCCCACGCCCGGAGTACCGGCCCATGAAGTTCCCCCTCGGTATCGCCCAGAAACTGCGCCTGAGCCTGTTGGCGCTGGTGATCGGCCTGATCGTGATCGGCTCGGCCTATGCCTGGCTCAGCGTCGGCATGCGCAACGCCGACCAGCGCCTGCAACGTTACCAGCAGGATGCCGCGCAACTGGAAGCGCTGGCTGCTGCGTTTGCCGAGGCACGGCGCGCGCAGGCCGAATATGCCATGTCGTTTTCCACTGCCGCCGGCCAGGCCTTTGTCGCTGCCAACAACCGCCTGCAGGCCGCGCTGGTGCCGGCCAAGGGCGGTCCGGGCTGGAGCGAGGCGCTGGCCAAGCCGCTGCGTGCCTACGTCGAATCCGGGCAGGCGCTGGACGAACGCATCACCGAACTCGGCCACGACGCCGACAGCGGCATGCAGGGCGAGCTGCGCGGTGCCGTGCATGAGGTGGAGAACCTGATCGCCGACTACCAGGCACCGGCGTTGCAGGTGTCGATGCTGACCATGCGCCGCTACGAGAAGGATTTCATCCTGCGCCGCGAGCAGAAATACGCCGATGAACTCAGCGCGCAGGTGATGCCGTTCGAACTGTTGCTGCAGTCCACGCGCATGCCCGAGGACGTGCGCGGGCAGGTGCGCGAGGCGATGCAGCGGTATCAAGGTGCATTCCTGTCCTATGCCGCCGCGCGGTATGGCGCGGACAGTGAAACCCAGGCCATGGACGACCTCGCCGCACAGGTGGTGCCGGTGATCGCTGGCCTGCAGCAGGCACAGCGCAGCAGCCTGGCCCGGCAGCGCGACGAGCAGGCCGCGGCACGCCGCTGGATGGACGCCGCCTTCGCCGCCACCGTGCTGGTGGTCGGCCTGCTGCTGGTGAGCCTGCTGGTGCTGCTGCTGCGCGCGGTGGAGCGACCGCTGGCCGATGCCGCCGCGTTCGCCCGCGCCATTGCCGACGATGACCTGGACGGGCGGCTGGTGGTCCGCAATTCGCACGATGAGATCGGACGCCTGGCCACCGCGCTGATGCAGATGCAGTCCAGCCTGCGCGAACGCATCGCCAGCGAGCGGCTGGCCGCGCAGGCCAACCAGCGCGTGCGCCAGGCCCTGGACGTGGCCAGCGCCGCGGTACTGGTCACCGACGCGCAGGGCAGGGTGGTCTATGCCAATCCGGCGCTGGCGCACTCGTTCGCGCTGGCCGACGTCGGGTGGGTGGTCGAGGCTGGGTGCGAACTGCAGGCACTGGGTGTGCAGGTGGAGGTGCTGGCCCGGCAGGCACTGGAGGAGGGCATCAGCGTCAACGCCGACGTGGCGCTGGGCAACACCGGCTTCCTGTTGCGGGTCAGCCCGGTGCTGGAGCAGTCGCGCGTGCTGGGGCTGGTGATGGAATGGCAGGACCGCCGGCTGGAGCGGGTGATCGTCAACGAGGTGGCGGCGGTGGTCGAAGCGGCCGCTGCCGGTGAGCTGCAGGGACGGATCGTGCTGGACGACAAGCAGGGTTTCGTCCACCAGCTCGGCGAGCGCATCAATGCCTTGCTCGACAGCGTGCAGGCCCAGCTGGGCGACGCCACCCGCGTGATCGGCCATTTCGCCCGCGGCGACCTGAGTGCGCGCATGCGCGATGACGGCCGCGGCATCTACGCGCAGCTGCGGCAGGGGCTGGAAGTGGCGATGCGGCAGGTGGGCGGCATCGTCTCCAGCATCCAGCACTCGGCCGGCAGCGTGCAGGACGCGGTGGACGACATGGCCAGCGGCACCGCCGACCTGTCCGGGCGGGTCGAGCAGCAGGTCAGTGACGTGCATGACGCGCTGGCGCGGGTACGCTCGGTGGCCAGCGAGGCCCGCGAGAATGCCGGCAGTGCGCGGCACAGCGCGGCGGTATCCGAAGCGGCCAGCGAGGCCGCCACGCGTGGCAGCGAGGCCACCGCCGCGGCGATCAGCGGCATGGAACAGCTGCGCGCGTCATCGCGGCACATCCGCGAGATCGTCGCCACCGTCGACAGCCTGTCGTTCCAGACCAACCTGCTGGCGCTCAATGCCGCGGTGGAGGCCGCGCGTGCCGGCAGCCACGGGCGCGGCTTCGCGGTGGTGGCCGGTGAGGTACGGATGCTGGCGCAGCGCTCGGCCGAGGCCTCGCAGCAGATCCGGGTGCTGGTCGATGCGTCGCTGCAGCAGGTGGAGGCCGGTGCGCGGTTGGTGGATACCAGCGGTGAAGTGATGCACGACATCAGCGGCCGGGTGCAGCAGGTGGTGACGGCGATGGCGCGTATCGACGCCGGCTCGGAGCGCCAGGTGAGCGCGGTCGATGACGTGGAACGGTTGCTGCGCCGTATCGGCGAAGGCACCCGACAGAGTGGCAATGTCGCACGCGCTTCCTCACAGGCAGCGGCGGAAATGCGCGTGCAGGCGCAGGAACTGGCCGCGGCGGCGGAGCGCTTCGTGGTGGCGGCCGAGTCGGAGGCTGCGAAGACTGTCGCGGGGAACGGGGGGCTGCGACGGTCAGCGTGAAGAGTTGAGCGGTTGAGTGGGAGGGCCGGGGAGGGGGCGCTCTTGCTCTTGCTCTTGCTCCACACCCAAACCCAGCATCACCTGCCACAGATCACAAACGCAGCAATGCCCCCGAACCGGCGTTGCGGCTCAGTCTTCTTCCGGCGGGACGACGATGGCGTCGTCATCGATGGCCAGCTTGCCGGCCATCAGCACCGCCTGGGTGCGGTTGGTTACGCCAAGCTTGCGCAGGATGGCGGTGACATGGGCCTTGATGGTGGCCTCGGAGACGCCCAGGTCATAGGCGATCTGCTTGTTCAGGCGGCCGGCACCGAGCATCTGCAGGACGCGGAACTGTTGCGGGGTCAGCTCGCGCAGGCGCTGCCCGACCTCGCATTCCTCATGGTCGGTGGGTGGCACGTTGTGCGCTTCGGCCGGGGCCCAGCGCTCGCCGTCGAGGATGGTGCCCAGGGCATGGCCGATGGTGTCCGAATCGGCAGACTTGGGAATGAAGCCGCAGGCACCGTGGTCGAGCGCGCGGCGCATCACCTTGGGCTCCTCGCGTGCGGAGACCACCACCACCGGCAGCTGCGGGTGCAGCGAGCGCAGGTGCACCAGCGCGTTGAAACCCTGCGCGCCGGGCATGTTCAGGTCCATCAACACCAGGTCGGCGTCGGGATGCTGTTCGGCCAGGGTGTACAGGGCCTCGACACTGTCCGCCTCCAGCAGCTGCACACCGGGGATGACGCGTTGCACCGCGCCCTTCAGGGCTTCGCGGAAAAGCGGGTGGTCATCGGCGATCAGCAGGGTAGGCATGGCGGAAATCGGAGTTGGCGGAGTAGTGAAACCCCTCTCCTTGCGGGAGAGGGGTAGGGGAGAGGGTACACAGGCCAAGCCCGTTGTGCGCTGCGCGCCTCCCCTCATCCGCCCCTTCGGGGCACCTTCTCCCAGAGGGAGAAGGTGAAGCCACGCAGCTTGCCGTACCCGCGGTTACCGCACCTTGCGCTCTTCCACCAGCGAGGCGACCACCGAGGGGTCGGCCAGCGTGGAGGTGTCGCCCAACTGGTCCGGGGCGTTCTCGGCGATCTTGCGCAGGATGCGGCGCATGATCTTGCCCGAGCGGGTCTTGGGCAGGCCCGGTGCCCACTGCAGGTGATCCGGCGCGGCGATCGGGCCGATCTCCTTGCGCACCCAGGTCACCAGCTCCTTGAGCAGCTCGTCGGTCTGCGGCTCGCCGGCCACCAGGGTGACGTAGGCGTAGATGCCCTGGCCCTTGATGTCGTGCGGGAAGCCGACCACGGCCGCTTCGGCCACCTTCGGGTGCGAGACCAGCGCGCTTTCCACCTCGGCGGTGCCGATGCGGTGGCCGGAGACGTTGATCACGTCGTCGACGCGGCCGGTGATCCAGTAGTAGCCGTCCTCGTCGCGGCGGCAACCGTCACCGGTGAAGTAGTTGCCCGGGTAGGTGCGGAAGTAGGTGTCGATGAAACGCTGGTGGTCGCCGTAGACGGTGCGCATCTGGCCCGGCCAGGAGTCGCGGATCACCAGGTTGCCCTCGGCCGCGCCTTCCAGCAGTTCGCCGTCGGCGCTGACCAGGGCCGGCTGCACGCCGAAGAACGGCAGCGTGGCCGAGCCCGGCTTCAGGTCGATGGCACCGGGCAGCGGCGAGATCAGGATGCCGCCGGTCTCGGTCTGCCACCAGGTGTCCACGATCGGGCAGCGCGCATCGCCGACCACGTCGTAGTACCAGCGCCAGGCTTCCGGGTTGATCGGCTCGCCGACGCTGCCGAGCAGGCGCAGGCTCGTGCGCGAGGTGCGCTTGACCGGCGCCTCGCCCTCGCGCATCAACGCGCGGATGGCGGTGGGCGCGGTGTAGAAGATGGTGACCTGGTGCTTGTCGATCACCTCCCAGAAACGCGAGGTGTTGGGGTAGTTGGGCACGCCCTCGAACATCACCGAGGTGGCGCCGTTGGCCAGCGGGCCGTAGACGATGTAGCTGTGGCCGGTGACCCAGCCCACGTCGGCGGTGCACCAGTAGATGTCGTCCTCGCGCAGGTCGAACACTGCCTCGTGCGTGTACGCCGCGTACAGCAGGTAGCCGCCGCTGGTGTGCAGCACGCCCTTGGGCTTGCCGGTCGATCCGGAGGTGTACAGGATGAACAGCGGGTCCTCGGCGTTCATGCGCTCGGGTTCGCACTCGGCCGGCTGGGTGTCCACCACGTCGTGGAACCAGCGGTCGCGCGGGGCCTGCATGTCCACCGCGCCGCCGGTGTGGCGCACCACCAGCACGGTTTCCACGGTGTTGGTGCCCGGCAGCTTCAGCGCGGCGTCGACGTTGGCCTTCAGCGGCACCTTCTTGCCACCGCGCAGGCCTTCGTCGGCGGTGATGATCAGCTTGCTGCCGCAGTCGCCGACGCGGTCGGCGATGGAGTTGGCGGCGAAGCCACCGAACACCACCGAGTGGATCGCACCGACGCGGGCACAGGCCAGCATCGCCACGGCGGCGTCGACGATCATCGGCAGGTAGATGGTGACGCGGTCGCCCTTCTTGACGCCGAGGTTGCGCAGCGCATTGCCCAGGCGGCAGACGCGCTCGTACAGCTCGCGGTAGGTGACCTTCTGCGCCGGGCTGTCTGGGCTGTCGGCCTCGAACAGGATGGCGGTCTTGTCGCCGCGCGTGGCCAGCTGGCGGTCCAGGCAGTTCACGCTGACGTTGAGCTCGCCGTCCTCGAACCACTTGATGCGGAAATCGTCGAGCTGGTAGCTGACGTTGCGGATCCTGCTGGGCTTGACGTACCAGTCCAGCCGCTCGGCGGCCTTGGCCCAGAACGCGTCGGGGTTTTCCACCGATTCGCGGTACTGCTGCTGGTACGTGGTCTTGTTGATCCGTGCCTTCGCGGCGAACCCGGCATCAACGGGATAAACATCAGTCATGGCAACCCCTCACCTTTGCACTTGTAACCAATGAAAAGGCCTTGTCTGCGCGACAGGGCCGGACAACCCAAGTGTGCCGTATCCACCCCCCCGCGCGCTGCCCCCCGGATTAGACGATGGTCGAATGCACGCCGACTTACGACTAATGGCGAATAGCCGCCCCGTGCCGGCCGACCGCACGCTGGCCGCGACCGTGCAGCTGGTGCGGCCGCAAACGCCAGTCGGGAGAGAGACTGAAAATGAATACATCCGTGTTGAAGACGGCCCGCCGTCCGCTCGCCGCCGCGCTGCTGGTTGCGCTGGTCGCGCCGGGCATGGCGTGGGCCGAGACGGCCAGGGAGAAAGCGCTCGAAGCGCGCGTGGCCGAACTGGAACGGCAGGTGCAGTTGCTGGTGTCCACCCAACAGCAACAGCAGGGCGTGATCACGCAGACCCAGACCGACGTCGGCCAGGTGCGTGCCGCGCAGGCCGACCTGGCCGCACGGCCGGCGGCGACGGTGCCGGCCGGCAAGCAGCCGATCCAGGTCACCAGCATCACACCGGGCGCGACGCCGGGCACCACGTTCAAGTTCGGCGGCTTCATCAAGGCCGACTTCCTGGCCACGCGCACCGGCGACGGCCAGCTCGCCGACGACGCCACCGGCCGCGCGCTGTACCTGCCGGGGCAGACGCCAGTGCACGGTGCCGGCGGCTCGGGCAGGGCCTCGGACGTGGACTACAACGCGCACGCCAAGTTCTCGCGCTTCAACCTGGGCGTGGACCACGTGGCCGAGAACGGCGACAAAGCCGGCGCCATGGTCGAGATGGACTTCTTCGGCAACTCGCTGGGCAACCAGACCGCGACCAACACCTACGGCGTGACCCTGCGCCATGCCTACATGTACTGGAACAACTGGCTGGCCGGCCAGACCTGGTCCAACTTCATGGATGCCGCCTCCATCCCCGAGGCGGTGGACTTCGTCGGCCCGACCGACGGCGTGGTGTTCGTGCGCCAGGCCCAGGTCCGCTACACCAACGGCGGCTTCAGCGTGGCCCTGGAAAACCCGGAGACCACCACCCTCACCGGCACCTACAACCCGGGTACCGGCAAGTGGAACGTACCGTCGGTGGTCAACTCCGACCGTGGTTCGCTGCCGGACCTCACCGCCCGCTACGGCTGGAAGGGTGACTGGGGCACGTTCGGCGTGGCTGGCCTGGTGCGCCAGCTCAAGGTCGACAACCAGGCCACCGGTGCCGATGCCACCAAGGTCGCCGGTGGCGTGACGCTGGGCGGCAAGTGGGTGATGGGCGACAGCGACAGCCTGCACTACCAGCTCACCGGTGGCGAAGGCATCTCGCGCTACATCGGCCTGGGCATCACCGCCGACAGCGGCTACGACGCGATCCGCGACGAGATCGACCCGACCGGCGTGGTCGCCGCCTACGTGGGCTGGCGCCATGCGTTCTCGCCCAAGCTGCGCACCAACCTGATCTACGCGCGCAGCGACTACGACAACGACGCCTCGATCACCGGTAACCTGGTGACCAAGAGCGTGCAGTCCATCCGCGGCAACGTGTTCTACACCCCGATGCCCAAGGTCGATATCGGCGCCGAGCTGATGTACGGCGTGCGCGAGATCGAGAACGGCCAGAAGGGCGACATCAGCCGCCTGCAGTTCACCACCAAGTACAGCTTCTGATCCCGCGGTGCCGGCATGCAGGCCATGCCGGCACCGTCTGCAGGAATGTAGTCCGTACCATCTCCCTACCCCCACGGGGAGCACTCATGTCACCGCCGAGGCGCGTACCCCGCGCCGAGGCGCTCGTATTCCCACGTCTGGAGAATCCCGATGAATGCTTCCGTCGATCCCCGTGTTGAGCGGATCGCCTCCAATCCGCTCTACCAACGCCTGCGCAAGATGCGCAACCGGCTTGGCTGGACCCTGACCGTGCTCATGCTGCTGGCCTACTACGGCTACATCGGCCTGATCGCCTTCGACAAGGCGTTCCTGGCCACGCCGATCGCCGCGGGCAAGATCACCACCGTGGGCATCCCGATCGCGCTGGGCCTGATGGTGTTCACCATCCTGATCACCGGCTTCTACGTGCGCCGCGCCAACAAGGAATTCGACCAGCTGACCCAGCAGATCGTGGAGGAAACCCGATGAGCCATTCCTTCCTGCGATCCGGCGCGCTGCTCGCGCTGATGGCAGCCAGCGGCGCAGCCCTGGCCGCCGGCGGCGACATCGGCCAGACCGTGCGCCAGCCGACCAACTGGACGGCGATCACCATGTTCGCCGTGTTCGTGCTGGCCACGCTCGGCATCACCAAGTGGGCGGCCAAGCGCACCCGTTCGGCATCGGACTTCTACACCGCCGGCGGCGGCATCACCGGCTTCCAGAATGGCCTGGCCATCGCCGGCGACTACATGTCCGCCGCCTCGTTCCTGGGCATCACCGCGGCGGTCATGGCCAATGGCTACGACGGCCTGATCTACGCGCTGGGCTTCCTGGTCGGCTGGCCGATCCTGACCTTCCTGATGGCCGAACGCCTGCGCAACCTGGGCCGCTTCACCTTCGCCGACGTGGCCGGCTACCGCTTCCAGCAGAAGCCGATCCGCATGTTCGCCGCCTCCGGCACGCTGGTGGTGGTGCTGTTCTACCTGATCGCGCAGATGGTCGGCGCCGGTGCGCTGATCAAGCTGCTGTTCGGCCTGGACTACTGGGTGGCCGTGGCGCTGGTCGGCGTGCTGATGATGGTCTACGTGCTGTTCGGCGGCATGACCGCCACCACCTGGGTGCAGATCATCAAGGCCTGCCTGCTGCTGTTCGGCGTGACCTTCATGGCGCTGATGGTGATGTGGAAGTTCAACTTCAGCTTCGAGGCGTTGTTCAGCGAAGCGGTGCGGGTGAAGACCCAGATCGCGGCCAATGGCGGCAAGAGCGCCGAGGAAGCGGCCAGCGCCGGCCTGGCGATCATGGGCCCGGGTGGCTTTGTGAAGGACCCGATCTCGGCGATCTCGTTCGGCATGGCGCTGATGTTCGGCACCGCCGGCCTGCCGCACATCCTGATGCGCTTCTTCACCGTCCCGGATGCGAAGCAGGCACGCAAGTCGGTGCTGTGGGCCACCACCTGGATCGGCTACTTCTACATCCTGATCTTCATCATCGGTTTCGGTGCGATCGCACTGGTGCTGACCAACCCCGAGTACGCCGACCCGGTGACCGGCACCATCCAGGGCGGCCCGAACATGGCGGCCGTGCTGGTCGGCAAGGCGGTGGGCGGCAACCTGTTCATGGGCTTCATCTCGGCGGTGGCCTTCGCCACCATCCTGGCGGTGGTGGCCGGCCTGACGTTGTCCGGTGCCTCGGCGGTGTCGCATGACCTGTACGCCACCGTGTTCAAGCAGGGCAACCCGCCGCCGGGTTCGGAGCTGCGTGTCTCGCGCATCACCACCCTGGTACTGGGCGTGGTCGCGGTGCTGCTGGGCATCGTGTTCGAGAAGCAGAACGTGGCCTTCATGGTGTCGCTGGCCTTCGCCATCGCCGCCTCGGCCAACTTCCCGGTGCTGATCCTGTCGCTGCTGTGGAAGGACTGCACCACCCGTGGCGCGGTGATCGGCGGCTTCCTGGGCCTGGCCTCGTCGCTGCTGCTGACCCTGCTGTCGCCGTCGGTGTGGGTGGACACGCTGGGCAACCCGGCCGGCAGCGCGCCGTTCCCGTACACCAGCCCGGCGCTGTTCTCCATGACCATCGCCTTCGTCGGCATCTGGCTGTTCTCGGTGCTGGACAAGAGCCGCAACGCACAGCAGGAACGTGCGGCCTATCCGGCGCAGGAAGTGCGTGCCGAGACCGGCATCGGTGCCAGCAAGGCGGCCGAGCACTGATAATTGGTAACGTTTGAAACAACGGCCGGCGCTTGCGCCGGCCGTTGTCGTTTATGGGTCGGCTATGGGGGTTTTCCCTGATGCGGGGTCGGAAGACGGCTTCCTAAGATGCGGACAAGGGGAGTTCCGCATCACAGGTCCGTCGTATCCACTTCCAGCCGTCTGCGAGGAACCGTATGTCGTCTCGTATCGCCAGAACCGCGTTGTCCACGGGCATCGCCCTGATCCTTGTCGGAACGATCCCCGCCGTATCGGCCCAGAACGCAGACACGCCACCGGCACCGGCCGACGGCAAGGTGGTGGACATCGCCAGCGTCAAGGTCACCGCCTCGGGCTCGCGCATCGACCGCCCCGGCTTCAACGCGCCCACGCCGACGGTGAAGGTGACGCCGGAGGAACTGCAGCTCTCCACCCACACCAACATCGCCGCCGCGCTCAACGACCTGCCGCAGTTCCGCGGCACGGTGTCGCCGCAGACCCACACCACCGGCGTGGACGCGGCACGCGCGCCGGTCGACCTGCGTGGCCTGGGCACCAGCCGCACGCTGGTGCTGCTGGACGGGCGACGCTTCTCCAGCGACAACGACCTGGCCGCGATCCCCTCGATCCTGATCAGTGGCGTGGACGTGGTCACCGGCGGCGCCTCGGCGGCCTGGGGCTCGGGCGCGGTCAGCGGCGTGGTCAACGTGCAGCTGGACAGCCAGCTGGTCGGGACCAAGGTCGACGTGCAGGGCGGGGTGTCCTCGCGTTCGGACAACCAGAAGCAGTACGTCTCGGCGGCCACCGGCTTCGAGGTCGCCCAGGGCCGTGGCCATGTGGTGATCGGCGCGGAGGCGCTCAACAACGACGGCGTGATTCCCAAGACCTCGCGCCGCTGGCTGGGCCGCACCGCGCAACTGTCCAATGGCGACGGCACCTACACGATGGTCGGCGACGTGGGCTACGGCAACGCCGCCATCGGTGGCCTGATCACCAGCGGCGTACTGGCCGGCATGGCCTTCAACCCGGACGGCAGCCTGCGTCCCTTCCCCGGCTATACCGGCGCATCGCTGATCCAGGGTGGCGAGAGCCCGAGCAACGATGACATCAGCTCGCTGATGACGCCGCAGCGGCGCTACAACGTGCTGGGGCGGCTGTCATGGAACCTCACCGACAACGTCGGCCTGACCGTGGACGTGCGCCATTCGCGCAGCTGGAACCGCTTCCCGTGGTTCGGCGACCACAACCGCGGCACCGGGCTGCGCCTTGGCGTGGACAACGCGTTCCTGCCGGCGGCGGTGCGCGATGCGATGGAAGCGGCCGGAGAGACCAGTTTCACCCTGGGCCGCTTCAACAGCGACTTCGCCTTCCCCGACATCGACTACGACCGTCGCACCACCCAGTTCACCGTCGCGCTGGATGGCGTGGTGGGCGACAACTGGCGCTGGGGCGGCTACTACAGCCACGGCGACAACCAGTCCGACCTGGCCGCGCCGGGCTTCCTGCTGACCAGCAACTACCGCGACGCGGTGGACGCGGTGATCGATCCGGTCAGCGGCAAGGTGGTCTGCCGGGTGACCTTGACCAACCCCGGCTCCGGCTGCGTGCCGATCAACCTGTTCGGCCACGGCGCGCCCTCGGCCGAGGCGGCCGCCTACGTGACCGGCACGCCGCGGCGCATGACCAACACCCGGTTGGACACCGCCGGCCTGGACCTGCGCGGCGAGCCGTTCTCGCTGCCGGCCGGCGAGGTATCGGTGGCGGTGGGCCTGGAGGCGCGCAAGGAGCAGATCGATCAGAAGGTGGGGGCGCAGGACCTGGCCAAGGCGTTCAGCACCTGGAGCTCCTCGCCGATGGCCGGCAGCTTCACCGTGCGCGAGGCCTTCGCCGAGGTGGCCGCGCCGCTGCTGCGCGACGTGCCGGCGCTGCGCGACCTGCAGGTCAATGCCGCCGCGCGCTTCAGCGACTACAACAGCTCCGGTGCGATCTGGTCGTGGAAGTACGGCATGACCAATGAGTTCTTCGATGGCTTCCGCGGCCGCTTCACCCGCTCGCGCGACATCCGTTCGGCCAACCTGTCGGAGATGTACACCACCAGCACCACCGGCTGGTCGACCATCAGCGACCCGCTCACCGGTACCTCGCTCAGCGCACTGGTGATCGGCGGTGGCAACCCGCGGCTGGACCCGGAGAAGGCCGATACGCTGACCGTCGGCTTCACCTGGGCGCCGGCCCGCGCCCCGGGCCTGATCATGTCGGTGGACTACTTCGACATCGAGATCAAGGACGTGATCACCCAGGTGTCGGCGCAGGAAACCGTCCTGCGCTGCATCGCCGGCAACCAGGCCATGTGTGGCCGCGTGGTGCGCGACGGCAACGGCGAGATCGAGCGGATCAACTCCAACTACGTCAACCTGGCCGAGTACCGCACCAACGGCGTGGACGTGGATCTGATGTACAGCCTGCCGGCGGCCACGCTGTTCGCCGCGATGCCGGGCCAGTTCCACGCCCGCGTGCTGGCGACCTGGGTGGACAGCCTGACCACCTACGACGGCAAGAACAGCTTCGAGTACGTCACCTCGCAGGGCCTGACCGGCGGCTCGGGCGTGCCGCGCTGGCGCGGCAACGCCACCTTCGGCTGGCGTGGCGACCGCTATTCGGCGCAGGCGCGCGCGCGTTACCTGTCCGCCGGCGTCTACAACAACCAGTTGCAGCTGACCAACGGCGACATCGGTTCCTACGTGTACTGGGACGTGGGTGGACGCATGCGCCTGCCGATGTCCGCGGACCGCGAGTTCGAGATCTACGCCGACATCAGCAACCTGTTCGACAAGAAATCGCCGCTGGGCGCGGTAGGCTCGCCGTACTACGACGTGGTCGGCCGCTACTACACGCTGGGCGCCCGCATGCGTTTCTGAGCCTGGTCGCGGCGGGATGATCGTCAGTCCCGCCGCGGCGCTTCCCGTCCCTGGAGGAAACCCCCTTGAACATGACCCGTTCCGCTTCTCCTCGCCGCCTGCATCCGCGCCGTCCGCTGCTGGCCGCCGCGTTGCTGGCCAGCCTGTGGCTGCCCGGCACGCTGCTGGCGCGCAGCGCACCGGCGGCGCCGCTGCAGGCCGAGGCGCAACGCCTGGCCAGCCTGCTGCCCGGGGGCGAGCTGGGTGCGGCCATCGTGCACCTGGAAAGCGGGCGCAGCGTCTACATCAACGGTGATCGGCCGTTCCCGATGGCCAGCACGATGAAGGTGCCGGTGGCGGTACATATCCTCGCGCTGGTCGATGAAGGCACGCTGTCGCTGCAGCAGCAGGTCACGTTGAAGGCCGATGACATCTATCCGGAGATGGGCGGGCCGATGGACCTGCACCTGAGCGCCGGTTCGGCGATCACCGTGCGCGACCTGCTGCACATGATGATCACCGTCAGCGACAACAACGCCACCGACATCCTGATCCGGCTCGGCGGCGGCACTGCCGCGGTGGACGCACGCATGCGCGCGCTGGGCATCGACGGCCTGCGCGTGGACCGCTACATCTGGGAGCTGCTGGCCAACTACCGTGGCAACGCTGCCTCGCAGGCCCAGCCGATGGGCCCGGCCGCCTACGCCGAACTCTCGCGCGGCGAGCGCAGCGAGGAGCAGCGGCGCAGCCACACCAACGCCTGGAACGCCGACCCGCGCGACACCAGTACCGCGCGCGCGATGACGTTGCTGCTGGAAAAGACATGGAAGGGGCAGGTGCTGAGCCCGGCCAGCCTGGACGTGCTGCAGGCGATCATGCGCGATACCCGCACCGGCACCGCGCGCCTGCCCGGCATGCTGCCGCGCGACACGCCGGTGGCGCACAAGACCGGCACGGTGGGCGACGTGATCAACGATGTCGGCGTGATCACCCTGCCGGGCGGACGCGGCCATGCGGTGATCAGCGTGTTCGTGCAGTCGCGCGCCAGCAGCCAGGAGCGCGACGCGGCCATCGCCCAGCTGGCGCGGGCGGCGCATGACTACTTCCTGTTCGTGCCCTGAGCGCGCGTGGTGCTCAGCAGGCGGTGCTCAGCAGGCGCACCAGCTGGGCGCGGTGGCCGACGTCGAGCTTGCGGTAGATCGCGCTGATCTGGCTTTCGATGGTCTTGCGCGAGCGGCTCAGGTGATGGGCGATCTCGTCGTTGCGCAGGCCATCGACGACCAGCTCGGCCACGCGTTGTTCGGTAGGCGAGAGCTTGGACCATACCGGCCGCTGGCTGCCCGCCGGCGCGGCCGTGGCCAGGCACAGCAGGTACAGCGGTTGCAGTGGATGGGCCGGCAGCTGTGCTTCCAGGCGGATGTGCAGCGCCTTGCCCGGACATCGCGGGTGGCTGACCGTCGTGCTGCTGCCGGGGGCGACTGCGCCGGGGTGGCCGAGCCAGCGGCGCAGTTCCGCGGCGATGACAACCGGCAGCCCGGACCGGTCCGGTTCCAGCCAGTCGGCGCACAGCCGCTGCGCCGCGGGGGACAGGCTGATCGGGTGCAGCTCGTGGTCGAGGATCAGCTCCGGCAGGCTCTGCCGGTCGAGCAGTGCCTGGTAGACGCTGCGGCGTTCGTCGCGCAGTGAGCGCAGGCGCTGCAGTCCGGCGGACATCAGCGGGTGCAGCTCGTCCAGGAACTGCTGGTGGCCGTCGGTGATCTGTTCGTGGCCTTCGCGCATGCGGATGCTCAGCACCGCTTCCAGGCCGTCCTCGCCCCAGAACGCCATGTGGATGAACTCGTGCCAGCCCGGCGCCGGGTTCTGCGCGCGCAGTCGTTGCCGCGCCTGTGCGTCGCCGGAGGCGATCTGCGACAGCGTGTACCAATGGATGCGCGGATGCTGCTGCAGGTAGGGCGCGGCCACGTCCAGGCTGCGCAGGGGCGGTGGCAGGCCGGAAGGCGTCTCGCCGAGGAAGTGCAGGCTGCGCTGCGGCTGGTAGCCGCAGGTGATGTCGTACATCAGCGTGCACGAATGGCAGGGCAGGCGTTGGCTGACCAGGTCCACGCAGGCGCGCCACAGGGCATGCATGTCCAGCGCCCGGAGCATGTCCTGCTTGGCTTGTACCGGGCAGGCATCGGGATTCACCGCGATGTCATGTTCACGTCCGACCATGGTGTTGCATGTCCCCGAGCCATAAAACGCAGCGGCCGTGACCGCTGTGATCCCCGTACGTCGTGCCGCGCCAGATGCCCGGCCCGGACAGGGGCCGGCATGGACCCTTCTAGCACCCCGTCGCGCGGGCAGGCAAGCCTCGCCCGGGCGGGCGTGGCGACGCTGAGGGCGGGGATGGCAGGGTGCGGCAGCGCGATGCGCTCGTGCGTGCAGCTGCCGGGCCGGTGGGTGCGCCTCAGTCGGTGAGCTCGGCCATGCGGCTGTCCGGTGCCGGTTCGGTCATGCCGAAGCGTTCGTCCAGTGCCCGATACTCGCTGGGCGTCATGCCGACGGTGGCCTTGAACTGCCGCGCGAAGGCGCTCTGGTCACTGAAGCCGCAACGCTGGCCGATGCCGGCGATGCTGCCCTCCCCGCGCAGCAGCCGCATCGCCATCTCGATGCGCAGCTTGATCATGTACTGCTGCGGGGTGAGCTGGAACACGTGGCGGAAGTGGCGCTCCAGCTGCGCCAGCGACATGCCCGCGCGTTCGGCCAGCTGCGGCGTGCGCAGGTTGGTCTCGAAATGCAGCTGCATGTGCGCCACCACCTTGTCGAGCTGGGCGAACGCCGAGTGGCGGCTGTTGGGGCGGCCGAGGTCGCGCGAGACGCCCATCAACCCGGTGATGGCGCCATCGGTGTACATCGGCCGTTTCAGGGTGAGGCACCAGCCCGGGCGCCGGTTCGGGTACAGGTGCACTTCCAGGCGGTCGGCGATCGGGTCGCCGCCGAGGACCTGCTGGTCCTGCAACAGGTAACGGTTGCCCAGCGGCGCGGGGAACACCTCCAGCGGCGAGCGCCCGATCACTTCGCCACGCTTCTTCCTGCCCAGCCGCTGCACCAAGGTGAGGTTGCAGTGCGTATAGCGCCCCTGCCGGTCCTTGATGAAGAACACGGTGTCGGGAAGTGCATCGAACAGGTCCTGCACATCGCTTGAGGAGTGGCGTGCATCCAGGGGCGTCGTCATCACGGTGGCGGCCTTCAGGGTGGCGTGCGGCCGATCCTAGCGCATGCCGGAAGGCGTTTGCGCGTGTTCAGGTGGCTGTGCCGAATTCCGCATGAGCACGCCCAATCGCCTGCTATTCGGGCCTGCGCGGCGAATGGGAGCATGGCCGCATGCACCGGATAGACATCATCGATTCGCATACCGCAGGCGAGCCCACCCGGGTCGTGCTTGGCGGATTTCCCGATCTTGGCCAAGGCAGCCTGCAGCAGCGCCGCGAGCGTTTTGCCGGGCAGTTCGACCATTGGCGCGCGGCGCTGGCGTGCGAGCCGCGTGGCTCGGACACGATGGTCGGCGCACTGCTGCTGCCGGCGCAGGATCCGGCCGCGTGCACCGGGGTGATCTTCTTCAACAACGTCGGCTACCTGGGCATGTGTGGCCACGGCACCATCGGCGTGGTCCGCACGCTGGCCGAGCTGGGCCGCATCGGCGCGGGCCGGCATCGCATCGAGACGCCGGTGGGCACGGTGTGCGTGGAACTGTTCGCCGATGGCCGGGTCGCGGTCGACAACGTCGAGAGCTGGCGGTACCAGGCCGATGTCGTGGTCGAGGTGGCCGGGCATGGCCCGGTGCGCGGCGACGTCGCCTGGGGCGGCAACTGGTTCTTCATCACCGCGCAGGCGCCGTGCACGGTGGAGCTGGCCAACCAGCGCACGCTCACCGCCTATACCGAGGCCATCCGCGTGGCGCTGGAACAGGCCGGCATCCGCGGCCAGGACGGCGAGATCGACCACATCGAAGTCAACGCCACCGCACCGGACGGCAGCGGGCAGATGCGCAATTTCGTGTTGTGCCCGGGGCTGGCCTACGACCGTTCGCCGTGTGGCACCGGCACCAGCGCCAAACTGGCCTGCCTGGCCGCCGACGGCAAGCTCGGCGCGGGTGAGCACTGGACGCAGCAGGGCGTGCTGGGTACCGCGTTCGAAGCGTCCTACCAGCCCGGTACGCGCGGCATTCTGCCGCGCATCATCGGCCAGGCGTGGATCACCGCGCGTGCCACCGTGCGGATCGACCCGGCCGACCCGTTCGCCTGGGGCATTGGCGGTCCGCGGCCGTGAGTGCAGGCGGTACGTTCGAGCTGATCATCATCGGCGCCGGCATCGTCGGCGCCGCCTGCGCCGAAGCCGCGGTGGCCGCCGGCCTGCGCGTGGCGGTGGTGGAATGCGGCGCGGTGGGCGGCGGCGCGAGCGCGGCCGCGATGGGCCACCTGGTGGCGATGGATGGCGATGCGCATGAGCTGGCGCTGTGCAGCTATTCGCTGCGCCTGTGGCAGCGTTGGGCCGATTGGCCACAGGCCGAATACCAACGCTGCGGCACCCTGTGGGTGGCACGCAACGGCGACGAACTGGATACCGTGGCCGCCCGCGTGGATGCGTTGGCGGCGGTCGGCGTGCAGGCCGTGGCGGTGGATGCGGCGGGGCTGTACCAGCGCGAACCGCAGCTTGCCGCGGGCCTGTGCGGTGGCATGCACGTACCGGGCGACGCGGTGGTCTACCCGCCGCGGGTGGCCTGGCGGCTGATCGAAGATGCCTGCCGGCAGGGCATGCAGTTGTTTGCCGGCGCCCGTGCCACGCAGCTGGTCGAGGACGGCGTGCTGCTGGCCGATGGCCGTGTGCTGCGTGGGCCGGTGCTGGTGGCCACCGGCAGCGCATTGCCGGAGTTGCTGCCGGAACTGCCGATGCGCGCGCGCAAGGGGCAGTTGGTCATCACCGACCGGCACCGGCCGTTGCTGCGCCACCAGCTGATCGAGATGGGCTATGCCGCCGCCGCGCATGGGGCCGATGCCGCCAGCGTGTCGTTCAACGTGCAGCCGCGGCCGAACGGCCAACTGCTGATCGGGTCCTCGCGCGAATACGACGCCGCGGACAACGGTATCTCGATGGCGCTGCTGCAACGCATGCTGCGCCGCGCGTTCGACTTCGTCCCGGTGCTGCAGGAGTTGCGTGCGCTGCGCAGCTGGTGCGGTTTCCGCCCGGCCACGCCGGACGGCTTGCCGTACCTGGGCGCGGTGCCGGGCCGTCACCGGGTATGGGTGGCGGCCGGCCATGAAGGGTTGGGCATCACCGCCGCACCGGGCAGTGCGCGGCTGCTGGTCGATGCCTTCCTCGGTCGCAGTCCGGCGCTTGCGCTGGACCCCTATCGGCCGGATCGGCTGCAGCAGGAGGTGGCATGAGCCGCGTCGTACTGAGTGTGGACGGCCTGCGCGTGGAAGTGGAGGAGGGCGCCACCGTCGCCGCCGCCATCGCGCAGGTGCGCAGCAGCTTCCGGCGTTCGCCCGGCGGCGAGCCGCGCGCGCCGCTGTGCGGCATGGGCCTGTGCTTCGAATGCCGGGTCCGCATCGATGCGATCGAGCAGCTGCGCGCCTGCATGGTGGTGGCACGCCCGGGCATGCGGGTGGAGACACAGCGATGAAACAGCATCATTACGACCTGCTGGTGGTCGGGGCCGGCCCTGCGGGCCTGGCCGCGGCCCATGCCGGTGCCCGCCGTGGTGCGCGGGTGGGGTTGGTCGATGCACAGCCGCGCGCCGGCGGCCAGGTATGGCGGCACGACCTGCGCTTCGGCGTGCCGGCGATGGCGCGGGCGCAGATCGAAGGCCTGGAGGCCGCGGGCATCGCGCTGCTGGCCGGGCACGAAGTGACCCTGGCCGACCCGCACCGGCTGCTCGCCGTCCATGCGCACGGCGCAGTGGCGCTGCACTGGCGCAAGCTGGTGATCGCCACGGGCGCACGCGAGCTGCTGCTGCCCTTCCCGGGCTGGACCTTGCCCGGCGTCACCGGCGCCGGTGGCCTGCAGGCGCTGGCCAAGCAGGGCCTGCCAGTGGCCGGCAAGCGGGTGGTGGTGGCCGGTACCGGCCCACTGCTGCTGGCGGCCGCCGCTACGCTCAAGCGCCATGGCGCGACGCTGGTCGGCATCCATGAACAGGCCAGCACCGCGCAGCTGCACGGCTTCGCCCGCCAGCTGTGGCGTTGGCCGGGCAAGCTGGCGCAGGCGGTGGCACTGCGCGCCGGCCTGGCGCCGGTGCCATGGCACCGGCAAAGCACGGTCGTGGCCGCGCATGGCGACCAGCGCCTGCAGGGCGTGGACATCGTCACTGCCGGTGGCCCGCGCACGCGCGTGGCCTGCGACCTGCTGGCGGTCGGCTGGGGCCTGGTGCCGAACGTGGAGCTGGCGCGGCTGCTGGGCTGTGAACTGGACACCTCCTGCACGCACCCGGTGGTGCGCGTGGACCTGCAACTGCGCAGCAGCCATCCCGACATCCACGTGGCCGGCGAAAGCCTCGGCATCGGCGGCCGCGACTGTGCCCGCATCGAAGGCGCGATGGCGGCGTGCTTCGCCCTGGGCGACGTGCGCGGCGGCGAGGCACTGCGCCACCGGCGCGAACATGAGCGTGCCTATGCCGCGCTGCTGGCACGGAGCTTCCAGCCCGGCGAACAGGCCCGCACGCTGGCCGACCCCGACACCCTGGTCTGCCGCTGCGAAGACGTGCCGATGGCCGACGTGCACGCGCACCCGGACCCGCGCCAGCTGCGGCTGGTCACCCGTTGCGGCATGGGTGCCTGCCAGGGCCGCATCTGCGGCGCCGCGCTGCGCGAACTGCGATTGACCTCCCCTTCCACCTCCCCCACGGCCGTGCGGCCGCCAATGACCCCGGTCAGCCTGGCTGCATTGGCAGATGCATCCTTCGACCCATACGAACCAGGTAAGCCTTGATGAGCAATGCAGACTTCTGGCGCGGCGTACTGCCGGCCATCACCACTCCCTTCACCGTCAACGGGACGGTGGACCATGCCTTCCTGGCCGAGCACGCACGCCGCCTGGTCGATGCCGGCTGCAGCGGCCTGGTGCCGCTGGGCTCGCTGGGCGAAAGCGCCACCCTGAGCTTCGAGGAAAAGGTGGCCATCGTGCGCACCCTGGTCGATGCGGTGGGTGCCCGCGTGCCGATCGTGGCCGGCATCGCCGCGCTGTCGACGCAGGAAGGCATCGCGCTGGCCGCGGCGGTGAAGCAGGCCGGCGCCGGTGGCCTGATGGTGCTGCCGCCGTACGTGTACTCCAGCGACCGCCACGAGATGGATGCGTACATCCGCGCAGTCATCGCCTCCACCGATCTGCCGGTGCTGCTGTACAACAACCCGATCGCCTACAAGACCGACTTCAGCCCGGAACAGGTGGCCGCGTTCGCCGCCGAGTTCCCGCACGTGCAGGCGATCAAGGAGTCCTCCGGCGACATCCGCCGCCTGGCCGCGATCAAGGCCCTGCTCGGTGATCGCCTGGTGCTGCTGGTCGGCGTGGACGACCTGATCGTGGAAGGCATCGCGATGGGCGCCGAAGGCTGGATCGCCGGTACCGTCAACGCGTTCCCGGAAGAAGCGGTGCAGTTGTTCGAGCAGGCACGGCGCGGTGGTTACGCGGCGGCCCGCGAGTTGTACGAGTGGTCGTTGCCGCTGCTGCGCATGGACACCGTTCCCAAGTTCGTGCAGCTGATCAAGCTGATGCAGGAGCGCGTGGGCCTGGGCAGCGAGCGCGTGCGCGCGCCGCGGCTGGTGGTGGAAGGCGGTGAGCGCGCGCAGGCGCTGCAGCTGATCGACCACGCCATCGCCACCCGCGGGAAGCGCTGAGATGGCCACGGTCGCGCCGTTGTTGATTGCCGGCCACTGGCGTCCGGCAGCGGAAGGCACGGACAGCTTCCGCGCGGTGGACCCGTCCACCGCGCAGGCCATCGGGGATGCGTTCCCGCGAAGCGGTGCGGCCGAGGTGGAACAGGCGCTGGCGGCGGCAAGCGCCGCCGCGCCGATGTTGGCGGCGCTCGCCCCGGAACGCATCGCCGCGTTCCTGGAAGGCTACGCCGATGCATTGGAAGCCGATGCCGAAGCGCTGGTGGCGCTGGCGCATGCCGAGACCGGGTTGCCGGCCGCCACCCGCCTGCGCGGCAATGAACTGCCGCGCACCTGCAACCAGTTGCGCCAGGCCGCCAGCGCCGCACGCAGCGCCAGCTGGACCCGGCCGGTGATCGACACCGGCGCCGGCCTGCGTTCGTGCCACGCGCCATTGGGCAAGCCGGTCCTGGTGTTCGGCCCCAACAATTTCCCGTTCGCGTTCAACGCGGTGTCCGGTGGCGACTTCGCCGCCGCCATCGCCGCACGCAACCCGGTGATCGCCAAGGCGCACCCGGCGCACCCGGGCACCAGCCAGCGCCTGGCCGAACACGCGCAACGCGCCGCGGACGCGGCCGGCCTGCCCGCCGGCACGGTGCAGCTGCTGTACGACATGCCCGCGCCACTGGGGCGGGCGCTGGCCGGCGATACGCGTTTGGGCGCGATCGCCTTCACCGGCAGCCGCGGCGCCGGGTTGGCTTTGAAGCAGGCGGCCGATGCCGCGGGCATCCCGTTCTTCGGCGAGCTGTCCAGCTTGAACCCGGTGTTCCTGCTGCCCGGTGCGCTGGCCGAACGCGGGGAAGCGCTGGCCGAGGCGTTCAGCGCGTCGTGCCTGCTCGGCAGTGGCCAGTTCTGCACCAACCCGGGGCTGGTACTGGTGCCGCGCGGTGCCGTTGGCGATGCGTTCGTCGCGGCGGTGGCCGGCCGTTTCGCCGACACCGCGCCGCAGCTGCTGCTGTCGCCGGCGGTGCTGGCCACGCTGCAGCACGCGATCGGAGCGTTGCGCCAGGCCGGTGCGCGCCTGCTGTGTGGCGGTACGCCGGGCAGCGTGGGCATCACCCATGCCCCGACCCTGTTCGAGGTGGATGCCGAGGCGTTCCTCGCCGCGCCCGCGCGGTTCCAGGGCGAGGCGTTCGGCCCGAGCAGCCTGCTGCTGCGGGTCAGCGATGTCGCCCAGATGCAGGCGGTGGCGGCCACGCTCGAGGGCCAGCTCACCGGCACGCTGTACCGCGCCGGCGACGGCAGCGACGATGCCGCGTGGCAGGCCGTGGCCGGCGTGCTGCGGCCGCGCGTGGGGCGGCTGATCTGCGACCGCATGCCCACCGGCGTGGCGGTCAGCCCGGCGCAGCAACATGGCGGGCCATACCCGGCCTCGACGCAGCCGGGATTCACCGCCGTCGGCCTGCCGGCCGCGATCCTGCGCTTCAGTGCGCTGCAGGCATACGACAATGTGCCCGATGCGCTGCTCCCGCCGGAGCTGCGCGACCGCAACCCGGGTGGATTGCCGCGCTGGATCGACCGGCGTTGGACCACCGATGACATCGGAGCACAGCCATGAATGCACAGATCGGACACCTCACCCTGGAACAGGCACGCACACGCCTGGCACCGTGGCCACAGCGCGCACCGGCCATCAGCGCCGAGGAGCATGCGCAACGCCTGCAGCGGGCCCGTGCGCTGATGCGGGCGCAGGGCGTGGACGCATTGCTGGTCACCGCCGGAACCTCGCTGCGCTGGTTCTGCGGCGTGCCGTGGGGTGGCAGCGAACGGCTGGTGGCGATGCTGCTGACCCTGGAAGGGGAGCCGCTGCTGGTGTGCCCGGTGTTCGAGGAAGGCTCGCTCGACGCGGTGCTGCGCATCCCGGCCGGCAAGCGCCTGTGGGAGGAACATCAGGACCCGTACGCGCGGGTGGCCGAGGCCATGGCCGAACGCGGCGCGCGCACGCTGGCGCTGGACCCGGAGGCACCGTTCCGCGTGCAGGTCGGCCTGGCCGCGCACCTGGGCGCCGATGCGATCCAGTCGGCGGCCTCCCTCATCGATGGCTGCCGGATGTGCAAGTCGCCGGCCGAACTGGCACTGATGCAGCAGGCCTGCGACATGACGCTGTTCGTGCAGCAGCTGGCCGCCGGCATCGCCCACGAGGGCATCGGCACCGACACGCTGGTGCGTTTCATCGACGAGGCACACCGTGCGCTGGGCGCCGACGGCGGCTCGACCTTCTGCATCGTGCAGTTCGGGCATGCCACCGCCTTCCCGCACGGCATTCCCGGCGTGCAGAACCTGCGCCGCGGCGAACTGGTGCTGATCGACACCGGCTGCGCCGTGCAGGGCTACAACTCGGACATCACCCGCACCTGGATCTTCGGCGAGCCGGATGCCGAGCAGCGCCGCATCTGGGAACTGGAGCGCGCCGCGCAGCAGGCCGCCTTCGACGCGGTGCGCCCCGGCGTGCCGTGCGAGGTGGTCGACCAGGCCGCGCGCGACGTGCTCGAAGCGGCCGGGCTGGGTCCGGACTACCGCTTGCCGGGTCTGCCGCACCGCACCGGCCACGGCTGCGGCCTGGCCATCCATGAGGCGCCGTACCTGGTGCGTGGCAACACCCTGCCGCTGGCACCGGGCATGTGCTGCAGCAACGAACCGATGATCGTGGTGCCGGGCCGCTTCGGCGTGCGCCTGGAGGACCACTTCCATGTCACCGCCGACGGCGCGCAATGGTTCACGCCGCCATCGCCGGCCATCGACCGGCCTTTTGCCTGACCTGATACGCAAGGAGACACGCTGCATGCTTCGATCCAGGGGAATCCACCATTACGCCCGCAGCCTGGCGTTGGGCCTGGCCTGCGCCGGTGCACCGCTGCTGGCCCGGGCCGATGCGCCGCCGGCACCGGATGCGGCGGCGTTCAACCGCTCGCTGCAGTTGCGCGAACAGTGGATGTACCTGACCCAGGGCCTGGCCGGGCCGGCGACCTGGACCGATGCACGGCAGTACCGCTACCGGCGCACCGCGCCGGGCGGCTTCGAGTTCGTCAGCCGCAGCGTGGGCCAGGCCGGCGCGGTGCCGGCGTTCGACCAGGCACGGCTGGCCACGGCGCTGTCGCCGCTGCTGGGCCGCAGCGTCCAGGCCCTGCGCCTGCCGTTCTCCGACTACACGCTGGAAGCGGACGGCCGTGCCCTGCGTGCCTGGATCGACGGCGGCTGGATGCGGTGCGAGCTGGGCGATGCCTACCGCTGCGCGCGCTGGAGCGCGCCGGAGCGGGAACCGCGCCCGCGTGGCTGGGGCGTGGTGCGTGACCTGTCGGTGCCCGCCGACGACACGCCGCAGCGCTCGCCCGACGGGCGCTACGAGGCGCAGGTGCGCGAGGGCAGCGTGGTGCTGCGCCAGCTCGCCGACGGCCAGACCCGGGTGTTGGCGCGCGACGGCGCGGCCACCGATTTCTACGACCCGGAGAGCATCGTCTGGTCGCCGGACTCCTCGCGCTTCGTGGTACTGCGCGTGGTGCCCGGCTTCGCACGCCAGGTGACGCGGGTGGAAACCGCACCGCGCGACCAGGTGCAGCCGCGGGTGCGCACCCAGCTCTACCCCAAGCCCGGCGACCCGGTGGACATCGATCGCCCGGTGATCTTCGAGGTGACCGGTGGCCGTCGCATCGACGTGCCGACCGCCCTGTTCGACAACGCCTACGAGATCACCCCGCCGCAGTTCCGCGCCGACGGCCGCACCCTGGTATTCCGCTACACCGCGCGTGGCCACCAGCGCGTGCGCCTGATCGAGGTGGACGCGCATAGCGGCGCGGCGCGCAGCGTGGTCGAGGAAGCCAGCAAGACCTTCGTCAACAGCTGGTGGTACCGCGCCGAGTTCCACGACGTGGGCAATCGCGGCGAGCAGATCGTGTGGATGTCCGAGCGCGATGGCTGGAACCACCTGTACATGGTCGACGGCCGCACTGGCCGGCTGCAGCAGCTGACCCGTGGCCCGTGGGTGGTGCGGCAGATCGTCAAGGTCGACGAAGCCCGCCGCCAGGTCTGGTTCGCCGCCAACGGCCGCGAGCCGGGCGACCCCTACCTGCAGCACTTCTACCGTGTCGATTTCGACGGCCGCAACCTGCAGCACATGACGCCCGGCGATGGCTGGCACGAGATCAGCCTGTCGCCGGACATGAACCATTACGTGGACACCTGGTCACGGCTGGACCAGCCCAACATCACCGAGCTGCGCGACGCCCGTGACGGGCACCTGCTGGACACCGTGGAACGCGGCGACGCCAGCGCGCTGTTCGCCGCTGGCTACCGCGCGCCGGAAACCTTCTCCGCGCCCGGCCGCGATGGCAGCACGCCGATCTTCGGGCTGGTGGTGCGGCCCACCCGGCATGACCCGACGCGGCGTTACCCGGTGATCGAGAGCATCTATGCCGGCCCGCACGATTCCTCGGTGCAGAAGAAGTTCTGGCCGTTCGATTCGCAGTCCAGCAACGAGCGGTTGATCGGCCTGCAGGCCTTGGCTGACCTGGGCTTCATCGTGGTCGAGATCGACGGCATGGGCACCATGAACCGTTCCAAGGCCTTCCACGACGTGGCCTGGAAGAACCTGGGCGATGCCGGCTTCCCGGACCGCATCGCCTGGCACAAGGCCATGGCCGCGCGTGATCCTTCCTACGACATCAGTGGCGGCGTCGGCATCTACGGCGCATCGGCCGGTGGCCAGAACGCGCTCAACGCGCTGCAGTTCCACCCGGAGTTCTACACCGTGGCGGTGGCCTACAACGGCTGCTACGACAACCGCATGGACAAGCTCAGCTGGAACGAGCAATGGCTGGGCTGGCCGGTGGATGCCAGCTACAGCCGCGCCTCGGGCGTGGACAACGCGCACCGGATGCAGGGCAAGCTGCTGCTGATCGTGGGCGAACAGGACGAGAACGTGGACCCGGCCTCGACCTACCAGGTGGCCGATGCGCTGATCCGTGCCGGCAAGGACTTCGACCTGCTCACGGTGCCGGGCACCGGGCATGGCGTGGGCCGTTCGCAGGAGCCGGTGGACTACATCCAGCGCCGCAAGTTCGATTTCTTCGTGCGCCACCTGCGCGGGCTGTCCACGCCGGACTGGAACCAGCAGGGCACGCGCTGACGCGCCCCTCGCGACTGCGCGGTCGCGATCGCCTGTCCGACACATCGTCGCCGGCTGCACTGGGTGCAGTCCGGCGGCGATCTGCATTGAAGCACCGGATTGCAGGCTTGCCGGCGTGCACGCCGCTGCGCGGCGATCGACCGCGCAGCGGTCGCTGCCGAGCCGACACACGCGGCAGTGGAGGATGGCGCGGATCGGTTGCCTGCACGCCACGCCATGCACCTCACGGGAAACACCGCCGATATGCTGCGCAACGCGGTCCGGTGGCGTCGTGCATCGTACCAGCCGGCCTTGCGCGCAGGCGGGCAAGGGCTGTCGTTGCGGTAGTCGGCGTCTTGCACCGCCGGGGAAGGTCCCTGCACGCCGGCGCAGAAGACCGGCGTGCAGGCCGTGCTGCGGCGGCGCCGAGCCAGGCATGTCCGCGTCCTATCTGGGGCGTTCCACGTGCAAAAAAAGAACCACCGCGGCGAGAACGCACCGCGGTGGCGGAAGGGAAACGCGGACCGCTTGTTACAGCTTGTATTCCACGGTCATGAAGTACTCCGTCCCCACCGGGTTGTACTTGGTGATGTCCGCGTACGGCCACCACTTCTCCGAGGCATGCCGGTACGGTGTCTTGTCGAACAGGTTGACCACCGCCAGGTTGAAGGACAGCTGCTCGGTGGCGCGGTAGGCCAGCGACAGGTTCACCGTCATCCACGGCCTGAAGCGCTCGTAGCTGTCGGCCCAGCGCACCGGCGAGGACCCTAGGCGGTTGAAGTGCAGGTAGCTGGAGAAGCGCTTGTAGTCCCAGCCTAGGGTCATGTTCGAGCGGGTGCGGAACTCGCTGTTCCACTGCCGGTCGCGGATGTTCTCCACGGCGTCCTCGGGCAGGTAGCGGCTGAGCGTCTTGAGGATGTGCGTATAGCTGATGCGTGCCGAGAAACGGCCCCAATGGTCGGTGGGCAGGGTGGAACTCCAGCTCGCGTCGATGCCGTTCTGCTGGTACATGCCGGTGTTGAACGGGCTGGTGATCACCGACAGCACGCTGTCGTTGCGGCCACCGCGCTGCACGCGCGCCAGCATGGTCTGGCACTTGGGCGAGTTCGGGTCCACGTCCAGGCCCTGTGCATCGAAGCCCAGCGCGCATTCGGCGGCATAGCGCAGCACCGCGTCGGCGCCGATCAGGCCGACCTGCTCCTCCAGCTTGATGCGGTACCAGTCCAGGGTGAAGGAGTGGTTCTGGCCGATCTGCGCGACCATGCCGAGGGTGTCGCTGCTGCCCTTTTCCTCGTGCAGCCCCGGGTCACCCTCGGAGTACTGGCGGATCGAGCCGGTGCCATAGTCGTCACCGCAGCCCTGCCAGCTCTGGCCGCGCTGCAGGCCTTCCTGCTGCACGCAGCTCAGGTAGTCCACGCCGCTGGTATAGGCTGAGCTGCGTTCGGCGAACATCACGTGCATGTCCGGCGCGCGGAACGAGGTCGCGTGCGAGGCACGCAGCAGCAGCCAGTCGCTGGGGCGCCAGCTCAGCCCGGCCTGCCAGGTGAAGGCGCCGCCGACGTCAGAGGCGTCGTCGTAGTGGTCGTAGCGTGCGGCCAGCTTGGCATCCCACTGGCCAAAGCCCGAGCCGGCCGCCAGCAGCGGCACCGAGAACTCCGTGCCCACCGCGTAGTGGTTGCGCTTGCCGCTGCCACGGATGCCGCTCCAGCCGTAGATGTCGCCATCGACGGTGGGTTGGTCGGTGATGAAGCGGTAGCTGTCGCGGGTGGCTTCGGCCACCGCGGCGAACGCCAGCGGCCCGGCCGGCAGGTCGAACAGGTTGCCGGACAGGTCGGCGGTGAACGACTGCGAGGTGGAGCGCCCGTCGCCCACCGAGGTGTGCATGACGTCGCGGAACACTTCCGGCGACAGCTGGCCGAAGAAGTCGATGTTGCCGTTGGGCATCAGGTTGGCGTCCAGGCTGCCGGCGCCCACGCGCACCCAACGGCTGCCGGCCCACGGCAGCGACCAGTCGCGGCCTTCCTCGCCGAACAGCAGGCCCATCATCGCCTTGTCGTTGAAGCGCTCGACCGTGTCGCGGTAGCGATAGCGGCCGTAGTTGTAGTTCAGGCTGTAATCGAAGCGGCCCACCGCACCGCGGATGCCGGCGATGATGACGTCGTTGTTCTCCTTGAACTTCTGGTTGCTGCCCGGGAACTCGTTGTTGCGGAAGGTGCGATAGGCATGGCGCCAGGCCACCGCGTTGGGCTGCGCGGCCTGCATGTCGTCCACCACCTCGTAGTCGACCGCGTAGCCGTAGCGGTACATGCCGGCATCGGCGCGCGAGCGCGTGCTCAGCGCGGTGGCGTACAGCTCGTGCTCGCCCAGTGCATGGGTGGCGTTGAGGAAGCCGAACAGGCGCTTGCGGCCGTTGCGCACGGTGTAGCTGTCGAAGTCGTTGTCACCGCAGTAGCGCTCCGGGCCGGTGGCGCTGCCGGGCTTGGCCGGCACGTAGCCGAGCGGGTCGCAGCGGCCACTGATGTCCAGCAGGTCCCAGCCGCTCTCGCGGTCCCAGAACGACATGACCTGGGTGGGGTCGCGGTAGTCCGGGTCGGGCGAGCGGTCTGGCGAGGCGAACCAGCGGCGCTGGTTGCCCTGGATCGGCCAGCGCCGGTCCCATTCCAGGCCGGCGGTCACCTGGGTGTCGCCGAACTCGAAGCCGGTGGTCACCGACACCCGCTCGGACCGGCCGCCGCCGTGCACGGTGTCACCGTGGCGGTAGGACAGCGTGGTGCCCTCGACCTTGTCCTTCAGGATCACGTTGACCACGCCGGCCACCGCATCGGAACCATAGATCGCCGAGGCACCGCTGGTCAGGATCTCGACCCGGTCCACCGCCGAGGTCGGGATCATCGCCAGGTTGGTGACGTTGCCGCTGACCGTGCCGGCCGGCTTGGGCAGCATGGGGATGCGGCGGCCATTGAGCAGCACCAGCGTGTAGCCGGGGCCGAAGCCGCGCAGGTTCAGTGCCTGCGCGTTGGCGTTGAAGTTGTTGGTGTTCTCCTCGCCGACGAACACACCGGTGTTGGCGGTGATGTTGGACAGTGCGTCATAGACGTTGGCGAAGCCCTGGTGCTCCAGGTCCTCGGCAGTGATCATCTGCACCGGATCGATCCCCTCGATCTCGGTGCGCTTGATCCGTGACCCGGTCACTTCCACCTTGTCCAGGGTCCTGGCCCCGGCCTCGTTCGCGGCCTGCTGGGCCAGCGACAGTCCGGGTAACAATGCCAGGCCGATGGCCGTGGCGATGGTGCAGCGTTGTGGCAAACCCCTCATACTCCCTCCCGAGCGTGGTGTCTGGTTGGCGGTCTGATGCCGCCGTGCGCTGGCGCCCAATGCGCCTTTTTTCATGGTGTTGATGGCGGGGCAGGGCCGATAGCACGAAACGCCGGTGACCGATGCGGAACTCCGCACAGCCCGGAACGCGCACTGGCCCCTCCCGTCCCAAGGGAGAGATGCCGATGAATGCAGTGGGGTCGCCGGATCAGGACCTGCAGGTGACGCTGGCGCGGCTGCGCCAGGCGTGGATGGACAAGCGCCCGGACCATGCCCAGCGCCGTGACGACCTGCAGCGCCTGCGCGCCGCGTTCAAGGCGCGCATCGGCCAGATGAGCGATGCCATCGCCGCCGACTTCGGCCATCGCTCCCGGCATGAATCGGTGATCGCCGATGGCATGACCGTCACCGGCGAGATCGACCACCTGCTCGCGCACCTGCGCGGCTGGATGAAACCCGAGCGCGTGGGCGTGGGCTGGCGGTTCTGGCCGGCGCGGGCACAGGTGCGCGCGGTGCCGGTGGGCGTGGTCGGCGTGATCTCGCCGTGGAACTATCCGGTCAACCTCGCGCTGGTGCCGCTGGCCACCGCGATCGCGGCCGGCAACCACGTGCTGCTCAAGCCTTCCGAACACACGCCGCAGACATCTGCCTTCCTGCAGTCATTGCTGGCCGAGGTGTTCCCGCCCGAGCGCGTGAGCGTGGTACAGGGCGATGCGGGCGTGGCGGCGGCATTCTCCGCGTTGCCGCTGGACCACCTGGTGTTCACCGGCTCCACCACCGTGGGCCGCAAGGTGATGGCCGCGGCCGCGCAGCACCTGACGCCGCTGACGCTGGAGCTGGGCGGCAAGTCGCCGGCGGTGGTGGCCACCGATTACCCGCTGGAGGCCGCCGCCGCGCGGCTGGCGACGGGCAAGTGGTTCAACGCCGGGCAGACCTGCATCGCCCCGGACTACGTGCTGGTCGACGCCGGCCGCGTGGATGCCCTGGTGCAGGCCCTGCGCGAACAGGTGGGCGCGCGCTATGGCAACTTCGACGATGCCAGCGACTACAGCCGCATCATCAACGACGCACAGTTCGCGCGCCTGAAGGGCTACGTGAGCGATGCGCGCGCGCGCGGCCTGCAGGTGGTCGAGCTGGCGCAGATCGATGCCGAGCGCCAGCGCCGCGAGCGCCTGTTCCCGCCGACGGTGATCCTGCAGCCCGGCGACGACGCCACGGTGATGCAGGAGGAGATCTTCGGCCCGATCCTGCCGGTTCGCGGCTACCGCACGCTGGACGACGCCATCGCCACCATCAACGGGCGCGACCGGCCGTTGGCGCTGTACCCCTTCAGCCACGATGCGGCGACGGTGGAGAAGATCCTGGGCCGTACCGTGTCCGGCGGCGTCACCGTCAACGACACGCTGCTGCACTTCGCGATCAACGGCCTGCCATTCGGCGGCATCGGTGCCAGTGGCATGGGGGCGTATCACGGCCGTGCCGGGTTCGATGCGATGAGCAAGCGTCTGCCGGTGCTGTGGCAGACCAAGCGTGCGGGCAGTGACCTGCTGCGGCCGCCCTACAGCAAGGTCGCGAAGTTCATCGACTTCATTTCGCGCTGACGCTGCCCGAGCGCCCTCATCCGCCCCTTCGGGGCACCTTCTCCCGTTGCATGGGAGAAGGGAGGGCCTGCGACATTGCGTGCCCGGATGGGGCTTGGCTGCATTCCCGCCGCTGCTGCTGAAAAGGAAAAGCCGTAACCGGACCGGGGACCGGCCGGTTACGGATGACCCGGCACAAAGGGAGAGGGAGCCGGTGTCGAAAAGTGGTGTCCAAAGCCCCTCTCTCGCAAGGCGGGGGAAGGAGGCTCTCGGGCATTGCGTGCCC
This sequence comes from Stenotrophomonas sp. ATCM1_4, assembly GCF_004348115.1. Classification (GTDB taxonomy): domain Bacteria; phylum Pseudomonadota; class Gammaproteobacteria; order Xanthomonadales; family Xanthomonadaceae; genus Stenotrophomonas; species Stenotrophomonas capsici. The sequence continues at coordinate 1,636,174 of NZ_QPFB01000001.1, read as the reverse complement.
TGGCTTTCCGCTCAAGCCCCTCTCCCGTGAACGGGAGAGGGGTTGGGGTGAGGGCGCCTTGAAAGCATGTAAACGCTACGGCAAGGCAAAAACGCCCTCATCCGCACCTTCGGGGCACCTTCTCCCCTGCAGGGGAGAAGGGAGGTTCGCTGGCGCTGCGTGTGGGTCTGCTTACTTCGCCAGTTCGTCGGCAATGCGTTGGCGCAGCGTCTGCAGGTCCTGGGCGAACGCGTCGATGCCGGTGGCCAGCTTCTCGGTGGCCATCGGGTCGGCGGCCAGGTCGGCGTCGAACATGGCTTCATCGATGGCGGCCACGTTGACGGCTTCGGCCGCACCGGCCACCAGCTTGCGCGGCAGCTCGCCGAAGTCGGCGTCCAGCTTCTCCAGCAGGTCCGGCGAGATGGTCAGGCGGTCGCAGCCGGCCAGCGCTTCGATCTGCGCGGTCGAGCGGAACGAGGCACCCATCACCACCGTCGGCGAGCCACGGCGCTTGAACTCGGCGTACACGCCGCGCACGAACTGCACGCCCGGGTCTTCGTCGATGCTGGCCGGCGCCTGGCCGTTGGCCACGTACCAGTCCAGGATGCGGCCGACGAACGGCGAGATCAGGAACGCACCGGCTTCCGAGCAGGCCAGCGCCTGGGTCGGGTTGAAGATCAGGGTCAGGTTGCAGTCGATGCCTTCGGCCTGCAGTACGCGCGCCGCTTCCACGCCGGCCCAGGTGGCGGCGATCTTGATCAGCACCTTGCTACGCGGCACGCCGGCCGCTTCGTACATGGCGATGAATTCGCGCGCCTTGGCGATGGTGGCGGCGGTGTCATGCGCCTGGTCGGCGTCCACTTCGGTGGAGACGCGGCCGGGCACCAGCTCGGCCAGCATCGTGCCCACGCCCACGGTCAGGCGGTCGACCACGGCCTTGGCCACGTCCTGCACGTCGCCGGGCTGGCCGCGGCCCCACTGCAGCTCGCGCTCGATCAACGCGGCATAGACCGGCAGGTCGAGGGCTTTCTTCACCAGGGTCGGGTTGGTGGTGCAGTCCACCGGACGCAGGCGCTTGATGGCCTCGTAGTCACCGGTGTCGGCGACGACGACGGACAGTTCACGCAGCTGGGCGAGCTTGGATGCAGCGGTCATGCGGGTACTCCAGGTCAGTCGGTGGCGCCGTCATCATCGATGCGCGCGATGACAGCCGCGGTGTCCTGGTCGAACACCGGCGCGGCAAACGGCTGCGGGCCCGGGGTGCGCCCGAACACGATGGGACGGGTGATGCCACGGTAGCTGCCCAGCAGCGGGTGCGGCAGGGTGGTGATCATTTCCTCGGCCAGCACCTGCGGGTGCTCGAACATGTCCTCGACCTTGCGCGCGGCCGCGCACGGCACTTCCTCGCCGAACAGGGCTTCCCACTCCAGTGCACTGCGCGTGGCCAGCGCGGCATGCAGCTTGGCCAGCAGTTCATCGGAATGCTCGGCGCGCTTGCGCACGCTGTCGTAGCGCGGGTCGGTGGCCAGTTCCGGTAGGCCGGTCTTCTCGCACAAGGCCTGCCAGAAGCGCGGCGTGTTGGCCGAGATGTACAGGTGGCCCTGCGCGGTCGGATGGATGCCGGTGACGCCGCCCGAGCGCATGTCGCGGCCCACGCCCTCGGGCTCGCCCTCGGCCCAGATCATGCGTGCCGATTGCATGGTCAGCGCGCTGCGCAGCAGCGACACGCCCACGTACTGGCCTTCACCACTGCGCTCGCGCTCGTACAGCGCCGAGGACACGCCGGCGGCGACCAGCGCGGCGGCGTAGTAGTCCACCACCGAGCCATACAGGATCTCCGGTGCGCCGCCGGGCTTGCCCTGCATCGCGCACATGCCGGTCATGGTCTGCAGCACCTGGTCGTAGCCGGCCTTGTCCTTCAGCGGGCCACCTTCGCCGTACCCGGTGACCGCGCAGTACACCAGGCGCGGGTTGATCCGGTTCAGGCTCTCGAAGTCGATGCCCAGCCGCGCCGGCACGCTCGGGCGGAAGTTGTGCACCAGCACGTCGGCCTCGCGCACCAGCCGCATCAGCACCGCGCGCTGGTCCGGTTCCTTCAGGTCCAGCACCACGCCGCGCTTGGAGCGGTTCACGCCAAGGAACGCCCGGCTTTCCGCTTCCAGCGTGGAGGGGTACTTGCGCAGGTTGTCGCCCACCGGCGGTTCAACCTTGATCACTTCCGCGCCCTGGTCGGCCAGCAGCGTGCAGCCGTAGGGGCCGGCGATGTAGGCGCTCAGGTCGAGCACGCGGATGCCGCTGAGCGGACCGGTGGCACCTTCGCGCGTGGCGACATCAAAGGGAGAAGGGGTGTGGCTTGCAGACATGGGGTTACTCGATTCCTTGCTTGCAGTTTCCTCCCGTGCCACCGGAAGAAACAGATCGTGCGGGTATTTTCAGCGAGGACAAAAACCTTCCACAGCCCATCGAGCGCCCCTGACACCGTGATGGAACGGGACGCATCGTCCTGCCGATGCCGGCAACGCACCTGGCGTGGCCGGCACCGGCGGGTGGATCACGAAGGCGCCAGCGACAGCCAGCTCAGGCGCCATGCACCGTGCTCACGGCCACCGCAGCGGTAGTAGGGCTCGAACACCAGCGGCGCGCGGCAGTCCAGCTGCATCGTCACCGTGGCGCCTTCGCCCCGGTCCTCACCGACCTGCAGCCACTTCGACGGGTCGCCGTGCGGCAACCGCACCGTCTCGTCGGTCTTGAAGCCATCGATCAGCCCGGTGGCGTAGACCAGTGGGCCATAGGTCAGGCCAACGTACTCCCAGCGCAGCACTTCCTGCGCCACCGGCGAGCCGTCGGGTGCGCGCGATTCCTGCACGTTGATGTTGGCCGCGCGCTGCAGCTGCGGCTGCATCGGCAGGCGCAGGTTGACCAGGTCACCGGCCTTCCATTCGCGCAGGATCTGCACGAAGCCGTCATCGCCGGGCTGCACCGGCACGGTGATGCCATTGACCTGGATGCGTGCGTCCTCGGCCCAGGCCGGGATGCGCAGGCCGACGCTGAAGGTCGCGTTGCGCTCGGGCGAGACGCGCAGCGTGACCTGGCCGTCGAACGGGTAGCGGGTGTGCTGCTGCAGCGTTACCGCGCCGGCCTCGGCCTGCGACAGCGTGGCCTGGCCGGGTCCGTACAGGTTTACCCGCAGGCCGCCATCGGCGGCGACGCCATAGGCGACCTGCGGCAGTTCCTCCACCGCCATCGCGCCGGAGGACTTGCAGCAGCGCCAATACGTGGTGTGCACGCGCTTGCCGTTGGGGAAGGTGTAGTAGCACCAGTCCTCGCCGTTGGGCGCCATCGCCGCGAGCAGGTCGTTGTAGGCGGTACGCTCCAGTTCCTCGGCGTAGCGCGCATGGCCGGTGATGGCCAGCAGCTCGCGGTTGAGCTGCATCCAGGCCAGCACCGAGCAGGTTTCCACGTAGGCCTGCGGGAAGAACGTGCGCGGGGCATTGAACACTTCGCGCGAGCGGTGCGCCACGCCGCCCCACGGACCACCGCCCAGCGTGAGGTGCTGCGCGCGGATGTTGTGCCACAGGTTGTCGATGGCGATGCGGTAATCGTGCTTGCCGGTGGCCTTGTACAGCTTGGCCAGGCCGACCAGGTTCCACGACAGCTGGTAGGCCTTGCCGGTGGCGATGAACGCCGCGTCCTCGCCGGCGATGCCCTTGTCGAGCAGGGCCAGGCGCGGGTTGGCATTGGCCTGCTTCAGGATCTTCTCGGCCAGCGCCAGATAACGCGGCTCGCCGGTGACCAGGTACAGGTCGGCGGCCGGGTCCAGCAGCACCGTGGCCGACATGCCGTGGTGATTGCCCAGCGTGGTGATGTCGATGCCCGATTCCAGAGCCTGCCAGCACAGGTCGGCAATGCGCCGCGCGGCCTGCAGGTAGCTGTCATCGCCCAATGCACGCCAGGTTTCCAGGAAGCCCAGGATCAGGTAGCTGTGGGTCCAGATGTCCCAGGTGCGCAGCGCCGGCTCGCCGTTCCAGCTTTCCGGTTTGGGCGGCTGCGGCACGGTGAAGCGGCGGTCGGCGGCATAGTTGCCGAGGTAGCCGTCGGCATCCTGCTGGCTGATCAACCAGTCGGCGACGCGGCGCAGGTTCGCCTCCAGCTGCGGTTGGCCGCCCTGCGCCACCGCGCGGGCGGTGGCCGAGAGCCACTTGCCGGCATGCTCGCCGTACCAGTCGCCTTCCTGGTTCTGCTGCTTGTGGGCCTGGCCGAAGATGCTGATCGACGGGCTGTCCTCGTCGACGATGAAGTGGCTCAGCCGGCCGCTGCGGTTGGCGGCCAGCATCTGCCCGAACAGGCCATCGAGCTGCACCGCCGCCGGTGTCACTAGCTGCTGGCCGTTGTGGATGGTTGCGCTCATGCCGCGTCCACCACGCAACGGAAGCCCAGCATGCCGCTGCGGTCCTTGGCCGGTGCCATCAGCAGGTACTTGCCGTGCTGGTCCAGGCGGTAGGCCTGCGGGAAGTACCAGTGCGAGGTCTGCGGCTGGTAGCTGGAGCCACCACGCAGGATCGCCGCGCGGGTGTGCTCGTCGACGAATTCGTCGGTCCATTGCCACACGTTGCCGACCAGGTCCTGCACGCCGAACGGGCTGGCGCCCTGCGGGTGTGCGTCGACGTCGGCCGGGGCCAGCACGCGGCGGCCGCGGTTGACGCGCGGCACGCGCGCGGCGTCCCAGTCGTTGCCCCACGGATAGGCGCGGCCGTCGCTGCCCTGCGCGGCGTACTGCCACTCCCATTCGTGCGGCAGGCGCTTGCCGGCCCACGCGGCATAGGCACGCGCGTCTTCCAGCGAGACCCAGATCACCGGCTTGTTGTCCCAGCCGGCGCGCGGCGCGCCGTCCACCCAATGGGCGAGGAAGTTGATGTCATCGGCCGGGTGGTAGCCGGTGGCATCGATGAACGCCTTGAACTGCGCATTGGTGACCGGGAAGCGGTCGATGTGGAAGGACGCCATCTGCATGTGTTTGCGATGGTGGCGGCGCGGGCAGTCTTCCCACGGGAACTGCACGTCCTGTCCGGCCCAGTTGAAGCCTTCGATCTCGACGCCGCCGACGGCGAACACGAACTCACCGGCGGGGACGGTGACCATGCCTTCCGGTGCACTGGCCTGCGGCAGCGTGGCCGGGATCTCGCGCAGCTGCTGGCCCAGCGCCTTCCATGCACCGGAATGGCTGTTGAGCGGCTGCGCGGCGCGCGTGGCGGCGTCGGCCATGAAGGCGTCAAAGCCCTCAAGCACCACGCCCGGCTGCACGCTCAGCACCGCGCCGAAACCACGTGCTTCCATCGGCAGTTCGATCACCGCCACGCCATCGCGGATCGACGGCGACAGTTCCACGCCGTGCCACACATCGTAGTAGCGGGTGCCGTCCACGTGCGGCAGGCCGATCTGCTCGCCGTTGACCGCGTATTCGTTGCGGTTGATGAAGGTGTGCAGGCTCAGCCCATCGACCGGGAACTTGCTGGCGAAGATGCCGCCCTGGTAGCAGACCTGGTACGGCTCCCAGTCCTGCGATACCACCAGCTGCGGGAACTGGCGGTAGATCGCGGCGATGCGGCGCAGGGTTTCGCCATCGCGCGCGGTGAACTGGTTCCAGATGCCCCAGATGTTTTCCCAGGCGTTGTAGCCGATGCCGTTGAAGAAGCAGTACTGCAGGTCGTGGTTGCGGTTGCGGCCCCAACGGTTTTCGTAATTGACCATGTGGCGCGGCTCCAGCCACTTCCACTTGGACACCGGCGGCACGGGGCCGTCGGGTGCCTTCTTGCCCCAGCTCTGCACGTTCCAGATCAGCTGTTCTTCGGAGCTGATGGTGGATTCGGGCTGCACTACCACCGGGTTGCCGTTGGCGTCGCAGGCATCGAAGAACGCGCGCGGCACGCCGTTGAAGGTGTCACCGTTGATGCCATCGGCGCCGGTGGCCTTGATGATCTCGGCCATGCCGTCCCAGTGGGTCACGCCCGGGTCGCGGGTACCGTGGTCCCACGGCTTGGCCGGCAGGAACACGCGCACGCCGCGCTTCTGGAAGGCCTTCACGGCAGCGGTCAGCCCTTCCAGGCCGCCGGGCAGCGTGTGCGCCAGGTCGAACTGGTTGCGGTCGTCGATGCCGATGTTCGGGTAGATGTACCAGATCAGCACCGAGTCCAGCCCGCCGAAGCGCGCGACCAGGTCGTCCAGGTATTTGTCCACGGTGTACTGCGCGGTCTCCACGTCGAAGAAGTAGCGGTCCTCGACCATCATCTGTGCGTGCACGAAGTTGCGCTGTGCCCACTGCAGCTCGGGGCGACGATAGTTCACGTCGGTGTAGCCGATCCGCACCAGGTGCTCGCGCCGCCAGTCCTTCAGCTCGGTCAGCCAGTCGCCGGCACTGGCGTTGGCATCGATCATCCAGTTGCCGATGTCGGCGAACGGCCAGGCCGGTGCCTTGCCCGGGGTGGGCAGGTAGCGGCCGGTGGTGACGTGCGAGAACTTGTACTCGGTGGTGATCGCCTCGCGCCCGTAGTCGGGGCTGTCGTTGTCGTAATCAGGCGTGGGGTACGGCGTGGTCATGGCATTCATCCAACGAAAAACAGGGGGAGCAAGCGGTCAAAGCGCGCACCAGGCCGCGAGCGCGGCATGGGCGTCGGTGCCGGGGACACGGCGGGCATCGGCCAGCAACGCGGTGACCTCGGCGTGGTCGGGAATGCTGGATTGTGCGCCCAGCCGCGTGCAGGCCAGCGCGGAGGCGGCACTGGCCGCCAGCAGCGCCTGCTGCAGCGCATCGCCACGCGCCAAGGCCGCTACCAGCGTGCCGCAGAACGTATCGCCGGCGGCGGTGGTATCCACCGGCGAAATGGCGAACTCCGGCTGCAGCAGGGTACGGCCTTCGTGCCGCGCCAGGCAGCCGCGCGCACCGAGGGTGACGATCACGCACGGCACGTCCAGCCGCGCCAGGCCGCTGGCCAGGTCCGGCGGGTTGCCGGCGACCACGTCCAGTTCGCCCTCGTTGACGATCAGCATGTCCAGTTGCGCCAGCAGCTCGGCCGGCAGCACCTGCGCCGGTGCGGCGTTGAGCGCGACCTTGACCCCGGCCGCACGTGCGGCCAGTGCATAGGCCAGCACGGTGTCGAGCGGGGTTTCCAGCTGCAGCAGCAGCCATTGCACCCCATCCAGCGCAGGCAGGTGTTCGGGCTTCAATGCCATGTTGGCGCCGGGCGCGACGGTGATGGCGTTCTCGGCATCGTCGGACAGGCAGATGAAGGCGGTGCCGGTCGGCAGCTGCGCATCGCGCACCGCGTGCAACTGCACGCCGGCATCGCGCAACGAGGTTTCGATCGGCGTGGCGAAATCATCCTGGCCCAATGCGAGCAGCATCCGGGTGCGGGCGCCACCGGCACGCGCGCAGGCCACGGCCTGGTTGGCACCCTTGCCACCGGGGAAGGTGCGGAACTCGCGGCCCAGCACGGTTTCGCCGGGCGCCGGCACGTGCGCGGCGCGGACCACGAAGTCGAGGTTGGCCGAGCCGGCGACAAGTACGGTGGAACTCATGGAATGGCCTGGTAAACGAGGTTGTAGAAACGGGTGGAAGGTGAGGCGAGCGCCTTGTCACCGCTGGGCAGGTACTGCATCAGCAGGATGGCCACCAGCTTTTCCTTGCGGTCGATGGTGAAATAGGTGGACGCCGCGCCCGACCAGCCGAACTGGCCGACGCTGCCGAGCTTGCCGCGGTAAGCCGGGTTGGTGATGACATAGCCGCCCAGGCCGAAGCCCTCGCCCGCGCCATAGCTGCTGATGGCCGGCTCGAAGCCAGCGAGCTGGTCGCTCATCATCAGCTCGACGGTCTTGCGCGAGAGCAGCTGTTGCTTCCCGCTGCGGCCATCGTCGAGCAGCATGTGGGCAAACTTCAGGTAGTCGGCAGCGGTGGAATACAGACCGCCGGCGCCGCTGTCATAGCCTTTCAGGCGCACGCCCGGATTGCGCGCGCTGAGCGTGTCGGCCACGCGCAGGCTGCCATCGTCGTTGCTGGTGGGCAGTTCGACCACGCGACCACGCTGCGCCAGCGGCACTTCAAAACCGGTGTCGTGCATCGCCAGCGGGCTGAAGATGCGTTGGTGCAGGAACTGCGCGAACGGTTGCCCGCTGACCACCTCGACCACGCGCGCCAGCAGTTCGGTATTGCTGCCTTCGTAATGGAAGTGTGTGCCGGGCGCATCGGCCAACGGCAGCGTGGACAAGCGGCGTGCAACGTCCTGCAGCGAGGTCGCGCTGTCGACATCGGCCGCGGTCAACAGCTTGGTCGCCACCCGGTGCGTATCCGACGCCGCCGCGAAGCCGCTGGTATGGGTGAGCAGATGGCGCAGGGTAATCGCGCGCGGTGCATCTTCGGTCTGCGGATGTTGCAGGTCGCCACCGGTCACCACGGAGCGGTCGGCGAACTCGGGAAGGTAGCGCGCCAGCGGATCGTCCAACGACAGCTTGCCTTCTTCCAGCAGCATCAGCACGGCGACCGAGGTCACCGGCTTGGTCATCGAATAGATGCGGAAGATGCTGTCGGACTGCAGTGGCCGGTGGCCAGCGCTGTCGGCGTGGCCGTAGTGCTGCTGGAACACGATGCGGCCATCGTGCTCGACCAGCGCCACCGCGCCCGGGAACTGGCCCGGTGCGGTGCTCGCCTGCAGGAAACCATCCAGCCGCTGCCAGCGGTCTCCAGCGTGCAGCAGCGGCGCGGGCAGGCACAACAGGAGTGCGGCGCCACGGCGCAGCCAGCGACGGCTGCGCGGTGTTGCGATGGTTTGATGCATGGCGTGCACTCCTGCGCTCATCAGCGGAACGTGTACGAATAGCTCAACGAGACTACCCGGCCACGACCGGCCCAGTAGTTCTGCCAGCCATCGCCCTGCGAGCCGCTGAGGATGTAGTACTTGTTGAACAGGTTGTCCACGCCCAGCGAGAACGTCCCGAAGCGGCCACTATCGTAGTTCACGCCCAGATCCCACAGCGTGTAGCCGTTGATCTTCTCGTCGTAGTCGAAGGTCTCCCCGTCGTACTCGCGCACCGCCGAGCTGGTCAGGTGGCGGTCGCGCAGCATGCTCGCCCCCAGCGTGGCGTCCAGGTTGGGCAACGCCTTCCATACCAGCGCGACGTTGATCTTGTCCGGGGTGGCGTCGAAGATGCCCAGCGGCTTCTTCAACGGGCCGGCGTCGTAGCGGCCCTGCGGGTCCGGGCCCCAGAACGAGGTCCAGCCACGCAGGTGCGTGTACAGGCCGGTGATCTTGAACGTGTCGGTGAAGCGGAACTCACCGGTGAACTCGATGCCTTTGATGTCGGTGGGCGCACGGGTCATGATGAAGTCGCTGGTCAGCGGGTCCACTTCCAGCGACGCGCCGAAGTCGGAGGTGGAGTGGTACCAGCTGCCACTGAGCGCGCCACGCGAACCGCGCCAGTTGAAGCCGATGTCGATGTTGTCGACGATGATCGCCTGCAGGTCGAGGATGCCCTTCACCGACTGCCCGGTGTAGTTCACGTTGCGCAGCGGGATGCCGATGTCCGGCAGGGTGAAGCCCTTGCTGTAGGCGCTGAACAGCGAGAACTGGTCGGTCACGCGCCAGATCGCGCCGAGGTTGGGCAGGTTGGCGGTGTAGTCCAGGGTGCCGCCTTCGACGAACACGCTGTTGCGGTAGGCCACGGTGGTGTAGCTATCCACGTCCAGCTTGCCGTTCTCGCGGCGCAGGCCACCGCTGACCGTCACCGGGCCGATGTCCCAGCTCAGCTGCGCGTAGGGGGCCACGCTCTTGTAGTCCATCGGCGGCACCCACACGCGGTCGGTCATCACCAGCCGCTGCTGCGCCACGTCCTGCACGAAGTCCACGCCGGTGTGCAGCTCCAGGCCATCCACGCCGAACAGCGTCGGGCGCGTCCACGAGGTGCGCAGGCCCTTCTTCTCCGATTGGATCTCGGACTGGTCGAAGATGCGGTCGGCATCGTCGGCCGGCGCCGGCTTGACCAGCTGGCGGTCGGCGCCGTTCTCCGGCAGGAAGCGCATGCCCTGGTCGGCCTGGTAGCCGACCAGGTCCAGCGTGCCGCCGAAGAAGTCGTTGTGGGTGTACTGCAGGCTGTACTGGATGAACTTGTTGAGCGCATCGCGCTGGCCGTCGATGTGGCCCTTCACCGAGGTGTTCGGGTACGGCGTGTCGCACGGCGGCCAGTCATGCGGGCCCTTGCAGCCGACCACCTGGATGTAGTCGCCGTTGCCGCCGATGTTGAAGTTGCTGTAGGTGGCCTGCAGGCGCTGCTCGCCGTCCTGGCCGAAGTTGAAGCCGCCCTTCATGTACAGGTTGCGCGACTGCGAGTCGGCCAGCGAGCCGCTGGAATTCATGCCGATGCTGCGGCCCTTCGCGTCGTAGGCCATGCCGCGCTCCAGCTGCGAGACGCTGGCCAGGAAGTCGTAGTTGTCCTGCTTGATCGCGTGGCTCAGGCCCAGCTTCCAGCCCACGCTGTCGTCGTGGAACTGGGTCTGGTAGCGCGCGCTGATCGTGGTCTCGCTGCCGTCGTGCTCGGGCACCTTGGAGATGTAGTTGATCACCCCGCCGGTGGCACCGATGCCCTCGGCCGCCGACGGGCCGTTGATGACCTCGATGCGGCCGATCACGCCCATGTCGGTGAAGGTGCCGTTGCGGGTGCCTTCGCGCAGCGGCGAGCCCTGCGGGATGCTGTCGAACAGGCGCAGCGGGATGCGTCCGCGCAGCGACTCGCCGGAGTTGGTCATCGCCTGCGAGGATTCGGCGTAGCCGGGGATGGTGCGCGCCAGCACCGCGGTGTTGTCCTCGGTGATGACCAGCGACTGCCGGATTTCTTCCGGGGTGATGATCGAGATCGCGCCGGGGATCTTGTCCACGGCCTTGGGCGCGCGCACGCCGGTGACGATCACCCGGTCCAGGTCGGTGGCCTGGGCAGGTTTCCTGCCGCTGCTGCTGGCGGCGCGTTCGTCCTCGCGCGCCTGCGCCGCGTCCACCTGTTGTGCGCGCACACTGTCGCTGACCGCAGCGGCCAGCAGGAAAACCCCCAACGTCACAGGCAAGTTCTTCATGTTCGTTCTTATCTCGATGGATGTATGAGAAGACGCGCTTGAACTGCTTTGCCGCATGCGTGCGGCGACTGCTGCAGGTAATGACCGCTGGCCACGTCCCTCCCGACGCGCCGTGCCCCCGTGGATGCAGCCTAGGCGTGCGCAGGGGCAGGGAAGAAGGACGGGCGGCTAGCTTCAGACGTGAGCTTTTGTTGGTTGAAGAAAGGCGATGTTTTTTCTTGCGATGCAACAAGAAACATCCGCTTGTGACGCATCCGGCGGGCAAAGAAAACGGCGCCACGGTTGCCCGTGGCGCCGTTGTCCATCAGCCCGTTATCAGAACTTGATGGTGTGCGAGAGCGAGACCATCCGGCCGCGGCCGGAGAAGTAGTTCTGCCAGCCCGGCAGCTGCGACCAGGTCAACACGTACTGCTTGTCGAACAGGTTCTCGATGCCCAGCGACAGCTGGCCGAAGCGGCCGGTGTCGTAATTCACGCTCAGGTCCCACAGCGCGTAGCCATAGGTGTTCTCTTCGTTGACGTAGACCGCACCATTGGTCGGGTTGGTGAAGGTCTCGCGCAGGTCGCGGTCGAAGGTCTTGCTCACGCCCAGGGTGGCGTTGAGGTTGTCGTTCGGCGTCCAGGTCAGCGAGGCATTCACCTTGTCCGGCGAGATGTCCAGGATGCCCATTTCCTTCTTCAGGCCCGAACCCGGGTAGTACTGGGTCTGGCCACGGATGCGCGAGTACAGGAAGGTGGCCTTCCAGTGCTCGTTGAAGGTCCAGGCGCTGTTGAGTTCGAAGCCTTCGATCTCGACCGGTGCGCGGGTCAGGATGAAGTCTTCGGTGACCGGGTCGATGGTCAGGGTCGAGCCGAAGTCCGAGGTCGAGCGGTACACAGACGCGCCCACCTGGCCCTTGGCGCCGCGCCAGTTGAAGCCGACTTCCTTGTTCTTGGTGATCAGCGGCTGCAGGTCGGCGATGCAGGACACGGCCTTGCACGGGCTGTTGGCCTGGATGTTGCGCAGCGGGATGCCGACGTTGGCGATGCCGAAGCCTTCGGAGTACGAGCCGAACACCGACCACGCATCGGTGATGCGCCAGATCGCGCCGAAGTTCGGCATGTTGGCCTTGTAGTCCATCTTGCCGCCCTGCACCGGGGTGTGGTCGCGGAAGGCAACGGTGGTGTAGCTGTCGATCTCCAGCTCGCCGTCCTCGCGGCGGATGCCGGCATCCAGCGTGACCGGGCCGATGTCCCAGCTCAGCTGTGCGTACGGCGCCAGGCTGGTGTACTTCATCGGCGGCACCCACAGGCGGTTGGTCAGGGCCAGGCGCTGTTCGGCGGTGTCTTCCACCATGTCCAGGCCGGCGCGCAGGCGCAGGCCTTCGACCTTGAACAGGTCGCCGTAGGCATAGCCGAAGCGCAGGCCCTTCTTCTTGCTGTTGATCTCCGACTGGTCCCAGATGCGCTGGTCTTCCGGCGGTGCCGGCTTGGTCAGCTGGCGATCGGCACCGTTCTCCGGCACGTAGCGCATGGCCTGCTCGGCCCAGTACGCATCGATGCTCAGGTCGCCGCCGAAGAAGTCGGCGTTGGTGTACTTCACCGCGAACTGCTCGAAGTCGTTGAACTCGGCCAGCGAGCCGGCGATGGAGCCCTTCTCGGCGGTGTTGGTGGTCGGGTTCGGGCAGCTCACCGGGTCGAAGCGGCAGCCCTCCACCGGGATGTAGTTGTGCTTGCCGCCGATGTGGAAGTTGCTGTAGCTGGCCTGGATGCGCTGCATCTGGCCTTCGCCGAAGTTGTAGCCGCCCTTCACGAACAGGTTCTTGCTGTACGAGTCCGACAGCGAGCCGGAGGTGTTCAGGCCGACGCGGCGGCCGTCGCCGTCATAGGCGATGCCACGGTCGATGTAGGCGCCGCTGATCAGGAAGTCGGCCGCATCATCCTTGTAGGTGTGCATCACGCCGATCTTGGTCTGGTCGCTGTCGCCCTTGAACTGGGTGCCGTAGCGGGTGGAGATGGTGGTCTGGTGGCCATCCACTTCCGGGTTCTTGGACAGGTAGTTGATCACGCCACCGGCGCCGCCGATGCCTTCGGCGGCGGACGGGCCGTTGATGACCTCGATGCGGCCGATCACGCCCATGTCGGTGAAGGTGCCGTTGCGGTTGCCTTCGCGCAGCGGCGAACCCTGCGGCACGCCGTCAAACAGGCGCAGCGCGATGCGGCCGCGCAGGGTCTCACCGGAGTTGCTCATCGCCTGCGAGGATTCGGAGTAGCCCGGCACCATGCGTGCGAGCACGGCGGTGGCGTCTTCGGTCAGGTTCAAGGTGCGCTGCACCTGCTCCGGGGTCACCAGGGTGACCGCGCCGGGGACCTTCTCGATCGCGACCGGGGTACGGGTACCGGTGACGATGACCTGGTCCAGGCTGACCGCATCGTCATGGGCTTTGCTTGCATCCTGCGCCATCGCCGGCGCAATGGCGCTGGCAAGCAGAACAGTGCTGATGGCAGCAGTAAGTGGCTTGATCATTGCTTCCTCTCCCCCTGATGTGGAAACGGTGTACAGACAGCTGGGGGGCGGCCTGCACCGGTAATCGAGACGGGGACTTGTGCCCCTTTCATGCTGCCGTTTGATGCACCGGTGCCCGCGCGGGAACGTCAGGCGCACCTTCGACGATGGGCAGAGACTAGGGGCGGCTTTCTGGCGAAGGAAGCGCGACTGGGTATGTTCATTGCCTAGTGTTTGTTGCGATTGGACGGCGCTGGAACCGCCCCGAGACGGGGGCGCGGCGCCATGCTCGGCCGGGGCGTTCCCGGCAAGGCCAGCTGCCGGGCATGGCCCGGCACTGCGCCAACCCCGCACCGCATCGCGGTGGGGCGCAGCCATGTTCGGCGGGGGCTTTCCGGGGGATGCCCATGCCGGGCATCGCCGGCACTACCGGATCAACGCGGCGCGGGCTTCTTCCAGCAGGGCGTTGACCTGGCGCAGGCGCACCGAGGCGCGCGACCAGACCAGCCCGATCCGGCGCGGTTCGCTGGGCTGTGGCAGCGGCAGGCTGACCACCGAAATGCCTTCGGGCCAGGGCTTGGCCCAGTCCGGCACCAGCGAGACGCCCAGGCCGCGGTCCACCATCACGGCGATCGCGTTGAGCGCATTCAGCTCGAACCGCTCACGCGGCACGATGCCCACCTTGCGCAGGTATTCGTCGGCCTGGCGGCCACCCCATTCGTGCCGGTCGTAGCGGATCAGCGGCTCCTCGCGCAGCAGCTGGTGCGGGTCGCAGCCGGCCAGCCGCGCCGGGGCCAGCACCACCAGCGGCTCCTCGCGCAGCAGCTGCCAGTCGCAGGTCTTGGGCAGCGGGAACGGGGCCTGCAGCACCATCGCCGCGTCCAGGTCGCCCGATTCCACCGCACCGTACAGGTCGGCCGAATAGCCCGGCTTGATGAAGACGTTGATCTCCGGGAACTTGGCCACCATCCGCGCCAGCATGTCCGGCACCAGCCCGCCCAGCGCGGTCGGGCAGGCGCCCAGGCGCAGCTCGCCGGCCATGCCGCTTTCATTGGCCACGCTGCGCAGGTCGGCCACGTCACGCAGCAGGTCGCGCGCCCGCTGCAGGATGCGCGCGCCTTCCTCGGTGACGCTGACGGTGCGCCCGGCGCGGGCGATCAGCGGCGCCCCGAGCTCACGCTCCAGGGTGCGGATCTGTTGGGCCACCGCCGCCGGGGTGATGTGCAGCAGGCGTGCGGCCGCGGCCATCGAGCCACGGTCCACGACGGTGACGAAGGTATTGAGGAACTGGGTTTCCACGGTATGACCTCTCAGCTGGCCGCAACGCTACACCAGCCGGCCGGCGCTGGCGATGCGACCAACGTCATGGTCCTGGCGTCGTGGCCGGCCTTCACACCGCGTCCTGCTTGTAGATCGTCAGGCCCTTGAGCGAGCGGGTGGGGGCGGGGAAGCACAGGCTGGCCAGGTAGCCGACCACGATGCACAGCATGATCGAGATGGCCAGATAGAAGTACGGGTGCACCAGCTTGAACCACCAGGCCACGAAGGTCAGCACGATCGAGGCGGCCACGCCGATCGCCACGCCCTGCGAGTTCGCGCGGCGGGTGAACATGCCCAGCGTGTAGGCACCGGCGAAACCACCGCCGAGCAGGCCGGCCAGTTCGATGGACACGTCGAACAGCGAGTGGATGTCGTAGCGCGACATGATCAGCGCCAGGCCGATCGCCACCAGGCCCACCATGACGGTGGAGATCTCGGCGAACAGCACGCTCTTGCGCGGGTTCGGGTTCTTGGCCAGGCGCTCGTAGAAGTCCACCGAGATCAGCGTGGCCACGCTGTTCATGATGCTCGACAGCGTCGCCATCGCCGCGGCGAACACGCCGGCGATGATCAGGCCGGTGACGCCCGGCGGCAGTTCGGCGGCGATGAACAGCGGGAAAGTGGCATCGATCGGCAGCAGCGGGTCCAGGCGCTGCGGGTTGTTCTTGTAGAACACCCACAACGCGGTGCCGATGCCGTAGAAGATGAAGCCGCCCGGGATCATGATCGCGGCGAACGCCCAGATCGAGCGGCCGGCCTCCTTGTCCGACTTGGTGGCCAGGGTGCGCTGCATCAGCACCTGGTCCTTCGGGAAGGTCAGCACCACGTCGAACACCACCAGGAAGATGAAGCCCCACACGGTGGCCTTGGTCAGGTCGAAGCTGAAATCGAACAGCTTGGTCTTGTCTTCCATCGCCGCGGTGGCGACGAACTCGCCGAAGCCGCCCTTCAGCGTCCACACGATGAAGCCGATGGCGAAGATCGCGCCGCCCATCTTGACGATGACCTGCACGAAGTCGGTCCAGATCACCGCCTTCATGCCACCCATCGCGGTGTAGATGATGGTGAACACGCCCATCATCATGATGCTCCACACCACGCTGATGCCGGTGATGGTGGCAATCGCCAGCGCCGGCAGGAACAGCACCACGCTCATGCGCGCGCCGATCTGCATGACGATGCACAGCGCGCTGGCGAGCATGCGGATGGCCGGGTGGAAGCGGGTTTCCAGGTAGGAGAACACGCTCATCAGGTCCAGCCGGCGCAGCAGCGGCACGATCCACACCGCCACGAACATCAGGCCCAGCACCGCGATCAGGTTGTTGGTCAGGTACTGCCAGTTGGTCTCGAACGCCTTGGCCGGGATGGCGATGAAGCTGATCGAGCTGGTGTTGGTGGCATACAGGCTCACGCCGGCCGCCCAGAACGGGATGCTGCGGCCACCGACGAAGAAGTCGGCGGTATTGCCGCGCTTCTCGCGGAAGTAGAACCAGGCGCCCATGCCCAGCATCGCGGCCAGGTAGACGATGATCACCGTCCAGTCCATCCAGCCCAGCAGGTGCTTGCCGGTCTGCATCTCGAAGGTGTGCAGGCTGCCGTCGGTGCTGGCCCAGGCCAGGCCGTTGCCCCAGCTGGCGGTGGCGGTCGGGGCGTCGGCGCCGCTGCCGGCCACGGTCGCCCAGGCGCTGGTGATGGTGTGGAAGGTACGCGCGTTGACCGCGCCCTGGCGGTCACGCACCTGCATCAGCAGGTGGGCCTGGCCGAGCGCGCGCAGCGAGCCGGGGACCAGCGTGCCGTCCATGCCCGGCAGCGACACCCAGCCCTTGTCGGTGGTCCAGCGCCACAGCTGCTGTGCGATGCCGGCAACCGGTGCATCGACCACGTACAACGCGCCCTTCTGGGCCTGCATCGCCGCCGCGGCGGCGTCGCCCGGCCACATCGGGGCCGGCACCCAGGCGCCGTTGCCGGCGGGCCGGCGCAGCAGCTGGCGCTTGCCGGCACCATCGACGCCGGCCACGTACAGGTCACCGTCCAGCGTGGTGGCCACCGCCTCTGCCAGCGGCGAGGGCAGGGGCAGCGATTGTCCGGCCACCAGCGCATCACCCTTGCGGGTGACCTGGTCCAGGCGGTTGGCCTGGCCGGCACCCTCGCCGAGCAGCAGCCAGCTGGCATCGCCGTAACGGACCAGGCCGTGGAGCGCATGGGCGGGGGTCTTGCCCAGCTGCAGCGGCTTCCAGGCCTGCTCGCCCTTGCCCAGGTACCAGGCGCGCTCGCCTTCCACGGCCAGCAGCTGGTCCTGCAGGGCCAGCATCTGCTGCGGCGCACGGCCATCGGGCAGCGTCGGCAACAGGCCGGTGGCCACGGCATTGAGGCTTTCCCCGGCCGAGGCGATGCCACCGGTCACCAGCAGGGTGAGCGCCAGCAGCAGGCGCAGGCCGAGGGAGAGGGGGCGCTTCAGGAAGGCCGGTGCATTGGCCGCGTGCTTGGACATGGGATGGACCCCGGAAAGTAAAGCGGAGGTGCCGGCCCAGGCCGTCACCTTGAGGAAGGATCAGGCGTGGCCGGCCCCGGCGACGATGGCTTCGGCACGGCGCAGGAACGGCAGGTCGACCATGCGCCCCTCGAACAGGAACGCGCCGCGGCCCTGCGCATCGGCCTGCTTGGCGGCGGCGAGGATACGCCGTGCCTCGGCGACCAGTGCCTCGGGCACGCTGAAGAGGGTGTTGGCCAGCGCCACCTGGCGCGGGTGGATGCAGCTCTTGCCGATGAAGCCCAGCCTCTGCGCCATGGTTGCCTCGACCGTGAAGCCCTCGGCGTCGGCCACGTCCGGCCATGCGCCGTCGCAGGCGAACACCCCGGCTTCGGCGGCGGCCATCTTCACCGCGAACAACGTGGCCTGCACGTTGGCCGGGTCACGCGCGATGCCGTTGGGCGCGAACAGGTCGCCCAGGCCCAACTGCAGCCCGGCCACGCGCGGATGCGCGGCGGCCAGTTCGGCGGCATGGCGCAGCCCGCGCGGGGTTTCGATGTTGATCAGCAGCCCGATCGGCTGGGCCACGCCGTTGGCGGCCTCGGCCTGTTCCAGCGCCGTGGCGACCTGGCGCACCTGCGCGGCCGATTCGATCTTGGGAATGTTGAGCAGCCACACGCCGGGCACGGCCACGGCCTGGAGGTCGGCGGCGAAGTGCGGGCTGTCGGTGGCATTGGTGCGCACGATCAGCAGCTTGCCGCCGGCCACCACCTCCGGGCGCGCCAGAAACGCGGCCACGGCCGCCCGTGCAGCCGTCTTGCCGGCCTCCGGCACGGAATCTTCCAGATCGAAAGACAAGGCATCGGCCGGTCCGGCCATGGCCTTGTCGAACAGCTCCGGACGTGCGCCGGGCACAAACAGCTTGCTACGCATGGGGTTCCCTCTAACCTTGAGGGCAGTCTGCGCAAATCGGAACCGGGAAAAAGTGTATTCCCGAACATTCATGCAATAGCGTTTGTTGCGCTTTGCCGGATCAGGCCGCCCACAACCTGCGGCCCCGGGCGGTGCCGAGCCACGCGCGGCGGGGGCTTCGTCGGGAACCCGGTCTGCCGAACCTGTGGTGGCGCCGCGCATTCAGCTTTTGCCGGCGCCGCGAACCTGTCCGACATCGCCCGTAACCCAGGATCCCTCCCTTCCCCCGCAAGTGGGGGAAGGTGCCCGAAGGGCGGATGGGGGCGCTTCCCGATCCTGCCCTGCGCTTCCGGCCGCAAACCCCCAGTCACAGCTCCTGACCCCCTCCCTTTGCCGCAAGGCAAGGGGAGGGTTCCAGCGGTACCCGCAGACGGAATCAACCAAAACCGTCCGCGCTGCCCCCTCAAACAGATCCTCAATACACCTCCCGTCCCGATCCGAAGACAAAGAAGGTCCCAGATCGACCGCAGAGACCCACAAAGTCAGCGGCCCAGCATTCCCCCTCAATTCCTACCGAACCAGGATTCAAGAGAGGGCCAACAAAGCAGTTTCCCCCAGCAAAACACCCGTTCAGCCTGATATACCAAGGCGCGCCCAGCTATCATTCGCCTTCACATCACGAGACCTGATTTTCCCGCCCCGATCGCCGCGCAGGCGGGCTGGAACAGGCCACCAAAGCAGGGGACGCATGGCAGAAGTAACCAAGGCCCGGACCGGCCACCTGATACGCACCTTGTTTGGCATCCTGCAGGCCCGGCCCGACGGCCTGAAGGCCGCCGAAGCCCTGGCCGCCCTGGCCGCGCAGGTCGAATTGACCCCTTACGAGGCCGGCGACTACCCCACCGGCGGGCGCCGCTTCGAGAAGATCGTGCGCTTCGCCACCGTTGATACCGTCAAGGCAGGTTGGCTGGTCAAGGACAAGGGCATCTGGAACATCACCACCGAAGGTGCGCAGGCCTATCGGCAATACCCGGACGGCGAGCAGTTCTACCGTGAGGCGGTGCGCCTGTACCACAAGTGGAAGAAGGCGCAGCCGGTGGTGGAGGTCGACGAGGTCGACGACGAAGCGGTGGAAAAGTCCGCCAGCATCACCCTGGAGCAGGCCGAGGAAATGGCCTGGGCCGAGATCGAGGCGCACCTGGCCGACATGCCGCCCTACGACTTCCAGGAGCTGGTGGGCGCCCTGCTCACCGCCATGGGCTACCACGTGGCTTGGATCGCCCCGCCCGGCAAGGACGGCGGCATCGATGTCATCGCCTACAACGACCCACTGGGCACCCGCCCGCCGCGCATCAAGGTGCAGGTCAAGCGCAACGCCAACTCACCCAAGATCGACGTGATGGGCCTGCGCAGCTTCATGGCCGTGCTGGGTGAAGGCGACGTGGGCCTGTTCGTAGCCCTGTCCGGCTTCACCAAGGACGCCGACCTGGAAGCCCGCCAAAGCCACCGCCGCATCACCCTGATCGACGCCACCCAACTGGTCGAACTATGGACCCGCCACTACGGCCAGCTGGATGACAGCGCTCGCCGTCGCCTGCCGCTCAAGCCGGTGTGGTTTTTGGCGGGACAAGATTGAAATTCACCGGCGACAGGCAGCCTTTGCCTGCGCCACATGGAACAAGAAGAAGCACTATGGCCAAGCCCAAGAAGACAGCAGAAGACAAGAACGACGGCCTCGGTTTTGAGGCCGAGTTGTTCAAAGCCGCCGACAAGTTGCGCGGCAACATGGAACCAAGCGATTACAAGCATGTCGCGCTCGGGCTGATCTTCCTCAAATACATCTCTGACGCCTTCGAGGCCAAGCGCACCGCGCTGCTGGCCGAGGACGCGCAGGCGGCAGAGGACAAGGATGAGTATCTCGCCGACAACGTATTCTGGGTGCCGAAGGAGGCGCGCTGGTCGCACCTGCAGGCCAACGCCAAGCAGCCCAGCGTCGGCACCCTGATCGATGATGCGATGCGCGCCATCGAAAAGGACAACGAATCGCTCAAGGGCGTACTGCCCAAGGACTACGCCCGTCCCGCGCTCAACAAGGTGATGCTGGGTGAGTTGATCGACCTGGTCTCCGGCATTGCGCTTAACGAGAAAGGCGGCCGCTCGAAGGACATCCTTGGCCGTGTGTACGAATATTTTCTGGGCCAGTTCGCAGGTGCCGAAGGCAAGCGCGGCGGCGAGTTCTACACGCCGAGTTCGGTGGTGCGCGTGCTGGTGGAAATGCTCGAACCTCTGCCTGATCCCGCGCGGGGCGTGGCAGGCCGTGTGTATGACCCGTGCTGCGGCTCGGGCGGCATGTTCGTGCAGTCGGAAAAGTTTGTCACCGAGCACGGTGGCCGCATTGGTGATATCGCCATCTACGGCCAGGAGAGTAACTACACCACCTGGCGACTGGCAAAGATGAACCTGGCCGTGCGCGGTATTGATTCGGACATCCGCTGGAACAACGAGGGCAGCTTCCACAAGGATGAACTGCGCGATCTCAAGGCCGACTACATCCTGGCCAACCCGCCGTTCAATATCTCCGACTGGGGCGGCGACCGCCTGCGTGAGGATGTGCGCTGGCAGTTCGGTCCGCCACCACCCGTGGGCAATGCCAACTACGCGTGGCTACAGCACATCTACCACCACCTGGCACCCAACGGCACGGCGGGCGTGGTGCTGGCCAACGGCTCGATGAGCTCCAACCAGTCCGGCGAAGGCGAGATCCGCAAGGCCATGCTCGAGGCCGACGTGGTCGATTGCATGGTGGCGTTGCCCGGGCAGCTCTTCTACTCCACCCAGATTCCCGCTTGCCTGTGGTTCCTGGCCCGCAACAAGAACCCCGGCAAGGGCCTGCGTGACCGGCGCGGAGAAGTGCTGTTTATCGATGCTCGCAAACTGGGCGTGCTGGTGGACCGCACCCGCCGCGAACTCACCGATGAGGACGTGCAGAGGATCGCCGACACCTACCACGCTTGGCGCGGTGAAAAAGACGCTGGCGAATATGCCGATGTGGCGGGCTTCTGCAAATCCGCTTCGATGGACGACATCCGCAAGCACGGGCATGTGCTGACCCCGGGGCGCTATGTGGGCGCGGCGGAACAGGAAGACGACGGCGAACCGTTCGAGGAAAAGATGGTGCGTCTCGCAGCGCTGTGGCGCGAGCAGCGGGTGGAAGCGGTCAGGCTGGATGCGGCGATTGAAGCCAACCTGATGGAGCTTGGGTATGTCGAATGAGTGGCCGACGGTTCGCTTGGGCGATTACGTGGATTCAAACCTTGGGAAGATGCTCGATGCACAGAAGAACAAAGGAGTCCCACGCCCATACCTTGGAAATAGCAACGTCCGTTGGGGCTCATTCGACATCAACGATTTGGCGTTGATGAAGTTTGAAGAAGGCGAGGAGGAACGCTACGGAATTCGTGATGGTGATCTGATTGTTTGTGAGGGGGGCGAGCCGGGCCGTTGCGCAGTCTGGCGGGAACAGGCTCCCGACATGAAAATCCAGAAGGCCTTGCACCGGATCCGGCCGAAAGATGATCTGAACAACTACTACTTGTTCTATTGGTTCATGTTGGCGGGACGCGCAGGGTGGTTGGAGCCGTTTTTCACTGGAACGACCATCAAGCACCTGACTGGAAGGGCTCTGAACGAGCTAAAAGTGCCGTTGCCGCCTATCAAAGAACAATGCGCCATCGCCCACATCCTCGGCACACTGGATGACAAGATCGAACTCAACCGTAAGCAGAACGAGACGCTGGAGGCCATGGCGCGCGCCTTGTTTAAAGCGTGGTTTGTGGACTTCGAGCCGGTGCGAGCCAAACTGGAGGGCCGCTGGCAGCGCGGCCAGTCGCTCCCCGGCCTGCCCGCGCACCTCTACGACCTCTTCCCCGATCAATTCGTTGAATCGGAACTGGGAGAAATTCCAGAGGGGTGGCGTGTACTTGCGTTTGGTGATGTGGCGCTGCAGGGTAAGGGGACTGTGAGTCCTACTTTGCAACCGGAGGAAACATTCACGCACTACAGCCTTCCCGCGTTTGATGCCGGCCAAGTACCCGCTATTGAGCTGGGTGAGTCAATCAAAAGCAACAAAACTCCGGTGCCGGATGGTGCAGTACTGGTGTCAAAGCTGAATCCGCATATTCCGCGTATCTGGCTTGTTGGTGATGCCGGTAGTAGGGCAGTTTGCTCAACGGAATTCATTGTTTGGACCCCCAAAGCACCCGCTAGCAGTGCGTTCGTGTACTGCCTAAGCTCATCGTTTGAGTTCAACAGTGCCATGCAGCAGTTGGTGACCGGGACGTCGAATAGCCATCAACGGGTAAAGCCAGAGCAGCTCCGGGAAATCCGAGTCATCGCTGCGGAAGGGGAGGTTATTGAGGCGTTTGCCAGGATGGCGAAGTCGCCAATGGATCAGATACTGCAGAACAGCCAGCAATCCCGTTCCCTCGCCCAACTCCGCGACACCCTGCTGCCCAAGCTGATCTCCGGCGAACTACGCGTTTCCTCCATCAAACAGGATGCCTTGCCGTGAAGCCTCTCAAGCCATGGATGGCTTTTGATGACCAGTTGCAGCAATTGCAGCAGCGCGGTCTGCAGGTCGAGGACGAGGCCGCGGCGCAGTCGTATCTCAAACGGCTGGGCTACTATCGCCTGAGTGGCTACTGGTATCCGTTGCGTGCCATTGATCTTGCGACATCGCAGGCGCAGGGGCGGGCAGTGCGTGCGGACACGTTCGTTGCCGGTAGCCGTTTCGAGGATGTGGTGCGGTTATATGTCTTCGACAAGAAGCTGCGTCTGTTGGCCTTGGATGCACTGGAACGCATCGAGACGGCAGTGCGGGTGGATATCGCCCACCTGCTGGGTGAGCGTGATCCACGTGCGCACGAAAATCCTGACTGCCTGCATGGCAATTTTGCCAAGAGAGCCATTGCCAAGGGGCCGGACCAAGGCAGGACCGAGCACCAGCTATGGCTAGAAAAATATGCGTCGATGCTGCACCGCTCACGCAAGGAGCCGTTTGTTGCTCATCACCTGCAGCAGTACGGAGCGTTGCCGATCTGGGCGGCAATTGAGATCTGGGATTTCGGCCTGCTGTCCAGGCTGTTTTCCGGTATGCAGCATGCCGATCAACAGACCATTGCTGCACTCTACGGTGTGCAGGACGGGCGCGCCTTCGCACAATGGCTGCGCAGCCTGAATTTCATCCGCAACGTGTCCGCCCACCATAGCCGCATGTGGAACATCAACGTGCTGGAGTTGTCAGTGGTCCCAGCGGATTGGGCGCCAGAATTGAACCAGGCGAGGCCATTTTTTTACTTCTGCCTGATGCAGCACCTGTTACGTGTTATCTGCCCTCGTTCGCGTTGGGGGCAGCGTTTTGCGCACTTGCTGAACAATGAGTTTCCTGCCGCTTTCTCGCTCAGGGAATTTGGCGCGGTATACGGCTGGGAGGCATGGCCTCTGTGGCAACAGCTGGAACAGGACAAATGAAAACCGACGCGTACACAAGAAGTGCAGAGGCGCCGGTCGTATTGCGGTCGATTCTAGGAAAGAATTTCCTACGCGTCAAATGAACTGGGGGATGGATGGCGTTCTTATCGGAAGCAGAAGTGGAGCAGGCCTTGCTGCAGCAGCTGGGTGGGCTGGGCTATGCGGTGCTCAGTGATGAGCAGATTGGCCCGGACGGCCATGCCCCCGAGCGGGCAAGCCACGCCGAGGTGGTGCTGACACCGCGGCTGGAGGACGCTGTGGCGAAACTGAACCCGCACATTCCGGCCACGGCCCGACATGAGGCGTTGCGGCGGGTCACCCAGTCCGAACTGCCTTCATTGCTCGAAGAGAACCGCCGCATCCACAAGCTGATCACCGAAGGGGTGGATGTGGAGTATGTCGGCGAGGATGGCCTGATCGCCGCCGGCAAGGTCGCGATCATCGACTTCGCGCGACCAGAGCAAAACGACTGGCTTGCGGTAAGTCAGTTCGTGGTCATCAACGGCCAGAGCAGCCGGCGGCCCGACGTGGTGGTGTTCGTCAACGGTCTGCCGCTGGGCGTGATCGAGCTGAAAGCCCCGGGTAGCGCCGGGGCACATCTGCTGGGTGCGTTCAACCAACTGCAGACCTACAAGCAGCAGATTCCACAGCTGTTCAACACCAACGCGCTGCTGGTCACCTCGGACGGTATTGCGGCACGGGTGGGCTCACTATCGGCCGACCTGGAACGCTTCATGCCGTGGCGTACCACCGACGGCGCGGATGTGGCGCCGAAGGGCGCGCCGGAACTTTCGACCTTGATTGAAGGTGTGTTCGAGCATAGTCGCCTGCTGGCGCTGTTGCGTGACTTCACGGTATTCGGTGAAACCGGGTCGGGGCTGGCCAAGATCATCGCAGGCTATCACCAGTTCCACGCAGTGCGGCATGCGGTGGCGTCGACTATCCGGGCATCGGCCACGGCGCCGGGGATAGCAGAGGACCCGGCGGAGTATGGTTTGCCTACTGTGGCGGGACAGGCGCGCGGAGATCGGCGTGCGGGCGTGATCTGGCACACCCAAGGCTCGGGCAAAAGCCTGCTGATGGCGTTCTACGCCGGGCAGTTGGTCAAGCATCCGGCTATGGCCAACCCGACGCTGGTGGTACTGACCGATCGCAACGATCTGGACGACCAGCTGTTTGCTACCTTCTCGATGTGCCGCGACCTGATCCGGCAGACGCCGGTGCAGGCCGAGAGCCGCGAGGATCTGCAGAAGGTTTTGAGCCGGGCCTCGGGCGGGGTGATTTTCACCACCTTGCAGAAGTTCGGTGAGATTGCCGAGCCACTCACCACGCGCCGCAATGTGGTGGTCATTGCCGATGAAGCGCACCGCAGCCAGTATGGCTTCAAAGCCAAGGTGGACGCAAAAACCGGCGAAATCTCCTATGGCTTTGCCAAGTACATGCGTGATGCGCTGCCCAACGCCTCCTTCATCGGCTTTACCGGCACGCCGATCGAGGCGGATGACGTCAACACTCCTGCGGTGTTCGGTAACTACATCGATGTCTACGACATCAGCAGGGCGGTCGAAGACGGTGCGACTGTGCCGATCTACTACGAGTCGAGGCTGGCACGCATCGAACTTGATGATGCGGAGAAGCCCAACATCGACGCCGAGGTGGATGCGCTGACCGAGGAGGATTCCGAGGCCGACCAGGAGCGCTTCAAGAAGAAGTGGTCAACGGTGGAAGCACTGGTGGGCAGCGACAAGCGCCTGGCGCTGGTGGCTCAGGACATTGTCGCCCACTTCGAAGACCGCGTGGCAGCCCTCGACGGCAAGGCAATGGTGGTGTGCATGAGCCGCCGCATCTGCGTGAAGCTCTATGGAGAGATCATCAAACTGCGCCCGGACTGGCATAGCACCGATGACAATGCGGGTGCGGTCAAGATCGTAATGACGGGCGCACCCAGCGATCCGCAGGAATGGCAGCAGCATATCGGCAACAAGGCACGACGCGATCTGCTGGCCAAGCGGGCGCGCGATCCGAAAGACCCGCTCAAACTGGTCATCGTGCGCGATATGTGGTTGACCGGATTTGATGCTCCGTGCATGCACACCATGTACGTGGACAAGCCGATGCAGGGCCACGGGCTGATGCAGGCCATTGCGCGGGTGAACCGGGTGTTCCGCGACAAGCCGGCCGGGCTGATCGTGGACTACATCGGGATTGCACAGAACCTGAAATCGGCCTTGCAGCAGTACTCCAAGAACGACCAGGAGAACACCGGCGTCGATGAGGCGCAGGCCATCGCGGTGATGGTTGAGAAGTACGAGGTGGTACGTGACATGTACCACAGCTTCGACTATGCGACCGCACTGGACGGAACGCCGCAGCAGCGGCTGGTGATGATGGCCGCGGCCATCGAGTGGATTCTCGACCTGCAGCAGCGGTTGGCAGCTAAGGAAAAAACCAAGGAAGGTAAGAAAGCCGCTCACCGGCACTACCAGGATGCCGTGCTGGCGTTGTCCAAGGCGTTCGCCTTGGCATCGGCCTCGGATGAGGCTCGTGAGATCCGCGAGGAAGTCGGCTTCTTCCAGGCAATTCGTGCTGCGCTGGTCAAGAGCAGCACTGGCTCCGGTGTTACCCAGCAAGAGCGTGAGCTGGCCATCCAGCAGATCGTCAGCCGGGCGGTGGTCTCGACCGAGATCGTGGATATCCTGGCCGCGGCGGGCATCAAGAGTCCGGACATCTCCATCCTCTCCGACGAGTTTCTGGCTGAGGTCCAGCAGCTGGACAAGAAGAACCTCGCACTGGAAGCCTTGCGCAAGCTGCTTAATGACGGCATCCGGTCGCGCAGCAAGGCCAATGTGGTGCAGACCAAGGCGTTCTCGGAACGACTGGAGGATGCGGTGGCGCGCTACCACGCCAACGCCATCACCACTGCTGAGGTACTGGCCGAGTTGATCCAGCTGGCCAAAGACATCCGCGCGGCCCGTCAGCGGGGTGAAGAGCAGGGTTTGTCAGAGGATGAGATCGCCTTCTATGACGCGCTGGCGGAGAACGAGAGTGCCATTCAACTGATGGGGGACGACAAGCTGAAGCTCATCGCTCATGAGCTGCTGGTGAGCTTGCGCGAGAACGTGTCGGTCGATTGGGCGCATCGGGACTCGGCCCGCGCGCGGATGCGGGTTCTGGTGAAGCGGATTCTGCGGAAGTACGGCTACCCTCCCGATTTGCAGGATGCGGCGGTGCAGACGGTACTGCAGCAGGCTGAGGCGTTGTCTTCAACATGGACGATCGCACGGCGATGATCGAGCTCAACGACCTGCTGGCCAAAGCTGGGTTGGACCCGGCAACGGTGATGGTGATGCGGCACCGCCCGACCGAGAAGGAGTTGCGTGCGGTCCTGCCGTGGCTAGCGGCCGAGCGGAGCGAAGTCTACAACGCGTTTCAATCCAACCATGGCGAGGTGGTGGAGAAGGCGTTATCCAAGGCGCGCTATCTGGCCTCCTTCATTGGGCATGAGGCAGGGTGTGCGGTGTTCATAGGGTTGTACGAGGTTGCCGGCTATCAGGTGGTGTCGGCCGAGCAATTCTGGACGCTGCCGGGCAACCCGGAACTACGTCTACTGGGTACGAGGGGCCCCAAGGATGAGCGCGATTCTTTCTGGTTCGATTTGCAGCCGACAACGCATCTGTCCGATTGGAAAGGGAAGCTAGTGATCGATTGGACGGGCATCGAGCGCTCATGGTGGCGTTGGGCCGCGCGCAATCGGCTGCCGGTCCGCGCCATCCATGACGAGAGCCTGCTGGTGAAGGCGATGCCGGATTGGCAGACACTGACCTTTGAGTGGAGTCAGTTGAATCTGCTGCCGACCAGCTGGCGGCAGGCGTTGGCGCAATGGCGCGGCATCTATTACATCTTCGACCGGACGTCGCGATTGGGGTACGTGGGGTCGGCCAGTGGCGCAGAGAACTTGCTGGGGCGCTGGCAGAACTATGCTGCCAGCGGCGACGGTGGCAACCGTCTGCTGCGGGGACGAGATCCACAGGGGTTTGTGTTCAGCATCCTGCAGCGCTTGTCGCCGGATATGCAGGTTGAAGACGTTGTGCAAATTGAGAGCACCTGGAAAGAGCGGCTGCAGACCCGCTCTCCGAATGGGTTGAACGACAATTAGGCGGCGATGAAGCTCGGGATGATGCATCGGTGGCCTCATCATATCCTTGCGCGACGACCAGACTTGGCTGGGTTGATGAGCAGAATAGCCAGGCTATTCTGCTCATCAAGCGAGAGCAGTGGATCGCTCCAGGTGCCGTTATCGCGTCAGGCTTTCAAGCCCAGCGCTCGCAACCATGCGTCCACTTGGCCGAATGCATCCTGCTGCCATTGTTCCGGGGTACGATCTCCCAGCACAGCCGTTTCTTCGACAAACAAGCGGACACTGGTGGGCCCATAGCTTTCCAGAGTGTCGAACTTCCCGGCGATCATGCGGTATCCCGTAATACCACTGTCTCGGTCCAGCACCGGCCGGCAGGCTTCCGCCAAGGCGTCGATGCCACCGGGATAGTTACGGATGCAGTAGTAGATGTCATAAGCGTCCTTCTGCTTGTGACGGCCTTCGATGGCATAGCCCTTCATCGCCAGCAATGCGGGAATCGAACACACCGCGATCTCCACGCGGTTGGTGCCGCCGGTTGGCATGGAGCCTGTAACCGCCACCATCTCGTAGAAGTGGTTCGCCAGGTCCGCCCCGTCTGCTCGCTGGACGGCGAAGTTGTCGATCAGCGGTGGTTTGTTCCTTGCGATGTCGGCATCACGCGGCATCAGGAAATCGACGATGACATCAATCGGTCCACCGCCATCTGTGGCGGGTACCTGCCGCACCAGTTGGAATCGGCGAAGCCCATCACGTTGCTGGTAGCCATGTCCCATAAGCGACTCGACCAGCGTCGCGTACTCGCCGTCACCAAGGGCTTCGGCATCGAGGCCAAGGTCCAGGTCGAGCGTACCGACGTGGGGCATGTCCGCATTTGCCAGCAGTAACCACGGCACGGCGCCGCCGATCACGGCGAACTTTCCTTTGAAGCTGCCGAGGATCTGTCCGATCTCGACCAAAACAGTCTTGACCGCGGCTGTCGTGCGGTCGTCGTAGTCGGTGGCGGATTGCGGTTCCTGTGGGATCAGATTCTCTGCCACGTCAGCATTTCCTTGCGTAGATGGTCAGCGGCTTCCATGCCGCGTTCGCCGGACACGATCAGGTCCAGGTAGGTCTGTACCGGGCTGGTGCAGACCACGCCTGGTGTCGGTTCGATTGCATCGAGGAACAGGCCATCATCCTTGGGTATCGTCACTACAACGTTCTGACCTTTCCCGACTGCGGACAGTCCAAGGGCCGCGTGTAGCCGCTCAAGGCCCTGTGCATCCGCGTAGAAATAGTGGGTGCCGGTGCGCGCATAGGGCGCCAACCATTGTGCAGCAGAGTAGGAGGCAAGCACGGCTTGCCCGTTGTCATCGCTACCCGCGCGCAGCACCTTTCTGGTTGCTTCATCCAATGCGCTACCGTGAATCGTTGTATAGAAGCTCAGGCGCTTTCCGACGGGCGAGCGGTAACCCGCCGCCCATTCGTCAAGCAGGGCATCGGGCTTGGAGAGAAGTAGCCCTTCATCCACGACTTCAGCCCACTCCCGGTCCAGCAGGTTGCTGCGCACGTTGCTGACATGACCCACGCTGACGGCACTGGCGTCGGCAAGCTCGATCACTCGCCATGTCCGGCTTGGGTCGCGGAGCAGGACGCGCAATACCTGTGCCGACTTCGGAGTGAATAACGATTTGAGTTCGCGGCGCTCGCTGTCTGGCTTGGTGGCGACTTGGCGTTCGATATAGATGCCATCGAAGGACAAGTAGGCATTGCCCTCCAGGTCGATGAATCCCACACCTTCTTCGCGGCACATGGCTTGCGCATTTGGCGACAAGTAGGGGGCGATGAAGACCGGAATGGCACCTTCCGCGTTTCGTTCCACGTAGTGCTTCAGCCGAAAAAGCGCTGCCCGCACATACCGTGGCTGCCCACTGGACTTCACTTCACAAACCAGCAGTCGGTCCTGGCCGCCTGCTTTGAGGCGCACCAGGATATCGGCTCCCCCATCGGGGGCGTGAAGTTGAGGTTCGACCCTCAGCCGCGTGATGGCGGGCACCTGCCCAAGCACGCTTTGCAGCGCTTCAGCGGCATGTGTTTCGACGAATTTCACTAATTCGGCTTGTTTCAGCATTTGCTGAAATTATCAATATTGGTGAAAAAGTCAACGTTATTTCAGTAAAGTTGAGCATTTCAGCATATGCTGAAAGAGGTGTTAGGGCTGAAAAAGAGTCCGATCGCAGGGGTCAGTGAACCGGGATTCTGAGAGATTTCAATGGGGATACTGCAAGAAGTGATGATAAAATTTAAGAAATTCAGTGGGTTGCGCAAACAATGAAAATCGCCAGCTGGAACGTCAACTCCCTCAACGTCCGCCTGCCGCACCTGGAACAGTGGCTGGCCGACTTTGCCCCCGACGTGGTCGGCATCCAGGAAACCAAGCTGGAGGACCACAAGTTCCCGGACACGCGCCTGCTGGAGTTGGGCTACCGCAACGTGTTCGCCGGGCAGAAGACCTATAACGGCGTGGCGCTGCTGTCGCGGCACCCGATCGAGGACGTGCAGATCGGCATCCCCGGCTTCGAGGACGAGCAGAAGCGGGTGATCGCCGGCACCGTCAACGGCGTGCGCATCATCAACCTGTACGTGGTCAACGGCCAGGACGTGGGCACGGACAAATATGAGTACAAGCTGCGCTGGCTGGCCGCGGTGCGTGGCTGGATCGCCGACGAGCTGCACAAGCACCCGCAGCTGGTGGTGCTGGGCGATTTCAACATCGCCCCGGACGAGCGCGACGTGCCCGACCCGATGGTGTGGAACGAGAACCACATCCTGACCTCCACCGCCGAGCGTGCGGGCCTGCGCAAGATCCTGGAGTTGGGCCTGCACGACGGCTTCCGCCTGCACAACGACGAAGGCGGCATCTTCAGCTGGTGGGATTACCGCGCCGCCGGGTTCCGCCGCAACCTGGGCCTGCGCATCGACCTGACGCTGGTGTCCGACGCGCTCAAGCCGCGCGCGCAGGCCTCGGGCATCGACCGCGAGCCCCGCACCTGGGACCGCCCCAGCGACCATGCCCCGGCCTGGGTGCAGTTGGCGCAGGGCTGAAACCGCAAGGCCCGGCCATTGCTGGCCGGGCCCGGTCGAATGGCGCCATGCTGCGTTTCAGCGGATGCTCTTGCGCGTGAACAGGTTGACGATGGCCAGCAGGATCACCGCGCCCAGCAGCGACAGCACGAACGAGCGCAGGGTGATGGCGGCATTGATGCTGCCACCGCCAAACAGGAAGCCGGCGATCATGGCGCCGATGATGCCGACCACGATGTTCAGGATGATGCCCTGCTGCGCATCACGGCGCATGATGAGGCTGGCAAGCCAGCCGACGATGCCACCGACGATCAACCAGACGATGATGCCCATGCGTGTATCTCCCAGCGTGAATGCACCCGGGGACGGTGCGGTGCGGACAGTCAACGCGCACCGCGGTGAACATCCTGTTGAAGCGGCGGTGGTCTGTTCAGCATGAGGGGTTACGTGGAACGTTGGGATTTCGACCCGGTGCGGGTCTGGCTGCTGCCGCATGTCCCGGGCACGCGCGGCGAGCCGCAGGCACGCGTGCTGCTGGCCGATGTGCTGGGCAGCACCCCGCAGGACCTGCCGTTGACGCGGGATGAGCGCAATCGCCCGTGGTTGATCGGGGAGCTGGCCCACTACGGCACCGGCTGGAGCCACAGCGGCCCGCATCTGCTGGTGGCGCTGGGGCAGGGCGCACGCCTGGGGGTGGACCTGGAACAGCAGCGGCCGCGCCGGCAGATGCGCGAGGTGATCCGGCGTTTCTTCCACCCACAGGAGATCCAGTGGCTGGACGGGCTGGACGACGCGGCATGCCAGCAGTGGTTCTTCCGGGTGTGGTGCGCCAAGGAAGCCTTGTTGAAGGCGCACGGGCACGGCATCTCGTTCGGGTTGGAGAAGCTGCAGTTCGCGCCGGACGCGGCGGGGGCGCTGCAATTGGTGTGGTGCGACCCGGGCCTGGGCGAGGCCGGCCGCTGGCACCTGCACGAGTGGCAGGCCGCGGCCGATTTCCGCGCGGCGCTGGCGTGGTATCCGCTGTGATGGGCGGGTGATATCCACTGTGATGAGCGAAACGGAGAAAGGCCGCGACAGCGGCCTTTCTTATGCTTCTGCTCCAAGCCCCCTCCCTTGCGGCAAAGGCGTAGGGGAGGGTTGGGGAGGGGTAGCTGTTGCTGTTGCGTTTGCCCCGACCGATACCGTCCCGGTCCTTTCAGCAGGCAAAGCCAGAGCCAGAGCGACCCCTCCCCAACCCTCCCCTACGCCTTTGGCGCAAGGGAGGGGGCAGAAGCGAAGCCAAAGCCAAAGCCAAAGCCAAAGCCAAAGCCAAAGCCAAAGCCTTCCCCCGCTCCTGCGATAATCCCCGCCATGAACGACACCTCCCTCCCGCCCGACGTCAGCACCGACCTGCAGCAGGGCCTGCAGGCCATGGGCCTGGACGCCGCGCTCGCCACCCCGCTGCTGGCCTACCTGGCCCTGCTGGTGCGCTGGAACCGTACCTACAACCTCACCGCCATCCGCGA
This sequence comes from Stenotrophomonas sp. ATCM1_4, assembly GCF_004348115.1. GTDB lineage: Bacteria > Pseudomonadota > Gammaproteobacteria > Xanthomonadales > Xanthomonadaceae > Stenotrophomonas > Stenotrophomonas capsici. Next base: position 1,603,664 of record NZ_QPFB01000001.1, on the reverse strand, counting down.
TCCGCGCGAAATGGTCACCCGCCACCTGCTCGACTCGCTGGCCATGGCCAGCCACGTCACCGCCGGCACCCTGGCCGACCTCGGCACCGGCCCCGGGCTGCCCGGCATCCCGCTGGCCATCACCCACCCGCAGCTGCAGGTCACCCTGGTCGAGAGCAACGGAAAGAAGGCCCGCTTCCTGCGCGAGGCCGTGCGCCAGCTGGGCCTGAAGAACGCCCGCGTCGCCGAGTCGCGGGCCGAGGCGCTGGATGAGCCCGGTGCCTACGACAACCTCACCGCCCGCGCCATGGACACCCTGGCCGGCATCGTCGAGGTCGGCGGTCACCTGTTGCGCCCCGGCGGCCAGCTGCTGGCCATGAAGGGCGTCTACCCGCACGAGGAGATCGCCCAGCTGCCGGCCGACTGGCAGGTAGTGGAAGTGCGTCCGCTGCAGGTCCCCGGCCTGGTCGGTGACCGCCACCTGGTCGTGGCCGAACGCAGGTAAGCCCGGATCCGCTCCGGCCGGCCCCACGCCGGCGGGCCCCCACGGGATCATTCCGACGACGCTCCCCCTCCCGTTGCCGCCGGCAAGGGGAGGCCGGGGAGGGCAGCCATTGCCCCCGAAAGGCACGCCGATTTCCGCCTGCGCGCCGCTACCCCCATAATGACCAGTCCAACCCCGCCCACGAGGCTCCCCTGCATGGCTCGCATCATCGCCATCGCCAACCAGAAAGGCGGCGTCGGCAAGACCACCACGGCCGTCAATCTGGCTGCTTCCCTTGCCGCCGCACCCAAGCGTGTGCTGCTGGTCGACCTGGATTCGCAGGGCAACGCGACCATGGGCAGTGGCGTGGACAAGCGTGAAGTCGCAGCTTCCACCTGCGACCTCCTGCTCGGCGAGAACAGCGCCGTCGAAGTGCGCGTGCAGACCGCCGAGGGCTATGACCTGCTGCCCGGCAACATCGACCTGACCGCCGCGGAGATCCAGCTGATGGAGCAGGGCGAGCGCGAGCAGCGGCTCAAGCGCGCGCTGGCGCCGATCCGCGATGAATACGACTTCATCCTGATCGACTGCCCGCCGGCGCTGTCGCTGCTGACCCTCAACGCCTTGGCCGCCGCCGACTCGGTGATCGTGCCGATGCAGTGCGAGTACTACGCCCTGGAAGGCCTCAGCGCGCTGGTGCAGACCATCGATGCGCTCAAGGTCAACCTGAACCCGGCACTGGAGATCGAGGGCGTGCTGCGCACCATGTTCGACGTGCGCAACAACCTGGCCAACGCGGTGTCCGCGCAGCTCACCGAGTACTTCGGCGACCGCGTGTTCCGCACCATCGTGCCGCGCAACGTGCGCCTGGCCGAGGCGCCCAGCCATGGCCAGAGCATCGTCGGCTACGACCGCAGCTCGCGTGGCGGGGTGGCCTACCTGGGCCTGGCCGGTGAGATCATCCGCCGCAACAACGAACGCAAGCAGGCCGCCCCGGCCGTGGAGACCGTCTGATGGCCGGTGCCAAGAAACGTGGCCTCGGCCGTGGACTGGATGCCCTGCTGGGCCCGAAGGGCGCCGTCACCCCGGTGACCGTGGCCGCGGTGGCCGAACCGCAGCCGGGCGAGGTGCTGCGCAAGCTGCCCATCGACCAGCTGCAGCCGGGCAAGTACCAGCCGCGCCGCGACATGGACGAAGGCAAGCTGGCCGAGCTGTCCGAGTCGATCAAGGCGCAGGGCATCATCCAGCCCATCCTGGTGCGCCAGATCGAGGGCGGCAAGTACGAAATCATCGCCGGTGAACGCCGTTGGCGCGCCTCGCGCCTGGCCGGGCTGGACGATGTGCCGGTGGTGGTGCGCGAGCTGGAAGACCGCACCGTCATCGCGATGGCGCTGATCGAGAACATCCAGCGCGAAGACCTCAACCCGCTGGAAGAGGCCGAGGCGCTGGCCCGGCTGGTCAGCGAGTTCTCGCTGACCCACGCCGAAGCCGCGCAGGCCGTCGGCCGCTCGCGCGCCTCGGTGTCCAACCTGCTGCGCCTGATCGACCTGCCCATCGGCGTGCGCGTGCTGCTGGAAACCCGTCGCCTGGAAATGGGCCATGCCCGTGCGCTGCTCACGCTGGCGCCGGAACTGGCCACCAAGCTGGCCGAGGAAGCCGCCGAGCAGGGCTGGTCGGTGCGCGAGGTCGAGCACCGCGCCCAGCAGTTCGCCGCCGGCAAGGTGCCGGGCGCACGCAAGGCCAAGCCGTCGCCGACCGCGCCGCAGGCCGACATCGCCTCGCTGGAAACCGAGCTGTCCGAATCGCTGGGCACCAAGGTGGCGATCGCCCACGGCCGTGGTGGCAAGGGCAAGCTGGTCATCCATTACACCGACCTGGACACGCTGGAAGGCGTGCTCGAGCGGTTGCGTCGCCGTCAGCAGGGCTGACGGCCACCCTTCATCCCCCTGAGGTGAACGCAAGGCAATGAACCCCACCAAGGTCGACCGCAATCATCTGTTGCGTCTGACCGACCTGCCGAATGTCGGGCCGGCCTGTGAGAAAGATCTCCGTCTGATTGGAATCCGTGTCCCGGCGCACCTGCGCGGGCGTGATCCCTACGACATGTATGCCCAGCTGTGCCTGAAGACCGGCGTGGTGCACGACCCCTGCGTGATCGATGTGTTCCTGTCCATCGTGCGCTTCATGGCGGGGGATTCCCCGCAGCCCTGGTGGGCCTACAGCAAGGAACGCAAGGAAACCCTGGCCAGGGAAGCACCGCTGACCCTGTGGTGAGGTGGCCCCCGGCCCCCGCGTGGGACCGGGCCGATGACAGCGCGGTACGGCGTGATGCTCCCCGGACAGGGCAGACCGGTGAAATCTGTATCGTTGGCGGCGAAAATGCCGTCATTACGTCTGGATAGTTCTGATGACCCTTCTCGTGACCGGTGCGGCCGGCTTCATTGGTGCCTACACCTGCCAGGCGCTGTCCGCCCGCGGCGAGCGGGTGGTGGGGCTGGACAACTACAACGACTACTACGACCCGCAGATCAAGCGCGACCGGGTGGCCGCGCTGTGCCCGCAGGTGGACATCCGCGCGCTGGACATCACCGACCGCGACGGCCTGGCCGCATTGTTCGATGAAGTGCAGCCGACCCGGGTGATCCACCTGGCCGCGCAGGCCGGCGTGCGGTATTCGCTGGAAAACCCGCACGCCTACGTGCAGAGCAACCTGGTCGGCTTCGTCAACCTGCTGGAGCTGTGCCGCCACCGCGGCGTGCAGCACCTGGTGTACGCCTCCAGCAGCTCGGTCTACGGCAATTCGGCCACGCCGCCGTTCTCCGAGGACCAGCGCGTGGACCAGCCGCGCTCGCTGTACGCCGCCACCAAGGCCGCCAACGAGCTGATGGCCTACACCTACGCCCAGCTGTATGGCCTGCGCGCCACCGGGCTGCGCTTCTTCACCGTGTATGGCCCGTGGGGCCGGCCGGACATGGCGCCGCTGCTGTTCTCGCGCGCGGTGCTGGCCGGGCGCAGCATCGAGGTGTTCAATGAGGGCCACATGCGCCGCGACTTCACACATGTTTCCGACATCGTCACCGGTATCCTCGGGGCGCTGTCGCATCCCAGTGCCGAGGCCACGCCGCATCAGGTGTTCAACCTCGGCAACCACACACCGGTGGAGCTGGAGCACTTCATCGACGTGATCGCCTCGGCCGCCGGCCGGCCGGCCAACAAGGTCTACAGGCCCATGCAGCCCGGCGACATGGTCCAGACCATGGCCGATACCGCGCGGGCCAGGGCGGCCTTCGGCTACGAGCCGGCCACCCCGATTGAAGTGGGCCTGCCACCGGTGGTGGAGTGGTGCCGCACCTACTTCGGACCGCGCGCCTGATTTCATCTCCCGCTAATACGGAAGCGGGAAAATGCGCGGTCTTCCTGAATACGCATTGCCAACGGATCGCGTCATGAACCAGCCTGCCCTCTCGGTGGTCGTCCCCGTCTTCAACGAGCGCGACAACGTCGCCCCGCTGGTCAACGAAATCACCGCTGCGCTGCGCGGCAAGGTGCCCTTCGAGATCGTCTACGTGGACGACAACTCCAAGGATGACAGCCTGCAGGTGCTGCAGGCGCTGAAGGCCACCAACCCCGAGCTGCGGGTGCTGCACCACGTCCAGCAGAGCGGCCAGAGCACCGCGGTGCGGACCGGGGTCAAGGCGGCGCGCGCGCCGTGGATCGCCACCCTCGACGGCGACGGCCAGAACGACCCGGCCGACATCCCCAGGCTGCTGGCCGCGCGCGATACCGCCGAGGGCGGGGTCAAGCTGTTCGCCGGCTGGCGGGTCAACCGCCAGGACAGCGGCTCCAAGCGCTGGGCCAGCAAGTGGGCCAATGCCATCCGCGCGCGCATGCTGCGCGACGACACTCCCGACACCGGCTGCGGCATCAAGCTGTTCGACCGCGATGCCTTCCTCGACCTGCCGTACTTCGACCACATGCACCGCTACCTGCCGGCGCTGATGCAGCGCGCCGGCTGGAAGACCGTGAGCGTGCCGGTCAACCACCGCCATCGCACCGCGGGCGTGTCCAAGTACAACAACTTCGGCCGTGCCATGGTCGGCATCCGCGACCTGCGCGGCGTGGCGTGGCTGATCACCCGCTCCAAACGCACGGCGGTGGAGGAGCTCTGAGCATGGATTTCATGAACCAGCCGCTGGTCTGGCTGGAGTGGACCGGCGTGCACATGTCGCCGTGGAAGCTCATCGGCCTGACCGGCGCGTTGATGTTCGGCGGACGCTGGCTGGTGCAGTTCGTCGCCTCGCGGCGCGCCGGCAAGCCGGTGATCCCGCGCCTGTTCTGGTACATGAGCGTGCTGGGCAGCCTGATGACGCTGAGCTACTTCGTGTTCTCGGCCAAGCAGGACGCGGTCGGCGTCATCCAGAACCTGTTCCCGGCCTTCACCGCGCTGTACAGCCTGCGCCTGGACATCAAGCACCGCGGCTGGAAACGGGACAAGGCAGGGCACTGACGGCGGCGCGATTCCGGCGCTTTTGCCGCCTGAATCGGTCTAGGTCGGGCAGCGGCTTCAATGCGATGATCCGGGGTGAACTGTCTTCATCCGGGGAATCCTGATCGTGAAATCACCGCTGACCGCCGCCCTCCTGCTTGCCCTTGGCCTGAGCGCCGTGCCTGCCCTTGCCGCCCAGCCTGCCGCGCCGTCCACGCTGGCGACGCAGGCGGCCGATGCCCGGTTCCAGGCGATCTACGAGAAGGAATGGGCCTGGCGGCAGACCGGCGGCGGCGAGGCCAGCGAGGACGGTGACGCCCCGGCCGACGCGACCACCCTGCCCGATGTCGGCGCGCAGGCCCAGCAGGCCCGGCTCAAGGTGTGGGACGAGGTGCTCAAGCAGCTGGAGGGCATCGACCCGGCCACGCTCTCGGCCGAGAACCAGGTCAACTACGCCATCTACAGGTACCAGGTGGAGAACCTGGCCGACGAAGTGCGCCAGGGCACCTACGAGATGCCGTTCAACTCGGACTCCTCGTTCTGGTCGAACCTGAGCTTCATGGCCCGGCGCGAGATGAAGACCGCCGCCGAGTACCGTGCCTACATCGCGCGCCTGAACGACGTGCCGCGCTACTTCGACCAGCAGATGGTCAACATGCGTGCCGGCCTGGCGCGCGGCTTCAGCGTGCCGCGCGCGGTGCTTGAAGGCCGAGACGTGTCGATCTCGACCGTGGCCGGGCTGAAGGACCCGACCCAGTCGCCGTTGTACGAACCGTTGCAGAAGATGCCGTCCAGCATCCCCGCCACCGAGCAGGCCAGCCTGCAGGCCGATGCCCGGCAGGCCATCAGCGGCAGCGTGGTACCGGCGTTCGGCAAGCTGTTGACCTTCTTCCGCGAAGAGTACGTGCCGCAGTCGCGCACCACCCTTGCCGCCGAGAAGATGCCCGGCGGCAAGGAGTTCTATCGCCAGCAGATCCGCGAGTACACCACGCTGGACATGAGCCCGCAGGAGATCCATGCGCAGGGCCTGGCCGAGGTGAAGCGCATCCAGGGCGAGATGAACGCCATCATCGACAAGGTCGGCTTCACCGGCAAAAGCCCGGACACCCGCTTCGCCGATTTCCTCCAGTTCCTGCGTACCGACCCGCAGTTCTACGCCAAGACCCCGGACGAACTGCTGTGGCGCGCGGCGTGGATCTCCAAGCGCGTGGACGGCGTGATCGGTCGCTACATGACGCTGCCGCGCGCGCGCTTCACCATCGTGCCGGTGCCGCCGGACATCGCCCCGTTCTGGACCGCCGGCCGCGGCGGCATGGGCACTTACTGGCTCAACACCTACAACCTGCCGGCACGCCCGCTGTACAACCTGCCGGCGTTGACCCTGCATGAGTCCGACCCGGGCCACGCGCTGCAGGGTGCATTGGCTGCCGAGCAGACCGACCTGCCGGAGTTCCGTCGCAACAACTACATCTCCGCCTACGGCGAGGGCTGGGGCCTGTACACCGAGAAGCTCGGCGTGGAGATGGGCATCTACCAGACCCCGTACGAGGACTTCGGTCGGCTGACCTACGAGATGTGGCGTGCCTGCCGGCTGGTGATCGACACCGGCGTGCATCACTACGGCTGGACCCGCGAGCACGCCATCGCCTACCTGCGTGACCACACCGCGCTGAGCGAGCACGAGGTGACCACCGAGGTCGACCGCTACATCTCCTGGCCGGCGCAGGCATTGAGCTACAAGCTGGGCGAGATCACCATCGTGCGCCTGCGTGCCGAGGCCGAGCAGGCGCTGGGCAGCCGCTTCGACGTCAAGGGCTTCCACGACACCATCCTGCGCCTGGGTTCGGTGCCGCTGCCGGTGCTGGAGCAGCAGGTGCGTGCCTATATTGAGCAACGCAAGAACGCCAAGTAAGGCCGAAGCAAAGGCGCCCTCATCCGGCGCTGCGCGCCACCTTCTCCCGCACGCGGGAGAAGGGTTGGGGTACTGCAATTGCAGGTATTGCTCCAGCGGGCGACCAACACTGCCGCAGTTTGCGACCAACCAGAGCCGCAATTGCAGGCACTGCTCCAGCGTGCGGCCAACCCGTCCCTTCTCCCGCCCGCGGGGTGAGGACTTGTTGCTTACGAGCCATTGGCTCGTACAAGACCGAACGCCCAGCGCGCTGCGCTGGGCAGGGGCGCGGAGCGAGGGGCCCGCAGGGCGGATGAGGGCCGCTTTCGGCCCCCTGCGATTGTGTAACGGCGCCCGCCCCGGCTAGGCTGCGCCGATGCTGCAGTCCCTGCGCCACCGCCGCCTGTTCCTGCTGCGCCTGCTGATGCTGGCGCTGGTGGGTTTTGGCGTGTTCGGTACCTCGCTGGCCTCGGCATTGACCGACATCCACATGCTGTCGCATGCCGATATCGGCGCCGACGTGCATGAACACGACGACGCGGCGCTGGCCAAGGCGCCCGATGCCGAGGATGCCGCCAACGCGCTGTTGCATGCCCTGGTGCACTGCGTGGACTGCCACTGCCATGGCGGCGTGCTGCCGACCCTGGCGCCGGCGTGGTCGCTGTCGTTCCCGCCGGTACAGTCCGCACCGCTGGCGCAGGTGCCGCAGTGCGCCTCGCAGCCGGCCGAGAGCCTGTTCCGTCCCCCGATAGCCGCCTGACGTCCCGGCCCATTGGCCGGCTCCCACGTCTGCAACTGCTATCTGGAGATTCCCCATGTGGATGCGCCTGGCGGCGATAGCCGCCTTTGCGCTGGTGCCGCGCGTGTACGCGCAGGCACCGGCGTCTGCTGTTCCGTTGAGCCTGGACGCGGCCATCGCCCGCGTCGCCGTTGACCACCCCGACCTGCAATTGGTCGATGCACAACGTCCCGTGCGGGAAGCACGCCGTGACGCCGCTTCGCTGCGCCCGCCGCTGCAGTTCGGCGTCGATGTCGAGAACCTGCTCGGCAGCGGCGACAACCGTGGCCTGAAGGGGCTGGAAACCACCGTCAGCCTGTCCGGCGTGCTGGAGCGCGGCGGCAAGCTCGACGCGCGCCGTCTGCTGGCGCAGTCCAACCTCGACGCCCTGGCCCCGCAGCGTGCCACCGCGCGGCTGGACCTGCTGGCAGAAACCGCCCGTCGCTACCTCGACGTGGCGCGCGCGCAGTCCGCGCTGGACATCGCCCTGACCGACATCGAGCAGCGCCGTCGTGCGGTGAATGCCGCGCGCGTGCGGCTGCAGGCCGGTGCATCACCGGAATCGGTGCTGTTCACCGCGCAGGCGATGCTGGCGCAGGCCGAGCTGGACCGCGACCGCGCCACCCAGGAAGCCGCCTCGGCGCGCCTGGCCCTGGCCGCCTTGTGGGGCGCACGCCAGGCGGGTTTCGCGTCGGTCAGCGGCAATGCCCTGCGCCTGCCGGCGGTACGTGACTTCGACGTGCTGGCCGACGAACTGCAGCGTGCACCGGAGCTGGCCGAGTTGCTGGGCGAGGAGCGCGTCCGCGATGCCCAGCTGCAGCTGGCACGTACTGCCGCGCGCCCGGACTGGAACTGGCAGGTCGGGGTGCGCAACAGCCGCGCCGACAGCGCCACGTCGCTGGTCGGGGGTTTCAGCATCCCGCTCGGCAGCGCACGCCGCGCCGCGCCGGAAATCCGCGAAGCCGAGGCCAACCTCGCGTTGCTGCCCTATGAGCGCAAGGCGCGCCTGCAACAGCTGTACGCCACGCTGGCCGAAGCACATGGCCGCTATGCCGGTGCACGGCTGGAGGTGGAACGCCTGCAGCGCGACGTGCTGCCGCAGCTGCAGAAGGCCGAACGTGCCGCCGAACAGGCCTGGCGTGCCGGCGCGGCCAGCTATATGGAATGGGCGCAGTTGCAGGCCATGCGCATCGAGGCGCGCCAGCGCCAGCTCGATTCGGCCATCGCCGCACAGACTGCCCTGATTGAAATCCAGCGTCTCACCGGCCAGTCGATGCTCGCCGATGACGCCACCGTTGCCCTGGAGAACGCACGATGAGCCGCACCCCGTTGATTTCCACCGCCGCACTGGTGCTGTTGGTGCTGTCGTTGAGTGCCTGCGGCGGCAAGCCCGAGGCAGCGGCGTCCGCCACCGAGGAAGAGGCCGGCCACGACGAAGCCGGCCACGCCCATGAGGAAGGCGAGGAAGAAGCCGAACGCACCACCATCAAGGCGGCGATGGCACAGCAGGCCGGCATCGTCAGTGCGCCGGCACAGTCCGGCACCATCGCCGACGAGCATGAGGTGCAGGGCCTGCTCACGCCGGTCGACGGCCGCGTGGCGCAGGTGATGGCGCGCTTCCCTGGCCCGATCCGCGCGCTGCGGGCCAACGTGGGTGACCGCGTCAGCGCCGGCCAGGCGCTGGCCAGCATCGACAGCAACCTGAGCCTGACCACCTACGGCGTCAGTGCGCCGATCAGCGGCGTGGTGCTGTCGCGGCAGGCGCAGGTCGGCGCGGTAGCGGGCGAGGGCACGCCGCTGTTCGAGATCGGCGACCTGTCCGAGTTGTGGGTGGACCTGCACATCTTCGGTGCCGACACCCAGCACATCACCGCCGGCGTGCCGGTCACCGTCACCCGCATGACCGATGGCGTCAGCCAGGCCACCACGCTCGAACGCGTGCTGCCGGGCACCGCCACCGCCAGCCAGAGCACGGTGGCACGCGCGGTCGTGCGCAACGAGGATGGCTTGTGGCGCCCGGGCGCGGCGGTGAAGGCGCGCATCGTGGTGGCGATGCAGCCGGCCGCCGTCGTGGTGCCGCTGTCGGCGCTGCAGAGCATGGATGGGCACGACGTGGTGTTCGTGCGCGAGGGCGAGACCTACACCGCGCGCGAGGTGACGCTGGGCGCGCGGGATGCCGCCAAGGTCGAGATCAAGGATGGCCTGCGCGCCGGCGAGCAGGTCGTGGTCGAGCAGAGTTACGTGGTCAAGGCCGACATCGGCAAGGCGGGGGCCGCACATGAACATTGATTGCCGCCAACGCATCCACGGAGGGCCGCGCCATGCTTGAGCGCATCATCCGCGCCGCCATCGCGCATCGCTGGTTGATGATGGTGCTGACGCTGGCCCTGATCGCCATCGGCAGCTGGAGCTTCACCCGCCTGCCGATCGACGCCACGCCCGACATCACCAACGTCCAGGTGCAGATCAACACCGCGGCCGAAGGCTACTCACCGCTGGAGGCCGAACAGCGCATCACCTATCCGGTGGAAACGGTAATGGCCGGCCTGCCGAAACTCGAGCAGGTGCGTTCACTGTCGCGTTACGGCCTGTCGCAGGTGACGGTGGTGTTCAAGGATGGCACCGACCTGTACTTCGCCCGCCAGCAGGTGGCCGAACGCCTGCAGCAGGTGAAATCACAGCTGCCTGAAGGGCTGGATCCGCAGCTGGGGCCGATCGCCACCGGCCTGGGTGAGATCTTCATGTACACCATCGACGCCGATCCCGAGGCGCGCAAACCGGGCGGCACCGCGTACACCGCCACCGACCTGCGCACGCTGCAGGACTGGGTGGTGCGCCCACAGCTGCGCAATGTGCCGGGCGTCACCGAGGTCAACACCATCGGTGGCTACCAGCGGCAGATCCACATCACTCCGGACCCGGCCAAGCTGCGCGCGTTGGGCTTCACCCTCGACGACGTCGCCGAAGCGGTGGAGGGCAACAACCAGAACGTCGGCGCCGGCTACATCGAGCGCAACGGCCAGCAGTTCCTGGTACGCGTGCCCGGGCAGGTGAGCGGCGTGGAGGAGATCGGCAACATCGTGCTGGCCCGTCGCGAAGGCGTGCCGATCCACGTGCACGACGTGGCCGAGGTCGCCGAGGGCCCGGAGCTGCGCAGCGGCGCGGCCACCCAGAACGGCCACGAGGTGGTGATGGGCACCGTGGTGATGCTGGTCGGGGCCAACAGCCGCGAGGTGGCGCAGGCCGCTGCCGCCAAGCTGGAACAGGCACAACGCAGCCTGCCCGAAGGCGTCACCGTCACCGCCAGCTATGACCGCACCGCGCTGGTGGACCGCACCATCCAGACCGTGGCCAAGAACCTGCTGGAAGGCGCGCTGCTGGTGATCGTGGTGCTGTTCCTGCTGCTTGGTAATTTCCGCGCGGCGCTGATCACCGCGGCGGTGATCCCGCTGTCGATGCTGTTCACGCTGACCGGCATGGCGCGCGGCGGCGTGTCGGCCAACCTGATGAGCCTGGGGGCGCTGGACTTCGGCCTGATCGTCGACGGCGCGGTGATCATCATCGAGAACTGCCTGCGTCGTTTCGGCGAACGCGCGCATGCCCTGGGCCGGGCGATGACGCTGGAGGAACGCTTCGCCGAGACCGCCAGCGCCACCGCCGAGGTGATCCGCCCCAGCCTGTTCGGCCTGGGCATCATCACCGCGGTGTACCTGCCGATCTTCGCGCTCACCGGCGTGGAGGGGAAAATGTTCCACCCGATGGCGATCACCGTGGTGCTGGCGTTGACCGGCGCGATGCTGCTGGCCCTGACCTTCGTGCCCGCCGCGATCGCGTTGTTCCTGGGTGGGCGCGTGGAGGAGAAGGAAAACCGCCTGATGGCCTGGCTGCGGCGCCGTTACGAGCCGTTGCTGGACGCGGTGCTGCGGCGCGGGCGTTGGATCGTCGGTGGTGCGGCGTTGCTGGTGGTGCTGTGCGGCCTGCTGGCCACCCGGTTGGGCAGCGAGTTCGTGCCCAACCTGGACGAAGGTGACGTGGCGATGCATGCCATGCGCATTCCCGGCACCAGCCTGACCCAGTCGGTGAACATGCAGAAGCAGGTGGAAATGCGCCTGCTGCAGTTCGCCGAGGTGGACAAGGTGTTCTCCAAGATCGGTACGCCGGAAGTCGCCTCCGACCCGATGCCGCCGTCGGTGGCCGATACCTTCATCATGATGAAGCCGCGCAAGCAGTGGCCGGACCCACGCAAGCCGCGCGTGCAGCTGTTGGCCGAACTCGAAGCCGCGGTGGAGGAACTGCCGGGCAACAACTACGAGTTCACCCAGCCGATCCAGATGCGCATGAACGAGCTGATCTCCGGCGTGCGTGCCGACGTGGCGGTGATGCTGTTCGGTGACGACATGGAAACCCTGGCGCAGGTCGGCCAACGCATCGCCGAGGTCGCCGGGAAGGTGCCGGGCGCAGCGGACGTGCGATTGGAGGAGACCAGTGGCCTGCCGTTGCTGACGGTCACGCCCGATCGCAGCGCGCTGGCCGGCTACGGGCTCAACCCGGGCCAACTGCAGGCTACCGTGTCCACCGCGGTGGGCGGGCGCGTGGCGGGGCAGTTGTTCGAGGGTGACCGCCGTTTCGACATCGTTGTGCGCCTGCCCGAGGCCTTGCGCCAGGACCCGGCCGCGCTGGCCGACCTGCCGGTGTCGCTGGAACCGGCGTTGGCGCAGGACAGCGCCGATGAGTCCAGTCGCGCCGGTGGCTGGCGCAGTGGTGACGCGCGCACCGTGCCGTTGCGTGAGCTGGCCCGCATCGAGAGCAGCGAGGGGCCGAACCAGATCAACCGCGACAACGGCAAGCGCCGCATCGTGGTCACCGCCAACGTACGCGACCGCGACCTGGGCAGTTTCGTCGCCGACCTGCAGGCGGCGGTGGATGCGCAGGTGAAGGTGCCGGCCGGCTACTGGGTGGAGTACGGGGGCAGCTTCGAACAGCTGATCTCGGCCAGCCAGCGCCTGGCGGTGGTGGTGCCGGTGACGCTGGTGCTGATCTTCGCGTTGCTGTTCTGGGCATTTGGCTCGGGCAAGGACGCGGCCATCGTGTTCAGTGGCGTACCGTTGGCACTGACCGGAGGCGTGCTGGCCCTGGCGATGCGCGGCATTCCGCTGTCGATCTCGGCCGGCATCGGTTTCATCGCCCTGTCCGGCGTGGCGGTGCTCAACGGGCTGGTGATGATCAGCTTCGTGCGCCACCTGCGCGAACAGGGCCGTTCGCTGGACGTGGCGGTGCGCGAAGGCGCGCTGGGCCGCCTGCGTCCGGTGCTGATGACCGCGCTGGTTGCCTCGCTGGGCTTCGTGCCGATGGCATTCAACGTCGGCGCCGGCTCGGAAGTGCAGCGCCCGCTGGCCACGGTGGTGATCGGTGGCATCGTCTCCTCGACGCTGCTGACCCTGCTGTTGCTGCCGGTGCTGTACCGCTGGCTGCATCGCAAGGACTGAGTGCTCGCGGGCATGCTTTGAGCCCCTCTCCCGCTAGCGGGGTAAGAGGGGCCGCTTGCGAACCACCGGTTCGCGGCCCGTCGAACGTCCTTGCACCAGCGCAGGGGCCGGGGCGTGGAGCGGGGGTTGGGGTGAGGGGCGCTCCTGGCTCGCAATGCACTGGGAGCACGGAACATTCCGGATGCGCAGCGCTTACCAAGCGTCACGGAGCCCAAAGGACCTACAACCTCCTGCAAACGATCCGCTCCAGCGCGACAATAGCCGCGACGAAAACCTTGAGCCCCCCATGAGCGAGTGTTGCGGCTGCGGCAAAACCCTGGAAGTCGAACGCATGCAGGCCCGCCAACGGCGGGTGCTGGTGCAGGTGCTGGTCATCAACCTGCTGACGTTCGTGATGATGATGGGCGCGGCCTGGCACAGCGGCTCGGCCTCATTGCTGTCCGGCAGCCTGGACAATCTCGGCGACGCGCTGACCTATGCGCTGAGCCTGGCGGTGGTCGGTGCCAGCCTCGCCGCCAAGGCGCGCGTGGCCCTGCTCAAGGCGGTGTTCATCCTGTGCGCGGCCATCGCGGTGGCCGTGGGCATCGGCTGGAAGCTGGCCCATCCGCACCTGCCGCTGTTCGAAAGCATGGGCATCGCCGCGCTGCTGAATCTGGTCGCCAACCTGCTGTGCCTGCGCCTGCTGTGGCCGTACCGACAGGGCGACATCAACCTGGCCTCGGCCTGGGCGTGTTCGCTGAACGATGTGTACGAAGGCAGTGCCGTGATCCTGGCCGCGCTGGCGGTGTGGGCGTTCGGTGCCGGTTGGCCGGACCTGCTGATCGCCGTGGCCTTGCTGCTGCTGTTCCTGCGCTCGGCCTGGAAGGTGGCGCGCGCGGCCTGGCGTGAACTGCGTGGCGCGCAGGCACGTGCGGCCTGACTTGATGTGCGTGCGCCGGGCTGGCTAGAGTCGGGCGGTACATCCAGGGAGCGGGCCCATGCGTATGCACCATCTTGCCGTGCCGGTTCTGTTGTCGCTGTGTGGCCCGGCCGCCGCGCAGGACAGCCCCATCTACATCGAGTTCCTGTGGTCCAGGACACCGGCTGACGCGATTGCCCGCCAGCAGACGCGGCAGTTCGTCATGACGGGCGATCACGAGCACCAGGTCTGCGTGGCCGCCAATGCCACGACCGACGATGTCGGTGGCCTGCAGCTGGAGCTGCGCGATGCCGACGGCAAGCAGGTATCCCTGCACCGCTATGACGACTACCGCGGCGCCAAACGGTGCTACCGGGCCGACCTGGGCATCGGTGGCAGGCCGGGAGACTGGACGGCGCATGTCCTCCTCGGTGACGGCGGCACCAACACCGCGACGATCCGCGTCGATCCAAGCCTGGAGGACTCGCCGTTGTTCCAGGAGCGTGGCATTCCCTACGTCGCCGGCCGCCCGAACTACGATGCCTCGATCCCGCCGGAACAATGGTCGGGCCGGCTGGTCTGGGCGATGGACGTCGACCCGCAAGGCAAGGTCACCCATGTGGAGGTGGAAGTGGCCGAGGGCGTGGGTGAACGCCTGCGTGACCGCGCCATCGCCGCCGGCTACCTGAGCCTGTTCCCGCCGGACCCGGGCCGGGCCGGCACGCCGCTGCGCTGGCGCCGGACGCTGGACTTCGCCCCCCAATAGGCCCCGCTGCGGCCGGTGATTTGCACTCGGGGCCTTGGCGCGGCATAATTACCGGCTCGCTGTGTCCGGAAACCTCCGGATTGGTGGTCGGGAACGTGTCATTCGCCCACCCTTGTCAGCGTAACCCTTTGATTCCCATGACACGTGGCGGGCAACCGCCGGGGCCGCCGTCTTCCTGGCTAAGGAAGTCACCAACATTACCGAGGTGCGCAATGTCCCGCGTATGCCAAGTTTCCGGCAAGCGAGTGCAGACGGGTAACAACGTCTCGCACGCCAACAACAAGACCCGTCGTCGTTTCCAGCCGAACCTGCACGAGCGTCGTTTCTGGGTCGCCAGCGAGAACCGCTGGGTCAAGCTTCGTGTTTCCGCGCATGCACTGCGCACCATCGACAAGAACGGCATCGATTCCGTTCTGGCTGAGCTGCGTGCCCGCGGCGAAAAGGTCTGAGGAGTAAACGATCATGGCAGGTAAGCGCGATAAGGTCCGTATGATTTCCTCGGCCGGCACTGGCCACTTCTACACGACCGACAAGAACAAGAAGAACACCCCGGGGAAGATGGAATTCCTGAAGTACGATCCGGTGGTGCGCAAGCATGTGATGTACAAGGAAGGCAAGATCAAGTAATCCGCCCGGATTGCCTGGTTTACCGTTCCACCCAGGACCCGCCGCAAGGCGGGTTCTGTGTTTCAGGCGTGTGAAAGCCCTGCGGCGCATCGCCCATGAACACATGCCGGCAGGGCATCAGGCCGGGGGATGGCATCGCCTACAATCGGGCGGATGAGCGTTCTTGATACCCCCGGGCCGTGTGACGTGGCCATCATCGGCGGCGGTGCCGCCGGCGTCCTCACCGCCATCGGCCTGCTGCGCGGCGCGCGGTCGGCGTTGCGCATCCTGATCCTGGAGCCCTCGTTGCCACTGGCGCGCGGCGTGGCCTACGCCACGCCCTACGACGAGCACCTGCTCAACGTGCCGGCCGGCAAGATGGGCGGCTTCCCCGACCAGGTCGAGGACTTCCTCGATTACCTGATCCACGCCCAGGCCTTCCCCGGGGTGGCGCGCGACACGCTGGCTGCGAGCTTCGTGCCGCGCTGGCGGTACGCCGAGTACCTGCGCGCGCGCCTGCAGCAGGCCGTGGACAGCAGCGCCGCACAGCTGGAGATCCGCGCCGAGCGCGTGCTTGAGCTGGACCGTGACGGTGATGGCCTGCGCCTGGTCCTGGCCTCCGGGCAGGCGGTGCAGGCCCGGCGCGTGGTGCTGGCCTCGGGCAATGCATTGCGCCCGTTGCCGGCCCGTGGCGCTGGCTCGCTGCCCGAGGACAAGCGCGTGGAGGCATGGGATTTCGCGGCGGTACGTGGGATCGCCGAGCATGCCGACGTGGCGATCATCGGCTCCGGCCTGAGCATGGCCGACACCGTGGTGTCGCTGCTGGCCAGCGGCCACCGCGGGCGTATTCACGTGCTGTCACGGCATGCCCTGATGCCGTTGCCACATGCCAAGGGGCCGGCCGCCGACTACGACCCGGAGCCGCTGCTGGCGATGAACCTGCGCCAGCGCCTGCATGCCCTGCGCGGGCATGCGCGCGCGGCCGCCGCGCGCGGCATCCCCTGGCAGAACGTGATGGAGCGGATCCGGCCGATGGGCCAGGCGCTGTGGCAGACACTGTCCTGCGATGACCAGCGGCGCTTCCTGCGCCACGTGGTGCGCTATTGGGACATCCACCGCCACCGCATCGCCGGCTCCGTGCATGCACAGCTGGTGCAGCTGCAGCAGGAAAAGCGGCTGGTGCTGCATCGCGGCCGGTTGGAGACCGCGGTCAGCGAGGGTGCCTGCGTGCGGCTGACCGCCATGGACCTGCGCCGTCATCCGTTGCCGCTGGACGTGCACTGCGTGGTCAACGCCACCGGCGTGGAGATGCGCGCCCAGGCCATGCGCAATCCCCTGCTGCAGCAATTGCTGGGCAGCGGGCTGGCGCGCCCGGGGCCGCACGGCATGGGCATCGACAGTGCGCCGGACGGCAGCCTGATCGACGCCGACGGCGTGGTCGAGCCGCGCGTGCAGGTGCTGGGCAGCCTGCGCATCGGCCGGCTGTGGGAAAGCCTGGCCATTCCGGAATTGCGTGGCCAGGCGGCGCAGGCGGCTGTGGCGCTGGGCTGAACCGTCACGCCTGCGGGGGCAGGGAATGATCAGCGGGGAATTGAAGAGGGGCGCCGTCGGCGCCCCTCTGTTGTTTCAGGACTTCCCCTGGCCGCCGCCAGCGGGGGGCGGTTCGGATCCGCCGGTGTTGGGTGCCTTGGGGGGATTCATCGAGCGGAATGATGGCTCGAAGCGTTCGCCTCCGCGAACCGGCTGGTCCCGGTTCATCAGCGCAAGGCGTCGATTGTCGACATGCGCCCACGACCATTCACCGCGCGGGATGCTCTGCGAGGAGACGTAAGTGAACTGGACGGCCTGGCTGCCGTCTTCGGCGGTCAGTGTGATCAAGGCCATGTTGGCAATGAACTGACTGCTGATTGCGCGGCCGTCCTTGTTGTTGGCGGGAGCAGTGACGATTTCCTGCAGGTTGTCCTCCAGCAGGCGGTTCAGCCTGGGAGAAAGGCGAAAGGCTGGATTGACGCCGGACACGCGGCCTTTGGCATCCACCTTGACCAGGACAGGAAGCACCTGGCGGTGATCGACATCCTGTACGGACGGGGAGGCCGACTCGGCGAGTGCCGCGCCATGAACAGCCATCAGCGCGAGCGTGCCCGCGAGTGCATTGATCATCTTTCCCATGATCCTTCTCCTGAAAGTTGACTTACCGCTGATCCGTGCAGTGCAACTACCGTAATGCCGATGACACTCTATTGGGGTGCCGGTTGCGCTGTCAAATGACGCACCAAGGCCGTGAGAGCTTCCTGTTGCACGGTCGAAACCCGGGACAAACCCTGCGCTTCAGCCCCCGACATCCGTGCGATCGCATGTATGGCACCCCGTTGTCGTACTTGATCAATCGAGGGATCAGTCATTGAGACGGTCTGGCGTAAAATGGCCGGATGGATGTCTCCCACCTTCTCGACGGGCTGAATGCGGCCCAGCGCGAGGCCGTTTCCGCGCCTCTTGGTCACCACCTGATCCTTGCCGGCGCCGGTTCCGGCAAGACGCGCGTGCTCACCCATCGCATTGCCTGGCTGAACGAAGTCTTCGGCGTGCCGACGCACGGCATCTTCGCGGTGACGTTCACCAACAAGGCCGCCGGTGAGATGCGGCACCGCATCGACCTGCAGCTGCGCAACGGCAGCCGCGGCATGTGGATCGGCACCTTCCACGGCCTGGCCCACCGCCTGCTGCGCCTGCACTGGGCCGAGGCCAAGCTGCCGGAAGCCTTCCAGGTGATGGATTCGGATGACCAGCTGCGGCTGGTCAAGCGCGTGGTGCAGCAGCTGGAGCTCGATGACGGCAAGTACCCGCCCAAGCAGATCATGTGGTGGATCAACGCGCAGAAGGATGAGGGCCGCCGCCCGCAGCACATCCAGCCCGAGCCGCACGACCAGTGGGGCGAAACCCTGCGCCAGGCCTATGCGGCCTACCAGGAGCGCTGCGACCGCGCCGGCCTGGTCGACTTCGCCGAGCTGCTGCTGCGCGCGCATGAGCTGCTGCGCGACAACCCGGCGCTGCTGGCGCATTACCGCGCGCGGTTCCGCGAGATCCTGGTGGACGAGTTCCAGGACACCAACGCCATCCAGTACGCCTTCGTGCGCGTGCTGGCCGGCGACAGCGGGCATGTGTTCGTGGTCGGCGACGACGACCAGGCCATCTATGGCTGGCGCGGCGCGAAGGTAGAGAACGTGCAGCGCTTCCTGAAGGATTTCCCGGGCGCCGAGACCATCCGCCTGGAGCAGAACTACCGCTCCAGCGCCAACATCCTGGGCGCGGCCAACGCGGTGATCGCGCACAACCCCGATCGCATCGGCAAGCAGTTGTGGACCGACAGCGGCGACGGCGACCCGATCGACCTGTTTGCCGCCTACAACGAGATGGACGAGGCGCGTTACCTGGTCGAGCGTGCGCGGCAGTGGGTGCGCGATGGCGGCAGCTATGGCGACATCGCCGTGCTCTACCGCAGCAACGCGCAGTCGCGCGCCTTCGAAGAAGCGATGCTCAGCGAGCAGGTGCCGTACCGCGTGTATGGCGGCATGCGCTTCTTCGAGCGTGCCGAAATCAAGGACGCGCTGGCCTACCTGCGCTTGATGACCAACCGTAACGACGATGCGGCCTTCGAGCGCGCGGTGAACACGCCCACGCGTGGCATCGGCGAGCGCACCCTGGACGAGGTGCGCCGCATCGCGCGGCAGCAATCGCTGTCGTTGTGGGAAGCGTCGATGCTGGCCACGCAGGGCAATGACCTGACTTCGCGTGCCAAGAATGCGCTGGCCGGCTTCATCAACCTGGTGCAGCAGACCACCGTCGAAACGGCGCCGATGAACCTGGCCGAGCGCATCGAGCATGTGCTGACCCGTTCGGCGTTGCGCGAGCACTGGAGCAAGGAAAGCCGCAACGCGCTGGATTCGGAGTCGCGCACCGACAACCTCGATGAACTGATCTCGGTGGCCTCGCGTTTCGTGCGTCGCGATGACGACATCGAGGAGGGCGCCGAGGACATGAGCGAGCTGGTGGCTTTCCTGTCCTATGCCTCGCTGGAAGCCGGCGAAGGCCAGGCGCAGGCAGGCGAGGAAGGCGTGCAGCTGATGACGCTGCACTCGGCCAAGGGCCTGGAGTTCCCGCTGGTGTTCCTGGCCGGCATGGAAGAAGGGTTGTTCCCGAGCGCGCGTTCGCTGGAGGAAAGCGGGCGGCTGGAGGAAGAGCGCCGGCTGGCTTACGTCGGCATCACCCGCGCGCGCCAGAAGCTGATCCTGGGCTATGCCGAATCACGCCGCATCCACGGCCAGGACAACTACAGCCTGCCCTCGCGCTTCCTGCGCGAGATCCCGCGTGAGCTGTTGAACGAAGTGCGCCCGAAGGTGCAGGTCTCGCGGCCGGCCTCGCTGGGCACCAGCCGGGTGATGGGACATGCCGCGATCGAGGCACCGCCGATCAAGCTCGGCGCGTTGGTCAACCATCCCAAGTTCGGCGAAGGCATGGTCACCGACTACGAAGGCAACGGTGCGCACGCGCGTGTACAGGTCGAGTTTGCGGATGCCGGCAGCAAATGGCTGGTGATGGCCTACGCCAACCTGACGGTGATCTGAGGCCGCATGGTCCGCCACGTCCTGTTCGTGTGCAGCCAGAACCGGCTGCGCAGCCCCACGGCCGAGCAGGTGTTTGCCGATTGGCCCGGCATCGAGACGGCTTCGGCCGGATTGAAGCCGGAGGCGGAGAACCCGGTGACGCCCGAGTTGCTGGAGTGGGCGGACCTGATCGTGGTGATGGAACCGGTGCACAAGCGCCGGCTCGGTGAGCGCTTCCAGCGCTGGCTGCGCGACAAGCGGGTGGTCGTCCTGGGAATTCCGGATGACTACGACTTCATGGCACCGGCGTTGGTACGGCTGTTGCAGCAGAAAGTGCCGCCGTTGTTGGGTTGAGGGGCAGAAGCTACCCCTCCCCAGCCCTCCCCTTGGCTACGCCAAAGGGAGGGGGTAAGAGCGTGGCTTTGTGGCGATCGGATCGAACTGCACGTACTGCTCCCTCCCTTGCGCAGCAGGGGAGGGTTGGGGAGGGGTAAGGCCTTCCGCTTCATGCCTCACGCCGCCCCTCATTTCCCAACAGTGCGTTCGCGCACCTGCTCCCAATCCAGCCCGAACTTCGCCAGGTACTTACGCAGCCGATCCGCATCGTTGGTGCTCGCGCGCTGAGTGCGCGACACCGCGAACAGCTCGCGCCCCGCCGCCGTGCCGCGCTGCTGGTGGCGAAGGAGCGATGTGTGAGGGGACGAGTGCGGGCCCGAGCAATGCGCGCCTGATCGAGAAGTTCCTGCCGGTCGAGTTCGATTGGCAGCGCTGCGGCGAGCACTGGCAGGTAAGCGTGCAGCAATGAGCGGATGTTTGATCTGGCTCAATGCGGAACCGCAACATCCGATGTGCAATGGTAACTGTCCACCCTTCACCGAGGAGAACTGCCATGTACACGCGCATCCTGATTGCCACCGACGGTTCCGAGCTTGCCGCCAAGGGCCTGCAGAAGGGCCTGGAACTGGCCGCCCAGCTGGGCGCCCAGGTCGACATCGTCACCGTGTCCGAGCCGTGGGCGGTGGGCATGTACGACGCCATGGGCTGGAGCGCCGGCTACGAGGCCAGCCCCGAGTACAAGAAGGACCGTGAAGCCGGCGCCCAGAAGATCCTGGAGCCGGCGGTTGCCGCCGCACGTGCGGCCGGCGTGGCCAACGTGCAGCCGCACCACGTGCTGGACCGCTACGCCGCCGACGGCATCATTGATACCGCCACGGCCTGTGGCAGCGACCTGCTGGTGATGACCTCGCATGGCCGTCGCGGCGTCACCCGCGTGCTGCTCGGCAGCCAGACCGCCGAAGTGCTGGCGCGCAGCACCGTGCCGGTGCTGGTGATCCGCTGAGTCATGCGCAGGGGGCCGGGAGTGCATCCCGGCCTGCAGCCCCGCCGTCGCGGGGCATTCTGCCCCTCCCCTGCGTAGCGGGGGAGGGCTGGGGAGGGGCAAGCCCCGGTCCCCGCGAAACTGCAGCCGGGCAAGCGCACCCGCGCCCGCGAGGCGCTGTTTCGCCCCTCAGCGGTGCCAGGGCCGCAGTCCCGCCACCGTGATCGCATGGCCACCGCGCCGCTCCTGCCGCAGGCAGGCGACGCGGCGGCCCGTGCCCGTCATTACCAGCTGTACAGCTTCCAGTACACCGGCTTGGTGCCGTCCTTGTCGCTGTCCATGCGGCCGTCACCGTCACGGTCGTACATGTAGAACGGTGCACCACGCGCCGGGGTGACCTTGACCATGCGCAGCACGCCGCCGACCCGGTATTCCTCGACCGTGTCGCCGTTGTCCATGGCCTTGCTGGTCACGTCGGCGCCTGAGACGTCCACCGGCGGGGAGCCGGCGCCCAGGGTGGCGCAGCCGGCCAGGGCCAGCAGGGGGATCAACAGCAGCTGCTTCATGACGGGATTCCTTGTTTCGGCGTGGATTCGATTATGCCCGTGCACGTCGGAAAACGGTCCGCCGCGTAGAATCGGCACATGAGCAGATTAGTCCTGATTGACGGTTCCAGTTACCTGTACCGCGCGTTCCACGCGCTCCCGCCGCTGTCCAACGCCGCCGGCGAGCCCACCGGGGCGCTGTTCGGCGTGGTCAACATGCTGCGTGCCACGCTGAAGGAAAAGCCCGAGTACGTCGCCTTCGTGGTCGACGCACCGGGCAAGACCTTCCGTGACGAGATGTACGCCGAGTACAAGGCCAATCGTCCGCCGATGCCCGACGACCTGCGCGCGCAGGTACAGCCGATGTGCGACATCGTGCAGGCGCTGGGCATCGACATCCTGCGCGTGGAGGGCGTGGAAGCCGACGACGTGATCGGCACGCTGGCGCTGGCCGCGGCCAGGGACGGGCTGGAAGTGACCATTTCCACCGGCGACAAGGACTTCGCCCAGCTGGTACGCCCGGGCGTGGTGCTGGTCAACACCATGACCGGCAGCCGCACCGATTCCGATGCGGCGGTGATCGACAAGTTCGGCGTGCGCGCCGACCAGATCGTCGATTACCTGGCGCTGATGGGCGACACCGTGGACAACGTACCCGGCGTGGAGAAGTGCGGCCCCAAGACCGCCGCCAAGTGGCTGGCCGAATACAACGACCTGGACGGCGTGATCGCCGCCGCCCCGACCATGAAGGGCAAGATCGGCGAGAACCTGCGCGCCGCGTTGCCGCGCCTGCCGCTCAACCGCGCGCTGGTCACCATCCGTACCGACGTGGCACTGGAACAGGGCCCGCGCGACCTGC
Source organism: Stenotrophomonas sp. ATCM1_4 (assembly GCF_004348115.1). Classification (GTDB taxonomy): domain Bacteria; phylum Pseudomonadota; class Gammaproteobacteria; order Xanthomonadales; family Xanthomonadaceae; genus Stenotrophomonas; species Stenotrophomonas capsici. Next base: position 1,580,967 of record NZ_QPFB01000001.1, on the reverse strand, counting down.
AGCTGCGCGAGCAGGACGCGGACAGCCTGCGCGCGCTGTACGCGCGTTATGGCTTCACCCAGGCGCTGCGTGAGCTCGGTGGCGTGGCCGCCCCGGCCGCCGCCGACGATGCCAAGGTCAGCCTGCGTGGCACCGCCGCCGGTTACGCCAAGGCCGGTGACACGGCGCCGGCCGCCGGCACCGACCCGGCGCTGGCGGCCAAGGGCGAGTACGAGACCGTGCTGACCGCCGGGCAGCTGCAGGCCTGGGTGGAACGCCTGCAGGGTGCCGAGGAGTTCGCCTTCGATACCGAAACCGACGCGCTGGATGCGATGCGCGCCAACCTGGTCGGCATCAGCCTGGCCGTGGAACCGGGCAAGGGCGCCTATATCCCGGTCGGCCACGACTACCCGGGCGCGCCGGCGCAGCTGCCGATGCAGCAGGTGCTCGATGCGCTGCGTCCGCTGCTCGAGGACGCAGGCAGGAAGAAGCTCGGCCAGCACGGCAAGTACGACATCCACGTGCTGCGCAGGCATGGCATCCAGGTGCGCGGCTATGCCGACGACACCATGCTGGAAAGCTTCGTGCTCAATTCCACCGCCACCCGCCACGACATGGATTCGCTGGCACAGCGCTACCTGGGTTACACCACCACCAAGTTCGAGGAGGTCGCCGGCAAGGGCGCCAAGCAGATCCCGTTCTCGCAGGTGGGCATCGACGAGGCCAGCGCCTATGCGGCCGAGGACGCGGACATCACCCTGCGCCTGCACCGCGTGCTGTCGGCGCAGCTGGCGGCCGAGCCGTCGCTGGAAAAGGTGTACCGCGAGATCGAGATGCCGCTGGTACCGGTGCTGGCGCGCATCGAGGCCAATGGCGTGGCGATCGACGCGGCCGAGCTGAAGCGGCAGAGCAGCGACCTGTCCGCGCGCATGCTGGCCGCCCAGCAGAAAGCCACCGAGCTGGCCGGGCACACCTTCAACCTGGACTCGCCCAAGCAGCTGCAGGCGGTGTTGTTCGACGAACTGGGCCTGCCGGCGCTGGTGAAGACGCCCAAGGGCCAGCCCAGCACCAACGAGGAGGCGCTGGAGGCGATCGCCGAGCAGCACGAGCTGCCGCGCGTGATCCTGGAGTACCGCGGGCTGGCCAAGCTGCGCAGTACCTATACCGACAAGCTGCCGGAGATGGTCAACCCGGACACCGGCCGCGTGCACACCAGTTACCACCAGTCCGGCGCGGCGACCGGGCGGCTGTCCTCGTCCGACCCGAACCTGCAGAACATCCCGATCCGCACCGAGGATGGCCGCCGCATCCGCCAGGCCTTCGTCGCCCCGCCGGGGCGCAAGCTGATGGCCTGCGACTACTCGCAGATCGAGCTGCGGATCATGGCCCACCTGTCCGAGGACCCGGGCCTGATCCGTGCCTTCGAGCAGGGCGCCGACGTGCACCGCGCCACCGCCGCCGAGGTGTTCGGGCGCGCGCTGGAGGAGGTGACGCCGAACGAGCGCCGCGCCGCCAAGGCGATCAATTTCGGCCTGATGTACGGCATGAGCGCGTTCGGCCTGGCCAAGAACCTGGGCATCGACCGTGGCCAGGCGCAGGACTACGTGGCGCTGTACTTCAGCCGTTACCCGGCGGTGCGCGACTTCATGGAGCGCATGCGCGTGCAGGCACGCGAGCAGGGCTACGTGGAGACGCTGTTTGGCCGCCGGCTGTACCTCAACGACATCCACGCCCGCAACCAGGGCCTGCGTGCCGGTGCCGAGCGTGCGGCGATCAACGCCCCGATGCAGGGCACCGCGGCGGACATCATCAAGCGTGCGATGGTCAGCGTGGATGGCTGGCTGGCCGACCATGCCGACCGCGCCAGGATGATCCTGCAGGTGCACGATGAACTGGTGTTCGAGGCGGACAGCGCATTCATCCAGACACTTCAGGCCGAAGTGGAGGCCCGGATGTCAGCGGCGGCGAATTTGCGTGTGCCGCTGGTGGTGGATACCGGTATCGGGGAAAACTGGGACGAAGCGCACTAATTTTCCAAATTATTAACTCGAATCTCGATTCAATTGAAACACTTCGTTATATCCCTGCGCATTCAAAAAACCGTTTGGCGTCAATGCGATGAATCCATCCTTAATTTGTTTTGAAAAGGCTTGGATTCTTCACGAACCGTCAAGGTTCGTAATGGTGATATAGCCCTCGACAGGCGCAATACCTGTCGCGGATCTCTCCCATCCCCTGGAGCAGATCTCGGAGCGGGGATTCCTCCCCAAATACCCGCTCCCCGGCCCCGTCGACCCCCCCCTGGTCGGCGGGGCTTCTTTTTTGGCGATCCCGGAACCGCCGGCCTGCTCCGGCGCCGGTCGTCGCACCGTGTTGATGGGCATCGCCCGAGCATGGGGGCGACGCATAGTCGGGAGACGAGGAATGCCGGACCTGTTCGCGCTGTCGATGCCGTGGTGGGAGTTCATCCTGCGCGCGGTGGTGGTGTATGTGGTCGTGTTGACGATGGTGCGGGTGGCCGGCAAGCGCGCGCTGGGGCAGTTCACCCCGTTCGACATGCTGCTGCTGATCCTGCTCGGCAACGCGGTGCAGAATGCCTTGCTGGGGCAGGACACGTCGCTGGGCGGTGGGTTGATCCTGGCCGCGACGTTGATCGTGCTCAATTACTTCGTGGGTTGGGTGACCACCCGCAGCCCGGCGGTGGAGCGCGTGATCGATGGCGAGCCGGTGGTACTGGCCCGGCATGGGCAGGTGCTGCACAGGGTGTTGCAGCGCGAGCTGGTGAGCAAGGCGGACTTCGCGCGGGCCATGCGTGATGCCGGCTGCGAGAACATCGACGAGGTGGACCTGGCGCTGCTGGAGATCAATGGGCACATCACCTTCCTGCGCAAGACCTGAGGTGGTGCGTTGATGGGGGGAGATGGATGCAGAAGCAGAAGCAGAAGCAGAAGCAGAAGCGACCCCTCCCCGGCCCTCCCCTGCTACGCAAGGGAGGGGGCAGAAGCAGGTTGTGCGGTGATCCGATCGATCGCATCGAACCACCCCCACCCTTGCGTAGCAGGGGAGGGCCGGGGAGGGGTGCTGTCGAGGCTCGCGCCGGATGCGCCGCCGGGGCTGCAGCCTCAGCCGGCCAGCCAGTCGCGCGGGACCAGGTACTCGGCCAGGCGTGCCTCGTCGCTGCCGGTCTCCGGCTGGAAACCGTACTCCCAGCGCACGCGCGGGGGCAGGCTCATCAGGATGCTCTCACTGCGGCCACCGCTCTGCAGGCCGAACAGCGTGCCACGGTCGTAGACCAGGTTGAACTCGACGTAGCGGCCACGGCGATACAGCTGGAACTCGCGTTCGCGTTCGCCGTACGGCGTGTCCCTGCGGCGTTCGACGATCGGCAGGTAAGCATCGAGGAAGCCGTCGCCGACCGCACGCAGGTAGGCGAAGTCGGTGTCGAAATCGGCGTGCAGGTCGTCGAAGAACAGCCCGCCCACGCCGCGCGTCTCGTTGCGGTGCTTGATGAAGAAATACTCGTCGCACCAGCGCTTGTGCTCGGCGTAACGGGTGTCGCCATAGGGCGCGCACAGATCACGGGCCACGCCGTGCCATTGCCGCACGTCCTCGTCGAACGGATAGAACGGGGTCAGGTCGAAGCCACCGCCGAACCAGGCGGCGACTTTCTCGCCATCGCGTTCGGCCTGGAAGTAGCGCACGTTGGCATGCGTGGTGGGCAGGTACGGGTTGCGCGGGTGGAACACCAGCGACACCCCGCAGGCGCGCCACGAGGCGCCAACCAGCTCCGGGCGGTTGGCCGAGGCAGACGGCGGCAGGCGGGTGCCGGCCACGTCGGAAAAGCCGATGCCGGCCTGTTCGAACACCGCGCCTTCGCGCAGCACGCGCGTGCGCCCGCCGCCGCCCTCGGCGCGCTGCCAGCGGTCCTCGATGAAGTGGGCCTGGCCGTCGGCCTGCTCGATGGCGGCGCAGATGCGGTCCTGCAGGCCGGTGAGGTAGTCGCGTACGCGGTCGAAATCGTTCATGTGGGTACTCGGGTGCGGGCTGCCGACGGGCTGGCGGGCGGAGTTTACTTGCGATGGGACGTGCGGTTGCCGGCCTGTGCCGGTGCGTCATCCGCCGCGGCGGGCTCGACGGCCTGCATCAGCCGCGCGCCCATGCCAAGCATGGCCCAATCGGTGGTTTCGTACAGGTCACAGGCCACGTGCCTGCCGGTGCCGTCCTGTTTGCAGAGGGCCAGCAGCTTGCCGGGGATGTCCTCATCGCCGGTGTGCTCGTAGACGCTGCGCAGGTTCTCGCACCCGGCGCGGACGCCGGCCCGGCACAGCGTCTGGTAGTACGGGGCGGCACCGGCCCAGTCGCCGGCCAGCGCCTTGCGATGGCCCAGCGTGTTGCAGCCCTGCAGCTTGCCGGCGGCGCAGCAGGCCTGTGGATCGGTATCGGCCGGGCAATCCTGCCGCAGCGGGGTTTCGGCGTACGCGATCGGGGCACTGCAGTGGGTGGCGCCGCCGGTGCGCTGGTACAGCGCGTAGCGGTTCCATTCGTCCACGCCCAGCAGCTGGCCGCTGGCCAGGGGCTGCAGCACGAAGTCGCCGCCCTTGTCGTGGCGTATCCGCACCGCACCGCCTTCCAGGCGGGCACGCAGCACGCTGTTGCCGGACATGGATACCAGGCCCTGGTCAGCGAAGGACAGGGCATCCATCAGGCCGGTGCTGGCGGCATAGTCGCCGCACGGCAGGGCCGTTGCCGCTACCGCGGCCAGGTCGGCGACATCCACCGCGGCCAGTACCTGGGCGCGCCGGCAGGTGCGTTCCTCGCCGCCAGCGGCGCAGGCCTGCTGCAGCGCCTCGCGGGCACCCGGGTACCGGCCGGCATCCAGATGCGCGTCGGCCACCTTGCCGCAGAAACCGGCGTCGGGGTGGCGTCGGCACAGCTGCAGCACCTCGTCCAGCTGCACGGCGGGCAGCGCGGGCGCCGGCCCATCGGCCAGCGTGCCGGCCATGGCCTTGGCCAGCGCCAGGCCCAGCACCTCGCGCGCGGCGACACGGCAGGCGGCTTCGTCGAAGGCCGGCGTGCCTTCCCTGCAGACCGCTGGTTCGGCCAGGTCAGGCTCGGGCAGGTTCGACGGCTGGCCGGTACGCGCCTGCTCGACGTAGCTGGACAGCAGGCGTTCGCAGGCGAACGGCAGGTCCTCCTGGCACCATTGCTTCAACTGCACCGGGGTGGCGCTGTAGGCGCTGTCCATGCAGCCGTCGATGTCGGCGCGGCAGCTGTTGGCCGGCGCGGCGGGGGAGGCGTTGCAGCGCGCCGTGCTTTCCAGCACGTAGTCGCCGAGCAGGCCGCCGATGCGCTTGCCGTCGGCGCTGAGCGTGTAGTCGGCGCTGAAGCCGTTGGACAGGTCGGCCGCATGCAGGGTCTGGCCCTGCTGGCGGATCAGGTAGCGGGTCGGTGGCTGGCCGTCGTAGATGCGCACGGCCTGGTGGTTGCTCTCCACGATGAAGCGGGCACCGCCATCGACGGCCTGGTAGATGCCGCAGGCCAGTGGCGCGGCCGCCATCGCCGGCAGGGTGGGAAGCAGCAGCGCGGCAAGCAGGGCCAGCAGGCGCGTCCGGAACGAGTGCGGCATGGGAACTCCGGGGAACTCAGTGGAACAGGTCGCGGACGTCGCGCCGCTGCAGCTTGATCGCCAGCCAACCATGCAATGCCGCGATCGCCAGTGAACTCACCAGCAGGGTGATCAGCAGGCTCCAGCGGCTGAAGGCCATCTGCGCGCGCATCTCGGCGCCCTGCGGCGAGCTGAGGAAGTCGGCAGGGAAGATCGTCAGCATGCTGTTGAACATGCTGTCCATCACCGGGATGAAGGCGAAGTTGCCCAGCGCGACCAGCAGCAGGAACACGATGAAGCCGATGCGGCCCCATTCATGGCGCTTGAGCATGGCCCAGCACACCACGACGAAGGCGATGCAGAACAGCAGCAGCGCCACGCTCAGGCTGAAGGCATGCGCGTCGGTCCACTGGATCCAGTCCGGGACGACCAGGCCGTCGCGCTGCATCAGCGCGACGATGTCCAGGCGCCCGAGCAGGACGACCATCAGCAGTTGGAACAGGCACCAGACGATGCCCAGCGCCCCGAGCGCCAGTGACAGCTTGGCGGTGAGGTCGATGAAGCGGTCGGCACTGGAACGGCGGGGCGGGGCGGTGGGCAGGTCGGGTGGGCTCACGGTCGGCGGCGCTTGGAAAATGGCGCCACTATCGCCGTTATGTGCCGGTATGCCCAGCCTTGACCAGCCACGCATGTGCAGCCGGGAGCTGGTGTCGCGCGCTGAGCGGGGCCAGCGTCACGCCATGCGGCGGTTGCAGCGGAACCCACGCCAGCTCCGCGATTTCAGCCTTCACCTGCGGTTGGCCGCTGACGCGGACCAGGAACGCCTCACCCTGCACGCGGCGGCCGGGCTCGTTGACCGCGTCCTCCTCGAACACGCCCAACGGCTGCGCGCTGTCGACGTCGAGCTGCACGCCCAGTTCCTCGAACAACTCGCGTTGCAGGGTCTGCAGCGAGGTTTCGCCGGGCTCGCGCTTGCCGCCGGGCTGGATGAAGGTGTCCGAGCCGTGCTTGCGGACCACCAGCACGCGCTGTTCGGCGTCGAGGAGGATGGCGGTGACGATCTGGATGGGGGACATGGACGGTCGGGGATCGGGGAGTGGCCGGGGGTAGAACGCCAAGGGCGCCTTGCGGCGCCCTTGGCGTGGTGCTTACTTCAGCTCCTGCTCGAACAGCTTCAGGATGCGCTTGTACTGGTCCAGCCAGGAGTCGGCGCGGGTGTAGCCGTGGCGTTCCAGCGGGTAGGGCGCGATCGACCAGTTGTCCTTGTGCAGCTCGATCAGCTTCTGGGTCATGTTGACCGAGTCCTGGAAGAACACGTTGTCGTCCATCATGCCGTGGGCGATCAGCAGGGTGTCCTGCAGGCCTTCGGCGTACTCGATCGGCGAGGAGATGCGGTAGGCCTCCGGGTCGATGTCCGGGGTGTTGAGGATGTTGCTGGTGTAGGCGTGGTTGTACTGGTTCCAGTCGCCGACCGGGCGCAGGGCGGCGCCGGCCTTGAACGTGCCCGGCGAGCGGAACAGCGCCATGTAGGTCATGAAGCCGCCGTAGGAGCCGCCGTAGATGCCGGCATGGGCGCGGTCACCCTGCTTGGTGGTGACCAGCCAGTCCAGGCCGTCCAGGTAGTCCTCCAGTTCCGGGTGGCCCATGTTGCGGTAGATGGCCGTGCGCCAGTCGCGGCCGTAGCCGGCGCTGCCGCGGTAGTCCATGTCCAGCACGATGTAGCCCTTCTGCACCAGCAGGTTGTGGAACATCTGCTCGCGGAAGTAGTTGGAGTAACGCGCGTGCACGTTCTGCAGGTAGCCGGCGCCATGCACGAACATGGCGATGGGGTACTGCTTGCCCGGCTCCAGCGTTTCCGGGCCGTAGTACTTGGCCCACACCGGTGCGGCGCCGTGCCGCGAGGGCACCTGCACCATCTGCGGCTGGATCCATTGGCGTGCCTTGAACTCGGCGCTGCGGGTGTCGGTGAGCTTGCGGGCTTCACCGCCGGCGGCCGGCTGCACGGCGATCTGCGCCGGCAGGTACGGGGCCGAGTAGCGCACCAGCAGCTGCTGGCCGTCCGGCGACAGGCTGAAGTCCTCCACGCCGTCGAGCGCGGTCACTTCGCGCACGGCACCGCCGTTGACGTCGACGTTGCAGACTTCGTAGTCGCCGGGCCACTTCTGGTTGCACAGGAAGTAGAAGCTGCGGCCGTCCGCGCTGACCTCCGGTGCCGAGGTTTCCCAGTTGCCCGAGGTCAACGCCCTGGGCCTGGCGCTGCCGCTCTGCGTGTACAGGTGCGAATAGCCCGATTCCTCGGACAGCAGCCACAGCGTGCGGCCATCGGGCAGCCAGCCGAAATCGTTGAAGCTCCAGTTGATCCAGCCGCCATCGGTAAGGCGGTGGCGGGTTTCCAGGCGGGCATTGGTGGCGCTGGTGGTGGCGATCCAGCGGTCCTTGTTGTCGATGGCGCGCAGCATGATCGCGGCCTGGCTGCCGTCGGCGTTCCAGCGGATGCCGCCGCCCATGAACTCGCTCATCACTTCGACCGGGCGATTGCCCTTGAGCGCGTCCTTGCCGGCCTTGCGGCGCAGCTCGGCGAGCGGGTCGGTGGTGATGCCGGGCAGGCCGTCGAGCGCGAGTGGCTGGACCTTGCCGGTGGCCGCATCGACCAGCCAGAAGCTGTTCGGCGCCGGATCGTCGCGGCCGACGCGGGTACGGGTGTCCTCGGCTTCCTCGTAGCCGGATTCGGTGACGTACAGCGGCATCTTTCCGCCGCGGCCCTCGTCGTAACCCTTGGGCTTGGTCGCCACCACCAGGTGGCGGGCATCGGGCGAGAGCACGCTGTCCACGATCTCGACGTCGCCGCCGAGGAAGACCGGCGCCGGTGCGCGGGTCGGGTCGGCCTGGCGCCAGCGCTCGCCCTGGTCGCGCAGTTCCTCGCGCTGGGCGCGGTCGTTGCGCAGCGTGGCCAGGGTACGCATCTGCTGGTCGCGCAGGGTGTCGACCTTGGGCGGGTCGGCCGGGTTCTTGTCGGCCTTGAGCTGGGCGACCTGGCGGGTGACGCCGCTGCGGGCGTCCCAATGGAACCAGTTGTTGCCCACGTTCCAGATCACGCCGCCGTCGGTGGCGAAGTTGACGCCGCTGGCGCGTTCGTTGCTGCGGGTGAGCTGGGTCAGCGCGCCGCTGCGCAGGTCACGCACGAACACGTCGCCGTTGCGCACGAAGGCCATGCGCTGGCGGCTGCTGTCGTAGACGCGGCTGGCGGCATCGAGCGTGCCGCGCTGGTCGTCGGCGACCTGCTGGGCGACGCCGCCGGCGCTGGGCAGGCGGAAGGTATCGCGCACCGCGCTGCCCTTGCGCTTGAGGGTGTATTCGACCTGCTGGCCGTTCCACGACCACCAGGCCGATTCCACCGGCGGCCCGATCCAGTCCGGGTCGGCCATCGCCTGTTCGATGGTGATCGGCGTGGGCGCGGCGTGGGCGCTGCCGAAAGCAGTCAACAACAGCAGGGACAGGGGCAGGATTCTGGGCATTGCGGGCACCGGTGAAGAAAACCGGGCAAGCGTAGCAGGCAGCGGTTTTGCCGGGCTGGGCCACAGGTCATGGCGGCCGGTTTCCGGCGCGGGAGCTGCCGGAATCGGCAAGGTCTGCAGGGGTGCGCGGAATGGCGCCTTCCCTTGTGCGGCAGGGGAAGGCCGCGGGGGAGAGCACCCCTCCCCAGCCCTCCCCTTTGCTTCGCAAAAGGGAGGGGGCCGAAGCGGGGTTGCTTCACAGAAGTAAGGGGGGAAGAGGCGGGATTTGCTTCGCAAAAAAAGGGGAGCGTGGAAACGGGCCTTGCTGCGACCGATTGACGCACTGCGACAACCGGTCACATCCGGTCTTCACGAATACAGGACCAAAATGGACCAGTTTTCAGAAGCGAGAGGCCGGCGTGGACGCGCTATTGCTGTCACGGATCCAGTTCGGGTTCGTCGTGAGTTTCCATGTGCTGTTCCCGGCCTTCACCATCGGCACCGCCAGTTGGCTGGCATTCGTCGAATGGCGTTGGCTGCGCACGCGCAACACGGTGTGGCGTGAACTGTTCTTCTTCTGGCAGAAGATCTTCGCCGTGTCGTTCGGGATGGGCGTGGTCAGCGGCATCGTCATGGCCTTCCAGTTCGGCACCAATTGGCCGCGCCTGAGCGAAGTGGCCGGCACCGTGATCGGCCCACTGCTCACCTATGAAGTGCTCACCGCGTTCTTCCTGGAAGCCAGCTTCCTGGGCGTGATGCTGTTCGGCTGGGGCCGGGTGTCGCCGCGCCTGCACTTCTTCTCCACCTGCATGGTGGCGCTGGGCACGCTGTTCTCCACGTTCTGGATCCTGTCCTCCAACAGCTGGCTGCACACGCCGGCCGGCTACACGCTGGTCGATGGCATCGTGCATCCGCAGGACTGGTGGCAGGTGGTGTTCAACCCGTCCTTCCCGTACCGGCTGGCGCACATGGCGCTGGGCTCGTTCATCACCACCTGCTTCGTCATCGGTGGCGTGGGCGCGTGGTACCTGCGCCGCGGCGTGCACCTCGAAGCCGGCCGCAAGATGCTGACCGCGGCGGTGGTGTTCGCCGCATTGACGGTGCCGCTGCAGATCCTGGCCGGTGACATGCACGGGCTGAACACGCTCGAGCACCAGCCGATGAAGATCGCCGCGATGGAAGGGCACTGGCACGACACCCCGCCCGGCGAAGGCGTGCCGCTGGTGGTGTTCGCGGTGCCCAACGAGAAGGAAGAGCGCAACGACTTCGAAGTCGCCATCCCCAAGCTCGGCAGCGTGATCCTGACCCATAGCGTGGATGGCACGTTCGCGCCGCTGACCTCGGTGCCGGCCAGCGAGCGGCCGCCGGTGGTGCCGGTGTTCTACGCGTTCCGCATCATGGTCGGCATCGGCACGCTGATGCTGGTGGTGGCCTGGTTGTCGGCGCTGCAGTTGTGGCGCGGCCGGCTGTTGCAGTCCAGGTGGCTGGTGCGTGGCTGGAACTGGATGCTGCCCAGCGGCTTCGTCGCGCTGGTCGCCGGTTGGTTCGTCACCGAGATGGGCCGGCAGCCGTGGGTGGTGTACGGGCTGCTGCGCACCGCCGATGCGGTCGGGCCGCAGAGCGTGTGGATGACGGTGCTGTCGCTGGCGGTCTACGTGGTCGGCTACCTGTTCGTGTTCGGCTGGGGCATCTGGTACCTGGTCAAGATCCTGCGCCATGGGCCGGACACGCATCCGCCCGGCGAGGAGGCGCTGCCGACGCCGGCGCGCCCGCTGTCCGGTGCCGACGAACCGCTGGAGGGCCGCTGACATGGACATGACGACCTGGCTGCCGGTGGCATGGTTCGCGGTGATCGGCTTCGGTGTGCTGATGTACGTGGTGTTGGACGGCTTCGTGCTCGGCATCGGCGTGCTGGCGCCGTTCGCCGAAGACGAGCAGCAGCTCGACGTGATGATGAACACCGCCGCGCCGATCTGGGACGGCAACGAAACCTGGCTGGTGCTCGGTGGCGCCGGCCTGCTGGCGGCGTTCCCCAAGGCTTATGCGGTGCTGCTGTCCGGCCTGTACCTGCCGGTGCTGCTGCTGGTGGTGGCGCTGGTGTTCCGCGGGGTGGCGTTCGAGTTCCGCTTCAAGGCGCATCGCTCGCGGCGCTTGTGGAGCGTGTCGTTCGCGTTGGGCTCGCTGTTGGCCTCGTTCGCGCAGGGCGTGATCCTCGGGGCGCTGGTGCAGGGCCTGCCGGTGGAGGACGGCCGCTACGTCGGCGGTGCGTTCGGCTGGTTCAGCCCGTTCTCGATGCTGACCGGCGCGGCGGTGGTCACCGGCTACGCGCTGCTCGGCAGCACCTGGCTGATCCTCAAGACCGAAGGCCGGGAGCAGGCAGTGGCACGCTCGCTGGCGCGGCCGCTGACGGTGGCGGTGATCGTGTTCATGGGCCTGGTCAGCACCTGGCTGCCGTTCCTGCAGTCCGGGGTGATGGAGCGCTGGTTCAGCGATGGCAACTTCTGGTGGCTGGCGCCGGTGCCGTTGCTGACCCTGGGGGTGGCCGCGGCGCTGTGGCGCAGCGTGATGCACCCGCGCCGCGACCTGCCGCCGTTCCTGCTGACGCTGGCGCTGTTCGTGCTGGGCTTCATCGGCCTGGTGCTGGGCATGTGGCCGTACCTGCTGCCGCCGTCGATGACCTTGTGGCAGGCCGCCGCACCGACCTCGTCGCTGGGTTTCAGCATGGTCGGGCTGGTGCTGCTGCTGCCGGTGATCCTGGGCTACACGGTGTGGTCGTATCGCGTGTTCCGCGGCAAGGTCACCGCCGGCACCGGCTACCACTGAACCGCGCGGGCTTGCCAGCGGGGCGGGCTGCGCCCAAGCTGGCCGCCCGCCGGGCGCACCGCGCCCGTGTCACCACAGAGGTTGTCGCAGTCGCATGTCGCATGTCCCGGTGTCCGTTCCGCGTCCGTCCCTACCGCTTGCCGTGGGTGACGGCGGGCGCCTGATCGCCGCCCATGCCGGCATGCAGGTGGACCTGGACACCTTCCTGGCGCAGGTGCGCGGCCTGGCCGCGCGGCTGCCGGCCGGCGCGCACGTGGTCAACCTGTGCGAGGACCGCTATCGCTTCCTGGTCGCGTTCTGCGCGGTGGCCGTGCGCGGGCAGGTCAACCTGTTGCCGCCGTCGCGGGCGCGGGCGGTGGTCGAGGACGTGATGCAGCGCCACGCCGATGCCTATTGCCTGGCCGATACCGATACCGGGCAGCTGCCCGAGGGCTGCGTCATGCTGCCCGAGGTGCTGCCGGTGGCCGAGGGCGCGCCGCCGGTGCTGGCCGCCGACCAGCGCGTGGCGATCGGCTTCACGTCCGGCAGCACCGGCGTGCCGACGGCCAACCCCAAGCACTGGGGGTCATTCGTGGCCAGCACCGCGCAGAACCTGGCCGCGCTGCAGGACCTGTGGGGCCAGGCGCAGCCGTCGATCGTGGCCACGGTGCCGTCCCAGCACATGTACGGCATGGAGATGGCGGTGCTGATGCCGTTGCTGGCACCGGCGACGCTGCAGGCCGGGCGGCCGTTCTTCCCGCAGGACGTGGCGCAGGCGCTGGCCGGGGTGGCCGCCCCGCGCCTGCTGGTCACCACCCCGGTGCACCTGAAGGCGCTGGTGGAATCGGGCGTGTCGCTGCCGCCGCTGGCCGGCATCGTCACCGCCACCGCACCGCTGCCGCAGGCGTTGGCCATCGCCGCCGAGCAGCGCTTCGACACCGAGGTGCGGGAAATGTTCGGCTCGACCGAAACCTGCATCATCGCGCGCCGCCGCACCGCACTGGAGGAGGCCTGGCAGCTGCTGCCGGGCGTGCGGCTGAGCCCGCAACCGGACGGCACCCTGGTGCAGGCCGCGCACCTGGCCACGCCGGTGCAGCTGGCCGACCTGGTGGAGCTGCTGCCGGCGCAGCGTTTCGTGCTGCGTGGCCGGCGCGCGGACCTGCTGGAAATCGCCGGCAAGCGCGCCTCGCTGGGCGACCTGACCCGCAAGCTGCAGGCAGTGGCGGGCGTGCGGGACGCGGTGGTGGTGCAGCTGGCCGCCGAACCCGGCCACGCGGTGGGCCGCATCGCCGCGCTGGTGGTATCCGAGCGCGAGGAAGCGGACATCCTGCGCGATCTGCGCGCGTTGATGGACCCGGTGTTCCTGCCGCGCCCGCTGCGCAGGGTGGACGTGCTGCCGCGCAATGAAACCGGCAAGCTGCCGCGCGATGCGGTGCTGGCCCTGCTGGGGCAGTGACCTGCGCTGCCCCGGGTGACAACACTCAGGCGTCGTGGACGCCGTCGATCTCCACGCGCAGGTCGTGCCGGCACACCACCGCATTGAGCACCAGGTAGGGCAGGTCGGCGGGCAGGCGTTGCGCCAGCATCCGGCGCACATCGGCAACCTCCTCAAGGTTGCGCACGTACACCTTGAGCCGGCTGCCGTGGCCGAACTGCTCCGGCAAGCCCGGACGATGGCGCCGCGCCGCGCCGATCAGCGCCTCGAAGTTGTTGAAGGTTTCCTGCAGCTGGCGCTCGGTGCTGTCGCCGTGCAGGGTCGCATGGCCGACCACGCTGGCGGTGCCGGACAGCAGCAGCGGCAGCCGGCTGCCGGCCGCGGCCAGCATGGCGCGGGCAAAGCTCGGTGACTGCGGGCCGTACTGGCGCGGGTAGTGGTAGGCGCTGACCTGGCGCGGGTTCTCCAGCGGCGTACCGGGCACGCGCGCGGCCAGCCAGTACACCTGCAGCACGCGCACGCCATCGACGCGACCGATGGCGGTGGCGGCCGGCAGGGTGCCGGTATCGATCGTGCCGATGCCCCGGGCGCGGCCCACGCAGAACTGGCGGTAACGCTCCTGGTCGCCCTCGCCCTCGATGATGGCATCCATGTAGTTCCAGATGCGCAGCAGGTGCGGGTAGCCCTGCGCGGGCAGGGCCGCCAGCAGGTGCGTGTAGGCATGCTCGGCGGCGTTGCGGATGCCGCCGTGCGCGGCTTCGACCACCTGCATCGCGCCGAACATCAGCGCGCCATCGCTGGCCCAGGCCATGCCCTCGGCATCGCGGCCGCGGCTGACCGGGTACGGGCTGCGCCAGACCTCCAGCAGTGCCGTTCCCACCGCTTGCAGGCCGACCTGCAGGTAGCGCGGGTCGTCGGTCGGCGGTGCCGTGTCGCCGGCCTGGAAGCCGAAGATCGCCAGCACGTGCTCGTCGGCCAGCAGCTCCGGCAGGCGCGCCGGGTCGACGTAATCCACGTCCAGTGCCGCCACCTGGGCCGGGGTGGTGCGCGCGTTCATCGCGCACCGTCCTGTCGCCCCGCGGGGCGGGACGGGAGGTGGGACATGAAGGCGGGGCGGGGACGGAGCTTGGACGTCATTGCACGGTGGATCAGGCTTGCAGAGGGGCCAATGATAGCCTGCGCGCCGCTGCGGCCATGGTTGCACTGGGCGCGGCGATGCCGGATCGTTGCGGCTTCATTTGGTCGTGGAAGTGGAAATGTCGCAACAAACCGAAGCCGAACGCGAACTGGCAGGGCTGCTGGTGGAGAGCCTGAACCTGGAAGACGTGGACCCGGCGCAGATCGACCCGGAAGCGGCCCTGTTCAACGACGGGCTGGGACTGGACTCGATCGATGCACTGGAGCTGGCGCTGGCCATCAGCAAGCGCTACGGCTTCCAGTTGCGTTCGGACAACGACGACAACCGCCGCATCTTCGCCTCGCTGCGCGCGCTGTCGGCGCACGTGCAGGCCAACAAGACCGCCTGAGCACGATGAACCCGGCCAGCCATGAACCCGGCCACGGGCCGGTGGCGCTGGCACTGCGCGTGATCCTGCTGCTGGCCTACCCGGTGCTCTCGCACGTGGCCAGCCTGCGCAGCGAGGGGGCCTGGGCGGCGTTGGCGCTGTTCGGCCTGGTACTGCTGTGCCTGCTGGAGCCGCTGGCGCGGCGCCGCGCATCGGCCTGGCTGGCGCTGTTCGCCTCCGGCCTGCTGCTGTACGGGGTGGGGGCCTCGCGCTGGGCCTGGATGCTGCTGCTGGCCCCGCCGGTGGTGTTCCCGCTGCTGGTGGCCTGGGGGTTTGCCCGCTCGCTGCTGCCCGGCCGGGTGCCGCTGATCGGCCGCATCGTGCAGGCCCTGTACCAGCGCGCCGGCATGCCGGTCACCGCGGTGCTGGAGCGCTACACGCGGCGGCTGACCGCGGCCTGGGCGGTGGTGTTGAGCCTGCTGGCGGCGATCAACCTGGGGCTGGCGATGAGCGCCGTCCCCGACGGGCTGCTGGCGGCCTTCGGCCTCCAGCCGTGGTGGCCGGTCACCCACGAGCAGTGGTCCTGGTGCGCCAACATCGCCGACTGGGGCCTGATCGGCGGCTTCTTCGCGCTGGAATACGCGGTGCGCTCGCGGCTGTTCCCCACGCGCCCGTACCGCAACGCGCTGGATTTCATGCGCCAGATGGGCCAGCTGGGACCGGTGTTCTGGCGCGACCTGCTGCGCTGAGTGGCGGCCCTGTCGTTATCCTGTGCGGCCCGGCCCGTCGACTGGACGCCATGCAGTTCGTGATTGCCCCCGACCATCCCTGCCTGCCCGGCCATTTCCCGGGCCGGCCGCTGGTGCCGGGCGTGGTGGTGCTGGAACAGGTGCTGCAGGCCATCGCGCGCGACAGCGGGCGGGCAACGGCGGCGCTGCGGCTGCCGCAGGTCAAGTTCATGGCACCGCTGTTGCCGGGCGAGTGTGCGCGGGTGGAACTGGACGGGCAGGCCCCACGCTGGAAGTTCCGCGTGCTGCGCGAGGACACCGTGCTGGTGCGTGGCGAGCTGGTGCTGGTTGACGAGGCCGTTGCATGAGTGGCGCCGACTGGAAGCAGCGCCCGGAAGGCGGTGGGCGCCGTGCCATCCGCCTGATCGGGCTGATCGCCCGGCGCGGCGGGCGGGGCATCGCCCGCGCCTGCCTGTACCCGATCACCGCCTACTTCTTCTGCGTGCGCGGCAGCGAACGGCGCGCCTCGCGCGACTACCTGCAGCGGGCGCTGGGCCGGCCCGCGCACCGTTGGGACGTGGCCCGCCACATCCACACCTTCGCCGCGACCATCCTGGACCGGGTGTTCCTGCTGGCCGGGCGCACACGGCTGTTCGACATCCGTACGGAAGGCACCGCGCAGCTGCTGGAGCAGATCGACCAGGGTCGCGGGGTGCTGCTGTTCGGCTCGCACCTAGGCAGCTTCGACGCGTTGCGCGCGCTGTCGCGGCAACGCCCGGACCTGAAGCTGCGGGTGCTGCTGGACATCTCGCACAACGCGGCCATCAGCGAGCTGCTGGCCGAGCTGGACCCGGCGCTGGCCGCCGGCATCATCGATGCAGGGCAGGACGGGCCGAGCATCGCGCTGGCCATCCAGCAGGCGCTGCAGGAAGGGGCGATCGTGTCGCTGCTGGTGGACCGCGCGCGTCCGGGCGAGGCCGTGGTCAAGGTGCCGCTGCTGGGCAGCCCGGCGCCATTCCCGGCCGCACCGTGGTTGCTGGCCAGCGTGCTGAAGGCGCCGGTGATGCTCGCCTTCGGCCTGTACCGCGGCGGCAATCGCTACGATCTGTGCTTCGAGCCGTTCGATGCGCGCGTGGACATCCCGCGCGCGCAGCGCGCAGACGCCCTCACCGCGCTTATCCAGCGTTACGTCGACAGGCTGGAGCATCACCTGCACGGTGCTCCCTACAACTGGTTCAACTTCTATGATTTCTGGCAAACCGAAACTCCGTCCCCATCTGCTCGGCCTGCTGCTGGCGAGCCTGGCGACACCGGCGCTGGCCAGCGGGGTTGATGCCGGCTGGATCCTGCGCCAGCTCGCGCAGCCGGCGCCGAGCCAGACCGGCTTCGTCGAGCTGCGGGGTTCGGCCCTGCTGAAGGAGCCGCTGCGCGTGGAAGGCCAGTACCGTCGCCCGGATGCGGCCACGCTGGTCCGCCAGGTGCGCGCGCCCTATGCCGAGACCACCACGATCGCCAATGGCCAGGTCAGCATCGACCGCAGCGGCAAGCCGCCGCGCGTGTTCTCGCTGCAGCGGGTGCCCGAGCTGGCCGACCTGCAGGCCAGTTTCGGCGCGCTGTTGTCCGGCGACCTGGCGAGGCTGGAGCAGGCCTACCGGCTGCAGGCCTCCGGCAGCGCGCAGCAGTGGCAGCTGGTGCTGACGCCGCGCGCCGAGGCGCTGGCACGGCGTGTGCGCGCGGTGACGCTGCATGGCCAGGGCAAGGAGCTGCGCTGCATCGAGACCCAGCCGGCACGCGGTGACCTGCAGCGCACGTTGCTGGGCAGTGCCGCGGCGGCGGCGGCCAACCTGCGCCAGGCCGACGCATTGGCCGCGCTGTGCCAGGCCGGTGGTGCGCGTTGAAGCTGACCGCGCCGCAACGCATCGGGCTGGCGATTGGCTGGCTGCTGTTGCTGGGCCTGCTGACGGCCTGGATCAGTTCGCGCATCCAGGTCAGCGGCGACCTGCGCAAGTTCATGCCCGATGCGCGCACCCCCGCGCAGAAGCTGCTGCTCGATGAACTGGGCGAAGGCCCGGGCGCGCGGTTGCTGTTGGTGGCGTTGTCCGGGGCCAGCCCGGCACAGCTGGCCGCGCAGTCGCGCGAACTGCGCGCCACGCTGGCGGCCGACACGCAGTTCGAGCTGGTCGCCAATGGCGAGCAGGCCGGGCTGGAGGCCTTCCCCGAACACCTGTTGCCGTATCGCTACCTGATCCACGCGCTGCCGGCCGATGCGTTCTCCCGTGCCACGCTGGGCGATGAGCTGCAGGCGCGGTTGCAGGACCTGGGTTCGCCGGCCGGCGGCCTGATCGAACCGTTGCTGCCCTCCGACCCCACCCTGCAGCTCCTGCGCGTGGCCGAAGCGCTGCAGCCGGCCACCGCGCCGCAACGCATCGACGAGGTCTGGTTCGACCACACTGGCACCCAGGCACTGCTGCTGGTGCAGACCCGCGCCGCCGGCTTCGACCCGGGCGCGCAACAGGCGGCGGTGGATGCGATCCAGGCGGCGTTCACGCACGCGGCCGGGAACAGCGGCAGCCACATCGAGCTCAGCGGGCCGGGCGCGTTCTCGGTGAAGATCGGCAACCGCACCGCCAGGGAAGCCAGCACCATCGGCACGCTCGACACGATCGGCATGGTCCTGCTGCTGTGGCTGGCCTACCGCAGCTGGAAGATGCCGATCCTGGGCTTCCTGCCGTTGGCCAGCGCCGGCCTGGCCGGCCTGGCGGCGGTGGCACTGGGCTTTGAGGGCGTGCATGGCATCACCATCGCCTTCGGCTTCACCCTGATCGGCGTGGTGCAGGACTACCCCATCCATTTCTTCAGCCATGAGCGCCCGGGGCGCTCGTCCTGGGACAACGTGCGCGCGCTGTGGCCAACCCTGGGCACCGGCGTGATCGCCACCTGCATCGCCTACCTGACCTTCCTGTTCTCCGGGGTGGAAGGGCTCAAGCAGTTGTCGGTGTTCACCATCACCGCCCTGGCCACCGCGGCGCTGGCCACCCGGTTCGTGCTGCCGGCGCTGGTCGACCCGGCCACGCGCGACTTCGCCGATTCCAGGCCGCTGGCGCGGGTGTGGGCCTACACCCGGCACCTGCCACAGCCGCGCTGGTCGCTGCTGGCGCTGGCACTGCTGGCCGGCGCGGTGGTGTCGTGGGCGCCGGGCCCGTTCTGGCAGAACGACCTGGGCCGGCTGACCCCGGTCGACCCGCAGGACCTGCAGCGTGACGCCCAGTTGCGCAGCGAGCTGGGCGCGCCGGACGTGCGCTACGTGATCGCCCTGCGCGGCAATGACGTGCAGGCCGCGCTGGAGGCCAGCGAGCGCCTGCGCCCGGCACTGGATGCACTGGTCGGCAGGGGTGCGCTGGAGCGCTACGACATGGCCGCGCGTTACCTGCCCAGCGCCGCCACCCAGCAGCAGCGGCAACGGCAGCTGCCGGACGCGGCCACGCTGCGCACCGCGCTGGCCGAAGCGGTCGCCGATACGCCGTTCCGCAGCGATGCGTTCGCGCCGTTCCTCGCCGATGTCGCACGTGCACGCGCCGCGCCGGCGCTGCAGCCGCAGGACCTGCAGGGCACGCCGCTGGCCACCGCCGTGGGCGGCCTGCTGGTGCAGGGGCAACAGCACAGCACCGCGCTGGTCTCGCTCAGTGGCCTGCACGATATCGCCGCGCTGGCCGCCGCCGCACGCGCCCAGGGCGGCGAGTTGCTGGACCTGAAGAACGCCTCCGAATCGCTGGTGGCCGATTACCGCGGGCGCGTGCTCGCCGCACTGGCCGTGGCGGTACTGCTGCTGTCGGCCACGGTGTGGGCGGCACTGCGTACGCCGCGCCGGGTGGTGCGGGTACTGCTGCCGATGGCGCTGAGCACGCTGCTGGTGCTGGCGGTGCTGCGTGGCCTGGGCGTGGAATTGAACCTGTTCCACCTGATCGGTTTGATCCTGGCCGCCGGGCTGGGCCTGGACTACGGCCTGTTCTTCGAGCACGCCGGCGACAGCCACGCCGACCAGCTGCGCACGCTGCATGGCCTGCTGGTGTGCAGCGTGATGACGCTGCTGGTGTTCAGCCTGCTGGGCCTGTCCTCGATCCCGGTGCTGCGCGCGATCGGCAGCACGGTGGCGCTCGGCGTGGTGTGCAATTTCGTGCTGGCGCTGCTGGTGTCGCGCCATCCACTGCAGGAGCAGGCCGATGATCGGGCGTGAGCAGATCCTGCAACTGGTGCCGCACCAGGGCCGGATGTGCCTGTGGGACGAGGTGCTGGACTGGTCTTCGCAGCAGATCAGGCTGCGTGCCTTCAATCACCGCGATCCCGCGCACCCGCTGCGCAACGGCGGGCAGCTGGGGGCGATCCACCTGTGCGAGTACGGTGCGCAGGCAATGGCCGTGCACGGTGGCCTGCGTGCACAGGCGCGTGGCGGTGCGGTGACCCCCGGCGTGCTGGTGGCACTGCGTGACGTGCAGCTGGCCGTGGCCCGCATCGATGACCTGGATGGCCCGTTGCTGGCCCACGCGCAGGTGCTGGTCGAGGCCGATGGCAGCCAGCAGTACGCCTTCACCGTGCACCATGGCGAGCGGCTGCTGGCCGAAGGCCGTGCGGCGGTGATGCTGCGGTTGCCGTGATTCCCTTCTTACCTTTCTGCAGGAACCCCTACCCATGACCCAACGACGTGCTCTGGTAACCGGCGGCAGCGGTGACATCGGTGGCGCGATCTGCCGCCGGCTCGCCGCCGACGGCGCGCATGTCATCGTCCATGCCAACGCCAACCTGGTGCGCGCGCAGGCGGTGGTCGAGCAGATCCACGCCGATGGTGGCAGCGCGCAGGCAGTGGCCTTCGACGTGGTCGATGGCCAGGTGGTGGCGGCGGCGCTGGAGGCCCTGCTGGCCGATGGGCCGATCCAGATCGTGGTCAACAACGCCGGCATCCATGACGATGCGCCGATGGCCGGCATGGACGCGCAACGCTGGAAGCGGGTGGTCGACGTCAGCCTGCACGGCTTCTTCCACGTCACCCAGCCGCTGCTGCTGCCGATGGCACGCACGCGCTGGGGCCGCATCGTCAGCGTGTCCTCGGTGGCGGCGGTGCTGGGCAACCGCGGCCAGAGCAATTACGCCGCGGCCAAGGCCGGCCTGCATGGCGCGACCCGTTCGCTGGCACGCGAGATGGCCAGCCGCGGCATCAGCGCCAACGTGGTCGCCCCGGGCGTGATCGAAGGCGAGATGGCCGCCGAGGCATTCCCGCCGGAGATGATCAAGCAGGCGGTGCCGGCCGCGCGTGCCGGCAAGCCGGAGGAAGTGGCCGCGCTGGTCGCTTTCCTGTGCAGCGATGCGGCCGGTTACATCAACGGCCAGGTGATCGGCATCAATGGCGGCATGGGCTGAGGCCCGGCGGCTCAGTCGCGGCTGTCGGCGTCGTCGATCAGCGGCGGGTTGGCGCGGATGGTGCGGTACACGCGCCAGACGTGGCCATGGCGCAGCGCGAACAGCACGATGTGGCGGGTGATGCGGTACAGGTCCTGCAGCGGCCGGAAGTGGCTGGGACGGAACTGTTCGTCGCTGCCGGCGCAGCGGTAACGCGAGTCGATGGGCACCGACACGCAGCGCGTGCCCAGTTGCCGCGCGGCGGAAATCAGCAGTTGCGCCTCGAACACGAAGCCCTCGGCGGGGATGTCGCGCAGCGCGATCACCTCGGCCGGATAGAAGCGTTGCCCGCTCTGGCTGTCGACCACCTGGTAATGGGTGCCCCAGGCGATGCCCCAGTCGCCGAAGGCGTTGGCCAGGCGCCGGTACAGCGGTTGCGCGGCGCGCTTGCGCAGGCGTGCGCCGATGATGATGCAGCCGGGGTGGCGGTTGGCGCAGGCCAGCAGGCGGGGCAGGTCGGTGGCGGCATGCTGGCCGTCGCCGTCCATGGTCAGCACGCCACGCAGGCCGCGCCGGGTGGCTTCCCGGAAACCGGTGCGCAGCGCGTCGCCCTTGCCGCGACGCTGGCGGTGGCGCAGCACGATGACCGGCAGGTCGGCGATGCGCTGGGTGGTGTCATCGTCCGAGCCGTCGTCCACCACGATCACGTGCGGGAACAGCGCCAGCGCGCCCTGCACGACCTCGCGGATGCGCAACGCCTCGTTGAGCGCCGGGATCAGTACCGCGACATCGTTCGGGGACAACGGCACGGGGTCATTCATGGCCCAGGCGGATCCTCAGCTGTTGCTGCCGACCGGCCGGCAGCAGGACCTGTTCGCTTTCCATCGCCAGGGCTTCCAGCAGCGGCAGCATCGGCTGCATGGCATTGCCGTGCAGCAGCGCGGTGAGCGGACCGGGCGCGGCGTCGGCGACGGGGGCGTCGGCGCAGGTGTCCAGGTGGACGGTGAGCGACGGCAGGCCGGCGCAGGGAACCCGCGAGAGCACCAGCGCCGCGCCGAGCAGTCCTTCGCTGGGCGCCGGTTCGGCCAGCGGGCCGCTGGCGCTGCCGTCATAGGCCACCAGCAGCACCGCCTCCTCGCCGGCATGCAACTGCACCAGCGCTTCCAGCAGGCCCTGGGCGAAGCTGTACGGCCCGGCGGTGATCGCGGTGGCCGGGACATGCGCGCCGGCGCCGATGGTCCAGTAGCCGGCCGCGGCGTTGTGCACCGAGTTGTGGAAGCGGGTGGGCGAGATCGCGCGCGGGTCGTCGGCCAGCGTGGCGCACATGTAGTCGGTGATCGACAGCTCGCCGTGGGTGGAGGTGAACACCGAGGACAGTGTATCCGGCGCGCGGTCGGCGGCCTGGCAGGCGGCCAGCGCCGCCTCCAGCGCCACCACCACGGTGCCCGGCGCGCGCCGGCGCTCGTTGGCGGCCAGCAGCTGCGGGGCCGGCCGTGCCGGCGGGGCGTCCGGGCGTTGCCCGGTGCGGACCCAGGCGCAGGCGCTGTCCCAGTCGGGCAGGCCGCTGCCCCAGAACCCGATGCCTTCCACGGTTGCCTGCAGCGCCTGCATCAGTG
This sequence comes from Stenotrophomonas sp. ATCM1_4, assembly GCF_004348115.1. Lineage (GTDB taxonomy): Bacteria > Pseudomonadota > Gammaproteobacteria > Xanthomonadales > Xanthomonadaceae > Stenotrophomonas > Stenotrophomonas capsici. The sequence goes on along the minus strand of NZ_QPFB01000001.1, from coordinate 1,558,412 downwards.
CGCCCTGCCGAAGACCAGCGAGCAGTTGTTGCCGCCGAAGCCGAAGGAATTGTTCATTGCGTAGTGGATGTCGGCCTGTGCATTGTCGAAACGGATCTGCGGGCCGCAGGCCGGGTCGGGGATCTCGCTGTTGAGCGTGCCGGGCAGCAGGCCGTGCTCCAGCGCCAGCAGCGCGAACACCGATTCGACGATGCCGGCCGCGCCCAGGGTGTGCCCGGTCCAGCCCTTGGTGGAGCTGGCGTGCAGGCTGTCCGGGAACAGCGCGGCCACCGCGGCGGCCTCCACGCTGTCGTTGGCCGGGGTCGAGGTGCCATGCAGGTTGAGGTAGCCGACCGCGGCCGGTTCGATGCCGGCGCGCTGCAGCGCGGCCTGCATCGCCAGGCGTGCGCCCAGCCCCTGCGGATGCGGCGCGGACATGTGGTGCGCATCGCTGGATTCGCCGTAGCCGCGCAACTGCAGGCCGGTGCCCGGGCCGGCCCCGGCCCGTTCCAGCACGGCGAAGCCGCCGGCCTCGCCCAGCGACAGCCCGACCCGGCGCGCATCGAATGGCTGGCACGGCGTCGGCGCGACCAGCTGCAGGGCGTTGAAGCCGAACAGCACGCTGCCGCACAGGGTGTCCACGCCACCGACCAGGGCGGCGTCGGCCAGCCCCGCATCGATCAGGCGCGCGGCCTGGGCAAACACCTTGGCGCTGGACGAACAGGCCGTGGCCACGGTGACGCAGGGTCCGTGCAGGCCGGTGGCGGCCTGCACGAAGTCACCCAGCGAGTGCGGGGTATGGATGCGCACGCGGTAGCGCAGGTCCTGGGGGAAACGGGGCGTGCCGTCGGCATCGTCGACCAGCCGCGCATAGGCGTCCTCGGTGGACCCGATGCTGGCGGTGGAGGTGCCCATCACCACCGCCACGCGCCCGGCGCCGTGGCGCCCGACGACCTGCGCGACGGCCTCCAGCAGGCCGTCCTGCTGCAGCGCCAGCCAGGCCAGCGCGTTGTTGCGGCAGTCCAGCTCGGCCAGGTGGGGGGGCAGGGCGACGGCCTCCACGCCCTCGACGCGGCCGATCCAGCAGTCCAGCGGCGCGTTGCCGAAGTCGTTGCGGCGCAGCCCGCTGCGGCGTTCACGCAGCCCCTCGCGTTGTGCATCCCGGCCCGCGCCCAGCGCGGTGGTGGCGGTGTAGGCCAGGATGTCCAGGGCAGCGATGGGCGGGGTGGCAGCGATAGGCACGCGGGCTTCCAGGGGATCAACGGGGCGCGAGTATATAGACGCCCGCCCGGATACGAGCTGACGGCGGCAGCCGGGAACGGTGCCGACCTGCACGTCGTTTTGATGAAAATGAATGCAATGGTTGCGCTAAATGCCCGACGTTTCAGGGATTACGCCTTTCAACAGCGCCCTGTTTCCGACACAATCATCAGCTTCCCATGCAGGGCCAAGCCCGCTGGCATGCAAGCCTACGTCTATAAAAGCCAACGCAAGCAGGACACCTACGTCTACCTGGCCAAGCGTGATGATTTCGATGCGATCCCGGCCTCGCTGGGCGCAACGCTGGCCCCGTACACCTTCGTGCTCGAGGTTGCCCTGACCCCCGAACGTCGCCTGGCCCAGGTCGATGCCGCGCTGGTGCGCGCCAACCTGGCCGAGCGTGGTTTCCACCTGCAGCTCCCGCCGCAACCGCTGGCACCGGTGAAGATCGCCCGCATCGACGGCCGCGATGACTGAAACCCTGCGTACCCGTGCGGTCGCGGTCGCCCTGGCGATCGGTGTGGTGCTGACCCTGCTCACCGGCTTCGGTGGCGTGGCCGCGGCACTGTGCGGCGTGCTGGCACAGCCGGCCTACGCGCTGGCGGTGTCCTGGTGGCGGCGCAGCCGCACCGTGGCGCCGTCGCTGGCCCTGTTCAAGCGTGAACTGCCCGGCCTGCTCGGCCTGTGGGCCGGTGGCGCGGCGATGGTCGCGGTGCTGGTGTCCTGGCCGCTGGCGGCGCTGCATGACAGCGGCAGCCTGGCCGCGGTGCTGGCGCTGAGCGTGGCGGTCAGCGTGGCGGTGCTGGCGCTGTGGCGCACCTGGCCGTTGTGGCACGCGATGGAGCGCGAGGACAGCTCGCTGCGTACGCAGTGGAACGCCCTGGCCGGGCGCGGCCTGGATTCCTGGCAGGGGCTGGGCGCGGCGACGATCCTGGTGGTGCTGTGCGCGGCCATCGTCGCACCGGCCTGGCCGGGCCTGCTGCCGACCTCCCTGCGTTGGCCGCTGGCCATCGCCAGCGCGGTGCTGGCACCGCTGCTGCACCACCTGCTGCAGGCCATGCAGGTCGCATCGCCGGCCGCCGTGGCCGAGGCACGGGTGGAACGGCGCACCGACGTCGAGCTGTTCGCCGAGGCCGCCGCCACGCCGGCACCGCTGGAACCGATCGCCCAGGACGAGCTGGTCCCGCAGCTGTTCGACGCCGCCCGTGGCGGCCGCGTCGACCGCGCGCTGCAGCTGCTGGATGCCGGTGCCGACCCGCACGCCGAGCCGCCGGCCGAGTCGCGCGACCAGCGCAGCCTAGTGGTGCTGGCCGCGGTACTGCCGGACCTGCGCCTGCTGCGTGCGCTGATCAGCCGCGGCGTCGGCGTCAACCAGAGCCATCGTGGCATGACCCCGCTGCTGGCAGCGACCCGCGACAGCTGGCACGGCCGTCCCGAGGCGGTGATGACGCTGTTGGCCAACGGCGCCGACCCGCGCGCCACCGATGCCGAGGGCAACACCCCGCTGCACCATGCCGCGCGCAGCTCGGACCCGGGCGTGGCCGCGCTGCTGCGCGATGCCGCCGCCGAGATCGACGCGCTGAACAACGATGGCCACAGCCCGCTGGCGGTGGCCTGCCAGTCCGGCAACTGGCGCCTGGCCAAGTTCCTGCTGGAGCGCGGTGCCAAGGTCGAGCCGGTCGATGGCGTGCCGGTGCTGGTCGCCGCCGCGGCCACCGATGACGACGACCCGGCCGGCGTGCAGCTGCTGCTCAAGCACAAGGCGCGGCTGGACGCGCGCGACCGCCAGCGCCGCAGCGCGCTGCACGAGTCGGCGCTGGCCGGCCATGTCGATATCGTCGAAACCCTGCTCAACGCCGGCGCCAACGTCGAGCCGCGTGATGCCAACGGCCGCACGCCCTGGCTGGACGCGGCCTCGCAGGGCCATGCCGGGGTGCTGGAACGCCTGCTCGCCCACCAGCCCGACGTCAATGCGGTCGATGGCGACGGCAGCAACGCGGTGCTGTTGGCCTGCCGCGCCGAACACGTGTCCGCGGCGCTGGTCCGGCGCCTGCTGGACCTGGGCATTGCCGCCGACGTGGCCGGCAATGATGGACGCCGTGCCATCGACCACGCCGCCGCCGCCGGCCGCTGGAGCATCGTCTCGCTGCTGGACCCCGGCTACCCGTTGCCGGCCGCGGTCAGCGATGCCGCCGCCTCCGGCGACGCCAGCCAGGGCGAGGTGTCGCCGGTGCTCAACGACCGCGCGCCGTTGGCGCTGCTGCGCGAGGCGTTGGTGTTCGGCAACGTCGACGGCATGGCGCCGCTGGCCAAGCTGTGTTCGGCCGACGAACTGGGCGGCCTGCTGCATGACCCGGAGCTGGTGCTGCAACCGCGCGTGGTGGATTGGCTGCTGGGTGCCGGTGCGCGCCCGGACGTGCTCGACGCCTGCGGCGACACGCCGATGTTCGCGTTGCTTTCGCGCGGCGTGGACGCGGTGCCGACCCTGCAGGTGCTGCTCAGGCACGGGGTCTCGCCGGCCGGTCGCGGTGGCCTGACCCGCCTGCTCGCGGCCTGCGTGCAGCATGACCACGCCTCGCGTGGCACCGAACAATTCGCCGTGGAACTGCTCGAGCGCGGTGCCGACCCGTTCGGCGCGTCGCCGGCCGGTGACCCGGCGCTGTCCCTGGCCGTGCGCCTGGGCTGGCTGAAGCTGCAGCTGTGGCTGCTGGCCAACGGCGTGGACCGCGAAGCCCGTGACAGCCACGGCATGACCGCCCTGCACCTGGCCACCGCGCTGGCACGCGAGGCCTCGCTGAAGCAGCTGCTGCTGCAGGGTGCCTCGCCGGATGCGCGTGCCGCCGATGGCCAGACCCCGCTGGGCGTGGCGCTGTCCAGCGGCCGCCGTGACCTGGCCGACTGGCTGGACTGGCGCGGCTGGGCCTTGCCGCTGCGCGCGCTGCGCGAGGCCGACGTGCCGGCCGCGGCGATGGCCGGCGATGCCGATGCCGTGCGCCGCCTGATCAACCTGGGGTTCGCGGTCGACGCCGTCGATGCGCAGGGCTGCACCGGCCTGCTGCGCGCGGCCGGCGGTGGCCACGCGGCGGTGGTCGACCTGCTGCTGGCACGCGGGGCCGACCCGCAGCATGCCGCGGCCAGTGGCGCGACGCCGCTGTCGGCGGCGGTGAGCATGCGCCAGACCGCCATCGTCACCGCGCTGCTGGCGGCCGGTGCCAAGCTGGAACATCGCCTGCCCGGTGGCGTGACGGTGCTGATGCTGGCCGCCGCGCTGGGCCTGCCGGACATCGTCGCGCGGCTGCTGACCGCCGGTGCCGACGTGCATGCCGGCGACGACCAGCAGTTGGCGCCGCTGCACTGCGCGGCGCTGTATGGCTTCACCTCGCGCGACCGCACCCGCCTGCTGGCCCTGCTGGACACGCTGCTGCTGGCCGGCGCCGAGCCGGACCAGGCCTCGGCTGGCACGGTCACGCCGCTGCTGCTGCTGTTGGGTGCGCGCGCCGAACCGGGTACTGCCTGCGACGAGCACGTGGTGCTGGCCGCGGTCGAGCGCCTGCTCGACGAGGACGTGGCGCTGGACGTGCGCGACCCGCGCGGCTTCGGCCCGCTGCACCTGGCCGCGCTGCATGGCCTGCCGCTGCTGGTGCAGCGCCTGCTGCGTGCCGGCGCGGATCCGGACATGCGCGATGCGATCAACCGCAGCCCGCGCGACATCGCGATCATGCGCGGTTTCGTCGACGTGGCCGGTGAGTTCGAGCCGGCGGTGCCGGGCGTCTCGTCGATGGCGCGGTTCCTGCGCGATCGCGGCTGAGGCGCGTGGTGTCCTGCAACGAAAAGCCCGGCGTGATGCCGGGCTTTTTGTTTGCGCGGTGAAGCGCGGACCCCTCCCCAACCCTCCCCTGCTGCGCAAGGGAGGGCAGAAGCGGGCGTGCCGCGATCTGACCGTTCAGGCAGAACCGCCCCCTCCCTTTGCCGCAGGCAAGGGAAGGGCCGGGGAGGGGTAAGGCCGTCGGTCGTTACTCGCCGTTGCCTTCGCGCTTGACCTCCGCTTCCTCCACGTCCGCCTCGAACAGGTGCATCAGGTCGGCACGCGCATCGCGCGAGGTCTGCATCACCGCGGCCTCGTCGTCGTAGACCAGGTGCTGGGCCTTGAGCAGTTGCTCGTCGTGTTCGCGGAAGCGCTGCACGTGCGCCTGGGCCACATGCGCCGGAATGCCCAGCGCGGTCAGCACGCGCTCGCTGGCTTCCAGGCTGGAGCCGAACACTTCGCGGAACGGTTCGGCCGACATGTCCATCAGCTTCCACGCATGCTGGCGGTTGCGCGCGCGGGCCAGGATCTTGGCATCGGGGTACAGGCGCCGCACCAGCCGCACCGCGCGCAGGTTGGTGTCCGGGTCGTCCATGGCCATCACGAACACGCGGATGTGCTCGGCACCGGCCGAGCGCAGCAGGTCCGGCCGGGTCGGGTCGCCGTAGTACAGCTGGCTGCCGAAGCGGCGCATGTCTTCCACCGTGTCCGGGTCGGCCTCCAGCGCCACGTAGGGAATGCGCTGGGCGGTGAGCAGGCGCGCCACGATCTGGCCGAAGCGGCCCATGCCGGCGATCATCACCTGCGGGCGCTGTGCGCCGGCCTCCTTGAGTGTTTCGTCCGGGGCCCGCTCGGGCGCGGCATGCGCCGGCTTGAGCTGCAGCACACGCTGCAGGGCCAGCAACAGCAGCGGCGTGATCGCCATCGACAGGCTGACGATGGCCACCAGCCGGTCATGGTTGATGCGCCCCAGCAGCAGGGCGCGCTCGGCTTCGTTGAACACCACAAAGGCGAATTCACCGCCCAGCCACAGCACGCTGCCCAGCATCAGGGCGTTGCGCAGCGACATGCGCGCGGCCAAGCCCAGTCCAACCAGGATCGAGAACTTCACCGCCAGCAGGATGGCCACGCCGGCGGCGATCACCTCCGGTTCGGCGGCGACCCGCTTCAGGTCGATGCCCATGCCCACGGCGATGAAGAACAGGCCCAGCAGCAGGCCCTTGAACGGCTCGATCTGCGCTTCGATCTCGTGGCGGAACTCCGAGTCGGCCAGCAGCACGCCGGCGACGAAGGCGCCCAGGCTGGCGCTCAGGCCGGCTTCGGTCATCAGCCACGCGGTGCCCAGCACCACCAGCAGGGCGGTAGCGGTGAATACCTCGGGCATGCGCGTGCGCGCCACCACCGCGAACAACCGCCGCAGCACCGGCCGGCCCAGCACGATCACCGCGGCGAGGACGCCCAGCGCGATGGCCGCGTCCTGCCAGGTGAGGGTTTCGTTCTTGACCCCGCCCAGCAGCGGGATCGCCGCCAGCAACGGGATCGCGATCAGGTCCTGGAACAGCAGGATGGCGAAGCCGAAGCGGCCATAGTCGCTGTTCAGCGCCTTGTGCTCGGACAACAGCTGCAGGCCCACCGCGGTGGAGGACAGCGCCAGCGCGGTGCCGACCACCAGCGCGCTCTTCCAGTGGAAGTGGTACATCAGCAACAGGCCGCCGAGCACGCTGGCGCTGAGCAGCACCTGCACCGTGCCGCCGCCGAACACCGGCTTGCGCATCACCATCAGGCGCGAGGGCGAGAGCTCCAGGCCGATCAGGAACAGCAGCATCACCACGCCGATCTCGGCGGCGTTGAGGATGCGGTCGGCGTCCTGCACGAAGCCCAGCACGTGCGGGCCCAGCACCACGCCGGCCGCAAGGTAGCCCAGCACGGCACCGAGTCCGAACTTCTTGAAGATGGGCACCGCCACCACTGCGGCCAGCAGCAGTACCAGCGCGAGTTCGAGACCGCCGCCATGCATGAAGTGGAGCTCCTTGAGGTAAGACCGGGCCGGCCGCCCGGGTGGGCCGGCCGCTGCGTTCATTATGGGGGCTGCCCCGTCAACGAAAAGGAATGCGCGCGCAATGCACTGTCGCCGGTACCCGCGCGCGGGGTTGACCCGGGCGGCCAACAGGCACAGACTCGCGCCGCTGCGGCAGGCCCGCAGCACCTTCCCGGAGTCCAACCCATGTCCAGCGACAGTCGAAGTCGATCTCGATCGACGCCAGCGGTGACGAACGCCTGAGTGGGGTGATTCGCCGTTGCTGGCGTTGCGTGATCGCAATGCATACAGGCGAATCCACATGAACCAGAAGCAGCTCCTGCGCCCGGTGGCCGACGCGGCCACCCTGAGTGCACCCCTTGCCGACTTCAACACCGCCGATGCGGTGGAATACCTCAACACCCTGGGCCTGCCGCAGGCGGCCGACACCCTGGCCGCATTGCCGGTGCCACGCGCGGTCAAGCTGCTGGAGGCCCCCGAGCTGCAGCATGCCGGCGAGCTGATCGCCGCGCTGCCGCCGGCCCGCGCCGCGGCCCTGCTCGGGCTGATGGCCGACGACCGCGCCACCGACATCGTCCACGAGCTGGACGCCGCCGAGCGTGCACGGCTGATTCCGCTGCTGGCGCCGGAGGCGCGGCAGTCGATCCAGTTGCTGCTGAGCTACCCGCCGAACACCGCCGGCGCCTTGATGACCACCGAGTTCGTCGGCGTGCCGGCCGACTGGAGCGTGGCCCAGACCCTGCAGCACATCCGACAGGTCGAGCGCAGCCGCGAGACCGTGTACGCGATCTACGTGCTGGACCCGCTCACCCGCCAGTTGCGGCAGGTGGTGACCATGCGCCGGTTGATCACCGGTGCGCCGGAGGATTCGATCCTGGACGTGGCCCAGGTCAACCCGCCGGTCACGGTGGGCCCGCTGCTGGACCAGGAGGAAGTCGCGCAGCTGATCCGCCGGCACGACCTGCTGGCGATCCCGGTGGTCGATGCGCAGTTGCAGATGCTGGGCATCGTCACCGTCGACGACATCCTGGATGCGTTGATCGACGAGTCCACCGAGGACGTGCACAAGTTCGGCGGCGTGGAGGCGCTGGACAAGCCGTACATGCAGATCGGCTTCTTCGAGATGCTGCGCAAGCGCGCGGGTTGGCTGAGCGTGCTGTTCCTCGGCGAGATGCTGACCGCCAGCGCCATGCAGCACTACGAGGATGAACTGGCGCGTGCGGTGGTGCTGACCCTGTTCATCCCGCTGATCATGAGTTCCGGCGGCAATTCCGGCTCGCAGGCGACCTCGTTGCTGATCCGTTCGCTGGCCCTGCGCGAGCTGCGCCTGCGCGACTGGTGGAGGGTGGCGCTGCGCGAGCTGCCGACCGGGATGGTGCTGGGCGGCATCCTCGGGGTGCTGGCGATCGTGCGCATCACCGTCTGGCAGCTGGCCGGCCTGCATGACTACGGCGCGCACTGGGTGCTGCTGGCGGTGACCATCGGCGCCGCGCTGGTGGGCATCGTCACCTTTGGTTCGCTGTCCGGCTCGATGCTGCCGTTCGTGCTCAAGCGGCTGGGCTTCGACCCGGCCAGCGCCTCGGCGCCGTTCGTGGCCACGCTGGTGGACGTGACCGGCCTGGTCATCTATTTCAGCATCGCGGCGATGATCCTCGGCGGCACGCTGCTGTAGCCGGTAGTGACGGGCCGTGCCCGGCAGGGCTTCACGCCAGAGCGCAGCAGGGCTGCGCTCTGGCGCTCATCGGCACTTGATCCAGAGCAAGCCAGACCACCTCCGGGCCGTGTACCTTTGCCCGGTACCCGCAACAGGCACCGTGATGAGCACCTACCACCTGCAGACCGTGTTCCGTCCCCGTTCGGTGGCCGTCGTCGGTGGCAGTCCGCGCGAGCGCTCGGCCGGGCGCGCGGTCATCCGCAACCTCAAGGCGGCGGCCTTCGCCGGGCAGATCGGCTGGGTGAATCCGCGCCATGCCGAGATCGATGGCATGCGCACGGTCAAGCGGCTCAAGGACCTGCCCTGGATCCCGGACCTGGTGGTGATCACCGCGCCGGCCAGCATCGTGCCGCAGGTGGTGGCGCAGGCCGCCGAACGCGGCGTGGCCGCGGCCATCATCCTCACCGCCGGGCTCGGCAAGGGCCCCGGTTCGCTGGCCGCGCAGGTCGAGGCCGCGGCACGGCCCAAGGGCATGCGCGTGCTCGGCCCGCACTGCCTGGGCGTGATTGCCCCGCATGCGCGGCTCAATGCCAGCATCGCCGCGCATACACCGCAGGCCGGCGACCTGGCGCTGATCTCCGAATCCAGCGCGATCGCCGCCGCGCTGGTGGAATGGGGCGTGGCGCGTTCGATCGGCTTTTCGGCGGTGGTGTCGCTGGGCGATGCGCTGGACGTCGATTTCGGTGACCTGCTCGATTACTTCGCCACCGACTACCGCACCCGCGCCATCCTGCTCTACGTCGACCAGATCAGCGACGCGCGCAAGTTCATGTCGGCCGCGCGTGCGGCCGCGCGCGCCAAGCCGGTGGTGGTGGTCAAGTCGGGCCGCCAGCCCAAGGCCAGCAACGAGGAGAACAGCACCCACTCGCAGGCGCTGGCCGCCTCCGACGCGATCTATGGCGCAGCCTTCAATCGCGCCGGGTTGCTACGCGTGAATGCGCTGGACGAACTGTTCACCGCGGCCGAGACGCTGGGCCGGCTGGGGACCTTCCCCGGCAGTCGCCTGGCCATCCTGAGCAATGGTGGCGGCGTCGGCCGGTTGGCGGTGGACCAGCTGCAGGCCTTGGGCGGGGCGTTGGCGGAGCTGTCGCCGGCCACCATCGCGCAGCTGGACAAGGTGCTGCCCGAAGGCTGGTCGCGCGACAACCCGGTCGACATCGTGGTCGATGCCGACGGCGAGCGTTACGCCTCGGCGATCGAGGCGCTGCTGTCCGACGATGCCAACGATGCGGTGCTGGTGATCAACGTGCCCACGGCCTTCACCTCCTCGGCCGACGCCGCGCAGGCATTGACCAAGACGCTGGGGCTGCGCTCGCGGCAGCTGCGCGACAAGCCGGTGTTCGCGGTGTGGCTGGGCAACGACGAGAACGCCACCGTCACCCTCAACACCGCGCGCGTGCCGACCTATCCCAGCGAGGCCGAGGCCGTGCGCGGCTTCCAGCACCTGGTGAAGTACCGGCAGGCGCAGGCGGCGCTGATGGAAACCCCGCCCAGCCTGCCGGCCGACCTGGTGGTCGATGCCGCCGCCGCGCGCCGGTTGGTCGACGTGGCGCTGGCCAACGGCCAGCATTGGCTGGACCCGGTGGCCACCCATGCCTTGCTGCAGGCCTACGGCATTCCCTCGCTGGAAGTGATGGTCGCGCGCGACGCGCACGAGGCGATGGACCTGGCCCAGCCGATGCTGGAGAAGGGCATGAGCGTGGCGGTGAAGATCCTCTCGCCCGACATCCCGCACAAGAGCGAAGTCGATGGCGTGCGGCTGAACCTGAGCACGCTGCCGGCGGTGCAGGCCGCGGCCACCGCCATCCTCGCGCGTGCGCGCGAACTGCGCCCGCAGGCGCGCATCGACGGGGTGATGGTGCAGCCGTGCCTGACCCGGCCCAAGGCGCGCGAGCTGATCGCCGGTATCGCCGATGACCCGGTGTTCGGCCCGGTGGTGGTGTTCGGTCGCGGGGGTACCGCGGTGGAAGTCATCGACGACAAGACCCTGGCACTGCCGCCGCTGGACCTGCGCCTGGCCCACGAAGTGATCGGCCGCACCCGCGTCTCGCGCATCCTCAAGGCCTACGGCGACGTGCCGGCCGCCGACGAGCGCGCGGTGGCGCTGGTGCTGGTCAAGCTGGCGCAGCTGGCCGCCGACATCCCCGAGGTGCGCACGCTGGACCTCAACCCGCTGCTGGCCGACCGCAACGGCGTGATCGCGCTCGATGCGCGCATCGCCATCACCCCGGTCAAGCGCCTGCACAAGGGCCGCGGCCATCCGCGCTTCGCGATCTTCCCGTATCCGACCGAGTGGGAGCGCACCATCGCGTTGTCCGATGGCGGCAAGGCCTTCATTCGCCCCGTGCGGCCGGAGGACGACGCGCTGTTCCGCGCGTTCTTCGCGCGGGTGACCGACGACGACCTGCGGTTGCGCTTCTTCCAGTCGGTGAAGCATTTCAGCCATGAGTTCATCGCCCGGCTGACCCAGCTGGACTACGCGCGTTCGATCGCGCTGGTCGCCATCGACCCGAAGAGCGGCGACATGCTCGGTGCGGTGCGCCTGCATGCCGATGCCGATTACAACCGCGGCGAGTACGGCATCCTGATCCGCTCGGACCTGAAGGGCCACGGTATTGGCTGGAAGCTGATGCAGATCATGATCGAGTACGCGCGCTGGCAGGGCCTGAACCTGGTCGAGGGCCAGGTGCTGCGCGAGAACACCACCATGCTGGCGATGTGCCAGAGCCTGGGCTTCAAGGTGAAGGCCGACCCGGACGATGCCACCATCATGAACGTCGCGCTGCCGGTCAACGAAGGCTGACGCATCGCCGGGAGCACCCTGCCGGTGACGCGCGTTGTCACACGATTGCCCGTGGCCGGTTCACACTAGCGCCATGGAACAACGAACCCCGCTGCTGCTGCTCCCCGGCCTGTTGAACGACGCCACGCTCTGGCGTGCCCAGCTCGATGCCCTGGCCGACATCGCCGACTGCCAGGTCGGTGACCTCACCGGCCATGACGACCTGCGCGCCGTCGCCGAGGACGTGCTGGCCAGGGCGCCGGAGCGCTTCGCGCTGGCCGGCTTCTCGCTGGGGGGCTACATCGCCCAGGAAATCCTGCGCATTGCGCCCGGGCGTGTGCTGCGGCTGGCGTTGCTGGACACCTCGTACAAGGCCGATTCCGCGGAACGCGCGGCCCAGCGCGTGGCGCAGCAGAACAGCGTGCGCCTGCCCGGCACGTTCCACGGCTTCGGCGACAAGCTCATGCGCAGCTACATCGACGCCTCGCGCCTGCAGGACCATGCGCTGGTCAGTACCGTGCGCGAGATGACCTCGCGGCTTGGCGTGGAGGTGTTCCTGCGCCAGAGCCGCATCGCGCGCGTGGATGGCAGCGCCGAGCTGCGGGCGTGGCGGGGTCCGGCGCTGATCGTGTGCGGGCGCAATGATGCGATCACGCCGCTGGCGGTCAGCGAGCAGATGGCGGCGTTGATGCCGCAGGCCACGCTGGTGGTGATCGAGGACTGCGGGCACCTGGCGCCACTGGAGAAGCCCGAGCAGGTCAGCGCCGCGCTGCGGGCGTGGTTGTCGGCGTGACGCCGAGCGGTGTTCGGCAACGTCAACAGCACCCCCTCCCCAACCCTCCCCTGCTGCGCAAGGGAGGGGGCGGTTCTGGGTGATCGGTCAGATTGCGGCACGCCCGCTTCTGCCCCCTCCCTTTGGCGCAGCCAAGGGGAGGGCTGGGGAGGGGTCGCCTTTGCTTTGCACGCGCCCCCATTCCAACCCCAAGCATGGCCCGGGACCACCAACAGGCATCAATCCCAGTGCGGTGCGATGCCCTGCGGGTTGGCCACGCGCTCACCGCGGTCCAGCGTGGCGATCTGCGCCATGTCCGCCGCATCCAGCTGCAGCGCCACCGCCTTGAGGTTGCTGGCCAGGTTCTCGCGGCGGGTGGAGGACGGGATCACCGCATAGCCCTGCTGCAACGCCCACGCCAAGGCGACCTGCGCGGTAGTGGCGCCGTGCTTGTCGGCGATGGCCTGGATCACCGGGTCCTTCAGCACCGCGCCGTAGGCCAGGCTCATGAACGCGGTGACGTGGATGCCCTGCGCACGCAGGTAGGCGATCAACGCACGGTTCTGCAGGTACGGGTGCACTTCGACCTGGTTGGTGGCGATGGCCTCGGCCCCGAGGATGTCGATGGCCTGGCGGGTCAGGTCGATGGTGAAGTTGGAGACGCCGATCGCCTTGGTCAGGCCCAGCTGCCTGGCTTCGGCCAATGCGCCGAGGTACTCGCGCATCGGCACCTCATCGTTCGGCGAGGGCCAGTGGATCAGCGTCAGGTCGACGTGGTCGGTACCCAGCTTGCGCAGGCTCTCGCGCAGGCTGGCGATCAGCGCGTCGTGGTGGAAGTTGCTGATCCAGATCTTGGTGGTCAGGAACAGGTCCTCGCGGGCCACCTTGCCGGCGGCCAGGGCCTGGCCGAGGTCGGCTTCGTTGTCGTAGATCTGCGCGGTGTCGAAGGCGCGGTAGCCGACATCCAGTGCATTGCGCACCGAGTCGCCCAGTACGTCGCCGGTGAGGCGGAAGGTGCCCAGGCCAATGGAAGGAACGTTCATCAGGAATCTCCAGGAGTAGGGCGCTGCCGGCGATGCCGTGCAGCGCGAAGGAAAGTCGGTCACTCAGTGTGCGGCGGCGGCGATGCCGTCGGCGCGTGCATCGATGCCATCGCGGCGGTCCAGGCGGCCGCTCAGCGCGGTCAGGCCATAGGCGCCCACCACCACCAGCGCACCCAGCCACGGCGTGTGCATCAGGCCGACGTGGTCCACCACCAGCCCGCCCAGCGAGGCACCGATGGCGATGCCGATGTTGAACGCGGCGATGTTCAGGCCCGAGGCCACGTCGGTGGCCTGCGGCACGAAGCGCTGTGCCTGCTTGACCACGTAGACCTGCAGCCCCGGCACGTTGCCGAATGCCACCGCGCCCATCGCCAGCACGGTCAGCAGCACCAGCACGGGGTTGTAGGCGGTGAAGGTGAGCACCAGCAGCACCAGCGCCAGCAGCGCGAAGATGCGCTTGAGCGCGGGGATCGGCCCCAGCCGGTCGGCCAGGCGTCCGCCCCACAGGTTGCCGATCGCCACCGACACGCCGTACACCAGCAGCACCAGGCTCACGGCATTGGCCGAGAAGCCGCTGACTTCCTGCAGGATCGAGGCCAGGTAGGTGAACGACAGGAAGGTGCCGCCGTAGCCCAGCGCGGTCATCGCGTAGACCAGCAACAGGCGCGGCTGCGCCAGCACCGCGAACTGCTGGCCGAAGGTGGCCGGCGCGCTGCGCGGCAGGTTGTTGGGCACCAGCAGCAGGCTGCCGAGCAGGGCGATCACGCCCAGTGCCGCCACTGCCAGGAAGGTCGCGCGCCAACCCAGGTGCTGGCCGATGAAGGTGCCCAGCGGCACGCCGATCACCAGTGCCACGGTCAGCCCGGTGAACATGATGGCGATGGCACTGGCAGCCTTCTCCTTCGGCACCACCGAGGTGGCGATGATCGAGCCGATCGAGAAGAACACACCGTGCGCCAGGCCGGTCAGCACCCGCGCCACGATCAGCGGCCCGTAGCCCGGTGCTATCCAGGCGATCAGGTTGCCGACGGTGAACAGCGCCATCAGCGCCACCAGCAGGGTCTTGCGCGGCACCCGGCCGGTCAGTGCGGTGAGCACCGGCGCGCCGATCGCCACGCCCAGCGCATACAGGGACACCAGCAGGCCGGCCGAGGGCAGGCTGACCTGCAGGTCGGCGGCGATGGTCGGGATCAGCCCGACGATGACGAACTCGGTGGTGCCGATGGCAAAGGCACCCAGCGTCAGCGCCCACAGGGCGAGGGGAATACCACGGGACATGGGAATTACCGGTGGAGGAAGAGGCTGCGCAGTCTGCGCGCCACACTGTTGCGGAAAAACCGCTTCCCGGTGCAATGATTGTTGATTTAGAGTCAATAATTATCCCGGCTGGCCGCATTCCTCGTGAAAACCACCCTTGATGAGATGCAGGCCTTCATCGCGGTGATCGACGCCGGTTCGATCACCGCCGCGGCCGAGCAGTTGGACCAGACCACCTCCGGGGTGAGCCGGGCGCTGGCACGGCTGGAGGAAAAGCTGGGCACCACGTTGCTGACCCGCACCACCCGGCGCCTGCACCTGACCGAGGAAGGCGAGGCGTTCCTGGCGCAGTGCCGGGCCATCGTCGCCTCGGTGGAGGCGGCCGAGGAGCTGATCGCGGCGCGCCGCGAGCGTCCTTCGGGCAGGTTGCGGGTGGATGCGGCGATGCCGTTCGTGCTGCACGTGATCGCACCGCTGGTGGCCAGCTACCGTGCGCGCTACCCGGAAGTCGCGCTGGAACTCAACAGCAGCGAGCGCTACATCGACCTGCTGGAACGGCGTACCGACGTGGCCATCCGCATCGGCCCGCTGGCCGATTCCACCCTGCACGCGCGGCCGTTGGCGCACAGCCGGCTGCGCGTGCTGGCCAGCCCGGCCTACCTGCAGCAGCACGGCACCCCGCGCAGCGTGGCGCAGCTGGAAACCCACGCGCTGCTGGGCTTCAACGAACCGGATTCACTCAATTACTGGCCGGTGCGCGGCGCTGACGGCGGGCCGCTGCACGTGCGCCCGGTGCTGGCGGTCTCCAGCGGCGAAACGCTGCGGCGTCTGGCACTGGAAGGCGCGGGCATCGTCTGCCTGTCCGATTTCATGACCGAGCGTGACCGTGACGCGGGCACGCTGGTGGAGGTGCTGCCCCGGCAGAACCTGGGCATCGGCCAGCCCATCCACGCGGTGTACTACCGCAACACCGCGGTGTCGGCGCGGATCACCTCGTTCCTGGACCACCTGGCGCAGGCGATCAGCACCGCCCCGTTCGCCCAATGACCCGCGCCCGGTAGCGCGCAGCCAGGCTGCGCCGGGGCATGGCCCGGCGCTACCGGTTCAGTGCAGCTGCGCGTGGTGCCAGGCGTGCCTGACCAGCCAGCGGGCTTCGTCCCACGGCACGGCCAGGGCCGGCTGGTGGCGGTGGTAGCTGTCCTGCAGCACCTTGTAGAGCTGCTCTTCGTTGGCGCGCGGATAGGCCTGGTAGACGTCGTAACCCATCTCCAGCAGGCGCTGGTAATGGTCGAAATCATGTTGGCCCAGCCGGCCGATGGCATGCACGCCGCGCCAGTAGGCCAGTTCGGCGTCACGGTTGAAATCGCGTTGGGCTGCGGATGTGGTCTTCATGGGTAGGACTCCATTCGCGGTCTACCCCCTGTGCCGCCGATCCTACTGGGCGCCCTCCCTGGCGTCCAATGCCCTGCGCATTCAGGTGTGGTCGGCGCTGGCCTGGTCCAGCTGGGTGATTTCCTGCGCCGACAATGCCAGCCGCGCGGCGGCGAGCACGTCGTGCAGTTGCTCCACGCCGGTGGCACTGACGATCGGGGCGGTGATGCCGGGGCGGGCGATCAGCCAGGCCAGCGCGACCTGCGCCGGCGTGGCCTTGTGCCGGGCGGCCAGGTCATCGAGCGCGGCCAGGATGCGCAGCCCGCGCGGGTTGACGTACTGCTGCACCACCTTGGCACCCCGCGCGCTGCTCTTGGCGGCGTCGTCGGCGCTGCGGTACTTGCCGCTGAGGAAGCCGCTGGCCAGCGAGTAGTAACTGATCACGCCCAGCGACTGCTCGCGCGCCAGCGGTTCCAGTTCGGCCTCGTAGCCGGCGCGGTCGTACAGGTTGTACTCCGGCTGCAACGTCTCGTAACGCGGCAGGTTGTAGTCGGCCGACACCTTCAGTGCATCGCGCAGGCGCGTGGCGCTGTAGTTGGACGCACCGATGGCGCGCACCTTGCCGGCCTGGATCAGCCGCGCGAACGCGCCCAGGGTTTCCTCCAGCGGCACCGCATCGTCGTCTTCGTGTGCCTGGTACAGGTCGATCACGTCGGTCTGCAGGCGGCGCAGCGAGTCCTCGACCGCGGCGTTGATGTTGTCCGCCGACAGGCCCGGGTGCTCGGCCCATTTGGCCACCTTGGTGGCGATGACCACCTTGTCACGCTTGCCGCTGCGCTGCAGCCAGCGGCCGATGATGGTTTCCGATTCGCCGCCACGGTTGCCCGGCACCCAGGCCGGATAGACGTCGGCGGTATCGACCAGGTTGAAGCCGGCCTCGACGAAGGCATCGAGCAGCGCGAAGGAGGTCTTCTCGTCGGCGCTCCAGCCAAAGACATTGCCGCCAAAGGCGATGGGGCCGACCTGCAGGCCGGAACGGCCAAGTTCGCGGTACTGGGGCATGCGTATCTCCCTGATTTTTCTCCGAGCCTTGCAGCATAACGGCTGAACGTTCCGGTTCCGTGGCAACGGATTGAAAACTGCGTTCCGCGGCACGGCCACGCGCTAACGCATTGTGAACATCCGGGCGTGCATCGATGCAAATGCGCGCGTGCTAGGCTCGCGCCACACCCCTTGCCGGAGTCCGCGATGAACAAGCCAACCCCGTTGTTGTGTGCCTGTCTGTTGGGCGTGAGCGCACTGCTGTCCAGTGCCGCGGTGGAAGCCAGGGACAGTGCCGCCGCGAGCGCGCAGGTCCAGGTGCCGGCTTCGCTGCAGGCCGCCGTGGATGCCAGCACGCGCACGCCGGCCAACGTGGCCCGCGACGTCTACCGGCACCCGGCGCAGACGCTGGCATTCTTCGGCCTGCAGCCGGGCCAGACCGTGGTGGAGATCACCCCGGGTGGCGGCTGGTATTCGGAGATCCTGGCGCCCTACCTGCGCGATGGCGGCAAGTACGTGGCTGCCGTCGTGGACCCGGCGGCGCTGCCGGCCGGTGGTGGGCGCGACTACCAGCAGCGCTCGCGCGACGGGTTGGCGAAGAAGTTCAGCGAGTCGCCGGCGCTGTTCGACAAGGCCGTCGAAGTGGCCTATGACCCGGCCGCACCGGTGCTGGGCGCGCCGAACTCGGCCGACCTGGTGCTGACCTTCCGCAACGTGCATAACTGGCGCTCCAGCGGCCAGGCCGAGGGCATGTTCGGCGCGTTCTTCGCCGTGCTCAAGCCCGGTGGCACGCTGGGCGTGGTCGAGCACCGCGCCAAGGCTGACGTGCCGGCCGACGACAAGAGCGGTTACGTGGGGCAGGCACAGGTGATCGCCATGGCCGAGGCGGCGGGCTTCAAGCTCGATGCCAGCAGCGAGGTCAATGCCAACCCGCGCGACACCAAGGACCATCCCAATGGCGTGTGGACGTTGCCGCCGTCCAACAACCACGCCGCCGCCGATGCCGGCAAGTACACCGCCATCGGCGAGAGCGACCGGATGACGCTGCGTTTCGTGAAGCCCTGAAGCACGGCAAGCGGCATGCAGCAGGGCGGGAGGCGCAGGATGCCTGCGCCTCCCGCCGTCGTTTCAGCCGGTGGTGGCGCGGCGATACACCGGATGGTGCCGGCACAGCTCGGTGACCTGGCGCGCGACGCGTTCGCTGACGCGGCGCTGCGCGTGCTCGTCCTGCGCCAGTGCCTCGAGCACATCGCATAACCAGTGCGCGAGCAGTTCGCACTCCAGCACGCCGAAGCCGCGCGTGGTGACCGCCGGCGTGCCGAGGCGGATGCCGGAGGTGACCAGCGGCGGACGCGGGTCGTTCGGCACCGTGTTCTTGTTGGTGGTGATGTGGGCGCGCGCCAGCGCCTGGTCGGCCTGCTTGCCGGTGTACGGCCGCGATGACAGGTCCAGCAGCATCAGGTGGTTGTCGGTGCCGCCGGAAACCAGCGGGAAGCCACTGGCCTGGATGACCGCCGCCATCGCGCGCGCGTTGCGCAGCACCTGCTGCTGGTAGTCACGGAAGCCCGGTTGCAGGGCTTCCTTCAATGCCACCGCCTTGGCCGCCACCACGTGCATCAGCGGGCCGCCCTGGACGCCCGGGAACACGCCGGCGTCGAGCCGGCGGTTGAACGCCGCGTCCTGCCCACGCGAGAGGATCAGGCCGCCACGCGGGCCACGCAGGGTCTTGTGCGTGGTGGTGGTGACCACGTGCGCATGCGGCAGTGGGTCCGGGTACAGGCCGGCGGCCACCAGCCCGGCGACGTGGGCCATGTCCACCCAGAACCACGCCCCGACCTTGTCGGCGATGGCGCGCATGCGCGCCCAGTCCTTGTGCCGGGAATAGGCGGAGAAGCCGCCGATCAGCACCTTGGGCCGGGTTTCCAGTGCGATGCGCTCCATCGCGTCGTAGTCGATCAGGCCGGTGGCCGGGTCCAGCCCGTAGGGCACGATGCGATAGTGCCGGCCGGAGAAGTTGGCCGGGTTGCCGTGGGTGAGGTGGCCGCCCTGGGCCAGGTTCATGCCCATCACGGTATCGCCGGGCGAGGTCAGCGCCAGGAACACCGCGGCGTTGGCCTGCGCACCGGAGTGCGGTTGCACGTTGGCATGGTCGCACTGGAACAGCGCGCAGGCGCGCTCGATGGCCAGCCGCTCGGCCACGTCCACGTATTCGCAGCCGCTGTAGTAACGGCGGCCGGGGTAGCCCTCGGCGTACTTGTTGGTGAACACCGAATCCTGGATCGCCATCACCAGCGGGCTGGCGTAGTTCTCCGAGGCGATCAGCTCGACATGGTCTTCCTGGCGACGGCGCTCGTTCTCGATGGCGTGGGCGAGCTCGGGGTCGAACTGGTCCAGGCGCAGGTGGGGGTCATACATGGGGGGCCTCCGGTGCGGTGGGCTGGGGGTGCGTGGCGGTTCCGGCGGCGGGCCGCGTGCGGCGGCGTGGCAGGCGTGCATCGAGCAGCAGGTGGGCGAGCAGGCCGATCACCAGCCCCCAGAACGCGCCGCCGATGCCGAACAGCTGGATGTTGGCCGCCGCGGCCAGGAAGGTGACCAGCGCTGCTTCGCGGCCGCGCGCATCGGCCATGGCGGTGGCCAGGCTGCCGCCGATCGCGCCGAGCAGCGCCAGCCCGGCCAGGGTGCTGATGAAGGTGGCAGGGATGGCCATGAACAACGCCGCCAGGGTCAGCCCGAACACCCCCACGATCACGTAGAACACGCCCGCGGCGACGCCGGCCAGCCAGCGCTTGCGCGGGTCCTCGTGCGCGTGGCGACCGGTGCAGATGGCCGCGGTGATCGCGGCCACGTTGAAGGCATGCGCACCGAACGGGGCCATCAGCAGCGAACCCAGTCCGGTGACCGCGACGATCGGGTTGGCGCTGGTCGTGTAGCCGTCGTTGCGCAGTACCAGCATGCCCGGCATGTACTGGCCGGTGAGCGTGACCAGGAACAGTGGCAATGCCACGCCGAGCAGGGCATTGATCGAGAACGCCGGCGCGGTGAACACCGGGGTGGCGATCTTCAGCTCCAGCGCCGCCAGGTCGATGCGGCCCTGCGCGACCAGCAGCGCGATGCCGAGCAGCAGGATGCCCACCACCGCATAGCGCGCGCTGATCCGTTTCAGCATCAGGTAGGCGAGGATCAGGACACCGGCCAGCAGCGGGTCGATGTTGATGCCAGCGAAGGCACCGATGCCGAACGGCAGCAGGATGCCGGCCAGCAACGCGGCCGCGATGCCTGGCGGTATCCAGCGCACCACCTTCTCGAAGCCGCCGGACAGGCCCAGCAGCACGAACGCGGCGGCCGATGCCAGATAGGCGCCGATGGCTTCCGGGTAGGAGACGCCGGCCAGTGCGGTGACCAGGAAGGCGGCGGCGGGGGTGGACCAGGCGGTGATGATCGGCGCGCGCGCCCACACGCTCAGCGCGATGCCGGTCAGCCCCACGCCGATGGACACCGACCACACCCATGAGGCGGTCAGTTCCGGGCCCAGCCCGGCCACGCGCGCGGCCTGGAACACCAGCACGAAGGTGCCGCCGTAATTGACGATGACCGACACCAGCGCCGCGATGGTCGGATGCAGCAGGTCGGCCGCACGCAGTGCCGGGGAAGGAACGGGAGGGGGGGAGGGTAGCGGGGACATCCGGCATCCGGGGACGAAGGCAGGTTGTCTTTGTAGGTGGGCAATGGCATGTTGCGCCCCTCCACTTATGGCCTGCTAGGCAGACCATTGCGGCAACCCGGGAGACCCCCACGGCGATGTTCAGGCACGCGCAACTGGAGTCGGTGAAGGCCGGCATCGGCGACCCCGCCCATGCCGGGCTGGCGCTGCATGCCCGTATCCAGCGGGCGATCCGCCAGCTGATCCTGGACGGTGCGCTGGAAGTGGGCCGCCCCTTGCCGGCCACGCGCCCGTTGGCGCAGTCGCTGGGGGTATCCCGCGATACGGTCGAGGCGGCCTACCGCCAATTGCATGCCGAGGGCTTCATCGATCGCCAGGTGGGCAGTGGCAGTCGGGTGTCGCTGCGTGCACGGCCGTTTGCCGGCGGCAAGGCGCAACGGCGTGGCCACGCGCCGCGGCAGGCCGTGCGGCTGAGCACGCGCGGCCAGGTGCTGCGCGCCACCGGCGGGGTCACCGGCGCCACGCAGCATGCCTTTGCGCCCGGCGTGCCGGAGACGCGGAACTTCCCCTTGCAGACCTGGGAACGCCTGCAGCGCGAGGTGATCCGCGCGCACGGCAGCGCGGTGCTGGCGCACAGCCCGGCGCAGGGCGTGGAGGCATTGCGCCGGGCGATCGCCGACTACATCAACCTCGAACGTGGTGGCCACGCCACGCCGGAACGGGTGCTGGTGCTGACCAGCTCGCAGCAGGCGCTGACGCTGTGCGCCAACGTGCTGCTCGATGCCGGTGAGCGCATCCTGGTCGAGGATCCGATGTACCACGGCGCGGCGCGTGCCTTCGATGCGGCGGGGCTGCGCCCGGTGCCGGTGCCGGTCGATGCCGAGGGCATGCAGGTGGAGCGGCTACCGCAGTTGGCGGCGGGTGCACGGGCAGTGTTCCTCACGCCATCGCACCAGTTCCCGACCGGGGCGACGCTGGCGCTGGACCGCCGCCTGGCGCTGGTGCACTGGGCCGAGCGCAACGATGCCTGGATCATCGAGGACGACTACGACAGCGAGTTCCATTACGCCGGCAGGCCCACCGCATGCGTGCAGGGGCTGGACCCGCACGAGCGCACGCTCTACATCGGCACGTTCACCAAGTCGCTGTTCCCGGGCCTGCGCATCGGCTACCTGGTGCTGCCGCCGGCGTTGGTGGAACCGATGACGGTGGCGCGCAGCCTGATGGACGGGCATAGCCCCACGCTCACCCAGCTGACGCTGGCGCGCTTCATGGAGGCGGGCCACTTCGGCGCGCACGTGCGGGCGATGCGCCATCTCTACGTGCAGCGGCGCGATGCACTGCTGCACCTGGTACGCACGCAGTTGTCCGACTACCTGGTGCCCCAGGTGCCGGCGGGCGGCATGCAGCTGCCCTGCCTGCTCCGGCCCGGCATCGACGAACAGGCGGTGCTGGATGGCGCGCGCCGGGCGGGCGTCGCGCTGCAGGGACTGAGCGCCCTGCATGCCACGCGCACGCCGCAGGCCGGTTTCCTGCTCGGCTTCGCCGCCTACACGGTGGCGGAGATGGAGGGGGCGGTGGCGCAGCTTGCCGCGGTGCTGCGGCGGACGGTGGCCGGGCGCCGGCGCGCGCCGCGCTAGCGTCGCGCGGCGGGGATGGGACAATGGCGTCCCGCCCGTCGCCCGCCGTTTCCATGCTGATCGCCTTCAACAAGCCCTTCAACGTGCTGTGCCAGTTCACCGACCGCAGCCAGCCGCCGCGCGCGACGCTGGCCGGGTTCGGCCTGCCGGCCAACGTGTACGCGGCCGGTCGGCTGGACTACGACAGCGAAGGCCTGCTGCTGCTCACCGACAACGGCAACCTGGCCCATCGCCTGACCGACCCGAAGCACAAGCAGCCCAAGACCTACTGGGTGCAGGTGGAAGGCGTGCCGAGCGAGGACAGGCTGCAGGCGCTGCGTGACGGCGTGCAGCTCAACGATGGGCCGACGTTGCCGGCCGGCGTGCAGCGGATGGAACAGGCGCCGGCCGTGTGGGAACGCAACCCGCCGGTGCGTTTCCGCAAGACCGTGCCCGATGCATGGTTGGCCATCACGATCCGCGAAGGCCGCAACCGCCAGGTACGGCGCATGACCGCGGCGGTTGGCCTGCCCACCTTGCGGCTGGTGCGTGCGGCGATGGGGCCGTATGCGCTGGAGGACCTGCAGCCGGGGCAGTGGCGGGAAGTGGGCGCACGCTGAAACGAAAGAAGCGCAGCACGGCCGACGGCCGTTGCTGCGCTCCTGCGAAACTGCTGGCGTTGCCGCCGCGGCTCAGGTATCGCTGCCGATGTCGCTGGTTTCGTCGGTGACGCTGGCCGCGTGCGCGTGGCGGCGACGCTGCGCGATCTGGCGCGACTTGGCCTCGATGGCTTCGTTGTCACGCTTGTTCTTGCGGTACAGCATGTAACCGATCAGGCCCAGGCCCACGGCGGCCACCGCCACGGTGGCGGTCGGGTTGCGGCGGGCGACGCGGCTGACGGTACGACCACCGGTCTTCAGGGCGCCGATGGCGGCACCGGCCTTCAGCCATTCGGCGGCATTGGCACCGCCACCCTTGAGGCTGCCGCCGGCATGGTTGACCAGTTCCATTGCCCGCTCCAGGGCCGGTCCGGTGATATCGCTGAACTTGCTCATGTGGGGGCTCCTTGTTTGCGAGGATCAGACGCCCAGTTTCGCTGCACGGGCGTGTAGGGGATGTTAGCCGGAAAGCGCGGGGCTGAGCGCGGGATGAAACGTGTGCGTTCACGCTTGGGTGATGGAGGTGCGGACGGCACCCCTCCCTGCCTTCCGCCAAGGGGAGGACTGCCGCCCCCGGCGCCCGCCCGGCCTCACGTCCCGCGCGGCTTGGCCCGATGCGTGGCGGTCGCGCTCCATGGATCATCCGGCCACGGGTGGCGTGGGTAGCGGCCCTTCATTTCCTTCTTCACCTCGGCATAGGTGTTCTGCCAGAAGTTCTTCAGGTCGCCGGTTACCTGCAGCGGCTTGCCGCCGGGCGAAAGCAGGTGCAGCAGCAACGGCACGCGGCCATCGGCGATGCGCGGCGTGTCGGCCAGGCCGAACAGTTCCTGCAGTTTCACCGCCAGCACCGGCGGACGGGGGTTGATGCCGTCGTCGTCCAGCGCATAGTCGATGCGGCGTTCCATGCCCGAGGGCACGCTGATGCGCACCGGGGCATGGCGGTCCACCTGCTGCCGGGTGTTCCAGTCGATGCCGGATTTCACGGCCTCGCCCAGTTCCTCCTCGGTGAGCGCGTCCAGCCGGGTCTTGCCGTTGAAGGCCGGCAGCAGCCAGTCCTCCAGCGTTTCCAGCAACGCGGTATCGGCCAGGTCGGGCAGGGCGAGTTCGGGCATCCACGCGCGCAGGCCCATCACCCGTGCGCGCCATTGCTGCAGGTTCTCGGTCCACGGCAGCGCGTCGAGCCCCAGTTCGCGCACCGCATCGGTGAGTGCGCGCGCGGCATGCGCCGGGTCCACGCGGCCGGCCGGGCGGTTGTCCAGCACGATGCGTTCGAAGCTGCTTTCGCGGCGCGCTTCCAGCGCACGCTTGGCGGCGTTCCAGCGCACCACGTCCTGCTGCCGGAAGCGCTCGGGGAAGTCGGTGCGCAGGCGCGTTTCATCGACCGGGGCCGCACGCAGGATCAGTGCATCACGCGGGTCATGGCGCAGTTCGCTGATGACCAGCCATGGCTCGCCGCGCAGGTCGCTGTGATCGAACTGGCGCGCGCTGCGGCCATTGGCCAGCTGGTAACGAAGGGGATCGCTGGGGTGCTGCACGGCGATGCGGTCGGGGAAGGCATGGGCGAGCAGGTCGCCGAGCTCATGTGCCTCGATGTTGCCGGGTGGCGTGGCGTCGCAACGCAGGCGCCGCCGCCATTGTTTCGAAGCCGCATCGATCGCGGCCAGCGCGCTGCGGCTGGCATCGTGCGGTGCGCGGCCGGCGCGGAAGGCCGCCAGCGCACGCCAGCGGGCGGCGAGCGCGTCGCCGCCCTGGCGCAACGGGTCGCGTGCTTCCAGCAGTGCGGCCAGGTCGGCGGCCAGCGCTTGCTCGCGCGGGTTCCTGGCCGACAACAGCATCGCGGCCATGCGCGGATGCGTGCCGAGGCCGAGCATGCGCTTTCCCAGCGCGGTGAGGGTGTTGCCCGCGCTCAAGGCGCCCAGCCGCTGCAGCAGCTCGCGCGCGGCGGCCAGTGCACCGGCCGGCGGCGGGTCGACGAAGCGCAGCTCGTCGCTGCCCCACGCGGCCAGCTCCAGTGCCAGCGCAGCCAGTTCCACCTGCGCCATCTCCGGGCGCCGCTGCGGCTCCAGCCGTTGCGATTGCGGCCACAGCCGCCACGCCCAGCCGGCGGCGACACGGCCGGCGCGGCCGGCGCGCTGGTCGGCCGAGGCCTGCGAGATGGCCACCGCATCCAGCCGCGAGAAGCCGCTGTTGGGGTCGTAGCGCGGCTCGCGCGCCAGCCCGGCATCGATCACCACGCGCACCCCGGGCAGGGTGACCGACGACTCGGCGACGTTGGTGGCCAGCACCACGCGGCGGCGGCCCTCCGGATCGGGCTGCAGCACACGTGATTGCTGTTCGATCGGCAGTTCGCCGTGCAGGGCGAGGACATCGACGTTCCGGCCCGCCTCGGCAGCGGTCAATGCCGCCTGCAGCGCGGCCTGCACCCTGGCGATCTCGCGCTGCCCCGGCAGGAACACCAGCACGTCGCCGGGATGCTCGGCCAACGCCTGTTCCACTGCGCGGCGGGCCTGTGCTTCCAGCGCTTCATCGCGGCGGGCCGGGAAGTGGCTGACCTCGACCGGATGGCTGCGACCTTCGCTGGACAGGCGCGGCGCATCCAGGAAATCGGCCAGGCGCTCGCCATCGAGCGTGGCCGACATCACCACGATGCGCAGGTCCTCGCGCAGCTGGCCCTGCACGTCCAGCGCCAAGGCCAGGCCGAGGTCGGCGGCCAGGTGGCGTTCGTGGAATTCATCGAACAGCAACGCACCCACGCCTTCCAGCAGGGGATCGTCCTGCAGCATGCGGGTCAGGATGCCTTCGGTGACGACCTCGATGCGGGTGCGTGCGGAGACCTTGTTCTCGAAGCGGATGCGGTAGCCCACGGTTTCGCCGACCGGCTCGCCAAGCTGGCGCGCCATGAACAGCGCGGCGCTGCGCGCGGCCACGCGGCGCGGTTCGAGCATGATGATCCTGCGACCGGCCAGCCACGGCGCGTCCAGCAGCGCCAGCGGTACCTGGGTGGTCTTGCCGGCGCCGGGCGGCGCTTCCAGCACCAGCCGTGGCTGCGCGGCCAACTGCTGGAGGATCTGCGGGAGCAGGGGGGAAATGGGGAATTCGGATGCCATGCGTGCATTGTAGAAGGCCGATGACGTGGAGCCATGCGTTAAGGGCTTACCCCTCCCCGGCCCTCCCCTTCGCTACGCGAAAGGGAGGGGGCAAAACGCTACCTGCTGTGATCTGTCCAGGCGCGTGAAGCCGCTCCCTCCCTTGCGTAGCAGGGGAGGGCTGGGGAGGGGTAAGCCGCACGCCGTGGGCGCCCCCGGCACAACGACTACAATTACCGCCTTTACCGCTTTCCGGTTCCCGTTCCATGCAACTGATCGACATCGGCGCCAACCTCACCCATGACTCCTTCGAACGCGACCTTGACGCGGTGCTGGAGCGCGCCCGCGCCGCCGGCGTGGTGCAGATGGTGGTCACCGGCGCCAGCCGCGAGCATTCGCCGCAGGCACTGGAACTGGCGCGACGCCACCCCGGCTTCCTGTACGCCACCGCCGGCGTGCACCCGCATCACGCCAGTGAGTACACCGATGAGTGCGATGCGGAGATGCGTGCGCTGCACGTGCACCCGGAAGTGGTCGCGGTGGGCGAATGCGGGCTGGACTACAACCGTGATTTCTCGCCGCGCCCGGCGCAGCGCAAGGCCTTCGAACGCCAGCTGCAGATCGCCGTGGACACCGCCAAGCCGCTGTTCCTGCACCAGCGTGACGCCCACGATGACTTCATCGCGATGATGAAGAACTTCGACGGCCAGCTTGGTCCGGCGGTGGTGCACTGTTTCACCGCCGAGCGCGGCGACCTGTTCGATTACCTGGACCGCGACTACTACATCGGCATCACCGGTTGGCTGTGCGATGAACGTCGCGGCGCGCACCTGCGCGAGCTGGTCAAGCACATCCCGGCCGAGCGGCTGATGATCGAGACCGACGCGCCCTACCTGCTGCCGCGCACGCTCAAGCCGATGCCCAAGGACCGCCGCAACGAGCCGGCGTTCCTGTCGCATATCGTCCAGGAGCTGGCGCGCGACCGTGGCGAGGACGTGGCCGTCACCGCTGCCAACGCCACCGCCGCCACGCGTGCGTTCTTTCGCCTGCCGGGCTGAGCACGCGGTTCAATCGCCGCGCTGCGCCTGGTAGACCTGCAGGTGGCAGTAGGCAGCCTGCAGCAGCGGGGCGGTCTGCCCGGCGGCGCACGCGCGGTCGAGCATGTCGCCGACGATGTGCGCCGCTTCCACCCGCTGGCCGGCTTCCAGGTCGCGCAGCATCGAGGCCTTGATCGGCGAGCCGGCCTTGGTCACCGCCCCCAGCGCGATCTGCTGGGCGGTCGACGGGATTGGCTGGCCGGCGTGCGCGGCCACCGCCAGGCATTCGGCGTACAGCGCCTGCATCAATGCGGTGCCGTGGTCGGTGGCGACGATGCTGCCGACGTCACCCCGCATCAGGCAGGTGCCGGCCGCCAGCGTGGCCAGGAAGGTGTACTTCACCCATTGCTCGCGTGCGATGTCCTCGGAGGCGACATGGTCGATGCCGGCCTGGGCGCAGGCCGCGGCCAATGCCGCGACGCGCGCGCTGGCGGTACCGCCATCACGCTCGCCGAAGGTCAGCTTGGCCGGCTTGTCCAGGTGCAGCACTGCGCCGTCCCCGGCCTTGGTGGCGCTGATGAAGCACAACCCGCCCAGCACACGGTCGCGGCCGAAGCGCGCGTCCAGCGCCGCGTAGTGGCGCAGGCCATTGAGGATCGGCAACACCGTGGTCTTCGGGCCCACCGCCGGCGCGATGGCATCGATCGAGCTGTCCAGGTCATAGGCCTTGCAGCTCAGGATGACCAGGTCGAAGGGGCGCTGTCGGGCCAGTTCCGGCAGCGCCTCGGCGGTGACGTGTGCGACCGGGAACGCCGCATCACCCAACGGGCTGCGGATCACCAAGCCATCGCGGTCGAGCTGCGCGGCGCGGTTGGCCCGCACCAGGAAGGTGACATCAACGCCGGCCTGCGCCAGCCGGCCGCCGAAGTAACCGCCGGTGCCACCGGCGCCAAGGATCAGGATACGCATGGGATTGAACGTCCATCCATCAACAGGAAGCGAGTGGGGCCATGATAGGCGCAAGCGACAGCACGGTGCGCCCCTGCGGGAGCGGCGTCCGCCGCGGAGCTGGCAATGGTTCCGCTCGTCATTTCATCCGCAACTGCAGTTGTTCCGGCGGCTGCAGCACCACCAGCTTCGCGGCTGAAGCCGCGCCTACAAGAGCGCAACAACAGAAGCGCAAAAGCAAACGGCGCCTTCCGGCGCCGTTCGTGCAGAACAACCCAGCCAGCTCAACTGCGCAGGCCAACACCACGCTTGAGCAGCCACAGTGCCAAGGCGGTGAGTGCGGCGACGAAGCCCAGCATCAGCGTGTAGGAGACCCACAGCGGCACGTCGCTGCTGCCCAGCAGGCCGAAGCGGAACGCGTTGACCATGTAGAAGATCGGGTTGGCGTGGGTCAGGGCCTGCGCCCAGCCCGGCAGCAGCGTGACCGAATAGAACACGCCGCCCAGGTAGGTCAGCGGGGTCAGGATGAAGGTCGGCACGATCGCCACGTCATCGAACTTCTTGGCGTAGACGGCATTGATGAAGCCGGCCAGCGAGAAGATGGTCGCGCCCAGCAACACCGTGCTCAGCGTCACCAGCGGGTGCGGGATGCGCACCGGGGTGAAGAACATCGCGATGACCAGCACGATCACGCCGACCATCAGGCCGCGTACCACCGCACCGGCCACGTAGCCGCCCAGGATCACCCAGTTCGGCATCGGGCTGACCAGCAGCTCCTCGATGTGGCGGCCGAACTTGGCGCCGAAGAACGAGGAGCTGATGTTGCCGTAGCTGTTCTGGATCACGCTCATCATCACCAGGCCCGGCACGATGAACTGCATGTAGCTGTAGCCGCCCATCTCGCCGATGCGCGAGCCGATCAGGCCGCCGAAGATCAGGAAGTACAGGGTCATGGTGATCGCCGGCGGCACCAGGGTCTGGCCCCAGATGCGCAGGATGCGGTTGATCTCGCGGCGGACGATGGTGCCCAGCGCCACCCAGTTGCGCGAACCGGTGGCGGTCTCGGAAGAGGACGTGACGGAGGTGTTCATGCGTTGTTCTCCAGGTTGCCGGTCAGGCGCACGAACAGCTCTTCCAGGCGGTTGCTCTTGGTGCGCATCGAGCGCACGCGGATGCCGGCGGCGTTGAAGGTGTCGAACACGCGGTTGAGGTCCATCGCCCGCGGCATGTCCAGGTCCAGCGTGTGCGTGTCGGTGGCCAGCAGCGTGGCGCCTTCGATGTGCGGCAGCTGCGCCGGCAGTTCACCGTCGATGTCGAAGATGAAGCCTTCCACGTCCAGCTTGGCCAGCAGGCCGCGCATCGGGCCCTGCTCGACGATGCGGCCGTGGTTGATGATGGCCAGGTTGCGGCACAGCTGCTCGGCTTCCTCCAGGTAGTGCGTGGTGAGGATGATGGTGGTGCCGGCGGCGTTGATCTCCTGCAGCGTCTTCCACATGTCGCGGCGGATCTCGATGTCCACGCCGGCGGTGGGCTCGTCCAGGATCAGCAGGCGCGGGCGGGTCATCATCGCGCGGGCGATCATCAGCCGCCGCTTCATGCCGCCGGACAGCGTGCGGCTCATCATCTGCGCCTTGTTCCACAGGTGCGCGCGCTTGAGCTCCTGCTCGGCGCGGACCTCGGCCTCGGCGCGCGGGATGCCGTAGAAGCCGGCGTAGTTGACCAGGATGTCGAAGGGCTTCTCGAACAGGTTGAAGTTGATCTCCTGCGGCACCAGGCCGATCAGGCGCATGGTCGCGCTGCGCTGGCTGACCAGGTCGCTACCGAAGACCTCCACCTGGCCTTCGCTGAGGTTTACCAGCGAGGAGATGATGCCGATCATGGTCGACTTGCCGGCACCGTTGGGGCCGAGCAGGGCGAAGAAATCGCCCGGGGCTACTTCCAGCGACACGCCCTTCAGGGCCTGCACGCCGTTGTCGTAGGTCTTGCGCAGATCGGTGATGCGCAGCGCGGGGGCTGCGGGGGGGATTCGGGAGTCCAAGCTCGGGCCTTCGCGCCGGGTCTGCGGCGCCGCGTGAATGCAAAGCGGTATTATAGAAGGCCCTGCGGCTTTGCCCGGTCAAACACAGCTTTCCCTTCGTGCCTGCCCAATTCCCCCTCAAGCTGGTCGGACGCCGCATGCTGGCGCCCACCGTTGGCCACTACCAGTTCGTCCGTGACGATGGGCAACCGCTGGATTTCCAGCCCGGCCAGTTCATTCAGGTTCACTTCGAGTACGCCGACGGCACCGCGACCAAGCGCAGCTACTCGCTGGCCACCATCCACGACCACGCGTTGGGCCCGGGTGAGGCGGTGGAAATCGCGGTCAGCTTCGTGCCCGGCGGCGCCGCCACGGCCCTGTTCGAGGGGCTGGAGCTGGGCGGCCACCTGACCGGCAGCGGCCCGTTCGGGCGCTTCTGCCTGAACCCCGGCGACCACAACGGCCGCTACCTGCTGATCGCCACCGGTACCGGCGTTACCCCGTACCGCTCGATGCTGCCGCTGCTGCGCCGGGCCATCGCCGAGCGCGGCGTGGAAGTGGTGCTGCTGCAGGGCGCCCGCACCCCGCAGGAACTGCTCTACAGCGAGGACTTCCGTGCCTTCGCCGAGGCCACCCCGGGGTTCCGCTACATGCCCTGCCTGTCGCGCGAGCTGCCGGCCGACCCGCACCCGGATGTGCGCAAGGGCTACGTGCAGCAGCAACTGGCCGAGATCGGCCCGGACCCGACGCGCGACATCACCTACCTGTGCGGCAACCCGGACATGGTCGATGCCTGCGCCGAGCTGCTGAAGGCCGCCGGCCTGCCGCCGCCGCAGATCCGCCGCGAGAAGTACGTCAGCAGTAAGTAAGGCCGGTCTGATCGGGCGCTGCACGTCGGCAGCGCTCCGCATGCGACGGCAGGGTGCGGGGACGAGGTGCTGTCACCGCATGTCCGCTTTGGCACATTTCATCCCTGGGACAATGCTGCCCGTGACCGGGACAATCGCGCGCCAGGCGTGAATGAACTCCACGATGGCCGTGGACCGCACAGGGACACGATGCCGTGGCATTCCCGCTCAGTCCCATCGAAGGGAATGACTCCTCGCACGGATCCGGATGCGCATCCTTGGCCCCGTCAGGCCAGCGCCACGATGCACCCTGCATGTGAAGTGAATAGATCCCCTAGCGAGACATCGCGCTTGCCGGCGGGCGACACGTGCTGCGTCAGTCGTACGTGTGGACGTAGCACTACGCACGCACGCATGCATGCGGACCGGTACCGGTATCGCGATCACTGCAGGGGTGTCTGAGATAGGACTTTTCCTAAGGGTGCGCACCCCATATTGGGGCCGGGCTGATCGAAGTATCGCCGTGCGATTGAAACAATTGCACGGCAACGAACTCTCCTGCGAACCCGTTGTTCGACGGTGGCTTCCTGCAGCGCGCATGGCTTTGGGCCAGTGCGATGAAACCTGGGCGCTCTCATTGCGATACGCCCGCTTCCTCATCACTGGAACCTATGGAGTAGTCCAATGAAAGCCTGCAAATTCCCGTCCGCGTGGCTGTTCGTGATAGCCGCCATGGTAATGCCGGCAACGGCAAAGGCAGCGATTTACTGTACTTCGTCCAATGACACTTCGACCAATGTTGGATCGCCTCAGTTCGTCGCGCAGGCATCGGGGACGACCGTGAAGATCAATCCGAATGCACCGGACGGAGCGGTCCTGGCAGAGTTGGAACCCACGATGTATTTGAACTGGAAGGCGACGGTCAGGTGCTCCGGTACCGCGTCGCCCACCGTCACGTTGATCACCGGCCTGACCCATCTGGGTGACAATGTCTATGACACAGGCGTCCCGGGGATCGGTATACGCTTTGCGCACCCCATCGGAAGGTGGTTTCCCTACGAGGGCACCTTGACTCCCGCAACGTACATACCGTCTCCGAGCAAGGCAATTCTCCAGCTGGTCAAGATCGGCCCCATACCGGCGCCTGGGACCCTGCCGACCATCTATGCCCGCACCGAAATTGCCGAAGCGGGCGTGGGCACCAACTATCTCACTGTCTTTACGCGCTTCACCATTTACGGTCCAAAGCTGGAAATCAGCATCCCTACCTGCCAGGTGACTACGCCGCTGGTGAGCGTGTCGATGGCGCCGGTGTACAGAAGCCAGTTCACCGAGATGGGTTCGGTATCGGCGGCGGGCGATCTCGCCATTGGCGTGAAGTGTGCCGGCGGCGCAGCGGGGTCGAAGGTCGATGTGCATGCCGTGCTCACTGACCAGAGCGATCCGGAGAATCGGGATGATGCGTTGAAACTCAGTGCCGACTCAACGGCGAGTGGACTGGGGGTACAGGTACTCTTCAAGGGCAACGTGATCCGTTTCGGCCCTGACTCCAAGCATTCCGATGCCGAGAATCGCTGGTTGGCAGGATCGACCGGCGTCGGTGAGTACAGCATCCCGCTGTCGGCCCGCTATGTTCGGACCGGGTCAGTCGTCTCGGCGGGCACCGCCAACGCGCGCGCCACGTTCACCCTGAGCTACGAATAATCGGCTCGGACATGGATGTCGGTGTGAGAGGACCGATCGCCGGAAGACTTGGCGATCTCCTCTCTTCCCTTGAAGCGAAACCCAAAGGAGTTCCCGTGAAGTATCTGCTCCAGGTTGACTTCGCCTATGCCGGCCCCTGGGGCGTGGAGATGACGCACGCCATGCAGGACCTGGCGGCATCGATCGCCACGGAGAAGGGGCTGATCTGGAAGATCTGGACCGAGGATGAGGCAAGCGGCCGTGCCGGTGGCGTCTATCTGTTCCAAGGCCGGGAAGAGGCGCAGGCCTACCTCGACATGCACGCCGCACGCCTGGCGACGTTCGGCATCTCGGAGGTGCGGGGATTGATCTTCGTCGTCAACGAGCCGCTGTCGGCCATCGACCGGGCTCCGTTGTAGGCCTTTGCAGGGCAGGGCGCCGATTGCGGTGATGCCACGCGAGTCCGGACGCACGAAGTCCCGATGGGGGCGCTCTTGCAGCGGTTCATCTGAACACGGTGGTTTCAGTAGACATACTGCACTTCACCGGTGACCACTGCTGTCTGATCAGGGAAGCCCAAGGCGTCGATGCGCTCGCCTGTTACGGTGGCTGCCGCCGCGGGCGTGCATTGCCTCCTGCGTGAAGGCCGAGGCGCTTGGGCTCCGGTCAGGAGGCGTTGTCTCCATCGCCGGACCTTGCTTCGTCAATGAAGCGCGTGACGGTTGACGCCCCATCAGTCGGAAGTGCCGACTTTCTTGATCTGCAACAGCCTTGATCGAGAAGGTGTGCGCAGGGCATTCATCATCGACACATAGCCGAACGGATGCATCTACGTACTTTCGGTCGGAACCGAATGTGCGAGCTGGGATCAAGTATTGATGGTGATTTGGCATCCAACTGGGACTGGTCCTAGAAATTCTCCATACGAATTCGGATATCGCTGATCGTTTCCGATGGCCATGGTTGAAAGAATGGCGGCCCTCGCAAAGCCTGGTCGCCGTGCAGGCCGTCGCCGAGGCCGGTGACGGGTGCACCGTGTGACGTGGCGCAAGCGGGTCGCCTCCCTTTCACTCCATTTCGATCCAGGCACAACCATGTCGATGAAAAGCAATGCATGCGCGAACGCGCGGTGGCTCGTCCTGGCCGGGCTGCTGGCGACCAGTGGCACGGCCATGGCCGAGGTCTGCACCACCAACACCGGGCTGCCGACGACCTTCGTGATGACCCTGCCGGAGACGATCACCATCAATCCGGACCTCGGCGACGGCAAGGTACTGGCCGACATCAGCGGGACCTTGGTCCTGCAGGCCCCCACCGAGACCCGTTGCCCGGGTCTCTCCGGTGAGGTTCCGAACAAGTACATGCTCTCCAGCGGGGCTTATCTCGGCGAAAACACCTACGAGAGCGGCATCCCCGGCGTGGGTATCCGCTTCTACTTCAATGGCGTCGCCTTTCCGCTGGAGAACCGCTTTGTCTTTCCCCAGAAAGACACAAATAGCTGGCCGGGGCGCCTGCAGCTGGTCAAGACCGGGCCGATCAGCCAGTCGGGTTCG
This sequence comes from Stenotrophomonas sp. ATCM1_4, assembly GCF_004348115.1. GTDB lineage: Bacteria > Pseudomonadota > Gammaproteobacteria > Xanthomonadales > Xanthomonadaceae > Stenotrophomonas > Stenotrophomonas capsici. The sequence goes on along the minus strand of NZ_QPFB01000001.1, from coordinate 1,524,239 downwards.
CTTGCCGGGCTGCAGGGCGGTGCTTACCTGACCAGCAACGGCAACCATCAATGGCGCGTGTTCGCGTTCAAGGGCGCTACCAATGTGGACGCGGGACGGCCGACCTGCACGGTCGCCACGCCGCTGGTGCCCGTGCCGATGGGCTCGGCCCGGCTGAAGGAGTTCAACGGCATCGGCACCACGGTGGGCGAGCGGGGCTTCAGCATCGCCGTCGACTGCGGTGGCGGGCGTCCGCAGATTTCCACGGCGGTGTACGGGGTGCTGATGGACCAGAGCGATCCGGCGAACCGCTCCACCCAGCTGTCCCTCACCCCAGGCTCGACCGCTGTGGGCGTGGGCCTGCAGGTGCTCCACGGCGGCACGCTGCTGTCCTATGGCGGCAACGCCGGCGAGCCGGCCGCCGATGCACGCTGGTTTGCCGGACGCACCCACAACGGCCGCTTCGAGATCCCGTTGATGGCCCGGTACGTGCAGACACGGGCAGAAATCACACCGGGGAGCGCGAATGCCAAAGCCACCTTCGTGCTGAGCTACGAATGATGCCTCCCGGCACCGGTGGCAGCTGGGTTCAGGCCCCTGGCTTGCGCTGCTGCAAGGCCCGGCGGCCCTGTTCACGCAGGTGGACCAGCTCGGCGCGCACTGCGCCCAGGTCACGCTGCAGCAGCAACGCTTCCATCCGGGCGCAGCGCGCCACCAGCTCGGTTTCATGGACCAGCGCGAAGCCGCCGCGCACCGAGTGCAGCTGCTGGCCGATGGCGTGGATGGGGTCATCGCCGGGCACCGTCGCGTTCGTCGCATTGGCTTGGCCCGCGGGATCCAGCAGCTGATCCAGTGTCGCCAGTGACTGCTCGAACGCACTGTCCAGGGCCGCGTGCACGGCGGCGGGCAGCGGGCCCGTGGCAAGGTCGGAGGCCGCGGCATTTGCGGCGGACGCCGTTGCCGCTGGGCGGTCCTGCGCAAGGATGCGGCCGATGCTTTCCAGCAGGATCGGCTTGACCAGCACCTCGCTGATGCCGGCCTCCGTGCAGCGCTGCCGGTCATGTGCGGAGGCATGCGCGGTAATGGCGATGATCGGCTGCACGAAGCCACGCGCGCGCAGGGCGTGGGCGAGCATGCAGCCGTCCATCCCGGGCATGTTGAGGTCGGTGAACACCACGTCGTAGGCCTGCCGTTCCTGCAGGGCCAAGGCGTCGGCCGCGCTGGCGACGATGTCGGCCCGCTGGCCGAGGGCGTCGAGCTGCATCCGCATCAGCTCGCGGTTGGCGGGATGGTCGTCGACCACCAGCACCCGTCGCTGGCTATGCGGCGGTTCAACAGCCAGCGACGGTTCCGGAATGGGAGCTGCCGCCTGCAGCGGTTCCAGCGGCAGCGTGACCAGGAAGGTACTGCCCTGGCCGAGGACGCTGTGCACCTGGATGCCGCCCTGCATCAGCTCGACCAGCGCCCGGCACAAGGCCAGGCCCAGGCCGCTACCACCGAAGCGACGGGCGATGGAGCTGTCCGCCTGCGAGAAGCGCTGGAACAGCCCGGCCTGCTGCTCGGTGCTCATGCCGATGCCGGTATCGCTGACGCCGATCACCAAGGGTGAATCCGGCCGGTCCTCGTCCTGCAGGTACAGCTCCAGCAACACATCGCCTTCATGGGTGAACTTGAGCGCGTTGCCCAGCAGGTTGTAGAGGATCTGGCGGATGCGGGTGGGGTCGCCGCGGTACGCCGGGGCCAGCCCATCGTCCAGGCTGGTGTCCAGCACCAGGCCCTTGGCCTGTGCCATGGGCGTGAAGAATGCCGCCGTTTCGACGGCAAGGGCCCTGAGGTCGAAGGCGATGGATTCCAGCTGCATCTGCCCGGATTCCACCCGCGAGAAATCCAGGATGTCGTTGATGATGCCCAGCAACGCGGACGAGGACGAGGTGACGGTGCGTACCTGCTGCAGCTGGCTGCCGGACAACGGCGAGCGTTCCAGCAGCTCGAGGTTGCCGAGGATGGCGTTGAGCGGTGTGCGGATCTCGTGGCTCATCGTGGCCAGGAACGCCGACTTGGCCTGGTTGGCCGCGTCGGCGGCGCGGCGCGCCTGTTCCAGTTCCTGCTGGACCTTCTTGCGCAGCGTGATGTCCTTGAAGTTGCACAGCAGTGCCTGCCGTCCCTGGAAGCGGGTGGGCACGGCCACCACCAGCAGGTCGCGGTGCGACCCATCGGCCATGGCCAGGGTGAACTCGGCTTCGCGGGCAGGTGACGTCGCACCGACCGGGCCGAACCACCGCAGCAGTTGCTGGTGCAGCGGGGCATCGCCGGCGCGTACCTGCCCGGCATAGGAATCCATCACCGCGTTCTGCAACAGCACCTGGCCGGTGTCCGGCGCCAGCAGCGACAGGCCGAACGGGGCGGTCGTCACCATCGTGCGGTTGAGGTCCTCGCTCTCGATGATGCGCAGCGAGCGGGCGTAGCCGGGCTTGAAGACCTTGCGGTCGATCAACAGCAGCACCGTCCAGACGAAGCCGATCACCAGCAGCATCGCACCGGCGTAGGCCGCCAGCCGTGGCCACAGATCGGCCAGGACGGTGCGCCAGGTGAACACATGGACCAGCTTCCAGCCGCTGGCCGAGAGCACGTCGCTGGCGATGAACTGGCCGTCCTGGTAGCTGAACGCCTCGTCCGCCGGCGGCTGTGCCAGCGCGGTGCGCAGCAGCGCAGGCGGCAACGTGCCCGGGTTGGGGCCCATCAGCATGCGGCCGTCATGGTCGGCGATCAGCAGCGCCTCGTGCGGGCGTGCGGTCGCCAGCCGCGAAGCGAACGACGCGGAAGGGTACGCGGCGACGAACACCGCGAACAGCTTCCCGTCCTGTGCCGCGCCCTGCACCAGGCGCACCGAGGGTTGTCCGCTCAGCGGATCGGTGGACGGCGGCAGCCACAACGGCAGGGCAGGGTCGAGCAGGCGCGCGACCACGTGCGGGTCCTGCAGGTTGCCCAGGTCTGGCGCCACCTGGCCGATCAGCTCGGCGGCACCGGCAGTGTCGAAACGCGTGGCGGTGTCGCCCGGTTGCAGCGGGCCCAGCCCGATGAAGCTGCCGTCGGGGTTGTAGAAGTAGCCCGAGGCCAGCAGGGCATGCGAATAGGCACCGGCCTGGTAGCTCACTTCGTCGGCCAGGCGCAGGTAAGGCGCGTGCACCTGCAGCGGGTGCGCCGCGTCGATGTCACCACGCACCAGCACCGCCGGGAAGCTGCGGTTGCGCTGCAGCACCATCCGCCCGTGATGGGCGCTGAAGGCGGCCAGCAGCGCGGGGTCCGGGGCCTGCCGGTTGGCCCAGGCGTACTCCTCCTGCCGGACATTGATGCGCATGGCGCCTTCGTGCACGGCGAACAGCGAACGCAACGCGGTGCGGCGCATGACGAACTCGGCCTGGCGTTCGCCGACGTAGTCGTTGACCTGCGCGTACAGCATCACCGCGGTGACGGTGGCCAGCACCAGCGAGGTCACCAGCCCGCCCACGAACAGCAGCAGCCGCTGGTGGCGGCTGAGCAGGCTCAGGGCATCGCGGCCCCGGCCCACGCGTTCCGGCGGTGTTGTCATCCCGTGCCCCTTGGCTGAACGGCGCTCCATCATAGGGTCAACCGGGCACGCCTGAGCGGATGTCCTACCTGCTGGGGAGAAGAATAAGACTGGGCCGATATGGGCGGGTACGAGCGGTTGGAACAATGTCCCCCGACGCAACAGACGGTACCCCGCCCACTGCCCGGAGACGCCTTCATGAACGCCCAGATCCGCAATGTCCTTCCTGCCACCGTTGCCCTGCCGGTCCCCAGTGCGCTGGTCGTGGACGCCAACGAGCTCCATCTGGCGTCGGTGATGAAGATGCTGGCACGCGCCGGCGCCGACCGGGTCAAGGGCGTGCATGCCGGTGCCGCGGGCATCGAGGCGCTGCGCGGCAATGACTGGGGCGTGGTGTTCGTGGACCTGGACCTGCCCGATGTCACCGGCATGCAGCTGATCGACCTGCTGGCCGACCGTGGCAGCAAGGCCGCGGTGGTGATCATGAGCAACCATCCGTGCCGCATCCTGCATGCCGCGTCCTGCCATGCCACCGCGCGCGACCTCAACGTGGTCGCTGCGCTGCGCAAGCCGCTGGACGCGATGCTGGTGCAGGACCTGCTGGAGGAACAGGCCATCCGCGCCGCGCAGGCACCGCAGGCGGCCCGGCCGGAGGAACCGTCGATGCATGGCTTCAGCGCCGAGGATCTGCGCCGGGCGCTGTTGTCGCACCAGATCAAGCCGTACTTCCAGCCCCAGCACGACGTGCTGACCGGCGCGCTGCGCGGCGCCGAGGTCCTGGCCCGCTGGCATCACCCGAGCGGTCGGGTGCTGGGGCCGCATGCCTTCCTGCCGGCTTTCGAGCGGGCCGGGATGATGGATTGCCTGACCCAGTACATGCTCTCCAGTGCCTTCGAGGTCATGGCCATGGACGGGCACGGTGCCGGCCGGGTGGTGGCGGTGAACGTCCCGGCCAGCGTCGCCTGTTCGGTGCAATGGGCCCAGAGCGTGGCCGACCTTGCCCAGGTGGCCGGGGTGGATCCGTCGCAGCTGATCATCGAGATCACCGAGGACGGTGGCGCGGCCTGCAATGCGGCCCTGTCCGGCGTGGTCGCGCAGTTGCGGTTGCGTGGTTTCCAGTGCGCCATCGATGACTTCGGCACCGGCGATTCGTCGCTGGACCGGTTGATGCGTGCGCCGTTCAACGAGATCAAGATCAACCGCGGGATGATCATGCAGGCACGCGAGCACGTGCATGCGCGCAGCGTGCTGGCCAGCATCATCGCCATGGGCCGGCAGCTGGTGGCCACCGTGGTGGCCGAAGGCATCGAGGACCAGGAGGACCTGGCGATGGTGCGCAACCTGGGCTGCCATGTCACCCAGGGCTACCTGCATGCGCGGCCGATGTCGCGTGCCGCCTACATGCGTTACGTGCTGCGTAGCGACAACGCCTGACAGGCAACGCCGCACGTTGGAAAGGGCCGGCCTTGCGCCGGCCCTTCTTGTTTCCGGCAACGGTGTGCCGATGGCGGGCGCCCTGCGGACGGAAGCGCACTGCATCGTGCACGAGTAGCAGAAGGCGTCGTGACGCCATCACATCCGTGCAACGTCGCCGACCGAAGCGGGGTAGGCCAAGTGCAGACGATGTCGTAGGAATGTTCGGGTTCGCGAGGAAGGCTTTTTCAGTGCAAATGAGTCGCTTGCGGGCGCGTCGGGATTCCTCCCGGGCGATAGCGTAATTCCCGTCACGATTGCATCGCGCACCCTTTCAACGAATCGATTTCATTTGTTTCAGATAAGTCTTATCTGAGGCTGCATGGATTCGGACATCGCTGATTATCTCGCCGCAACCTGCTCCCTAGACTTCCCCTGCCCTGACAAGACGGCGCACGGCACGACCGGCCGGACGGAAGTCAGGCCCTTGTTGAAATCCAATCCCTCAATCCAGGAATACTGAAATGAACAAGTTCTCCCTTGCTTCGGCCCTCGCCCTCGCCCTGTTCGCTGCCCCGGCCGCCCAGGCCGCCGACGGCACCATCGAGTTCACCGGCGCCGTGACCGCCGTCACCTGCACCATCAACGGCGGCAATGCCGATTTCAACGTGGTCCTGCCGACCGTCTCGGCTGCTTCGCTGGCCACCAGTGGCGCTGTCGCCGGCCGTACCCCGTTCAAGATCGAAGTGAGCGGCTGCACCCCGGATACCGGCAAGATCTCGGCCTTCTTCGAAGCCGATGCCCAGGTGAACGAGAACGGCCGTCTGCGCGTCGACACCGGCGGTGCCAAGAACGTCGAAGTGGCCCTGCTGAACGACAGTCACAATGAAATCATGCTGGGTGCCGCTGGCAATCAGGGTTCGCAGAAGGTTGACCTGGCCGGTGGTTCGGCTGTCCTGAACTACTACGCGCAGTACTACTCGCTGGGTGGCGCCGAAGCCGGCGCGGTGGCGACCCGCGTCCGTTACACCATGTCCTACGAGTAAGCCGAAGCCGCGTGGCGGCACTGCCGCCACGCACGGATTTCCGCTGCGCCGTCTCCTTCGGACGACGGCGCGGCAACCGGGTCCCACGGCCCCCAGGAGAAACGACCATGAACAACGGTATCCGTACATTGATGATGTTCACCAGTGTCGCACTGGCCATGTTTGCCTCGCAGGCCGACGCAAGCGTGGTGATTGCAGGAGCCCGCGTGATCTTTCCGGGCCAGGACAAGGAAGCAACGGTTCAACTGAACAACGCGGGGCAGCTGCCGGCGCTGGTGCAGGCCTGGCTGGATGACGGGGATGCCGCCGCATCGCCGGAAACGATCAACGTGCCGTTCACCCTGACCCCGGCGATGTTCCGGCTGGACCCGGGCAACGGCCAGGCACTGCGCCTGCTGCACACCGGGGCGGCCCTGCCCAGTGACAGGGAAAGCCTGTACTGGCTCAATGTGCTGGAAGTGCCGCCGAAGGTGAATGACGATGCCAACCGCCTGCAGCTGGCGGTGCGCACCCGGATCAAGGTGATGTATCGCCCCGCCGGCCTGCCCGGCAAGGCCGCCGATGCCCCCGCCGCGGTTCGCTGGGAGCTGCGCCGGCAGGAAGACGGCACCGGTTACGCGCTCAAGGCCAGCAACCCGACGCCGTACTACGTCAACTACGGCAGCATCAGCCTGGGCACCGGCAACGGCACCCTTGATGCCGGCGGAGGCCACGTCGCGCCGGGCAGCAGCAAGCTGTTCCCGCTGGCCGCTTCGGACGCCGCCGTCCTTGCCCGCACCGAAGTGCAGTACAGCGCGATCAATGATTGGGGCGGTGCGTCCCAAGGCGTGCAGCCGGTCAGCGCGCCCACGCGTTGAACCAGGTGCCGCCAGTGGCGGCACCCCGCTGACCCCCACTTTCCCGCACCAGCGGCTTCCGGCACGGAGCGGCCGCTGGGCGGATCCCGAATCGATCAGCAGGTGCCCCGGCATGGGGACGCCTGGTGCGTACCTGGAAGATTGCCGTGAACCTGCCTGCCGCCGCTTGCCACCGCCCCGTTGCAACCCCCGTGCGCCGCCGCCTGCCGGCGCTGATCGTTGCCATCCTCGCGACGCAGTGCCTGGAAGCGATGGGGCAGGAAACGGCGATGTCGGCCGCGGCCGTGGTCCAGTTCGACACTGAGTTCCTGGTCGCCGGTGGCGGCCGCAACGTGGACATCTCCCGCTTCGAGCGGGGCAGCGTGGTGCTGCCCGGTGTCTATCGCGCCGACCTGCAGGTCAACGGCGATTACGTCGCACGTGCGGACGTCACGTTCCGCAGCCTCGAGGCGGGTACCGACGCGGTGGCCTGCATCGATGAATCGCTGCTGGCCCGGTTCGGCGCGGACATGTCGCTGCTGGACCCTGCCATCCGCGACCGCCTGGCCGCGGCGGCCGCCTGCGAGCGCATCGAGGACGTCATCGCCGATGCGCGCGTGCACTTCGACTTCGCCGCGCAGCGCCTGGAGGTGAGCATCCCGCAGGCCGCCATGCTGCGTCGCGCGCGTGGCTACGTGGATCCCTCCAACTGGGATGCCGGCATCAACGCCGCCTCGCTGGGTTACAGCTTCAATGTCTACCAGCAGAAGATGCGGGGCAACGCCGCCGTCACCCGCGGCTACCTTGGCGTGAATGCCGGTTTGAACGTGGGGGGCTGGCGCCTGCGCCATGACGGCTCCTACAGCTTCGACACCCGGGGCCAGCGCGACTACCAGGCCATGGCCACCTATGCCAAGCGCGAGGTGGCGGCCTTGTCGGCCGAGCTGACCCTCGGCGAGGCCTTCACCAGCGGTGACCTGTTCGATTCGGTCGGTTTCCGTGGCGTGCGCCTGGAAACCGACGACCGCATGCTGCCCGAATCGCGTCGCGGCTACGCGCCGACCGTGCGTGGCGTGGCCAACAGCAATGCCAGGATCACGATCCGTCAGGGCGGCTCGCTGATCCACGAGACCACGGTGGCACCGGGTGCGTTCGAGATCGATGATCTCTACGCTACCGGTTACGGCGGTGACCTGGAGGTCACCATCCAGGAAGCCGATGGCAGCCAGCGCATGTTCTCGGTGCCGTTTGCCGCAGTGCCGTTGTCGTTGCGCCCAGGGGCGACCCGCTTCAGCGCCACGATGGGTGAGCTGCGCCAGCATCAGGGCCGCGATGAGCCGTTGTTCGCGCAGGGCACCTGGCAGCGTGGCCTGTCCAACCGCGTGACCGGCTACGCCGGCGTCACCGCCGCGCCGGACTATGCCGCCGGCATGGTGGGCGTGGCCCTGAACACCCGCCTCGGCGCGGTGGGCGCTGACGTAACCCAGTCCTCCACCGTCCTGGCCGATGGCAACGCGGTGCGCGGGGCCAGCTACCGGCTGAGCTATGCACGCGACATCGCCGCCACCGGTACCCACGTCGCGATCGCGGCGTACCGCTACTCGACCGGCGGCTTCTATGGCCTGGGCGAAGCGATGCAGGCACGTGAGGCCGAACGCCACAGCGATGTCTGGGCACCGCAGCGCCAGCGCAATCGCGCCTCGCTGAGCATGGGGCAGCGCCTGGGCGAGCGCCATGGCCGCCTGCATGCCACCGCGTCGCTGTCCGACTACTGGAACCGGCCCGGCTCGGACGTGAACTACTCCTTCGGCTACAGCGGTTCGCTGGGGCGGATGAACTACGGCATCTCGGCCAATCGCCAGCACAGCGCCGATGGCCGCGCCGATACCCAGTACTATGCCAGCCTGACGGTGCCGCTGGGCAGCGCAGGTCGGTCCCGGACCCTGAGCAACAACCTGTCCTACAACGATGGCGGTCGCTCGCGTGCGCAGAGCACCCTGTCCGGCACCATGGGCGAGGAGAACCAGCTGTCCTACGGCCTGTCGCTGGCACATGCACGCGGCGGCGACATCGACAGCACCTCCGACCTCAATGCCAACCTGATGTACCGCGCTGGCAAGGCCGACCTGCAGGCCAGCATGGCGGTGGGCAGCCACCACTCGCAGGCATCGGTGGGCGCGCGCGGCGCGGTGGTGATCCATGCCGATGGCTGGACGCTGTCCCAGCCGCTGTCGGAAACCTTCGGCATCGTCGAGGTGCCCGATGCGAAGGGCGCGCGCCTGCTCAACGCCGCCGGCGTCAAGGTGGACGGGCGCGGCTACGCGGTCATCCCGTACCTGACCCCGTACCGCGCGAACACGATCAGCATCGACCCGAAGGGCCTGTCCACGGACGTGGAACTGAAGCTCAACAGCCAGCAGGTAACTCCGCGCGCCGGTGCCGTGGCGAAGGTGCGCTTCGCCACCGAGTCCGGGCGCTCTGCGGTGCTGGAAGTACGCCGACAGGACGGTTCGGTGCTGCCGTTCGGCGCCAATGTCATCGACGAGGATGACCGCGAAGTCGGCGTGGTCGGGCAGGGCGGTCGCATCTTCGTGCGTGGCCTGCGCGAGACCGGCACGTTGACCGTGCGCTGGGCCGATGATGCGCGCGCGCTGTGCCGCATCGACTATCACCTGCCGGCACGCGGCAAGGACGAGGGCATCCAGGTGGTGCCGGGCCAGTGCGTCACGCAGGTGGCCGATCTGCGCGAGGACGACGCCGCGCCGGTGTGGAACTTCGTCAGCGGCGAGTGAGCCGCGCCACGGATTGCGCCTGCACGTCGCAGCAGGTCCGCCGGCGCTTGCACGCGCTTGCGCGGCGGGCTGGCCACTGACATAGAATCGCCCCAGCACATGGTCCCCATGTGTGCCGATGGGTGCACCCTTCAAGGGCGGAACCGGCCGGCGGGCGGTGGTCGTTGGAGGGGGTGGCGTGGACAGTTTCAGGATCCGGGTGGTACTGGCCGACGATCATCCCGGGATGATCGCCGGCGTGCGGCATGAACTGTCTTCGGTATCGACCATCGAACTGGTGGGGACGGCCGGTGATTCGACGGCACTGATGGCCTTGCTGGCCGAAGTGCCGTGCGACGTCGTGGTTTCCGACTACGCCATGCCTGGCGGCGAGGTGGGCGACGGCGTGGCGCTGTTCGGCCTGATGCGGCGTCGCTTCCCGGACGTGAAGCTGGTGGTGCTGACCATGCTGGACAACCCGGCGGTGCTGCACACGCTGGTGACCCAGGGCGTGCAGTGCATCGTCAGCAAGTCCGATGCGATCACCCACCTGGTGCCGGCCATCCATGCCGCGCGCACGCAGGGCCGGTACTTCTCGCCGAGCATCGAACGGGTGGTGAGCGGCGTCGACTGGAACCGCCGCAGCCGCAACCCGGACGGCGTGCTGAGCCAGCGCGAAGCGGAAGTGGTGCGGTTGTTCGCGTCGGGGCTGACCGTCAACGAGATCGCCGAGCGCCTGCATCGCAGCAAGAAGACCATCAGCACGCAGAAGGCCAAGGCGATGGAGAAGCTGGGCGTGGAGCGTGACGTGGACCTGTTCCGTTACGCGATGGAGAATGGTCTGGTCGCACCGGCATCGTCGGGCGGCGTCGACCCGGCCGTGGAATGAGTGCGGCCCGCATGTCCATGGCGTGAGCCACGACGACGCGGCATAAGCAGTTTCTTTTGCAAGGATGCACCCACGAAGATCACGCTTTGAACGGCGGATGATGCCTTGCGTGCATCAATTCAGACCTGTCCTATCGGCCGCCTGACCGGTTTCGGACCTGGGCGCTTACATCGTTGTGCGCCCGCACATACATTTAATTAACAAATTGTGCCGGAACAACCAACGGGTCGGTCCAGGCACACGACGATGTCCGCGCGTGCCTGCACGGTGCATCGGCCCGCCTACCTTCACCACTCTGACCATCATGAAACCACTCAGCCTCCGGGTCGTCATCGCGGACGATCATTCCGCCGTCCGTGCCGGCATCCATCACGTGATCGAAGCCTCCGGTGGCGCATCGATCATGGGTACCGCGCGCAATTCCAGCGAACTGCTGGAGCTGCTTGGCCGGGTGGAGTGCGACGTGTTGATCACCGGCTACGCGATGCCCGGTGGCCGGCACGGTGACGGCATGTTCCTGTTCCGGCTGATCCGCCAGCGCTTCCCCGAGCTGCGCATCGTGGTGCTGACCATGCTGGACAACACCGGCATCGTGCACTCGCTGCTGAAGCTGGGCATCACCTGCATCCTCAGCAAGTCCGACTCGATGAGCCACCTGATGCCAGCCGTGCACGTGGCCTACGCCGATGGCCGCTACCTGTCGCCGACCATCGCCGAGGTGGCCGATTCGATCACCACCAGCCGCGCGCAGATCCATGCATTGAGCGGACGCGAGCTGGAAGTGATCCGGCTGTACGTATCGGGCATGACCGTCAACGAGATCGCCGAGCGGCTCAACCGCAGCAAGAAGACCATCAGCAGCCAGAAGGGTGCGGCCATGCTCAAGCTCGGCCTCAAGCGCG
>NZ_QPFB01000001.1:1372108-1512805 GCF_004348115.1 Stenotrophomonas sp. ATCM1_4 | reverse complement strand
CCATCAGCAGCCAGAAGGGTGCGGCCATGCTCAAGCTCGGCCTCAAGCGCGACCTGGACCTGCTGCGTTACGGGCTGGAGTCGGGCCTGGTCGGCGGCGACGCGCGCATGGCGGTACAACGGGCGCACTGAGGCACGCATCGCTTTGGTGGGCTTGTAAAGGACGCTTGACAGAGGCCGGGCCCGCACTGCAGGATGTGTCAAGCATCCTTTACAGGGCAGGACCATGCGCCAGACACGCACTTTCATGCGTTCCCGTGCCAACCCGCGCGTGGGGCAACGGCCATGAGCCGCCCTGCGTTGTCATGGTGGCTGCTGGGCAGTGGCGCGGTCCTGCTGCTGGGCGGCGTGCTGCTGCAGCAGTTGCTGGCGCCGCTGGTCAACGCACGCGCGGCCGGGGTGCTGGCCGGGATCGGCCTGGGCCTGTTGATCGCCGGCGTGCTGCGCCGGTTGATGCCGGCCGGCTGCGATGCCGCCACCCCGACCCTGCGCCGTCGCTACACCCGTGAAGTGGTCGTGGCCATGCTCGGCTACGTGGTGTTGCTGTGCCTGTCGATGTACCTGCTGCGTGGCGCCGAAGGCGCCGGGCTGCGCGCATTGATCGCACTGCTGCCGGTACCGCCGATCGTGCTGGTGCTGCGCGCGATGGTCCGCTACATCCGCGACGTCGATGAAATGCAGCAGCGCATCGAACTGGAAGCGGTCAGCGCCGCCACCGCGTTCGTGTCGCTGGTCTACCTGACCGGGGGCTTCCTGCAGTCGGCCAAGGTCATCGACGTGCCGTCCAACGTGGCGATGATCTGGGTGTTCCCGCTGGTCTGCCTGTCCTACGGCCTGGCCAAGGCCGTGGTCGCACGGCGCTACCACTGAGGCCGGGATGGAGAACCGTCTGCGCGAACTGCGCGAAGCCAGGGGCTGGTCGCAGGGGGAACTGGCCGAACGCCTGGAGGTGTCGCGGCAGACGGTCAATGCGCTGGAGACCGGCAAGTACGACCCCAGCCTGCCCCTGGCGTTCCGCATCGCCCGCGTGTTCGAGCAGAAGATCGAGGGGATCTTCTTCCCTGATGTCACATAGCCGGCCATGCTGCGTCTGGTGATGCAGCAGGTCCAAATCCACGCTTTCAACCGAGAGGGGCTGTTCCGATGATGTCCCGCACCATCCGTACCACTGTCCTGGGCATGGCCGTCGCCGGCGGCCTGCTGGGATGCAGTGCCTCCCCACCCGATGCTGCTCCCGCCAAGGGCATGGTGCTGGGGTCACTGGCGTTCAAGCCGTGCAGCCTGGACTCGACGTTCGGCCGCGCCAGCCTGGAGGCGCAATGCGCCACGTTGCAGGTCCCGGAGGACCGGGCCAACCCGCAGGGTCGCCGGATCGCCCTCAACATCGCCTGGCTGGCACCGGAGAAGGAAGGCAACTTCAAGCCCGACCCGGTGTTGTTCCTGGCCGGCGGCCCCGGCCAGTCGGCGGTGGACAGCTACCCGATGCTGGACCCGGCCTTCACCAAGGTGCGCGAGCAGCGCAACGTGATCCTGGTCGACCAGCGCGGCACCGGCGACTCCAACCTGCTGGCCTGCGCCGACAGCGAAGGCACCGACGTGTCGGCCGCGGCCATGGGCGCGCATGCGGCCGCCTGTGCGCGCACGCTCTCGCAGAAGGCCGACCTGCGCCACTACACCACCACCGACGCGGTCGCCGACCTGGAGGACGTGCGTAAGGCCATCGGCGCCGAGCAGATCAACCTGATCGGCGTCAGCTACGGCACCCGCGTGGCCCAGCAGTACGCCATGCGCCACCCGCAGCAGACGCGCAGCATCGTGCTCGACTCGGTGGTGCCCAACAGCCAGCCACTGGGCAACATCTTCGCGCGCAACCTGGACGATGCGCTGGCCAAGCAGTTCGCCCAGTGCACCCTCACGCCTTCGTGCAAGGACGCCCTGGGCGACCCGCGCGCCGAACTGGACGCGCTGCTGGCACGCCTGCGCGCGCAACCGGTCAGCGTCACCTACCGCGATGCGGCCACCGGTGAGCAGAAACAGGGTGAGTTGAACGCCGACCTGGTCGCCGGGCTGGTGCGCATGTACGCCTACATGCCCGCCGCCGGCGCGCTGCTGCCCAAGCTGATCCACGAAGCCAGCGCCGGCCGTTACGAGAACCTGATGGCATTGGCGCAGATGCTGCAGTCGGACATGAGCCAGAGCATGGCCATGGGCATGCAGCTGTCGGTGGTCTGCAGCGAGGATGCCGACAGCATGGTCGCCACCGCCGGCGACGAGCACACCGTGCTCGGCAACCGCATGGCCGAAGGCCTGGCCGCGATGTGCGCGGTGTGGCCCAAGGGCAAGGCCCCGGCGGATTTCCACGCACCGCTGGCCACGCAGGTGCCGGCACTGGTGCTGGAAGGCGAGTTCGACCCGGTCACGCCGCCGCGCTATGGCGAGGAAGTGGTCAAGCACCTGCCCAATGGCCGCCTGTTCGTGCTGCGCGGGCAGGGCCACAACGTGATCGGTGCCGGCTGCATGCCCAAGCTGTTCACCGAGTTCATGGACAAGGCCGATGCGCGCGCGCTGGATGCGAGCTGCCTGGACAAGATCAACTACGTGCCACCGTTCACCAGCTTCAATGGCTGGGAACCGTGATCTCGACGCATCACTGAGGAATCCGCTTACATGATCGTTGCAGAACGACTCCGCAAGACCTTCCCCGGCAGGGGCAAGGACAAGAACCCGGTGATCGCCGTGGACGAGGTGGGCTTCACCGCGCGCGATGGTGAGATCACCGGCCTGCTCGGCCCCAACGGTGCCGGCAAGACCACCACGCTGCGCATGCTCTACACCCTGATGACGCCGGAGAGCGGCCGCGTGCTGGTCGATGGCGTGGACCCGGCGGTGGACCCGGACACGGTGCGCCGCAACCTGGGCGTGCTGCCCGACGCGCGGGGCGTGTACAAGCGCCTGACCGCGCGCGAGAACATCGACTATTTCGGCGAGCTGCACGGCATGTCGGCCACCGACATCGCCGCGCGCACCGCGCGGCTGGCCGCCGCGCTGCAGATGGAGGACTTCCTGGACCGCGCCACCGAGGGCTTCAGCCAGGGCCAGCGGACCAAGACCGCCATTGCCCGCGCGCTGATCCACGACCCGCGCAACGTGATCCTCGACGAGCCGACCAACGGCCTGGACGTGATGACCACGCGCGGCCTGCGCGGCTTCCTCAAGGAGCTGCGCGCCGAGGGGCGCTGCGTGATCTTCTCCAGCCACATCATGCAGGAGGTGGCGGCGCTGTGTGACCGCATCGTCGTCATCGCCCATGGCCGGGTGGTGGCGCAGGGCACTCCGGACGAGCTGCGCGAGCATGCGCACGAGTCCAACCTGGAGGATGCCTTCGTCAAGCTGATCGGCAGCGAGGAGGGCCTGCACGCATGAACCGGACCGGATTCCTGGGCTGCATGATCACGGTGATGCGCAAGGAGCTGCGCGACTTCGCCCGTGACCGCCGCACCTTCCTGCTCACCCTGCTGACCGCACCGCTGCTGTACCCGCTGATGTTCCTGGGCATGAGCAAGCTGACCAGCCTGCGCACCGAGAACCAGCTGGACAAGGACCTGGCCCTGCCGGTGGTCGGCATGGCGCAGGCGCCGAACCTGGTGGCCTTCCTGGCCAGCCGCGGCATCAACGCCACTGAGGCGCCGAAGGACATCGAGGCCCGCATCCGCGCGCAGAAGGACGACGTGGCGCTGATCATCGATCCGGACTTCGCCGAGGATTGGCATGCCGGCAAGCCGGCCAAGGTCGACGTGCTGGCCGACACCACGCGCCGTACCAGCGACGTGCAGGTGATGCGGCTGAAGACCACGCTGGGCGAGTACAGCCAGTCGGTGGGGGCGTTGCGGCTGTTGGCGCGCGGCGTGGATCCGAAGGTGGCCGCGCCGGTCAACGTCGGCACGCGTGACCTGGCCACGGCCGAGGCCAAGCGTGGCATCTTCCTGTCGATCGTGTTGCCGCTGGTGCTGATGCTGTCGGCCTTCATCGGTGGCTCGCACCTGGCGATGGACACCACCGCCGGCGAACGTGAGCGGCAGTCGCTGGAGCCCCTGCTGGCGACGCCGGCGGCGCGTGGCGCGCTGGTCAGCGGCAAGATGCTGGCCGCGGTCACGGTCGGGCTGGTGTCGATGCTGCTGATCCTGCTCTCCTTCAAGCTCAGCGCCAGCATGGGCACCGGCGCGGCCACGTCGCTGGACGTGAGCTTCGCGGCGATGGGCAAGCTGCTGACCATCCTGCTGCCGCTGGTGGTGATCGGCACCGCGCTGCTGACCTGCCTGGCGGCCAGCGCCAAGAGCATGAAGGAAGCACAGAGCCACATCGCCTGGCTGATGATGCTGCCGATGCTGCCGGGTTACGCGCTGATGGCCTATCCGCTGAAGGACACCCAGCTGTGGCAGTACGCGGTGCCGTTCCTGTCGCAGAACCAGATGCTGGTGAAGGTGACCCGTGGCGAGATGCCGTCGGCCACGCAGTGGGTGGTGTACCTGCTGGCCTCGCTGGGCCTGGCGCTGGTGTTGTGGGGGATCGCGGTATGGCGTTACCGCCAGGAGCGCCTGGCGATCTCGGGTTGATCGACCCGCAGTGCGATGCAGAAGGCCCGGCGAATACCGGGCCTTCTGTTTGGTGGGCAGCGGTCGGCACGGCACTGCCCGGGACGTGGTGTGGCGCGATGTCGGCAGGGCAGGCCCCATCGCTTCCGGACCACCGGTGCGGCTGCAGCCCTGTCGGCACCGCATCCGCGCGTCGCCGGCACGATTACCGCACGGGGCAAAACGCAGAAGGCCCGGATCGCTCCGGGCCTTCGTCGCCATCATGCACCTGCGGGCTTACTTGTTCGGTGCGAAGGCCAGGGTGCGGCGGGTGGTGACCGGGCTGCCCATCGGCTCGAACTTCCAGCGCCTGACCGCGGCCAGTGCTTCGCGGTCGAACACGCGCGCCGGGGTGGCACGCAGGATGCGGGCGTCGGTGACCGAGCCGTCGGTGCCGATGGTCAGTTCCACCAGCACTTCGCCGGAGGTGCCCGAACGCAGTGCATCGGCCGGGTAGCGTGGGGCCGGGGTGCTGACCGCGCGCAGGGTCGGGGCGGCGGGGGCCGCGGCCGGCTTCGGCGCGGCGGCAGCGGCGGCGGCCGCCTGGGCGGCGCTGCGCTGCTCGGCTTCGCGGCGGGCGGCGGCCTGGCGCTCGGCCTCTAGTCGCTCGCTTTCCTTGCGCGCGGCTTCCTGGCGGGCGGCCAGCTGCTGGGCGGCCGAGGCTTCGGCGGCCTGCTGCTGGGCCAGGCGCTGCTGCTCGACCTGCTGCTTGGCGCGGTTCTCGGCGTCACGCTTGGCCTTGTCGGCTTCGTCGGTGGTGCGGCGCTCGGCGACCTGGATGCCGCTGGTCACGCCCTGCTTCAGGCGCGGCAACGCCGGGGCGCTGGGGTCGACCTTCTCCACCAGCGCGATCAGGCGCTGGGCTTCGGTGAAGTCCTCGCGGGCCAGCGCCTGCTCGGCGGCGATCAGGGTGTAGGGCTGCAGGTCGGTCAGTGCGCTCTTGATCGAGGCATCGTCGGGCAGCTTGTCGCGCAGGGCCAGGTAGTACTCCATCGCGTTGTCACCGGCCGGGGCGTACATGCGGTTCTCGCGCAGCGCGGCACTGGCGGCATCGCGCAACGTGCCGGTGTCCATGCCCTGCACCTTCTCCGAGGCGGCCTTGTCGGCCGCGGCCGCCTGCGCGGCGGCGGCCGGAGCCGCGGCGGTATTGGCGGCGGCAGGCGCGGTTTCATCCGGTCCGGAACAGGCGGCCAGCGAGGCCAGCAGAACGACGGGTGCCAACAGGCGCAGCCTGCCTTGCTTCGTGACGTACGACATCAAACATCCCCTTGAATCGACGAACGTGGACGGCCGTGCCTGATGGGCGAGAAGGCGCGGCGTTTCCCAAAGCCGCGGCGGCCGACAGTGAAGCGCGAATCTAGCATCGCCGAACCGGGCTGCGGTGCCAGAAAATTGTGACAGGGTGAAAAAGTGATGGACGTCACATTGTGGCGCCCATCGGGGGTACTCAGTGCGCGGCCGGCTTGGCGTGGCCGTTGCTCATCAGCTTGTCGGTCCAGGCAATGCCGATCGCCGACAGGATGAACACGCAGTGGATGATGGTCTGCCACATCACGCCGTCGGCGGTGAACTTGGAGCACAGCTCGCCGGCCTCGGTCAGCGCCTTGGTGCACAGCGGCGCCCCGACCTGGCTGGACTCGATGAAGGTCTTGAGCAGGTGGATGGAGGAGATGCCGATGATCGCCATTGCCAGCTTGACCTTCAGCACCGAGGCGTTGACGTGGCTCAGCCACTCCGGCTGGTCCGGGTGGCCGTCCAGGCGCAGCCGCGAGACGAAGGTTTCATAGCCGCCGACGATCACCATCACCAGCAGGTTGGAGATCATCACCACGTCGATCAGGCCCAGCACGATCAGCATGATCTGCTGCTCGCTCCAGGTCTGCGCGTGGGTGATCAGGTGCCACAGCTCCTTGCCGAACAGGAACACGTAGACGCACTGCGCGACGATCAGGCCCAGATACAGCGGCAACTGCAGCCAACGCGAGGCGAAGATCAGGGACGAGAGCGGGCTCAACGGTTTGCGGTCGGACATGAAAGGGATGCTGCGTTGCGGAAAGCGCGCAGGTTAACGGGCGCCCCCACACGCTGCCAAGCGGTATGCCTCGGTACACTCGGTGTCAGTCCCGATGGAGGCGTGTTCATGATCGACCTGCACTACTGGCCCACCCCCAATGGCCACAAGATCACCCTGTTCCTGGAGGAGGCGGGCCTGGAATACCGCATCCACCCGGTCAACATCGGCAAGGGCGACCAGTTCCAGGCCGAGTTCCTGGCCATCTCGCCGAACAACAAGATGCCGGCCATCGTCGACCATGCCCCGGCCGACGGCGGTGCGCCGCTGAGCGTGTTCGAGTCCGGCGCGATCCTGCTGTACCTGGCCGAGAAGACCGGCCGTTTCCTGCCCACCGACCTGCGCGGCCGAGCCGCGACGCTGGAATGGCTGTTCTGGCAGATGGGCGGGCTGGGCCCGATGAGCGGGCAGATGGGGCACTTCAACGTGTATGCGCCCGAGCGCATTCCCTACGCCATCGAGCGCTATGACAGCGAGGTGCGCCGCCTGCACCGGGTGATGGACAAGCGGTTGGAGCAGTCGGCCTACCTGGCCGGCGACGACTACGGCATCGCTGACATGGCCAGCTACCCGTGGATCGGTGCCTACGCCAAGCTGCCGGTGGATTTCGACGCCTTCCCGCACCTGCGCCGCTGGCACCAGGCCATCGCCGCACGCCCGGCCACCCAGCGCGCCTATGCGATCGGGCCGACCGTGAACCCGCAGGCCGGGCAGCCACTGAGCGAGGAAGAGAAGCGGCACCTGTTCGGGCAACGCTGAGCCCGGCCAGCGTTGCCCGTGGCATGGCCCCGCCGCCGCGGGGCCATGCTCACCAGGCCAGCGGCCGTGCTTCCTGCTTCCAGAACAGCCAGCGGCGCAGTTCGCGGCGCGGGTGGGTGCCGACCTGCTCGGGGCGGGCGTCGGTCGAGGCCAGGTCGAGCAGGTGCAGCGTGCCCGAATGGCTGCCCACCGCCAGCGTGCGGCCGTCCGGTGAGGTGGCCATGGCGCTGATGGTGCTGCCGACGTGTTGCTTCCACAGCACGGTTCCCGCGCTGTCCACCGCACGCAGGTAGCCATAGGCGTCGCCGAGCACCAGCCCTTCCGGCAGCGGTGCGCTGGCATAGACGCGCGCACCGGGTTCGATCACCCGCACCGCCGGGTGGTCTTCATAGAAGTCCGTGTCGATCTGGGCCAGCGCCGCGACCTGCACGCCGATGGTGGCGCCGTTGTAGAAGTGGCAGGCATTGAGCGCGACGTGCCGGCCATCGGCGAAGAACGCCGCATGGTGCGGGTATTCGCCGTGCGGGCCGACCTCGCTGACCGGCGTTCCGTGGCCGTCGAAGATGCGATGGCGGCCGTCCTGGTGGCCGCAGGCGATCCAGTTGCCGTCGGGCGACACCGCCGCATGCACCATGTCCAGGCGCACGCCGTAGGGGTCGTCTTCGCCGGCGGCCTCTTCCAGTTCACGGGCGGCAGGCAGCAGGCGCTGGATGCCGGTGGCACTGCACAGGAACACGCCGCCGGCCTGCACCACCACCACGCGCTGGCCATCGTTGAACGGCACCAGCTGCTGCACGGTGGCGTCGTCTTCGGCCAGCGCGGCCAGGACGGACGGCAGCCCTTCCTGGCCGGTGGGTAGCGGCAGCACCGCGACCGGGGTGTCGTCGGCGCCGTGGACCAGTGCGATCCGGCCCTCGCGGAGCAGGGCCAGCACCCGGCCATCCGGGCTGCTGCCGAACATCTGCAGGTCCGGCTCCGGGGTGACTTCCAGGCCCTGCAGGCGCAGCACCTGGCCGGGTTCGTACCAAGTGCCGGTGCGGATCAGCAGGCTGCCGTCGGCACGCCAGGCCAGCGCGCCGAAGCCTTGGCCGTTGTCTTCCAGCAAGGGGCTGGTGGCTTCGTGCAGGGGTGGCCACTGGCTGCGCAGGCGGGCAATGGCCGCCTCGCTGCCTTCGGCATTGGCGGCACGCAGCTGCTGGCGCAGTTCCGGCAGCAGTGCCGACAGCGCCGGCGGGTCATCGGGTTCGCCGATGCCCTCCCAGCCGCAGGCGTCGCCCTTGGCGATATAGGCGTTGAGATGGTGGGCGTAGGAATGTACGGCGTCATGCCATTGTTGTTGCGGGGTTACGTCGGCCATGACCGTGGGAAGCTCCATGTGAATGCAGGACTTTTGGCCCCGGCACTGTAGGGGCAGCTCCGTTAGGATGGCGCGATCCGTGATGCCTTCGACAGGAATCCCATGCGTTCCTTGTTCCTTGCCCTTGCCATGATGTGTGCCATGCCTGCAGTCGCCCAAGCCGAAAAACTCACCCTGGAGGCCATCACCGGCAATGCGCCGCTGACCGGCCCGACGCTGATGAAGCCCAAGGTGGCCCCCGATGGTTCGCGGGTGACCTTCCTGCGCGGCAAGGACAGCGACCGCAACCAGCTGGACCTGTGGGAATACGACATCGCCAGCGGCCAGACCCGGTTGCTGGTGGATTCGAAGGTGGTGCTGCCCGGCGAGGAAACCCTCAGTGATGCCGAGAAGGCACGCCGCGAGCGCCAGCGCATCGCCGCGCTGAGCGGCATCGTCGACTACCAGTGGTCGCCGGACGCGAAGAGCCTGCTGTTCCCGCTGGGCGGCGAGCTGTACCTGTACGACCTGGGCAAGCAGGGCCGCGAGGCGGTGCGCCAGCTCACCCATGGCGAAGGCTTCACCACCGACGCCAAGCTCTCGCCCAAGGGCGGCTTCGTCAGCTTCGTGCGCGAGCGCAACCTGTGGGTGATCGACCTGGCCAGCGGCAAGCAGATGCAGCTGACGCGCGATGGCAGCGCGACCATCGGCAACGGCGTGGCCGAGTTCGTCGCCGACGAGGAAATGGACCGCCACACCGGCTACTGGTGGGCACCGGATGATTCGGCCATCGCTTTCGCCCGCATCGACGAATCGCCGGTACCGGTGCAGAAGCGTTACGAGATGTACGCCGACCGCGTGGAGATGATCGAGCAGCGTTACCCGGCTGCCGGCGACAGGAACGTGCTGGTGAAGCTGGGCGTGGTCGCGCCGCGTGACGGCGCGGCAGCGGCCTGGGTCGACCTGGGCAAGGAACAGGACATCTACCTGGCGCGCGTCAACTGGCGCGATCCGCAGCACCTCACCTTCCAGCGCCAGAGCCGTGACCAGAAGACGCTGGAACTGATCGAGGCCAACCTGGCCGATGGCAGGCAGCGCACGCTGGCCACCGAGACCAGCAAGACCTGGGTGCCGCTGACCAACAGCCTGCGCTTCCTCAAGGATGGTCGCTTCCTGTGGTCGTCCGAGCGCAGCGGCTTCCAGCACCTGTACCTGGCCAGCGCCGACGGCAAGCAGCTGACCGCGCTGACCTCGGGCAACTGGCCGGTGGACGAGCTGCTGGCCGTGGACGAGGACGCCGGCAAGGCCTACTTCCGCGCCGGCGTCGAATCGTCGCTGCGCAGCGAGATCTACGCCGTGCCGCTGGCCGGCGGCACGCCGGTCAAGCTCTCGCACGCGCCGGGCATGCACAGCGCCGCGTTTGCCAACAATGCCAGCGTGTACGTGGACAGCTGGTCCAACAGCACCACGCCGCCGCAGATCGAGCTGTACCGCGCCAATGGCGAAAAGATCGCCACGCTGCTGGACAATGACCTGGCCGACCCCAAGCACCCCTACGCCCGGTACGTGGAAGCGCAGCGCCCGGTCGAGTACGGCACGCTGACCGCCGCCGACGGCAAGACCCCGCTGCACTACAGCCTGATCAAGCCGGAAGGCTTCGACCCGTCCAAGCGGTACCCGGTGGCGGTGTACGTGTACGGCGGCCCCGCCTCGCAGACCGTGACCGACAGCTGGCCGGGCCGTGGCGACCACCTGTTCAACCAGTACCTGGCCCAGCACGGCTACGTGGTGTTCTCGCTGGACAACCGCGGCACGCCGCGCCGTGGCCGTGATTTCGGCGGTGCGCTGTACGGCGTGCAGGGCACGGTGGAGGTGGCCGACCAGCTCAAGGGCGTGGAGTGGCTGAAGGCGCAACCTTGGGTGGATGGCAGCCGGATCGGCGTGCAGGGCTGGTCCAACGGTGGCTACATGACCCTGATGCTGCTGGCCAAGGCGTCGGACCAGTACGCCTGCGGCGTGGCCGGTGCGCCGGTCACCGACTGGGGCCTGTATGACACGCACTACACCGAGCGTTACATGAACCTGCCGGCCGCCAACCCGGCCGGCTACACCGAGGGCCGCGTGCTCTCCCACATCGACGGGTTGACCTCGCCGCTGCTGCTGATCCACGGCATGGCCGACGACAACGTGCTGTTCACCAATTCGACCAGCCTGATGAGCGCGCTGCAGAAGCGTGGCCAGCCGTTCGAACTGATGACCTACCCGGGTGCCAAGCATGGCCTGTCCGGTGCCAACGCACTGCACCGCTACCGCATCGCCGAGAACTTCCTGGGGCGTTGCCTGAAGCCCTGACCCCTCCCCAACCCTCCCCTTGTGACGCAAAGGGAGGGAGCAGTTCTGCTTGATCGGGAAGAGTGCGGTGACGCCGGCTTTTACCCCCTCCCTTTGCGCCAGCAAGGGGAGGACGGGGGAGGGGTAGCGCTCCAACGCCCTGCCGCCCCTGACTTCCCACCCTTGCCGCAAAACTCCGGCCTGACGTAGCTTCCCGGCATCCACACCGGAGTTACCCCATGAAGCCGCTGGTCCTTGCTCTCGCCCTTGCCCTGGCTGCCCCGCTGCCGCTCAGCGTCGCCGCCGCACCTGCGGCCAAGTCCGCCCCCGCCTGGGTCACCCACAGCAACGAATTGGCGCAGATCCTGCTGCAGGCGCAGGCGCCGTTCCAGCCGGAGATGGCCAGCTTCTTCGGCGTGCCGGGTTACGACGACAAGGCGGTGGACCTGGGGCCGGACAATGCCGCGCGCTACCGCCAGGCACTGGGCAGTGCACGCGAGCGGCTGCGCGAGAAGCTCCAGCTCGAGCGTGACCCCAACGTGCGCCAGGACCTGGAGATCATGATCGCCACGGCCGAGCGCAACATCGAGGGCAGCACGCTCAACGAGCAGCACCTGATGCCGTGGGCGGACGTGCCGCAGACCGTCTTCAGCGGCCTCAACGGGCTGCTCTCCGACCAGGTGCCGGCCGAGCGTCGCGCCAAGGCACTGGACCGCCTGAAGGCCTACGTCGGGCAGGCACCGGGCACGCAGCCGCTAGCCACACTGGCGCGCCAGCGATACGCCGAGAAGAGCGGTACGCCGAACCTGCTGCAACCGACGAAGATCGAGGTCGAGCAGGCTATCGCCAACGTTGATACCTACATCGACGGCATCGGCAAGCTGTTCGCCAAGTACAAGATCGAAGGCGCCGATGCGGCGCTGGCCGCGTTGTCCACGCAGATGAAGGACTACATCGCCTGGACGCAGAAGGAGGTGCTGCCGCAGGCACGCACTGACAACCGCCTGCCGGCCGAGCTGTATGCCTTCCAGCTCAAGGAAGTGGGCGTGGACATCGACCCGGCGCTGCTGGTGCGCCGTGCCCAGCTCGAATACATGGAGACCCGTGCGGCGATGCGCCAGCTGGCACCGCTGGTGGCCAAGGACAAGGGCCTGAAGGTCGCCGACCCGAACGACTACGTGGCGGTGATCCGCGCGCTGAAGCAGGACACCATCGGCAACGACCAGCTCGAATCGCACTACCGCGGCGTCATCGACGCGATCGACCCGATCATCCGCAGGCAGGGCATCGTCGACGTGCCACAGCGGCCGTTGCAGATGCGGTTGGGCAGCGAGGCCGAAAGCGCCGCTTCCCCGGCCCCGCATTACCTTCCGGCGCCGCTGGTCGGCAACACCGGCCAGCAGGGTACCTTCGTGCTGCCGTTGGGCAACCCGGCGTCAGGCGGGAAGGCGCAGTACGACGATTTCAACTTCGGCTCGGCGGCGTGGACGCTGAGCGCGCATGAAGGCCGCCCCGGCCACGACCTGCAGTTCGCGGCGATGGTCGAGCGGGGCATCTCGCTGGCGCGCACGTTGTTCGCGTTCAACTCGGTCAACGTCGAAGGCTGGGCGCTGTACGCCGAAGCCGAGATGGTGCCGTTCGAACCGCTGGACGGGCAGATGATCGCGTTGCAGTTCCGCCTGCTGCGTGCGGCCCGCGCCATGCTCGACCCGATGCTCAACCTCGGCCAGACCGACCGCGAACAGGCCCGCCGGGTGCTGGTCGAGGGCGTGGGCCTGTCCGAGGCAATGGCCACCCAGGAACTGGACCGCTACACCGTGCGTTCGCCGGGCCAGGCCTGCAGCTACTTCTATGGCTATACCCGCATCCTGGAGCTGCGCATGCAGACTGAGCTGGCGTTGGGCGACCGGTTCGACCGGCTGGCGTTCAACAACTTCCTGCTCGACCAGGGCCTGTTGCCGCCGGACCAGCTGGCCACGGCGGTCAACGAGGTCTTCATTCCGGCCCAGCGCCGGAAGTGAAAGAAGGGCGCCGCAAGGCGCCCTTCTGTCTTGTAGGGGTGGCCTGGGCCGCGAAGCCACCCATGGCAGATGTCTATGGGTTTTCGCGGCTGAAGCCGCTCCCGCCGGCGCTGGCTTACTTGCCGGCGCCCGGCGGCACCCAGATCGCCACGCCGGCAGCGCGCTTCTGCTGGGTGGGGATGCCCACGCTCAGGCCACCGGCGCTGTGCCGGCCGTAGCTGCCGGCGCCGACCGACATGCCCACCGGCGAGCCGCCGGCGCCCACGCCCATCAGGATCACGCCGTTGGCGCCCAAGGCGGCGGCCTCGCGCTTGAGGCGGGCGATGGCCGCGTCGGTCTGGCCCTGGGTGCCGAATCCGACCGCGCTGGAGGACTCCAGCTGGGCGATCTCGACCGCGCCGGCCGGGGGGGTGGAATAGATCTGTACCGTGGCCGGATCCACCGGCGTGCGTGCCTGGCCGAGCATGACCTTGGACGTGCTGGCGCAGCCGCCGGTGGCCAGGGCCAGGCCCAATGCGATGGCGAGCGGGAATTTCATGGCTTCACTCCCCGGTGATCGGTGTTTGCGGATGATCCACGGCCGTGACTGAATCGGCCGCGAACTGGTTGCCGCGACGGCGGCCACTTGAACACGGGCATTTCCGGGCTATCTTGCAGTGAGTTTCTGATGGAGGAAAGGACATGGGACTGATCAGCCTTATCTGGGGTATCGCGGCATTGCTGTGGATGGTGCTGGCCTTCATCCCGCTGCTGGGCTGGGGGAACTGGTTCCTGATCCCGTTCGCCGCGGTGGGCGCGATCATCGCCGCCATCGGCCTGCTGTTCACCCACGCCACCAAGCGTGGCCGCGCCAAGACCGGCCTGGTGCTCAACGCCATCGTCATCATCGTCGGCGTGATCCGGCTGAGCATCGGTGGCGGCATCATCTGAAGCCCCGCCGACCGGGGGAACGGCCATGGCCGGGCAGGGGGCGTAAAATAACGGGGTTGGCCGGGGTGCTTCCCGGCCGTCAGGGCCAGCGACAGGCGTAATCCCCCGATGATCATCCGACCCCGCCCCCATGGCTGGCAGCTGCTGTACATCCTGCGCGGCTCGATCGTGCCGGCCATCGCGCCCAAGGTGCTGGCCATCGGCGCGTTGGCGGTGGCCGTGGCGGCATTCGAGCGGTACTGGCACCCATTCGGCCGTGACGGCGTCACCGTGGTGCCGTTCACCCTGCTTGGCCTGGTGCTGTCGATCTTCCTGAGTTTCCGCAACAGCGCCTGCCACGAGCGCTGGTGGGAGGGCCGCAAGCAATGGGGGCAGCTGGTCATCGAGTCGCGCAGCTTCGCGCGCGAGGCGGCCGCGCTGCTGGCCTGCCAGCCGGCGCTGCAGGCGCGCACCTCGCACCTGCTGATCGGTTTCGCCCATGCCCTGGCCGCCCGCCTGCGCGGCGGCGACGAGGCCGCGGCGACCGCACCGTGGCTGGCCCCGGACCAGGCCCCGGTGCTGGAACGACGCAACCTTCCGGATGGCGTGCTGGCGCAGTTGGGGCGCGAACTGGCGGTGCCGCTGCACGCCGGCCAGCTGGACCCGTACCTGTACGCGCAGTTCGAAACACGCCTGCACGCGATGTCCGGCGTGCAGGCCGCCTGCGAGCGCATCGCCGGCACCCCGTTGCCGTTTGCCTACACCCTGCTGCTGCACCGCTGCGCGTGGCTGTTCTGCGTGCTGCTGCCATTCGGCCTGGCTGGTGCGCTGGGCTGGGCCACGCCGGTGGTGTCGATGCTGCTGGCCTATGCCTTTTTCGGCCTGGACCAGCTGGGCGAGGAAATGGAAGAGCCGTTCGGCCTGGAGCCCAACGACCTGCCGCTCGATGCGATG
Source organism: Stenotrophomonas sp. ATCM1_4 (assembly GCF_004348115.1). Taxonomy (GTDB): domain Bacteria; phylum Pseudomonadota; class Gammaproteobacteria; order Xanthomonadales; family Xanthomonadaceae; genus Stenotrophomonas; species Stenotrophomonas capsici. The sequence continues at coordinate 1,497,794 of NZ_QPFB01000001.1, read as the reverse complement.
GTGCGTACCATCGAGATCGACGTGCTGGACGCGCTCGGCCATCGGCCGCTGCCCGAGCCCCTGCAGCCGCAGGGCTACCTGCTGCACTGAATCATTGCCATTGGAACCAAGGAGTACCGCGATGGGCCACCCCCTCTACCGTCCGCGCCGCATGCGCCATGACGCGTTTTCGCGCCGCCTGATGCGCGAGCACACGCTGACCACCGACGACCTGATCTGGCCGGTGTTCGTGCACGAGCTGGACGGCCGCGCGTCGGTCGGCTCGATGCCGGGCGTGGACCGCATGTCCATCGACGAGTTGCTGCGCGAGGCCGAGCAGGCGCTGGAGCTGGGCGTGCCGGTGATCGACCTGTTCCCGGTGATCGACTCCTCGCGCAAGTCGCTGGACGCGGCCGAGGCCTGGAACGAGGACGGCCTGGCCCAGCGCGCCGTGCGCGCGCTGAAGCAGCGCTTCCCCGAGCTGGGGGTGATGACCGACGTGGCGCTGGACCCGTACACCACCCACGGCCAGGACGGCATCATCGACGAGCGCGGCTACGTGCTCAACGACATCACCGTCGAGGCACTGGTGAAGCAGTCGGTCTCGCATGCGCAGGCGGGCGTGGACATCGTCTCGCCGTCGGACATGATGGACGGCCGCATCGGCGCCATCCGCCGCGCGCTGGACGCCGCCGGCCACATCAACTGCCGGATCATGGCCTATTCGGCCAAGTACGCCTCGGCCTTCTATGGCCCGTTCCGCGATGCGGTGGGCAGCTCCGGCAACCTGGGCAAGGCCGACAAGAAGACCTACCAGATGGACCCGGCCAACAGCGACGAGGCCATGCGCGAGATCGCGCTGGACCTGGAGGAAGGCGCGGACATGGTCATGGTCAAGCCGGGCATGCCGTACCTGGATATCGTGCGCCGGGTGAAGCAGGAGTTCGGTGTGCCGACCTTCGCGTACCACGTCAGCGGTGAGTACGCGATGCTCAAGGCCGCCGCGCTCAACGGCTGGCTGGACGAGCGCGCGTGCGTGATGGAGACGATGATCGGCTTCAAGCGCGCCGGTGCCGATGGCGTGTTGACCTACTACGCGCCGCAGATAGCGCGCTGGTTGAAGGAGGACTGAGATGGAACCGAGTGCAGGCGTGCAGGTGTACCACTGGGTGGTGTGGCTGGCCGGGGTGGGCATATTCGCGGCGGTGACCCTGGCGGTGATCGTGGCGATCGTGCGTGCGCGCCGTCGCCCGGCCGAGCTGCACTCGGCCGCCGAGCGGCTGCAGCGTGAAGCCGCATTGCAGCCCGAGGCCGATGCCCGCCTGCGCGCGTTGAGCCAGCTCAAGGAGCGTGGCCAGATCGGCGAGGCCGAGTACGAGAAGCGGCGCGCCGAGTTGCTGAAGGGCTGAGCGGTTTTCGCGCGGAAGCTTCCTTCCCGCGCGTGGTGTCAGGCACCCCTCCCCGACCCTCCCCTTGGCTGCGCCAAAGGGAGGGGGTAGGAGCACGGTTTCGCGATGACCTGACCGACCTGCGTGAATCACCCCCTCCCTTTGGCGCAGCCAAGGGGAGGGCCGGGGAGGGGGGCTCTTCGCGCTTGGCTAGCGGCAGTCGTCGCTGCCATCCACCACCGGCGCCTTCATCCGGTAGAGATCCAGCCCGCCGGCCCGCGGTGCCCGCGCCTTGCCGCTGAGCACCAGCTCGGCGGGCTTGTTGGCATCAAGCACGGCCCCGCGGGTATCGCCGTCCTGGCTGTTGAACGACAGCCCCAGCAGCGTGGCCGTGCCCCAGGCCGCCTGTTGGCACTGCGCGACCCAGGTCTGCGCGCCGCCGCTCGCCGTGGCACGGGCGAACACCACCGCGCGGCCACCGCCCAGCCAGCTGCCATCGACTTCATCGGCGGCGCTGTTGATGCCGGCCATCGGGGTCGGTGCGGCGAAGCCGTCGCCGGCGCGGGCCGCCGTCCATAGGTCCCAACCGCCCACACCGCCGGTACGGTTGCTGGCGAACAGCAACCGCCCGTCGTCGGCCAGGGCGGGAGAGCGTTCGTCCTGGCGGCCGTTGACCGGCCCGTCCAGCCGTTGTGGTGCACCGATGTAGCCATCGGCCGCGAGCGGCGCACGGTACAGGTCGAACCCGCCCTGGCCACCGGTGCGGTTGGAGGCGAAGTACAGCCAGCGGCCGTCCGTGCTGAGGAACGGATCCACCTCGTCGGCCGCGCTGTTGAGCGACAGTGGCCGTGGGTCCACCCAGCGCTTGTCCTGCAGCGTGGCCTGCCACAGGTCCCAGCCGCCGGCGCCGCCGTCGCGGTTGCTGGCCCAGACGATGCGCTGCCCGTCGGCGCTGAGCGTGGCGCGCAGTTCGTCGGCGCGGGTGGAGACCACCCCCATGCCCTCGATGCCGAACTCGGAAAGCGCCGAGGCTGCCGGGGTACAGAGTAGACTCGCAGTCAGCGCGAGCAGCAGTGGTCGGGTCCGCATCAGGGTTCCGCAGGTGAAGGTCGCGTCCAGTCTAGGTCATGCAGAGGAAACCCATGAGCGCGCCCCGCTACGCCGTATTTGGTCAGCCCATCGCCCACTCGCAATCACCGCGCATCCAGACCGCGTTCGGCAAGGCCCATGGCATCGCGGTGGACTACCGCGCCATCGAGGCCTCGCCGGAACAGTTCCCGGCCGCGCTGGAAGCCTTTGCCGCCGACGGTGGCGTGGGCGCCAACGTGACCCTGCCGCACAAGGAAGCCGCCTTCGCCCTGTGCACCACCACCACTTCGCGCGCGCAGCGCGCCGGCGCAGTCAACACGCTGTTGCGCAAGGGCGAGCGCTGGCACGGTGACAACACCGACGGCATCGGCCTGGTGCGTGACCTCACCGGCCGCCACGGCCTGGACCTGCGTGGTCGCCGCGTGTTGCTGCTCGGTGCCGGTGGCGCCGCGCGCGGCGTGGCGCCGGCGCTGCTGGATGCCGGCATCCTCGAGCTGATCGTGGTCAACCGCTCGCCGGAGCGTGCCGATGCGCTGATCGATGCGATGAGCGAACCCGGCCGCGCCATCTCCGCCTACTGGGAGCAGTTGCGCGAGCAGGGCGACTTCGAACTGATCATCAACGCCACCTCGGCCGCGCGCGGCAACGAGAGTGGCTTCAGCCTGCCGCTGTCGCTGGTCAACAGCATGACCACTGCGGTTGACCTGAACTACGGCGAGGCCTCCATCCCGTTCCTGGCCTGGGCGCGTGCGGCCGGTTGCCGCAACAGCTTCGATGGCCTAGGCATGCTGGTCGAGCAGGCCGCCGAGAGCTTCCAGCAATGGCACGGCATGCGTCCGGAGACCGATGCGATCTACGCCGAGCTGCGCGCGGGCGACGCGCTGCTGGTCACCGCGGACTGAGTGGCGCGATGAACAGTACCGAGCTGTTGTCCACACTGCTGGTTTCCATTGGTTACCGGCTGCCGATCATCATCGCGCTGGGTGTGGCGGTGATGATGGTGTTCGATACCCCGTCGAGCCGGCCACGCCAGATGGTGCTGTGGGGCTTGTCGGTGCTGCTGCTGTGCACCGTGGTGGGCGGTGGGTTGGCGGTGCTGCCATTGCTGTTCCTGGCGCAGGGCAACTACGGCGCGCTGAGCGGGCTGAATACGCTGCTCAGCGTCGTCCACATCGGGCTTTCGCTGCTGGAGGCGGCCGGCTTCATCCTGCTGGCATGGGGCGTGGCGCAGGCGCTGCGGCGTCCCGCCGCGGGCGGCAAACCCTGAGCCGGCGGCGCATTCGGTGAATGCGGGCGGGTATGGGAAAATGCCCGCCTTGAACGGAGCAGGTGGCAGGTTGGCGTGACGGAAAAAGTAGAAGCACCCCGGACGCTGACCGAAGACCTGAAAGCCGGCATCCGCGACGCCTACGCCAAGCTGCAGGCCAATACCCCCGGCTTCAGCACGCGCCGCTCGCAGAGCCAGATGATCGGCGTGGTCTCGCGCGCGCTGGCCACCGGCAACGTCGGCGTGGTCGAAGCGCCCACCGGCGTCGGCAAGAGCCTGGGCTATCTCACCGCCGGCGTGCCGATCGCGCTGGCCAGCAGGAAGAAGCTGGTCATCAGCACCGGCACGGTGGCGCTGCAGTCGCAGCTGGTCGAGCGCGACATCCCCAATTTCCTCAAGGCCACGGGCCTGCAGGCCACGGTGGCGCTGGCCAAGGGCCGCACCCGTTACCTGTGCACGCGCAATGCCGCCGAGGCACAGGGCGAGGGCGTGCAGGAAGGCATGTTCGGCGACGACGTGCCGCTCTACGACCGGCCGCTGGCGCCGATCGAGATGGACGTGGCCGAGAAGCTGACCAAGGCCTTCATCGAGGGCCGCTGGAACGGCGACCTGGACAACGCGCCGGAAACCGTCACCCCCACCTTGCGCATGCGCATCACCACGCCGGCTTCGGCCTGCGCCGGCCGGCGCTGTGCCTATTCGGCGCAATGCCCGGTGCTGCGCGCACGCAACGAGGTGCGCGACGCGCAGATCGTGGTGACCAACCACGCTCTGCTGCTGTCGGCGCTGTCCATCGGCGAGAGCGACAGCGGCCAGCCGTTGATCGCCCCGCCCGCTGACATGCTGCTGGTGCTGGACGAAGGCCACCACATCGGCAACGTTGCCATCGACCAGGGCGCGGCGTTCCTGCCGCTGGACGACATGGCCAAGCGCACCGGCCGCCTGCAGATCCTGATCGCCGGCGCCTACCGCGCGGTGGACAAGGACAAGATCGGCAACCTGCTGCCCAACGAGGCCATCGAGGTGGCTTCGCGGGTCAGCAAGCTGCTCAAGGGCTTCCGCGACGAGATCGCGCATGTGTGGATCCCGCAGCCCGACGAGCGCGAGCCGATGTGGCGCGCCGCCAACGGCCGCCTGCCGGAGGCATGGAAGCAGCCCATCGAGGAACTGGCCGACGAAACCCGCGCCTTGCTCAACTGGGCCACCGCCGCTACCGCGCTGGTGGCCAAGGGCAAGCCCGACGATGCCGGCCATGAACGCCTGCAGCGCAACCTGGGCATGGCGCTGGAGATGATCGAGCAGCAGTACAACCTGTGGGCGGGCTGGCGCCGCGAGGACAAGGAAGGCCAGCCGCCGATCGCGCGCTGGGTGACCCTGTCGCGCGAGGGCGACTACCAGTTGCATTGCTCGCCGGTGTCGGCGGCGATGGTGCTGCGCAAGCTGCTGTGGGACGAAGTGGATTCGGTGGTGATGACCTCGGCCACGCTCACCGGTGGCGGTGATTTCCAGTCGCTGGCCATCGACAACGGCATCCCGGAGGACGCGGAGATGGTGTCGCTGGCCTCGCCGTTCGACCTGCCCAACCAGGCCGAGCTGGTCGTGCCGAAGTTCCCGGTGACGCCGGACGACCGCGAGCGCCATCCCAAGGAAGTGGCCAGGTACCTGGCCGCCGAACTGGATTGGGACAAGGGCAGCATCGTGTTGTTCACCTCGCGCTGGAAGATGGAAAAGGTGGCCGAGCTGATGCCGGCCTCCCTGCGCAGGAAGGTGCTGGTGCAGGGCGAGGGCGCCAAGCAGAAGATGATCGACGAGCACCTCAAGCGCACCGCCGCAGGCGAGGGCTCGGTGCTGTTCGGTTTGAATTCGTTCGGCGAAGGCCTGGACCTGCCGGGCGAGGCCTGCACCACGGTGGTGATCACCCAGGTGCCGTTCGCGGTGCCGACCGATCCGCAGACCTCGACCCTGAGCGAGTGGTTCGAAAGCCGTGGCCTGAACTCGTTCAACCTGATCGCGATCCCGCACGCGCTGCGCACGCTGACGCAGTTCGCCGGCCGCCTGATCCGCACCTCGACCGACACCGGGCGGGTGGTCATCCTCGACTCGCGGCTGCTGACGCGCCGCTATGGCAAGCGCATCATCGACGCGCTGCCGCCGTTCAAGCGGGTGATCGGCTAGCCGCCGAAAGATGAAAAGCCCCTCTCCCGCAAGCGGGAGAGAGGTTGGGGTGAGGGTCCGCACACCCGCCTCGTACTCTCCTCTTCTACCGATATCCATCCCATGCCCGACTTCACCGCGACCTTCCCCTGGGAAACCCAGCTGCAACGCCTCCAGCACCACGACCCCGCACTGGCGTCGTTGGCGCTGTTCGACGCCGACGGGCTGACCGAAGTCGGTCGTGCGCTGGAGCAGGTGCTGCAGGCCGGACAGGCACTGGCCAGGTGCGGCGTGGACGTGGGCCTGGTCGCCGACGAGCTGCGGCGCTACCAGAAGTTCGCACCGCCCGGACGCCCGTCACTGCAGATCGTGCAGTTGCGTCGGCAGCAATCGACGGTGCAGCAGGCGCAGCGGGTGGCCAGGCAGGCCTTCATCCGTCATGCCGATGCGCTGGCACGCGTGCTGGCGCTGCAGGTGCCGGCGAAGCTGGGGACGGTGGTGGTGGTCGAGCGTTGGTTGCAGGCGCGACTGGGCTGATCGGTTTCCTGCTTGGACACGCCGCTGCCGTTGCGTGAACAAGGCGAGCAGACGGGCGCAACCGCAACCACCACCGCCCTGCTCAGTGCCACAGGCCCAGGACCAGGCCGAACAGCACGAACTGCACCGTGTGGTAGCCGCCGTCGATCAGCCACAGCGCGGTACTGCGCTGGGCGAACTGGTAGTTGATGCCGAAACTCGCCGCGACCATCCCCAAGCCCACCACCAGGCCGCTCAGCACGGCGTGCGGCAGCGGCGGTGCCGGGCCCAGCCACCACGCGAATGCGAACGCGGCCACCAGCGAGAACACGAAGCTCACGCCGAACACCTTGGCCGGGTGTCCCTGCGGCACGTCGCCACCGTTCTCCCGGTTCCATGCACGGCCGAGCAGCGCCGGTGAGTACCACAAGCCTCCCAGCACGAAGCTGGACACGGCGGCCAACACCACGGCGTAAACGTTCATGCGATTCCCCCTCCCCGGACGATGCCCGCATCGTATCCGCATGCGCGGGCCAACAGCGGGGCTGCAGGCGGTCCGCGGGTAAAAAAAAGGGCCGGTGGCATGCCACCGGCCCTTCCTGTTCCCTGGCGGTGCCCGGGATCAGGCCTCCAACGCCGCCGCCGGCCCGAAGAACTCGTAGCGGCTCTGTGCGTCCGGCACGCCCACGTCGCGCAGCAGCTTCTTCACCTGGGCCATGAACGGCTTCGGGCCCAGGAAGTACGCGTCCACGTTGCCTTCGGCCGGCAGCCACTGCTGCAGCAGTTCGCGGCTGAGCAGGCCTTCGGCATCGGCGGCATCGCCCGGCAGCGCCTCGCTGTAGCAGGTGTAGCTGCGCAGCTGCGGGTGCTGCTTCTGCATGTCGGCGATGAACTGGCGGAATGCATGCACCTGGCCGTTGCGCGCGCAATGGATGAAGTGCACCGGGCGGCCGCTGGCCAGCGCCTGCTCCAGCATCGGCAGGGTCGGGGTGATGCCCACGCCACCGCTGATCAGGGCGATCGGGCGGTCACCGGCCACCAGCGTGAAGTCGCCGGCCGGGGCGAACAGCTCCAGCGCGTCGCCGAGCTGCACGTTGTCGTGCAGGTGGTTGGACACCTTGCCGCCGTCCTCGCGCTTGACGCTGATGCGGTAACTGCGGCCATTGGGCACGGCCGACAGCGAGTAGTTGCGGCGCACTTCCTGGCCATCGATCTGCAGGCGCATGCCGATGTACTGTCCGGGCTGGAAGTCCACCACCGCGCCGCCGTCGACCGGCTGCAGATGGAAGGAAGTGATCTCGGCGCTTTCGCGGACCTTGTCGACCACCTGGAACATGCGCCCGCCGCGCCAGCCGCCCGGTGCCTGCTCGTTGGCCGCGTACACCGATTCCTCGGCGCCGATCAGTAGGTCGGCCAGCATCTGGTAGGCGGTGCCCCAGGCATCGATGATCTCGTCGGTGGCGATCTCCGGCCCCAGCACCTCGCGGATCGAACGCAGCAGGTAGTGGCCGACGATCGGGTAGTGCTCGGGCAGCACCTGCAGGGCGACATGCTTGGCCACGATCTGGCCGACCAGCGGGCCCAGCGCCTCCAGCCGGTCGATGTGCTTGGCGTACATCAGCACCGAGTTGGCCAGCGCACGCGGCTGGTCGCCGCTGGACTGGTGGGCCTGGTTGAACAACGGGCGCGCCGCATCGCTCTCGGTCAGCATCAGGCCGTAGAAGTGCTTGGTCAGGGCTTCACCGCCGGTTTCCAGCAGGGGAACGGTGGCCTTGATCAGGTCGCGCTGTGCAGCAGTCAACATGGGTGTTTCTCTTTCTGCTTGGGGTACCCTGTGGGTTCCATATTTCGTGCCAGCTTTTCTGTATATGAAAATCAATAACTTGGCTGGTATACGGGTTGAAACGACCCGGTTCGATACGGGTCGAAATGACTCTGGGGTGTCGAAATGACCTGCAACCCCTTCATGTCGGGGATCATCCCGCTGGTTGACGACCTGGCCCGCGACGACCTGGCCGATGTCGAGCGCTATGGCCGGTTGCTGCGGGTGCTGCGGCAGCTGTTGCCCAGCGATGCGGTGGCGCTGCTGCGGCTGGAGGGCGAACAGGCGGTGCCGCTGGCGGTGGAAGGGTTGAGCACCGACACGCTCGGTCGCCGCTTCCGGCTGGACGAGCACCCGCGGCTGGCGGCGATCCTGCAGGGGCAGGGCACGGTGCACTTCGCCGCCGACTGCGGCCTGCCCGATCCCTACGACGGCCTGGTCGAGTCGGTGCACGGCCACCTGGAGGTGCATGACTGCATGGGCTGCGCGCTGTACATCGACGGCCGCCCGTGGGGCATGCTGACCATGGACGCCCTCACCCCCGGCCAGTTCGAGCAGATCCAGCGCGACCGGCTGGAAGCCTTCGCCAGCCTCGCCGCGGCCACGGTAAAGGCCGGCGAACGGATCGGCACGCTGGCGGCCCGGTTGAGCGAGGAGCAGGCGCTGGCCGAAACCTGGCGTGCGGCGGCTGGGCAGCGCACGCCACCGGAGGTGGTGGGGCAGAGCACGGCCTTCAAGGCGCTGCGCAAGGAGATCGCGCTGGTCGCGCCCAGTGACCTGAGCGTGCTGATCAGCGGCGAGACCGGCGTCGGCAAGGAACTGGTGGCGCGCGGCATCCATCGCCAGTCCGCGCGCAAGGACAAGCCGATGGTGGTCATCAACTGCGCCGCCCTGCCCGATGCACTAGTGGAAAGCGAACTGTTCGGCCACGTGCGCGGCGCGTTCACCGGCGCGGTGGGCGAGCGGCGCGGCAAGTTCGAACTGGCCGATGGCGGCACGCTGTTCCTGGACGAGGTCGGCGAGCTGCCGCTGGCCAGCCAGGCCAAGCTGCTGCGCGTGCTGCAGAGCGGGCAACTGCAGCGGGTGGGCTCGGACCGCGAGCACCAGGTGGACGTGCGGGTGATCGCCGCCACCAACCTGGACCTGGCCGACGCGGTGCGGCAGGGGCGTTTCCGCGCCGACCTGTACCACCGCCTGGGCGCCTATCCGCTACGGGTGCCGCCGCTGCGCGAGCGCGAGCGCGACGTGCTGCTGCTGGCGGGCTTCTTCATCGAAGAGGCGCGTTCGCGGATGGGCCTGCGCAGCCTGCGCCTGTCCGCCGATGCCCAGGCCGCGCTGCTTGGCTACGACTGGCCGGGCAATGTGCGGGAACTGGAGCATCTGATCGGTCGTGCAGTGCTGCGCGCGCTGGCAGCCAGCGGCACGGTGCGCCCGCGCATCCTCACCGTCGATGCGGCGGCGCTGGAGTTGCCGGTGCACAGCGATGCCAGCGTGCAGGCCCCGGCTGGTGCCGGACAAGCGCTGCAGCCCGAGGACCTGCGCAAGGCCGTGGATGATTTCCAGCGCCAGCGCATCGCCGCCACGCTGGAGCGCACGGCGGGCAACTGGACCGAGAGCGCGCGCCTGCTGGGGTTGGATCGGGCCAACCTGAATCGCCTGGCCAAACGCCTGGGGCTGAAGTAGCCGGGGTTGGGGTTCGAGGGGCTTGACGGTGGCACTTGCCCCTTTCCCCTATGCCTGCCGCACAAGCGAGGGGCAATTGCGGTACTGCAGTGGACCGGCCGTTCGCATGGACGACCCCCTGCCTTGTGCCGCAGGCAGGGGTGAGGGGAAGCCAGTGCGCCCGGCGTCGTCCCCGTTGCTCAGCCTTCCTCGTCTTCCGGGCGGTTCAATGCCGCGGTCATCGCCGCGGCGTCCTCGCGCGCGAGGAACAGGTATTCCAGCTCGCAGCCGCCGAACTTGTCTTCCAGTTCGTGCATGCGCACCGGGTGGCTGCCGAAGCGGTAGTGCGTGCTGCCGTCATCGGCATCGATGGCGTACACGCCGAAGGACGGCGGATTGGTCAGCGTGCCTTCCAGCTTGACGGATGACGGGTCGATGGCGCGCTGGATGAGGGCTTCTTGGTCGATCATGGGGGGACGGTAGGGCTGGGGGTCGTGATTTCGGGTGAAGTGGAATCTCTGGCGCGTCCTGCGTCAATGCTTCTCGTGCTTCCAGTTGCGGTGCTTGCCATCGGATAACCACGCGATGGCCTGGGTGATGCGTTGTTGCCGGGTGGTTTCGCGCTTGGCCTCGCCGATCCACTCCAGGTAGTCGCGCTGGTAGCCGGGGGCGAAGCCGTCGAAGGCGGCCTGGGCCTGTGGGGCCGCGGCCAGCGCCTGGGCGAAGGCCGGCGGTATCGGCAGGGCGGCCCGCGGCGCACGCCGCGGGGCCTTCACGCCGCTGTCGATGCGGCGCATGCCCTCGCGCAGTTGTGCGGCGAACGCGCGCTTGTCCGGCAGGTCCCGGGCGTGCTGCAGGCGCCCGTACTGGCCCATGGCCTCGGTGTTGTCGCCCGGGCCGGCCTGGCGTTGCCAGAAGCCCAGCGTGGCATGCGCCTTGAAAGCGGCCATCCCGCACAGCAGCTTGCCCTTGTACAGGAAGCTGGGCATGCCCCACTTGATGGCTTCCTCGGCCTGGCTGCAACCGGCGTGCACGCGTGCCCGGATCTCGCGCAGGATGGGTTGCGCGAAATCGGCGGCGTTGGCGATGTAGGCGTCGACGCGGGGATCGGGGGACATGACGGGGCCTCGGATGCGCGAAGCCTGCCGTCAGTCGGCCGGCAAAACAAGCCCGCCGATGCGGCGGGCTCGTCAACGGCCTTTTTGGGTACGGTCAGGCGCGGCGTAGGCGCCGTGCCAGGCCGCTGCACAGCGCGATGAAGGCGGTGAACACGGCCATCGACAGGAACTGCAGGCGGGTCTCCGGGGTGCTCAGCAGCAGCGCGAAGATCAGCGCGAGGATGGCCAGCGCCAGCAACGTCAGGTAGGGGAAACCGGCCATCCTGAATGGCAACGGGGTGCCGTTGCGTTCGGCGCGGCGGCGCAGGATCAACTGCGAGACCAGGGTCAGGGTCCACACCAGCAGGCAGGTCGAGCCGACCACGTTGAGCAGCACCGGCAGCACCTTGTCCGGGTACAGCAGCTCCAGCACGGTCGCGCCGAAACCGAACAGCACGCTGGCCAGCACCGCGATCAGCGGCACCTGGCGGGCGTTGGTGCGGCCCAGCCAGCGCGGTGCTTCGCCACGCGAGGCCAGCGAGTACATCATCCGCGAGGCACCGTAGAGGTTGGCATTGAGCGCCGAGAGCAGGGCGATCACCGCGATCAGCGTGATCGCGGTGGCCGCGCCGGGGATGTTGGCCACCTGCAGCACCGCGGCGAACGGGGAGCGCAGCGCATCGCTGGTCCATGGCACCACGGCGATGATCACGCCGATCGAGCCGATGTAGAACACCAGGATGCGCCAGGCCACGGTGCGGATGGCGCGGGCCAGGCTGCGCTCCGGGTCCTGGGTTTCGGCCGCGGCGACGGCCACGATCTCGGTGCCGCCGAAGGCGAACACCACCACCAGCAAGGCCGCGCCGATGCCGGCCAGGCCCTTGGGCATGAAGCCGCCATGGCCGGTGATGTTGGACAGGCCCGGCGATGGCACGTTGGGTAGCAGGCCGCACAGCAGGGCGATGCCGATCAGGATGAAGCCGATGATCGCGCCGACCTTGAGGATGGCGAACCAGAACTCGAACTCGCCGTAGTTGCGCACGCCCATCAGGTTGATGATGGTGAACACCACCATGAAGGCCAGCGATACCAGAGGCACCGACAGCTCCGGCCATATCGTCTTGAGCAGGCCGGCCGCGCCAACCGATTCGGCGGCGATCACCACCACCAGCTGCGCCCACCACAGCCAGCCCACGGTGGCACCGGCGGTCGGGCCGAGTGCGTCGGCCGCGTAGACCGAGAACGCGCCGCTGGTGGGGCGCGCGGCGGCCATCTCGCCCATCGCGTGCATCATGATGATCACCAGGGTGCCGGCGACCAGGTAGGAGATCAGCACGGCCGGGCCAGCGGCGTGGATGCCGACGCCCGAGCCCAGGAACAGGCCGGCGCCGATGGCGCTGCCCAGTCCCATCATGATCAGCTGGCGCGGCTTGAGCGCGCGTTCCAGATTCTGCGACGGCGCACTGGCCGGGGCGGTGGAATTGGCGGACATCTGAACGATCTGGTGTAGAGAAGTGCGACACCTTACCGCGTTCGATTGTCATCGTGTCTGTCCATCGCGCCCGCCACGGCCTGCTGCCAGTAGGATGGACATCCCGGCGCGCCGATGTGCGCCTGCAGCAATGGATGACGGATGCGCGGCCTGGATTTCAGCTCGTGGCAGGGCCTGCTTTCCACCCTGGTGGGCCTGGCGATCATCACCCTGATCGGCGTGGGCATCCGCCTGCTGGTGATGCAGGTAGTGCAGCAGAAGCGCGAGGCAGCCAACCGGCAGATCAACGAGCGGCTCAAGACCTTGATCGCCGCCTATCCACCTGCGCGAGATCCGCCGACGCGCCTCCGGGTTGGCACAAGGCCAGGCCACCCCCGATGCCGAGGGCGCGCTGTTGCTGCCGCCGATCGATGGCGGCGAGGCCGGCGACCGGGCGCGGCGCATCCGCGATGCGGTGGAGGCGGCCCTGTCGGACGTCATCCTGCTCGGCACCGAGGAACAGGTGCGGTTGGCGGCGCGCGCGGCCACCGACATGGTCCAGGGCCGGCCGATCCATACCGCGGCACTGGTGGTGTCGCTGCGCGACTTCATCCGGGGCGTGCTCGATCTGGACACCATCCCGGCCAGCGTGGCGATCCCGCAGCAGGGGCCGGCGCGCCCGACCTCCAGTGGCGGTGGCGGAAAAGGTGGCGGCAAGGACAAGGAGGGTGCGGCCGGCGGCGCAGGCAAGGGTGGCGGTGGCGGCATGGGCGGCATGGGGGCGGGGCTCGGCTATGGCGCCGGGCGCGGCGGCGAGGAGGAGATGTCGTAGCGGGCGTGCGGTGTCCGCGATCGACAAAATGACTGGTCGGTGCCGTAGTGAGGCCTGGCCGATCAGCAGCGCGAATGCCAGCGAGGCGTGCTCCATGCCCCGGCAGGGCGCCATTGCCATCGGGTCAGCGGGGGCATGCCGGTGAAGGGGGCCGTGCTCAGGCGATGCGCTCGACCCGGCACCGCTGGCACAGCGGGTAGCTGTCCAGCAGCGGCGTGATGGCCGCGTGCATGCGATCGAAGCTGTCGCCGTACATGTACAGCGCGGCTTCGGTGGGGCCCTGCCAGTGGCTGTTGAGCATGCCCACGCCTTCCAGGCGGCGCATGCATTCCTCGTGGACGTGGTTGATGTCGCAGGTCTGGTAGACCTCGGCGGGCAGGTCGGTGCCATTGAGGTACAGGCCCAGGCCCTGGTGCACGCCAAATGGAATGCGTGGGCCACCGCCGGGCAGGCTGATGCTGGAGCCGACCGGGGCCAGCATCGCCTCGAACAGGCGCCGGATCAGGAGCACGCTGTCACCGCCCAGGTCATCCACCCGGATCCGCAGGTCGCAGTTGGCCACTTCGCCGCTGGACGCCAGCAGGGTGCCGCCGCCGATCACCTCGGCATGGATGCCGTGAAGCTGGCAGGCATCGTTGAATGCGTCCTCCAGCTCTGTCCGGTGGACCGGTTGAAGGCGTGCGTTGAGGGTGACCGTGATCGTCCCGCGCGCGCCGGTGTTGCCTTGGGTTCCCTGCATTACCGCACCACTCCTGACTGCCTGGGCGGGAGCGGCGCCGGCATCGACCGACGCGCCCCCGTGGCCAAGTATCCGCAGCCCGGTGTGCAGGCCCGGTGTGCAGGGGCTGGCTGCGCAGGGGCTGGCTGCGCAGGGCAGGGGCGGGCTGGCCACCGGGCAAGGGCATGGAAGCGAGCGAGAGGCCCGGTGAGCGTGCGCCTGCAGCAATCCTCCGCGCCCGATTGAACTACCTTATCCCTACCTTCCGCGCGCGGATGCGCCTTCCAGAGACCGTAATGAGCCTGAAGACCCTGAACCCCTACGATTTGTTCGATGTGCGTTCGTTGCTGAGCGAGGAAGAGCGCGCCGTGCAGGATTCGGTCGCCCGCTTCACCGACGAGCGCGTGTTGCCGATCATCGGCGACTGCTTCGACCAGGGGCGTTTCCCGAACGAACTGATCCCCGAGATCGCCGAGATGGGCCTGCTGGGCAGCACGCTGCCGGAGCAGTACGGCGGCGCCGGGCTGAACGGTGTCAGCTACGGCCTGATCTGCCAGGAGCTGGAGCGCGGTGATTCGGGCCTGCGCAGCTTCGTGTCGGTGCAGAGCTCGCTGTGCATGTACCCCATCTACGCCTACGGCTCGGAGGAGCAGCGCCTGCGTTGGCTGCCGGACATGGCGCGCGGCAAGGTGATCGGCTGCTTCGGCCTGACCGAGGCGCACGGTGGCTCGGACCCGGCCAGCATGAAGACCCGCGCGGTGAAGGGTGGCGGGGACTGGGTCATCAACGGTTCGAAGATGTGGATCACCAACGGCTCGGTGGCCGACATCGCCATCGTCTGGGCCAACACCGAGGAGGGCGTGCAGGGCTTCGTGATCGAGAAGGGCACCCCGGGCTTCACCGCCCAGGAGATCAAGCACAAGATGAGCCTGCGTGCCTCGGTGACCGGCGCCCTGTTCTTCGACAACGTGCGCGTGCCCGATGCCAACCGCCTGCCCAACGTGAAGGGCCTGAAGGGGCCGCTGGGCTGCCTGACCCAGGCCCGCTACGGCATCACCTGGGGCCCGCTGGGCGCGGCCATCGCCTGCCTGGACGAAGTGCTGGCCTACACCAAGGAGCGGATCCTGTTCGGCCGCCCGGTCGCGGCCACCCAGAGCGCGCAGATCAAGATGGCCGACATGGCCCGTCGCATCACCGCCGGGCAGTTGCTGGTGCTGCAGCTTGGCCGCCTGAAGGACGCCGGGCAGATGCAGCCGCAGCAGGTGTCGCTGGCCAAGTGGAACAATTGCCGCCTGGCCATCGACATCGCCCGCGAGTGTCGTGACCTGCTCGGCGGTGCCGGCATCACCACCGAGCACGGTGCGATCCGGCATGCCCTGAACCTGGAATCGGTGATCACGTACGAAGGCACCGAGACCGTGCACCAGCTGGTGATCGGCCGCGAGTTGACCGGCATCAACGCGTTCTGAACGCGCGCGCTGCGTGACACGGACGGCCGGCCCTGCCGGCCGTTTCCATGTCTGGCTGACAACGGCGGTCACACCCACCTCGGCCCCGCTCGCCTACCATCGGTGACAATGGGCGCGCCTGGCACACGTGGCCAGGCGTATTTCACTCCTGTTGGCAGCACCGAGAACCCGTGAAGACACCCCCCCAACTCCAGGTCCTGATCGACGATGGCGTCATCGACGAAGTGTTGCGCCCACTGAAGAGCGGCAAGGAGGCGGCGGTCTACGTCGTGCGCAGCGGCGATGACGTGCGCTGCGCCAAGGTCTACAAGGACATGGCCCAGCGCAGCTTCCAGCAGCGCGTGCAGTACCAGGAAGGACGCAAGGTGCGCGGCAGCCGCGAGGCGCGCGCGATCGGCAAGGCCAGCAAGTACGGCCGCAAGCAGCAGGAAGTGGCGTGGAAGAACACCGAGGTCGACGCGCTGTACCAGCTGCGCGAGGCCGGCCTGCGGGTGCCCGAGCCGTACGGCTATTTCCACGGCGTGCTGGTGATGGAACTGGTCACCGACGCCGAGGGCTTCAGCGCCGCGCGCCTGGGCGAGGTGGAACTGGCCGCCGAACAGGCCCGCCAGTTCCACGCGGTGCTGGTGCAGCAGGTCAAGCTGATGCTGTGCTGCGGCCTGATCCACGGCGACCTGTCGCCCTACAACGTGCTGGTCGGCCCGGATGGCCCGGTGGTGATCGACTTCCCGCAGGTGGTCAGCGCCGGCGGCAACAACGCCGCGCGCACCATGTTGCTGCGCGACGTCAACAACCTCACCGCCTACCTGGGGCGCTCGGCGCCCGAATTGCTCGATACCTGGTACGGCGAGGAGATGTGGGAGTTGTTCCAGGCCGGCGACCTGCTGCCGGAGACCGAGTTGCGTGGCCAGTACACGCCCGACGAGCGCGCGGTGGACCTGGACAGTGTCCGCCACGCGATCAACGATGCACGCGAGGAAGCCCTGATCCGGCAACAGGGCCGCGAGGCCGCGGCCGAGGAAGACGGGTACTGAGGCGCGGGTTGCGTTCGCATGCGCCGGCTTCTCCTGCGAGGGGGTTGCCAGTGCATGGCGAACTGCCCCTCCCGTTGCGCCAGCAAGGGGAAGGGGCAGTGGAACTGCAAGGCAGGTCAGAGCGAGACGTAGCGGCCCGCGTCGCGCTCCTCGATCAGGATCATGAAATCGACGTACAGCGATACCAGCGTGCCGCTGTCATCCAGGCCCCAGAACGCCGGATAGGCGCCATCGCCGTAGCCGCTGGGCGTGATGACGCAGTCGTCCGGGTGGGCCAGTGCCAACGTCCGCGCGTTGCCTGCGCCTGACCACTGGCGGAAGCAGCGCTCCTGCGCGATGTGGCTCAGCGTCTGCAGCCCACTGACATCGAAGATCGCCAGGTTGCCGGCGTCCACCCCATAGATGCCGGTGCCGTGCTGGGTGCGCGCGGCCTTCCAGGTAACCGCGCGACGGTGCGGGTCGAAGCGGATGCGGATGCCGGCCACGCGGCGGTCGACCATCACCGTTTCCACCGGATGGCGGCCCAGCGGTGCCCGCCGCGCCAGTGGCTGCAGGTCATCGAAGCCATAGCCGAAATCGCTGATGGCCAACACGCCGGAGCGGATGTCGATCTCACCGATCACCTGCTGGGTGATCTGGCCACGGAGGTCGTCCTGCTCGATGCGGCGATCGCCCCGGAACAGCAGGTTCTCGTCGAGCGCGAGGTCATCGTTGGGTGCGGTCAACGGCGCATCCGCCGTGCTGAGCGTGCCCAGTTCGGCATACCGCGCGGCGTTGATCACCGGGGCGGTGGGTGGATCGAAGAGCGTGAACACCTGGCTGATCCGCCAATCGCCATTGGCGTCGTGCCGCAGGTCGTACACGTGATAGCGGGTGCTGGCAGCGCCGTTGCGGCGCGTATGCACCTGCGCCTGCGTACCATCGATCCGTTGCCCGATGACCTCGGTGGTGGCCGGGTCGAAGTCCGGGTCCGAGCCGTACGCATCGCTCGTGCCGGAACCGCAATCCCTGTCGAAGTGGGCCTGGTCGGCTTCGGAAACGAGGCTGTGCCAGCGGCCGAAATCCACGTCGTCGCCCATCGTTTCACGGGCATGTGTCCATTGCCGGTGCCAGTGCTGGATGAAGGCCCGTACCCGAGCTTCCGGCGTCGGGGCGATGGTGGCAGACGCCGGTGCGGGTGAGGACGGCTTGCCGGTCAACAGGTCGAACAATTTCTTCATCATGTGATGCTCGCGGAAATCAGTAGCGTGTCGTAGCGCGCCGGCGACCCATGGATGCCCATGCGGGCGAGGCCAGGCAGGGCCATCAGTCGTCGCCCAGCGAGGATTCCTGGCGCGGGTCGGCGAACAGGAAGGCATCTTCGCCGCCGTCCACGCTGACAGAGGCCGTGCCGAAGTTGCGCAGGCGCCATCGCCACTGCCCGTAGCGCGTGCGCAGCGTGCCCTCGACATAGCAGGGCCCATGCAGGAAATAGTCGTGCTCCTGGCGTGGCGTGATCACCACCGCATGCCGGAAGAACGCCACGACCTCGCGCGGGGTGGGCTTGAACGATTCGCATAGCGGCGCATCGCTGGGCGTTTCCACGCCCTGGCCGGTGATCCGGACATCGCTGATGGTCCCGAGTGGGCCAGGGGGTGCCGCGCCCACGGTAAACGGCAGCAGCAGGCCGGCGAGCATCCAGTGCAGTCGGCGGCTGGACGCGGGCGGATGGGGGGTGGACATGGTTCTCTCTCCCTGTGCGATGACGGCGTGCAGCCTTGCAGCGCCGGGGAGAGTTTTACCCGAAGTGGGACCGTTGGCGCGTCAATGCGGACGTGCCGTGCTGACCTGTCCGTTCCTTTGCGCCGCAAAGGAACGGGTTGAGGCCGGATGCGTTGGGCAGGCCGGTCGTAGGCCGGCGTCGCGGCGGAGGCCGCCCCTGCGCGAGACCGCGCCTACGAGGGACGCAGGGTGCACGGATCGACCCCCTCCCTTTTGCGTAGCAAAGGGGAGGGTTGGGGAGGGGTGCCTTTGGCGGGCCGGTCGTGCACGTCTTTCGCGGCCGATGCCGCTGCTTCACCGGCCAGCTGCCGTGCCAGATCGGCATTGGTGAGGTGTCCGTGCAGAAACAACAGGTCGCTGAAGATGCGCATTTCCATGCTCCTACTTGAGTAGGGCTCATGTTGCGTCCAAGCTGTTGGCTGGAATAGCGATCATTCCTCAAGCAAGGCTTGAGGGAAATTGAAGGCTCAATGTCAAAGCCACCCCTCCAGCTCCTGCAGGGCTTCATCGCCACCGCCCGTCTGGGCAACCTTTCGCGGGCGGCGGAAACGATGCATGTCACCGTCAGTGCACTCAGCCACCAGATGCGCCAGCTGGAGGAGCGCCTGGGCTATCCGCTGCTGCTGCGGCAGGCGCGTGGCGTGGCATTGACCCCGGAGGGAAGGCGCCTGTTCGACCAGGTTGCCCCGCATCTGGATGCGATCAACGAAGCGTTCCGCCCCTTCCCCGCACGCCACGACTGCGTGCTGACGGTGAGTGCGGTGCCGAGCATGGCATCGGCCTGGCTGGTGCCGCGCCTGGGGCGGTTCGTGGCATTGCATCCGCAGATCGAGATCAACCTGCAGTCCAGCCAGCACCTGGTCGATTTCGAAAAGCAGTTGCAGTTCGATGCCGCGATGCGCGTGGGCAACGGCCACTGGCCGGGCCTGACCGCCGAGCCGTTGATCGACGAATGGCTGGTGCCCATGGCCAGTCCGGCACTGGTGGCACGCATGGGTGGCATCGACGCGTTGCCCTTGTCGCAATGGCCATTGCTGGGCGACCCGGATGGCGAATGGGACCGCTGGTTTGCGCTGGTCGGTGAGGCACCGCCGAAGCGTTACATCGCCATCCTCGATGACTCCGAATCCCACCACCGCGCCGCGCTGGATGGCGTCGGCGTCGCGCTGGGGCGCGTCACGCGCGCGCGGCTGCTGCTCGAGTCCGGGCAGCTGGTGCTGCTGTCGCCGGAGCGTCTGAAGACGCCCTGGTCACACTGGCTCGTCTACCCGGAGCGCTCGGCCACGCACCGCGGCTTTCTTGCCTTCCGCCAATGGCTGCACGACGAGGCCGCGGAGCATCGTGCACACGTGGGCGGCTAGCACGGGGAACGCGGGACGGCTGCCATCGGGCCGGTTGGCGGTACGCGTGCCTGGCGGCCGTGGTCGTTCCCGCCAGGTTCGCAGCGTGCACGGATCAGCCCTCCCTGTTGCGCGGCAAGGGGGAGGGGGCCCTCGGCAGGCCGGCCGTATGCGTGCTTCGCGCTGAAGGCCGCGCCTAGCGCAGCCGGTGGTCCCTGATCCAGGGGGCCAGCAACCGCAGCCGGGTGGGCTGCCAGGACAGGGTGAACGCGGTCACCAGCGCCGCCCCGGCCAACGCCATCACCCATACCAGCACCGCCATCGAGGCGTGGTCCACGGCCAGGCACAGCAGCAACGCCATGACGATGCCCAGCGTACCCAGCCCCCGCAGCACGCGCAGGCCGCCTCTCGACGGGGCGCGCGCCCACACCTGCCGGGCGTGGACGTCCATCGACAGGGCCAGCCATCCCATGCCGGCCAGCGCACTCAGCAGTGCCGTGGCAAGCAGCAGGTTGTCGAGCAACGACTCAGGCATGCACGGCCTCCTCACGCGGCGCGTGCGCCGCCGTCGCGCGCATCCGCTGGCCCACCTTGCGGGCCGCCATCACCGCGATCACGGCGGTGGCCAGCAATGACAGGTCCACGCCGGCCACCGGCCAGTACCCTTGGGCCAGGGTACGCAGCAGGTGATCCCCTGTGGTCATCCCGTTCAACAGCACCGCGGCAAGCGCGAACAGGGCGATCGCCCAGCACTGTTCGCGCCACGCCGGATTGACCAGGCCGCGTGCCACCGGCGCACTGCGCCAACCGGCATGCACCAGCGCCAGTGCCCAGGTGCCCCAGAACGCGTAGCGCTCCCAGTCACCGCGCGCCGGCAGCGCCTCCGGCAACAGCCGGTTGGCGATCAGGATGCCGAGTGTCGCCAGGACCATGCCGGTCACCGTGGTGACCGCCAGCGCATCGACGATGCGCGCGCCGTGGCGGCCCTGCTGCGCGTGTTGTCGTTTGCGCTTCTCGACGAAGAAGATGAAGCCGGTGGCGATGCAGGTGGCACCGGCCAGGCCGCCCAGCATGTACAACCAGCGCAGCAGCCAATGGCGGAAGTGCTGCAGGTGCAGGCCGGTGAGGAATTCGTTCATGCGTGCCACCGGGGTGGCCGGCGGGTCTTCGCGGATCAGCTCGCCGGTGGCGGCCTTGAAGTGGATGCCGTCGCCGACCAGGGCGATGCGGTCGGTACCGGCGCGGTACACGCTGACGTAGCCGTTGGCATCGCCCACGTGCTGCAGCACCAGGAAGCCGACGTCGCCGGCCTTGTCATGGGCCTGCCAGCGCCGCTGCGCCTGGGCCACCATCGCGTCCACCGAGGCCAGCCCGGCGGCGACGCCGGCACGCGTGTGCGGCAGGCCGGTCTCCCGCGCCTCCACCTGCTCGTGCAGGTCATGCAGGCCATGCAGCTGGGTGTGGCCGACCGGGAAGTAATAGGTGCCGGCGAAGATCAGCAGGCCGGTCAGCGCGAAGAAGAAATGGAACGGCAACGCCACCACGCCGGTGAGGTTGTGCAGGTCCAGCACGCTGCGCAGGCGCGCCTTGTCCGGACGAAAGGTGAAGAACTCGCGGAAGAGCTTGCGGTGCATGACCACGCCGCTGACCAGCGCGGCCAGCATCACCAGCGCCGAGAAGCCGACGATCCACACGCCCAGGTTCTTCCAGTCCAGGGTCAGGCCGTAATGCAGCGGGAAGAAGAAGCCACTGCCGATCTTGAGCTGGTCGTCCGGCAAGGCCCTGCCATTGCGCGGATCGATGGTGGCGTATGCCCAGATCTGCTCGTCCGGGTTCTTCGCGTTGGGCACGTCGTAGCCGGCGTACAGTGCAAGCACCGGGTCGCGATGGGTGGTGTAGGCACTCCAGCTGCCGACCTGGTCGAAGCGTTGCGGCATGTCGCCGTTGACCATCGGCCGCATCGCGGCGATGGCTTCGGCGGTGGGTTGCATGCGCTCGAAGGCCGGCCGCAGCACAGCGTCGAACGACGGCATCGGCTGCGGCTCGATGCGCGTGGCCGGGATCGACCAGCGGTCGATCTCGCGGTCGAACACCGACAGCGCGCCGAAGAAGAAGGCGGCCATCAGCACGAAGCCGAGCACCAGCCCGAACCAGGTGTGCAGCCATGCCATGGCCTGACGGAAGCTGTTGAACATGGATGCCTCCGGCTCAGACCAGTCGGGATTGCAGGAGTGATGCGGCCGCGGCCATCAGCGCACCGCCGCCGACCAGCGCCATCCACAGCCGCGCCACGTGGTGGGTGGCGATGGCCCACAGGAATACGCCCAGGTAGGCCAGCAGGCCGACCAACGCGCCGAGGAACTCGGCGTCATGGAACGCCAGCTTCAGCGCGAACAGCGCGCTGGTGGTCAATGCCACCGTGCCCCAGGCGAACACGTAGCCGCCGAGGATGGCGGCAAGGATGCGCGGGAGGACCTGCAGGCGCCGGGACGCGGGAGGCGGTGCGGAAGCGGTGGATACCTGTGGCATGGCGATGGCTGGTCTCAGGTGGACGGGGAGTGGCGTGGTGCCGCGAATCGCCCCTCTCCCGCGCGTGGGAGGGGCTGGGGTCAGAACCGGTAGTTGAAGCTCAACGTGTAGTTGCTTGGTGCGCCGTAGTAGCCCACCTGGTACAGGCTGTTGATGTACTTGCGGTCGGTGAGGTTGTTGACGTTGGCGCGGACGGTGGCGTTGGGCAGCACGTCCCAGCCGATGAAGGCGTTGAGCAGGGCATAGCTGCCCTGGGCGATGGTGGTGCCGGTGTAGGTGTCCCGGGTGGAGATCGCGCTCTGCCAGCGCCCGCCGATGCCATAGGACAACGCCTCGTAGCCGGGAAGGCGCGAACTGAACACCAGGTTGGCGGTGCGGCGCGGCACCCAGGTGTAGGTATCACCGCCGTCCTGGTTGTTCATCGACAGGTGGGTGAAGCCGAACACCAGGCTGGCGTGCTCGCCAAGCTTGCCGGTGGCCTCGAATTCGACGCCCTTGGATTCCACGTCCACGCCGTAGTACCAGTACATCGCGGTATCCAGGTCATAGCCGCCGGAAGTCGCCAGGCCCTGCTGCTTGGCCTTGAACAGCGCCAACGTGGTCAGCAGGCGGCGGTCCAGCCACTCGGCCTTGACGCCAACCTCGTAGTTCACGCCCTTGGTCGGGTCCAGGTAGACGCGGTTGCGGTCGTACTGGTCCTGCGGCTGGTAGATGTCCGAGTAGCTCACGTAGCCCAGCACGCGGTCGTTGAAGTCCCAGGTGAAGCCGGCGTAGGGGCTGATGTTGCTTTCGGTCTGGTCGAAGTTGTTGCCGTTGTTGCCATCGCGGTGGTACTGCGCCCAGTTGAAGCCGACCACGGCCTTGAGGCGGTCGGTCAGGGCCAGGCGGGTGGCGCCATAACCACGCTTCAGACGCTGGTTGGTCCAGTTGGAGCGGGTGCGCGGGCCCCATTCCGGCTCGGCGATGGTGTTGCCGGCATACGGGAACGCCGGTAGCGCGCCGAACGCCGGGTCGTTGGGATCGACCGGGTGTTCCCAGGTGGTGGCGCTGCTCTTGGCCACGCTGACGCCGAGCATGGCCTCCTGCTCACGGCCGAACAGTTGGAAGCGACCGTTGAGGGTGACATCGCCCAGGTGCGAGTCCATGTCGTCGATGCCCTTGTAGGCCCAGCCGACCAGACCGGTGTGGGTCTGCGGGTCCAGGCCGGTGGTGCTGAAGGCGAAGAACAACTGGTCATCGTTGCCGATCTGGCGATAGTTGTAGGACGCCTTCACCTCCCAGTTCTCGCCCAGGTGGTGGGTGTACTCGGCGAAGGCGGTCCGGGTCCGGGTGTTCCAGTAGGTCCAGTCCTGGGTGGTGGACGCGCTGCGTCCCCAGCTCAGCTGGCTGCCATCGGTGTTGGCGAAGCTCAACGCGCCCCACATGTTCTGGTCGCTGTTGGCCTTCTGCCACGAATAGCCCAGCGTCAGCGTGCCGTTCTCGCCGATCTGGCCATCGACCACGCCGTACAGGAAGTTGCGGTCGTTGGTGAAGCCGCGCAGGTGCGAGTCGCCGTCCTCGTGCGCGGCCACCACGCGCGCGGCCCAACGGCCGTCGGCGGTGATCGGGGTGGAGTAGTCCACCTCCACGCGGCGCTTGCCCCACGAGCCCACGCTCACGCCCACTTCGCCCCTGGCTTCGTTGGTGGGGCGCTTGCGCACGTAGTTGATCGTGCCCGAGGCGTTGCCCACGCCGGTCAACAGGCCATTGGCACCGCGGATGACCTCCAGCTTCTCGTAGCCGAAGGCATCCATCGCGCCGGTGACGATGCCCCAGTCATTGGGCAGGCCGACGCCGTCGATCTGGGTGTTCTTGATCTCGAAACCGCGGGCCAGGTAGTTGGTGCGGTTGGTTTCCCATTCCTCCACCTGGATGCCGGTGGCCAGGCGCAGCGCGTCGTTGATGCTGTTGGCGCCGAACTGGGCCATCTGCGTGCGGTCCACCGTGCTGATCGACTGCGGGGTGTCCTTGATGTCCAGGTCCAGGTTGGTCGCCCCGTTGCTGACCCGGTTGGCGCGCTGGGAGACCACCCGCACCGCGTCCAGGGTGGTGGCGCTGGCATCGGCGGCGGTGCTTTCGGCGGCCACTGCCATCCCCGGGCTGGCCGCCAGGGCCAGGCTGATCGCCCACGGCAGGTGGCCGGAAATGGAACGGCGGCAACGGGGAGGCAAGCCGGCGCCAGGGGCCGGACGGCGGGGGGAGCGACTGGGGGACATGGAAGGCCTGGGGGGTTGGAAGGCGGGAAATCGCGTGACGGAGACGGGCGCATGCCACATCCGTTGTGGGCATCTGCCGATGGACAGGCAGGTAATAACGATTGAGAAATTAAATGCGAATGATTTGCATTTTGCAATATCCGGCCCAGTCAGGTTCTGCCGGTGAGGTGGTCGGTCGCGCTTTGCCGTACAAACGCACGGTGTGCGCCATTGCCGTATGGACGCGCGGCTCCCCGGCCGCCTTGTATGCTCGCGCTGGCCCATTGCCTGGAGGCGCCATGTCCGACGTGTTCGAGTCTGCGGTTCCCGCCGGGGGGGCTTCCGGCGCCCGGCGCCTGGGAGGGTGGGTGCTCTGGCTGCTGCTGGCCGCGATCAGCCTGCATTTCCTGTTCAAGGTGCTCGGCCAGTACGGACAGTTGGATCCGGAGCACTACACGATGTACTGGTCACGCCGCGGCTGGCTGTGGCTGCACATCGGCGGCGGCGTGCTTGGCATCGTGCTGGGGCCGGTGCAGTTCCTGAGCCGTTGGCCGCGTGCCCGGCCACGCCTGCACCGCTGGTCCGGCCGCTTCTACTTCGGGGGGATGCTGCTGGCCTGCGCGGCGGCGGTGGGCCTGATCGCCACCTCACCGGCGCCGCTGGCGATCACCCTGGCCTTCGCGGCCACCGCGCTGGCGTGGCTGGTGACCGCGCTGGTGGCAATGCTGGGCGTCCGCCGCGGCGACGTTGCCCGTCATCGTCGCTGGATGACGCGCGCCTACCTGGTGACGCTGGCACCGGTGAGCTTCCGCCTGTTGTTGCCGGCATGGATCGCGCTGGGCAACGCGCCGTCCCCGGACGTGATCGCGGTCCTGCTGTGGGTGAGCTGGGCGTTGCCGGTGTCACTGCACGTGGTCTGGGTGAACTGGCCCAGGCGCTCGCCGGTCATGGCGGCCGGTTGAGGTCGACGGCCGGTCGGTGGCGCGCTTCAGCCGTGGCGGTGTTGCCACACCAGGCCGGTAACCACGCCGGCCAGGCCGATGCCTGTCCCAAGCACGGCCGGGAGCACGCCTCCCGCGCCGCCGAAGTAAATCAGCAGCCCCAGCGCGGCACCGCCGAAGGTGGGCAGCCAGAACCGCCATGCCGTCAGGAACTCGGCGATGTCCAGCACGTCGAGCAGATCGGAAAGCGACATGTGAGCTCCTGAAGGGGTCCAACGTGGAGGGAGGCGGCATCACCGCAGGACACGCGCGCTAGTGGTTCCCAAGGCCGGCGATGGCCTGGCCGAAGCTTAGTTCATTGCCACTGGGGTCGGCGATGCGGAAATCGCGCATGCCATAGGGGCGGTCGCCGATCGGCACGACCATCGTCACGCCGGCTGCCTGCAGCGTGGCGTGGTACGCGTCGATGTCGGTCACGGCCAGATAGACGTGCGCCGCGCCTGCCGGCTTTGCCTCCGCGCGCTGCGTGAGCGTGATCTCGACCGCATCCCGGCACACGGCGGCGATCTCGGCGGGCTCGCCCCAGGACCAGGCAAGATCGAAACCCAGCGTGGTCCGGTAGAAGTCCAGCGACCGCGCGAGGTCATGCACGGAGAGGATCGGCGAAACGGATTCGAACATCATGTGGGCGGTCCTTTTCGTGGGCGGGTGGGCCTGCGCCGCGTCAACGCCATGCGCTCAGTCGCCGGCCAGCTCGCGCAGCTCGGTCACGCGCGCGATGTTGAGCTGCATCGGGCAGAACGCGTACATCGGCGAGCCCACGTAGGCACCGGCGAGGTCGCAATGCGTGTTGCGGTAGACCAGCCAGGACTTCTGCGCCTGCTCCAGCCGGTCCGCGTCCTGGGGCGACTGCGTCGAAAGACGGTCGTGGATGCGCTTGTACAGGGCATTCATCTCCGCCTTCACGTGCTCGGAGGTGGTCGACGAACAGGCATCCACCACGCCGTTGTTGAGGGTGCCGGCCCGGTCCACGCAGTCGGAGTACATGCGCTCGTAATCGGCATGCTCCGGCGCGGCCATGGCCGTGGCACAGGGAAGCAGCAGAGGCAGGAGTCGGCAGGGCAGGCGCATTGGACGTCCGGATGTCGGGGAGAAGCGGCCATGCAATCGCGGGCGGGTCGGTGGCGCAGCCACCGCGCCCGCGCACGGGCATTGCGCCGAAGCTTATCGGCTTTTGCGCCGCCGCAGCGCGGCGAGCGCGTCCCAAGGCAGGCTGCCGTCATCGGCCTCGACGGCCGTGGTGGTCCCGGCGTGGAGGATGAGATCGGTGGCGATGCCGCGCGGGCTCAGCACTGGAAGCCGAGCACGACATCCGTCCCGTCGCCGCTGGAGCGGTCCAGGTCACTGCGGCGTTGCAGCGGTTCGGTGCAGCCGCGCGGCGTGATGTAGTCCGAGGCCATGTCCACCAGCGCCGCCGCGTCCAGCGGCTTCCCGTCCTTGGCGCGGACATGGATGTAGTACGGCTGCTGGAACATCACGATGTAGGTATCAAGCACGTAGTGGCGGCCGTCGTGCTCCAGCTCGGCGTGGTTCTCGCTGACGGGGGCCCAGGTGCGGTCGATCAGCGTGCTGCGCGCGGCCAGGCAGGGGGTCGACAGCAGGGCGGCGGCGACAAGCATGGCGGTGGTGAATCCTTTCATGGGGTGTCCTGTGCGGTTGTGGGTATTACGCCAGCGGGCGCGGTTTCCGGGCGAGCGGGCAATGCCTGCATATCGGCCGCGCGGCGCGTTCCTTCAGTCAATCGCCGGCGCCCCGGGGCGTGTCGAAACCGCCGTGTGCCTTGCCGGATCGATGCGGCCGGCGCGTCCAGGTACGATCCGCTCGACGCAGGGCCGTTCAACGATGGCTGCGTGAGAGCACCATCGAATAGGCGAAGCGTCCCGGTGGGTGCAGGCTGATGGTGATCAGCAGCAGGCGGCCCTGGGTGTCGCGGTAACGGCGTTGCACGCGCAGCGCCGGTTCGTGCTTCCTGATATCCAGCAGCTTGGCGTCACCGGCGTCGAAGGAGGTGGCGTCGAACACCTGTTCCACCCGCGACAGCCGCCCCGGCTCCAGGAACCGGGCCAGCGTGCGCGCGGTGCTGGCGATGTCCAGGAAGCGCTCGGTGGGCACGCCGGTGCGGATCGGGATCAGCACCTCGATGACCGCGCCGGGCGCGTGGGTGTGTTCTTCCAGACGCAGGCAGTGCAGGCGCAGGTAGTCCTTGCCTTCGGCGATGTCCAGGTACTGCGCCATG
The DNA here is from genome assembly GCF_004348115.1 of Stenotrophomonas sp. ATCM1_4. GTDB lineage: Bacteria > Pseudomonadota > Gammaproteobacteria > Xanthomonadales > Xanthomonadaceae > Stenotrophomonas > Stenotrophomonas capsici. The sequence goes on along the minus strand of NZ_QPFB01000001.1, from coordinate 1,470,195 downwards.
GCCAGGTCGGCGATCAGGCGTTCGGCTTCGAGCACCTTCAGGCGGGCGGTGTTGCCGTACTGCATCAGCAGGTCGACGGTGTCGATCTGCTGCTCATAGCGCATGGCTGCGTTCTGCGCGATCACGCGGGTGCCCGCGCCCGGACGGCGCTGCACCAGCCCGGCGCTGATCAGCTGGGCCAACGCCGCGCGTGCGGTATGGCGGCTGACGTTGAAACGCTCGCACAGCTCCAGTTCGGTCGGCAGCAGGGTGCCCACCGGGTGGTCACCTTTCTCGATCGCCGCCTGCAGCAGGTCGCCGAGTTCGGCGTAGCGGGGCTTGCTGCGTCTGGTACCAGTCATCTGTACGGATCCTTGTTCAACGTCATTGCGAAGGCTCCTGCCCGCAACGTCCAGGCCCCTGCGATGTCCCATGACGGCCCGGAAGGCCAGGGCAGCGGCGGGCGTGGGATGGCCGGGGTTGGCCGGCGCTGCTGTCCGCATCCAACCACGCCGTGATCGCCGTTGCCGGAAGCCGCATCGCGTTGGGTGGGGACGGCAATGATGCCGTGGCCGGGCGTGGGTTGGCGAGCACCGGCATGACCGCACGTCGCCTGCCTGCAGGCCCGTGCCTGCGCTTGCGCTGCCCGCTTGTCCCAATGACGTGACGCTTGTGCGACGTCCACCGCTGTCAGGCAGTGGATTGAACCACCGGTGGAATGATCACCGGCAGCGCGTGCGGCACGAAACGGAATGTTGCGCGCGGCCGGCACCTGCCGTACCTCTGCACGCGAGGTGACACCTGTGGCGACGGTGCCGGCGTGCGGTGGCGGGACACACGCAATGGCTGGCGGGCGGCCTTCAGGCGCTGGCGGGCATGCGTGGGCCGCGCAGGATACCCGAAGCCCGGCGCGGTGCGCTTGCCCTGGGCTGGCCGGAAGCAGCCCGGCAGCCCGCTACCATGGGTGATGCGCCGCAGTGGTGGCGCCTTCCCCGGGTCCGTGCTGCAGGGTGGCTGAAATGACGTTGCTTGAAGGTGTCCGTGTCCTTGACCTGTCGCGCATCCTGGCCGGGCCGTGGTGCACGCAGGTGCTTGCCGATTTCGGCGCCGACGTGATCAAGGTCGAACGCCCCGGCGTGGGCGATGACACCCGCGGTTGGGGACCGCCCTACCTGAAGGATGGTGACGGCAACGACACCGCCGAGTCGGCGTATTACCTGTGCGCCAACCGCGGCAAGCGCTCGCTGGCCATCGACTTCACCACCCCCGAAGGGCAGGCGCTGGTCCATGCACTGGTCGGGCGCTGCGACGTGCTGGTGGAAAACTACAAGGTCGGTGGCCTGGCGAAGTACGGGCTGGACGCTGCCAGCCTGCTGGCGATCAACCCGAAGCTGGTGTACTGCTCGATCACCGGCTATGGCCAGGACGGTCCGTACGCGCAGCGCGCCGGCTATGACGCCGCCATCCAGGCCATCGGCGGGTTGATGAGCGTCACCGGCGAGCCGGATGGCGCGCCCGGCGCCGGCCCGCAGAAGGTGGGCGTCGCCGCCACCGACCTGATGACCGGCATGTATGCGGCCACCGCCATCCTGGCCGCGTTGCGCCATGCCGAGCGCACCGGCCGGGGCCAGCAGATCGACCTGGCATTGCTGGATACACAGGTGGCCTGGCTGGCCAACCAGGCTTCGAACTATCTGGTGGGTGGCCTGGTGCCGGACCGCCAGGGCACCGCGCATCCCAACATCGTGCCGTACCAGGTAATGCCGGCCGCGGACGGCTACTTCATGCTCGCCGTGGGCAACGACGCGCAGTTCGCGCGGCTCTGCGAGGTGATCGGCGAGGCGCAACTGGCCGTTGATCCGCGCTATGCCACCAACCGTGCCCGTGTCGCCCACCGTGCCGAGCTGGTGCCCCACCTGCAGCAGCGGCTGCGGACGCGGCCGGCCGCCGAATGGCTGGCCGCGCTGGAGGCCGCCGTGGTGCCGGCCAATCCGGTCAACCGCATCGACCAGGTGTTCGACGACCCGCAGGTACAGGCCCGCGGCCTGCGCATCGATGTGCCGCATGCCGCGGGCGGCACGGTGGCGATGGTGCGCAACCCGCTGAAGTTCTCGGCCACACCGTTGCAGTACACGCAGGCCGCGCCATTGCTGGGGCAGCACACCACGCAGGTGCTGGGAGAGGTGCTGGCCATGGGTGAAGCGCAACTGCAGCGGCTGCGCGGGCAGGGCGTGATCGGCGGGTAGTGTGTGAGTTGAAGCGCCCCCTCCCCAACCCTCCCCTTGGCTACGCCAAAGGGAGGGAGCGGAAACGGGTTTTGCTGCGAACGATCCGCTCGCGCAGAAGACCCCCTCCCTTGCGCCGCAGGCACAGGGCAGGGATTGGGCGCGTTTACGCGCCGCCCGGGAACCCGTGCTGGCGCCACGCTTCGAACACCACCACGGCGACCGAGTTGGACAGGTTCAGGCTGCGGTTGTTCGGTTGCATCGGCAGGCGCAGGCGGCGGCCGTCGGGCAGGGCATCGAGTACTTCCTGCGGCAGGCCACGGGTTTCCGGACCGAACAGGAAGGCATCACCGTCGGCGAAGGACACGCTGTCGTAGCGCACGCTGGCGCGGGTGCTCATGGCGAACAGGCGTTTGGGCACAATGCGCGCCAACGCGGTGTCCAGGTCCGGGTGGACCTGCATCTGCGCGTACTCGTGGTAATCCAGGCCGGCGCGCTTGAGCTGCTTGTCATTGAGGTCGAAGCCCAACGGCTCGATCAGGTGCAGCCGCGCGCCGGTATTGGCGCATAGCCGGATCACGTTGCCCGTGTTGGGCGGGATCTCGGGCTGGTACAGCAGGACATCGAAAACGGGTGCGGAAGTCATCGGCGAAGTTTACGCCGCGGTGCCTCCCGCAGGGCGTGGGCTTACTTGGCGATCACGCTCTGCACGACCACGCCTTCGACCGCGCCGGCAGCCATTTCCACGGCCTTGGCCTGCACCTGCTCCAGGTCCGGGCGGACGTTGACGGCCGGCAGCGAGACGATCCACTGGCCAACGTTGGCACCGATGGCCACCGGGGTGTTGGCGGCCAGGCGCGAGGCGGCCTGTTCTGCCATCAGCTCGACGATCTGGCCGACGGTCGGGCGCACCTGCACGGCGGCCAGGGTCGGGATGCTGCTGTTGGCTTCATGGGTGGCCTGGGCGATCTGGTCGGCCGACGGGCGGACCTGCACGGTCTCCAGGGTGGTGATGTCCGAAGCGTGCACCGCGGAGGCAAACCCGGTGCCGGCAACGAGGGCGATGGCGAAGGCGAAGGACTTGGCGTTCATGGCGATACCTGTGTGGTGTGTGTGAACAGCGGTGTGGTAGTAAAGTAGTACACCAAATATCGGGATGCAAGAACTTTTTCAACTTCCCGAGGTTTATTCAGCATCCAGTCATGTTGCTTTAGGGTTGATCTGGACGCACTCAGGAGTACGCAGGACGCGTGCCAACTGCATCTTGTTGAATTTAAAGGATGTTTTTGATTCTGAAAGTGTCCGCTGTCCGGACACTGGGTGTGCGCAGGGGTTGTCCGCGGACACCGGCCGCCGTTGACGGGCGGCCATGACGCTTGGCGTATGCGGTGGAAGGCGCAGGACGGTTAGGATCGGCGCTCACTTCATGCCCAAGGAAAGTGGAATGAACGCTGCACCCCGTACCGCCCTGTTGACCCTCGCGCTGAGTGCTGCCCTCGGAGGATTCGTCGGCACGCCGCTGCCGGCGCAAGCCAAGACCAAATCGGTGACCGCCGCAGCCACCGTCGACATTCCCTACGACGAGTTCACCCTGCCCAACGGGCTGCGCGTGCTGGTGCACACCGATCGCAAGGCGCCGATCGTGGCGGTCAACCTCTGGTACCACGTGGGCAGCAAGGACGAGCCGGCTGGCCGCAGCGGCTTCGCCCACTTGTTCGAGCACCTGATGTTCAACGGCAGCGAAAACGCGCCGGGCGAATACTTCACGCCGTTCGAGGCGGCCGGTGCCACCGACATGAACGGCACCACCAACACCGACCGTACCAACTACTTCGAGAACATCCCGACCACCGCGCTGGACATGGCGTTGTGGATGGAGTCCGACCGCATGGGCCACCTGCTCGGCGCCATCGACCAGAAGACCCTGGACGAACAGCGCGGCGTGGTCCAGAACGAAAAGCGCCAGGGCGAGAACCAGCCCTATGGCCAGCTGCGCGAAGTCGTCTCGCGCACGATGTTCCCGGTGGGCCACCCGTACCACCACACCACCATTGGTTCGATGAACGACCTCAACGCGGCTTCACTGGAAGACGTGAAGACCTGGTTCCGCACCTGGTACGGCCCGAACAACACGGTGCTGGTGCTGGCCGGCGACATCGACGTGGCCACCGCCCGGGAAAAGGTCGCCCGCTACTTCGGCGACATCCCGGCCACCCCGACCATGTCCCAGCCCAAGGTGGACGTGGCGGTGCTCGCGCAGAACGGCCGCACCGAGCTGGAGGACAAGGTCCCGCAGGTGCTGGTGCAGCGCATGTGGAACGTGCCGCAGGTCGGCGACAAGGACGCCGACCTGCTCGACCTGACCTCGCAGGTGCTTGGCGGCAGCGCCAGCTCGCGCCTGGACGAGCGCCTGGTCCACCGCGACAAGCTGGTGGACAGCGTCAGCACCAGCAACTACGGCTCGCAGCTGGCCGGCAACTTCTCGATCCGCGCGCTGGTCAAGCAGGGCGTGGACCCGGCCAGGGTCGAAGCGGTGATCGACGAGGAGCTGCAGCGCCTGATCAAGGACGGCCCGACCGCCGAGGAACTGGCCCGCGCCCAGACCGATTACCGTGCAGGCTTCATCCGCGGCATCGAGCGCATCGGTGGCTTCGGCGGCAAGGCCGACGCGCTGGCTTCCTGCGCCACCTTCACCGGCAACCCGGCCTGCTTCCGTGAGTCGCTGGCCACCGTGGCCAGCGCCACACCGGCGACGGTGCGTGCGGCCACCGCCAAGTGGCTGGGCAACCCGAGCCACACCTTCGTGGTCAAGCCGGGCGAGCGCAAGCCGCTGGTCGAGGAGGCCTCGGCCAAGCCGGCGCCGTTCCAGTTGCCGGCGGTGGATGCCAAGTACACCACCACCGCCAGCAACGTCGACCGCAAGGCCGGCGTGCCGGGCGTGGACAGCTTCCCGCAGCTGGTCTTCCCGGCGCTGCAGCACGCCACCCTGAAGAACGGCAGCAAGGTGATCCTGGCCGAGCGCCATGACACCCCGGTGGTGAACATCAGCTACGAGTTCGCCGGTGGCTACTCCAGTGACCACGGCGGCAAGCTGGGCACGGCCAACTTCGCCAGCCAGATGCTCGACGAGGGCTCGGGTGAACTGAACTCGCTGGCGTTCAAGGCCCGTGCCGAGGACCTGGGCGCGCAGCTCAGTGCCGGTGCCGCGCTGGATGGTTCCAACGCCTACCTGTCGGCGCTGACCGAGAACCTGGACGCGTCGGTGCAGCTGTTCGCCAACATGCTGCGTGCACCGCGCTTCGACCAGGCCGAAATCGACCGCGTCAAGGGCCAGTGGCTGTCCGGGATCGCCCAGGAGAAGGCGCGTCCGCAGACCGCCGCGCTACGCGTGCTGCCGCCGCTGCTGTACGGCGCCGACCACCCGTACGGCATGCCGTTCACCGGCAGCGGCACCGAAGCCTCGGTCGCGGCGATCAGCCGCCAGGACCTGCTCAACTACCAGAAGCAGTGGCTGCGCCCGGAGCAGGCCACGGTGATCGTGGTCGGCGACACCACGCTGGCGGAGATCGTGCCGGTGCTGGACAAGCACTTCGGCGACTGGAAGGGCGAGGGTGCCGCACCGGCGAAGGTGGACGTGGCCCAGGTGGCACGCCCGACCGCGCCGCGCGTGTTCCTGATCGACCAGCCCGGCGCGGTGCAGGCCAACATCTATGCCGGCGAGCTGATGCCCTCCACTCGTGACCCGGGTGCGGTGCAGCTGGAGATGTCCAACGAAGTGCTGGGCGGCTCGTTCACCTCGCGCCTGAACATGAACCTGCGCGAAGACAAGCACTGGTCCTACGGGGCCCGCACCGTGATCACTTCGGCGCAGGGCCAGCGCCCGTTCCTGGGCATTGCCCCGGTGCAGATCGACAAGACCGCCGAATCGGCCGCCGAGATGCTGCGTGAGATCGCCGAGTACGGCACCGGCAAGGTGCCGGCCACCCAGGCCGAAGTGACCAAGGTGGTCGACAACGACCTGCGCAGCCAGCCCGGCGCCTATGAAACCGCGCAGGCGGTGATGGGCACCATTGGTGGCATCGTCCGCTACGGGCGCCCGGACAACTGGGTGCAGGTGCGCAACGAGCAGGTGGCCAACTTCACCCCGGCGCAGGCCAGGGACGCGGCCAAGGCAATCGACCCGAACGCCCTGACCTGGGTGATCGTCGGCGACCTGTCCAAGATCGAGGCCCCGGTCCGCGCGCTCAAGCTGGGCGAAGTGACCGTGATCGATGCCGACGGCAAGCCGGTGGCCAAGGCCAAGTAAGCCGTAGCGCCCGCTCCCGTGCGCGGGAGCGGGCAGGCAAGGAGGAACAGGCCCCTCTCCCGCCCGCGGGGGAGGGGGTGGGGTGAGGGCCGCCCCCCGCGTCCGGGATCATGACGTGTTCATCCATTGACGGCACAATCCGTTCTGCACTTCACAAGGAATAGTCCATGCGCGTCCTGCTTCTGTCCGTCCTCATCGCCAGCACCGCCGCCTGCACCTGGGTGCCGATCGAGTCCAGCGGCAAGGCCACGCGCGTGCTGCCGGCCGGCCCGGTGGCGCCGGGCTGCATCAACAAGGGCGAGATCGTGGTCTCGGTCAAGAACAAGGTGGGCTTCTACAACCGCAACCCGCTGCGCGTGCAGGAAGAGCTGGAAACCCTGGCCCGCAACGAGGCCCCCAGCGCCGGCGCCAACGCGGTGCAGGCCACCAGCCAGCCGGCCGATGGCAGCCAGCGCTTCGCCGCCTACCAGTGCCCGCCGCGCTGAGCAGGGGGTAGCTGCGGCCCTGGCGACTCCATACGCCGGGGCCGGAATTTGTAAAGATGCGGTAAAAAGGCGCAGACGCTAGAATAGCGCCCCCTTCGCCTGAGTCTTGGCGCTTTCCGATGCCTTTCCAGAATGTCTCGATCGCGGGACTGGCGCATATTGATGCGCCGCATACGCTGACCTCCAAGGAAATCAACGAGCGTCTCCAGCCCACGCTGGAGCGCCTGGGGATTCGTGCCGACGTGCTTGGCGACATCGCGGGCATCCACGCACGGCGCCTGTGGGACCAGGGTACGCAGGCTTCGGACGCGGCCACCATGGCCGGCCAGAAGGCACTGGAAGACGCCGGCATCACCGCCGACAAGGTGGGCCTGCTGGTCAATACCTCGGTCAGCCGTGACTACCTGGAGCCGTCCACCGCCTCGATCGTGTCCGGCAACCTGGGCATCGGCGAGGACTGCGTCACCTTCGACATCGCCAACGCCTGCCTGGCCTTCATCAACGGCATGGACGTGGCCGCGCGCATGCTTGAGCGCGGCGACATCGACTACGCGTTGATCGTCGACGGCGAGACCTCCAACCTGGTCTACGAGAAGACGCTCGAGCGCATGATGTCCCCGGACATCACCGCCCAGCAGCTGCGCGACGAAGTGGCCGCGCTGACCACCGGTTCCGGTGCCGCCGCCATGGTGCTGGCACGCTCGGAGCTGGTGCCGGACGCACCGCGCTACAAGGGTGGGGTGACCCGCGCGGCCAACCAGTGGAACAAGCTGTGCGTGGGCAACCTGGACCGCATGGTCACCGATACCCGCCTGCTGCTGATCGAAGGCATCAAGCTGGCCACCAAGACCTTCGAGGCCACCCGCATCGCGCTGGGCTGGGCCGTGGAGGAGATCGACCAGTTCGTCATCCACCAGGTCAGCCAGCCGCACACCAACGCCTTCATCAAGGCCTTCGGCATCGACCCGAAGAAGGTGATGACCATCTTCGGCGAGCACGGCAACATCGGCCCGGCCTCGGTGCCGATCGTGCTGAGCAAGCTGCGCCAGCTCGGCAAGCTCAAGAAGGGCGACCGCGTCGCGCTGATGGGCATTGGCTCGGGCCTGAACTGCACGATGGCCGAGGTGGTCTGGTAACGCGCTTTTCCCTTCTCCCCAAGCGGAGGAGGGCTTTGATCACGGGGCCGGTTCTGCCGGCCTTTTTCGCAGGTGTGACCCGATGAGCACGTTCCCCGGCTACCCCAGCAACACCCACCGTTTCGAAGTACGCCCCGGCTTGTCGATGAACTACATCGACGAGGGCCCGCGCGATGGCGAGGTGGTGGTGATGCTGCACGGCAACCCGTCGTGGAGCTACCTGTGGCGGCATCTGGTCAACGGCCTGAGCGACAAATACCGCTGCATCGTGCCGGACCACATCGGCATGGGCCTGTCCGACAAGCCGGACGACAGCCGCTATGACTACACCCTGCAGTCGCGCGTGGATGACCTGGACGCGCTGCTGCGCCACCTGGGCATCACCGGCCCGGTGACCCTGGCCGTGCACGACTGGGGCGGCATGATCGGCTTCGGCTGGGCGCTGTCGCACCATGCCCAGGTCAAGCGCCTGGTGATCACCAATACCGCGTCGTTCCCGCTGCCGGCGGCCAAGCCGATGCCGTGGCAGATCGCCATGGGCCGGCACTGGAAGCCGGGCGAGTGGTTCATCCGCACCTTCAATGCGTTCTCCTCCGGTGCGTCCTGGCTGGGCGTGAGCCGGCGCATGCCGGCCGACGTGCGGCGTGCCTACGTGGCCCCGTACGACAGTTGGGACAACCGCATCTCCACCATCCGCTTCATGCAGGACATCCCGCTGTCGCCGGCCGACAAGGCCTGGTCGCTGCTGGAGCGTGCCGCCGCGGCGCTGCCGTCCTTCGCCGATCGCCCCGTGTACATCGCCTGGGGCCTGCGTGACATCTGCTTCGACCATCACTTCCTGGCCGGCTTCCGCGCGGCATTGCCGCAGGCCGAGGTGACCGCGTTCGAGGATGCCAACCACTACGTGCTGGAAGACAAGCACGAGGTGATCGTGCCGGCCGTGCGTGCGTTCCTGGAGCGCAACCCGATCGCCTGATGCGCCTGGCGTGGCGGCGTGGCCGCCCGGGTGGGTGCACGCGTCTCCACGCCGCGTTGCTGCAGGGCGCTGAACGATCGGTGGCTTCGCCGCCGGGGCCGCTCCTGCCGGCCGTGTCTGTGCCAAGCTGTCCGCCTACCCGTACATGGAGCGATGGATGGATTTCGACAGTCTGGACCGTGAGCTGCGCGACAGCGTGCAGGACCGGGTGCTCAGCCCGCAGGAAAAGGTCGAGCTGCGCGAGCTCGGCGAAGAGCTGCCACCGGACCGCGTGCGTTTCCTGCGCAACCGGGCCTTCGACATCGCCCGCGAACAGATCGCCGCCAATCCGGCCGACGCGCTGCCGCTGCTCAAATGGGTCGAGCAGATCGTGCGCACCCTGGATGCCACCGCCGATGTCCCGGAGACCCTGAGCAGCGTCTACTTCTCGCCGGGGGATGCCTGCATGCAGCGCCTGCGCGGGCTGTGCACCAGTGCAAAGAAGAGTCTGGACATCTGCGTATTCACCATTTCCGACGACCGCCTGACCAGCGTCATCCTCGATGCGCACAAGCGCGGCGTGCAGGTGCGCATCGTCAGCGACAACGACAAGCTCTACGACGATGGCAGCGACATCCGTCGCCTGCACGAGGCCGGCATCGCGGTGCACGTGGACCACACCCAATACCACATGCACCACAAGTTCGCGCTGTTCGACGGCAAGCTGCTGGCCAACGGCAGCTTCAACTGGACGCGCACCGCCACCTCGTACAACGACGAGAACCTGGTGGTCACCAACGACCGCAACCTGGTGCGCAGCTTCGCGCAGGAGTTCGAGGACCTGTGGGGGCGTTACACCGCGCTGTGAAGCGCCCTGCAGCGGGCTGCCGGCTCGGCAGCCCCGGGTAAGCGCGGCGGCGGGAGCTCAGGCGGCGACCGGCGTGTTCGGTGGCGAGGAGGGGCTGTTGCCGTTGTCGTCGGGATGGTCGTCGTCATTGTCGGCGTCATCGCGCCAGCGCCAGTCCGCCAGGGTCAGCGGCGCCATGCCATGCGCGATGCGCGCGCGGTCGCACTGCGAGCTGGCCTTGCCGTACTCCCACGAGGCGTCCACCTCGCGGCACACGCTGGGCCGGTTGGGATGGATGGTGCAGCGCGAGTACACGCCGATTTCCGAATCCAGCGCCACGCAGCGGATCGGGTCCGAGTACGTGCCCTGCATGCACAGGCGATGCGGGTCCAGGCGCTGGGTCAGCTGGTGCGGCACGCCGCCTTCGGTGACTTCATCCGATTCCATCCAATGGAAGGCGACACGGTACTGGGTGCAGCAGGCACCACACGTCAGGCAGGGATGGGGCATGGGAAGCCGGCCTTCGGGCGGCAGCGGGGCGATGGGGAAGGCACGGAATTTTCCACGCTGCCGGGCCGCGCGCAAGAATTTTCTTCAGCGGCGACAATAGGAAGATGAACAAACACTGCAATATCGCCGCGCGCCTGCCTGAACTGGCGCGTGAACGCCCCGACCAGATCGCCATCCGTTGTCCGGGCCGACCCGGTCCCGGGGGCATGGCTGCCTACGACGTGACCCTGGATTACCGCAGTCTGGATGCGCGCAGCGATGCGATCGGTGCCGGGTTGGCCGCGTATGGCATCGGTCGCGGCGTGCGCACGGTGGTGATGGTGCGCCCGGGGCCGGCGTTCTTCCTGCTGATGTTCGCCCTGTTCAAGATCGGCGCGGTGCCGGTGCTGGTCGACCCGGGCATCGACAGGCGTGCGTTGCGCCAATGCCTGGACGAAGCCCAGGCGCAGGCCTTCATCGGTATCCCGCTGGCGCACCTGGCGCGCCTGCTGCTGGGCTGGTCGAAGTCCGCCACCCGCCTGGTCACGGTGGGCCGGCGCTGGGGCTGGGGGGGCACCACGCTGGCCGTGCTGGAGGCGGCCGGCAGTGGCAAGGGCAGCCAGCTGGTTGATACCGCGCCCGATGACGTGGCCGCGATCCTGTTCACCAGTGGCTCGACCGGCGTGCCCAAGGGCGTGGTGTACCGCCACCGCCATTTCGTCGGCCAGGTGGAGCTGCTGGGCAATGCCTTCGGCATGCAACCCGGTGGCGTGGACCTGCCGACCTTCCCGCCGTTCGCCTTGTTCGACCCGGCGCTGGGCCTGACCTCGGTGATCCCGGACATGGATCCGACCCGGCCGGGCAGCGCCGACCCGCGCAAGCTGCATGACGCGATCAATCGCTTCGGCGTGACCCAGCTGTTCGGCTCGCCGGCGTTGATGCGGGTGCTGGCCGAACACGGCCAGCCGCTGCCGACGATCACCCGCGCCACCTCGGCCGGCGCGCCGGTGCCACCGGAGACGGTAGCCAGGATCCGCGCGCTGCTGCCCGAGCATGCGCAGTTCTGGACGCCGTACGGGGCCACCGAATGCCTGCCGGTGGCGGTGATCGAGGGCCGCGAGCTGCAGGACACCCGCAGCGCCACCGAGGCCGGTGCCGGTACCTGCGTGGGCCGCGTGGTGCCGCCCAACCAGGTGCGCATCATCGCCATCACCGACGCGCCGATCGCGGAGTGGAGTGGGGTGCGCGAGTTGCCGGTTGGCGAAGTAGGCGAGATCACCGTGGTTGGCCCGACCACCACCGACAGTTACTTCAATCGTCCGCAGGCCACGGCCGCGGCGAAGATCCGCGAGGTACTCGGCGATGGCGGTGAGCGCATCGTGCACCGCATGGGCGACGTGGGGTGGTTCGACGCGCAGGGCCGCCTGTGGTTCTGCGGGCGCAAGACCCAGCGCGTGGAAACCGCGCAGGGCCCGCTGTACACCGAGCAGGTCGAGCCGGTGTTCAACACCGTCGCCGGCGTGCGCCGCACCGCGCTGGTCGGCGTGGGCGCGCCGGGCCGCCAGGTGCCGGTGCTGTGCTACGAGCTGCTGCCGGGCGCCGATGCGGTGCAGGTGGAAGCGCAGTTGCGTGCGCTGGCCGCGGCGCAGCCGACGCTGGCCGGGATTGCCACGTTCCTGCGCCATCCGGGTTTTCCGGTGGATATCCGTCATAACGCCAAGATCGGGCGCGAGAAGCTGGCGGTGTGGGCGACGGAGAAGCTGGGGGTTTAGGGCCCAAAGCACGACCCCTCCCCGGCCCTCCCCTTGGCTGCGCCAAAGGGAGGGAGCAGAAGCGTGGCTTTCGCGATGACCTGACCGACCTGCATGAACCACCCCCTCCCTTTGGCACAGCCAAGGGGAGGACTGGTGAGGGGAAGAACGCGGTTCCGGCCAGATCCCCAAAACCCCAGGCCCTCCGCTGCTGCGATACTTGCAACCCGAACAGCCGGCACAGGGGCCGGCAGCAGAGGCGATCGAACAGATGAAGATTCTTGTCACCGGTGGCGGTGGGTTCCTGGGCCAGGCCTTGTGCCGCGGGCTGGTCGAGCGCGGGCATGAGGTGCTCAGCTTCAATCGCGGCCATTACCCGGCGCTGCAGGCGCTCGGCGTGGGCCAGATCCGGGGTGACCTGGCCGATGCCAATGCGGTGCATCACGCCGCCGCCGGCGTTGGCGCGATCTTCCACAACGCCGCCAAGGCCGGTGCCTGGGGCAGTTATGACAGCTATTTCCAGGCCAACGTGGTCGGTACCCGCAACGTGCTGGCCGCGTGCCGCGCGCATGGCATCGGCCGGCTGGTCTACACCTCCACGCCCAGCGTGACCCATCGCGCGACCCATCCGGTGGAAGGCCTCGGTGCGGATGAAGTGCCTTACGGCGAGGACTTCCAGGCACCCTATGCGGCCACCAAGACCCTCGCCGAGCAGGAAGTGCTGGCCGCCAACGGTGCCGAGCTGGCCACCGTAGCATTGCGTCCGCGCCTGATCTGGGGCCCGGGCGACAACCAGTTGGTGCCGCGCCTGGCCGAGCGTGCCCGCGCCGGCCGGTTACGCTTCGTCGGCGATGGCAGCAACAAGGTCGATACCACGTTCATCGACAACGCCGCGCAGGCGCACTTCGATGCCTTCGATCACCTGGTGGTCGGCGCGGCCTGCGCCGGCAAGGCCTACTTCATCTCCAACGGTGAGCCGCTGGAGATGCGCGTGCTGCTCAACAAGCTGCTGGCCGCGGTCGATGCACCGCCGGTGACCAAGACCATTTCGTTCAAGACCGCCTACCGCATCGGCGCGGTGTGCGAGCGGCTGTGGCCGCTGCTGCGGCTGCGCGGCGAGCCGCCGATGACGCGCTTCCTGGCCGAACAGCTGTGCACGCCGCATTGGTATTCGATGGAACCGGCGCGCCGCGATTTCGGCTATGTCCCGCAGGTGAGCATCGCCGAAGGCCTGCGCTGCCTGGCGGCCGGTCGCTGAAGCGCAGGGTCGTCATCCGGCGCTCACGCCTCCATCACCGTCTGACCACCGCCTCTTGTCCAGCATGGACCCTGTTTTCATATACAGGAGGTCGCCATGCTTCATTACGCCGTCGTCTTCTTCGTGATCGCCATCATCGCCGCGTTGCTGGGCTTCAGTGGCATCGCCGGTGCGGCGAGCAACATCGCCTGGATCCTGTTCGTGGTGTTCCTGATCCTTGCGGTGATCTCGCTGTTCCGCAAGAAGGGCTGAACCGCTTGAACCACAACGGCCCGCCCGGGTGTCCCCGGGCGGGCCGTTGCGTTTGCCGCCGGGCGCCGGTCAAGGCGCGAGCAGGCACGCGAAGTAGGTCACCGTCTTGCCATTGTCCAGGCGGGCTTCACCCACCGGCCTGAAGCCGAGCTGCTGGTGGAAGGCCACGGAAGCGGGATTGGGCGGATCGGCGTTGATCTCGCAGACCAGGCAATCATGGCCATGCAGGCGTGCGTGCGCGGCCAACGCAGCGTACAGCTGCCGTGCCAGCCCCTTGCCGCGCGCCCGCGCGTCGACCACCACGCGGTCGATGTAGACGAAGCGCCGGTAGCGCGCCGACAGCCAGGCGAAGTTGGGGTTGTCGTAGTCGGCGTCCTGGTCCAGCGCGATCAGCAGCGCCTGCGCATCGGCGCAGGTGCGGGCGAAGAATGCCTGCCGCAGCAGCCGTGCGAAGGCCGCCGGCTCCTGCCAGGACAGCTCCTGCGCGTGGGCGTTGTTCAACGCCAGCAGTGCCGGCAGGTCGTCGCCGGTGATCGCGCGGGGCGCGTCACCGGCGGCAGGCGCTGGGTTCATGGCGTGGAGGTGATCGAGCTGGACAGCGCCTTGTCGGCGGCATGGCGCTCCAGCGCCAGCTCGACCAGGCGGGTGATCAGCGCGGTGTAATCCAGGCCGGAGGCGCCCCACAGCTTGGGATACATGCTGATCCGGGTGAAGCCGGGCAGGGTGTTGATCTCGTTGATGACCACCTCGCCGGCCTCGGTGAGGAACACGTCCACGCGCGCCATGCCGGCGCACTCCAGCGCCTGGTAGGCGCGGATGGCGATCTGGCGGATACGCTGCTGGGCGTCGTCGCTGATGTCGGCCGGGATCACCGTTTCGGCGCCGTTGGCGCTGATGTACTTGGTGTCATAGGCGTAGAAGTCGTCGTGCACCACCACTTCGCCGCAGACACTGGCCTCGGGGTGGTCGTTGCCGAGCACCGCGCATTCGATCTCGCGGCCGACGATGGCCGATTCCACCAGCACCTTGTGGTCGAAGGACAGCGCCAGCGCCATGGCGGTGGCGAACTCCCCGGCATTGCGCACCTTGCTCACGCCGACCGACGAGCCCTGGTTGGCGGGCTTGACGAACAGCGGCGTGCCCAGCTGCGCGACCAGCGTGGCGTAGTCGGCGCCGGCGGCGGTGCTGCGGTTGAAGCAGGCAAACGGGGCGACGGCCAGGCCGGCGTCGCGCAGCAGGCGCTTGGTCACGTCCTTGTCCATCGCCGCGGCAGAGCCCAGCACGCCGGAGCCGACGAACGGCAGGTTGGCCATGCGCAGCAGGCCCTGCAGCGAGCCATCCTCGCCCAGGGTGCCGTGCACGATCGGGAACACCACGTCGATCTGCTGCAGCGCCGAGGCCGGGTCGCTGGGCACCAGCTGCGCCTGCTCGCGGCCGGGAAGCACCGCCACGGCATTGCCGGAACGGTTCAGCGCGATCCGCGCCGGGTCGTTGGCGTTGAGCAGGAACTGCTGCGGGTCGCTGACGTGCCAATGGCCCTGCTTGTCGATGCCGATCAGGCTGACATCGAACCGCTCCTTGTCCAGCGCGTCGAGGATGTTCTTCGCCGACTGCAGCGAGACCTCGTGTTCGGCCGAACGACCGCCGAAGATGATGCCTACCCGGGTCTTGCCCATTGCCTGTTGCTCCTGCCGAATGCCTGTGAGGGGTATGCATAGCATGAAGCAGGGAATGGGGCAGGGGGAACAGGAAATGTTCTTGCGGGGAGCGGGCGAGCAGGAACGGGCAAGGCGGTTTCGCGCGCTCCCGTGCCCGTTGCCGTTCCACGGCGAAAAGCACCGGCGTGTCTGGAAAGGTGACATTCAGCCAAACGCCCCTCGCGCCGCAGGCCGCATGCGCCCCCCGCGTTCCCGGTCACCGACCACGGCCATTCCCGGTTGCCTGCTTCGGTAGAATGCCCGGCATGTCTCCATCCCCCTTCAATGTCATCAAGCCGCTGGCCGGGCGAGCGCTGGAAGTGGCGCTCAACCGTGCGCTGGCCCTGGACCCGGATACCCGCAGTGCGCTGGCCACGCTGGACGGGCAACGCATCGCCCTGACCCTGGAATCGCCGGCACTGGCGATGCAGATCGGCGTCAGCGGGCAGCGCCTGACCGTGGGCCCGGTCGATCCCGCGCAGGAGGCCGACCTGGCCGTGCGCAGCACGCTCGGTGGTGTGCTGGCGCAATTGCCGTTCCTGGCCAACGCACGGCGCGGCAACAGCGCGCCGGCCGGGCGGGTGAAGGTGTCCGGTGACGCTGAATTGGCGCGCCGGCTGCAGCAGCTGGCCAGCCGCTTCGATCCGGATTGGCAGCAGCCCTTCGTCAAGGCCTTCGGCGAGGTGCTGGGCGTGCAGATCGCGCAGACCCTGCGCGCGGCGCTGGTGCAGGCGCGGCGCAGTGCAAGGGACCTGGCGGAGAGCGCGGCCGAATACGTTACCGAGGAGTCACGCGACGTGGTGCCACGTGCCGAGCTGGAGGCCTTCCACGACGACGTGGACGTGATCCGCGACGACGTCGAGCGCCTGGGCGTGCGCGTGGCGCGGCTGCGCCAGCGCCTGGGAGGTGCCGCATGAAGGCGACCCGCGCGATGTTCCGCGCCAGCCGCATCGGCCGGGTGATCCTGCGCTACCGCCTGGACGCGCTGCTCGATGGCACTCCGATGGAGCGCTGGCTGCGCCTGGCCAAGCCGTTCGTGCCGCGCGCCAGTGCCGACATCGCCTCGCTCTCGCGTGGCGCACGGCTGCGTCTGGCGCTGCAGGAGCTGGGGCCGATCTTCGTCAAGTTCGGGCAGATCCTGTCCACCCGCCGCGACCTGGTGCCGCCGGACGTGGCCGCCGAACTGACCCTGTTGCAGGACCGGGTCAAGCCGTTCGACGGGGAGCGCGCGCTGCAGATCGTCGAACAGGCACTGGGCCTGCCGATCACCGAGGCGTTCGCCAGCTTCGACACCACGCCGCTGGCCTCGGCCTCGATCGCGCAGGTGCATGCCGCGACGCTGGACGGTGGCCGCCAGGTGGTGGTCAAGGTGTTGCGCCCGGACATCGAGCAGCAGATCGCCGGTGACATCGCCCTGCTCAAGTCGCTGGCCGCGCTGGTCGAGCGCACCCATCCGCGTGCGGACAAGATCCGCCCGCGCGAAGTGGTGGCCGAGATCGAGACCACCCTGGCCGCCGAGCTGGACCTGCAGCGCGAAGGCGCCAATGCCAGCGTGCTGCGCCGGTTCTGGGAGAACTCCGATGACCTGTACGTGCCGGAGGTGATCTGGAGCCACACCGCCGAACGCGCGCTCACGCTGGAGCGGGTATGGGGCATCCCCTCGGACGACATCGCCGCGCTGGACACCGCCGGCATCAACCGCCAGGCGCTGGCGGCCAAGGGCGTGCGCGTGTTCTACACGCAGGTGTTCCGCGACAACTTCTTCCACGCCGATGCGCACGCCGGCAACATCTGGGTCGACATCGACCCGGCGCGCCGCGACAACCCGCGTTTCATCGCGCTGGATTTCGGCATCATGGGCCAGCTTTCGGAGGAGGATCAGTACTACCTCGCCGAGAACTTCATGGCGATCTTCAACCGCGACTACCGGCGCATCGCCGAGCTGCACCTGCAGGCGCAATGGATGCCGGCCACGGTGCGCATCGACGAGCTGGAAGCGGCCGTGCGCGCGGTGTGCGAGCCGTACTTCACCCGCCCGCTGTCGCAGATCTCGCTGGCCGAGGTGCTGGTCAAGCTGTTCCGCACCGCGCAGCGCTACCAGCTGACCCTGCAGCCGCAGTTGATCCTGCTGCAGAAGACCCTGCTCAACATCGAGGGCGTGGGCCGCCAGCTCGATCCGCAGCTGGATATCTGGGCGGTCGCCAAGCCGGTGCTCGAACGCATCCTGCGTGAGCGCTACAGCCCGCGCCGCGCGCTGAAGGAACTGGCCAAGCGCCTGCCGGAAATCATGACCCAGGCCCCGGACATGCCGGCGCTGCTGCACAGTTGGCTGCGCCAGCAGGTCGAGGGCAAGCACGAGCTGGCGATGCGCTCGCAGGACATCGTCAGCCTCAACGAGACCCTGCGCCGCATGCAGCGGCGCGTGGTCACCGCGGTGACCGGCGTCGGCCTGGTGGTGGTGTCGGCGCTGCTGTACGGGCTGCAGACCGGTGGCCCGCTGCTGGCCTCGGTGCCGCTGTGGTCGTGGATCACCGGCGGCGTGGGCGTGCTGGCGCTGGCGTCGGCCTGGTTGCGGCGATGAGCGCGGCGATGGAAGCCACCGAAGCCACCGATGCGGAGGTCGTGTTCGAGCCGTTGCCGTTGTTGTACGAGGATCAATGGCTGGCGGTGGTGAACAAGCCGGCCGGGCTGATGGTCCACGACAGCAAGCTGGCCCGCGGCGAGGATGACTTCCTCGCCGACCGCCTGCGCGCGCAGCTGGGCAAGCCGATCTTCCTGGTGCACCGGCTGGACCGTGCCACCAGCGGCTGCCTGCTGCTGGCCTTCGACCGCGAGACCGCCAGTGCGCTGGGCAAGGCATTGATGGGCGGCGAAGTCAGCAAGGACTACCTGGCCGTGTGCCGGGGCTGGCCGGCCGAAGATGCGTTCACCGTCGACCACGACCTGGACGGCGGCCCGGGCAAGCCGGTCAAGAAGCCGGCCATCACCCATTTCCAGAAGCTGTTGACCGGCGAGCTGCCGATTCCCTCGAACGGCTTCCCGACCTCGCGCTATGCGTTGCTGCGCTGCCAGCCGCAGACCGGGCGTTTCCGCCAGATCCGCCGGCACCTCAAGCACCTGTTCCATCACCTGATCGGCGATACCAGCCATGGTGACGGGCGGCATAACCGCACGTTCCGCATGCAGGGCGTGCACCGCATGCTGCTGCACGCCGAGCGCCTGGCGTTCCCGCATCCGCAGGGCGGCCGGGTGGACGTGAGCGCGCCGCTGGATCGCGAGTTCGGCAAGGCGATGGAGCTGTTCGGTTGGTCGCTGCAGCCATGAGGTGAGGGGGCCGTTGCCCCCGACTACACCCCGCCCTGCTGCGCAGGAAGGGACGGTTCCTGCAGGTCGGTCCGATCACAGTGATCGCCACGTTCCCGCCTCCTCCCTTGGCATCGCCAAGGGCAGGACCAGGCGGGGTGTCGTTGCTTCTTCTTTCGCTTACTTCCCGCCCTTGGCCTCGGGTTCATTGACGATCTGCTGCAGGTCCTTCTCCAGGTCCGCCAGCAGCGGCGTCATCTTCTGCTGGATGGCGACCATCAGGTTCTGCATCAGCGTCGGGGTCTTGTCGAGCAGGCTCTGGCCGGCCGGGCTCTCGTAGAACTCGGCCATCGCCAGCACGTCCTCCTTCGAGAACGAACGCTTGTACAGGTCCACGTACATCGGCCGCATCTGCGACCAAGACAGCGCTTCGCGCATGGTCTGCGAGGTGCGCTGCTGGATGCGCTGGATGCGTTGCTTCTGCTCCGGGCTCAGCTGCTGGTTGCCGCTGAGCTGGGCGAACTGCTGCTGCTGCATGGCTTCCATCTGCGGCAGCATCGCGTCGAGCATGTTCTGCGCACGCGAGGCGGCGAGCAGGCGGTTGATGTCGCTGTCCGACGGTGGCGTGGCCAGGGCGGGCGCGATGCCGGCCAGCAGCAGGCTGCCGGCCAGCAGCAGGGGCGTGAGGCGGGAACGGACGGTGCGATGTGCAGACATGGGCCTTCCTGGAGTCCGGGGCATGCCCGGAGCATACCTGCGGTGCAGCATCGGCGTGCCGCTCGCCTGGCCCGGCCGACCGGACGTGTGACCGGATGTTTTCGGCAAGTTGTTGTTTTCAATGTAAAAACATAAATCTGCGTGAAGGGCCTAGCAGATCAAGATGTCACCTGGATGAAAATTTTACGGAAAATGAGATGTAAATCACATTTTTCGGCGTAGGCTCTGCCTGAAGGTGCGACACAGGGGAGGGGCAGGCACGGTAGCCAGGCTCCTGCATCAATGGGGGGAAGGGCGATGGAAGAGCTGGCCAAGGGGTCGACTGTCGTGATGATCGCGGGCTGGGTCGCGGTGCTGACCCTGCTGCTCGCGTGCGTGCTGTTGACCCTCATCGTGATCCTGAGAATGCGCGCGCAGCGCCGCGAGCAACGCGACCTGCAGGCACGCGAACACTGGACGCGGGTGCTGCAGCAGGCCCTGCTGGGGCCGGTGGAGGTGCAGCGGCTGCAGCCGGGTGAAGTGCAGGGCTTCGTCGACGCCTGGAACGCCCTGCACGAATCACTGCCGGAGGAGGCCGCACGGCGCCTGGTCCCGGTCGGGCAGCGGGTCGGGCTGGAGGAGGTCTCGCCACGGCTGCTGCGCGGCAGCTACCACGACCGCGCGATGACCATCATCGCCCTGGGCCACCTGCGCGACCGTCGCCTGTTCGACCGGCTGTCGCCGTTCCTGACCGACCGCAGCCCGATCGTGTCGCTGTGCGCGGCGCGTGCGCTGGCCCAGGTGGACCCGCCCCGCGCGATGGCGATGTTCGTGCCACTGGTGTCCGAGCGCGAGGACTGGGTGCCGGGCAACGTCGCGCGCATCCTGGCCGAGAACAAGGACGGCAGCGCCGCCCGCGAGCTCGGCAATGCATTGCTGCGTGCCAACGCCGATACCACGGTGAAGCTGGTGCGCTTCCTGGCCGACATCGATCCGCAACGCGCCAGCGGCGTGCTCCGGCAGCTGCTGGACGGGCACGTCGACGACCACATCATCTCGGTCTGCCTGCAGCTGGTGAACGACCGCCACGAGCGTGAGCGGGTGATCGGGTTCCTTGCGGCCTCGCGCTGGCATGTCCGCATGCATGCGGCGGTCGCGCTGGGCCGCATCGGTGAGGCCGCCGACGCCGCGCGGCTGGAGCCGTTGCTGGCCGACAGCGTGTGGTGGGTGCGCTACCGCGCGGCGCAGGCGCTGATGGCGCTGAGCGGCAACGGCGTGGAGGCCATGCGCAAGGTGCAGCAGCGGCAGGGGGATGCCTTCGGCCGCGACATCATCGACCAGGTGTTGTCCGAGCACGGGCTCAGGGGGGCGACATGAACTACTGGCAATCCTTCGTGGAGTATCTGCAGCAGTTGCCATGGCTGCAGCAGCTGGCCGCGCTGCAGTGGCTGTTCGTCGCCTACTTCGTGGCGATCAACCTGGCCTACCTGGTGCTCAACTACATCTCCGCCTACCAGATCGTGCGCTACATGCGCGAATACCGGGCCAACTACCTGCCGGCGGCGCTGCGCGAGTACCAGCCGCCGGTCAGCATCGTGCTGCCGGCCTACAACGAGGAAACCTCGGTGGTGTCCTCGGTGCGTTCGCTGCTCAAGACCAGCTACCCCGACTTCGAGATCGTGGTGGTCAACGACGGTTCCAGCGACCGCACCCGCGAGGCATTGATCGAGGCCTTCGGCCTGGTGCTGGTACCGGAGGCCTATCGCGCGCGCCTGCACACCGAGCTGGTCAAGGGCGTCTATGCCTCGGCCCGCTACCCGCGCGTGCGCATGGTCGACAAGGCCAACGGCGGCAAGGCCGATGCGATCAATGCCGGGATCAACTGCGTGCGCTACCCGCTGTTCTGCGTGATCGACGCCGACAGCATCCTGCAGCCGGAAAGCCTCTCGCGGGTGGTGCGCCCGTTCCTGGAGGACCGCCGGGTGATGGCCAGCGGTGGCGTGGTGCGCGTGCTCAACGGCTGCACGGTCAAGGACGGCATGTTGTCCGAAGTCGGCCTGCCCCGCCGCCTGCTGCCCAGCTTCCAGCTGGTGGAGTACCTGCGCGCGTTCCTGTTCGGGCGCATGGGCTGGTCGCCGATGAATGCCCTGCTGATCATCTCCGGCGCGTTCGGGGTGTTCTACAAGGAACGGGTGATCGCCATCGGTGGCTATCGCACCGATACCGTGGGCGAGGACATGGATCTGGTGATCCGCCTGCATCGCAACTTGCGCGAGGAACAGCGCGACTACCGCATCGTGTTCGTGCCCGACCCGGTGTGCTGGACCGAGGCACCGACCGACCTGGCCTCGCTGCGCAACCAGCGCGTGCGCTGGCAACGCGGCCTGGCCGAGAGCCTGTGGTCGAACATCCGGCTGATGTTCAGCCGCCACGGTGGCGCGGCTGGATGGGTGGCGTTTCCGTTCATGCTGGTGTTCGAGTTCCTGGGCCCGGTGATCGAGGTGATCGGCTATGTCTCGATGATCGTGCTGGCACTGGTGGGGCTGGTGCCGCTGGATGTGTTCCTGGTGTTCCTGGCCGCCGCGGTGGGCATGGGCATCCTGCTCTCGGTCAACGCGATGCTGCTGGAGGAGCTGTCCTTCGGCCTGTACAAGCGGCCATTGCAGCAGCTGCGGATGTTCGTCGTCGCGGTGCTGGAGAACTTCGGCTACCGTCAGATCAATTCCTGCTGGCGCTTCGTCGGCACCATGCGCTGGTTGTTCAGCCGGCGTCGGCGCCATAGCTGGGGACATGTCAGCCGCGATGGTTCCTGGCAGCAGAACGCGGCCGGTGCGGAGCCGGCGAGCCAACCGCATGCGCCGGAAGGGAGCCACCTACCATGAAGACCAGGAGCGATTCATTGGCCATGCAACCGCCTTCCACTCCCCGCACGCTGCACGTGGCGCTGCTGCTGGTGCTGGCCAGCTGCAGTGCCACCGCGATGGCGCAGGATGCCGAGCCGGACGCGCTCACCGTGCAGATGCGCCAGGTGCAGGCACTGGCCACCGGCGGGCAGCGTGCCGAGGCCCTGGCACGCTACACGGCCCTGCTGGTCGAGCATCCCGGCAATGGCGACCTGTTGCTGGCACGTGGGCGCACCTACGCGTGGGACGGCCAGTATGCGGCGGCGGAGAACGACCTGCGCGCGGTGGTGGAAAAGAGCCCGACCTATGCCGACGCGTGGTCGGCGCTGGGTGACGTGTACCGCTGGAGCGACCGTCCGCAACAGGCCGCCGGCGCCTATTCCCATTGGGTGGAACTGGCACCGCAGGACCCGGCCGCGCGCATCGCCCGCGGGCGCGCCCTGCGCGATGCCGGGCAGCGCGAAGCGGCGCGCGCCGACTTCGATGCCGCCGCCGGCCTGGGCGCCGATCCCGGCGAGATCGCCGGCCTGCAGCAGAGCCTGTTGCCGCGCCTGTCCAACCCGGACGTGATCGTCGCCGGCTACCGCTGGAGCGCCAGCGCGGGTTGGGACCACACCGGCTTCAGCGGTGACCGGGAAAGCTGGAACGACGCCGACCTGACCGTGCGCCGCCAGTTCAGCCGCGGCTCGCTGGGCCTGGAGCTGTTGCGCGCCGATCATTTCGGCACCCGCGATACGGCCTGGGCACTGGATGGCTACGTCCCGTTGTGGCCGCGCGCCTATGCCAACCTGCGTTACCAGCACGGACCTTTCGGCGGGGTGCTGCCGCGCCAGGCCTGGCGCGCGGAAGTGTTCCAGGGCGTGGGCAGTGGCTGGGAGCTGTCGGCCAGCGTCGACCACCTGCGCTTCTCCGGCGATACCGAGTTCTACGGGATCGGCGTGGGGCGCTACGTCGGCAACTGGTACGGCCGCTACAAGCTGCAGCACGTGCCCGGCGTCGGCAATGGCAGCTGGAGCCACCGCGTGCTGCTGCGCAACTACTACAAGGGCGATGCCGACGACTACCTGGAGGTCAGCGCCAGCAGCGGCCGCAGCACCGACATGGACCGCTTCGGCACCGTGGTGCGCGACAGCAACGCCGCGGTCGGGGTGGCATGGAAGCACTACTTCGCGCCGAACTGGGGCTTCAAGATCGGGCTCGGCTATGCCGATGACGACGGCGGCTACGACGAGCAGCGTGTCTCCGCGTCGCTGTACACGCGCTGGTAGCCGGGCCGCGGTGATGACGATGACCGAACACAACGGCAATGCGTGGTCGCGTTTCTCCTCCGCCTTCCCGGCACTGTTGCTGGCGCAGGCGGTGCTGGTGGCCGGCGCGGTGCTCAATGGCCTCCAGGGCGCGAGCTGGGACGGCAACCAGCGGTGGGCCATCGCGGGCATCGCGCTGGCGCAGGCCGGCCTGGTGCTGCTGCGGCTGGTGCCGTTGCTGCTGCTGGTGAGCCTGCCGGTGCTGGCGATCCGCCGGCGCGTGCCGCGCGTGCTGCTGCTGGCGGTGGTGTGGTCATTGCTGCTGGTGGTGCAGGCCATGCTCGACCAGTACTACCAGGTGGCGCAGGTGCCCCTGGGCGCGGACCTGTTCGGTTACAGCACGGCGGAAATCCGCACCACGCTGGCCGATGGTGCAGCGCTCAACCCGCGCGGCGTGCTCGCCCTGGTGCTGCCGCTGGTGGTGCTATGGCTGGGCCTGCTGCTCTGGCATCGCCGCGACGGGCGGGGCTCGACGCTGGCCACGACGGTACTGCTGGTCGCCGGCATTGCCGCATGGCTGCTGCCGCTGCCGGCCGGGGCCAAGGTGTTGAGCGATGATGCCGCACGCGGCCTGGCCTGCAACAAGCTGGCCTGGTTCAGTGGCGATGTATGGCGCTGGCGCCGGGACGGCGCAGGCATCGTTTCGCCGCCGCAGGTGGCCGCAGCCACGCAGTTGCCGGCGCTGGATCCGCAGTACCCGTTCCTGCGCCAGGAGTCGACCCCCGACACGCTGGGTGACTACTTCTCGCCGACCCGCGACGGCAGCCGGCCGAACGTGGTGGTGATCGTGGTCGAGGGCCTGGGGCGTTCGTTCTCCGGGCCGCAGGCATCGTTGGGCAGCTTCACGCCGTTCCTCGACGAACTGGCCACGCGCAGCCTGTACTTCGACAACTTCCTGGCCAACCAGGGCCGGACCTTCGGCGTCCTGCCGACGTTGTTCGGCTCGGCCCCGTTCGCCGAGCAGGGCTTCACCGCGCTGGGGGCCGGCATGCCGGCGCATCCGGGGTTGTTCAGCGTGCTCGGCCAGCAGGGTTACCACACCGCCTTCTACAACGGCACCGACACCGCCTTCGACGACGAGAAGGGGTACATGCAGCTGCAGCAGGTCCAGCAGCTGGTGGACATGAACTCCTTCGGCGACGGCTATCAGCGCAACCCCTTCAGTGCCTGGGGCTATCCGGACAAGGAGCTGGTCTCGCGCGTGCTGGCCGACAGCAACCGCCTGCAGACCCCGTTCCTGGTGGCGATCCAGACCATCTCGATGCACACCAGCTACGCGTTCCCCGGCCAGGAGGCCTACCGTGTGCGGCTGGAACAGCGCCTGCAGGCGTTGCAGGTGCCCGCCGCGCAACTGCCGGCGTACCGCGCCAACGCCGCGGAGTACAGCACCATCCTGTACACCGATGACCAGCTGCGCCGTTACTTCGACAGCGTGGCCAGTGCACCGTGGTACGCCAACACCATCTTCGTGGTGACCGGCGACCATCGCCTGCCGGAGATCCCGATGGGCGAGCACGTGGACCGCTACCACGTGCCGCTGATCATCTTCTCGCCCCTGCTCAAGCAGCCGCGGCGCGTGCGTGCGGTGTCCTCGCAGCTGGACGTGACGCCGTCGCTGGTGGCGCTGCTGTCCAATACCTACGGCCTGCAACGCCCGGCGCGGACGCCGTGGCTGGGCACCGGCCTGGACATGGCCGAGAGCTTCCGCAACATCCATGCGCTGCCGCTGCAGCAGACCAAGACCAGCGCGCCGGAGTACCTGGCCGAACGCTGGTGGCTGCGCGAGGGCAAGCTGTACGAGCTGCAGGACGGCATGCACCTGGCCGAAGCCGACGATCCCGCGGTGCGTGACTGGGTAGCCGCGCGACGGGCGCATTACGTGCAGGCCAATGCGATCTTCATGCAGCGGCGGGCATTGACCCCGGACGGTGCCAATGCGCCGCTGGTGGCGTACCAGGCACCGGCACGGCCGGATGCCCTGGCGGTGGTCGCACCGACCGCGCACGGCGTGGGCATGGAGTCCGCGCAGGTGGCGCGCATCGGCGAGGGCGTGCAGCTGACGGCGGTGTTCAGCAATGGCGACGCGGTCCCGAGCAAGCCGTTCGTGCCGCTGGCCGTGCTGGCGACCGACGATGGCCGCGAGTTGAAGGAGGTGTACGGCAGCGCCGTGCAGCTGCCGGTCGGC
Source organism: Stenotrophomonas sp. ATCM1_4 (assembly GCF_004348115.1). Classification (GTDB taxonomy): domain Bacteria; phylum Pseudomonadota; class Gammaproteobacteria; order Xanthomonadales; family Xanthomonadaceae; genus Stenotrophomonas; species Stenotrophomonas capsici. The sequence goes on along the minus strand of NZ_QPFB01000001.1, from coordinate 1,444,421 downwards.
GGCAAACAGCAGGTGCAGCTGCTGCTGCCCTATCCGCAGGCATGCGCCGGCCGCTGCTTCGTGTCGGTGTTCCCGTCCGACCCGGACAACGGCAAGCCGGTCGGCATCGGCCGCTACCACCTGCCGGTGGAGGCCGGTGCCGCCACCGCCGGCGGGAGCGCGCCATGAGGTCGCTGTGGGCCGGTGGCCTGGTCTGGTTGATGTGCGCGCTGCCGGCCACGGCGGCCAGCCCCGCCAGCCGCGCGTTCTGGACCTGGGAAGCGGAGTCGTATGCGCTGGTCGAGGATCCGGCCGTGGCCGAGGAGGCCATCGCTTACCTCAAGCCCCGGCATGTCGACACGCTGTACCTGTATGCCGATGCCTACCAGGGCCGCAACCTGATCGTGGAGCAGCCGCAGCTGTACCGTGCCTTCATCGAGCGCATGCATGCGCAGGGCATGAAGGTCTACGCGCTGCTCGGTTCGGCCTACCTGAACACCGAGAACTACGTGCTGCCTTCGCATCGCGCGCAGGCCGAGGCGATGTTCCGGCGGGTGGTCGAGTACAACGCCAGCGTGCCGGAGACGGCGCGCTTCGACGGCGCCAACCTGGACATCGAGCCGCACATCCTGGATGCATGGGACGAGGACACCCGCGAGGGCCTGCTCGCCGGCTTCCTGGACATGAGCGATGCGTTGATGCAGATCAAGCATGCGCATGGCGCGACCTTGAGCGTGGGGCCGGCGATACCGTTCTGGCTCGATGGCATCGAGCTGGAGTGGAAGGGCAGGCGCCGCCCGGTCAGCGAACACACCATCGACCTGTATGACTACGTCGCGCTGATGGACTACCGCGACAAGGCCGAAGGCAGCGACAGCATTCTTTCGCATGCGGCCAGCGAGATCGCCTATGCCAACCAGGTGGGCAGGAAGGTGGTGATCGGGCTGGAGGTGTCGCCGAACGAGATCGACAAGGTCACCTTCGACGAGGAAGGGCCGAAGGTGTTCGAGCAGGAAGTGGCCAAGGTGGAGCGTGCCTTGCGCAAGGAGCCGTCGTTCGCCGGCTTCGCCATCCACCATTACCGCGCCTGGCGGCGTTGGGAAGCGCGGGAGTGGGATCCGGCGCCGGCGCGCTGAGTTCTCTCCGGGCCGCCTGTGCCGCCTTCCCCGGCCGTACAGGGAGAGGGTTCGATAGGGACTTCCGCCGAGCACGCCCGCCGAGCATGGCCCGGCATGGGTCGGCTGCTTACAATGCGCCGATGGGGACAGGCCTGATCGAAATCTCGGCGCAGCTGGCGATACCGGAAACGGAGATCGTCGAACGCTTCGTGCGCGCCAGCGGGGCCGGCGGGCAGAACGTGAACAAGGTATCCACCGCGGTGGAACTGCGCTTCGACGTGGCCGGCTCGCCCTCGCTGCCCGAGCCGTTGCGGCAGCGCCTGCTGGCACGCCGCGACCGCCGCATGACCGGCGAGGGCGTGCTGGTGATCGACGCCCAGCGCTTCCGCACCCAGGACCGCAACCGTCAGGATGCCCGCGAGCGGCTGGTGGCCTTCATCCAGACCAGCCTGTCGGTGCGCAAGGCGCGGGTGGCGACCAAGCCCACCTACGGTTCCAAGCTGCGCCGGCTGGACCAGAAAAAGGAACGCGCCCAGGTCAAGCGCGGCCGTTCAACCCGCAATTGGGAGTAGTACTTGAGCCATTCCGAGCCCGTGGTGCCCGTCATTCCGTCCAATGTGCCCAGGGTCAAACCCAATGCGTTCGTCCGTTGGCTGGGGCGCACCGTGCTGCGCCTGGGCGGCTGGCGCATCCGCGGCCCGATCCCGGACCTGTCCAAGGCGGTGGTGATCGCCGCGCCGCATACCTCCAACTGGGACGGGCTGTGGGGGCTGGCGGCCAAGATGGCGCTGGGCGTGGAAGCGCGCATCCTGGGCAAGGACAAGCTGTTCTGGTGGCCGCTGGGCAGCGTGCTGCGCGGGCTGGGCGTGGTGCCGCTGGACCGCAGCTCGCCGCAGGGCACGGTCGGGCAGGCGGTGGCGATGATCCAGGGCAGCGACCGGATCTGGTTCGCGCTGGCCCCGGAAGGCACGCGCAAGCCGGTCAAGGAGTGGAAGACCGGATTCCTGCGCATCGCGCGCACCGCCCAGGTGCCGGTGATCCCGGCCTATTTCCACTACACCGAACGGGTGATCGGCTTCGGCCCGCCGTTCCACACCAGCGGTGACGACGTGGCCGACATGGCGGCCATCCGCGCCTGGTACCGGCCGTGGCAGGGCCGCAACCGCGGCACTACCTGAGCGGCCGTGCGACGGGGCCGGCCAGGCCCAAGGCGCCACCATCGGCACATGCTGGAAACCGGTGATCGGAGTAGGGTGATGGGCTGTTCGAAGCCCGTTCCCAAGGAGCCGTTTCATGTCGCGTACCGTAGTTCTGGCCGCTGCCATCAGCCTTGCGCTGGCGGCCTGTTCCGGCAAGGAGTCCACCACCCCCGTGAGCGCCAACGCCCCCGCCCAGGCCGGCCAGCCGGCCGACGCCTCGACCAACCCGTTCATGACCGCCAGCAGCCTGCCGTTCCAGGCCCCGGCGTTCGACAAGATCAAGGACAGTGACTACCTGCCGGCCTTCGAGGAAGGCATGCGCCAGCACCTGGCGCAGATCAAGCAGATCACCGACAACACCCAGCCGGCCACCTTCGACAACACGCTGCTGCCGATGGAGCAGTCCGGTGAAATCCTGGACCGCGTCAGCCGCGTGTTCTTCAGCGTGGTGCAGGCTGATACCAACCCCGAGCGCCAGAAGATCCAGGAAGACGTGGTGCCGAAGCTGGCCGCGCACAGCGATGCCATCTATCTCGATGCCAAGCTCTTCGCGCGCGTGAAGGCGGTATACGACGCACGCGCCAGCGCCGGGCTCGACGCCGAGCAGCTGCGCGTGGTCGAGGAGACCTACAAGGGCTTCGTCAAGGCCGGCGCCGAGCTCAACGACGCCGACAAGGAAACCCTGAAGCAGTACAACGCCGAGGAAGCCACGCTCTCCAACGACTTCCACAACAAGCTGGTGGCGGCCACCGCCGCCGGCGCGGTGACCCTGGATGACAAGGCGCAGCTGGCCGGCCTGTCCGAGGCCGACATCGCCGCCGCCGAAGGTACCGCCAAGGAGCGCAAGCTCGACGGCAAGTGGGTGCTGAGCCTGCAGAACACCACCCAGCAGCCGGCGTTGATGTCGCTGCAGGACCGCGACGTGCGCGCCAAGGTGCTGGAAGCCTCCGAGACCCGCACCGAGCACGGTGACGCCAACGACACCCGCCGCATCATCCAGCGCCTGGCCCAGCTGCGCGCGGCCAAGGCCAAGCTGCTTGGCTTCCCGAACTACGCCGCCTACAACCTGACCGACCAGATGGCGCAGAACCCGGCCAACGCGCTGAAGCTGTTGACCGACACCGTGCCGGCGGCCACCGCCAAGGCGCGGGGGGAACTGGCCGAGATCCAGCAGGTGATCGACGCGCAGAAGGGTGGCTTCAAGGCCGCGGCCTCGGACTGGGACTTCTACGCCGAGCAGGTGCGCAAGGCCAAGTACGACCTGGACGAGTCGCAGATCAAGCCGTACTTCGAGCTGGACAACGTGCTGCAGAACGGCGTCTTCTACGCCGCCAACCAGCTGTACGGCCTGACCTTCAAGGAGCGCAAGGACCTGCCGGTGTACAACCCGGACGTGCGCGTGTTCGAGGTCAGCGACGCCGACGGCAAGCCGCTGGCGCTGTTCTACGCCGATTACTTCAAGCGTGACAGCAAGTCCGGCGGTGCGTGGATGGACGTGTTCGTCGAGCAGAACGGCCTGACCGGCACCAAGCCGGTGGTCTACAACGTGTGCAACTTCACCAAGCCCGCCGCCGGCCAGCCGGCGCTGCTGAGCTGGGACGACGTGACCACGATGTTCCACGAGTTCGGCCACGCCCTGCATGGCATGTTCTCCAACACCAGGTACCCGAGCGTGGCCGGCACCGCGGTGCCGCGCGACTTCGTCGAGTTCCCCTCGCAGTTCAACGAGCACTGGGCGTCGGACCCGAAGGTGTTCGCCAACTACGCCAAGCACTACCAGAGCAAGGAAGCGATGCCGCAGGCGCTGGTGGACAAGATCGCCAAGGCCAAGACCTTCAACCAGGGCTACATGACCACCGAATACCTGTCGGCGGCGCTGCTGGACCTGGCCTGGCACACGCAGGCGGCCGATGCTCCGCAGCAGGACGTGGACACGTTCGAGGCCGATGCGCTCAAGCGTTACAAGGTGGACCTGGCGCAGGTGCCGCCGCGTTACCGCAGCAGCTACTTCGACCACATCTGGGGTGGCGGTTACTCGGCCGGTTACTACGCCTACTTCTGGGCGGAGATGATCGACCATGACGCCTTCGAGTGGTTCAAGGAAAACGGTGGCCTGACCCGTGAGAACGGCCAGGTGTTCCGCGACAAGATCCTGTCCATCGGCAACACCCGCGACCTGGCCACGGCCTACCGCGACTTCCGCGGCAAGGACCCGAGCGTGGAGCCGCTGCTGCACAACCGCGGCCTGAAGTGATCGCGGCATCACAGTGGTTTGATTGAAACGACGAACGGCAGGGGAAACCCTGCCGTTCGTGCATGCGGCGCCGTCACGGGAGCGGCCTACAACCGGCTGATCATCTTCAGCCGCACCTGCGAGGCGGCCACGTCATGGCGTTGCGCGGCCATCGCACACAGCCGATCCAGCACCCCCTGCGGGTCGTGCAGCAGCGGGTCTGCGATGTCGATGCGCAGTGCAAGGTGCCCCCACCAGAAGGGGTGGCCGTCCACGTAGATTTCGTAGCCGGCCAGGTAGTGGTGCCCGTGGTTCAGGTCCATGGTGTCCATCGGCGATATCCGTCCAGCCAGGCAGGAGCGGCCTTGGCCGCGAAGCAGGCACTGGTGATGCGTACAGGACGTGTGCAACTGCATGTTGAAGAACGACGTCATGTATCAATGGCTTCGCGGCGGAGGTCACTCCTGCGGGTTTCAGGTGCCCACATGCACGCGGTTGCCGGCCTCGTTGCAGCCCAGGTGTTCCAGTGCCATCTCCAGCGCCAGCACGTAGCTCTGTGCGCGGAAGCCCTGTGCCACGCCGAGACGGTGGCCGTCCGCGGCAGGCAGGCGCGGTTCCTGGCCGTCGTCGTCATGCACTTCGATGTAGGTGGTGTGCAGGCGCGGCAGCAGCCGCTGCAGGCGTGTGCTGCCCACACAGGCACCGGGCGCGAGCAGGGTGACCTCGCCGGGGCTGTGGTCGGCCACGCACAACGCTTCCAGCAGTTCCTGTTCGCAGTGGCAGTCACGCACGGCGATGCTGGTGCCGCTGTCCAGGGCGCGCTGCACCAGCGAGTGCATCACCGCCTCCGGCAGCGGCGCGGCGGCGCGTTGCAGCGCCCCGCTGCCCTGGGGGCCGCGCACGATGTTGATCGACATGGCTCAGGCCTCCATTGCCTGCAGGCGACGCGCGGCGATGGCCAGCGACAGTTGGCAGGCCTGGTCGCGTTGCGCGGTGCAGACCACCACTGCCGGTGCGTGCTGCGGGTGCAGGTGGGTGTCGAGCGCATCGGCATCGTTGCGCACCATTTCGATGTAGGGCACGGGCAGTGCCTCCAGTGCCGCCAGCAGGGCTTGGCCGTGCTGGTCCCATTGCGGCGCGCCTGCCACGGCCGTTTCGATCAGCACCCACGCAGGCCGTGTGTCCCGCGCCTGGTGCAGGCCATCGAGCAGGGCCGGCAGTGAATCGCCTTCGTGGCAGTGCAGTGCGTGGCCACCGATGCGGGCCGGGAGCGGTGCCGGCGGCACGTCCTGCGGTGCTTGCCGGATCAACAGGATGCTCATGTGACACCTTTGCGGAGCGCCGTCTGGCGCGGTGGTGACACGATGCGCGCCGGGCAGGTAACACCGCTACGTCGGAGCAGGGGTGTACGCGTAAAGATTGCGTAGCGCTGCCATCGCCGCAGGAGCGGCCTCGGCCGCGAAGCCGCTGACAATGCTGCGTCGAAATGCCCGGACATCGCGGGGCGCCAGCAGCCATCGGTCTGCCGGCCAGGGCCACTCCTGCCGGAGAACTTCGCTCCTTCCTGCCAGTCCACTGCCTTGTCTTCCCTCAGGAACGTGCCATGAACGAGACGACCGTCGCGCGCAAACCCCATCCCGCCTTGGCCTGGCTGCGTCGCGAGGCATTGCCGTTGGCGGTGATGCTGGTGCTGATGGGCGCCGCCCGCGACAGCCTGGCCAACCACTACCAGGTGCCCAGTGGATCGATGCAGCCGACCCTGCAGCCCGGTGACCGGGTCGCGGTGGACATGCGCGCCTACGGGTTGCGCCTGCCCTTCACCGAGCTGCAGGTGCTGGCGACCGGGCAGCCCCGGCGTGGCGACGTGGCGGTGTTCGACTCGCCGGCCGACGGCACGCGCCTGGTCAAGCGAGTGGTGGCCGTGGCCGGCGACCGGGTGGAACTGCACGGAGGCTACCTGCACATCAATGGGCAGCCGTTGCAGCGGCAGGTCGCCCAGGAACTGTTCGGCGACAAGGCGGTACGGCTGGACCTGGCCGACGGCGGTGGCCCGGACATCACCGGCATCACCATCCCGCAGGGCAAGTTGCTGGTGCTGGGCGACCATCGCGGCAACAGCTTCGATGGGCGCTTCTTCGGCCTGATGGACGCCGGCAAGGTCTACGGCAAGGCGGTGGCGGTGTATTGGCGGCGGGGCGAAGGCCTGGAGTGGCTGCGGCTTTAACGCGGGCGGTTAACACCTGGGAGGCACGAAGCCGGCACGGAAACGTCGCCGGCTTTTTCGTGGATGACGTTCCGGCCGCGGTGACTATTGGTATTACCAATAAATCCTAGTAACCCTATGGTCTAATAGGATCTTTGCGGAAACAGCGCTTCAATCGCGCTTCGTTGGTCGGATCATTTCATTATTGGTATTACCAATAATGCGGCCACGGCACTCCACCTGCGGGTGGCCGCTTCCGCCTCTGTCGAGAACCTGCATGCAGCCCTGGGAACAACTCTACGACCCCGCTGGCAACCTGTGGCTGTCCAGCCTGATCGCGCTGTTGCCGATCGCCTTCTTCTTCCTGGCCCTGGCCGTGCTGCGGATGAAGGGCTGGTTGGCCGGCACGATCACCGTGGCCATCGCGCTGGCGGTGGCGCTGCTGTTCTACCGGATGCCGGTGGCGCAGGCACTGGGCGCGGCCGGCTATGGCTTCATCTACGGCCTGTGGCCGATCGCGTGGATCATCATCGGCGCGGTGTTCCTGTACAAGGTGTCGGTCAAGACCGGCCAGTTCGACATCATCCGAGCCTCGATCCTGTCGGTGACCGAGGACCAGCGCCTGCAGATGCTGATGGTGGGCTTTGCCTTCGGCGCGTTCCTGGAAGGCGCGGCCGGCTTTGGTGCACCGGTGGCGATCACCGCCGCATTGCTGGTCGGGCTGGGTTTCAAGCCACTGTATGCCGCGGGCCTGTGCCTGATCGTCAACACCGCGCCGGTGGCGTTCGGTGCGATGGGCATCCCGATCATCGTCGCCGGCCAGGTCACCGGGCTGGACGCCTTCGAGATCGGGCAGATGGCCGGCCGGCAGTTGCCGTTCCTGACCATCATCGTGCTGTTCTGGATCATGGCCATCATGGATGGCTGGCGCGGCGTCAAGGAAACCTGGCCGGCAGTGCTGGTGGCCGGTGGCTCGTTCGCCATCGCGCAGTACCTGACCTCCAATTTCATCGGCCCGGAACTGCCGGACATCACCGCCTCGCTCGCATCGCTGGTGTGCCTGACGCTGTTCCTGCGCCGTTGGCAGCCCAAGCGCATCTTCCGCTTCGAGACCGAAGCCAGCGCCGCTGCCGCCGCACAGGCGCTGGACGCACCGGCCTACAGCGCCCGGCAGATCGCCAAGGCGTGGTCGCCATTCCTGATCCTGACCGCGATGGTCACGCTGTGGAGCATCAAGCCATTCAAGGCGCTGTTTGCCGCCGGCGGCCCGCTGCAGGGCTGGGTGCTGAAACTGCCGGTGCCAGGCCTGGACCAGCTGGTGCAGAAGATGCCGCCGATTGTTCCCGCGCCCACGGCGTACGAGGCCGTCTACAAGTTCGACGTGCTCTCGGCCACCGGCACCGCGATCATGCTGGCCGCGGTGATCGCCATCGTCTACCTGCGCATGCCGCTGCGCGCGGCGGTGCGTACCTTCGGCGAAACCGTCAACGAACTGAAGACGCCGATCTATTCGATCGGCATGGTGCTGGCGTTCGCCTTCATCGCCAACTATTCGGGACTGTCGGCAACGCTGGCACTGGCTCTGGCCCATACCGGCGATGCGTTCACCTTCTTCTCGCCGTTCCTCGGTTGGCTGGGCGTGTTCCTGACCGGCTCGGATACCTCGTCCAACGCTCTGTTCTCGGCACTGCAGGCCACCACCGCGCAGCAGATCGGCGTGTCCGAAGTGCTGCTGGTGGCGGCCAATACCACCGGTGGCGTCACCGGCAAGATGATCTCGCCGCAGTCCATCGCCATTGCCTGTGCGGCGGTGGGCCTGGCCGGGAAGGAATCGGACCTGTTCCGTTTCACCGTCAAGCACAGCCTGATCTTCACCGTGATGGTCGGCCTGATCACCACCGCGCAGGCGTACTGGCTGACCTGGATGATTCCCTGAGCCATGGACAGCCTGCCAGCCACCGCCCATGGGCTTCGGGCCACAATGTCGGCATGAGCACTCAACGCATCTCCGACAAGGTGGCCGCGCAGCTGCGCGCGCTGGTGGACGAACAACAGCTGCAGCCGGGCGACCGGCTGCCCGCCGAGCGCACCCTGGCGGTGCAGCTGGGAGTGTCGCGCACGGCCCTGCGCGAGGCCATCGCCCAGCTGGGCAGCCAGGGCCTGCTGGTGGCGCGGGTGGGCGGCGGCACCTTCGTCGCCGAGCCGGCCGCGCGTGCGCGGCAGGCACTGGATGAGCCACTGGCCCCTTACCTGCCGCTGTTCCAGGGTGACCCGGAGTACCGCTTCGACGTGCTGGAGATCCGCCATGCACTGGAAGGCGCCACCGCCTGGCATGCCGCATTGCGTGCGACCGACGATGACCGCGTACGCATCACCCAGGCATTCCAGACGATGATGGACGCGCACGGCAAGGACGACCCGGCCGGGGAGGCGCAGGCCGATGCAGCCTTCCACCTGTCCATCGCCGAGGCCTCGCACAACCTGGTGCTGCTGCAGGTGATGCGCGGCCTGTTCGATCTGCTGCAGACCAACATCTCGCAGAGCCGCGAGAAGCTCTACACCTCGGCGACCACGTTTTCGCCACTGTCCGACCAGCACCGCGAGATGATGGACGCGGTGCTGGCCGGCGATCCCGAACGCGCGCGCGCCGCCGCGCATGCCCACCTCGCCTTCGTGCACACCACGCTGCGCACGCTCGATGAGAACGAGGCGCGGCGTGCACGCGCCTCGCGCCTGCCTTCCCCCCACGGTTGACCCCATGATCATCTCCGCCTCCACCGATTACCGTGCGGCCGCGCAGCGTCGCCTGCCGCCGTTCCTGTTCCACTACATCGATGGCGGCGCGTATGCCGAACACACGCTCAAACGCAACGTTTCCGATCTGTCCGACATCGCGCTGCGCCAGCGCGTGCTGCGCGACATGTCCGACCTGAGCCTGGAAACCGAGCTGTTCGGCGAGAAACTGGCCATGCCGGTGGCCCTGGCGCCGGTCGGGCTGACCGGCATGTATGCCCGTCGCGGCGAAGTGCAGGCCGCGCGCGCGGCCGACAGCCGGGGTATCCCGTTCACCCTGTCCACGGTGTCGGTGTGCCCGATCGAGGAAGTGGCGCCGGCGATCAAGCGGCCGATGTGGTTCCAGCTGTACGTGCTGCGCGACCGTGGCTTCATGCGCAACGCGCTGGAGCGCGCGCAGGCGGCCGGGGTCACCACGCTGGTGTTCACCGTCGACATGCCGGTGCCCGGCGCGCGCTACCGCGATGCGCATTCGGGCATGAGCGGGCCGAATGCCGGCGTCCGCCGCATCGGCCAGGCCATGACCCATCCCCGCTGGGCGTGGGACGTGGGCTTGTTCGGTCGTCCGCACGACCTGGGCAACATCTCCGCCTATCGTGGCCACCCGACCGGGCTGGCCGACTACATCGGTTGGCTGGGCAACAATTTCGACCCCTCCATCTCGTGGAAGGACCTGGAATGGATCCGCGAGTTCTGGAAGGGGCCGATGGTGATCAAGGGCATCCTCGATCCGGACGACGCACGCGACGCGGTGCGCTTCGGCGCAGATGGCATCGTGGTGTCCAACCACGGTGGTCGCCAGCTTGATGGCGTGCTGTCCACCGCGCGTGCCTTGCCGGCCATCGCCGATGCGGTGCAGGGTGACCTGAAGATCCTCGCGGACTCGGGCATCCGCAACGGCCTGGACGTGGTGCGCATGCTCGCCCTCGGTGCCGACAGCGTGCTGCTGGGCCGCGCCTTCGTGTATGCATTGGCCGCGCAGGGCGAGGCCGGCGTGGCCAACCTGCTGGACCTGATCGCCAAGGAGATGCGCGTGGCGATGACGCTGACCGGCGCGCGCCGCATCGCCGACATCAGCCGCGATTCGCTGGTCAACCTGGCATGAGCATGCACGACACCTTGCTGGCGCAGCTGCGTGCGGCCGTGGGCAATGGCCACGTGCTGACCGGCGACAAGGCCACGCGTCGCTTCCGCAAGGGCTACCGCTTCGGCGATGGCCCGGTGCTGGCGGTGGTGCGGCCGGGGACGTTGCTGGAAATGTGGCGCGCCCTGCAGGCTGCGGTGCAGGGCGGTGCGGCGGTCATCCTGCAGGCGGCCAACACCGGCCTGACTGGTGGCTCCACGCCGGATGGCGACGACTACGGCCGGCCGGTCGTATTGATCAGCACGCTGCGGCTGACCGGCGTGCAACTGCTCGACGGTGGTCGCCAGGTGCTGTGCCTGCCCGGTGCGACGCTGGACCGGCTGGAGCAGGCCTTGGCACCGCTGGGGCGTGAGCCGCATTCGGTGATCGGCTCGTCATGCATCGGTGCCTCAGTGTTGGGCGGTGTCTGCAACAACTCCGGGGGGGCGCTGGTGCGGCGAGGGCCGGCCTACACCGAGATGGCGTTGTTCGCACAGGTGAATGCTGCCGGCGAACTGCAGCTGGTCAATCACCTGGGCATTGCCTTGGGCGACACCCCGGAGGAGATCCTGCAGCGCGTGCAGGCGGGCGACTACAGCGCCGCGGACGTGCAGTTGGAGTCCGGCCGGGCCGCGTCCGATCCGCATTACGCCGAACAGGTGCGGCGGGTGGATGCGGACACGCCGGCACGTTTCAATGCCGATGCGAGCCGCCATTACGAGGCGGCGGGTTCGGCGGGAAAGCTCGCGGTGTTCGCGGTGCGGTTGGATACGTTTGCCAGGGAAGCGGCCGAAGTGTTCTACATCGGCAGCAACCAGACGCAGAGTCTGACCGCCATTCGCCGGCATCTGCTGACCGGCTTCGAGCGGTTGCCGATCAGCGGCGAGTACATCCATCGCGTCGCCTATGACATCGGCGAGCGTTACGGCAAGGACACCTTCCTGCTGATCGACAAGCTGGGTACTGCCCGGGTGCCGGCGGCGTTCGCGTTGAAGAGCCGTGTCGATGGCTGGTTCGAGCGCATTGGCCTGCGCGGTGTCACGGACCGGATGATGCAGCTGCTGACGAGCCTGCTGCCTTCGCATCTGCCGGCGCGCATGGGCGGGTTTCGCCAGCGTTACGAGCATCATCTGCTGTTGAAGGTGTCGGCACAGGATGCGGCGGTGACCGAGGCCTGGCTGCGGGAGTTCTTCGCCAGGCATGAAGGCGACTACTTCCATTGCACGCCGGAAGAAGGGCGCAAGGCGTTCTTGCACCGCTTCGCCGTTGCTGGTGCAGCCGTGCGCTATCGCGAAGTGCATCGCACGCAGGTGCAGGACATCGTTGCGCTGGACATCGCGCTGCGCCGTGATGACCGTGAGTGGTTCGAGCAGTTGCCGGCCGAGCTGGATGCACGTCTTCTGCACAAGCTGTACTACGGCCACTTCCTGTGTCACGTGTTCCATCAGGACTACATCGCGCGCAAGGGCGAGGACCCGATGGCGATCGAGCATGCAATGTGGAAGTTGCTGGACGCGCGTGGCGCGGAATACCCGGCCGAGCACAACGTCGGCCATCTCTATCCGGCCAAACCGGCGCTGGCGCAGTTCTACAAGCAGCTTGATCCGAGCAATACCTTCAATCCCGGCATCGGCCAGACCAGCAAGCAGCCCGGTTGGAAGGGCTGTGATTGCTGAATCTTGCTCATGCCTTTGCTTAAGCCCCTCTCCCGCGAGCGGGAGAGGGGGTGGGGTGAGGGGAAGCTTCTAGCTGGAAAGGCAAAGGCCAAAGCCAAGAGCCAAAGCTGCCCTCATCCGCCCCTTTCGGGGCACCTTCTCCCGTACACGGGAGAAGGGACGGCATCCGCCGTCATACAGTTCGGCGCGGGCGCGGGCGCGGCATCGGCATCGGCATTGACTCCTGAATCGATACTCCCTGCATATCAATCCGTACACAACAGGTTATGGATCGACCTGCTCAACAGGTCCAAGCTTCCCGCATCTCCAATGAAGCGGCCCGGTGATGTGCCTCGATGCGATGGAACTCGAACACAACGGCACGCCAACCTGCCGTGATTCCCTGGCGCCTGCGACTGCGCTGACCGCCACCGTCGAACAACCCCACATCCGCCAAGGCACGCCGGCGTTCCGGCGTGCGGTGGTGGCGCTGTTCATGGCCGGCTTCGCCACCTTCGGCGTGCTGTACTGCGTGCAGGCGCTGTTGCCCGGCTTCAGCCACCACTTTGGCGTGAGTGCGGCCAACAGCGCGTTGGCGTTGTCGGTCAGCACTGGCGTGCTGGCGGTGGCGATGCTGGGGGCCGGCATCCTCTCTGACCGCGTGGGCCGGCGCCCGGTGATGGTGGCCTCATTGCTGGTTTCGTCACTGTTGATCCTGGCCACGGCGATGGTCGATGACTGGAACACCCTGCTGGTGCTGCGCGCACTGCTGGGCGTCAGCCTGAGCGGTGTGCCGGCGGTGGCGATGACCTGGCTGGTCGAGGAGATGGACAGTCGCGCCTTGGGCCTGGCCATGGGCCTGTACATCGGCGGCAATGCGGTGGGCGGCATGAGCGGGCGCCTGATCGCCGGCGTGGTGGCCGACCACGGGGGCTGGCGCGCCGGCATCGGCGTGGTGGGGGTGATCGCGCTGCTGGCCACGTTCGCGCTGTGGACGCAACTGCCGGCTTCGCGCCATTTCCGTGCCCGTCATGCCGAACCGGCGCGGCTGCCCGCACGTTTCGGCGGCGTGTTCGGCGATGTGGCGTTGCCGTGGCTGTTTGCCTGCGGCTTCCTGCTGCTGGGGGTGTTCGTCACCGTCTACAACTACCTGGGCTATCACCTGATGGCGCCGCCGTACGGCCTGAGCCAGACCGTGGTGGGCCTGATCTTCATCGTCTATCTGGTTGGCAGCTTCAGCTCGGCGTGGATGGGCCAGCTGGCCAATCGCCTGGGCCGCGGTCCGGTGCTGACGTTGTCGTTCACGTTGATGGTGGGCGGCGTATTGCTGCTGATGCTGCCGTGGTTGTGGACGATGGCGTTGGGTATCGCCGTGGTCACGTTCGGCTTCTTCGGCGGGCATTCGGTGGCCAGCAGCTGGGTGGGGGTGCGCGCCGGCGCCCTGCGTGCCGAAGCCTCGGCGCTGTACCTGCTGTCCTACTACCTGGGCTCCAGCCTGCTGGGTGCGCTGGGTGGCGTGTTCTATACGCGCTGGGGCTGGATCGGCGTGTGTGGCTATGTGCTGGTACTGACGCTGGCGGGCGTGGGGGCGGCCTGGCAGGTATGGCGTCACCTGCAGGCGACGAGCGATGTGCAAGCGGCGGTCGGGCGTTGAGAGCCAAAAGCGTTACCCCTCCCCAGCGCTCCCCTTGGCTGCGCCAAAGGGAGGGGGGGGTCATGCGGGTCGATCAGATCACTGCGAAGCGGCGCTTCTGCCCCCTCCCTTTGGCGCAGCCAAGGGGAGGGTTGGGGAGGGGTAGAGGTAAACGCCTTCAGCCCCGCACCACTTCCTGCCGCATCAAGCCGATGAACTGTCGCATCAGCGGCGTCACCGCTTCGCGTCGCCACGCCAGCTGGATTTCCGATGTCGCGCCGCGATCACTCAGCGCGACGAAGCAGGCGCCGTCGACCTGGATATGGCTGCACGAGGACGGCAGCACGCACACCCCCAGTCCCGCCGCGACCAGGCTGATCAGGGTTGATGATTCCCCCGCCTCCTGCACGATGCGCGGGCTGAAGCCGGCGTTGCGGCACAGCGTGATCACATGGTCGTGGATGCCGGCACCGGCATCGCGCGAGAAGCCGACGAACGGGTCCAGCGCGAACTGGCGCAGGGACAACGTAGCCGTGTCCGGATCCTTGCCGGCCAGCGCGGGATGGGTGGCATGCACCACCAGCGCCAGCGGATCGTCGAGCAGGCGCTTGGCGACCAGCTCCGACGGCAGCACCCGCTTGCGGATGATGCCCACGTCCAGCTCGTTGGCCAGCAACGCATCGATCTGGCGCAGGCTGTTCATCTCGCGCAGTTGCAGTTGCACCTGCGGGCGCTGCTGGCGATAAGCGAAGAACGCGCGCGGGATCTGCGGCAGCAGCGGGGTGGCGCGGGTCAGGCCGACGCGCAGTTCGCCGCTTTCGCCGCGCTGCGCACGCTGCACCCTGTCCACCGCGGTATCGACGCGCTGGAGGATCTCGCGCGCCTGCTCCAGCAGCACTTCACCGGCCGGCGTGAGCTGCACGCGGCGATGGCTGCGCACGAACAGATGCGCGCCGACCAGGGTTTCCAGCTGGCGGATCTGCTGGCTGAGCGGCGGCTGCGACATGCCCAGGCGTTCGGCGGCGCGGCCGAAGTGCAGCGTGTCGGCCACGGCGAGGAAGTAGCGCAGGTGGCGAAGTTCCAGTGACATGCGCCGGTTCCGGGGAAGGTGCGGTGATTGTCGCCGGACTCCACCGCGAATGGGGGCGATGGCGATGCGCGCCGTCGTGCGCGGGCTCAGCGTTCCGAAGGCCCGGTGTCGTCGTATTGCCGTGGCGCGAACAGGTCCGGCTGGATCAGTTCCACGAACGCGCGCGCCTGCGGCGACAGCACCTTGCCCCGCCGCACCACCACGCCATAGCTGCGCGAAGGGAAGTAGTCGCCCATCGCACGGGTGACCAGCTTGCCGCGATCAGCATCGTTCAGGCACAGCGCGGTGACGATGGAGATGCCCATGCCCATCGCCACGTACTGCTTGATCACCTCCCAGCCGCCGACCTCCAGCGCCACCGTGTAGGGCACGCGGTGTTGCTGGAACACCAGATCCACCAGCCGCCAAGTGATCTGCCGGCGTGGCGGCAGGATCAGTGGCCACGGCGACAGGTCTTCCAGGCTCAGCTGCTTCTTGTGCGCCAGCGGGTGGTCGGGCGGGGTGATCAGCACCTGGTCGAAGCGGTACACCGGCGCGTAGCTGAGGTCGGCCGGGACATCCATCATCGAACCGATGGCCAGGTCGGCGGCATCGCTGCGCAGCAGGTCGGTGCCGTCCGCACTGATGGCGTTGTGCAGGGTCAGGCGCACATCGGGGTACTGGCGGCGGAAGTTTTCGACGATCTTGGGCAGGAGATACAGGATGGTCGACGAATTTGCGGCGATGTTGAGTTCGCCCGCATCCAGCCCCCCGACCTTCTCGCGGAAGCGCGGCAGCAGCCCGTCCAGGCTCTCCACCAGCGGCTGGGCCATGTCGTACAGCAGCTGACCCTCGCGGCTGGGTACCAGGCGTCGCCCGCTGCGCTCGAACAGCACCATCCCCAGCTCCCGTTCCAGCGCCTGCAACTGCAGGCTCACTGCCGGCTGGCTGACGAACAGGGCCTCCGATGCCCGCGAAACTGACCCGAGTCGAACTGTCTGCAGGAATGCACGCAGCGGCTTGAGCCGGTCCGACTTGTAGGAAAAACGCGGGTTTACGGGTGTCTTCTTGGGCATGGCAGATCAAGTATTAGCACAACTTATAAAAAAGATTGCAAAAACTGTTTTGTTAAATACCTCGTTGCGGCGGCAGGTTGGAGTCCCCGACACCCGCAGGAACCTCCGATGTCCGCCGTCGCCCACGCTGTCGCCGCCACGATCCCCCCCCGCCCGACCCCGGGCATCACCGTGACCACCCAATTGGCCGGCCAGTCCGAGCTGTTGCCGGCCGGTGCGCTGGGGCTGCTCGTATCGCTGCACCGCGCGGTGGAGCCGGAGCGGCAGGCGCGCCTGGCCGCGCGCGGCCAGCGCCAGGCCTTCTTCGACCAGGGCGGCAGCCCGGACTTCCGCGACGACACCCGCGCCATCCGCGAGGGCGACTGGACGGTGGCCCCGATCCCGGCGGCGCTGCAGGACCGCCGCGTCGAGATCACCGGCCCGACCGACCCGAAGATGGTCATCAACGCGCTGAACTCCGGCGCCAAGGTGTTCATGGCCGACTTCGAGGACTCCACCTCGCCGACCTGGCGCAACGTGCTGGCCGGCCAGCGCACCATGATCGGCGCGGTGCGCGGTGACCTGGCGTTCACCGCGCCGGCGGCCAACGACAAGCCGGGCAAGCACTACACGCTGCGTCCGCATGACGAGCAGGCGGTGCTGATCGTGCGCCCGCGCGGCTGGCACCTGGACGAGAAGCACGTGCTGATCGACGGCCAGCCGATTGCCGGTGGCCTGTTCGACGCGGCGGTGTTCGCCTTCCACAACGCGCATGCGCTGATGGAGATCGACCGCGGCCCGTACTTCTACCTGCCCAAGCTGCAGTCGATGGAGGAGGCCGCGCTGTGGGAATGCGCGCTGTCGCACATCGAGGGCATGCTGGGCCTGCCGCAGGGGCAGATCAAGGTCACGGTGCTGATCGAGACGCTGCCGGCGGTGTTCGAGATGGACGAGATCCTGCACGCGTTGCGCGACCGCATCGTCGGCCTGAACTGCGGCCGCTGGGACTACATCTTTTCGTACCTGAAGACCTTCCGTCGCCACGCCGACAAGGTGCTGCCCGAGCGCGGCCAGGTGACCATGACCCAGCCGTTCCTGAAGGCCTACTCGGAACTGCTGATCAAGACCTGCCACCGCCGTGGCGCGCATGCGATGGGTGGCATGGCCGCGCAGATCCCGATCAACCACGATGCCGCCGCCAACGAGCAGGCGATGGCGCGCGTGCGTGCCGACAAGCTGCGTGAAGTGACCGCCGGCCACGACGGCACCTGGGTCGCGCACCCGGCGTTGATCCCGGTGGCCAGGGCGATCTTCGACGAGCACATGCCCACGCCCAACCAGCACAGCGTGCTGCGCCGTGACGTGCAGGTCGGTCGCGAGGACCTGGTCGCACCGTGCAGCGGCAGCATCAGCCGCGCCGGCTTCGAGAACAACGTCGAGGTGTGCGTGCGCTACATGGCCGCTTGGCTGGACGGCAATGGCTGCGTGCCCATCCACAACCTGATGGAGGACGCGGCCACCGCCGAGATCAGCCGCAGCCAGATCTGGCAATGGTTGCACGCCGGCAACCAGCACCTGGACGACGGCACCGCCATCGACCTGGCCTTGCTGGACAGTACCCTGCGCGCGCTGCCGGCACGGCTGGGCGACACCGCCGCGCTGCCCGGCGGCAGCCGCATCCCCCAGGCCATCGGCCTGCTCGACCAACTCAGCCGCGCCGATGAACTGGCCGAGTTCCTGACCTTGCCGGCCTACCGGCAGATCGACTGACCTTCCCCCTTACGCATCACGATCATTCGAGGACGCAACGATGAGCACCTACCAGCAACAGATCGACGCCCTGCAGCAGGATTGGGACAACAACCCGCGTTGGAAGCACATCACCCGCACCTACAGCGCCGCCGACGTGGTGCGCCTGCGCGGCAGCGTGCAACCGGAGTACACCCTGGCCAAGCGCGGTGCGCAGCGGCTGTGGGACCTGGTCAACGGCGGTGCGAAGAAGGGCTACGTCAACGCGTTCGGCGCGATCAGTGCCGGCCAGGCGATGCAGCAGGCCAAGGCCGGCCTGGAAGCGGTGTACCTGTCCGGCTGGCAGGTGGCCGCCGACGGCAACACCTCCGAGACGATGTACCCGGACCAGTCGCTGTACGCTTACGATTCGGTTCCGACAATGGTCCGCCGCATCAACAACACCTTCCAGCGTGCCGATGAGATCCAGTGGAAGAACATCATCGACGGCAAGGTCAAGGCCGAGGACGCCATCGACTTCTTCCTGCCGATCGTGGCCGACGGTGAGGCCGGCTTCGGCGGCGTGCTCAACGCCTACGAGCTGATGAAGAACATGATCACCGCCGGCGCCGCCGCGGTGCATTTCGAGGACCAGCTGGCCGCGGTGAAGAAGTGCGGCCACATGGGCGGCAAGGTGCTGGTGCCGACCCAGGAAGCGATCCAGAAGCTGTCGGCCGCACGCCTGGCCGCCGATGTGCTGGGTGTGCCGACCATCGTGCTGGCCCGCACCGATGCCGAGGCTGCCAACCTGCTGACCAGCGACTTTGACCCGAACGACGCGCCGTTCGTCACCGGCCAGCGCACCGCCGAAGGCTTCTACCGCGTGAAGAACGGCCTGGAACAGGCGATCAGCCGTGGCGTGGCCTATGCCCCGCATGCCGACCTGGTGTGGTGCGAGACCGGCACTCCGGACCTGGGCTTCGCCCGCGAGTTCGCCCAGGCCGTGCACGCCGCCAGCCCCGGCAAGCTGCTGTCCTACAACTGCTCGCCCTCGTTCAACTGGAAGAAGAACCTGGACGACAAGACCATCGCCCGGTTCCAGGACGAACTGGCGGCGCTGGGCTACAAGTACCAGTTCATCACCCTGGCCGGCATCCATATCAACTG
Source organism: Stenotrophomonas sp. ATCM1_4 (assembly GCF_004348115.1). Lineage (GTDB taxonomy): Bacteria > Pseudomonadota > Gammaproteobacteria > Xanthomonadales > Xanthomonadaceae > Stenotrophomonas > Stenotrophomonas capsici. The sequence goes on along the minus strand of NZ_QPFB01000001.1, from coordinate 1,425,466 downwards.
GTTCAACACCTTCAAGTTCGCCCATGACTACGCCCGCGGCGAGGGCATGCGCCACTACGTGGAACAGGTGCAGGAGCCGGAGTTCGCCGCGCGCGAGAAGGGCTATACCTTCGTCTCGCACCAGCAGGAAGTGGGGGCCGGCTACTTCGACGACGTGACCACGGTGATCCAGGGCGGCGCCTCCAGCGTCACCGCGCTGACCGGCTCCACCGAGGAGGAGCAGTTCCAGGCGGAAGTGGCTGCCTGAGTCAGATTTGTCCGGTTGTTTTGGAGGGGCTCTTACGAGCCCCTTCCTTTTTGTGATTTGCGTCCTTGCACTTTCATGCTGAAACAGCGTGGATGGGTGTTTATTTTAGTGATAACCTCGTGAACCAACCCGCCGTGCATGGCGGGGGTCCATGAGGCAGGGAATGAGCGGCATGGTGTCCGGGGGTCTGGCCAGGCAGGCGGATCCCCCCGCAGGTCTGTCGGCCGCAGGGGGATCGACGCTGCGTGCCCAGCTTTCGCCCATGGAGTTCGCCCTGTTCGCTTCGTTCGGCGTCCGCCGCCGGTTGGCCGCGGACCAGGTGCTGTTCCGGCGTGGCGACCTGTGCACCTCGATGTACATTATCGTCAGCGGTGCCATCTGCCTGGACTTCGGTCCCGGCCTGCCGGCCAAGCAGCTGGCGGCCAATGACTTCTTCGGCGAGCTGGCCATGCTGATGGAGCGCCACCCGCGCAGCTCCGATGCCCGCGCCAGCTGCGAGACCCAGTTGATCGAGTTGACCCAGGAAGGGTTCGAGCAGCTGATCGAGCAGGACCCGGCGATGGTGGTGTTCTTCCTGCGCCGCACGGTCTCGCGCGTGGTCGGCAGCGAGCAGCGCCTGATCGGCCAGCTCAGCCGCCGCAACCAGGAACTGGAAGCGGCGCTGGGTAATCTCTACAGCGCCACTCACGAGCTCAACCACACCCGCGAGATGGTCTACAACGACGACCTCACCGGGCTGCACAACCGTCGCTCGCTGACCGCCTACCTGCAGCGCTCGCACCGTTCCGGGCAGCGTCCGCAGGGCCTGCTGCTGATCGACTGCGATGACTTCAAGGGGCTCAACGACCGCCATGGCCACCTTGCCGGCGACCAGGCGCTGCAGCGCCTGGCCCGCATCCTCGACTCGGTGGTCGGCCAGGACGACCTGGCCTGTCGCCTCGGCGGCGATGAGTTCTGCGTGCTTTTGTGCCGCACCGATGCGCTGCACCTGATGCGCACCGCCGAGTTCATCCTTGATGCGATGCGCAGCCTGGCCGCGTTCCCGGGGGCGGAGCCCGGCGCGCGTTCGGTCAGCATCGGCGTGTCGCTGGTCAACGCGACCTACCACTGGAACGAGGCCTACGCGCGCGCGGACCAGGCGTTGTACGAAGCCAAGCGCCTGGGCGGCAACCGCGCCCAGTGGTTCGCGGGCTGATGGACCGCAGAGAGCAACGACATGGCAGATGAGATTGACGACAACGAATCCGTGCTGGCTCATCGCCAGCTCAGGACGCTGGTACTGACCGACCTGTGCGACTCGGTGGCGCTGATCGAACGGATCGGCGACAACGCCGCGGCGGAGTTGTTCCGTGACCTGGACAGCCGCGTGCTGCAGCTGCTTCAGGTCTGGAACGGCCGCCTGATCGACCGCTCCGACGGCATGTTCCTGCTCTTCGACGCTCCGGCAAGTGGCCTGGGCTTCGCCTTGGACTACCAGCAGGCGCTGCAGGCGCTGGGGGCGGAGCGGAGCCTGTCGCTGCAGGCGCGGGTGGGCTTGCACGTGGGCTATGTGCTGTCGTGGCAGAACAGCGACGAAGCCGTTGCCGTGGGCGCCAAGCCGCTGGAAGTGGAAGGCCTTGCCAAGTCGATGGCGGCGAGGTTGATGAACCTCGCGCGGCCGGGCCAGATCCTGCTCTCCTCGGTTGCCGAATCGTTGCTGCGGGGAAACTTGCAGGTGCTTGGCGAACACGCGGCACGGCTGCACTGGAAATCACACGGGCGTTGGCGTTTCAAAGGCGTGCCGACGGTCCAGGAAGTGTTCGAAGTGGGGGAGGCCGGGAAAGTGCTGATGCGCATGCCTGTGGGATCGGCCAAGGCCCGGCGCGAGCTGCCGCTATGGCGCCGTCCCGTTGCGTTGATGGCCGAGGTGGCACTGCTGGCGGTACTGTGTGGCGTGGGCTGGTCCATCATCAGACCCGAGCCGGCATTGGCGTTCGCCGAACGCGATTGGGTGGTGGTTGGCGACCTGCGCAACCTGACCGGGCAGACGGTATTGGACGATTCATTGCAGCAGGCATTCCGCATCAGCCTGGAACAGTCCAGATACGTCAACGTGGTCAGTGACCTGAAGCTGCGTGACACTCTGGCGCGGATGCGCAGGGACCCGGACAAGGTCGTGTTGGATCGCGTGGTGGCCTCGGAAGTCGCGTTGCGCGATGGTGCGCGCGCGGTGATTCTGCCGGTGGTCACTGAAGTGGGGGGGCGTTTGCGTGTCACCGCCGAGGTCATCGATCCCATGACGCAGAGCACGGTTTACACCGAATTCGCTGACGGCCGCGGAATCGACTCGGCGCTGGACTCGGTGGATGTCGTGACCACACGCCTGCGTAGCCGCCTCGGCGAAGCCTTGGCTTCGATCAAGCGTAATTCGCGGCCGCTGCCGGAGGTCAGTACCCACGACCTGGATGCGCTGCGCGCCTACGCCATGGCCCAGCGCGCGTACGGCAATGGCCGCTTCAAGCAGGCACTGGGGTTGTACGAGCATGCAGTATCGCGGGACAAGGAGTTCGCGCTGGCCCACCTGGGCATGCTGCGTTCGCTCAATGCAACCGAGCAGCTGCCCCAGGGCTTGTTGAGCCTGCAGAAAGTCCAGCAGATGGCTGCTCGCCTGTCGCCACGCGAGGTGATGTATCTGCAGGCGTGGGAAGTGCAGATCAACAGCCCGGGTGATGCATACGAGAAGTGGCGGCAGATGTCGGATCTGTATCCGGATTTTCATGCTGCCGCCGCCAATGCCGGCTATGCGATGGAAATGGAGAACCGCTTCGAAGAAGGGTTGCCGTATATCCGTCGTGCAGCCGAGTCGCTTTACGAATTCGCGCCACTGTCCCAGGAAGCGTTCGGACGCATGTCCTTGGCATTGGGACACTATGAGGACGCCAATGCCGCATTCGCGCGCGCCAGCGAGAGCGGCCTGGTGACGGCATCGGTATGGCAGGCTAACCTGCGCGCCGCGCAGGGCGACTTCCAGGAAGCCGAGCGGCTGTGGCCGCGCGATGCCAAACTGGCTGCCCCGCATTTCGATCACGTCTCACACTACCTGGACCAAGGCGCGTTGCAGGCAGCGTCATCGGAGGCGGTACGTTTACTGCAGGCCTTGCCTGCTGATGGCAGCCGGCATCGACAGGGGCAGGTGCAGATTGCGGTGTTGCATTGGCTGTCCGGTGATCGTCATGCCGCCTTGGCTACGAGCCGAAATGTCGTGCACGATGCCATCGCCGCGCTTGATGGTGCAGCGGGGCTTTCGGCGCGTACCGAGGCAGCGACCGCTGCCCATGCGGCGGTACTGGCTCAGCGATTGGGCGACCATGCGCCGGCAAGGCAGTTGATCGCCCGGCTCGAAACGGCGCCACAGCTCGCCGCGATGCAGCCGGTGAGCGGGTTCCTGCAGGTGCTCCGGGCGCGCGAGGCAATGGCTGCCGGGAAGAACGCGCAGGCGTTGGAAGGGCTATTGTCCATGCATGGGCAGCATGAATCCTTCCAGTTGCGGGTTGCCCTGATGGAGGCCTATGCGACCCAGGGTAACGCCGATGCGGCCCTGCGCCAGGCCCAGTGGCTGACTTCAAACCGAGGCTGGGCATACGCTGAGTTCGGCGGCTGTGGCTGGTGTGGTCAAAGCCTGAACGTCGCCGACGCAAATCTGGCCCGGCTCCGCAGGATCGAACTGCTGGACCAACTTGGGCGCCGCGTGGATGCGCGCAGCGAGCTTGAGCGCTTTGATGGCGACTGGAAGACCCGGGCGCTGCCCGACTACTTGCGGACCCGTCGCGAGGCCTTGCTTTCCACATTCAATTGAATGGGGATCATCGCCAGGCCTTGGGTGAGCATGCGGCGTATTTCGGCGCGTGCCTTGGCGATGCGCTCCTTGGTTGCCAGATGCTGCACGGTCAGGCTCGCGCGGAGGAAAGCCAGCTCGGCGTCGACATTCCCCTGCGTCGGCGCGTGGCCGATCTGTACCAGGGCCGCTGCCGGGTCCTTCCGGAACGCACGGCGGAACGCATTGTCCGTACTCAGCAGGTCAAGCAGGCGATCGGCAATGGCAGGTTCAAGTGCGACGGGTGCGACCGGAGTACTGGGATTCTTCGTCGCCATGTTGTGTCCTTTGCGGGTTTCTGCTCGATTTCCAGGCAGGGAGCGGTGCGCTGCGCGGTGCAGTGCAGGCTGCAACTCCCCATTCAGTGATCGCACAACTATACGTTCGATGAGGGGAAAGTGTGAAGGTAAGGCGTTGTTCGATCCTGCATCTGGAGCCCCGGGAAAGGGTTGAGTTCAACCTGGCTGGATTGTTGGCTGGGAGCGATGGACTGGTCCGGCGGCAACATTGGGTGGCATTGGCGCCGCATCTCGGCCATGAGGTGGACATTGATGAGGCAGAGTGCATGCTGCTCGGCAGGATCAGTCCGGAGGCATGGACCGAGGCAGCCGCGTTCGCCGGGGACATGAGGCCACTGCTGCATTCCTTGCTGCTCAAGGGACTGGTGATCGCGCGACACCGTCGCCATGCGGCGTTCCGTCAGCAGGATGAGGCGTTGCGGGCGGGGTATTGGCATCCGCTGGCAGCCACGTTCCATGCGTTCACGCGGTGGGACGATGCTGATGCGGTGCAAGCCATGCAGGAGACCGGTACGACCACTGCCGCTGAACTGAGGCAGCAGCTCGGTCCGCCACCCTCTGAAGCAATCAGCCGCGTGGAGGAGAGCGAGCAGGTCATGCTGCCGACGGAAGCGGACAACGCGCTCGACCGGCTGCTGGCGCGGCGCGTGACGTGCCGCAACTTCGACACTGCACGGCCACTTCCGCTGGCCTTGCTGTCGCAGCTGCTTGGTCGCGTGTTCGGTGTCCGTGCGACAGAACGGGTAACTGATGACACCGTGTTCCTCAAGAAGAGCAGCCCTTCCGGAGGCGGATTGCACCCGGTCGAGGCTTACCTGCTGATCCGTAATGTCCAGGGGCTGGCTGACGGTGCCTATCACTACCAGCCGATGGCGCATGCGCTGGAGCCGCTGCCTGGCCTGACCAGGCCAGTGGCGGCACTGATGTTGGACGCGCTGGCGCAACAGCATTGGTTCGCCGATGCACAGGTGCTGGTTGCCTTGGCTCCGCGTTATGCCCGCAACTTCTGGAAGTATCGGCATCATGCCAAGGCCTATCGCGCCGTGGTGCTGGAGGCCGGACATTTGTCACAGACGCTGTATCTATCGGCGACCGACGCCGGTCTGGGCGCCTACGTCACTTGTGCGATCAATGAAGGCCTGCTGGAGCAGGCCTTCGGCCTGGACCCGATGAAGGAGGGCGTACTGGCCGTCTGTGGTTTTGGGTGGCGAAGCACCGAGATGGTAACGATGGAGCTTGATCCGACGGAGCAGATCTGGCGGGCGCCGGGAGTCGATGCCTGAGCTGTCACCGGCCCCCCGGGGCCTGCCGCATGGCTCCCATGACAGATCAGGAAGCCGTGCCCGCCTCGAAATCCACCAGCACCGCGCCGTCGCCCACCTGGTCGCCGGCCTTGGCACGGAAGCCCTGCACGAGACCATCGGCGGGCGCCTGCAGCGTGTGCTCCATCTTCATCGCCTCCATCACCAGCAGCGGCGTGCCGCGGGTGACGGTGCTGCCGGGCGCGACCAGCAGCGTGACCACGCGGCCGGGCATCGGTGCGAGCAGGCTGCCGCCATGGTCGGAGGTGTCGGCGGCATCGGCGACCGGGTCGTGCACGGTGAAGCGCAGTTGGCGGTCATCGCCGAAGACGTGCAGCGCGTTGCCATCACGCACGCTGTCGCCGCGGTGCAGCCGGTCGCCGATCTGCAGCGCATAGCCGGCATCGTGGGTGCGGCCCTGGACCTGCAGCAGCACGTCGCCGTCGTGTACCTGCCAACCGCCGGCCATGCGCCGCACCCGCAGCGTGCGTTGCTGTTGCAGGTGTTCCAGCGTGACCGCACGTGCGACCGGGCCGGTCAGGCGCCAGCCGTCGGCGATATCCCATGCTGACGCATCGGCACGCGCCTGACCTTGTTCACCGGCAACCAGCACCGCGGCCACCGCCCAGTCGGCCGGCGTGGCGGCGTTGTGCTGGATGTCCAGCGCCTCGCGCTCGCGCTCGATCAGCGCGGTGTCCAGGTTGGCATGGCGGAACGAATCGGTCATCACCAGCCGGCGCAGGAACGCGGCGTTGGTGGTCACCCCGACCACCTGGCAGTCCAGCAATGCACGTTGCATGCGCTGCAGGGCGCGGTCGCGGTCCATGTCCCAGACGATCAGCTTGGCGATCATCGGGTCGTAGTACGGGGTGATCGCATCGCCTTGCTCGACGCCGGCGTCCACGCGCACGTGGGCAGTGGCCTGCGGCAGGCGCAGGTGGCGCAACGTGCCGGTGGACGGCAGGAAACCGCGGTCGGCGTCTTCGGCGTACAACCGGGCTTCCAGCGCATGGCCGTGAATCTGCAGTTGCTCCTGCGCCCTGGGCAACGGCTCGCCGAAGGCGACGCGCAGCTGCCATTCGACCAGGTCGGTGCCGGTGATCAGCTCGGTAACCGGGTGCTCGACCTGCAGGCGGGTGTTCATTTCCATGAAATAGAAATCGCCATCCGGCCCGGCGATGAACTCCACCGTGCCAGCGCCCACGTAACCCACCGCACGTGCGGCGTCGGTGGCGGCTTTGCCCATCGCGGCGCGGCGCTCGGGCGTCATGCCGGGAGCGGGGGCTTCTTCCAGCACCTTCTGGTGGCGGCGCTGCACCGAGCAGTCGCGCTCGAACAGATACACCACGTTGCCCTGGCTGTCGCCGAACACCTGGATTTCAATGTGGCGCGGGCGCTCGACGTACTTCTCCACCAATACATGCGCATTGCCGAATGCCGCCTGCGCCTCACGCTGGCAGCTGGCCAGGGCGGCCTCGAAATCCGCGCTGGCCTCGACCTTGCGCATGCCCTTGCCACCGCCACCGGCACTGGCCTTGATCAGCACCGGATAGCCGATGGCGTCGGCCTGCGCACGCAGGAAGTCCGGTTCCTGTCGCTCGCCGTGGTACCCGGGCGTCAACGGCACCTGCGCGGCCTGCATCAGCGCCTTGGCCGCGCTCTTGTCGCCCATCGCGTCGATGGCGCTGGCCGGTGGGCCGATGAACACCACGCCTGCGTCCGCGCAAGCACGCGCAAAGCCGGCGTTCTCGGACAGGAAGCCGTAGCCCGGGTGGATGGCCTGCGCGCCGGTGCGGCGCGCCGCCTCGAGAATCGCATCGGCGCGCAGATAACTTTCCGCCGCCGGCGCGGCGCCGATATGCACCGCCTCGTCGGCCAGCCGCACATGTCGCGCGTTGCGGTCTGCATCGGAGTACACCGCCACCGTGGCGATGCCGAGGCGCCGGCAGGTGCTGATGACGCGGCAGGCGATTTCACCGCGGTTGGCGATCAGGATCTTGTTGAACATGGAAGGTCTCCGGTCGCCGTTACATGCGGAACACGCCAAAACGCGTGTCCTGCGTAGGTGCGTTGAGGCTGGCGGCAAGCGCCAGGCCGAGGATGCGTCGCGTGTCGGCGGGGTCGATCACGCCGTCATCCCACAACCGCGCACTGGCGTAGTAGGGATGCCCCTGCTGCTCGAACTGGTCGCGGATCGGCTGCTTGAATGCATCCTCCTCGTCCGTCGACCACTGCCCGCCCTTGGCCTCGATGCCATCACGCTTCACCGTCGCCAACACGCTGGCCGCCTGTTCGCCGCCCATCACCCCGATCCGTGCGTTCGGCCACATCCACAGGAAGTGCGGCGAATACGCCCGGCCGCACATGCCGTAATTGCCGGCGCCAAACGAACCACCGATCACCACCGTGTACTTGGGCACGCGCGCGTTGGCCACGGCCATCACCAGCTTGGCGCCGTCTTTTGCGATGCCGCCGTGTTCGTACTTGCGGCCGACCATGAAGCCGGTGATGTTCTGCAGGAACACCAGCGGGATGTTGCGCTGGCAGCACAGCTCGATGAAGTGCGCGCCCTTCAGCGCCGACTCCGAGAACAGGATGCCGTTGTTGGCGATGATGCCGACCGGATGGCCATGCACGTGCGCGAACCCGGTGACCAGCGTGTTGCCGTAGCGCGGCTTGAATTCGTCGAAGCGCGAGCCATCGACCACGCGCATGATCACTTCGCGCACGTCATAGGGCTTGCGCGTATCGCTGGGGATCACGCCGTACAGCTCATGCGCGTCGAACAGCGGTGCTTCATCGTCCTGCAGCGCAACGCCTGGCGTGGGCTTGCGCCAATTGAGGCTGGCGATGATGGCACGCACCCGCGCCAGCGCCTGCAGGTCGTTGTCGGCCATGTGGTCGGCGACGCCGGAAATGCGTGTGTGCACATCGGCACCGCCCAGTTCCTCGGCGCTGACCACTTCACCGGTGGCGGCCTTCACCAGCGGCGGACCACCGAGGAAGATGGTGCCCTGTTCCTTGACGATGACCGTCTCGTCGCTCATCGCCGGCACATACGCGCCGCCGGCAGTGCAGCTGCCCATCACGCAGGCGATCTGCGGGATGCCCTGCGCCGACAGGTTGGCCTGGTTGTAGAAGATGCGGCCGAAATGGTCGCGGTCCGGGAACACCTCGTCCTGCAGCGGCAGGAACGCGCCGCCGGAATCGACCAGGTAGATGCAGGGCAGGCGGTTCTGCTGCGCGATCTCCTGCGCGCGCAGGTGCTTCTTCACCGTGACTGGGTAGTAGGTGCCGCCCTTGACGGTGGCATCGTTGGCCACGATCAGGCACTCCACGCCGGACACGCGGCCGATACCGGCGACCATGCCCGCACCGGGCACCGGGTCGTCGTACATGCCATGCGCGGCCAGCGGCGCGACTTCCAGGAACGGGCTGCCGGGGTCGAGCAGCGCATCGATGCGCTCGCGCACCAGCAGCTTGCCGCGCGCGGTGTGCTTGGCCCGCGCCGCGTCGCTGCCACCGCGTGCGGTGGTTTCCAGCGTCGCGCGCAGATCGTCAACCTGCACCTGCATGGCAGCACGGTTGGCTTCGAAGCTGTCGCTGCCGGGTTGCAGTTGAGTGGTGAGGATGGTCATGGCGGCGGAATCCTGGAGGTTCTGGAACATGCCGGTGCTCGCGAAGGCGGGAGCAGGGCTGTTGCATCCCTTCTCCCTTTCAAGGGAGAAGGTGCCCCGAAGGGGCGGATGAGGGGAGCTCTCGGCTTTCGTTTGCCAGTAGCTTCCCCTCACCCCAACCCCTCTCCCGTGAACGTGAGAGGGGCTCAAGCGGCATCATGCGGTCTTCTGGAACAACTCACGCCCGATCAGCATGCGGCGGATCTCCGACGTGCCGGCGCCGATCTCGTACAACTTGGCATCACGCCACAAACGGCCGGTCGGGTACTCGTTGATGTAGCCATTGCCGCCGAGGATCTGGATCGCCTCGCCAGCGGCCCAGGTTGCCTTCTCGGCCGAGTACAGGATCGCGCCGGCCGCGTCCTGGCGCGTGGTGCGGCCCTGGTCGCAGGCCTTGGCCACCGCATAGACGTATGCCCGGCAAGCATTGAAGCCGACGTACATGTCGGCCAGCTTGGCCTGGATCAGCTGGAACGTACCGATGGCTTCACCAAATTGCTTGCGCTCGTGCACGTACGGCAGCACCACGTCCAGCGCCGCGGCCATCAGGCCCAGGGGGCCACCGGACAGCACCACGCGCTCGTAGTCCAGCCCGGACATCAGCACCTTCACGCCGCCGCCCACCTCACCCAGCACGTTCTCCACCGGCACTTCGCAGTCCTGGAACACCAGCTCGCAGGTGTTGGACGAACGCATGCCCAGCTTGTCCAGCTTCTGCGCGGTGGAGAAGCCCTTCATGCCCTTCTCGATGATGAAGGCGGTGATGCCACGCGAACCAGCATCCGGGTCGGTCTTGGCATAGACCACCAGCACGTCCGCATCCGGGCCGTTGGTGATCCACATCTTGTTGCCGTTGAGCACGTAGTGGTCGCCGCGCTTGTCGGCGCGCAGCTTCATCGACACCACGTCCGAGCCGGCACCCGGCTCGCTCATCGCCAGTGCGCCGACGTGTTCGCCGCTGCACAGCCTGGGCAGGTATTTCTGCTTCTGTGCCTGGCTGGCATTCTTGCGCAGCTGGTTGAGGCACAGGTTGGAATGCGCGCCGTAGGACAGGCCGATGCCGCCGGAGGCGCGCGAGATTTCCTCCATCGCCACCACATGCGCCAGGTAGCCCATGCCGGTGCCGCCGTACTCCTCTTCCACGGTCATGCCGAGCAGGCCCTGCTCGCCAAGCTGGCGCCAGAGCGGGTTGGGGAAGTGATTGGTGGCGTCGGCTTCCGCGGCCAACGGGGCGATGTGCGCGGCGGCGAACTGGGCCACGCTTTCGCGCAGCATGTCGATCTCTTCGCCGAGATCGAAGGACAGGGTGGGGACGTGCATGGGGCGGCTCCAGTACAACCAGGCGAGGGGGCGCTCCGGGGTGGGGGTGACGGCTGCGGCCGTCCGCACGGGCGTTTGCGCGCAGCCTAGCCGGTCTTCGTGAAAAAGTGAATACAAATTCAAAAATTGAACTTAGAATCACTCCATGGCCTACAAACGCTCGGAACTGATGGAAAAGCGCCTCGCCGGCAACCGCGAGGCGATCCTGGCGGCCGCCCGGCGACTGGTCGCGGCCGGCGGCTACCGCAATGCACCGGTCACTGCCGTGGCGGCCGAGGCCGGGGTCTCCACCGGGTTGATCTACCGCCACTTCCCGTCCAAGGCGGAGCTGTTCGTCGAGGTGCTGACCGCGGCGGTGGAACATGAGCTGGAGATCCTGTCGGCGATTGCCGGGCAAGCGCGCCCGGCGCCACAACGCCTGCACGCGGCGGTGGCTTCGTTCGTGCGGCGCGCGATGGCCGGGCCATGGCTGGCCTATGCCTTCATCGCCGAGCCGGTGGATCCGGAAGTGGAGGCCGAGCGCATCCGTTGCCGGCGCCTGTTCGGTGACGTGTTCAAGCGCATCCTTGCCGACGGCGTGCATGCCGGCGAGTTGCCGCCGCAGGACCTGGACGTGAGCGCGGCCTGCATCGTCGGTGCCTTCACCGAGGCTCTGGTCGGGCCCGTCGCCCCCAGCCGTGATGGCCTGCGCGATGGCGAACATCTGGTCGATGCGATCGGTGCGCTGTGCCTGCGTGCAGCCGGTGCCGCAGCGCCGCGTTGAGGCCGGTGGGATGGTGCGTTGCCGCATTCATTGAGGCCGCCAACCCGTTGCAGGCGCGGCCCAACGCTGGTCTATACTCGCCGGCAGCCATAGTCCTTCGACTACTCGCCTGGGGTATTGAGACGTGCGGAATTACGACCTCGAGTTTCTCAAGCGCTTTTCCATCGTCATCGTCATTCTGGCCGTCATCACGGTTGGCCTGATCATCTTCGCTTACTTCCTGCAGCACTCCATCCCCGCCGAAGTCTCGCCCACCGTGGCCAAGCGCGTTGAACAGCGCATCGCGCCGATCGGTGCGGTGTATGCGGGTGCGACCGGTGCCTCGGCCCAGGCCGCGGCTGCAGCGGCCGCCGCCGCGGCGGCTTCGGCCAGCGGTGCCTATGGCGGCACCCTCGACGGCAAGACGATCTTCGACAACCTGTGCACCGCCTGCCATACCACCGGCGTGGGCAAGGCGCCGACGCTGGACCACGCGCACTGGGACAGCCGCCTGGCGCAGGGCAAGGACACCCTCTACAAGCACGCCATCGAGGGCTACACCGGCCCGGACGGCGGCATCATGCCGCCGAAGGGCGGCAATGCCGGGCTCAGCGAGGAGCAGATCCACGCCGCCGTGGACTGGATGCTCGACAACCTGAAGTAAGCCGCCAGATTCGGTGGCTTGCGGTCACATCGGCTGCTGCACAATATCCGGCGCCGCCCTCGACGGGCGGCGCTTTTTGTTTGCCCGCCGCCGCCAACCGGAGTTGCCCATGCGCCGTACCCCCACCCTTCTTGCCCTGGCACTGGCTTTGGCCTGCGCCGGTCCCGCGCTGGCCGCCCCGCCGGCGGTGTTGCCGATCGGCAAGGTCCAGGGCAACGGCGCGCGCAGCGCCCATGAAGGCAAGATCGTCACCATCGAGGCCGCCGTGAGCGCCGACCTGCGCGAAGGCCTGGGTGGCATCTATGTGCAGGACGCCGGCGATGGCGATGCGGGGACTTCCGACGGTTTGTTCGTGCAGCTGCCCAAGGACCAGGCGGTGCAGCCCGGGCAGTGGCTGCGTATCACCGGTACCGTGCAGGAGCTGCCGGCCGGCAAGAGCGACAACCGCCTGACCACCCTGCAGGCCGACAAGGTCACCGCCATCGCCGCCCGTCCGGCCCCGGCGGTGACCGTGCTGCAGGACGTGCCGGCCAACTGGGAAGCCCTGGAAGGCATGCAGGTCCGCATCGCCGTGCCGCTGACCCTGGCCGGCCAGGATGGCCTGTCGCGTTACGGTGAGCTGACCGCGGCCTTCGGTGGCCGCCTGTGGCAGCCCAGCGAAGTGGCCGCCGCCGGCAGCCCGGAGCAGGCGGCGGTGATCGCCGACAACGCCCGCCGTCGCATCCGCCTGGACGATGGCAGCAGCCAGCGTGATCCGCGCAGCGTGCCGTACCTGGCCGAAGGCACGCTGCTGCGCACCGGCGCGCAGCTCACCGACGTGCAGGGCATCGTCGACCAGCGTTTTGATGGTGACATCCGCCTGCAGCTGACCGCACCGCTGACCGTCGCCGAGGCGCAGCGTCCGCAGCAGCCGCCGACGGTGGCCGGCGGCCTGCGCATCGCGGCGTTCAACCTGGAGAACTACTTCAACGGTGACGGCAAGGGCGGCGGCTATCCGACCCTGCGTGGCGCCAGGACCGCCGAGCAGCAGGCGGCCCAGCAGGCCAAGCTGGTGACCACCATTCGCAGTCTCAACGCCGACGTGGCGGCGCTGATGGAACTGGAGAACGACGGCTACGGCCCCGGTTCGGCGATCGACCAGCTGGTGCGTGCGATCAACGAAGGGCAGGGCAGGGACGGCGACTGGGCGTTCGTCGATGCCGGCCACGGGCCGGGCGACAACCCGATCCGCGTTGGCATCATCTACCGTCGCTCGAAGGTGAGCCCGGTCGGCAGGCCGGCGGTGCTGGAGCGCGAGCCGTTCGGCGAGCGCAGCCGCGTGCCGATGGCGCAGGCGTTCCGCATGGGCCGCAAGGGCACGCCGTTCGTGGTGGTGGCCAACCACTTCAAGTCCAAGGGCTGTTCGGAAGCCAGCGGCGCCGATGCCGACCGCAATGATGGGCAGGGCTGCTGGAACGCCACCCGCGTGGAATCGGCGCGCCTGCTCAATGCCTGGCTGCAGGAAGACCCGACCGGCAGTGGCAGCAAGGACGCCGTGCTGCTGGGCGACTTCAATGCCTATGCGATGGAAGACCCGATCCGCCAGCTCGCCGCCGACGGCTGGCAGGACGCCTTCAAGCTGGCCGGCGTGCAGCAGCCTTACAGCTATGTCTACAACGGCCTGACCGGTCGGCTGGACCACGCGCTGCTGAGCCCGGGCATGGCGGCGCGCCTGAAGGGGGCGGCGGAGTGGCATACCAACGCCGATGAAGCCGACGAGGCCGGTTACCAGGGCCGCAACGTCCCGGGCCCATGGCGCAGTTCGGACCATGATCCGCTGCTGCTGGGCTTCGAGCCGTAAGTTCCCGTACGCGAAGACCGCCCTCCCTTGAGGCAAAGGCAGGGAAAGGCTTCGCCCCCTCCCTTGAGGCAAAGGGAGGAAAAGGCTTTGCCCCCTCCCTTGCGCCGAAGGCGCAGGGGAGGGCCGGGGAGGGTTGCCGTTGCCGTTGCGATTGCGGTTGAAGCCTCACCGCGGAAAGAGGCACTACAGCGTCCCGCGCGCGATCAAGCCAATCGCCGCCACCGCCAGCAGCAGGCCCACGCGGTTGAGCACGCTGGTCTTCTCGCCGAACACCCACACGCCCACCAGTGCGCCCAGGCACACCACGCCGATGTTCATCCCGGCGAAGATCGTCGCCGGGCTGTGCGGCAATGCCTGGTGCGCACGCACGTAGAACAGGATGTTGCCGAAGTTGATCGCACCCAGCAGCAGGCCATAGGCCAGATTGCGGGCATCCAATCGCGAGGCGCCGGTGAAGTGGCGTTGCAGCTGCCAGGGCAGCATCAGCACGAAGGCGATGCCAAAGCTCACCAGCAGCGCCGAGGTCGACGGGGTGCCGGCGGCGGCGACCTGCTTGAGCAGGATGTCCACCAGCGCGAAGCCGGCCCACACGCCCAGCAGCCAGCCCCAGCTCGAACCGGTCGGCGTCGTCGCATCGCCGTTGCGTGCGCTCACCCCGACGATGGCCAGTAGCCCCAGCGCCAACCCGGCCAGCTTCCAGCCGTTGGCCTGTTCGCCGAACCACACGAACGCCGCGGTCAATGACAGCAGCAGCGACAGCCGCTGCGCCACGTCGCTGCGCACGATGCCGGCCTGCCGCACCGCCCGCGCCAGCACCAGGAAAATGCCGGGCAGCGCCACCGCCAGACCCAGCAGGGCCAGCCATGGCGTGTGCCCGCCCTGCAGCGATTGCAGGGAAGGCTTGAGCACCAGCAGCGACAACACGCTGGCGGCCAGGTAGTTCCAGGTCACGGCCTGGGCGATGTCGATGCCGCGGCGTGGCGCCAGTTTCAGCAACACCGACACCAGCACGCTGCAGGCCACGCTCAGGAACAGGAAATGCATTGTTTCGGCTACCGTGAAGACCACGGCGGTGATGCCGCCGGTCGGGGCCGGTATTATGGCTGCATGCAAACGCCCCCATTCCCCCACGAATCGGCGACGCTGACCCTGGAAGGCCCGGCCGGGCCGCTGGAGGTTGCCGTCGACCTGCCCGATGGCGACGCCGCGCCGCGGCCGGTCATCGCCGTCATCTGCCACCCGCTCTCGATCGAAGGCGGCAGCATGCACAACAAGGTGGTCACCATGGTCTCGCGCGCGCTGCGCGACCTGGGCATCACCACCGTGCGTTTCAACTTCCGCAGCGTCGGTGCATCGGCCGGCGTCTACGACAATGGCGAAGGCGAAGGCGATGACCTGCGCGCGGTGGCGCACTGGGTGCGCAGCCAGCGGCCGGATGCCACGCTGTGGCTGGCCGGCTTCAGTTTTGGCGCCTACGTGTCGTTGCGTGCGGCCGGCGCGCTGCAGCCGCAGGCCCTGATCTCGATCGCCCCGCCGGTGGGCCGCAGGACCTGGGATTTCAGCCAGGTGCAGCCGCCGTCGAACTGGCTGGTGGTGCAGGGCGAGGCCGACGAAGTGGTCGACGCGCAGGCGGTCTACCAGTGGCTGGCGTCGCTGGACAACCCGCCGCAGCTGGTGCGCATGCCCGACACCTCGCATTTCTTCCATCGCAAGCTGATCGACCTGCGTGGCGCGATCCAGCATGAAGTGCGGCGCTGGCTGCCCGACAGCAGCAGCTGACCGCATGGACGCACTGACCCCCTCACAACGCTACGCCGCCGGCGTGGCCCGTGGCGACTGGCGCGATGACCCGGCCCAGCATGCGGCGCTGGCCGAGCTGGACCGCATCCACGAGGCGCTGGTGGATTCTGCGCAGGACGGCTGGCTGGACCGCCTGTCCGCCTTCTGGAAGAAGCCCGAGCCGGTCAAGGGCCTGTATTTCTGGGGTGGCGTGGGCCGCGGCAAGACCTTCCTGGTCGACCTGTTCTACGACGGCCTGCCGATCGAGCAGAAGTACCGCACCCACTTCCACCGCTTCATGCGTGGCATCCACGAGCGCCTGCGCGAGCACCAGGGCCAGAGCGACCCGCTGGCCAAGATCGCCCAGGAGTGGCGCAACAACCTGCGCGTGCTGGTGCTGGACGAGTTCTTCGTCACCGACATCGGCGATGCGATGTTGCTGGCGCGCCTGCTGGAGCGCCTGTTCGCCGAGGGCGTGACGCTGGTGACCACCTCCAATACCGCGGTGGAGAACCTGTACCTCAACGGCCTGCAGCGCGAGGGCTTCCTGCCGGCGATCGCGCTGCTGCAGAAGTACTGCGTGGAGCTGTACGCCGAAGGCACCGAGGACTACCGCATGCGTGCGCTGACCCGCTCGCCGGTGTACCGCGCGCCGCTGGAGGATGACAGCGATGCATGGCTGCTGGGCCGCTGGAAGGAACTGAGCGGCAGCGACGACCCGCGCAGCGGCAACATCGCCATCGAAGGCCGCAAGATCCCGGTGCGAGGGCGCGGCAAGAGCATCGTCTGGTTCGACTTCCCGGCGTTGTGCGAGGGGCCGCGTGGCCCGTCGGACTACATCGAGATCGCGCGCGAGTTCAACACCGTGCTGCTCGGCGGCATCCCGCATTTCGACCGGATGAACGAAGACGCGGCGCGCCGTTTCGTCAACCTGATCGACGAGTTGTACGACCGCCAGGTCAACCTGGTCTGCACCGCGCAGGATCCGCCGCCGCTGTTGTATTCGGGCACCCGCCTGGCCGGCGCCTTCGAGCGCACTGCCAGCCGCCTGATCGAGATGCAGAGCGCCGAGTACCTCGGTACCCCGCACCGTCATTGAGGGCACCGCCGGGAGTGCCGGGCCACGCTCGGCGCTACGGCGCACCATCGCCTAACCCCGTTCCGTATCCCCGGCCGTTCCTGTATCCGCACGCCACACCGGCACAGGAGCCAACGCCATGAAGCACACCCTCGCATCGAAGCGGTCCCCGGCCCGTACCGCAGCCTTGGCCGCGGCCGTCACCCTGCTGGTCGGCTTGCCGGTGCTGGCCACCGTGCGCACCGCCGGGCCACCGTCGTCCGTGGTGGAAGGCGACCTGCAGGCACCGGGCGTGCAGCGCGTGCGCGAAACACGCGCCAACTTCCTGCCACCGGCAGGCAGCACCTGCAGCGACACCCCGGTACTGAGCGAAGTGCCTGACCCCGATCGTGGCCAGGTCCAGCACGCCCGCCGCAGCCGCCACGCCATCGCCGAGAGCGAAGCGGCGATGGTGTCCGAGGCGGTCATGCCGCCGTCGCCCCCGGCCCCGCCGGCACCCGTGCCGCGCTCGGCCCCGGCGGCCGATGCGGCTTACCGGACCTCGGCAAAGGCGATGGCGCCGGCCGGTCGCGCCAGTGAGGTCGCGGTGCGCCAGCAGTCGCAGGTGCCGGTGACGGCCGGCGTGGTCGACGACAACGCCGACTTCGGGGCGTTCCAGCAGTTCCTGCAGCGTCATGGCGAGTCCGCGCAACTTGGCCGCGACATCCGCGTGCGCCAGCGCCTGCAGGTGGTGGATACCCAGGGCCGCCCGGTGCCGGATGCGGAGGTGTCGGTCGTTGCCGGCAATGGCGCGCGGATGTGGGCGCGTACCGATGCCGGTGGCCAGGTGTGGGTGCACCCCAATGCCTTCGATGACCGCGATACGCCGCGCTACCAGGTGCAGGTGCGCCGTGGCGGCCGGAGCGTGGAGGCGACCCTGCAGCGTGGGCAGAAGAACGCGCTGCAGGTGGTGATGCCCGACGCCGCGCCGCCGGCCCGTGCGCGGCTGGACCTGGTGTTCATGGTCGATGCCACCGGTTCGATGGGCGATGAGATCGACAAGCTGCGCGGCTCGCTGCAGGGCATCGTGCGCGACATCAGCCGGTTGCCGTCCAACCCGGACATCTGCCTGGGGCTGGTGACCTACCGCGACCGCGGTGATGAGTACTTCGTGCGCGGCTGGGACCTGACCGGCAATGTCGGCGCGTTCCAGCAGGTGCTCGACGGCGTGCAGGCCAATGGCGGCGGCGACTATCCCGAGGCCATGAACGAGGCCTTCAACCATGCGGTGCAGTCGTTGAGCTGGCGCGGCCCGTCGACCACCCGCGTGCTGGTGTCCTTGGCCGATGCGCCGCCGCACATGGACTACGCGCCCCCGCGCTATGACCAGACCGCGTTGGCGGCGCTGGGCAAGGGCATCAAGGTGTTCAGCGTGGCCGCGTCCGGCCAGGACACCACCGGCGAGATCGTGCAACGCCAGATCGCGCAGTACACCGGCGGGCGTTTCATTTTCCTGACCTACAAGGACGCCGCCGACCCGGCCAGCGGTGCCGGCACCCAGACCACGCACGACGTGAGCAACTATTCGGTCGACACGCTGGACCAGCTGGTGGTGCGCCTGGTCCGCGAGGAGCTGGCGCGGTTGCCCAAGGGCTGATCCGGAGGGAGGCGTCGCCGCGCTGCGATGGGCGCGGCTTCGGCTGCCAAGCCAATGGCAGGCACCTCGGCCGCGCTTACGGCAGCGGGATGCTGTTGCCGGCTTCCCGCTCGTGCACGGCGGCGGTGGCATCGCCGGTGACGCGCATCATCTGCAGCGGCTGGCCGTTGTAGCGAAAGTCCAGCGCCGATTGCAGCCGGTCCAGCGCCAGTACCTGGTTGCAGAGCGACTGCGCATGCCGTTCCAGCACCTGCGTGCGCGCCTCCAGGCGTTGTTCCATTTCGGCATCGAGCTTGTCGGCGCGCTTGTCCAGACGGTCCGAGCCGCCGGTGAACACCGTCCACAGCACGCTGCGCGCCATCGAGCCGGCCAACGACTCGGCGGCGGCTTCCACGCGTTGCTCGAAGCCCTCGTCGAAGGCGTCCTGTTCCCAGCGCCCGCGGCCGATGGTATGGGCCACGAAGTCCTCGGCCTCGCGCCGCAGCTTGCGTACCTTGCGCGAGTTGGCGTCGCCGGTCAGCGTCTCGTACACCGCGTCCAGCGCATCGAAGGTGATGCCCACCGACTCGGTGGCGATCCCGGTGACCGCTGGCATCAACTGGCGCACGCCGTTTTCCAGCGCCCGCAGGCGCTGGGCATCGGCCGCCGAGACCGGCTGCATCCGGCCATCGATGCTCAGCTCGCCGTCGTGGAAGACGATCTCGCGCAGCGCCTGCGTGTCGCGTCGCAGCCAGATGCCGCCGCCATCGACCAGCACGTCGTAGTCGGTTTCCACACCACATTGGTCGGCCGAGAGAGAGGGGGCGTTCACCGTGGCGGCGTGGCCGGCGACGGGGAGCAGGAGCAGCAGGGTGGCGAGGGCAGCGGTGCGCATGGCGATGTCGTCCTTGGGATGGCGCCAGCTTCGCGACTTGGCGGCAGGTTGGCCCCGGTCGAAAGTCACGCCTGACGGCGGGACGTGATTTTCACGCCATCAGAACAACTGATTTCCGCACAAAAAAATCCGTCAAACCCCTTGACTGCGCAGTCGATTCAGACAGTTCGGATCGTGATTATCCGGACAGTTGCGGCGCAGCCCTTGTGCCACAAGGCTTGGCGAAATTTCACAACATTTCGTGTTGACCCTGTCATACACCCCCACTATCTTGTGGGTCGTCGGTTCCGGCGGGTTTGCTCCCCGCTGGATTCAAAGGGAAGCCGGTGACGCCTTCAGGCCAGTCCGGCACTGCCCCGCAGCGGTAATTGGGAACGACCCCGCCACACAGCACTGAGGCAGCGGCCTTGGGAAGCGGCGGAGTAGGAGAAGGCCCCCGCCTTCATGCCCATGAGTCCGAAGACCTGCCGACAGCCGCGCGAAGCACACCGCGCGGTGCCGGCTGCGGTGTCTTCGAGGGGAAGACGGCTGGTGACGTGGTGCTGCTGACGCCGACCTCCGGGTCGATGCCGTCGCGGCCGCTGCGACGCCGCCCTTCCATGCTCACGACCCGCACCGGCCCCGGTTCCTGCGAGGGCAGGCACCCCGTGCACCACGCCATGAAGGACACACCGTCGTGACCACTTCCGCTACCGAAGTCGCCCCGGCCGAGGCCGGCTTTGAACTGACCCCGCCGCCCACCGCCACCGCCATGAGCGTGACCAAGCGCAATGGCAACACCGAGCCGGTGGACCTGAACAAGATCGTCCGCGCGATCCAGCGCTGCTGCGAGGGGCTGCATTCGGTCGACCCGATGCGCGTGGCCACCCGCACCATCTCCGGCCTGTACAACGGCGCCACCACCCAGGAACTGGACGAGCTGTCCATCCGCACCGCCGCGCTGCTGATCGGCGAGGAGCCGGAGTACGGCCGCCTGGCCGCGCGCCTGCTGGCCAACTTCATCGCCAAGGAAGTGTCCGGCCAGGAAATCCACGCGTTCTCGCAGTCGGTGGGGCGCGGCCACGAAGTGGGCCTGATCAACGACCGCCTGCTGAACTTCGTGCAGATCAACGCGCGCAAGCTCAACGATGCGATCAACCCCGAGTACGACCTGAACTTCGATTACTTCGGCCTGCGCACGCTGTACGACCGCTACCTGCTGCGCCACCCGCATTCGCGCAAGGTCATCGAGACCCCGCAGCAGTTCTTCCTGCGCATCTCCAGCGCGCTGAGCGAGGACGTGCCCGAGGCACTGGCGCTGTACCAGCGCCTGGGCAGCCTGGACTACCTGCCGTCCAGCCCGACCCTGTTCAACGCCGGCACCAGCCACGAGCAGCTGTCCTCGTGCTTCCTGCTGGACTCGCCGCAGGATTCGCTCGAGTCCATCTACGCCAAGTACGGCGACATCGCCCAGCTGTCCAAGTTCAGCGGCGGCATCGGCGTGAGCTACACCCGCGTGCGTGCGCGCGGCTCGCTGATCCGGTCCACCAACGGCCACTCCAACGGCATCGTGCCGTGGCTGAAGACGCTGGACTCCTCGGTCGCGGCGGTCAACCAGGGGGGCAAGCGCAAGGGCGCGGCCTGCGTGTACCTGGAAACCTGGCACGCCGACATCGAGGACTTCCTGGAGCTGCGTGACAACGCCGGCGACGAATCGCGCCGCACCCACAACCTCAACCTGGCCAACTGGGTGCCGGACCTGTTCATGCAGCGCGTGGAGGCCGACCAGGAATGGTCGCTGTTCGACCCGCGCGTGGTGCCGGAATTCACCGACCTGTACGGCCCGGCCTTCGAGCAGGCCTACCTGCAGGCCGAGGCGCAGGGCAAGGCCGTGCGCACCATCAACGCCCGCAAGCTGTATGGCCGGATGATGCGCACCCTGGCCGAGACCGGCAACGGCTGGATGACCTTCAAGGACAAGTGCAACCTGGCCAGCAACCAGACCCTGCGCCCGGGCAACGTCATCCACCTGTCCAACCTGTGCACCGAGATCCTGGAGGTCTGCTCCAACGACGAGACCGCGGTGTGCAACCTGGGCTCGATCAACCTGGGCAACCACTTCGACGAGCACGGTGACTTCGATTTCGAGAAGCTGGCCGAGACCGTGCGCCTGGCCGTGCGCCAGCTCGACCGTGTGATCGACCTGAACTTCTACCCGATCGAGACCGCCCGCCGCGGCAACCTGCGCTGGCGCCCGGTCGGCCTGGGCTGCATGGGCCTGCAGGACGTGTTCTTCCGCAAGCGCCTGGCCTTTGATTCGGAGCCGGCCCGCGCGCTGTCCAGGAAGATCGCCGAGACCATCTACTTCCACGCGCTGGAAACCTCGTGCGAGCTGGCCACCGAGCGTGGCAGGCACCCCTCGTTCAACGACACCCGCGCCGCCCACGGCGAGCTGCAGTTCGACGCCTGGAACGTGGTGCTGGAAGACACCGCGCGCTGGGACGACCTGCGCGCGCGCATCAAGCAGCACGGCCTGCGCAACTCGCTGATCATCGCCATCGCCCCGACCGCCACCATCGCTTCCATCGCCGGTTGCTACGAGTGCGTCGAGCCGCAGGTGTCCAACCTGTTCAAGCGCGAGACGCTGTCCGGCGACTTCCTGCAGATCAACCGCTACCTGGTCGGCGAGCTGAAGCAGCTGGGCCTGTGGACCGACGAAATGCGCGATGCGATCAAGCTCGCCGATGGCTCGATCCGCAACCTGCAGCAGATCCCGGAAACGCTGCGCGAGGTGTACCGCACCGCGTGGGAGCTGCCGATGCGCTCGCTGATCGACATGGCCGCCGACCGCGGCGCGTTCATCGACCAGTCCGCCTCGCTCAACCTGTTCATGGAAAGCCCGAACATCGGCGCGATGTCGTCCATGTACATGTACGCGTGGAAGAAGGGCATCAAGACCACCTACTACCTGCGTTCGCGCCCGGCGACCAAGATCGCCAAGACCACGGTCAGCGCCTACACGCCGGTGGAAGCTGTCGCCTGCTCGCTGGAAAACCCGGAAGCCTGCGAAGCCTGCCAGTAAGCACCGCTCAAGCCCCTCTCCCGCTTGCGGGGTGAGAGGGGCCATTTTGCGAACCACCGGTTCGCGGCCCATCGAACGCCCTTGCACCCGTGCAGGGGCCGGGGCGCGAAGCGGGGGTTGGGGTGAGGGCACTGCTGAGCAAGCAGCCCTGAACCTCGAAGAGCCAACCCTTATCCGGCGCCATGCGCCAGCTTCTCCCTGCGGAGAAGCGCAAACGAGAGTCCCCATGTCCAAGAAACCCAACCAGATGCTGCTCGACCCCGGCTTCGAGCTGACCCTGCGCCCGATGCGTTACCCGGACTTCTACGAGATGTACCGCAACGCCATCAAGAACAGCTGGACGGTGGAGGAGATCAATTTCCAGATCGACATCACCGACCTGCACCACAAGATGACGCCGGCCGACCGCCACCTGATCCACCGCCTGGTCGCGTTTTTCGCCACCGGTGACTCGATCGTCTCCAACAACCTGGTGCTGAACCTGTACCAGCACCTCAATGCGCCGGAAGCGCGCATGTACCTGTCGCGCCAGTTGTACGAGGAAGCGCTGCACGTGCAGTTCTACCTGACCCTGCTGGACAACTACCTGCCGGACCCGGAAGAGAGGTTCAAGGCGTTCGCCGCGGTGGAGAACATCGATTCGATCAAGAAGAAGGCCGACTTCTGCTTCAAGTGGATCGACTCCATCCAGGGCCTGAAGCGGATCGAGACGCGCGAGGAGCGCCGCCAGTTCCTGCTCAACCAGATCTGCTTCGCCGCGTGCATCGAGGGCCTGTTCTTCTTCGCCGCGTTCGCCTACGTGTACTACTTCCGTTCGCGTGGCCTGCTGCCGGGCCTGGCCTCGGGCACCAACTGGGTGTTCCGCGACGAGAGCTGCCACATGGAGTTCGCCTTCGAGTGCGTGCGCACCATCCGTGCCGAGGAGCCGGACCTGTTCGACGCCAGGATGGAACAGCAGGTCTACGAAATGCTGGAGGAAGCCATCGAGTGCGAAGTGCAGTTCGCCGAGGACGTGCTGTCCGGCGGCGTGGCCGGCATCTCCACCCGCGACATGCGCCAGTACCTGCAGCACTGCGCCGACCAGCACTTCGCCAAGCTGGGCATGGCCAAGAAGTACAACGTGCGCAACCCGCTGCCGTTCATGGAGCTGCAGGACGTGCAGGAGCTGACCAACTTCTTCGAGCGCCGCGTCTCGGCCTACCAGGTCGGCGTGCAGGGCGAGGTGTCCTTCGACGAAGCGTTCTGATCGTCGCGCATCGGCTATACCCGACACCCCGGTGCGAACGCCCGGGGTGTTCCTGTTTTCGGATTGCAGTCGGGGACGAAGCCAGGATCGCCGCGTAGGAGCGGCCTTGGCCGCGAAGCCGATGTGGCTCGCCATCATCATGCCTCCTGTCCACGCATGATGGGGCGTCGTTGGCGTTTCTCGCTTCGTGCCCGAGGGGGCTCCTGCGCGGCGTGATCGGCGTACACCAGCCGCACAGCCTGTGCGGCGTATCATCCCGGCATTCCCCCATTGCCGACGTCCCATGACTCCGATCCCGCAGACCGATCCGCCCGTTGAAGTACGCATGGCCGAGATCGTTTTCCCGAACCACACCAACCACATGGGCACGCTGTTCGGTGGCCAGGCGCTGGCATGGATGGACAAGGCGGCCTTCCTCGCTGCCGCCCGCTATTCGCGCCGCACCGTGGTCACCGCGCGCTCGGACCAGGTCGACTTCAAGCTGCCGATCCGCATCGGCCAGATGGTGGAAACGATCGGCCGCGTGGTGCGCGTGGGCCGCAGCTCGATGCACGTGGAAGTGGAGCTGGTGACCGAGGACCTGCTCACCGGTGCCCGCGAGCTGTGCACCAAGGGTACCTTCGTGATGATCGCGCTCGACGCCGAGGGTCATCCGACCAGCGTGCCGTCCCTGCCGCCGCTGTGACCCGGTTGCGATGACCACCTCGTCCCCACCGCCGCTGGGTGGCCTGTCCCCTGCACTGGTGGCCGAACTGCCGGAGTTCATCGCCCGGCACCGGCGCCTGCTGGTGGTGACCGGCGCCGGCTGCAGCACCGACTCGGGCATCCCCGATTACCGCGATGCCGACGGCCAGTGGAAACGCACCCCGCCGGTGACGTTCCAGGCCTTCATGGGCGAGGCGGCGACGCGGCAGCGTTACTGGGCCCGCAGCCTGCTCGGCTGGCCACGCTTCGGCCTGGCCCGGCCCAACACCACCCACCACGCGCTGGCGGCACTGGAAGCCGATGGCCGGGTGGAACTGCTGCTCACCCAGAACGTGGACTGCCTGCACCAGCGTGCCGGCAGCCAGACCGTGATCGACCTGCACGGGCGGCTGGACCAGGTGCGCTGCATGGCCTGCGAAGCGCGTTCGTCGCGTGAACGGCTGCAGGTGCGCCTGCTCGCCGCCAACCCCGGCTGGGACCGGCTCGACGCCGGCATGGCGCCGGACGGCGATGCCGACCTGGAAACCGACTTCAGTGCCTTCCAGGTGCCGGACTGCGAGCACTGCGGCGGCCTGCTCAAGCCGGACGCGGTGTTCTTCGGCGAGAACGTGCCGCGCGAGCGCGTGGCGGCGGTGCAGGCGCACCTGCAGCAGTCCGATGCAGTGCTGGTGGTGGGGTCATCGTTGATGGTCTATTCCGGGTTCCGTTTCGTCGATGCCGCCGCCAAGGCCGGCCTGCCGATCGCGGCGGTGAACCTGGGCCGCACCCGCGCCGATCACCTGCTGTCGCTGAAGGTTCAGATGCCCTGCGCGCAGGCGCTGGGGTTCCTGCTCGACGGGACCAAGACGCAGTGATCCACCACGCCGGTTGAATCGGGTCCGGCGGGGGCGTGCAATGTGCGCTCCCCACTTTTTGCGGATCTTCCCGTGAGCCACCTGTTCTCGCCCCTGTCGCTGGGCCCGCTGTCGCTTTCCAACCGCATCGTCATCGCGCCGATGTGCCAGTACTCGGCCGAGGATGGCCAGGCCAGTGATTGGCACACCATCCACCTGGGCCAGCTGGCACAGTCCGGTGCCGGCCTGCTGATCCTCGAAGCCACCGCCGTGCTGCCGGAAGGGCGCATCAGCTGGGCCGACCTGGGCCTGTGGGACGAGGCCACCGAAGCCGCGCTGGGCAAGGTGCTGGCCTCGGTACGGCGCTGGTCGAAGATGCCGATCGGCGTGCAGCTGGCCCACGCCGGGCGCAAGGCGTCCACCGCCCGGCCGTGGGACGGGGGCCGGGCGATCGCACCGGACCAGGAACATGGCTGGCAGGTGCTGGCCCCCTCGGCGTTGCCGTTCCTGGAGGGTGAGCCGACCCCGCAGGCACTGGATGCAGCCGGCATCGATGGCGTGGTCGAGGCGTTCGCCGCGGCGGCCCGCCGTTCGGTGCGCCTGGGCCTGGACCTGATCGAACTGCATGCCGCGCACGGTTACCTGCTGCACCAGTTCCTGTCGCCGTTGAGCAACCACCGCACCGATGAATACGGCGGTTCGCTGGAGAACCGCATGCGCCTGCTGCTGCGGGTGTTCGATGCAGTGCGTGCGGCGGTGCCGGCCACGGTCGCCGTGGGCGTGCGCATCTCGGCGACCGACTGGGTCGATGGCGGCTGGGACGTCGAGCAGAGCATCGCGCTGGCCAAGGCACTGGAAGCACGCGGCAACCATTTCCTGCATGTTTCCAGCGGCGGACTGGACCCGCGCCAGCAGATCCCGGTGGGCCCGGGCTACCAGGTGCCGGCCGCCGAGGCGATCAAGGCGCAGATCGGCACGCCGGTGATCGCGGTGGGCCTGATCACCGAGCCGGCCCAGGCCGAGGCGATCCTGGTCGAAGGGCGTGCCGATGCCATCGGCCTCGCCCGCGGCATCCTCTACGACCCGCGCTGGCCGTGGCACGCCGCCGCCGCCCTGGGCACGCATATCAGCGCCTCGCCGCAGTACCTGCGCTGCGAGCCGCATGAAGCCCGCGGCCTGTTCGACGTCGGCCGCTGCGATTGACCCCGGCCGGGCGTGGCCCGGCACTACGGGTGGTCGATGTCCACCCGCCACGCGGGGGGCAGGGCATCGACCACATACTGCAGCAGCGCCCTGATCTTCGGCGTGAGGTCGCGCCGGTCGCTGACGCACAGGAACAACCGCATCGGTGCCGGAGCAGCACGGGCCTCGTCGCCGCCGGGGGCGGTGAACAGCGGCTGCAGCTCTCCGCGCGCCAGGTAGGGCGTGGCGACGAAGGCGGCCAGACGGGTGATGCCGCCCCCGTTGGCAGCCATCGCCGCGAGCGCGTCGATGTCGTCGCTGACCAGCGCCGGCTGCACGTCGGCGTCGAAATGCAGGCCGTCGCGGGTGAAGCCCCAGCGCAGGTAGCGCCCGTCCAGCGGATGGCGGAACAACAGGCAACGGTGCTCGCGCAGGTCTTCCGGCGAGCGCGGTGTTCCCGCATCGGCAAGATAGGCCGGTGACGCGCAGAACACGAACGGCACCTGCGCGACGGGCCGCGCCACCAGGCCTTCCTCCAACTGGGTTTCGATGCGGAAGCTCACGTCCACGTCCTCGTGTGCATGGTCGACGCTGCGGTCGGTCAGCAACAGCTCGATCGCCAGGCGGGGATAGCGCTGCTGCAGCGCTGGCAACAGGGGAGCGAGGACATGCCGGCCGAAGGCGGCGCTGCTGGCGATGCGCAGCCGGCCGGCCGGCGTGGCATCCGGGTCGGTGACGGCTGCCTGTGCACGCTGCAGGTCGCGCTCGATATGGCGCACCTGCGCCAGGTACAGCGCGCCACGTTCGGTGAGGGCCAGCTGGCGGGTGGTGCGGTTGAGCAGGCGCACGCCCAGGTGGGCTTCCAGGCGGGCGATGTTCTGGCCCACCGCGGCCGGGCTGATGCCCAGGGTGCGTGCGGCGGCGGCCAGGCTGCCGGCATCGGCGGTGCGGATGAAACTGCGGAGGGACTGGAGGATGTTCATGCCGGCGCGCATTTTCCGGGGGGATTGCCAAGTATTTCTTTATAAAGCGCCAAGCCCGAGCCATCTAGCTGGCCGTGGCGGGGCCGGCCAGACTGGCGGGTTAGCGTTCGTCGACGGTTCCGCTGCCGGTGGCGGCGACCGTGTCAGCTGCAACCGGTTTTGCCGGGCTGCTGCCGGAGCGGTTACCTTGCGCGGTCCCCCGCCGTGTTGCTGGCCATGCGCCCTGATTTCATCCTGACCCTGTCCTGCCCGGATCGCACCGGCATCGTCTACCGCGTGTCCGGCCTGCTGTTCGAGGCGGGTTGCAACATCCTGGATGCGCAGCAGTTCGGTGACGAGGAAAGTGGCCGGTTCTTCCTGCGCGTGCACTTCGACATGAGCAATGCCGGCGATGCGCCGTCCGTGCGTGTACGCCTGCAGGCGCTGGGGGAGGCGTTCGCGATGCAGTGGGAACTGCATGATGCCCGTCGTCGTGCGCGCTTGCTGGTGCTGGTCAGCAAGCAGGGCCATTGCCTCAACGACCTGCTGTTCCGCACCCACAGCCGCCAGTTGAAGGTGGACATCGCCGCGGTGGCTTCCAACCACGCCGACTTCGCCGGCCTGGCCGGTTCCTACGGGGTGCCGTTCCATCATCTGCCGGTCAGCGCGGACAACCGCGCGCAGCAGGAGCAGCAGATCATCGATCTGGTCGACCGCGAGCGCATCGATCTGGTGGTGCTGGCGCGCTACATGCAGATCCTGTCGCCGCGCCTGTGCCAGGCGCTGGCCGGGCGGGCGATCAACATCCACCACAGCTTCCTGCCCAGCTTCAAGGGCGCCCAGCCGTACCACCAGGCGCATGCGCGCGGGGTCAAGATCATCGGCGCCACCGCGCACTACGTGACCTCCGACCTGGACGAAGGCCCGATCATCGAGCAGGACGTGGCGCGCGTGGACCATGCGATGACGCCGCGTGACCTGGTGCAGCTGGGCAGCGATACCGAATCGCTGGTACTGGCGCGCGCGGTGCGGCGTCACGTGGAGCACCGCATCCTGCTCAACGGGCACCGCACGGTGGTGTTCCGCTGATCTGCTCTCCCCTTCGCGTAGCGAAGCGGATGACGGGGAGAGGGAGCTTTGTCGTGCACCCTCCCTTTCGCGCAGCGAAGGGGAGGGCTGGGGGAGGGGGGTTGCACGTTGGCGGGAAGGCGGCCCGGCTTCGCGGCCAAGGCTGCTCCTGCAGAGGCTTATCCCACTACTTCAATCCCGCCTTCGACCAACGCGATCCGCGTGGCCGCGTCGTTGGCCGAGGACACCGGCCGGGTCAGTTCCCACAGGAAACGTACGCGGAAGCCGCTGATCGCCGCGTCCTGCGCGCTCCACAGCACGCAGTAGTCACGCGCCAGGCCACAGACATGGACCTCGGTGATGCCGCGCTCGTGCAGCCAGCCGGCCAGCCCGGTCGCCGGGCGGCCGCCGCGTGGGCCATGGTTCTCGCGGAAGGCGCTGTACGAATCCACCTGCTGGTCGGTGCCCTTGCGCAGGATCAGGTCGGCCACGTCCCAGCCCACGCGCGGGTCCAGCGCCGCCCCTGGGCTGCCCTGCACGCAATGGTCCGGCCACAGCGTCTGCGCGTGGCCATGCAGGTCGATCACCTCGAACGGCGCACGCCCGGCATGCTGGCTGGCGAAGGAAACGTGGTCGGCCGGGTGCCAGTCCTGGGTGGCGACCACCGTGCGGTAGTGGCGCGACGCCAGCAGCGCGGCGATCCCGGGAACGATGGCATCGCCCTGCTGGCAGGGCAGGGCACCGCCGGGCATGAAATCGGGCTGCAGGTCCACCACCAGCAACGCTACATCGGCTGCGTACATCGACTGTTTCCTGACGCGGGAGTGGCGACAGTCTAAGCGGTGGGGCATGGCAGGGCATGGCCGGGGAATTCCTGCCCGGCGCGGTGGTGGGATGCGGTGGCGCAACGAGGTGGACTTTCCGGGGCGAAAGCCCCCCTCCCCAACCCTCCCCTTCGCTACGCGGAAGGGAGGGGGAGGATGCAGCAACTGCGGTGATCTACCGGAGCACGGCGCACTGCAGCCCTACGCGGCCACTTCCCCACGCAGCGTGCGTGCGGCACCCACCATCGCTTCCAGCGCGGCCCGGGTCTCCGGCCAGCCGCGGGTCTTCAGGCCGCAGTCCGGGTTCACCCACAACTTGCCCGGGGGCAGCACGTCGCTGGCCTTGCGCAGCAGTTCCACCATCTCGGCGCTATCGGGCACGCGCGGGGAATGGATGTCGTACACGCCCGGGCCGATCTGGTTGGGGTAGTCGAAACGCGCGAACGCATCCAGCAGTTCCATGCGCGAGCGCGAGGTCTCGATCGAGATCACGTCCGCGTCCAGGGCGGCCACCGCTTCGATGATGTCGTTGAACTGCGCGTAGCACATGTGGGTGTGGATCTGGGTGGCATCGGCCACGCCGCTGGCGCTGATGCGGAAGGCACGCACCGCCCAGTCCAGGTAGTCCTGCCATTGCGCGCGCCGCAGCGGCAGGCCTTCGCGCAGGGCCGGCTCGTCGATCTGGATGGCACGGATGCCGGCCGCCTCCAGGTCATTCACCTCATCGCGCAGCGCCAGCGCGATCTGCGTGCAGGTATCGGCGCGCGACTGGTCATCACGCACGAACGACCACTGCAGCACCGTCACCGGCCCGGTCAACATGCCCTTCATCGGCTTGTCGGTGAGCGATTGCGCGTACCGCGACCAGCGCACCGTCATCGGCGCCGGCCGGCTGACGTCGCCGAAGATCACCGGCGGTTTCACGCAGCGCGAGCCGTAGCTCTGCACCCAGCCATTGCCGGTGAAGGCGAAGCCATCGAGCTGTTCGCCGAAGTACTCGACCATGTCGTTGCGCTCGAACTCGCCGTGCACCAGCACGTCCAGGCCGATCTGTTCCTGCACGCGCACGCAATGCGCGGTCTGCTCGGCCAGGAAGGCATCGTAGTCGGCATCGGAGAGCTTGCCGGACTTGTTCCGCGCGCGGGCCAGGCGCACGTCCTGGGTCTGCGGGAACGAGCCGATGGTGGTGGTCGGGAACGCGGGCAGGCGCAGTGCCTGTGCCTGCTGCAGCTGGCGCTGTACGTGCGGTGTGGCGCGGGCGGCATCGGTGGCGGTCAGCGCGGCTACGCGTGCCTTCACCGCCGCGTTGTGCACACGTGGCGAGCGGCGGCGCGATTCGATGGCCGCACGTGCCTGGTCCAGCGCCACCTCCGCCGAGGCCTTGCCGTCCAGGGCATCGGCCAGCACGCGCAGTTCCTGCAGCTTCTGCCGCGAGAACGCCAGCCAACTGCGCAGCTCGGCATCGAGCTTCTTCTCCTGGCCAAGGTCCACCGGGCAATGCAGCAGCGAGCACGAGGGTGCCAGCCACAGCGTGTCCGGTCCACGATGGCCCAGGGCGTAACGCGCCAGGATCAGCGCATTGTCCAGCGCGGCGCGCCAGATGTTGCGGCCGTTGACCAGCCCTAGCGACAGGATGCGCGTGGCCGGCAGGGCACGCAGCACGGCGTCGAGCTGCTCCGGCGCACGCACCAGGTCCACGTGCAGGCCATCGACGGGCAGCGACGTGGCCAGCGCGAGGTTGTCATCCAGCGCACCGAAGTAGGTGGCCAGCAGCAGCTGTGGGCGCGGCACATCGGCCAGATAACGGTAGGCGCGCTCGAAGGCCGCGCGGGCAGTGTCGTCCAGGTCCTGCACCAGTACCGGTTCATCCAGCTGCACCCATGCCGCACCGGCGTCCTTCAGTTGGGCCAGCAGTTGCGCGTACACCGGCAGCAGGCGATCAAGCAGGGCCAGCGTATCGCTGCCATCGGTGGCCTTGGACAGCCGCAGGAAGCTCACCGGGCCCAGCAGCACCGGGCGGGTCTCGATGCCCAGTGCCCGGGCTTCGCGGTACTCGCTCAACGGCTTGTCGGCATGCAGCGTGAAGGCCTGGTCCCGGGTGAGTTCGGGCACCAGGTAGTGGTAGTTGGTGTCGAACCACTTGGTCATCTCCAGCGCGTGCAGGTCCACGCCGTCGCGCTGCAGGCCGCGTGCCATGGCGAAGTAGCCGTCCAGCGGCGCGCGCTGCGCCAGTGCCCGGTAACGCTGCGGGATGGCATCGAACAGCACCGCGGTGTCGAGCACCTGGTCGTACAGGCTGAAGTCGTTGCTCGGCGGTACGTCGACGCCGGCATCGCGTTGCAGCCGCCAGTGGCGGGTACGTAGTTCGGCGGCGGTCGCCTGCAGTTGGGCGGCATCGGTCTCGCCGCGCCAATAGCTTTCCAGCGCGTGCTTGAGTTCGCGGCGCGCGCCGATCCGGGGGAACCCCAGGTTGGTAACGATAGTCATGTCAGTGTCCTCATTGCATTGGGCATTGAGGAACGAAGGAACCGCGCATCGTGCGCGGCCTTGCAGCCACGTCCGCCACGCCAGCGACCTTCGCCCCCGCGGGCGAACCGGATTCATGGCGGGGACACGGCGGACCGGCCCGCGGCGAGGCAGGGCATCGGTACCGGCCGCCTCCCCGCGGAGGCTCCAGGTCGAATCGAGGGACGGCAGGTCCCCCGGCCAAGGCCGGTATTCGGGCTGATGGACACGGGCACCGGGGTGCCCACCTACTGGCCGTCGCTTCCCGGGGATGAACCCAGTGCTGGATGACGGCGGTTGTTTCCATTCACCGCTGCGGGGCAGCTCCGGAATGGCGGCACGAAGCCGCTTCACCGGATTCCCGTTTAAATTCATCCCTTCATACGGATAAAGGGATAAATACCTGAGGCGCGCACAAAATAGGCCGGACCGCGCGCGCGGTCAAGCGATGGCTTCCATGGAAGGCGGCGGCTGCCGGAAGCGCGCCACGCACGGGTGTCCGCCCCGCCCCCGGCCGCAAGCGTTGCCGTGCCGGGCAGCATTCAGTGTGCGGTGGAGTGCGAGAACACGTTGATCACCACCACGCCGGCGCAGATCAACCCGATGCCGATCAGCGCCGGCAGGTCCAGTTTCTGCTTGAACACGAACAGGCCAATCAGCGAGATCAGCACGATCCCCACCCCGGACCAGATGGCATAGGCGATGCCGGTGGGCACGGTCTTCATCACCATCGACAGCAACCAGAAGCACACCCCATAGCCAAACAGTGCACCCAGCGTGGGCCAGAGCCGGGTCATGCCATCGGAGGCCTTGAGCAGGGAGGTGGCAGCCACTTCCAGCGCGATGGCGCAGGCGAGCAGGGCATAGGCGTTCATGGCGATGGCCGGCTGGGGGAGGAAGCGGATTCTATCCGGTCGCGGAAAGCGCGCTTCCGTGCCGGCGGCGCAGAGTGATGCCCACGTTGGAGCACAACGTGGAAAGGTCCACGGGAAAGGCCCACCGCAGTGGCGTGAACGGGACCTGCAGAAAGCAGAATGCCCAGGGGATTGCCCTGGGCATCTGCTGGCGCAAGTGCGGGATATCAGTCGCCGAGGACGCCGCTGACACCCACGTACATGCCGGACCCATGGCCGTTCTTGGAGAAGCCGCCTTCCAGGCTCCAACGGCCGCTGTCAGCGGTGTAGCGGCTGCTGATGCCAACCGCGCCCTGCGACTTGTAGCCCGCCGCACCCACCGCGTAGGTCATCTTGCCGGGCACGTAGGGGGCCTGACGTGCCGCCATGGCGCTGGCGATGCCCGCATGCATGCTGCGTTCCAGGTCATTGATGCGATACGCCAGGCTGACGTTGCTGATCTGGTTGTTGCGGTTCATCGTCCAGTCGTACAGCTGGGCACCATTGACGGCATCGGTGCTGTCGGCACTGACGCGGCCCCGGGCGACATTGGACATGGTCACCGGCGAGCCCTGCTGGCCGAGCGAGACGCGCGAGTAGTCGGTGCTGCCGTCCGCGTTCTGGTCATAGCGCACCGTCTGCTTGAGCTGGGCGACGTTCACCGCGTCGGTGTCCTGGGTACCGGCAGCGACGTTGGTCACCTGGCGTTCCTGACCCGCAGCGCCGACGGAGACCGCATTGTCGCGGTCAGCGATCGAGCCATTGCCCAGCGCCACGCTGTTGGTCCCGGAGGCGACCGCAGCGTCGCCGATGGCCAGCGCGCCTTCGCCCGAGGCCAGGGCAATCTGCGAGTTGCCTTCGCCGACGTTGCTCGAGATCAGGCCGCTGTCACCGAAGTTGGCGTCGGAGAGGGTGGACTCCAGCTGAGTGAAGCGCCCTTCCAGCTGGTCGACGGTGTTGCCGATGCCATCGAGGCGATCGTTGATGCCGGCCATGTTGCCGCTCACATCGCCCAGGCCGTTCTTCAGGTCGCTGATGTCGCTGGCGTTCTGCGAGGTGCGCTGGTCGATATCGGTCAACGCATCGCCGACGTTGTTGACGGTCCTGCCGCCGACGGTATAGCTCGGTGCAGAGATGCTGCCATCGACGCCCACCGTGGCACCACCGCCCAGGTGGGCTGCCATGGACTGGCATGGTGGCATGCAGCTGCGCGCCGTTGACCGCCTGCCGGCTGGTGGCGTGGACGGCGCCGGCGGCGATGCCGTCCAGCGTCCGCGCGCCCTGGGTGCCGGCGAAGTTGACGGTTGCGCCGCCCTTGTCGGCCGCAACGGTGATGTCACCAGTGGCGGCATCCTGCTTCACCAGGCCAACGGCGCCGTCCTTGATCTGCTGGTCGAGGTCGTTGATCTTCGTGCTGCTGTCGGCAACACGGTCATCGATGTGGGCAATCGCCTCGCCCAGGTTGGTGGCCGTGTGGGTCGTACCGTCGGCGTTGGTCACGCTGTAGCTGGGGCCGGTGATGGAGCCATCGGCATTCACCGTGGCACCGCCACCCAAGCCGGCCGCGATGGCCTGCAGCTGGGCGACGTTGACGGCATCCAGCGACTGGCCGCCGGCCTTGATACCGGTGAGGGTGCGTGCGCCGTCGGTGCTGGCGAAGTTCACCAGCGTGCCGGCCTTGTCGATGGCCACACCGATGGCCAGCGAGTCGGCATCCTGCTTGACCAAGCCGACGGTACCGTTGTTGAGATTGGTGGTGAGCGCATCGATGGCGGTCGCGTTGGATACCGTGCGGCCATCGATATGGGTGATCGCGTCGCTGAGGCTGCCCACCGGTTGGCCGCCCACCGTCAGGCTGGGTGCACTGAATGTGCCGGTATCGGCGTTATAGGCCGCCCCGCCGCCGATTGCGGTGGCAATGCCGGCAGCGGTTGCGTTGGACTTGTTGGCCTCTGCCTGCAGCTGGCTGACGTTGACGGCATCACTGCCTTCCGCACCGGCGGCGACATTGGTGAGGCGGCGCTTCTGGGCAGCCGAGCCGACCGAGACTTCCCCCGCTGCAATCGCGCCAGCCAAGCTGGCGCCCGACTGGGACGTATACGCAGTCGCGCCAAGATTGGCGGTGGTGGTGCTGCCGCTTCCCAGCGCGACGCTGCCCTCGTGCGTGGCACTGGCGTTGGCGCCGATGGCGATGGCGTTCTTGACGGTCACGCTGGCTGCGCGGCCCATGGCAATGGCGTCGTTGCCGGTGGCGTTGGCCGACGTGCCCAAGGCGATCGAATCGGTGCCCGTTGCACGCGTCTGATTGGTGATGTTCTGTTTGGTATCGGTGGCGTCCTCGCCCCCGGTCAACGCCGAGCCGAGCGCGATGGCGCGGGCACCAC
Source organism: Stenotrophomonas sp. ATCM1_4 (assembly GCF_004348115.1). Lineage (GTDB taxonomy): Bacteria > Pseudomonadota > Gammaproteobacteria > Xanthomonadales > Xanthomonadaceae > Stenotrophomonas > Stenotrophomonas capsici. The sequence continues at coordinate 1,390,493 of NZ_QPFB01000001.1, read as the reverse complement.
TGGCAGTGGATGACGTGCCGATAGCCGTGGCATCGGCGCCGGTGGCGGTGGCGTTGGTGCCGAAGGCGGCGGCGCGGGCAGCATTGGCCACGGAGAATGTTCCGAATGAGATCGCCTGGGTTCCGCTTGCATAGGCCGCTGTGCCGTGCGCGATGCTGTTGCGGCCCAGCGCATTGGCGTACGTGCCCGTGGCGAGAGCGCCAACGCTGGAAGCGACGGAGCGGCTGCCAAGTGCCATAGTGCCAAAGTTTCTTGCTTCTGCCATATCACCAAGTGCGACGCTGCTGGCATTCGGTGAACTGCTCGAGATGTTAAGCCCCAAGCCATCCACACGGCGATTTCCGAATGTGCCTATGACCCACGCAGTGGCTTCAGCCTTCGCGTAGTAGCCGATGGCGGTATTGCTGGCGCTGGCGGCGGTTGCGCTGGATCCCGTGCCAAGCTTGGTGGCGTCTGCATATGCCGTAGATGTCGCCAGCAGTGATATGAGGACAGCGGTAAGTGCATTGAGGGAGGAACGCTGAGCTCTTCCTGGTTTTGAAGCAATTTTTCCCTTTCCGGAGGCCAGTTCACTGGCTACCATGAAAGCGCCAAGCGTCGAGTTCCACACAAGCTTGTAGATGAGGTTCATGAGGTTTTATTCCTGATTTTCCGCAGGATGGGTGCCCTTGCCTGCGTCTGCGAATGAGTGCCGTCGTCGGCACTTGCCAGTACGGGTCGTAGGTGTCGCGCGCAGGATGTTTCCGATGTCTTGCGGCTTGATGCGCAAGATAGAGAGCAGAACAGATGCCCTGAATAGGCCAAGTCCTAAAGCGGTCACGCTGACGTCGGACTCGGGAGAGATGTGCTTTTCCCAGCACTAAACCGCCTTCATTGCTTCGTGCACAGGGCATCGGTTGCAGAGACTGCGTCCCAACGGATATCCGCGGTGTGTGTTGCCTGCCGGGTGCGGCGGCCCTGCGCGCCGTTGCATGTTGGTGCAGGGAAGGCTCGTCCGCAGGGTCAGGCTTCGGCCGCGATGACCACATTGGTTTGATTGCAACGAACGCGTCCAGGCAAGACGGCGTTCTTACGGTAGCTGCGTAGAGTGGCCGCCGGCTGCAGCCATGGCGGTCTGCGCAGGGGCAGGAGAGCGACGTGGACAGGGCAACGTGCAAGCGAAAGTGGCGTCGCCAGACGAAGGGGGGGATGCAGCCGCGCCGGGGAGACGCGCGCTTCATGCTGCTGGTGGCCCTGTTGTGCCCGTGGATGGCAACGAACGTGCTGGCACAGCACCGTGCTTACAACGTGCCGGCCAGCCTGCCCGCGACCGAGGTGCCGCAGCGGGAAGCCGAACGCCGGCAACTGTTCCAGCAGGTGCTGGACAACCCGGCCGACCTGGAGGCCGGGTTTGCCTATGCGGTGCTGTCCACGCGCCTGGGCGACTACGAAGCCGCCATCGCCACCTATGAGCGCATGCTGATCGAGCGGCCGGGTACGCCGCGGCTGCAGCTGGAACTGGCCGCGCTGTACTTCCGCCTGGGGGCCTATCCGCGCGCGCGCCAGCTGTTCGAGAAGGTGCAGGCGTTGCCGGAAACGCCGGATGCGGTGCAGCGCCGGATCCGCGGCTACATGGCGGTGATCGACGGCGAGCAGAAGCGCGAAGGTGGCTTCTCCGGTCGGGTCAGCCTCGGCGCACGGGTGGAAAGCAATGCCAACGGTGCGCCGGACCGGCATGCGATCAGCCTCAACGGCCTGGACTTCGAGCTCAGCCCGGACTCGCGCGCGGCCGGTGATGCCAGCGGCCAATTCGGCCTGCAACTGCGCTACCGGCTGCCACTGTCGGCGCAGGGCGACGTGTTCGACACACGCCTTGCCACGGCCTCCAACCGCTATCGCGACCTGCATGGGTTGGACAGCGACGTGGCCGAGCTGCAGGTCGGGCCGGAGATCTCGCTCAACCGCTGGGGCATGCGCAACGGCCGCGTGGCCATTGCCGCATTGCTCGGCCAGACCTGGCTGGATGATGCGCGCTACATGCATGCCGCCGGCCTGGCGCTGGGGTTCCGCAGGCCGGTCGGGCGTGAGGCTGCCATCGCCGCGAATCTGGACTGGCGCGACGAGCGTTATACCCCGGCCCCGGCGATGGCCAGTGCGCGCGGTTACTCCGGCGATCGCTACCGCGCCAGCTTCACTTACAGCCGGCAGCTGGATGACGACTGGCAACTGCTGCTGAGTCCCGGCGTGGAGCGGCGCGAAGCGGCCGTGGACGCCAACAGCCATTGGGAGCCGCGCTTCAACACCGCGGTGAACTACCGCTTCCCGGCGCTGCTGGGCAGCCGTAGCCAGCCATGGTTGTTGGCGGTGAGCGCGCAGCTGGCGCGACGCCGGAACGATGCGCCACTGCGTGCGGTTGACCGGCAGGCCAGCCAGCGCGGCAACGACCTGGTGCTGCAGGCCATGCAGACGATCCCGCTGCGCCGTGGCACCGACCTGCAGGTGTATGCCGGCTATCGCCGGGTGAGCTCGAACTACGACCTGCGCGATTACCGCAATCGCTTCGCGGGCGTTTCGCTGGTTCAGGCGTTCTGAGGACATGGGCATGCGTACTTCCTTTCCCCTGGTAGTGGCGATTGGCCTGGCGCTTGGTGCGTCGGCGGTGGCGCAGGCCGAGAAAGTGGGCGTGGCCGCGGCAGTCGCGCCCGATGCGCGCAGCCGCTCCGGCAACGCGCCGCTGCAGGTGGTGCGGCTGGGGGACAACGTGGTGCGCGACCAGCGTTTCCAGACCGATGCGAAGGGCGTGGTGCAGGTGCTGCTGGTGGACGGTTCCAGCTTCACCATCGGGCCGCGCTCGTCGCTGGTGATCGACCACTTCGTGTACGACCCCGACAAGGGCACGGCCCGCCTGGCCGGCAGCATGTCGCGCGGGCTCATGCGCTTCATCGGCGGTGCCGCTTCCAAGAGCGCCGATGGCGTGACGGTGAAGACGCCGGTTGGCGTGGCGGGCATCCGTGGCGGCATCCTCGGGCTGTGCGTGGATGACGCGCCGGCCGGCTGTGCCGGCAGCGCCCGCGGCGATTTCGAGTTCGGTATCGGTGCCACGTTCGCACCCAACCAGGGCACGCCGGTCGCGTTGCACCAGCCGGGGGCCTCGTTCGCATCCAACGGCATGGGCGCCACGCTGCTTCCGGTGATGGGCGTGCCTGTGGACCCGGCGGCTGCGCTGCCGGCGGCACCGGCGGGCAGCCAGCCCACGGGCGGGCTGGACGCACAACCCAATCACATGGCCGGCTTCAGCGGCGGCCCGATGGCACCGGAGCTGGGTGTGCCGGGGGTCGATCCGCTGCTGGCACTGCTTGTACTGCCCACCGCTGCACCGGCCACCAGCGTGGGCCAGTCCCTGATCGAGACAGGCATCGAACAGCGGCCGCCGGTGGATCCCGTAGATCCCGTAGATCCGGTGGATCCTGTAGATCCGGTGGATCCTGTGGATCCCGTGGATCCAGTAGATCCGGTAGATCCGGTAGATCCCGTGGATCCCGTAGATCCCGTAGATCCCGTAGATCCCGTGGATCCCGTGGATCCCGTAGATCCCGTGGATCCGGTAGATCCGGTAGATCCCGCCCCAACCCGAACCTTCTCCGGCAGCCTGCAGGGCTTTGCCGGCGGCCTCGGTGGCGGCTCGCCGTTGCAGCCGGGCAGCGCCGAATTCCAGTTCGACCCGGATGGCGGCACGGTGACAGCGCGCATCGCCCCGCGGACCTGGGAAGGGGCGGCGTTCACCGGCAGCGGTGATTACCTGCACGACCTGAGCTATGGGGTGACCACCGGCGAGGGTGACGCGCAGGTGGTCGGTGACAGCAACGCCCTGTGTGATTGCGACTACCTGAGCTGGGGGCAGTGGTCGGCGGACGTGGCGGCCAATGGCACCACCTACTCGGCCCAGGACGGCTACTGGATCATCGGCCAGCTCACGCCGCTGGCCGAACTGCCGACCGATGTCATCGCCAGCTATGCGGGCACCGCGATCGGCAGCGTGTCGGACAACGGCGTCGTCACCACCGGCGTGAAAGGCGACTTCACCGCCACGGTGGATTTCGGCAGCGGCACCGGCAGCCTGCAGATCGCCAACTTCGATGGGCGCAGCTTCGGCGACAACGCACTCAACCTGGACCAGCTCATGTCCGGCATGCCGGACGGGGCGTTCAGCGGCTCGCTCGGCATGGATGCCAACAGCGGCTTCTATGGCGAGTATTCGGCCGGTTTCGCCAGTGACGGCACCGATCCGGCGGCGGCGATGCTGGGCACGTTCTGGGGCAGCGATGGCAGCTGGTCGGCCAGCGGCGTCTTCGCCGGTGACAAGACCGGCGATGCGCCGCCCAACGGCCTTTGAGGTCGCCCGTCCTGGCCACGCGCCCGCACTCTGGTGAACACCCACGCCGATTCCGGCTGCTGCTGGCCGGCGTGGCCATGCTGCTGCTCGCGTTGACGCTGGACATCACCTTCCGCGACGGCTTCTCGCGCCTGGCCGACCTGGTCTTCGACGCGTTCCAGCGCGCCGCTCCCCGGGCGGCCACTGCCGACCCGGGCGTGGTGGTGGTCGACATCGACGAAGCCTCGCTGCAACGCATCGGCCAATGGCCATGGCCGCGTGACCGCATCGGCCAGGCGGTGGATGTGCTCGGTGGCATGGGCGCGGCCGCCATCGCCTTCGACATGGTATTCACCGAGCCGGACCGCACCTCGCTCGGCCCGCAGCTGCAACGGCTGCGGGCGCAGGGCATCGAAGTGCAGGTTCCGGTCGGTGCGGTACTGGACAACGACGCGTTGTTCGCCGCGTCCATCGCACGCAATCCGGTGGTGATGGGCGTGGCGCTGTCCGACGAAGGCGGGCGCACGCTGCTGCCGCCGGTGGCAGGCCTGTCGTTTGCCGGCAGTGACCCGCGTGATTACCTGGACGCCACACGCGGTGGCTTGTCGAACCTGCCGGCGCTGACCGACGCGGCCAGCGGTATCGGCAGCTTCTCGTTCCCGCCGGCGCGCGACAACATCATCCGCACCTTGCCGCTGGCCGCGGTCGCGGCCGGCCAGGTGTACCCGGGCCTCGGCGTGGAGGCCCTGCGCGTCGCCCAGGGCGCATCGGGGCTGACGCTGCGCTCCAGCGACGCGAGCGGGGAGGTGGGGGCTGGCCCGGTGGCGATGACGTCGGTGCGGGTCGGGGTGCTGGAGCTTCCGGTCATGGCCGATGGCCGCTTCCGCGTGCATTTCTCCGGCATGCCGCACATGACCGTGATCCCGGCCTGGCAGCTGTTGCAGGACGATGGCGCCGCACTGGCCGACAAGGTCGAGGGCCGCATCGTGTTGATCGGCACCTCGGCGATCGGCCTGCGCGACATCGTCGCCACGCCGCGCGTCGCGGCCGAACCGGGTGTCAACGTGCATGCCGAGCTGATCGACCAGGCGTTGAACCAGCAGTTCCTGCAACGCCCGGACTGGGCACGCGGTGCCGAGGTGCTGGCGGCGGTGGTCGCTACGCTGCTGTTGCTCGCGGTGCTGCGCCTGGGACGGCCGGTGCTGTCGTCGCTGGCACTGCTGGTGCTGGTGGGCGGCGTGTTCGGCTGCGCGTGGTGGGCCTACCGCAGCCACGCGATGCTGCTCGATCCGCTGCCTGGCCTGCTATGCCTGCTGGTGGTGTTCCTGACCATGATGCCGGCGTTGTTGTTCCTGGGTAACCGCGAGAAACGCTTCGTGCGCACCGCGTTCGCACGCTACCTGTCGCCGGCCCTGGTCGAGCGCCTGTCACAGGATGCGCAGGCGTTGCAGCTCGGCGGCCAGACCCGGCAGATCACGGTGCTGTTCTCCGACATCCGCGGCTTCACCACGTTGTCGGAGCAGCTCAGCCCCGACGCGCTCACCGCGCTGCTCAACCACTACCTCACGCCGATGACCGATGTACTGCTGGCGCACGAGGCCACCATCGACAAGTACATCGGCGACGCCATCATGGCGTTCTGGAACGCCCCGATGGATATCGCCGACCATCCGCGCAAGGCCTGTCTGGCCGCCCTGGGCATGGCCGATGCGGTGGCCGCACTCAACCGGACCCGCGCCAGCGCGCTCCGCATCGGTGTCGGCCTGCATTGTGGCGATGCCTGCGTCGGCAACCTGGGCTCGCAGCAGCGCTTCTCGTATTCGGCCATCGGCGACACGGTCAACCTGGCCTCGCGCGTGGAAGGCCTGACCAAGTTCTACGGCGTCACCGTGCTGGTGACCGAGGCGGTGCGCGCGCAGGCCGCGGACCTGGCCTTCGTCGAGGTCGACCGCGTGCGCGTGGTGGGGCGCGGCGAGCCGGTGGTGCTGCATGCGCTGCTGGGCGATGCCCGCCACGCGGTCGACGCTGCCTTCCTGGCGCTGGCCCGGCACCACGCGGCCATGTTGGCCAGCTACCGGCAGGGGGATTTCCAGCAGGCGCGGGTGCTGCTGCAGGCCCTGGGCGACACGCCGGCGGCGCGGCCGTTGCAGGCCCTGCACGCGCTGTACGCGCAACGCATCGAGCACCTGCTGGACCAACCACCCGAGGGGTGGGATGGCATCTTCACGGCCACCTCCAAGTAGTGCCAGACTCCACCTTCAGCCCGAGGCAGGTTGCCAATGGATTCCCACGCACTGCTGCAGACCTTGACCCTGTTGATCGTCGGCCACGCATTGGCCGACTACCCGCTGCAAGGCGAGTTCCTGGCCAAGGCCAAGAACCGTTTCGCGCCGGTCCCCGGTGTGCCGTGGTACCAGGCACTGGGTGCGCATGCGGTGATCCACGGCGGCGCGGTCGGCGTGATCACCGGCAGCATCGTGCTGGGCGTGCTGGAAGCGCTGAGCCACATGCTGATCGATGACCTGAAATGCGGCCATCGCATCAGCTACAACGTCGACCAGTTGCTGCACGTGGTGTGCAAGTTCGCCTGGTTGGGGCTGCTGGCCTGGGGGCCCGCGCTGCCCTGAGCGCGCCCTTACTCCTCCAGCGCCGGTACCGTTTCGCCGCGCTGCCAGGCGCGCAGGCCAGCCAGCCCATCGATGCGGTCCAGCAATCGGCGCGTGTATTCGTAGCCGGCCTGCTCCTGCGCACGGCCCAGCTTGAAGTTCAGCAGGCCCATGCCCGGCACCGTCGGCGGCTTGAGCAGCAGGTCGTTGCCACGCCCGGCACCGCGCAGCATGCGCCCGGAGGTGATCTGCATCGAGCGCGCGGCCACCACGCCGATGCGCGGGAAGTCATCGCCCTTGCGTCGGCCGGTCAGCAGCTGCCAGGCCAACGACAGCCGCGAGGGCACCTGCGCGTAGGCGCTGCTGACGCGCCACTCGTCGTCGGAGGACAGCATCGAGATCAGGTTGGGGCCGCTCTTGATCGCGCGCATCACCGACACCGGCACGTTGTTCATCACCCCGCCGTCGACCAGGACGTGGCCCTGCGCGCTGATCCACGGCGGCAGCGCGACGGGGATGGCGGTGGAGATGCGCAGTGCATCGCGGGTCAGGCCGTGGCGCACCACCTCCAACTCGTTGGTGGACAGGTTGGCACCCACCGCGAAGCAGTTGATCGGCAGGTCTTCCAGCCGTGAGTCGCCCAGCTGGTCGTGCATGCAGGCATCCAGGTGACGGTGGTCGAGCAGGCTGTACCAGGGCAGGGTGAAGCGGCCCAGCGCCTTGCGCTGCAGGAAGAACTGGTCGTAGTCGGCCATCATCCGCGCGGCATCGTCACCGGCGGCATAGGCGCGCGCGACCACCGAGCCGATCGAAGTGCCGCCGATGATGTCCAGTTCCACGCCGGCTTCGCTCAGCGCCCGCAACGTACCGATGTGGCCGGCCCCCAGCGCGCCGCCACCGCCAAGGACCGCGCCCAGCGCATGGCCGCTGAGCAGGCGCGCGACGCGGCCGAGGTGCGCGGGGCTGTCCAGGGCGACATGGTGGTGCAGGTGCAGCGGGCGCTGCTGCAGCCAATGTGCGGTGCCGGCGATGGGCTCGCTGGCCTGTTCGCGCCACAGCAGCAGGCCGACCTGGCGCGGGCGGAATAGCGGCAACGCATAGGCTTCCAGCGTACCCAACGACACGATGCCCTGGTGGGCCTCGTCCAGCCGGCCGCACAGCAGCAGCTGGTCGCAGTGGCGCAATGCCACGCGGTCCCAGCCGGCATGGCCGTCACCGGCGACCAGCAGCAGCTTGCCGCCGTCCGACTCCTGCAGGCCCAGCCAGCGCGACAGCTGCTGCTCGTCGGCGGTCTCCAGCCCGGCGGGCACGTCATGCGCGCGCAGCACGGTCACCCGTGGCACGTTGTCGCGCAGCGCCTGCAGCAACTGCGCGACCAGGGCTTCGGGTACCGGTGCGCCACCGGCCGGGCACAGGCCGATCGCATCGGCGGTGCGTGGGGCCAGGGTTGCGGCGGCCGAGGTGGTCGCCGCCAGCCGCCGTCCCAGCGTGCGCAGGATGGACTGGGTGAAGTCCGGCTGCGCCGCGGACAGCCGGTCGAAGCTCTCGCGGCTGAGTTCCAGCACCTCCGAGTCGCGGCTGGCCACCACGTCGGCGGTGCGGGTCAGCCCGCCGAAGAAGGCGATCTCGCCGACCGGTTCGCCCGCGCCGATCTCGGCCACCAGGTGGCGGCCGTCCAGCAGCACCTCGAAGCGGCCCCGCACCACGTAGTACACGTGGTCAGCCGTATCGCCCTGCCGCACCAGGTGGTCGCCCTTGCGCAGCGCCAGCCGACGCATCTGCGCCAGGATGCTGTCGCGCTGGGCCTCGGACAGGCCAGCCAGCAGCTCGGAGCGGGGAACAGGGGAAGCATCGGCGGACACGGCGGGGCTCATGCGACAAGGGCGGGATCAGACAGCGGAGGTTGTCCGCATGCCACTGTGCCCCGCCAACGTAAGAGCGGATGGCCCCGGCCGTCCCGCCACCTGAACGGATCGGCCGGTGCCCACGCCGCCGCCGGCTGGGGGCCGTGTAACCTATGCACCCCTCTTTGCGACGGCGGCCGGTGCGCGTTCCCAGCCGGCCAGCCCGCACGCCGGCGGCACCGCCGCCGCGCCAGACCACGACGTGATTCCCCGATGGCCGTAACCGAGCAAGCCGAAAACCCGTCCCCCGCGCCGTCCGTCCGTGACACGCAGCGCTATGTCGCCTCGCTGCGCCTGTCCGTCGCGCCGATGATGGATGGGATTGATTCTTCGAATAATCAATAACATAGGGTGGTGCTGGTGCAGTGGTGGTACGGCTAGGCGTTCGAGCGCCGCAATGTATCCCACCAGTCCGCCACGTCGCGCGTGTCCAGAATTCCGTTTAGGGGGCGCGGTGCATCGCCTCGCGCGATCCAGTTGTGCAAGGTCTTCATGGTGATCTTTGGCAGGAACTCATCGCGGAATTTCTCCACGGTCATCGTCGCTCCGTACTGTCCGTAGAGCAGCCAAAAGGTTGAGTGTTCAGCGGCCCCCATGGGCGTCTCCTTGCTCGCATTGATCTGCCAGGGCGTCCAGTCGGGCGGCCTCGGCCAGGTAATAGTTCACCCGTTCCTCTCGTACTGAGGGCGGGAAGTTGTAAGCGACGCGCGCTGCATCGGCGGCCTCGCGGTTTTTCTCTGCCATCCAGCGGGCTTTGAACCCGAATGCGTCCCCCTGGTCGGTCGTGGCATTCATTGCCTCGTGCTGGCCTGTCTATCCGGAAGCGCGAACAGGCGCTGCAGCAGTGCTTGATGCTGAGACCGGGTGAGGTCGAGCGTGCTTTCGCACCCAACCGCTCGCACGTGCGCGCGGTAGGCCTCTTCATCCAGCCCCTTCTGTCCGTGAGCCAACTGGCGCAGAGCCCTCACGAGGGCCTTACTGATGCGGAACTCGTCCATCACGCGCGCTCCTGCTCGGGCCATGCCGCGGCGTGCTCGGGAAGCACCCAAAGCACCACATCGGAGTAATCGTCTCCGTCGTCGCAGTGGAACTTCTTGAACCATCGCTTCAGCACGCGCCCCTGCTTGTGGGCGGAGGCGAGGAGAGAGCCGGCGCTCTTGGAGCCAATGCCGGTTGCAACGCACACCTCCGACGTGGTTGCCGGACCGTCGAGCAGGACAGCCAAGCACCTGTCGGTCCGGCCTGGTTCGTCACGCATCGCTCGCCTCCTGCGCGCTGTCCGCCTTCCTGCGTTCGTGTTCCTTGCCGGCTTGATATGCGAAGCGGCACGCCTGCATCAGTGCGTCCTTCACGGTTGGGTGCAAGCGAGCAGCCAAGTCTGGATTGACTGCCCAGAAGTCCTTCTTCCATTGCTCAAAGGCAATATCAACGACGGCCATCACTTCACCCCCTGCGGGCGGGCGGCGGCTGGCATCGCCGGATGCGGCGTCCAGTGCGTGTGATAGCCGGGCCAGTCGCTATCGCCGGGGGCGCCGATCCATGCCGGCTCACCCATCCATGCGCTCCGCTCGGAATCCCACGCCCACCACACGCCCGGGCCGTGATCCTCGTGACACTCGTCCAGCGGCCTTGCCTCCGGCGCGGCGCGCAGGGCGGCGCGACGGTTCCAAGCGGCCATTGCCGATTCCTTGCTGGTCCCGGACACACTGGCATTGCAATCGCTATCGGGGCACGTCACCAACCAAACTGGCGTTTGCGGCGCGACAAACCCGTCATTCTGGTAGGCACCATCTTCTTCGGCCATCGCGTAGCCGCAGAACGGGCACGGCAGCAACTCCCTGGCGCGCTGCTGGTCATCCATTGCGAGCCTCCGTGTCAGTGGTGATGGCCTTGATCGACGCGACGCCTACGATGCGGATGCGCTCCTCCTTGAACACTCGACGCAGCTTCCCGAGGGCTTCCTCGGACGCCTGCTTGTAGACCTGCGATAGCTCGCAGCCAGTGCCCCACGACCCGGCGGGCACTTCGACGGTGACCTGCACTAGGGCGGTCGTACTCGTGCGGATAGTCGGCTTACTCATCCGACACCCCCGCGCCGTGGCTGGTGGGCTGTTTGTTGCGTTGTGCATGTGGACGCGGATCAGTCCATCCGTGTTCCATCGCAATTGCCACAATGCCCTCCGCCTTCTGGATCGTCGTAACGTCTGCACCTTGGCGCGCTAGATCGGACGCCAACCTGTCAGCGCGTCGTGCAATGTCGCGGAAGCCCGCGTGCGTCCAGCCGCTCACGCCCCCACCTCGGCGCTGGCGGCCTGCATTGCGGCTTCGAGATCGCGTCGCGCTGAATTCCTGCGTGCCATCACGGACTCGTAGATGTCACGATTCGGCCCGGCCGTCTCCCAGCTATCCAGCTCGTCCTGCACATCCAGATAGTCGCTGAGCGCTTCACGCAGGTCCGCATCGCTGCCGCCCTTGGGGCTGGCCTGCAACTCGCGCAGCACAGTGCGCAGCATGTCGGTGCCGGTTTCGCTACCGTCCGTCTCGTAGCCGAGCACGTGCTGGTACAGGTCGGCCGCTGCGTCCTCCATCGCATCAGCGTAGGTGATGGCATCGGCCAGGCCGCCGGGGAACCGGCCGTCCTGCACGTCGTCGCCCTTTGGGCTGGCGTCGATCAGGGCGAACGGGCGAACGTAGAACGCGGCAGGGCCGTCCTCGGTGTCTTGGATGCAGACCAGCCGCCAGTGCTCACCAACCGGCGGCGCGGGCTGCCACTGTGCCAGCCAGGCGCAGTAGTCCGGGTCTTCGTCGTCATCTTCCGGGTACTCGCCGAACACGGCTTCCAGCTCGAAACCCTGAGCCTTCACCAGCGGCGAGACGCCGCGCTCCTCATCTTCGCCCTTCGGCCACGACGGCAGGTCAGGGTGAGCGACGTGGTAGGCGTCCACGCCATCCAGCTTGGGCATCAACTCCGGGGCGTACAGGCCGCGCCACGGGTCGGCTGGGTCGATCCCCGGCGCTGCGGGGGTGCTCGCACGGAGCGCGGCACCGAGCTGCACGTTTGCAAGCTGGGCCTGCGATGCGAACGGCCCGATATTGCGCTGGTACTTTGCATACAACTCGGCTAGCACGTCGGCTGCGAAGCGTGCGGCGCTGTGCAGATCAACCGGCGCTGCGGCGACGGGGGCGGCGTCACCCACCACCAGCGTGCGGTAGAGGGATCGCCCGTTGACCCCATGCACGGCCTCAAATGCCTTACCGTTTTCGTAGTCGCGCTTTTCACACTTGCACCAGCCGCCGTTGACGTTGTGCACCTGATATTCGATGACCGCCTCCTGCGCTGCGGCGGGCTGCATCGCGCGCTGCTGCACGTCCGTGATGTACGCCAGGACGGTGCGCAGGCTCGCCTTGTGGCTGGTCTTGATGTCGTCGCTGCTCAGCAGCTTGTCGAGCAGATTGACGGCGCCGGTCATCGCCGGGATCGCGCGCTGCGCGCGGTCATCTGAGGTCTTGTCGTTCACGCGCTGGGCTCCTTGCGGCTTGGGCGGTGGCTGTACCGGGCGCGGCCCGGCATCTGGGGGATGAGCAGCTTCTGGGCGCTCGGGGCGCTGTAGCGGGCCACGCGGCAGGGCTTCCCCTGCCGGTTGCGCACTACGATCTCCGTTGAGTGGATGACGTGGCCGGCGCTGCGGAGGTCATGCACGCGAGCGCTGGCCCTGGCGATGCCAAGCTCGGACTGGATCTCCATCGCGGTCATCGGCTTCCGGTAGAGCGCCTGCAGGAGCGCATCGTTCTGGGCTGCGTCGGTCATGGTCGCCTCAGATGTTCATCTGGCCGATCAGGTGCGCCGTGGACTCGGCGTCGCCCTGGTCTTCGTAGAGCATCCAACTCGCCATACCCTTGCCCTTCTGGGGCGCATGCAGCGCGATCACGTTGCTGTCCACCGCCATCAGGGCCGAGATCAGCCGGCGGGGGTCCAGTGCTGCCCGGAAGTCGGGGCCTGCGGTGAGGACTGCTTCGCTGATGACCTCGCGGTTCTCCTCGGCGCGGTCGGCCAAGTACAGCTCTCCGCCGACCATCGCCAGGATCATCACGGGCAGGCCCTTAGCCTTGGACTCGCCCAGGATCGAGGCGAAGGGCAGGAAGCGTTTGACCGCGGCCAGCAGCACATCGCGCTTGATGGCGCTGTGCACGGCGCAATAGGACGCTCCCTTGGCGATGGCTCGGATGTCCGTGGCCTTGGCTCCCAGAAGCCGGACGCTGAGCTGCTGTTCGCCCGCAGTGACCCGCAGTACCCCGGCAACATCATGATTCACGTTACCGATCTCGATCACCGCGCCCTCCTGCAGCATGGGCACGACGCGCGGCACCTGGCCGTCCGGGATCGTGATCGACGGGCCGGTGTAGCCGATGTCGGCGTAGGACAGGGAGATGCCGTCGCTGCCCCAAACGAGGCCACCATGGATGTGGAGGCCGCGGACGTTCGTGTACATCGTGTCGTCGTCGGCGGCATAGCCGGCGGACTTGATCGCGGCGGCGAGAATGACCGGATCGATGTCCACGCGCTGCCATGCTTCCTCGCGCTCCGCAGGCCATGCGCTCACGTCGGAGGCGGGAACCCTGAAGTTGCTGCGCCCGCGCGACACGCGGCCGTCGTCGCGAAGCACCACATCGCCAGGAGCTGCGGCAATGGGGCGCAGTAGGGCAACGCGCAGCAGGGCCTCGCCGGGCGTGTGGACCTTGCAGGGCAGCGTGTGCCGCATGTAGGTCGCCGAGTCGGTGGTTTCCAGAATCAGCGATTCACCCTCGGCGCGCACGAGGGCGTGCGTGAGGGTGGGGTGTGGGGTGTTGGTGGGCGCTACGCTGGTCTTCAGCGCGGCGGCCAGAGCGGTGGAATCAATGGTTGCGTGCATTACGCGGCTTCCTCAGAGCTGAAGAACGTCTGCTGTTGGGGCGCGGCCAGCCGTTCGTTGTAGGAGTCAACGACGGTCTGTGCCCATACGGGGGTTCGGCCGTTCAAGTACTGGCTCGGCACGTCGGGGTAGTCGTCGTCCGGCGCGGCGGAAAACAGGGTGTCTCCGTTCAAGTCCAGAACGAGGCGGGTATCGATGTACGAGTCGTCGTCGTCCTGATCAAACTCGCTGCCGTAAGCGAAGGCCTGGAGCCGGCCGCCGATCCAGATCCCGAACTGCAGGTCGTACTCATGCCAGCGGCCATTGACCATGGCGCCGCCGCGCATCCTTCCCTTGCTCAGCAACTCCATGGCATCAGCCAGTTCGAAGTCACCAGCCAGCGCCCTGCGCATCGCTTCGCGCTGCATGGCGTTGAGGCTGGTAATGGTCCCGCGGTCTACGGGGACTTCCCGGGCCTGGCGAGCCTCCGGCAGCGGGACGACGGGAGCCCTGGCCGTCTCAGCGGCCGGCAGGGCCACGCCCTGCATGCGGCACCACTCGCTGAGCGCGTCCTCGAACTGCTCATGCCGACCGGTATGGCTGCACTTGCATTCGATGTTGTGCCCGCCGCCCGAGATCGCGCGGCGCTTGTCGTGGATGTGGTTGGCCTGATGCCCCAGGGCGCAGCGCGGCAGAGGGGATTCGTGCGAAATCATGCATTGCATGTCGATCTCCTTGGATAGCCGGGGCGCGTCAGGGCGCGCGGCTGACGAAAGCGAGGTCATAGATGACGCAGTGCGCCCGGGCGTCCGCCTTGGAGAGGGGGACCACGGCATCAGCCCGGGCGCATGCGAGGGGAACGGAGTAGGAGCCGCTGGTGACTGCATCCACGGCGTCGAGCGCTTCTTGCCACCTGCGCGCAGAGAAGCGATCGGTCAGCGCTACGGCGACGCCCGCCGAGCAATCGGGCACGCGGCCAGCGCCGCGGAAGCCGTTGAGCGCGGTTCCCGCGATAGTGGCGCGCAGGCCCCAATCGTCATGGTCCGCCAGCTCGTAGACCGCGAGCGCGGCGCAGATGCGCGGGCTGGAGATCACCAGGTCAGCGGGGACGGTCACGTCGCCGGCGGTCCGGGTTTCGGGCGCCGGTGCCGGAATTGTGGGAGCGGCGCAGCCGCCCAGGGCGAGCAGCAGGGAGGCGAGGAGGGCGCGGATCACTGCGCGTTCTCCAGTGATTTCTCCAGGAGAAGCACGATCAAGGAGTTCATCGAACGCCGTCCTTCTGCAGCACGGTAGGTGAGTTGATCGTGGAGATCCCGCGTCGCTCGGAGCTTGATCTGCACGAGCTCGTCTCGGTTCGGGATGTCCATCCGCTCAAGACCTGCAATCGATTCGATTAGCCGGTGGACAATTTCGGAGTTCATCGAGCGGCCGTTCATCACTGCTTGCTGCTTCAGATGCGCGCGCATGCCATCGGGCAGCCGAACCATGAAGGCGTCGCGGCTCCGACCGCCCATACTTTCTGCCTTGCCGCTCATGCGGCACCGCCGTGGATCTGGTTGCCAACCCATTCGCGCATGCGTCCCCAGCGAGCCTCGGGCGTCTCGGCGTTCCAAGAGGCCTCGTCGTTCATGAAGACGATTTCGGCAACCATCGCTGGAGCAATCCCGAAGGCTTGTGCGACCGCATCGCGGTCGGTGGGGTCAAGAGCGCCCAGCTCAATGCCGCGCTTGGCGCCAATAACGCCGAGAGTGCAATGGCATCCATCAACCGTTTGCAGCTCGTCGGCGATCAGTTTCTTGATCGGCATTGCGTCGAGAGCGTCACGCAACTCGATCAAGAACTCCTGGCCCCGCTTACCCCGCAGTGCCGCGCTTACGGCTCCGCGCCAGCAGATCAGGCTCCAGCTCTCGCAGTCGTCGCTGTACCCGGAGCGGCTCATGCAGCACCTCCAATGCGAGCGCCGGGCAGGCGCACGCGGCCGGCGAGGTGGGCCATGCGGAACCTGTGGAGGGGCCGGGCACCGTTGGCGGTGAACCAGCCGAGCACGTCACCGTGGAGGCGGGTTGGCTTAAAGAGGGGGCATGCCCCGATGGATTCGAGCAGGAACGCCGGGGTGTCGCCGCTGGGGTGGTTGCGCTCGAAGTCGCCCCACATCTTGAAGGCCGAGCGTGCGGCGCGGTATCTGGTTTGCCAGGACTGGCGGGCGGTAGCCATTGACCGAATCTCCAGCCCCTTCCCGGATGGGTGTGTCGCGGGGCGTTGACCGAGTAAACCATCGGTTACATGTAACGGTCAATCAAAAGTTACTTTCTTGGCGTGCAAAAGCCTGAACGGATGAGAATCCGTTCAGGAATCACCTAGCTGTAGCGATTGCGGAGCAGGCCCGCTTCTTCGAATGTCACGCCGTCCGTGATGCAGTCACGCGCGCGCTCCAGGTCTCGGTGCAATGCGATCAGCGCGTCGTCATCCAGATCCTCGACGCCGCCATGCCCGATGGTCGCCTGGTCCACCAAGAGCTGAAAACCAAACTGCCGGTATGCCTTGGTCAGGCTACGGATCATCCTGATATGACTCTGCCGCACGATGTCGTCCATGCGGCCAACGACTCCACACTCTGCGGCAGCCCCCTCAGCCGGCTGCGCGGCGGCGATTCGCTGCAGCAGCTTTTCCAGCAGGTCGTCCTTTTTGCTCATCATCCCCTCTGTTGGAAGTGCGCTTCTCCCGCCACTGGGAGAAGTCCACCAGATTCCTGGAATCCACCGGTCTGTCGTCCTCTGCGATCCATTCATAGGCATCAGCGAACAGGTCGGCGTCATCCCTCAGGGAGAACCGCTTGCCAAGCGCCCCGAAGGCTCGTTCCAGAAAATCGAGCGTCTCAACGATGATGAGAGGGTCAGGTCTCGAAACATGCGACGCCAGCGGCGGGGCCAACTCACGAGGCCCCTCACCAGTCGTCAGCCAGCGAAGGTTCACACGAAAGTGTCGGGCCCACCCCTCTAGGAACAGGCCGCTCGGCGTCTGGTTGTGGCCCTTCTCGAGCCGCCCGACGTACTGCTTTGACGTGCCAACGATGGCCGCCATCTCGGGTTGGGTAAGTTCGGCGCCCTCTCGGAGCTGCCGCAGTCGGTCGCCGATGCTCATGTAACTAATGATTGACGGTTGGGAGTAACTTTGGGTTGACCAGCACGGGTAACCAATGGTTTACTCGCGGCATGAACCCGACCATCGCCGATGCAAAGAAAGCCCTTGGCTTCAGCCGGAACGCGCAGCTGGCGCGGTTCCTGGGTGTTGCCCGGCAGTCCTTCACGGGCCGGAGCGACGACGAGCCGATGCCGGATGGCTGGTGCTGGCGCGCTGCACGCCGTCGGCCTGAGTTGTTCACGCCGAGCACTGCCCCCGCTGATGACCTCGGAACGACCAAGGGGGCGGTGATGCGGCGCTTCTTCCTCACCAACGACACGAGTCTGGCAGTCCTGCTGCAGCTTCCGCGCGAACACGTCGAAGCCCTGGGCGATGGGGACCAGCTTCCAGATTCGCCGCACCTGCGCGCGCTGTTGAGCCAACCGGCTCCGGTGGCTGCTGAGCAGGGCTCCGACGACCCGGATGCAAGCCGCATCGTTCCGGTGGAGAGCGCCTGAGATGAGTTCGATTCCGTTCATGGCGCCCATCGTGCGCGCCGCCCCTTCAGCAAACCACGTTCACGGAGCCCGCCAATGAACATCGCCGATGCCGCCCACAAGACCGTCAAGGAATATCCCGGTGGCGCCGAGGCACTGGCAACAAGGCTGGTGACGTTGAACGACAAGGGCGAGGAAAAGCCGATGTCGGGCGCGGTGCTTCGCAACAAGGTCAACCCGAACAACTCGACGCATCACCTGTCCTTGGCCGAGGCGAGCGAGATCATGGGCTTGACCGGGGACGATCGCATCTTGCACGCCCTGGCGGCTGAGCACGGTTATGTCCTGCGCCGCGCCGACGCGGCTTCCGGCGGCAACGTGGTTTCGGCGCTGCTCACCGTAGCCGCCAAGCAGGGTGAGTTGGCGCAGGCGGTGTCCGACTCCCTGGACGACGGACAGATCACGCCCAACGAATCGCAGGAGATTGCGCGCATCTGTGCATCAATCCAGGCGCATGCGGCGGAACTGGCGGCGCGCGCTGAGAACGCATCAGTGGGTCCGCAGTGATGGCCGAGAAGCCAGCCAGGAAGCCCAAGAAGGGCCGATCCGCC
Organism: Stenotrophomonas sp. ATCM1_4; assembly: GCF_004348115.1. GTDB lineage: Bacteria > Pseudomonadota > Gammaproteobacteria > Xanthomonadales > Xanthomonadaceae > Stenotrophomonas > Stenotrophomonas capsici. Next base: position 1,372,515 of record NZ_QPFB01000001.1, on the reverse strand, counting down.
GAGTGGCTGGAAGGTGCACTGAAGCGCTTCAGCGACGAAGACCTGCAAAGCGAGCTGAAGCGCCGGTACATGGCGCAGCCGCACGCGCCGTTCGTGATGCCGGAGCGCAAGCCACAGACCCGCGTGGAGTTCCTGCGGGAGCGCGTGAGGGAGCTGCAAGAGACGTTGGACACGGTGCGCAGTGACCGCGTGCTCGGCGGTCCGGCCTTGGTAATCAAGCGGCACCGAATCCGGTCGTTGGGTGACCTGCTGCGCAAGAACCGCAACTTCCTCGCATTGGCCGAAGCCGACGAGAAGAAAGCCGAGGAGGCGCGCGAGCGCCCCTGATCGAATCCCGCCCCTCTAACCGCCGGGTAGCTCCTGGTGGGACAGCCGAACTCCTGCGCGGTTGAGGGATGCGGGTCTTG
>NZ_QPFB01000001.1:473977-1372008 GCF_004348115.1 Stenotrophomonas sp. ATCM1_4 | reverse complement strand
TGGCGATGGCCGCATAGCTCCACTTTTGGCAGCCGCTAAAAGCGGGGGGATTACCTCGGCAATACGCTTCGCGTTACATATAACGTCAAGAACTCGCGAAGTGGTACAGCAGCCTCGGGAAACCAGCCACCGAACAATTGCTTGGTCGCTCAGGCCTGATTCCTGAGGCAACCCAAGCTCTAGTTCAATGCTTGCGAGGAAGGACCGAAATGACTGTGACTCAGCCCACTGCGGGATTTCAACTCGAGTAAAGCGAGACTGGAGCTGCTCATCAGCAGCTAGGACGTTCACCAGATTCATTGTGGAGGCAATAGAAATAGTGACGCCACGATTAGTTATCGCCTTGATAAAGGCTAGTGATTGCTGCTGTGTGGATCTCCCTGCGTTGAGAAGATTCCCCGCTTCATCTATGAGAATCTGACGAACTCCAGTAGACGCGATTAGCGACAGCGCGACTTCGCATAGCGCAGACGGTCTGCGCACCGGAAATCCTCCCGGCAAGCAGGCATCTATGATCGAGCGTGCCAGTTTTCCATGATGTCCGTCATAGGGCGCCTCCACATAGATGACATCCCGCTGCCGTGGACCAGACTGGTCTCGCTGCGGGGCCACCTGCTCAAGATGGTGCATCTGCAACCGAGTTTTCCCCGCTCCAGGGCCTGCTGCTAGATGGACACATTTAGGGCGATCGCGGCCAGCTTCGTTCCTTCGTAGATGGCTCGCCAGCTTGAGAGGTAATCCCCCCGCTCCGCCTTACAATCCGCCCAGGATGAAATCCAGGTGGGTTCATGGAACGACAACGGCCGGATTGCCTGCCACCGCTCAAGCCTCGGCGTTGGAGCTTTCCGTGGCTGCTTTTCATCGCCGCCGTCCTGCTCGCGCTGGCTGCTTTCGGGATCAAGCAGCACATCGATACGCAGATTGCGTGGAATGCGCGGTTCGAGCGCGCTGGAAACGCCCGGATTTCACCGGCAATCCCGGCGTTGCCCGTTGACGTCTCAGCCGACGATCCGGTTGAACACCTACAGGATGTCCAGAACGCGCGCCAACGCGCCGAACAGGACGCCAGGGAGCGCGCTTCGTGGCGTTGCATCGATGGCATACCGTTCCGGAAGATCCCGGGCGGCTGGGAGAACGTGCCTGGCGAACGCTGCTGATTTGGAAATTTAGTGACGAATCACGTTAATTGCCTAGCTGCTGGCTGCCGGCCAACTTCCTCGTCATCGACCAATCATTACCGCCCTCTACGGATCAATTTAAGTGACGAGTCACTTAAATGATCGCTGGGCCAGCCTGATCGTGCCAAGCCTTGATCGCGGAATCGTCCCTTTGCGGACGCCAACGCGTCCTCAATACAATCAGTAATCGCGGGCAGGTCAGCTGCTTTCCCGCACCATCAGTTCGAATCCCAGATCCAGCATGGGTGCGTCAACCATCCTGCCGTGGATCAGGTCGAGCAACCGCTCGGCCGCATGCCTGCCGATGGCCTTGCGCGGCGTGCGGATGCTGGACAGCCGCGGAACCATGAACTCCGAACTGGGCAGGTCGTTGAATCCCAGTACGGCGACCTGTTCCGGAACGCGGATGCCCTTGCGCAGCGCCTCGAGCAACGCGCCCTGCGCCAGGTCGTCGTTGCCGAAGAAGATCGCGTCCACGTCGGGATGATTGGCCAGCAGTTGGCCGAACAACTCGCCGCCCAGCCCGACCGACGAGGAACGCGGGGTGAGCACTTCCAGCGAAGGGTCGTAGCAACCGGCCTGCTGCAGGGCGCGACGGTAGCCTTCGCCACGCAGCAGGGTGCGCTGGTCCAACTGCGCGCCCACGTAGGCCAGGCGCTTGCGTCCGCGCTGCAACAGGTGCCGGGCCGCCGTCTCCCCTGCCCTCACCTGCGAAAACCCCACGCAATGCAGCCCGGCCCCCGGGTCCAGATCCATCATGTAGACACAGGGCACAGCGCTGGCCTCGACCAGGCGACGGGTGGATTCGGTGCGATCGAAGCCGGTGAGCAGCAGGCCGCGCGGTTGGTAGGAAAGGTAGTTGCGCAGCAGCTTCTCTTCTTCGTCGCGGTCGTAGTGATGGTTGCCGATCAGCACTTCCAGGCCGTGCGGCTGCATGACGGCGTGGATGGCTTCCAGCATGTCGATGAACAACTGGTTGCCCAGCGAAGGCACCAGCACGACGACGTTCTGGCTCTGCTGCGAGGCCAGGGCACGGGCGGCCGGGTTGGCCACGTAACCGAGTGCATCGGCTGCCTGACGTACCCGGTCGATCAGGTCGGGCGCGACCGAAGCCACGCCGCGTAGTGCACGTGATGCGGTGATCGGGCTGACGCCGGCATGGTGGGCTACCTGGTCCAGCGTGACGCGGCCGGTGGCCCGGGAAGTCCTGCGGTGTTTCCTGCCACTGTTCCCGGCCGTCATCAGACAGTTTGCCAAGCGAAAAGACTGTGTCTAAGGTAGCGCTGTCTTGAATGCCGGGCAATTGCAGCGGGGTGGTTGGTACCTGTCCTTATTGCCCGGCTCGGCCTTCCAGCGGCTGACGCCCTCCCTGAAGTGACTTGAAACCGGAGCAATGCCCGTGGTGCCAATGGCTTCAATCTCAGAAGACAGCGCTATCTCGAAACAGGATGGCAGTCATTCCGGCATCGATGCCCTGCTGATCATGGGCGTTTCCGGCTGTGGGAAGTCCAGCGTGAGCCGTGCGCTTTGCCTGCGCGACGGTGCATTTGCCATCGAGGGTGATGCTTTCCACCCGCCCGCCAACATCGCCAGGATGCGGGCCGGCATCCCGCTCACCGACGCGGACCGCGCCGGATGGCTGGACACCCTGGCCGACCAGCTGCGGCAGGCAGCTGCTGCCGGTTTGAAGCCAGTACTGACCTGTTCGGCGCTGAAGCGGAGTTATAGGGACCGTTTGCGCCTGGCGGTACCGGCGCTCGGTGTGGTGTTCCTGGAGCTGAGCCGCGAAGCTGCCGCCGAGCGCGTGACCCACCGGCCGGGCCATTTCATGCCGGCGAGCCTGGTCGACAGCCAGTTCGCAACGCTCGAGCCGCCACTGGACGAACCCCTGACCCTCCGCCTGGACGCCACCCGCCCGGTGGACGAACTCGCCGAGGCTGCCGACCTCTGGTGGCGACGGCATTCCCGTTGATCGCAGCACGTCCGGTCGATCACGAAAGATAGCGCTATCCCATCCCCGGCGCCTCCTGCGCCCTTGCCGCCTGGAACTTGCATGCCCGGTATGTCGCACGAGACCTATCTGTTGTTGGATGCGGTGGTCACCATCATCGGCCTGATCCTGCTGATCACGCGGCTGAAGCTGCATCCCTTCGTTGCCCTGATCATCGCCGCCGGGTTCCTGGGGCTCAGTGCGGGCATGCCGGTGGCCACCATCGTCAGTTCCTTCCAGGAGGGCTTTGGCGGGGTGCTCGGTTTCGTCGGCGTGGTGCTGGCGCTGGGCACCATGCTCGGCAAGATGATGGCCGATTCCGGCGGCGCCGATCAGATCGCCGAGACCCTGATCCGCGCGTTCGGCAAGCAACGCGTGCACTGGGCAATGATGCTGGCCGCCTTCCTGGTCGGCATCCCGTTGTTCTTCGAGATTGGTTTCATCCTGCTGATCCCGTTGGTGTTCATCGTCGCCCGTCGCAGCGGCGTGGCGTTGGTCAAGGTCGGCATCCCGCTGCTTGCCGGCCTATCGGCCGTGCATGGGCTGGTGCCGCCCCACCCGGGCCCATTGATGGCCATCGGCGTGTTTGGTGCCGACATCGGCACCACCATCTTCTACGGCTTGCTGGTGGCGCTGCCCACCGCGGCCATCGCCGGGCCGCTGTATGGCAGCTGGATTGCCAAGCGCATCCCCGGCCACGCGTCGGAAGACCTGTTGGTGCATGCCGTCCGCGAATCGGCGGCGGGCTCCCTGCCCGGCTTCGGCGTCACCCTGCTCACCGTGCTGCTGCCAGTGGCCCTGATGCTGCTCAAGACCGGCGCCGACGTGGCGCTGCCCGATGGTCACGCTGTGCGCGCTTGGCTGGACCTGATCGGGCACCCGATCACTGCACTGCTGCTGGCGTTGCTGGTGTCGCTCTACACCTTCGGCCATGCCCGCGGGCGCGACGCCCGGCGGATCCTCGGCCTGCTGGAGAAGAGCCTGGCCCCGACCGCGGCCATCGTGATGATCATCGGGGCCGGCGGCGGCTTCAAGCAGATGCTGGTGAACAGCGGCGTGGGGGACGTAATCGGGCATCTGGCCGTGCAGGCGCGGATCTCGCCGATCGTGCTGGCCTGGCTGGTGGCCGCCCTGATCCGCATCGCCACCGGTTCGGCGACTGTGGCCACCATCACCGGTGCGGGCATCGTGGTGCCGGTGATCGAACGCATGCCCGGCGTCAATCGGGAACTGCTGGTCCTGGCGACCGGCGCGGGCTCGGTGATCCTGTCGCACGTCAACGATGCCGGTTTCTGGATGGTCAAGCAGTACTTCAACATGAGCGTGACCGAGACGTTCAAGACCTGGACCGTGATGGAAACCCTGCTGTCGGTGATCGGGCTGGGCTTCATCCTGCTGCTATCGCTGGTGGTCTGAGCCTTTGTCCTGCCCGGCACCCGGGGACGTATCGCGGCAAATAACGTGATGCGTCACGAATAGGCATTCAATCCCCCTGCCCCGGTGCCGTGCCCAGGTTCCCGCAGGCCAGCGCAAGATCGACCGAAGCCGCGCGAGCGGCGCCATCAGCATCGGCCAGGGAGATACGGGCCTGCAGCAGCTCGCGGTCCGCGGCAAGCACGTCGGTCAGGCTGCCAACGCCTCGTTGGTAGGCCGCGCTGGCGGCGTCATGGGCCAGTTGTGATGCCTCCAGCAGCGCCTGCGCCGCGTTTGTCGCCTGTAGCCGTGTACGCAGCCGCGAGTGGGCGGCAACGATCTCGGCAACGGCATCCAGCTTCACCCGGTCCAGGCTGTTCGCCACCATCGCCGCACGGTTGCGTGCCTGTGCGAGCCGCGCGTTTCGTTCACCACCGCTGTACAACGGCACGCTCAGGCCGAACAGCAGGCTGCTGCTCCAACGGTGGCTGGAGAGGAGGTTGACCGTCGGGGCCTGCTCGCCCACCGACGGCACGGCGGAGATGTCCATGTCGCCATTGCGGCGCGAGCCGGAGGCCGAAACGAACAGCCGCGGCAGGAAGTCGGCGCGGGCCGCACGAACGCCGGCACTGGCCGCCTGCTGCGCCGCGACGGCGGCCAACACGTCCGGCCGTCGTTGCAGCGCGCTGCGCACCACGTCATCAAGCAGCGCCTCGTCCACGTGCGACACCGGACGGGCTGGCGCATCGGCGATCTCCAGCGTGGCCAACGGCGAAATACCGATGGTGGCCAACAACTGCTGATACGCCTCTTCCTGCTCCCCCTGCGCCGCGACCTGTGCCAAGGCGGCCTGCGCGACCTGCTGCCGTGCCTGCGCTACGTCCATCACCGTGCCCTGCCCATGCTGCAGGCGCGCCTGTGCGGCGGCCAGCAGGCCCTTGGCATCGGCTTGCGAAGCCGTCGTCGCATCCATACGTGTGCGGGCGGTGGCATGACGAAGGAACGCCAGGCTCACCGCATGGATCAGCCGCTGGTGGGCCTGGGTGAACTGGATGTTGGCAATCACCGTGTGCTGGTCGGCCACCGTCACCAACGCCTCGCGCTGGCCGAAATCGAACAGCAGCCATTGCAGGGAGAGCACCGCCAACGAGCCATTGGCGCGATTGCGCGGGTCGATCGACTGCCCAAGTGCGGCACTGCCGCCATGCTTGGATTGCGCGCCGGCCAGTACGCTTGCGGTGAGACGTGGCAGGTAGGCACTGCGTGCAATGCCGGCGGCCAGGGCGGCATCGCGGGCTTGGTTCCAGGCAATGCGGGTCTCCGGGTTCAATTCCTGGGCCAGATCGATCAAGTCGGCCAATGCATAGCGCTTGCCGGTCACCGGTGCTGCGCCCCCGGGCAGGTCGACCGAGGGATTGGCCGGCAAGGTGAAGCCGTGCTGCAGCACGGCAGCGTCGGTCGGCCGTACCGACAAGCCTCCGTCCGCATCCGTGTGCGGCACCCACGGGCGATCCGGTTGCAACGGTGCACGGTCGATCCCCGTACTGGCACACGCGGACAGCAACAACGGCAGGAGGCAGGCCTCAATTCGCATGACGCGCGGCTCCCGGCGTATCGATGGCGTCGCCGGAGGGCGAGTGATCCAGCGCGTCAGCCAACTGCTGCAGCTGTTGGACGCACGCCTCCGCAGCGGCCGGTTCGAGCAGCAGGTGCTGTTCGGCTGCGGCGGCCTCGCGCAACACCTGCTGGTGTTGCGTGAACCATGCCGCCGGTTTGCGCAACCGGCGAGGTTCAAGCCCCGCCACCTCCAGCTGGTGGGCAATGGCCTGCGCCTGCGCGCGCACAGCGGCCAGTGCTTTCAGTAGCGTGATGTCGGCAGGCATCCGCGCCAGCCGCACCAACTGCCGCAGCAGTGCCGCGCTGGCGGAATCAATGGTGCCGGCGATGCTGACCGGCCAGACATGGGCGAACATCAGGTAGACCACCGCATTGCCGATCAGGATGCCGACGATGCGATCGCGCGCCACCGCCAGGTCGAATGCGGGCGCGGCGCCCTGGATCACGCACAGGAAGACGGCAAAACTGAACTGGAAGCCGATGTAGCCGACCCGCGGCCCACTGGCGACGATCCAGCCACCGATGAAGGCCGCGCCGGCAACCAGCGCCAGCAACCCACCGATGTCATCCTGCCCGGGCAGTACCCAGACGATCAACGCCAGGCCGACGATCGCACCGGCCACGGCGCCGGTGATGCGCAGCAGCAGTTTCTCGGTGGTTTCCGCGGTGCTGCCCAACGCGACCATGTAGCAGGTGATCAGGCTGGTATGGATGCCCTGCCACTCCGTGGCCGAATAGAACAGGTAGCACAGCATCGCCGCGGCGGTCACCTTCAGGGCGTGGCGTACATGCGCGGGGTTGGTCCACGCATCGGCGGCGAGGAAGCCGGACGATGCTGCGGGTGGTGCGTTGGCGCCGTCCGATGCATCGGTCGCGAACTGCACGAGCAAGGCATTGAAGTCCTGCAACAGCGCCACCGGCATGTTGGCGCACTGCGTATCGAAGGCAACCGCGGTGATGTCGACGGGATGGCTGCCGGCAGCGAGGATCGCGGCCATCCCGTCGAGCCTTTCGGCGGCGCCGTGTTTCCAGGCATCGGGAACACCCTCACTTGCATCGATGGCCAGGCCCAGCATCAGCAGGGCCTCGGTCGTGCCGGCCGCCGCACGCAAGGCCACCAGTGTGCCAACCGGGGCCTCCTTGCCCAGGCCGGCAACATGCAGCAACGCCAGCACCGCCGCAGATCCCTGGCCACGCTGAGCCTGCAGACGGGCTCGGGTGTCGGGGTTTGATTGGCGCAACAGTTTCGCGGTGTCGCGCAGCGCCGTCGCCATCCCTTGCCGGGCCAGCGGCACCGGCGCCGGCCCGATCAACAGGTTGACCACCAGGGTCACCGCACTGGGCAGTGCGATCAGCAACCAGGCGTAGAGCAAGGCACGCGTTGCCAGCTCCGCGCCGGGCAAGCGGCCGATGGCATCCAGGGCGTAGACCAGGATCATCGCGATGATCGGTGCCAGCGGCTTGAGCCGGCTGGCCGAGGCCAGGAACAGCAGCGCCACCGAGAACCCGGCCATCGCCAGCAGCCGCAATGGCGGCCAATCCAGCACCTGCCCGGCGACCAGGATCAACGTGCCGATCAGTACGTTGGTCAGCAATAGGAACAGCGTCGCGGCCAGCACACTGCGGGTGCGGTCCACAGTGTTCATGAAGAACACGATATAGGCGGCCAGCGCGATCTCCGGGATGCCATTGATCTCGGCGACCAGCACGGTCAACGTACAGATCAGCGCGATGCGCACGGCGAATGCGGCACGGCCGGGCCGGGGCGAGACGATGTCGCGCAGTCGCGGCAGGAAGCGACCGCGCGCCGGTTCAGCGGCAGGCATTGCCATGGCCGATCTCGATGACGGTGCTGGCTCCCAGCCGCATCAGCCCCGCCGGTGGGTCCTGCAGCGCTACCCGCACCGGGAAGCGCTGGGCGACCCGCACCCAGTTCAGGGAGCGTTCCACGTACGGCACATTGCGCGGAACATCCACCTTGGCGCTGTCCAGCACCCCCGCGCCGATCCCGACCACCCTGCCCCGCAACGGGCGTGACCGGTCGATCATGGAGTACACCGTCGCACATGCGCCCAGCGGGATGCGCTGCAGCTCGGTCTCACGAAAATTGCCGTTGGCAAACCACTGCTCGTTGGTGATCAGGGTGAACACGGGTTGCGAGGGCGCAAGCACTTCGCCAGTCGTCACGTCCAGGCCGGCCACGTGTCCGGCGTGCGGCGCACGTACGGTGGTCAGCCGCAACGCCCGCTCGGCCTCGGCCAGGGCGGCGCGCCGCGCCTCCACGGCCGCCTGCGCGGCGGCGGTGGTATCCACCGCCTGTTGCAGCGAGGTCTGCTGCCGGCGCGCCTGCTCCAGCGTCCGCTGCGCGTCGCTGGCGGTCAGTTCTGCCTGATCGAGTTGCTGCCACGGCACGTACCCATCGCGTGCCAACGGGCGCAGCCGTTCCACCGTGCGCCGCGCCAGGCCGGTGCCGGTCTGCGCCTTGCGGGCCGGCACCGCGGCAATCGCGGCGGTGGCGCCTTGGCTGGCGACCACGCGCTGCTGGGTCGCCAGATTGGCTTCGGCCAGTGCCAGTTCGGCGCGGGCGGCGCCAACGGCATGAACGAACGGGGCCGCGTCGATCCGGAACAGCACCTCGTCGCGCACCACCGTGCTGTTCTCCTGCACGCGCAACTCGACCAGGCGCCCACCGACCTCCGGTGCGATGTGCACCACCTCGGCATCGAGGGTTGCCGCGTCGGTGGAAGGAAGGCGGTACGCGCGATACAACAGCCCAAGCAGCAGCACGAGCGCCACCACGATCAACAGCAGCGCGACGCGACGTGTCCACGGGGAGGGACCGATGGCTTCGGCGGCGCGCATCAGGGCCCCACCGCCCATGCGAGCAGGCACGCTGCAATCAACCCGATGGCCGCGAACGTCCACAACGGAAACGGCACGCGCCCCGGCCCGAGTGCACGCAGGACCAGCGCCCTGGCCAGCACGCCCAGCACGATGGCCGTGGCGGCCAACACCAGCCAGCCGGGGAAGTAGGCGCCGAAGATCGCCAGGCTCGGGCTGCCCTCGGCATGGCAACCGGCCAGCGCGGGGACCAGCAGCAACGGGCCGCCCTGCTTCATCGCGTTGCGACGCACGCGGGTCTGCCAACACAGCATCATGCCGATCCGGCCGCATCGTCAGCAAGCGCAGCTGGCAGCCGCACGTACACGTTCATGGCGCTTCACCAGGTCCAGGGTTCAGCACTTTTTACTCCCGGCCGCGCCGAAACAGCAGGACGAAATCCGCATGCATCGATAGCGGATTCGTCTGGCCGGTCCAGCGCGGCGTGGAAGCGCCGCGCGCCCTCACTGAGGCGGCGTTGGCTCCTCGCAACTGGCAGCATGTCCACGGGATCGCCGCACCCGGCGTGGACACCGATGGTCCGGCGTGATGGACGCTGCCCTGGAGGTCATCGTCGCCGGTGCCCTGCATGGCAGCGGCGGCTACGGCTCAGGCGCGTAGATCCCCCGCGCCCTGTCTCAATCCAGCGACGACAACGCCTGCCGCAGTGCCGCTACCTGCCTCGCGTCGCTCTGCAGCCAGTCGCGCTCCAAACCGACCAGCGCCGGGTTGTGATGGTGCATCGCCGAGCGTCGCACGGCCTTGGCCGACGCGTGCAGTTCCCGGCACCCGCTTTCGCGCGCGACCGCACCGATGTTCGCAGCGGTCAGGCCGGCACCCGCCATGACCGACAGCCGCGTACCGGCCTGGCGCACCAACGCCGCCAGCATGGTCACGCCGGCCGGCGCACCGGCTTGTCCGCCGGAACTGAGCACACGCTCGCAGCCCAGGCCGACCACCTGCTCCAGGGCGGCGGGCAAGTCACGCGCCGCGTCGAAGGCACGATGGAACGTGACCCCCATCGGTCCGGCAGCATTGACCAGCTCCCGGCACAGCGGCAGGTCGATGCCGCCATCGGCGTCCAGCGCACCGATCACGACACCATCGCAACCAAGCTGGCGGCACGCGGCGATGTCACGCAGCATGATCTCCGCTTCCAGCGGCCCGTAATGGAAATCCCCCGGCCGTGGGCGTACCAGCACGTAGAGCGGAATCTGCAGGCGGTCGCGCGCGACGGCGAGTGTGCCGTACGACGGCGTGGTACCGCCCTGTTCCAGGTTCTCGAACAGTTCGACGCGGTCCGCCCCGCCCTGCTGCGCCGCCAGCGCCGAGGCGGCCGAATTGCAGGCGATCTCCAGCAGGCGCAATGGGTTCACGCCTGCGTGCTCGTGTAGACCGCGTCCGAATCCAGTAGTGCATCCTGGCGCTTGGCGTCGCAGACCGCGTAGACGAAGCCGCGGTGCAGCGCGTAGGCACCGACTTCACCATTGCGGTTGAGCGCCAGGAAGCAGACCTGCAGGGTGCGGCTGGCCTCCGGGCGCTTGCGCACCACGCGCGCGATCGCTTCACGGCACGCCTCGGCCGGCGACAACCCCTGGCGCATCAGCTCCACCACCAGGAACGAGGCCGCGTTGCGGATCATCTCCTCGCCCATGCCCGAGGCGGTTGCTGCACCGACTTCATTGTCGACATACAACCCTGCACCGATGATCGGGCTGTCGCCGACCCGGCCGTGCATCTTGAAGGCCATGCCACTGGTGGTGCAGGCACCGGCCATCTGTCCGTTGGCATCGATGGCCAGCATGCCCAGCGTGTCGTGGTTGTTCTTGTCACCGGGCAGGCCGCGGCGCTCGGCGTTGATCTGCGGGGCGTAGTGTTCGGTCTTGAGCCACTCGCGCCACGCCCGTTCGGCCTCGGCAGTGAGCAGGTTCTGCTTCGGGAAACCCTGCTGCACGGCGAACTGCTGCGCGCCCTCGCCCACCAGCATCACGTGCGGCGTCTTCTCCATCACCGCGCGGGCGACCGAGATCGGGTGGCCGATATCGGCCAGCGCGGCCACCGAACCACAGCGGCCATCACCGTTCATGATGCTGGCGTCCAGGGTCAGCACGCCATCGCGGTCGGGGTTGCCGCACCGCCCGACCGTGGGGTTGCACAGGTCGCTCTCGGCCCAGCGTGCCCCGGCTTCCACGGCGTCCAGCGCGCTGCCACCAGCGGCCAGCACCTTCCACGCCGCCTGGTTGGCACCCACGCCGAAATCCCAGGTCGATACCACCCGTGCACCGGTCGCGGCGGGCGCATTGGCCAGCAACCCCGGTGCCGCACCGGCGGCCCCCAACAGCAGTGATGTCTGCAGGAACTGCCTGCGTGTACTCATGCCCGGAACTCCCTCGTTGTTGCGGATCTCAGATGCGCGCGTGCTGCTCGGCGTGCCAGGCCAGCGCTCCCAGCACGCCCAGTTCACCGTGCTCCACGCGCCATACCGGCGTATGCGCGAGCGCGGGCGACAGCCCTCCCTTGGCACGGAAGCGACGTTCGAACGTGCCACCATGCAGTTCCGCGGCCAGGTGGCCAGCCACGCCACCGGTCAGGTAGACCGAACGCGCGGCAAAGGTCAGGGCCAGGTCGCCGGCAAGGCTGCCCAGCCAGCCACAGAAGGTGTCCACGCATTCGGCGGCCAGGGCATCACCGTTGCGGCTGGCCTGGACCAGTGCATCGGGGGCCTGCCAGCGCACCGGCTGCCCACGCAGTTCGCACAGGCAGTCATATAGCGTCATCAGGCCGGGCCCGGACAGCACGCGCTCGCTGTCCACGTAGGCATAGCGCTGCGACAACAGGCGCAGCACGTCCTGCTCAAGCGGTGTGGCGGCGGCAAGCGCCGCGTGGCCGCCCTCGCTCGCCAGCACCGAGGGCCATCCGCCGACCAGGCGCACGGCAACGCCGAGTCCCGTACCCGGGCCCAGCACCAGTGCCGGCCCGCGCGCGTCGGCGCTGGCGTCGCCGCACACCAGGTGCAGGCTGTCGCGCTCGGCGGGCGGCATCGCCTGCGCCACCGCGACGAAGTCATTGATCAGTTCAAGGCTGGCCAGCCCCGCGTCCTGGCGCGTCTGCGCGATCGAGACTGGCCACGGCAGGTTGACGTTGAGCAGGGCATCGCCATCGACGATGCCGGCGATCGCCACCACCGCGTGGTCCAGCGCCGGCGCGTCGGGCGACTGCCGCACCTGCTGCAGGTAGTCACGCAGGATCGCGGCCAGGCTGGGATGTTCGGCGCAGGTGTACTTGCGGAAGTCGCGGATCCGCGGCGGCATCCCCGGGCGGAGTTCGGCCCAGGCCAGGCGGGCATAGGTCCCGCCTACATCGGCACCGATGACACAGGAAGAAGTCGGGGGAAACGCGGATGATTCCGCGGGGTGCCGTTCGGCGGGCTCTACCTCAGGCCTGCTCATTCCTGTTCCTGCTTGTACAGCATGTCATTCAGATGCTCTGGCAATCGATGCGGAATGATGCGTCATGCTTTCCCGGTTTGGAAAGCGGCCTCAAGTCAGGTTGCGCAGGGCCCGCCACGACCACCAGCCCAGCGCGGTCATCGACAGCGAGCCGCCCAGGTGCAGGCCGATGGTCGCCAGCGCCCAGCCCAGGTGTCCGCGCTGCAGCTGGTCCACCACTTCGGCGGAGAACGTGGAGAAGGTGGTCAGGCCGCCCAACATCCCGGTGACCACGAACAGCCGCCACGCCGGCGCCAGTTCAGGCCGCGAGCTGAAGAACGCCAGCGCCAGCCCGATGACGTAGCCGCCGATCAGGTTGGCCGCCAGCGTGCCCATCGGCAGGTTCTGGTGCATCGGGTTCAACCACACGCTCAGGCCGAACCGCAGCCACGCCCCGATGGCCGCCCCGAGGCCGATGGCCAGGAAAGAAAGCCACATCCGCCTAGTCCTCCCCTGCATGCCCGGCTACCGCACCGCTCATCGATCGGCGCCTGGCTTGCGCTGGGCACGGGCCTGCTCGCGCGCCGCGCGCAGCCGGTCCAGCTTTTCCTTCAGCTTGATCTCCAGGCCACGTTCGGCCGGGGCGTAATAGACGCGTTCGCCCATCTCGTCCGGGAAGGCGGTCTGGTCCAGCGCGATGCCGCCTTCGACGTCGTGGTCGTACTGGTAGCCCTGGCCGTAGCCCAAGGTCTTCATCAAGCGCGTCGGTGCGTTGCGCAGGTGCAGGGGCACCGGTTGCGTGCCCAGTTCGGCGATGTCGGCACGGGCCTTGTTCAAAGCCATGTAGCTGGCGTTCGACTTGGCGGTGCTGGCCAGGTAGATGGCCAGGTTGGACAGCGCGATGTCGCCTTCCGGTGGCCCGATCCGGTCGTAGGCGCTCCAGACATTGATCGCCATCTCCAGTGCCCGTGGGTCGGCCAGGCCAACGTCCTCCACTGCCATGATGGTCATCCGGCGCAGGATATAGGACGGGTCGCAACCGCCGTCGAGCATGCGCGCCAGCCAGTAGATGGCGCCGTCCGGGTTGGAGCTGCGCACCGACTTGTGCAGGGCCGATATCTGGTCGTAGAACTGCTCGCCGCCCTTGTCGAAGCGGCGGGTGCGGTCGGCCAGCACCTGCAGCAGGGTTTCCGGGGTGATCTCGCCCTCTTCGCCGCTGGCCAGTTCGGCGGCGATCTCCAGCAGGGTCAGGGCGCGACGCACGTCACCGTCGGCGGCGCGGGCGATTTCCAGCAGCGACTCGCGCGTGACGCGGATGGCCTGTTCGCCCAACCCGCGCTCGCTGTCACCCAACGCCCGCTCCAGCGCCTCCACCACGTCCTCCGGCGATACCGACTCCAGCACGTGCACGCGGCAGCGCGACAGCAACGCCGAGTTAAGTTCGAAGGACGGGTTCTCGGTGGTGGCACCGACGAAAATGATGGTGCCGCGCTCGATATGCGGCAGGAACGCATCCTGCTGGGCCTTGTTGAAGCGATGCACCTCGTCGACGAACAGCACCGTGCGACGGCCGCCGGCGAAACGCTGGGCGGCCTCTGCCAGCACCTGGCGCACCTCCGGCAAGCCGGACAGCACGGCCGAGATCGCCTTGAACTCGGCGTCGGCATACTGCGCCAGCAGCAGTGCCAGGGTGGTCTTGCCGCAGCCGGGTGGCCCCCACAGGATCATCGAATGGACGCGGCCGGACTCCACCGCGCGGCGCAGCGCCGTGTTCGGCGCCAGCAGGCGTTTCTGCCCCACCATCTCGTCAAGCGCGCGCGGACGCATGCGCTCTGCGAGCGGGCGCATGCTTTCGCGGTCCGCGCTCAGCAGGTCGGCGGGGGCGTCGTCTATGAAGATGTTTCTGGATCTGGCCACGCCCGCATTCTAACGCGGGCGCAACCCGGGCTCGCGGCCCGACGTGGTGCTCAGCGCTCGCCGACCACGTCCACGTCCTTGCCCGGCACGAAGCGGAAGGTACCGGCGGCAAAGCCCGGATTCTTCTTCCAGTCGGTGAAATTGATGACCGTGCGCTGGCCGACCGCGTCCACCACCTCCATGCGTGCCAGCCCGCCATTGGCGAAGCCCAGCGAGGCGGACTGGAAGTTGGTCTCGGTTTCGCGCTTGGGCGTCAGCGACAGCCATTGCATGCCATCGCGCGGCGCGGCTTCTTCGCTGACGTCGTACTGGCGCTCGAGCTGGGCCGGGTTGATCAGCGCGACCAGCGGGCTGTTCTGTTCCTCGGCCCCCTGCGGGGTCACCGTGGCCTGCTCCAGGTCCGGCTCGTAGACCCACACCTTGCTGCCGTCGGCGATGATCAGCTGCGGGTGCGGACGGGTGTATTCCCAACGGAACAGGCGCGGCGCCGACAGTGCGACGCGGCCGCTGGACGACTCCTTGACCCGGCCGCGCGAGTCGAACACCTGCTGGGCAAACTGCCCGTCCAGGCCGCGCAGGCCGTTGGTGAAGGACCTCAGGTCGTCACGTGCCCCGGCCCAGGCCGAGGTGCTGGCAGCGCCGGCGAGCAGCAGCGCGGTGGTGATGACATGGCGGCGGAAATTCGTGTTCATGCGGGGAGTCTGCACCGGAAGTGATGAACCAGGGCGCAGTCTGCCCGCCCGATTCTGAATGGGGTGATAGCGCAATTATGCGCCTTCCCGCGTGCGCCGAGCGCGGGCGATCAGCGGATGTCAACGAAATGTGAAAGCACTGACCACACTATCCGGGGTATGTTCTGCGCCGGTGCTTGGCCAGTCGGTCAGTACCGCGTCATCTGCCTTGCTGAACTACACGATCACAACGACGTTCTCCGTGTCATTGCAGGTCCGGACCGTCGTGCAAAGGAATGCCCATGATCATCAGTCCCCCGTTTCTTCCAGCCCGCGCCGACACCGACGACGACGCCCGCTTTCTAGATGCCGCGATGTCGACCGTGGAACACGGGCACTATCCGGTCAGCAACAAGCTCTCCTGGCATGGTGGCTTGCACCTGCGCGCTCCCGCGCGCGGCAACGGCCGTGAGCCGGTCCGTGCCATTGCCGATGGCACCGTGGTGTATGTCCGGGCAGCGACCGCACGCCCCGGCACCCCGGCCGAAGTGGATGCTCATGCGCAGGGATATCTGGGGTGGTCCGACAACGGTTGCGTCGTCATCCGCCATGACACCGCCATTGGCGCCACGGGCAACCAGGAAACCCAGGTCCAGTTCTATTCGATCTACATGCACCTGACCCGCATCCGCACCGCCAACGTCGTGGTTGGCCGACGCATCTACCGCAAGGTGGAGATTGGCGATGCCGGTTCGATCGACGGCCAGGCTGATCTCATCCATTTTGAGATCATCTGCGACGACGCCAACCTGGCTCGCCTGCTGGGACGGGCATCCGGCGACGTCAACGTCGCCAATCACGGCCGCACCGACGCCGTGTTCGGCGAGGTCTACTTCCACCTGCCGGCGGATACCCCGGTCTTCCCGAGCCGGCCGGCGCTCAATGCCACCAGTGGCACCGCAGGTACGGGCGCGGCGTTGGGGGCCGAACGCGTGGTCGGCATCCGCTACAGCGCTCCTGCCAATGCGCAGAGCGCCTATGGGGGCGACGCACAGGTAACGACCTACGACCTGGACGGCGCCCGCATCGGCACCCAACTGGCCGAAGTTGACGCCGAGTACAACCTGTATGACACCGCAGGTGCCACGGTTACCGCGTACTCAAACGCCCGCGCAGCGGCGGTGCCGAACAGGGCTGCGGTCTACGAGCTGCTGCGCTTTGGCCGCACCCTGGGCGGTCCGGACACCCTCACTCCGGCCGACACGCCGCATTGGCGCCAGATCTCCACGGGCTCCACTACGGGCTGGGTGAATCTCAACGCCGCCAATGTGCACAAGTTCAGCGACGCCGATGCACCGCGATGGGCACATTGGGCCATCGTGGAAGACTTCCAGGACAACGACAGCCGTTGCGATGCGGCTGCGGTACGGCGCCTGCTTGAGCGCGAAGGCGAACCTGCGCCGACCGCCGAACAGGCCGAGCAGCGTCTGCGTGATGCCGCATTGCAGCCCAAGCTGCAGGGCTTGGTATGCAAGTTCCCGACTGAATGGCAACGCAGCGGGATAGAAACGCGCTGGGGATGGCTGAAGATCGAGGGTCCTGGATCTGCACGCGGCAGCGCACCGACGATGGGGGCGAGCACCTACCTGTCCGCCTCGGACTTCCCGCAATTCCAACGTCATGTCGAAGCGTTGGCGTTCTGGGAGGATGCCGCCATTCCCAACCTGAACGCGGCGCATTGGCACTTCCATCCCAAGCGCTTCATCCAGCACTTCCGCAAGTGTGGGTGGCTCAGCCAGCGAGAAGCCACGCGGATGATCCGCCAGACTCTGCGCGAAGGCGGCAGGGAAGTCGTGGCCGTGAGCTGGGCCGACGTCACCGCACGCCTCACAACCGCCTCTACCCGCCGCCCCGCTGGTTTACACGTCAACATGCAGAAGATGGCCCGCAAGTACGGCATCGCAGCCACGCGTGTGCGTACCGCGCACCTGTGGGGGCAGCTGACCGCCGAAACGGGCCGCTTGGAATTCATGGTCGAAGGGGGGGGCGACTCCTATTTCGACAAGTATGAACCGGGCACGGACCAAGGCCGCAAGCTGGGCAACACCGAGGTGGGGGACGGTGTGCGATTCAAGGGACGCGGCCTCATCCAGCTGACCGGTCGGAACAACTACCGGCAATATGGTGCTTACCGCGGGCTGACATTCACCGATGACCAGAACAGTCCGCTGCTGCAGAGCGATCCCTTCAACACCTGTGACGGCTCGGGCTACTATTGGGCCAGCAAGCAGCGCTACACCGAGAACAAGCAGAAGAAGCTTGTTCCTCTGGGCAAGCTGAGCATCAACTCCTGGGCTGATGGCGGCATCGCCGAGACCGCGCAGCGCAACGTCACCCGATCAATCAATCCGGCCCAGCTGCACTTTGATTTCCGCCAGCAGGGCTTCCAGCATGCGTACTACGTGCTCAATGACGCCACCCAGGTGCATGCCGAGTACAAGGAAATCCCGGAGACCTGAAATGATCCAACGCGTGGGAACCCTCCTGCTGTGCGGCGGCCTGTTGCTGACCACATTGGCCTGCCATGCCGCCGCCACCCGTGTTGATCGACCGGACTGCGGAGTATCGTTCCAAACCCCGACCGGACTGCGCCAGCTGGAGATCACCGACGCCGAACGCGAGGCCGGCACCCTGTGCATCATCGCTTTCGCCCGCGCCGGCAAGCCGACCCACGCGACGGTGGGACAGGTCGAAGGCTGGCGTGAACTCGCCGACTACGTGCTTGAGGTCAAACAGGTGCCGCTGCGTGAGGCGGCCCGGGAACGCGGCCTGGTAGTGGATCCGGACAGCCCGCCGCAGCTGCTGCCTGCCGCCCCCGATGCCAGCGTCGTGTTCACGCTGAAGCACGCTCAAACCCAGGCCCTGCCCCATGGCGAACTGGCACTGGCCGAAACCGAAGCCAGCAAGCGCCCTGCCTCGATGATCCGCAATGGCACCACCGGCCAGCTGATCCTGGTGGCGGGCAACGATGACCGCTCGGTGGCCTACGTGCACTGGCTGTCCACGCGGTCCCCGCACAGCAGCGAGGACGGTCAGGCCCTGGCGGCCCTGTTCAAGTCGATGGATTTCACCGCCGGCGATTGACACGCCGGCATGCAGGCCGCCCGCTGGCGGCCTGCCCTGCCCCGCCGGCTTACTTCGGCGGCGGCGGTGCCAGCACGGTACGGTCGCCATTGTGCTCCGGCGGGGTGACCACGCCGGCGGCTTCCAGCGCCTCGATCAGGCGCGCGGCACGGTTGTAGCCGATCTTCAGGCGCCGCTGCACGCCGGAAATCGACGCACGACGGGTTTCGGTGACGATCCGCAACGCCTCGTCGTACAACGGGTCGGACTCGTCGCCGGCGGCGCTGCTTTCCGGCAGGCCGGTGGCGCCGACCACCACGCCGTCGCCCATGGTCTGCACCTCGTCCAGCACGCCCTCGATGTACTCGGCCGGACCGCTGGCCTTGAGGTGCTCGACCACGCGATGCACTTCCTCGTCGGAGACGAAGGCACCGTGCACGCGGTCCGGCATGGCGGTGCCCGGCGGCAGGTACAGCATGTCGCCGTTGCCCAGCAGGGCCTCGGCGCCGGACTGGTCCAGGATGGTGCGCGAGTCGATCTTCGAACTGACCTGGAAGGCGATGCGGGTCGGGATGTTGGCCTTGATCAAGCCGGTGATCACGTCCACCGACGGGCGCTGCGTGGCCAGGATCAGGTGGATACCGGCCGCACGCGCCTTCTGCGCCAGGCGCGCGATCAGTTCTTCGACCTTCTTGCCGACGATCATCATCATGTCGGCGAATTCGTCGATGAAGATGACGATGAACGGCAGCGGCTCCAGCGGACGCGGGGCCTCGCCCATTTCCGGGTTTGGCTGGAACAACGGGTCCATCAACGGCTGGCCGGCGTCGATGGCGTCCTTGATCTTCTTGTTGAAGCCGGCCAGGTTGCGCACGCCCACCGCGCTCATCAACTTGTAGCGGCGCTCCATCTCGGCCACGCACCAACGCAGGCCGTTGGCGGCCTCCTTCATGTCGGTCACCACCGGCGCGAGCAGGTGCGGGATGCCCTGGTAGACGCTCAGTTCGAGCATCTTCGGGTCGATCATCAGCATGCGCAGGTCTTTCGGGCTGGCCTTGTACAGCAGGCTCAGCACCATCGCGTTGACCGCCACCGACTTGCCCGAACCGGTGGTACCGGCCACCAGCAGGTGCGGCATGCGTGCCAGGTCGGCCACGGTCGGGCGGCCGGCGATGTCCTTGCCCAGCGCCAGGGTCAGCACGCTGGCGGACTTGTCGTATTCCTTCGAGCGCAGCAGCTCGGACAGGAAGATCATCTCGCGGGTGACGTTGGGGATTTCCAGGCCGATCACCGACTTGCCCGGGATCACGTCGACCACGCGCACCGACTTGACCGACAGGCCGCGGGCGATGTCCTTGTCCAGCGAGCTGATCTGGCTGACCTTGATGCCCGGTGCCGGCTCGATCTCGAAGCGGGTGATCACCGGGCCCGGATAGGCGCCCACCACCTGCGCGTCGATGCGGAAGTCCTTGAGCTTGAACTCGATCTGGCGCGACAGCGTTTCCAGCGTCTGCTCGTCGTAGCCCTTGGGCTGCGGCTTGGGGTCATCCAGCAGCGCCAGCGGCGGCAGGTCCGAACCATCGCCATTGACGCCCTGGAACATCGGGATCTGGGTCTCGCGCTTGGCGCGGTCGCTCTTCTCGATGACCGGCGCCGGGCGCGGTTCGATCTTCACCGGCTCGCGCTTGGCGCGCACTTCGGCGTCGACCTTGCGCACTTCCTCGCGTTCCTCGCGCAGCGCACGGGTCTGTTGCCACTCGTTGGCCTGTTCCTTCTTCTTCTCGAACATCGGCCCCAGCGCCATCACCCACTTGCCGATCTTCTCCATCACCACGAACCAGGACAGCCCGGTCGCCAGCGTGATCGAGGTCAGCAGCAGCACCAGCAGGAACAGGTTGCTGCCAACCGGGCCAAAGCCGGTCTGCAGCGACTTGCCGACCAGCACGCCCAGGCCACCGCCGGCACGGGCGACATCCCCCGGCGGCAGGCGCAGGTACAGGAAGCCGGTCGCGCCGATCAGGAAGCCGACGATGCCGACCAACCGCAGCGCCGGGCCCAGGTCGTCCTGGCCGCGCTCCTCGCGGTTCAGGCCGAACATGGCGATCCACGCCACCGCCGCCAGCATCAGCGGGATCAGGTAGGCCACGTAGCCGAACAGCTGGCGCATCACGTCGGCGATGTACGCGCCGACCCTGCCGCCCATGTTGTGCACGGGTGCGACCACCGAGCCGGACTGCGACCAGCCCGGGTCCGCGGGGGAATACGTGAACAGGCTTGCCAGCAGATACAGCAGCGCCGGGGCAATCGCGATCAGCGCAAGGTCACGCCATAACTTGTGTCGCCGCGGCTTGTCCGCCGCGGCGGCCGGCTTGCGCGCGGCATTGCCGGCGCTGGGGTTCTTGCCACGTTCCGGGACCTGTTTCGCCACCTTTGACCAGACCTTAGAAATGCACGGTTAGTGATTGATATTAAACGACGGACCGCTGTGTTTCACCCCGTCGACGATGCACACGTACGGAACGCGTCAGAAACCCGCCGCACAAGGGCAAGCCAACTGGGAGGAAGAAGGGAGACTGTATCCGACGGGCCGCGCCATTCCATTCACGTGCCTTGATTCACCGGGAGCCGACCGCCACTCTATGGGCTTGCCCGGACAGTTGCGGAAGCACGCCAACGGGCCGCCAACCCTGAACTTTCGCGAGTATACATGAGCACTCCCAGCCACCCGTCCCTGCCCTCCCGCCACGAGAAGCTGATCATCCTGGGCTCCGGCCCGGCCGGCTGGACCGCCGCCGTCTATGCCGCCCGCGCCAACCTCAAGCCGCTGGTGATCACCGGCCTGCAGCAGGGCGGCCAGCTGATGACCACCACTGAAGTGGACAACTGGCCGGGCGACGCGCATGGCCTGATGGGCCCGGACCTGATGGCGCGCATGCAGGCCCACGCCGAGCGTTTCGACACCGAGGTGGTGTTCGACCACATCCACACCGCCGACCTGTCCAAGCGTCCGTTCACCCTGACCGGTGACAACGCCCAGTACACCGCCGACGCGGTGATCATCGCCACCGGTGCCACCGCCAAATACCTGGGCATCCCGTCCGAGGAAGCCTTCAAGGGCCGCGGCGTCTCGGCCTGCGCCACCTGCGACGGCTTCTTCTACAAGGAGCAGGACGTGGTCGTGGTGGGCGGCGGCAACACCGCCGTGGAAGAGGCCCTGTACCTGTCCAACATCGCCCGCAAGGTCTACCTGGTGCACCGCCGCGACACCCTGAAGGCGGAA
The DNA here is from genome assembly GCF_004348115.1 of Stenotrophomonas sp. ATCM1_4. Lineage (GTDB taxonomy): Bacteria > Pseudomonadota > Gammaproteobacteria > Xanthomonadales > Xanthomonadaceae > Stenotrophomonas > Stenotrophomonas capsici. The sequence goes on along the minus strand of NZ_QPFB01000001.1, from coordinate 1,350,511 downwards.
AAGATCATGCAGGACAAGCTGTTCGCCAAGGTGGCCGCCGGCAAGATCGAGACCGTCTGGCACCACCAGGTCGACGAAGTGCTCGGCAACGAGATGGGCGTGACCGGCGTGCGCGTGAAGTCCACCCAGGACGGCAGCACTCGCGACATCGACGCGCACGGCTTCTTCGTGGCCATTGGTCACCAGCCCAACACCGACCTGTTCAAGGGCCAGCTGGCGATGAACAACGGCTACCTGGAAATCCGCTCGGGTCTGGGCGGCAACGCCACCCAGACCTCCGTGGAAGGCGTGTTCGCCGCCGGCGACGTGGCCGACCAGCACTACCGCCAGGCCATCACCTCGGCCGGCTTCGGCTGCATGGCCGCACTGGACGCCGAACGTTTCCTGGACGCGCAGAGCCTCTGACCGCGGACCGCCACGGCTGCCGGCATGGACAGGGTGCTGATCAAGCAGCTGCTGTTTCACGGCAGCTGGCTGGTCTTCCCTGCCATTGCCTGGCTGTCGTGGCGCTGGCCTGGCGGCCGCCATCGCTGGCTGCTCGCGCTGTTGCTGCTGGGCTGCGGCGTGTTCACCTGGGCGCGCTTCATCGAACCGCAGATCATCCAGGTCGAGCAGACCACCCTGCCCGGCACCGGTGTCACCGCGCGGGTCGCGTTGATCAGTGACATCCATCTGGGCGTGTACAAGAACCGCGCCTTTCTGGAACGGGTGGTCGACCGGATCAATGCACTGCCCGTCGATGCGGTGGTCATCGCCGGCGACCTGACCTACGAACCCAAGGCCAGCGAACTGCAGGATCTGTTCGCGCCACTGGCCCGGCTGAAGCCACCGGCCTACGCCGTGCTGGGCAACCATGACCAGCAAGCCCCCGGTCCGGATATCGATCTGCCACTGCGCACGGCCCTGCGCCACCATGGCGTGCAGGTCATCGAAGGCCAGATCGTCACCGACAGCCAGGGCCGCCAATGGGCGGGGCTCGGCGATCGCTGGGCCGGAAAGGACGATCCCGCATTCCTGCGCGTCGCCGACGCCATTACCCGTCCGGCCATCGTCATCGCCCACAACCCTGACAGCGCCATGGGATTACGTCCGGCCGATGCCGCCATCGTGCTTGCCGGCCACACCCATGGCGGACAGATCCGTATCCCGTGGCTGTACCGCCGGGTCATCCCGACCCAATACGACTTTGATCGCGGCGAACAGATCGCGCGCGCACCTGCCGGCCCGGTGCGGGTATTCACCACCCGGGGCCTGGGGGAGATCGGCCTGCCCTTGCGCCTGTTCAACCCGCCCACCATCGACGTGCTGCAATTCCAGCCATGAGCCTACAGCTGCGCGCCATTTCCTCGCTGGACGCGATTGACACGGTCGTGTGGGATGCCCTGCACGACGGCGGAAATCCGTTCATCAGCCACGCGTTTCTGAGCGGCCTGGAACAACACGGCTGCCTGCGCCCGGACTGGGGCTGGCAACCCGAGCACCTGACCCTGTGGCGTGATGGCGCACTGGTCGCTGCCGCACCGGGCTACCGCAAGTACAACTCACACGGCGAGTTCGTGTTCGACCACGCCTGGGCCAATGCCTATGCGCGCAATGGCCTGGACTATTTCCCCAAGTGGCTGGGCGCGGTGCCGTATTCGCCGGTGACCGGGCCGCGGCTGCTGGCACGCAATGACCAGGACCGCCGCGCCCTGCGCGATGCCATCGTCGCGCACGTGCAAGCCGAACAGCTTTCGTCCGCGCACATCAACTTCCACCTGCCCGGGGAGACGCCGTGCTTCGACGGGCAATGGCTGCTGCGCACCGACGTGCAGTTCCAGTGGCAGCGCGAGCCGGGCTGGCAGGCCTTCGATGACTTCCTTGTCGCGATGGACCACAAGCGACGCAAGAACATCCGCCAGGAGCGCGCCAAGGTCGCCCGCGCCGGGATCACCTTCGTGACGCGTCACGGAAACGAAGCCAGTGCCGACGAGCTGCGTGCCATGCACGGCTTCTACCTGCAGACCTTTGCCGAATACGGCAACGCGCCGGCACTGACCCTGCCCTTCCTGCGCCACCTGGCCATGCAGCTGCCGCGCCAGCTGGTGCTGTTCCTGGCCCTGCAGGATGGCGAACCGGTGGCCGGCGCGCTGTGCCTGCGCGGCGGCGATACCTTGTACGGGCGCTACTGGGGCGGCGCGGCCCTGCCCGGGCTGCATTTTGAAACCTGCTACTACCAGGGCATCGAGTACTGCCTGCGCGAAGGCCTGCAGCGCTTCGAGCCGGGTGCGCAGGGCGAACACAAGCTGGCCCGTGGCTTCCTGCCCACGCAAGTGCGCAGCCACCACTGGATCGCCCACCCGCAGTTCCGGCAGGCCCTGCGCGACTGGTGTGCCCGCGAGCGCGAGGATGCTGCCCGCTACGCGCAGGCGCTGCAGCATCACTCACCCTTCAAATCCGACGAACCCCGGCCATGACCCCGAAAGGCCCCTACCTGCTCGACGAGGCCAGCGATTCGCCGTTCCCCCCGGCCGAGCTGGCGTTGCACGAACCCGACGGCCTGCTCGCCGTCGGCGGTGACCTGAGCCCCATACGCCTGCTCAACGCCTATGCGGGCGGGATCTTCCCGTGGTTTTCCGACGGCCAGCCGCTGCTGTGGTGGTCGCCGGACCCGCGCATGGTGTTCCGTACCGGCGGGGTCCATTTGTCCTCGCGCTTCCGTCGCGCACTCCGCGGCAGCGACTGGCGGGTCCGCGCCGATACCGCGTTCCCCGAGGTGATGCAGGCCTGCGCGCAGGCGCCCCGCCCGGGCCAGGACGGCACCTGGATCACCGACGACATGCTCGCGGCCTACCTCCAGTTGCACCGGCTGGGCTACGCGCACTCCGTGGAGGTCTACGACGGGGATGCCCTGGTCGGCGGTATCTACGGCGTGGCGATCGGGCGGATGTTCTTTGGCGAAAGCATGTTCAGTGGCCGCACTGGCGGCTCCAAGATCGCCCTGGCCGCGCTGGCCCGGACGCTGTCCGGCTGGGGCTGGCCGCTGATCGACGCCCAGGTCGAGAACCCGCACCTGGTGCGGATGGGCGCCGAACGGCTGGAACGGGCGCCGTTCCTGGCCCAGGTGCGGCGACTGGTCCGCGAACCGGCCGATGTTGGCCCGTGGACACGTGGCTTCGGGGAATTCCCCGCCAGCACGCTGGCTGAACCGGCCGGCGTTTAACGCAAACTTTGCATGAATCCGCCCGGCGGCGTAAAATGCCCGCCCTTAGGCCCTCGGGGCCGTCCGCAGAACCGCACAGGACTACATGTCGAAAGACGACTCCATCGAGTTCGAAGGCACCGTCAGTGAGACGCTGCCGAACACCACTTTCCGCGTTCGCCTGGAAAATGGGCATGAAATCATCGCCCACATCTCCGGCCGCATGCGCAAGAACTACATCCGCATCCTGACCGGCGATCGCGTCAAGGTCGAGATGACGCCGTACGACCTGACCAAGGGCCGTATCACCTACCGCATGAAGTAATGCGGTAAGCCGGGCGTTATGCCAGGAAAGCCAGCCCGCGCGCTGGCTTTTTTGCGTGGCGAAATTCCGCAGGAATGGCCCCGGCCGCGGAGCGGGCAATGCCTGGCCCCGCCTCAGGTTCGCCGCGGAAAGCGGGCCGAGGATGGGCGTATAGGATCTTCCTGCGGTGACGCATTCAAGGCTTCGCGGCCAAGGCCACTCCTGCCCGTCCCACAAAAATGCCCGCATCGTTGGATGCGGGCATCGGGTGTCCGGGGTGAGTCGCCCGGCTTACTCGACCGTGGCCGGCAGCAGGTGCTCCGGCTCGGCCTGGGTCTCGACGATCAACTCGCCGTCGCGCACGTCGATGCTGACCTTGCCGCCGTCCACCAGCTTGCCGAACAGCAGCTCGTCGGCCAGCGGACGCTTTATCTTGTCCTGGATCACGCGACTCATCGGGCGGGCACCCATCTCCGGGTCGAAGCCGTGCTGGGCCAGCCAGTCGCGGGCGGCCGGGGTGGCCGACAGCGAGACGTGCTTGTCCTGCAGCAGCATCTCCAGCTCGATCAGGAACTTGTCCACCACGCGCAGGATGTGGTCGAAGCCCAGCGGCTGGAACTGCACCACCGCGTCCAGGCGGTTGCGGAACTCCGGCGTGAAGCTCTTGCGGATCACTTCCATCGCATCGGTGGCATGGTCCTGCTTGGTGAAGCCGATCGAGCGACGTGCCGCCTGGGTGGCGCCGGCATTGGTGGTCATCACCAGGATCACGTTCTTGAAGTTGGCTTCACGGCCGTTGGTATCGGTAAGGATGCCGCGGTCCATGACCTGCAACAGGATGTTGAAGATGTCCGGGTGCGCCTTCTCCACCTCGTCCAGCAACAGCACGCAGTGCGGCGTCTTGACGATCTTCTCGGTCAGCAGGCCACCCTGGTCGAAGCCGACGTAGCCCGGGGGCGCACCGATCAGGCGGCTGATCGAATGCGGCTCCATGTACTCGCTCATGTCAAAGCGCACCAGCTCGATGCCCAGCTGCAGCGCGAGCTGGCGGGTGACCTCGGTCTTGCCCACGCCGGTCGGGCCGGCGAACAGGAAGTTGCCGATCGGCTTGTCCGGGTTGCCCAGGCCCGAGCGCGACAGCTTGATGGCCGAGGCCAGGCTGTCGATGGCCGGGTCCTGGCCGAAGATCACCATCTTCAGGTTGCGCTCCAGGTGCTTGAGCACGTCCTTGTCGGTGGCGGTGACCTGCTTGGCCGGGATGCGCGCCATCTTGGCGATGATGGTCTCCACTTCCTCGATGTCGATGTGCGACTTGCGCTGCCCTTCGGGCAGCAGGCGCTGGCGGGCGCCGGCCTCATCGATCACGTCGATGGCCTTGTCCGGCAGCAGGCGGTCGCCGATGTGCTTGACCGACAGGTCCACCGCGGCCTGCAGCGCGTCATCGCCATAGGTCACGCCGTGGTGCGCCTCGTACTTCGGGCGCAGCCCCTTGAGGATCTCGTAGGCCTCGCCCACCGTCGGCTCGACGATGTCGATCTTCTGGAAGCGACGGGCCAGGGCGCGGTCCTTCTCGAAGATACCGCGGTATTCCTGGAACGTGGTCGAACCGATGCAGCGCAGCTCGCCCGAGGCCAGCGCCGGCTTGATCAGGTTGGAGGCGTCCATGGTGCCGCCCGAGGCCGAACCGGCGCCGATGATGGTGTGGATCTCGTCGATGAACAGCACCGCGTTGGGGATCTTCTTCAGTGCGCCGATCACGCCCTTCAGGCGCTTCTCGAAGTCACCGCGGTACTTGGTGCCGGCGACCAGCGCGCCCAGGTCCAGCGAATAGATCACCGCGTCGGCGAGCACCTCGGGCACCTCGCCATCGACGATGCGCTTGGCCAGCCCTTCAGCGATGGCGGTCTTGCCCACGCCGGCCTCGCCCACGTACAGCGGGTTGTTCTTGCGGCGACGGCACAGCACCTGGATGGTGCGCTCGATCTCGTCGCGCCGGCCGACCAGCGGGTCGATGCGACCGGCCTTGGCCTGCTCGTTGAGGTTGCTGGCGAACTCGGTCAGCGAATCGCCCTTGGGCTCGCCCTCACCGCCCTCGGCACGGCCCTCGCCTTCCAGCGGCGAGGACATGTCCGATTCGTCGCCGCTCTTGGCCACGCCGTGGGACAGGTAATTGACCACGTCCAGCCGGGTCACGTCCTGCTGGTTGAGGTAGTAGACGGCGTGGGATTCCTTCTCGCCGAAGATCGCCACCAGCACGTTGGCGCCGGTGACCTCCTTCTTGCCCGAGGACTGCACGTGGTAGACGGCACGTTGCAGGACGCGCTGGAAGCCCAGGGTGGGTTGCGTATCGCGGCCATCGTCTTCGGCCAGCAGCGAGACCGAGGCATTGATCGCCTTCTCCAGTTCGCTGTGCAGGCGCTCGAGGTCGGCTCCGCAGGCCTTCAGGACGGCCTGGGCGGATGCATTCTCAAGCAGGGCCAACAACAGGTGCTCCACCGTCATGTATTCATGACGGGCTTCCCGGGCGCGCTTGTAGCACTGACCAATGGTCTGCTCGAGGTCTTTACTGAACATGAGGCACTCCGGTTCCGGTTGCTGACAATATGCGGCCTGACTGCACGTTTTCCAGCACCCTAGCGGCGTTCATGTAGAGGCCACGTCAGCAGGAAGTGGGGATTCGTTCACCCGGTGAATCCGGCATTCAGCTTCAAGAGCAAGGCGTGACGGCCGTTGCGCCGCGAGGGGCGGCCAGCGGTGGCGCAGGCGGGAAAGTGTTTCCCATCGGGGACACAGCCGGCGCCCTGGAAAACCGGCCCGGCAGGCAGGTGCGCACGCGGCGACCGCGGGCGGCTCAGGCGCGCTCCATCGTGCACAGCAGCGGATGCTGGTTCATCCGCGAGAACTCGTTGACCTGGGCGACCTTGGTCTCGGCCACCTCACGGCTGTACACCCCGCAGATGCCGCGGCCGCGGGTATGGACGTGCAGCATCACCTGCGTGGCCTTGTCCAGGTCCATCGAGAAGAAGTTCTGCAGCACCGTCACCACGAAGTCCATCGGGGTGTAGTCGTCGTTGAGCAGCATCACCTGATATTGCGGCGGCGGCGCGATCTCGGGCTTGCCGGGGGCAACCAGCAGGCCGTGCTCGTTGTCATGTTGGGGCTTCTGGGGCATCGGGCAATTATAGCGGTTTGCCGGCTTCGACCTTCAGCCATTGGACGACACCCCCCTGCCCCCCGCACAATTTGCAGGTCAACCAACCACTGACGGGGAAAACATGAAGAAGTCTGTAACCGGCATCGTCATCGCAGCACTGATGACCGCAGCCGCAGGAAGCGCAGTCGCCGGTGAACCGGACCGTGCCATCGGTCGCCTGCTGGATTCACTGGAGTACAAGTACGAGGTCGACGAGGACGGTGACTACCGGCTGGTGTTCGAGCTGGACAACAACCGTACCCAGCTGGTCTACGTGCGCTCCAACGTCGAGTCCTACGGCACCCACAACGTCCGCGAGATCTGGTCGCCCGGCTACAAGTCGCCGAGCCCAGACTTCCCGGCCAGCGTCGCCAACCGCCTGCTCGAGGACTCCAATGCCTCCAAGCTGGGCGCTTGGGTGAAACAGCAGGACCTGGCGGTGTTCGTGGTCAAGATCGACGCCGACGCCACTGCCAAGCAGCTTTCCGATGCCATCGACGCGGCCTCGGCCAGCGCCGACGAGATCGAGCTGGAGCTGACCAAGGCGGACGAATACTGAGCGTGGACACCGCGCAGCCCCCGCGCTGGTCGCCACGCGTGACCGTGGCCACCGTTGTCTCCCGCGCGGGGCAACTGCTGCTGGTGGAAGAGGAAAAAGGCGGCCGGCGGGTGCTGAACCAGCCGGCCGGCCACCTGGAGGCCGGTGAAACCCTGCTGGAAGCCGCCATCCGCGAAACCCGCGAGGAGACCGGCTGGGAGGTGAAGCTGACCGGCTTCATCGGCACCTACCAGTGGGTGGCCGGCGATGGCACGCCGTTCCTGCGTTTTGCCTTCGCCGCCGAGCCGTTGCGCCACCACCCGGAGCAGGCGCTGGACGACGGCATCGTGCAGGCGTTGTGGCTCACCCCGACCGCGCTGCAGGCCGACATGGCCCGCCTGCGCAGTCCGCTGGTCTGGCAGACCGTTTCCGATTGGCTGGCTGGCCAGCGTTATCCGTTGTCGATGTTGAGGCAGGTGCAGTGAGTAGTCCCGGTGTAGTCGTAGGGGTGTCCGGTGGCGTGGATTCGTCCGTCGCCGCGTTGACCCTGGTCCAGAACGGCCTGGACGTGGCCGGCCTGTTCATGCAGAACTGGGCCGATGACGGCAGCGGCCATTGCCGCGCCGGGGAAGATCGCCGCGACGCGGTGGCGGTGTGTGGCCGGCTGGGCATCCCGTTCCACTTCCGTGATTTTTCCAACGAATACTGGCAGGGCGTGTTCGAGCACTTCCTCGCCGAATACGCGGCCGGCCGCACGCCCAACCCGGACGTGCTGTGCAACCGCGAGGTGAAGTTCAAGCACTTCCTGGACGCGGCCCGCGAGCTGGGCGCCGAGCGCATCGCCACCGGCCACTATGCCCAGGTGGTGGAGTCCGGCGGCCGTTGGCGACTGCTGCGCGGCGCCGACCGCGGCAAGGACCAGAGCTACTTCCTGCACCAGTTGGGCCAGGCCCAGCTGGCGGCCACGCTGTTCCCGATCGGCCACCTGGAGAAGAGCGCACTGCGCCGCATCGCCCGCGAGGCCGGCCTGCCTACCCATGCCAAGAAGGACTCCACCGGCATCTGCTTCATTGGCGAACGCGATTTCCGCGAGTTCCTGGGCCAGTACCTGCCCGCCCGCGAGGGCGAGATCCAGGACCCGGACGGCCAGGTCATCGCCCGCCACCCGGGGGTGTTCTACTTCACCCTGGGCCAGCGCGAAGGCCTGAACATCGGCGGCGTGCGTGGCCGTCCGGCCGCGCCGTGGTTCGTGGTCGGCAAGGACGTGGCGCGCAACGTGCTGTACGTGGACCAGGGCCATGACAGCCCGTGGCTGCAGTCCAACTGGCTGCGCAGCGAAGCCATGCACTGGATTGCCGGCGCGCCCCCGGCACGGCGCTTCGACTGCACCGCCCAGACCCGCTACCGCCAGCCGGACGAGCCCTGTACCGTCCAGGTACGTGACGATGGCACGCTGGACGTGCATTTCACCCGCCCGCAGCGGGCGGTGACCCCGGGCCAGTCGCTGGTGCTGTACGACGGCGCCGAGTGCCTGGGGGGCGCCGTGATCGCCGCCACCGATGCTCCCTTGGAACGCCGGCTTGGCGTTCCCGTTTCCCCTTGAGAGGTAACCATGAGTTTTTCCATCGATGACCGCGTGCTTGCCGTGGCCGGCATTGCCCAGGCGCTGCAGCAGGTACGTCGCATCGCCGAAACCGGCCATTCGGACAACGCCATCGTGCGGACCGCGATGGACAGCGTGATGCGCATCGACGCGGCCTCCCCGGCTGCGGTGTACGGCAGTGTCACGCAGGTGGAGCCGGGCCTGCGCCTGGTGCGCGACTACTTCCGCAACCAGGGCAAGGACGACCTGCTGCCGCGCCTGGCGTTGTCGGTGATGCAGCTGGAGCGCCGCTTCGTCCGCGAGGACGCGGCCGTGGACAAGGTGACCGCCGGCATCCGCCGCACCGCCGACCGCGCCCTGGAGCTGGGCGACAGCAGCCACCCGGACGTGTTGATGGCCATGGGCACCCTGTATGCCGACACCATCAGCCAGCTCAAGCCGCGGATCATGGTCCAGGGCAACCCGCACTACCTCGGCCAGGCTGCGGTGGTCTCGGAGATCCGGGCGCTGCTGCTGGCGGCGGTGCGCTCGGCGGTGCTGTGGCGCCAGTTGGGCGGCACCTACTGGGATTTCCTGTTCTCGCGCCGGAGCATGCTCGAAGCCATCGAGCGCCGCGTGCGTTGAGGCAACGGCCTGCCGCCCTCCCCGGCCGCAGGCCTTCACGCCGATGTCCCCGGATTGCGCGCGCAGGGCTAAAGACACCCTGCCCACGGCCGATACAGCAACCGTGACTCTCCCGAGAACGTCCATGTACGCACGTATTGCAATCCGCCTGGCCGCCCCCCTGGTCCTTACTTTCCTGCTGCCGCTCGCCGTGGCATTCACCTGGCCCGCCGCGGTGCTCTGGGCAATCCTGACCACCATGGTGCTCAGCTGGCTGGTGTTTGCCTGGTGGAGCGTGCATTCGCAGACCCAACGCTCGCCCGAGCATGCCCGCGTGATGCGCGAACAGGACATGCTGCTCAACGAGCTGCGCAGCTTCGTCAGCAACGAGATCGAAGGTTCGCGCAATGAAGTCGAGCGCGCTCGCGAACTGATCCGCCAGGCCGTCGCCGGGCTGGGCAGCAGCTTCGATGCGATGAACCGCAAGTCGCGCCAGCAGAGCCAGGCACTGGCCCGCGTGGTCGACCGTGCCGGTGAAGACGGCAGCGCCGGCGTGGACGTAGCCCGTTTCGCCCAGCACGCCAGCCAGCAGATGGAACAGCTGGTCGAGGCGCTGGAGGAAGTCAGCGGCCAGAGCAGCACCACCGTGCAGCACATCGACCAGATGGCCCAGCACCTGGATGGCATCTTCTCGCTGCTGGAGGACGTGAAGTCCATCGCCGACCAGACCAACCTGCTCGCCCTCAATGCCGCGATCGAGGCGGCCCGCGCCGGCGAAGCCGGCCGTGGTTTCGCCGTGGTTGCCGACGAGGTGCGCAACCTGTCCGAGCGTTCGACCACCTTCAACGAGCAGATCCGCAAGTTGGCCCACAGCTCCAAGGACGCCATCGCCAAGGTGCGCGAGACCGTCTCACACATGGCCTCGCGCGACATGGACCGCTCGCGTGAAGCCCGCCACGAAGCCGCCGCCATGCTCGACAACGTGGCCGCGATCAACGCGTCGCTGGGCGACGGCATGCGCGAGATCTCCGAGTGCGGCCGCGCCATCGATGGCAGCGTCGCCGAAGCGGTGCGTGCGCTGCAGTTCGAGGACATCGCCACCCAGACCCTGGGCGGCGTGCACACCCACCTGGACCGCCTGGGCACCATCAACCGCGAAGCCGTGGCCCTGCAGGAGCTGCTGCACCGCAATGGCGGCGTGTTCGATGGCGAACTGGTCAACGCCCTGCAGCGCACCGGTAGCCGCCTGCGCGAGCTGCGCAGCGAGTGGGAGCGCCCGCCGCACAAGCCGGTGACCCAGCAGAGCATGGGCGCAGGTACGGTTGAGCTGTTCTGATACCCCACCAGGCGTCCAGAACCCGGCCCCGGCGAAAGCCGGGGCTTTGTCATGTCCGTCGCTGGGCGGATCACGGGAGACCCGGATGAGCCACCAAGCAGCCGATGACGGGGCGGTCTTGGCCGCCTCCTCCTGTCTGAGCCGCGCCGAACAGTTGCAGCGACTGGAGCAGTCCAGCCGCGACGAGCTGATGGCGCTGTACCGCGATGCACGGATTGGCGTGGCAAGCGAGGATTGGCTGGTGACCAGCATCCAGTGGGACCTGGCGGTGGTCTAGGCGGCGACGGACGCGGGGCGTCGTCGCCGCGGCTGCGGGACTTGCCGCTGCCCTGGGGCAGTAGGCCGGGGAAGCCGGAAGCGCGCCTGGGCTTTGGTTGCAGCCGTGGTTTCGCGCCCGAGGGCGCTCCTACCGTGTCAGTGCTGTTGGAGCGGTCTTGGCCGCGATGCCGGTGTTGATGCAGACGATGTGCGTCGGTAACGCAATGCGGCTACCGGCTCCGGAAGCAATCGTGGTTTCGCGCCCGAGGGCGCGCCTACCGGGCCTGCGCGCTCACAGGGTGGCGGTGATCCGAGTGTGTTCGGCCGGAGGAGGCGTGCTGGTGTCGCAGCCCCCTTCGCGCAGCCAGCGCATCATCTCGCGTGAACGCAAGGGCTTGGAGTACAGGTAGCCCTGCAGCTCGTCGCAACCCTGCCGGCGCAGCATGGCTTCCTCGGCGGTTGTTTCCACGCCTTCGGCCACCACCCGCATGCCCAGCGCGTGGCCCAGGTGCACGATGGCCTGGGTGACCTCGGCGGTACCGGCGTCATGCAGCATGCCCTGCACGAAGCTGCGGTCGATCTTCAGCCGCTGCACCGGGAACCGGTTGAGGTAATGCAGGTTGGAGAATCCGGTACCGAAGTCATCCACCGCCAGCGGCACGCCATGCTGCTCGAACACGTCGAAGCACTGACGCAGGGCCTCGGTGTCGCGGATCAGGGCCGACTCGGTCAGCTCCAGCTCCAGGCGCCGCGGCGACCAGCCGTGACGGTCGCAAATCGCGATCACGCGCTCGGCGAAGCCGCGCTCGCGCAACTGGATGGCCGAGACATTGACCGCGATGCGGTCAAAACGCAGCCCGGCCTGCTCCCAGACCACGGCCTGGCGGCATACCTCGTTCAGGACCCAATCGCCGATGCGGATGATTTCCCCGCACTTCTCCGCGATAGGGATGAATTCGGCCGGACTGCACGGACCGATGCGCGGAGTGTTCCAGCGCAGCAGTGCCTCGATGGACGGCGCATGGCCTTCGCGGGTGTGGATCAGCGGCTGGTAGGCCAGGCTGAACTCGTCCCGGTCCAGTGCACCGTTCAATGCGTGCTCGATCTCGAGCAGCCGCTGGGTGCGCGCCAGCGCATCCTGGCTGTAGTACTGGTAGGTGTTGCGGCCGGCTTCCTTGGCGGCATGCATGGCCGCATCGGCCGCGCGCAGCAAGGTGTCGAAATCGTTGCGGGTCTCGTCCAGCAGGGCGATGCCCACGCTGGCGCCCACCTTCAGGGTGGCGTCCTCGCGATACAGCGGCTCGGCCAACGAGGCGATGAGCTTGCGGGCCACGTGGCCGGCGTCCTCCGGCTCGGCCAGGTTGCGCAGCACGACGATGAACTCGTCGCCGTTGAAGCGGGCGAACAGGTCGGCGTTGCGCAGGTTCTGGTGCAGGCGCGAGGCCGCGGCCTTGAGCAGGATGTCGCCGGTGGCATGGCCGAAGGTGTCGTTGATGCCCTTGAAGCCGTCCAGGTCGACGAACAGCATGGCCAGCACCGCGCCGCGCTCGCGCGCTTCGAGGATGGCCTCGGAGGCCTGCTCGCGCAGCAGCATGCGGTTCGGCAGACCGGTGAGCAGGTCGTAGTGGGCCAGCAGTTCCAGGCGCTCATCGGCCTCGCGTTCGCGGGTGATGTCGCGGAACAGCACCACGTGGCGCTCCGGCAGGCCGTCGCGGCGGTCCAGCTCGATCAGCACCTGCACCCAGACACGTTGCCCGGAGGGGCGATAGAAGCACAGGTCCAACTGCTCGGGCAGCCCGCCCTGGGCGATGCGCGCCAGGGCCGCCTCGAAGCTGTCGCGCGAGTCCGGCGTGTACAGGCCCAGCGCCTGATCCAGCGTGACCGGCGCCTTGCGCAGGCCATGGATGCGGTAGCACTCCTCGGTCCATTGCATCTCGCGGGTGCTGGCGTCGATCTCGCAGCCACCGATCCTGCCCAGCGCGGATACGCGATTGAGCAGTTCGGTGCGCCAACGGATCAATGCGTCGGTACGGTGCTGGCCGCTGATGTTCTGTACCTGGCCAACCACGCGCCGCAGCCGCCCGGACGCATCGTGCTCGGGTTCCAACCAGACCCGCAGCTGCTGTTGCAGCACCGGCTCGCGGCCCCAGCACACTTCGAATTCGGTGGCCTGCGGGTCGGCATGCAGGCGTCGCCAGACCGTCAGCAGGTGACGACGGGCGTCGCGCCCGAGTTGCCGCATCCAGCCCCAGCCCGATGACAGGGAGCCTGCCTCCACGCCGATCGCGGCGTGGCTCTCGGGCGACCACTGCATCCGTTGCCGGCCGCAATCCCAGCTCCAGCTGCCCATGCCGGCCACGCGCTGGGCGCGGCACAGCAGCGCGTGCTGCGCACGCAGGTCGTCTTCCAGCGCCTTCAGTGGCTGGATGTCGGTGTAGGTGCCGGCCATGCGCAGCGGCTGGCCGTCGGCCGCGTGCGCCACCACCCTGCCGCGGTCCAGCACCCAGCGCCACTGGCCCTGGGCGTCACGGATGCGGAACTGGCAGGCGAAGGGCTGCGCGGGGTCGTGCAGGTGCGCGGCGATGGACTGGCGCAGCAGCGGCTGTTCGTCCGGATGCACGCTGTCCATCAGCCGCAGCTCGGTGTGGGTTCCGTGCGGTCCGCGGCGGGTGAGCCGGTCGGCGGCCACGTCCCAGTCCCAGGCGACGTTGCCACCGGCTTCCATGGCCGCCAGCCATTGGGCGGCGTGCGCGGAGGCGTCGGTGGAGTACGAATACAGGTAGCCGAGCAGGCTCCCGCCCGGATCGTGGATGGCGCTGAGCCAGCCATCCAGCCGCGCCTGGCCATCCGGCAACGGGCAGCTGACCGCCTTCTGCCCGGGCGCCTGCGCCCGGCAGCCCGCCAACTGCGCGCAATAGCGCGACAAGCGTTCGTGCAGGCGCAATTCCCTGGCCTTGGCGTTGGCCGCCAAGGGCTGTCCATCCACGTCCAGCAGCACCAGGGCCGCGTTCAATGGGTGGTTAAGCAGGCTTGCGATTACCCCGCGATCCACGCGCTCTTTCTCCTGCCCGGGAATCCGGGGACAGGAGTGATAACGGCAGCAATCCGGTGGAATTGAGCATTACGTCGCGCGGCACCCGGACAACTCGTTAAGATGACATCACGCAATCCATACCCAGCATGTCGAACATGGAAGCCGGCAAGGCCCCCATTCCACCCGCGTCCGTGCCTGTCCGTCGCCTCCAGCGACAGCACCGCGTGCTTTTGCGGGTGTGCGGGCTGGTGCTGGCCATGGCATTTCTGTTCATGCGACTGGTCGCCGGCAGCGCTTCAGAAAATGTGATGTTCATCGCAGTGGCGTTGACCGTCGGCGGGATCCTGATCGGCTGGCTGTGCCGTCCGTCCGGCATGCGGCAGGACCCCACCCCACCGGCGGGGCCCTCTTCCTTCAGGCAGATCAGTGACAACCTGCCCGACGCGGTGATCATCGCTGGCGCCGACCAGGTGCTGTATGCCAACGCCTCTGCCGGGCGCATGCTCGGGATCCGCAACGGGATGCCCGCCACCGCACTGTCGGAACTGCGCGCCGCGCGTACCCAACAGCCCTCGCTCGCGCGCCTGCTGCTGCATCACCCGTGCGGCGGTGCGTTCCAGGCATCGCTCAGCGCGGGCCCGGTGGTTCATGAGGGCCAGGCCGCCGAGCGCTTCGTCATCCGTGACCTGAGCGAGCTGGAACAGGGACGCGCCGCGCTGGCGGCCAGCAATGCCGAACTGCAGGCCATGGCCGGGCGGTTGTTCTCGCTGCAGGAGGACGAACGCCGCTCGATTTCCCGTGACCTGCACGATGACATCGGCCAGGCGATCACCGCGATGAAGCTGGCTGCCTTCGCCGCCCGCGAGGAAGAGCTGGCCGAACGCCGCCGCGAGGACATCGACCAGATCATCGAACTGGCCGACAGCACCGTGATCCGGTTGCGCAACCTGTCCATGCTGTTGCGCCCGCCGCAGCTGGACGCGCTCGGACTGGAGGCTGCCTTGCGCTGGCAGGCCGGCATGCTGTTCCGCTCCACGCCGGTGGAGCTGCTGCTGGACGTGCGCACGCTCAGCCAGCGCCCGGGCAACGAGGTGGAGCAGGCCTGCTTCCGCATCGCTCAGGAAGGGCTGACCAATGCGCTGCGCCATGCCCGTGCCAGCCAGGTCTCGCTGTTGCTGCAGGACGCCCCCGAAGGCGGCCTGCACCTGCGGGTGATCGACGATGGCGAGGGATTCGACCCCAACGGACCGCGCGGATTGGGCATGATCGTGATGCGCGAACGCGCGCAGAGTGCCGGTGGCCGCCTGCGCATCGAAACCGCGCCGGGCGAAGGCACCTGCATCGACCTGCACCTGCCCTGCCCCGCGCTCCCGCATTGACCGATTTTCCAGGACCCCCGCCGATGTGGAATTCCCCCGCCGCCGTGCTTGCCGATCGCAACGATGTGCGCCCCGTGCGCCTCGGCGCCGGCAATCCCGAGTTCGCCGCGATGGTCGAGTCCGCTCGCCGCAACGGCCCGTCGATGATGCTGTTGCACCTGGACATCGACCACTTCGCCTCGGTCAACGAGAACATGAGCGCCGAAGTGGGTGACCAGGCACTGGTGCTGATCGCCGACCGGCTGCGCAACTTCCTGGATGGCCGCGGCAAGCTGTGGCGGCACGGCAGCGATGAATTCCTGATCGCGGTGGAGCGCGGCGGCAATGTGCCGCCACCGGAGGAGCTGGCCGAGCAGCTGCGCCAGCAGATCGAGCTGCCCCTGTCGGTGTTGCCGTACACCCTGTTCCTGACCGGCAAGATCGGCGCGGCGCTGTGCCCCGAACATGCCACCAACCCCACCACCCTGCTGGACCTGGCCGAGGATGCGCTGCACCAGGCCGCGCGCGAGGGCGGCAACGCGGTGCACGTGCACGTGCTGCACAAGCCCAGCAGCGCGCACAGCGAGAGCATCATTTCGCGGCAACTGGTGGATGCCATCGACAACGGCGAGCTGCGCCTGCGCTACCAGCCGCTGGTGAGCGCGCGCGACGGCCACGTGGTCGGCATGGAAGCGCTGCTGCGCTGGCAGTCGCCCACCCTCGGCATGCTGGTGCCCGAGCGCTTCATGCGCACCGCCGAGCGGCTGGGGATCATCGTGCAGATCGGCGCGTGGGTACTGGAGATGACCCTGCGCCAGGCTCGGCTGTGGCGCGACCAGGGCTTCGAGGACTTCAACGTCGCCGTCAATGTCTCCACCCTGCAGCTGCTGCGCCCGAACTTCTTCACCGAGGTGATGGCGCTGCTGCAGGGCATCGGCGTCCCCCCGCGCATGCTGACCCTGGAGATCAACGAAAGCGCGCTGACCAACAACGTCAACTTCGTCCACGAGACCCTGGCCAACCTGCGCAATGAAGGCATCAGCCTGTGCCTGGACAACTTCGGCACCGGTGATTCCAGCCTGAGCGCGTTGGTCCGCTATCCGGTGGACAAGCTCAAGATCGACCGCAGCTTCATCAAGAGCGCGCCGGCGGCCAACCGCGAGGCGGCCATCAGCCGCGCCATCATCGCCATGGGCCACCAGCTGGGCATGACCGTGATCGCCAATGGCGTGGAATCGCAGGCACAGCTCGGCTTCCTGCGCCGCAATGACTGCGATGTGTTCCAGGGCTACCTGTTCGGCGAGCCGATGTCCTCCGACGCGGCCGGCATGACGTTGCGCCGTCGCTACCTGCGCCCGGAAGCCTTCGCCGAGACCCGCCCGGACCGCACCCTGCTGCTGCTCGATGACGAGGAGAACGTGCTGCGTTCGCTGGTGCGCCTGTTCCGCCGCGACGGCTACCGCATCCTGGCCGCCGGCAACGTGCGTGACGCCTTCGACCTGCTGGCGATCAACGACGTGCAGGTGATCCTGTCCGACCAGCGCATGAGCGACATGAGCGGCACCGAGTTCCTGGGCCGGGTGAAGATGCTCTACCCGGACACGATCCGGCTGGTGCTGTCCGGCTACACCGACCTGAACACCGTCACCGACGCGATCAACCGCGGCGCGATCTATCGCTTCCTGACCAAGCCGTGGAACGACGACGAGCTTCGCGAGCACATCCGCCAGGCCTTCCGCACCCACGACGAGAAGCGCGGCGGGATTCCGACGTAGCGCCGGCGTGGACGGGCGGTTCGGCTTCGCGCCCGGGGGTGCTGCTACTTGGGCTGGCGGACCGGCAGCACGATGCGGAAGCGCGAACCTTCGCCAACCGTGCTTTCCACGTCGATGCGGCCGTGATGCTTGTTGATGATGCCGTAGGAGATCGACAGGCCCAGGCCGGTACCGCTGCCGACCGGCTTGGTGGTGAAGAACGGGTCGAAGATGCGCTGGCGCAGTTCCGGCGAGATGCCGGCGCCGTCGTCCTCGAACTGCACCCAGACCTCCTCGCCCTCCACCCCGGTGCTGACGATGATGTTGCCGCGCTCGGCGATGGCGTGGCCGGCGTTGAGCAGCAGGTTCATGTAGACCTGGTTCAACTCCGAAGGCAGGCACTCGATCATCGGCAGCTCGCCGTAATGGCGCTCCAGTGTGACCTTGTACTTGAGCTCGTTCCAGATGATGTTGATGGTCGACTCGAGGCCGGCGTGCAGGTCGGCCAGCTTCCAGGACTCGTCGCGGCCGGAGTACGAGAAGTCCTTCAGGTCGCGCACGATGCGGGTCACCCGCTCGATGCCCTCGCGGGATTCGGCCATCAGCTGCGGCAGATCGCGGCTGATGAAGTCGATGTCCAGGCGGTCGCGGATGTCATCGATCTCGGCGATCAGCGCCTTGGGGTCCGGCGCGCGCAAGGCGCGCTCGTAGGCCTCGATGACGGTGAACAGGCTGCGCAGGTATTCCTGCAGACTGCCCAGGTTGGAATGCACGTAACCGATCGGGTTGTTGATCTCGTGGGCCACGCCCGCGGCCAGCTGGCCGATGGAGGCCATCTTCTCCGACTGCAGCAGCTTCTCCTGGGCACCGTTGAGGCGCAGGTAGGCCTGGCGCAGCTCGGCGTGGCGCTGCTGCAGCTCGCGCTCGTAGTCCTCCGGGCCATCCACCTGCTGGAACAACGCCAGGAAGGATTCCCCGGCCGCGTCGGCATGATGGTGCAGGTGCACGGTGATCACGCGCTCGCCGATCGGCAGGCTGCCATTCCAGTTGCCACTCTCGCGGACCTGCGGGATCGCGAAGGACGGCAACAGCCGTTCCAGCTCGCGGGCCAGGCCGCTGCTGCCGGCTTCATCGACGCCGAACAGTTCACGCACCAGCGCATTGGCGATGCTCACCTCCAGCCGGTTGTTGAACACCAGCAGGCCATGCTTGACCCGCTCACCGAGGGCGCGCAGGGCGGCCGACGACGGAAGGGGGGCCAGGGAAGGGGTATCGATCTGGGTCACGGCGGTACGGCACTGAAACGGGGCCGTCACTATAGCCGGATGCCGGCAGGCGTTTGCTGCCGGACTGCGCGTTTGCGCGCTTCAACAGCCGCCGCAGCGGGCGGCCGGACTCAGGCCACTGCCAACGGTCGGCGTGCCTGCAGGGTTTCAGTCTGGCCCTTGGCGTCGTATGCCGGGGCATCTTCGCTGCGACCGAGCTGGCGCAGGGTCCAGTTGACCTCGCGGCGGCGGCGCGACAGCAGTACGCCGTTGGCCTGGTTGCGTTCGGCCAGTTCCTTCAGGCGACCGGCAGCGTTGAGCGGCGGATTGCGCTCCAGTTCGCGCAGGGCTTCGAGCTTCCGGCCGGTCGCGGCGACCAGTGCCGGCACGTCATGCTCGACCAGGGCGCGCTGCTCGCCTTCCAGCGCCTCGCTCAACCGCTGCAGCGGATCGGCCATGGTGAGGTTCATCCCTGCAGCTGCCGGTCCAGGTCCAGCATGCGCGAGGCAATGGCGTCGGGGTTGATCCGGTAGCTGCCGTTCTCCAGCGCCTGGCGCACGGCCTGCACGCGGGCCGGGTCGATGGCCGAGGCGTTGCTCAGCTCGCGCTGCATGGCCTGCAACTGGGTGGCTTCACCGGTCAGGCGGACACTATCGGCCGCCTGCACCGCCTGGGCCTTGGACTCGCCGGCCGGGGCGACCCGGGTGTTGACCGCAATACTGCGCATCTGCGCCGCTGCTGCGATTCCGCCGTCGATTTTCTGGCTCATGTGATGGGATTCCTGATTCGGTTCGAAAACGATAACGGCAGCGGCCGGGGGTTCTTTAGCGAAATTTACCGGCTGACCAGCACATCGCCGGCCGCCGTGGTGACACCCTGCATCACCCGGCGTGAAGACAGGTTCTCAACCGACACCCGCTCGCCCTCGCCGGCGTCGCCCAGGGCACGGCCCGCCATTCGGACTTCCACCCCGCCCCGCCGCGAGACCAGGGCGACGCTGTCGCCCCGACGGACGATCCGCTGGGCCACCAGGTCGCTGGACGAGAGCAGGCTGCCGGCACTCAAGGTGCGCCGCGCAACCCGTCCCACCGCCAGTTCAGGCGCCGAGAGTACCGCGCCGGCGATCCGCGCGGTGTCGCGCCGGACCGTACTGATGTCGGCCGCGGCCAGGGTTTCTCCAGCGGCCACGCCGCGTGCCAGCACCAGCACGGCCTGCTCGCGGCGCACCTTGACCGGCACGAACAGGCGCCAGCCACCGGCGTCCGGGCAACTCACTTCCACCGTGGTGTTGGCCGTGGCCTGGGCCCGCAGCCCCTGCGCGCAGCGCGGCATGCGCAGGCCGGCGTCGACCCCGGCCTCGCCCTGCTCCCCGGTCGCCAGGGTCGACAACGCCGCCACACGGATGCTCTCCACCGGCTGGAACTCGGTGGCAAGGGCACTCAGCGGCAGCAGCAGGCTGGCCAACAGGAACAGGCGCATGGATCTGGGCTCCGGACAAACGACTCCAGCCCGGTCACAGGCAAGCGGCGTGCCAGAACCCGGCCCAGGCCGGCCTCAAGTTGTCCCCGACCCGCGCCGATACAGGCGGCATGTCACAAGACCTGCTCAATCGCATCGACCAGCGCACCCGGCTGGCCGGCCACAATCGCCTCGCGCTGCTGCTGTTCCGCCTTGGCGGCCGTCAGCTTTTTGGCGTGAACGTGTTCAAGGTGCAGGAAGTGCTGCGACGCCCTGCGTTGTTCCAGGTGCCGGGCCTTCCCGGCCAGTTCGCCGGCGTCGCCGACGTGCGCGGGCGCTCGGTGCCGGTGTTGGACCTGGGCCTGGCGATCGGCCACCCCGAGCGCGAGCCGGAAGCCGATACTGCCCCGGGCTACCTGGTGGTCACCGAATTCAACCGCTCGGTGCAGGGCTTCCTGGTCAGCGGCGTGGAGCGGATCGTCAACATCGCGGTGGAGGACATCCAGCCGCCGCCGGAGCTGGGCGCCGAGTCCACCTACCTGACTGCGGTGACGCGCTTCCAGGGCGAGCTGATCCAGGTCATCGACGTGGAAAGCGTGCTGGCCGACATTGCCCAGGTCCGCGGCGAAGCCGTGCTGGATCCATCGATGGCGCTGCCGGCCGACGCCCCGCCGATGCAGGTACTGGTCGTGGATGACTCGCGCGTGGCCCGCCAGCAGATCCGGAGCGTGCTGGACCAGCTGGGGGTCACCGCCACCCTGCTGTCCGACGGCAAGCAGGCGCTGGAGCACCTGCTGCAGATCCAGGCCGCCGGCGAAGACCCGGCGCAACGCTATGCCATGGTCATCTCCGACATCGAGATGCCGGCCATGGACGGCTACACGCTGACGACGGAAATCCGCCGCCATCCGGGCCTGTCGGGCCTGTACGTGCTGCTGCACACTTCCTTGTCCGGCGTATTCAACAACGCCATGGTCGAGCGTGTCGGGGCCAACGCCTTCGTCGCCAAGTACAGCCCGCACGAACTGGCCGACTTCGTGCTGCAGCGCCTCCGGCACGTAGCTGAAGCGGCCTGAGCCGGGGCCGGAAGCGCGTCCCCTGCCGCCCTTCGGGCACCCTCCCCCGCAGGCGGGGGAAGGGAACGGCTTCCTGCCTTTCCCCGCAACCTGGCTGACCTGCTGCCCGATAGGTGACTGAGGCGGGCCGAGCCGGAGCGGGCCCGTGCTGGGCGTTCTGGCACGCGGCTTGCAGCTTCCCCGGCAACGTTCCGTGGGAGCCACCACATGGCCAACCTGATTTCCGACTATCTGGGCATCCATGCCCAGGCCATGCCGTTGCGCGAGCAGCGCATGAAGCTGATCGCCAGCAACCTGAGCAATGCCGACACGCCGGGGTACAAGGCGCGTGACATCGACTTCGATGCCGCCCTGCGCCACGCCCAGGGCATGGCCGGCAATGGCCAGCTGGCCGCCACGGCCGAACAGCACTACGCCATCGGCGGGGACGGGCTGAATCCGTTCCAGATCACCCGCGAGGCGGCCCAGCCCAGTCTGGATGGCAACACCGTCGACCCCGACGCCGAGCGCGCCGCCTACGGCCGCGCCGCACTGGAATACCGCGCCTCGCTGAGCTTCGTCGAATCGAAGGTGCGCACGATGCTCACCGCCATCACCGGCCAGTAAGGAACGACGCCATGAGCAACCTGCCGATCTTCGACATCGCCGGCTCCGCGCTGCAGGCGCAGTCGGTGCGCATGAGCACCATCGCCTCCAACCTGGCCAACGCCGATTCCATCGCCGGTTCGCCGGAGGCGGTGTACAAGCCGCTGGAACCGGTGTTCCAGGCCGTGACCAGCCGCACCGATCCCAACCTCACCGGCGTGCAGGTCAAGGAAGTCACGCAGAGCGATGCGGCGCCGATCAAGCGATATGAACCCAACCACCCGCTGGCCGACGGCGACGGCTACGTCTACTCGCCCGACGTCGATCCGGTGGCGCAGATGGTCAACCTGATCTCGACCTCCCGCAACTACCAGGCCGGCGTGGAGATGCTCAGCACCGCCAGGGAACTGGCCCTGGCCACGCTGACGATGGGCCGTTGACGCCCGCCCAACCGGAACCCACCGACATGACCACCAGCGTCTCCTCCGATATCTACGGCTCGCTCGGCCTGAACGCCACGGCCAATGCCAAGACCAAGAAGAACGACAGCCTCGACCAGGCCGACTTCCTGAAGCTGATGACCACCCAGCTGCAGCACCAGGACCCGACCAAGCCGATGGACAACAGCCAGATGGTGTCGCAGATGGCCCAGCTGTCCACCGTGCAGGGCATCACCGACCTGAACACCACCGTCAAGACCTTCCAGTCGGCGATGTCCAGCGACCAGATCCTCAAGGGCGCCTCGCTGGTTGGCCACGAGGTGATGGTGCCTTCGACCAAGTTCAGCCTCGAAGGCGAAGGGGGTACCAGCGGCACCGTGGCGGCCCCATCGGCCGGCACCGTCACCGTCGAGATCACCGATGCGAACGGCCAGAAGGTCACCACGCTGAGCGTGCCGGCCGACGCCGCCGGCGAGGTCAACTTCCAGTGGGACGGCACCGACGCCAGCGGCAACCGCATGCCCGCCGGCAGCTACACCATCGCCGCCACCCACTCGGACAGCAGCGGCGCCTCGACCAAGCTGAACACCTACGTGCAGGCCGAGGTGGAAAGCGTGACCGTCGGTTCCGACGGCCTCTACCTGAACCTCAAGGGCCTGGGCACTGCCCCGCTCGACTACGTGCTCCGCGTCAGCTGAGCCCCCCGAACCCGCCAGGAGTTACCACCATGGGCTTCAACGTATCGCTGTCCGGCATCAACGCCGCCAACGCCGACCTGAACGTCACCGCCAACAACATCGCCAATGTCAACACCACCGGCTTCAAGGAGTCGCGTGCGGAGTTCGTCGACCTGTTCAACTCGACCAGCTACGGGCTTTCGCGCAATGCGATCGGTTCGGGCGTGCGCCTGAGTGGCGTGGCGCAGCAGTTCTCGCAGGGCAACATCGACCAGACCGGGCGCAGCCTGGACATGGCCATCGAGGGCGAAGGCTTCTTCACGCTGAGCATGAACGGCACGCGCGTGTACTCGCGCGCCGGCAACTTCCAGACCGACAAGAGCGGCTATGTCGTCAACCCGCAGGGCGCACGCCTTCAGGTCTACGCGCCGAGCGCCGATGGCACCCGCTTCGACGGCACGCTGACCGACCTGCAGGTGCTGGCCACCGACAGCGCGCCCAAGCAGACCGGCCTGGTCAACCTTGCCTTCACCCTGCCGGCCAACGCCAGCGAACCGACCATCGCAACGTTCGACCCGAGCAACTCCAACAGCTACAACCAGTCCACCGGCGGCGTGACCGTGTACGACTCGCTGGGCGTCAGCCACACCCAGACGTCCTACTTCGTCAAGGGTGCCAACGCCAACGAGTGGCAGGTCTACAACTATGTCGACGGCCAGTCCGTCGGTGCGCCGACCACGCTGGAGTTCTCCAACAGCGGTGCGCTGCTGAATCCGGCCAACGGCCAGATCACGCTGGATCCGTTCACGCCCGCCACCGGCGCCGGCGTGCTCAACCTGACCTTGGACGTGAGCGGCTCCACGCAGTACGGCGAGAAGTTCGCGCTGCGCGACACCCGCCAGGACGGCTACGCCTCGGGCAAGCTGACCGAAATCAGCATCGACACCACCGGCGTGGTCTACGCGCGTTACTCCAATGGCGCCGACACCGCGCTCGGCCAGGTTGCCCTGACCAACTTCAACAACCCGCAGGGCCTGCAGAGCATGGGCAACAACGTGTGGACCGAGACCAATGCGTCCGGCATCGCACGCACCGGCGCACCGGACACCTCCGACCTGGGCCAGATCCAGTCCGGCTCGCTGGAAGCGTCCACGGTCGACCTGACCGAACAGCTGGTCAACATGATCGTGGCCCAGCGCAACTTCCAGGCCAATGCGCAGATGGTCTCGACGCAGGACCAGATCACGCAGACCGTCATCAACATCCGCTAACCGCCGGATCGGGAACAGGACGTGGTGGTGGGTTGAGGGCCTCAGGTATCGCCTGGAGCCACCGCCCACCCGCCTTTTCCCGTTGCCGGTGACGCACCGCCTCCCCTTCCCTACTTCCTGTTCCCTGCCCCCGAATGGACAAAGCCCTTTACGTTGCCATGACCGGCGCCCGCGCCTCGCTGCAGGCGCAGGGGACCGTGTCGCACAACCTGGCCAATGCCGACACGCCGGGCTTCAAGGAAGCGCTGGCCAACACCGAGGCATTCCGCATCCAGGGCCCGGGTTACGCCTCGCGCGTGGACGCACTGCACGTGGATGCCGGCTTCAATCGTCGCATCGGCGCGCAGCAGATCACCGGCAACGCGCTGGATCTTTCGCTGCAGCCGGGCAGCTGGCTTGCGGTGCAGTCCAACGACGGCAGTGAGGCGTACACCCGCGCTGGCGCGTTGTCGATGACGCCCAACGGCCAACTGGTCACCGCCGAAGGCAACACCGTACTCGACGACAACGGCAACCCGATCGCCATTCCGCCGCACCAGGCGATGGAGATCGGCCACGACGGCACCGTGTCGATCATCCCGTTGGGCGAAGGCCCGCAGACGATGGCGATGATCGGACGCTTGAAGGTCGTCGAGGCGCCCGACGAACGCCTGGCCCGCGGCCTGGACGGGCTGATGCGCAACACCGACCCCACCCAGCCCTTCGCGCAACGCCAGGGCAAGGCGCTGGACAGCGGCATGCTGGAATCCAGCAACGTCGATGCCGCCGGCGCGCTGGTGCAGATGATCCAGCTGCAGCGCCAGTTCGAAATGCAGGTGAAGGTCATCAAGCACGGCGACGAGAACGCGCGCAGCGCGAACACCCTGCTGCGCTTGAACGGTTGATCGGGCCATTGGCTCACGCGGCCGGGATCTGATCCCGGCCGCAGTCGATCACGTTGTCGTTGTTCCCTGTCGCCCGGGCACGCAGATCGCGTCCGGGCGTTTTTATGCGTGCGGTTCGGCGGCTTCCTGCTTCGCGGACCAGGCCGCTGCCGCCGGTGATCTGCTCGCGACGGCATCCCGTCGCCGGTTTTGGCACGGCCCATGCATTGAACCTGGCAAGGGCCGCATCGGCCGGCATCAGCAGCAGAGGAACGCGTCATGAATCAGGCATTGTGGGTCGCCAAGACCGGGCTGGATGCGCAGCAGACGCGCATGTCCGTGGTCTCCAACAACCTGGCCAACACCAACACCACCGGCTTCAAGCGCGACCGTGCCAGCTTCGAGGACCTGCTTTACCAGCAGGTACGCCAGCCCGGCGGTTCCTCTTCGGCGCAGACCCAGCTGCCCACCGGCCTGCAGCTGGGGACCGGTGTGCGCGTGGTCGCCACGTCCAAGAACTTCGACCAGGGCACGCAGCAGCAGACCGGCAAGGCGCTGGACGTGATGGTCAATGGTCGTGGCTTCTTCGAGGTGATGATGCCCGACGGCACCTCCGCCTACACGCGCGACGGCAGCTTCCAGATCAACGCGCAGGGGGAGCTGGTCACCAACAGCGGCTACCCGGTGCAGCCGGGCATCCAGGTTCCCGAGGGCACCCAATCGTTGACCATCGGCAGCGACGGCACCATCAGCGTGAAGATGGCCGGCGAGGCCGCATCGGTGGAGATCGGCTCGCTGACGTTGACTGATTTCATCAACCCGGCGGGCCTGCAGGCCAAGGGCGAGAACCTGTACGTGGAGACCACGGCCTCCGGGCCGGCGCAGAACGGCACGCCTGGCCTCAACGGGCTGGGCACCGTGGTGCAGGGTGCACTGGAAGGCAGCAACGTCAACGTGGTGGAAGAGCTGGTGGCGATGATCGAGACCCAGCGCGCCTACGAGATGAACGCCAAGGCCATCTCCACCACCGACGCCATGCTCGGCTACCTCAACAGCAACGTCTGACCGGTCGCCACAGGATCAATGCCATGAGCCGCACCCCATTCTTCCGTCAGCTTCCCGTCGCCTTGTGCGCCGTGCTCAGCGCCGGCTGCACGCTGGCCGGCGACGTGCGCCCCTACGCGCCGATGGCGCCGATCCAGCCGGTCATCGCCCCCTCCGCGGCCCCCACCGCCGGCGCCATCTATGCCGCTGGCCCGGGACTGAACCTGTACGGCGACCGGCGTGCACGTGACGTCGGCGACCTGCTGACCATCACCCTGATCGAGAACACCACCGCCACCACCACGGCCAGCACCGCGATCCAGAAGGACTCCAAGCTGGACGTCGGCACGCCGACCCTGTTCGGTGCCCCGGTCACGCTGGGCGGCAAGGACATCCTGGGAGCCTCGGCAGAGAGCTCGCGCGACTTCAACGGCAAGGGCAACAGCGCGCAGAGCAACCGCCTGCAGGGCAGCCTGACGGTGACCGTCATCCAGCGCCTGCCCAACGGCAACCTGGTGGTGCAGGGCCAGAAGAACCTGCGCCTGAACCAGGGCGATGAACTGGTGCAGATCCAGGGCGTGGTCCGCGCCGCCGACATCGCGCCGGACAACACCATCGCCTCGAGCAAGGTCGCCGATGCACGCATCGCCTACGGCGGTCGCGGCGCGGTTGCCCAGTCCAACGCCATGGGCTGGCTGGGCCGCTTCTTCAACTCCGCCTTCGCGCTGTTCTGAGCATGACCATGCGAACCGTTTCCCTCTTCCGTTGCCTGCTCCTCACCCTGGTGGTGGGCTGTGCCCTGCCCGCCCACGCCGAACGCATCAAGGACCTGGCGCAGGTCGGCGGCGTGCGCGGCAATGCCCTGGTCGGCTACGGCCTGGTCGTCGGCCTGGACGGCAGCGGCGACCGCACCAGCCAGGCCCCGTTCACCGTGCAGAGCCTGAAGAACCTGCTGGGCGAGCTGGGCGTCAACGTGCCGGCCAACGTCAACCCGCAGTTGAAGAACGTCGCCGCGGTGGCGATCCACGCCGAGCTGCCGCCGTTCGCCAAGCCCGGCCAGACCATCGACATCACCGTGTCCTCGGTGGGCAACGCGGTCTCCCTGCGTGGTGGCTCGCTGCTGATGGCGCCGCTGAAGGGTGCCGACGGCCAGGTCTATGCGATCGCGCAGGGCAACCTGGTGGTGGGTGGCTTCGGCGCGCAGGGCAAGGACGGCTCACGCGTGTCGGTGAACATTCCCAGCGTTGGGCGCGTGCCCAACGGCGCCACGGTCGAACGTGCCCTGCCCGATGTGTTCGGTGCTTCCGGGGAGATCACCCTGAACCTGCACCAGAACGATTTCACCACCGTCTCGCGCATGGTCAGCGCCTTGAACGCCACCTTTGGCGAAGGCGCGGCGCGCGCGGTCGACGGCGTCACCGTGGCGGTGCAGGCCCCCACCGATCCGGGCGCGCGCATCGGCATGCTGGCGCGCATCGAGAACGTGGAACTGTCCCCCGGCACCGCGCCGGCGCGCGTGGTGGTCAACTCCCGCACCGGCACCGTGGTCATCGGCTCGCAGGTGCGCGTCAGCCCGGCGGCGATCTCGCACGGTTCCTTGACGGTGACCGTCAGCGAATCGACCCAGGTCAGCCAGCCCAATGCGTTCGGCAACGGCCAGACCGTGGCCAGCCCGCAATCGACCATCACCGCCAGCAACGAAGGCAGCCGTATGTTCCGCTTCGACGGCGGTGCGACGCTGGACGAAATCGTGCGAGCCGTGAACGAGGTGGGTGCGGCACCGGGCGACCTGATCGCCATCCTGGAAGCCCTCAAGCAGGCCGGTGCATTGAGCGCCGATCTCGAGGTCATCTGACATGCGTATCGCTCCTGCGCCGTTCGAGCTGAACCCGGCCACGGCCAACGATCCGGCCAAGATCGACAAGGTCGCGCGCCAGCTGGAAGGCCAGTTCGCGCAGATGTTGATCAAGAGCATGCGCGAGGCCAGCTTCGGCGACTCGCTGTTCCCCGGCGAGAACCAGATGTTCCGCGAGATGTACGACCAGCGCATCGCCGAGGCGATGACGCGGGGGCGCGGCCTGGGCCTGTCGGCGATGATCGCAAGGCAGTTGGGCGGCGGACAGCAGGCCACCGCAGCGCCGGTGGATCCGGCGATCACGCCTGCCGCGGCGGCACGCGCCTACCAGTTGGCCGCGCCAGACATCCGCCCGCCTGCCCTGCCCTTGCAGCCCGGCCCCGGCGAAGACCCGTTCGCCGCGCTCGACGCCAGCGAACGCGCCGCCTATCTTGCCCCGCAATCGCAGGCGTTGGACCTGATCGCCGGGCGTGACACCGGCGAGCTGCACGCCGCGTTGGGCAGCGCCCATCCGTATGACGGCAGCGGCATGCCGGCGCAGGCCGAATGGACAACGGCCGATGACCGCTGGAGCGCGATGACCGCCGCCGAACGCGGTGACGCCGTGGACACGACGCAGGCCAACCTGGCCGCCAGCAGCCTGGGCACGCATACGCCGGAAGGGTTCGTCGCCAGCATCTGGCCGCACGCGCAGCGTGCCGCGCAGGAGCTGGGCGTGAACCCGCGCGCCCTGGTCGCACAGGCGGCATTGGAGACCGGCTGGGGCAAGCGCCACATCAAGCGGGAGAACGGCCAGAGCAGCCACAACCTGTTCGGGATCAAGGCCACCGGCTGGAGCGGTGAGCGCGCCAGCGCCGGTACGCATGAGTACGTGGACGGCCAGCGCCGCTCCGAACGCGCCAGCTTCCGTGCCTATGGCTCGGTGGCCGACAGCTTCAACGACTACGTGCGGATGCTGAAGAACAGCCCGCGCTACCAGGCCGCGCTGAAGGCCGGTGGCGACGTGCGTGGTTTCGCACAGGGCTTGCAGCGTGCCGGCTATGCGACCGACCCGTCCTACGCCGCCAAGATCGCCGCCATTGCCGCCGGCCCGACCATCGACCGCGCGGTCGGTGCGATTGCCGAAGTCGGCAACCGCTTCGGCCAGACCCTCGCTTCCGCCGCCGGGTTGACCGGCCTCACCCGTCGTTGAGATAGACGTCCATGTCCAGTGTTCTTTCCACCAGCACCAGTGCCCTGATCGCGTTCCAGCGCGCCCTGGCAACGGTCAGCAACAACGTCGCCAACATCAAGACCGACGGATACAGCCGGCAGACCGTGGACTTCGCCACGGCACCCTCGGTCAACGTCGGCTATGGCGATGTAGGCACCGGTACCCGCATCGTGGACATCCGTCGCGTCGCCGACCAGCTCGCCATCTCGCGGCTGCTGGACAGCAGCGGCGAACTGGCGCGGCTGGAAAAGCTGTCCACGCTGTCCGATCGCGTCGATGCGCTGCTCTCCGATACCGCAACCAACGTCACCGGGGTCTGGTCCAAGTTCTTCGATGCCGTCAACGGCCTGTCCTCCAACGCTGCGGCCACCACCGAACGCCGCGACATGCTCGACAGCGCGTCCACCCTGGTCGATCGCTTCAAGCAGCTCAACAACAGCCTGGACAGCCTCAACAGCGAGGTGAACAACGGGCTGCTGGCCGCGACCACCGAGGTCAACCGGCTGGCCGCCGAGATCGCCCAGCTCAATGGTGCGATCGGCAGCAAGGGCAATGCCGCCGCGCCGGACCTGCTGGACCGCCGCGACCAGCTGATCACCCAGCTGGTCGGCTACACCGGTGGTACGGCGGTGATCCAGGATGGCGGCATCACCAATGTCTATTCGGCCGGCGGCCAGGCGCTGGTGGTCGGCTCGACCGCCTCGCAGATCACCACCGCCGCCGATCCCTACCAGCCCGAGCGCCTGCAGCTGGCGATCAAGACCCAGGGCATGACCATCGTGCTGGATGGCAATGCGCTCGGTGGCCAGATCGGCGGCATGCTCGAGTTCCGCGACCGCGTCCTCACCCCTGCCCAGAATGAACTGGGAAGGATCGCCGTCGGCATGGCCACCACGTTCAACCAGGCCCACGCCGAGGGCATGGACCTGTACGGGGACATGGGCACGGACTTCTTCAACCTGGGCACGCCCAAGGTGAGCGCGCACAGCGGCAATACCGGCAGCGCCACCCTGACCGCCAGTTATGGCGACCTGGCCGCCCTGGATGGCCAGAACATCCTGCTCAAGTACAACGGCACCGGTTGGGAGGCCACCCGCGCCGACACCGGTGCCAGCGTCGCCATGACCGGCACCGGCACCGCCGCCGACCCGTTCGTGGTCAATGGCGTGCGCTTCGAGGTGGGCGGTACCCCGGGATTGAATGATCGCTTCCTGCTGCAGCCCACCGGCGCGGCGATCACCGGTTTATCGGTGGCCATCACCGATCCCTCGCGCATCGCCGCGGCCAACCCGGTCAAGGCCGGAGCGGACCTGGCCAACACCGGCACCGGCGTGCTGGGCAAGCTGGATGTGCTCGACGCCTCCGACCCGGCCCTGCTCAACCCCGCCAGCATCGAGTTCATCGACGCCAACCAGTACACCATCGACGGCGCCGGTCCCTTCACCTACACGCCAGGCCAGGCCATCAGCGCGAACGGCTGGAGCCTGGTGCTGGACGGCAAGCCCGCCGCCGGTGACACCTTCACCATCGGCAAGACCGCCCCCGGCTCCA
Organism: Stenotrophomonas sp. ATCM1_4; assembly: GCF_004348115.1. GTDB lineage: Bacteria > Pseudomonadota > Gammaproteobacteria > Xanthomonadales > Xanthomonadaceae > Stenotrophomonas > Stenotrophomonas capsici. Next base: position 1,320,051 of record NZ_QPFB01000001.1, on the reverse strand, counting down.
GTGACAACGGCAACGCCTCGCGCCTGGCCGGCGTGGAGGATGCCAAGGCGCTCAGCGGCGGCACCGTCACCCTCAACGGTGCCCTCGGTGGCCTGACCACCCAGGTCGGTGCGGCGGCACGTTCGGCCGAATATTCGCTGCAGGCCCAGCAGGTCATCAACGACAACGCGCAGGCCGCGCGCGACTCGGTGTCCGGGGTGAACCTGGATGAGGAAGCGGCCGACATGCTCCGCCTGCAACAGGCTTACCAGGCTGCTTCGCAGCTGATCTCCACGGCAGAAAACATGTTCCAGACAATCCTCAGGGCGGTGGGCTGATGAATACCCGCATCTCCAGCAGCATGATCTACGACCGCTCGGTGGCGCTGATGCAGTCCAAGCAGAGCAAGCTGTCGCACCTGGAGCAGCAGCTCTCCACCGGCAGCAAGATCGTCACTGCCAAGGACGACCCGGTCGGCGCCGGTACCGCGGTCGGCATGGACCGCATGCTGGCCGAACTGGAAAAGCTTGGCGCCAACGCCAACACCGTCCAGAACCGGCTGGGGCTGCAGGAGAACGCCCTTGCCCAGGCCGGCGAACTGCTGCAGCGCATCTCCGACCTGACCATCCAGGCCAACAACGCCTCGCTGTCCAGCGATGACCGCAAGGCTGTCTCCAGCGAGCTGAAGTCGATCAAGCAACAGATGCTGGCGCTGGCCAACACCACCGACGGCAATGGCCGCTACCTGTTCGGCGGGGCCTCCGATGGCGATGCCCCGTTCACGCTCAGCAATGGCGTGGTCACCTACAACGGCGACCAGATCCAGCGCAAGGTCGAAGTGGCGCCGGGCACGTTCGTCAGCGACGCGCAGCCCGGCAGCGAGATCTTCCTGCGCATCCGCACCGGCGACGGGACGGTCGACGGCAGCGCTGCGGCCACCAACACCGGCAAGGGCGTGCTCACCGACCTGAGCCGCGACGGTTCCGGCAGTTGGGACGGCAGCAGCTATACCGTTCGCTTCACCGCCGCCGACAGCTACGAGATCGTCGACGCGAGCAACACCGTGGTCAGCACCGGCACGTACACCAGCGGCGACGACATCACCTTCGGGGGGCTGCGCATGCGCATCGAGGGCGAGCCTGCGGCGGGCGACGAGTTCAGCGCCGGGCAGGCCCAGAGCCGCGACGTGTTCTCCACCATCGACCGGCTGGTGCAGGCACTGGACATGGACGTGTCCACCGAAGCCGGCCGTACCGCGCAGCAGAACGGGCTGCAAGCGAGCCTGCGTGATGTCTCGCGCGCGGCCGAGGCGATGATCGATGCACGCGCCGCCGGCGGCGCGCAGTTGAAGACCATCGACGACGCCGCCTCGCTGCGCGAGGCCAACACCGTCACCCTGAAAAGCTCGCTGTCGCAGTTGCGCGACGTCGATTACGCCGAGGCCATCGGGCAATACAAGCTCGAGGGTGCGGCGCTCCAGGCGGCCCAGACCATCTTCACCCAGATGCAGTCGATGTCGCTGTTCAACATGATCCGCTGACCCACCTGACGGCAGCCGCACTGCCAAACCGAATCACCGCATCGCCTGATGCAGGCATAGAACACAACGGAGAAGTCCCATGGCACAAGTCATCAACACCAACATCATGTCGCTGAACGCCCAGCGCAACCTGAACACCAGCGGCACCAGCCTGGCGACCAGCATCCAGCGCCTGTCCTCGGGCCTGCGCATCAACAGCGCAAAGGACGATGCGGCCGGCCTGGCCATCTCCGAGCGCTTCACCACCCAGATCCGTGGCCTGGACGTGGCCGTGCGCAATGCCAATGACGGCATCTCGCTGGCCCAGACCGCCGAAGGCGCGATGGTGGAGATCGGCAACAACCTGCAACGCATCCGCGAGCTGGCCGTGCAGTCGGCCAACGCCACCAACTCCGACACCGACCGCGAGGCGCTGAACGCCGAAGTGCGCCAGCTGCTCTCGGAGGTCGACCGCGTCGCCAACCAGACCAACTTCAACGGCACCAAGCTGCTGGATGGCAGCTTCGCCGGGGCCCTGTTCCAGGTCGGCGCCGACGCCGGCCAGACCATCGGCATCAACAGCATCGTCGACGTCAACACCGACACCATCGGCACGGCCGGCTTCGCCGGTGACATGACCGGCATCGGTGCGGTGCCCTCGGCCGCCTCCGGCACCGCCGTCGGCAAGGTGTCCGGGATCACCATCAGCGTCCAGGCCGCCGGTGCCAGCAGCGCCACCCAGATCAAGATCGACGACATCAAGGTCGACGTGGGTGACACCGCCGCCGACATCAACCGCAAGCTCACCCAGGCCATTAACGACAAGCTGGACCAGACCGGCCTGTACGCCTCGGTGGACGGCACCACCGGCGAGCTCACCTTCCAGTCGCTCAAGGCCGGCCAGACCATCACCGCCGCCAACCTCGGCACGCTGACCGGCGGCACCGGCCTGACCTACACCGGCGGTGCCTTGACGGTGCCGACCACCATGTCCACCCAGCATGCCGAGGACCTGGACATCCGCGACTTCACAGGCGCGCAGCGCGCATTGGAGATCGTCGACAAGGCCCTGACCGCGGTCAGCAACTCGCGTGCGGAGATGGGCGCGATCCAGAACCGCTTCACCTCCACCATCGCCAACCTCACCACCACCTCGGAAAACCTGTCGGCCTCGCGCAGCCGCATCCGCGACACCGACTACGCCAAGGAAACCGCCGAGCTGACCCGCACGCAGATCCTGCAGCAGGCCGGTACCGCCATGCTGGCACAGGCCAACCAGCAGCCGCAGAGCGTGCTGAGCCTGCTGCAGCAGTAACCGTTGCAGCGAGGCAAACAGGAAAGGCCCCGGCATGCCGGGGCCTTTTCGTTGGGGGCGACCATGCCGGAGCACCCGCTTGCCAGCACTGCCAGCTGCTTTTTTCCGGCGCCCTGCCCGGCGGAAAAAAACCTTGTCGTCGGGGCCTAAAGCTGCCGGGGTGTGTGCCGTTATTGATATCAGCAGCGGTACTGCGGCGCCCTACGCCACCCCCACTGCATCCAGTACCGGTCAGGTTGAGCTGCCGGATCAAACGCCAAAAAGGAATCCGAATCATGGCACAAGTCATCAACACCAACATCATGTCGCTCAATGCTCAGCGCAACCTGAACACCAGCGGCACCAGCCTGGCCACCTCGATTCAGCGCCTGTCCTCGGGCCTGCGCATCAACAGCGCCAAGGACGACGCCGCCGGCCTGGCGATCTCCGAGCGCTTCACCACCCAGATCCGCGGCCTGGACGTTGCCACCCGCAACGCCAACGACGGCATCTCGCTGGCCCAGACCGCCGAAGGCGCGATGGTCGAGATCGGCAACAACCTGCAGCGTATCCGCGAGCTGGCCGTGCAGTCGTCCAATGCCACCAACTCGACCACCGACCGCGAAGCGCTGAATTCGGAGGTGAACCAGCTGCTGAAGGAAATCGACCGCGTCGCCAACCAGACCAACTTCAACGGCACCAAACTGCTGGACGGCAGCTTCTCCGGCGCGCTGTTCCAGGTCGGCGCCGACTCCGGCCAGACCATCGGCATCAACAGCATCGTCGACTCGAACATCGACACCCTGGGCAAGATGAACTTCGCCGCCGACACCACCGCCGTCAGCGTGGTTGCCTCCGGCGCCGCCGCCACCGCCGCGGGCAAGATCTCCGGCATCAAGGTCAGCGTGCAGGCCGTTGGCGCGAGCAGCGCCAAGGACATCACCATCGAGGACGTGAAGTTCGAAGCCGGTGAAAGCACCACCTCCATCAACAAGAAGGTGGCTGCCGCCATCAACGACAAGATGGACCAGAGCGGCGTCTACGCCGAAGTCGACAGCAACGGCGCGATCAGCCTGAAGGCGGTCAAGGGCAACCAGTTCACCACCGGCTTCACCTTCGGCACCATCAGCCCGGCCACCACCGGCCAGGCGACCGGCCTGACCTCCGGCGGCACCGCCTTCACCGCCCAGGACGCCACCGCCGTGTCCAGCCAGAAGGTCGCCGGTACCCTGGACATCTCCACCTTCATCGGTGCCCAGCAGGCGCTGGAAGTGGTCGACAAGGCCCTGACCGCGGTCAACAGCTCGCGCGCCGACATGGGTGCGATCCAGAACCGCTTCAGCTCGACCATCTCCAACCTGTCCACCACCTCGGAAAACCTGTCGGCCTCGCGCAGCCGCATCCGCGACACCGACTACGCCAAGGAAACCGCCGAGCTGACCCGCACGCAGATCCTGCAGCAGGCCGGCACCGCGATGCTCTCCCAGGCCAACAGCTCCACCCAGAACGTGCTGAGCCTGCTGGGCTGATCACCGCCGGCGCCGCCGCAAGGCGGCCCTGGAGGCAGCAACAAACGCAGACCCCCGCCGCAAGGCGGGGGTTTGTGCGTTGGCGGCGCCGGGGGCCGGCCTGCGGCAACGGCACGCCACTTGCATCCACACGGGGAGCCCTGCGCGCGCCCGCCTAAAGAAACGGCACGGGCGTGCCGATATCGAGGATGCCTGTACGGGCGTCCGCACGCCACGACCAAGGAAACTACATGGCCTCCTCATCCCTCGCTGCCGTCGGCTCCGGACTGGACATCCCGACCCTCGTCGCCCAGCTCGTGGCTGCCGAACGCAAGCCGGCCGAGACCCGCATCAACAACCAGGGCACGAAGGCGACCACCCAGCTCTCGGCGCTGGGCAACATCAAGAACTCGCTGAGCAGCCTGCAGTCGGCGCTGGAAGCGATGGCCAAGAGCGCCACCAACGGCGCCTACAAGACCAGCATCAGCGATACCGCCACCAGCTTCAGCGCCACGGTGGTGACCGACTCCAACGGCAAGACCAGCGCCACCGCCGGCACCTACGAGGTCGAAGTGGTGCGGCTGGCGCAGAGCCAGAAGCTCAGCTCCGGCGCGTTCGGCGCCGATGCCAAGGTAGGCGACGGAAAGCTGACGTTCGCCTGGGGCGAAGAGACGCTGGACGTGGACATCGCCGAGGGCAGCACGCTGACGCAGATCGCCGCCGCCATCAACAAGGCCGCTGGCGGCAAGGGGGTCAACGCCACCATCATCACCGCCAACGACGGCCAGCACCTGGTGATGAATGCGGTCAATGGCGGCACCGAAGGCGCACTGACGGTCACCGCCAGCGGCGGCAACGGTGGCTTGTCGGCGCTGACCTGGGATGGCACCAGCGGCGGCATGACCGAGAACATCGCACCGGCCAACGCACTGGTGCGGGTGGACGGCTTCGAGCGCGAGTCCAGCAGCAACACCATCACCGACCTGCTGCCTGGCGTCACCCTCACCCTGAACAAGGCCGAGGAAGGCACCAAGCGCACGCTGACGGTGGCTGCGGACAACTCCGGCCTGAAGATCAACACCCAGGCCTTCGTTGCCGCCTACAACACCACGGTCGGCCTGCTCAAGAGCAGCAGCGCCTACGACGCCACCAACGACAAGGCCTCCGCGCTGACCGGTGACTCGCTGGTACGCGGCCTGCAGCAGCAGCTGCGCGGCGAAGCCAGCGGCAGCATGCTCGACCTCAAGGCCCTGGGCGTGACCGTCAACAAGGACGGCACCCTGGCCTTCAGCACCACCACGTTCGACGCCAAGGTCGCCGAGGACCCCTCCGCCGCCCGCAAGCTGCTGGGCAGCGACGGCTCGTTCACCTCCAGCCTCAGCGCCATGCTCAAGACCAACCTGGGCAGCAACGGCACACTGACCCTGCGCACCAACTCGCTGACCAAGCAGATCAGCAAGCTGGAGAAGGACCTGGACGACCTGGATGCGCGGATGGAAAAGGTCTCCGCGCGGTATACCGCCCAGTTCACCGCCATGGACACGGTGGTGGCGAAGATGCAGAGCACCAGCGATTACCTCAGCCAGCAGATCAGCGCGCTCAACAAGAAGAGCTGACCGGCCGGCAGCCCCTTCCCCACGCACACCAATACGACCACTTTTCGCCAGCGCCGGCCCGGCCATGACGAAGCCCCAAGGAGAACCCCATGTACGGTGCCAACCGCCACTATGCCGAGCAGTACCGCAAGGTCGGCGTCACCAGCCGCGTCGTCGACGCGGACCCGCACCGCCTTGTCGCCCTGCTGCTTGAAGGCGCGGGCGAGCGCATCCGTCGCGCCGAAGCCTGCCTGGCCAACGGCGACCAGGCATTGAAAGGCAAGGCGATCGGTGAAGCCTGTGCGATCATCGGGCACCTGAATGGTTCGCTGGACCACGAAGCCGGCGGCGAGATCGCCGGCAACCTGTCGGCCCTTTACGACTACGTCATGCAGCGCCTGACCGAAGCCAACCTCAACAACGACGCGGTACCGCTGCAGGAGTCGCTGTCGTTGATCGGCGAGATCGAGAGCGCATGGAACGCCATTCCCCAGGAACAGCGCACCCTGCCCACCGCACCCGGAGCCTGATGCCATGAACAACGACGCGAGCGCCCTGCTGCAGGCGCTGCACGTGGACCTGGACCTGATCAAGAACGCGATCGCGGCCGAGGACCATGCCACCACCGAGCGCATCGTCGGCGAACACGACCAGCGCGTGCGCGACTACCTCCATGCCCATGGCGCCCACAGTGCTCCGCAGGCGCTGCAGAACCTGCTCGAACAGCAGCTCTCGCTGACCACGCGCATGCGCCAGCTACGCGATGAAGCGGCCCAGTACCTGCGTGCCGAGCGGCAATCCACCCGCGCGGCGAACGCCTACCTGCAGGCCGGTACGCTGGCATGAGCCACGACGGCGCCGCCGCTGCCGAAGGCACCCTGTTCGACGATACGCTCAGCTGCGATGTCGTCGTGCCGGTGCAGTTCACGGCCGGAGCACGCGTCGCCCGTCCGGGCACCTCGGAGATGCTGCTACGCAGCGTCGCGCTGGTCGAGGATTCGCGCAGCAGCGACGACGGCGACGAGCGCAGCGACACCAGCGCGCAGCTGCAGCGCCTGGAGGCCCGCATGGACCTGGCCCTGGTCCTGCTCGGCCGCCTGCTGCAGCAGGCCAACCCGGCCCTGCCAGTCCGAGCGGTGCACTGGTCACGGCATGGCCTGCGCCTGGATCTCGAGCAAACCACCGCACTGGCACCCGGCAGCGCCGGGGTGATCCAGCTGCAGCCGGCCGACTGGCTGCCCGACCACATCGAACTGCCCGCCACCGTGCTGGCCGAGGCCCCCCTTGAGGGCGGCAGCCGGTTGTGGCTGGGCTTCACCGGCCTGGGCGACAACCTGAACGCAGCGGTCGAACGGCACCTGTTCCGCCTGCATCGGCGGCAGATCGCCGACAGCCGCCGCAATCGTTGATTGCCCTCCTTTAGTTGACTGGCGTCACACGTCGCGCTCGGCTAAGGTGGGGGACTTCTAGGGGGAAGACCGTTCCACGTGCGCGTTCTCATTGTCGATGACCACACCCTGGTCCGGGCGGGACTGAACAGGCTGCTGCAGAGCTTCGAAGGCGTGCAGGTGGTCGCCGAAGCCAGCGACGCCGCGCAGGCCCTGGACCTCGCCCTGCTGCACGTTCCCGACCTGATCCTGATGGACCTGTCGCTGCCGGGCCGTACCGGTCTGGAAGCCCTCAGTGACATCCGTGCCCGCCAGCCGCAGGCGCGGGTGGTGATGATGTCCATGCACGACGATGCCGGCCACGTCCGCGACGCCCTGGACCGCGGTGCGGTCGGCTTCGTGGTCAAGGACGCCGCTCCGGCCGAACTGGAGCTGGCACTGCGCGCCGCGCACGCCGGACAGGTGTTCCTGAGCCCGCACATCTCGGCCAAGATGCTGGCCCCGCTGATCAACCGCGAGCGGCCCACGGGCATCGCCGCGCTCTCGCCACGGCAGAAGCAGATCCTGCGTCGGCTGGGCAGTGCCCAGACCACCAAGGAGATCGCCGCCGAGCTGGGCATCAGCGTCAAGACGGTGGAAACCCACCGCGCCCGCATGATGGAAGCGCTGGGCTGCCGGCGCGCGAATGACCTGTTGCTGTTCGCCGTGCGGCACGAGAAGGATCTTGGCTGACGTCAGGTCACTGACCGAGCATGTTCGTTGTCACAGATTCGAATTTCCGTCGCCACTTACTGGCACTTCGATAAGAATCAATGACCTATCTGGAATTCCGCGGCTCGTCGCGCCAGAAAAATGACGATTTGTAAGGTTTCCCCCTACGCAAAGTGGGGTTAATCAGGACAGCCCTCAGGGCCTCCCTGATTTCAGCGTCGGCACTCCGCCACGCAAGATGCGTTCCACAACGCGGCCTTCACACAGCGCCGCCGGGGAATCGCATGAAAGCCACACTCTCTGCCCAGTTGGGCCAGCAGCTCCACCTCACGCCTGCCCTGCTGCAGTCGATCCGCCTGTTGCAGCTCAATGGCATGCAGCTGGAGCTGGAAGTCCGCCAGGCGCTGGAAAGCAATCCGTTGCTGGAGCTGCAGGACGAGCAGGAAGAGAGCCCGGCCACGGCCAATGGCAACGACGCGCAGGTGGAAACGGCCGCGTTCGACGAACTGCCGGAGAGCTCGATGTGGGACGTGGCCGGCGGCGGCTGGAATGACGGTGAGGATGACCGCATGGCGCGCATCGCCGCCGGCGAGTCCACCGACCCGCAGCTGCGCGTGCTCAATGCACTGGCCCTGGAGCTGGACGCATCCGACCTGGCCATCGCCAGCTTCTGGCTGGAGCACTGCGATGACGCCGGCTACCTGCAGGGCGCCCTGGCCGAGCTGACCCGCCTGGCCAGTGCGCGCCTGGACCGCACCGCCAGCGACGTGGAAGCCGTGCGCCAGCGCCTGCTGCACGGCGAGCCGGCCGGCATGGCGGCGACCGACCTGCGCGAGTGCCTGCTGGCACAGTTGGCAGCGCTGCCCGGCGTGGTGCCGGCGCGCCACCTGGCCGCGCGCCTGCTCGATGCCGACCTGCAACTGCTGGCCAACCATGACTACGCCGCCCTGGCCGTTGCACTCGATGCCGAGCAGGACGACGTCCTCGAGGCGTTCCGGCTGATCCTGTCGCTGCAACCGCGGCCGGGGGACAGCCTGCAGCCGCAGCAGGACGAGGCCATCCTCCCCGACGTGGTGGCCTGGCACGCGGACGGGCAATGGCGCGTCGCGCTGAACCCCGCCACCACCCCGCGCATCGCCATCAACGCCGGCTACGAACGCGCCCTGGCCGACAACGGCAGCGAGGCCGCGCAGCCCTTGCGCGACATGCTGCAGGAAGCCCGCTGGCTGACCCGCGGCCTGTCCATGCGCTACGACACCCTGATCCGCACCGCCCGGGTGATCGTCGAGCGCCAGGCCGCGTTCCTGGTCCAGGGCGATGAGGCAATGGCGCCACTGACCCTGAAGGAAGTGGCCGACAGCATCGGCATGCACGAGTCCACAGTCTCGCGCATCACTTCCGGCAAGTACCTGCAGACGCCGCGCGGCACCTTCGAACTGAAGCATTTCTTCGCCGTCCGCCTGGAGGGCGCCAGCGTCTCCGGGCAGGCGGTCAAGGCCATGGTCAAGCGCCTGATCGACGCCGAGCCGGCCGGCCGGCCGCTGGCCGACGAGGCCATCGCGGGCCTGCTCTCGCGCCAGGGGGTAAACATCGCACGTCGTACCGTCGCAAAATATCGCGAACAACTCGACATCGCCCCGGCACGCGATCGCCGCCGCCAGGGCACCAAGCCGCTGCTGGCCCGCGCGGGCTGAACAAAGGAATTCCATGAGCAAGCTCACCGTACTGCTGGTTGATGACCACGAAGGCTTCATCAACGCCGCCATGCGCCACTTCCGCCGCATCGAATGGCTGGAAGTGATCGGCAGCGCCGCCAACGGCCTGCAGGCCATCGAACGCTCCGAGACGCTGCGCCCGCGCGTGGTACTGATGGACCTGGCCATGCCGGAGATGGGCGGGCTGCAGGCCACGCGCCTGATCAAGACCCAGGATGACGCGCCGTACATCGTCATCGCCAGCCACTTCGACGATTCCGAGCACCGCGAGCACGCCCTGCGCGCCGGCGCCGACAACTTCGTCAGCAAACTCTCTTACATCCAGGAAGTCATGCCGATCCTGGAGGCCCTCAAGGAGCAAGGCGATGAGTGAGTCACGCATCCTCGTCATCGATGCCGACGCGGTTCGCGCCGAGCGGACCCTGTCCCTGCTGGAGTTCATGGACTTCACCCCGCGCTGGGTCAGCGACGCGCAGGACATCGACACCAGCCGCCACCGCAGCAATGACTGGATGGCCGTGGTGGTCGGCACGCTGGAAGACGCCGATCTGGCCGCCGGCTTCTTCAACTGGCTGGCCGCCGCGCCGCTGCCGCCGCCGGTCCTGCTGGGCGAAGGTGACCCGCTGGCGTTCTCGCGCCACTACGGCCTGCACGAAGCCAATGTCTGGCCGCTGGAGCAGCCGATGCGCCTGGCGCAGGTGGAAGCCCTGCTGCGCCGTGCCAGCCTCAAGCGGCTGGACACCGAGCACCAGTCCAGCGCCATCGACGACAACGGCCCGACCGGCACCAGCCCGGCCGTGACCGAGCTGCGCCAGCTGATCGAGCAGGTCGCCAACTTCGACACCACCGTGTTGGTGCTGGGCGAATCGGGTACCGGCAAGGAAGTGGTCTCGCGCTCCATCCACCAGCGCTCACCGCGCCGTGATGGGCCGTTCGTGGCGATCAACTGCGGCGCGATCCCGCCGGACCTGCTCGAAAGCGAGCTGTTCGGCCATGAGAAAGGCGCCTTCACCGGTGCGCTGACCGCGCGCAAGGGCCGCTTCGAGATGGCCGAGGGTGGCACCCTGCTGCTGGACGAGATCGGCGACATGAGCCTGCCGATGCAAGTCAAGCTGCTGCGCGTGCTTCAGGAGCGCAGCTTCGAGCGTGTCGGTGGCAACCAGACCATCCGCTGCAATGTGCGGGTGATCGCCGCGACCCACCGTGACCTGGAAACGCGCATCAACGAAGGCAAGTTCCGCGAGGACCTGTTCTACCGCCTGAACGTGTTCCCGATCGACGTGCCCGCGTTGCGCGAGCGTACCGCCGACATCCCGGCACTGGTGCAGACCATCGCGGCCCAGCTGGCCCGCACCGGCCGCGGCGAAGTCCGCTTCGCCGACGAGGCCCTGCTGGCGCTGGCCGGTTATCCCTGGCCGGGCAACGTGCGCGAACTGACCAACCTGGTCGAGCGCCTGGCCGTCCTGCACCCGGGCGGGCTGGTGCGCGTGCAGGACCTGCCCAGCCGCTACCGCGGCGACGGCAACATGGCGGCCTCGGCCAACCCGGTCGATGAGCCGGCGGTACAGGCGGTGCTGGCGGCAGCCCGTGCGCCGACCGCCACGCAGGCCAAGGCGGCGGCGTTCAAGCCGGCCAGCCTGCCCAGCGAGGGGCTGGACCTGCGCGACCACATGACCGGCATCGAGCTGACCCTGATCAACGAGGCGCTGGAACGCACCCAGGGCGTGGTCGCCCATGCCGCCCAACTGCTGGGCCTGCGCCGCACCACCCTGGTGGAGAAGCTGCGCAAGTACGGGATCGAGCGGGAACAGGTAGCAGACTGATCGTGATGGATTCCAGGCAAGCAACACTCGCCGCGCCCGAACGCAGTGAGCTGCGCGATGAACGTGGCAACCGCGTCATCGCGCCGGTCGGGCTGAACAGCCTGACCACCGTGTTCAAAGGCCACAACTGCACGCTGGAAATCGACCCGCGTGCGCGCCTGGTGAACACCGCCGTCGAGTTCCACGGCTCCAATGCACACTGCCGGATCGGCGCCGCCGGCCCCGCCGGCAGCTTGTCCGCGCTCATCCGCCTCGGTGAGGATTGCGTCATCACCATCGGTGCCGGGGTAACCACCACGGCGCGGACCTTCATCGCCACCAGCGAAGGCGGCCGGGTGACGGTGGGGGACGACTGCATGCTGGCCTCGGAAGTACAGCTGCGCGGTGACGATGCCCACCCCATCTTCGATATCCACACCGGCCAGCGCATCAACCCGGTCGAGGACATCGTCATCGGCGCCCATGTCTGGCTGGCGTTCGGAGTATGCTGCCTGGGCGGCGCGCGGATCGGCGATGGCAGCGTGATCGGCATGGACAGCGTGGTCACCGGGCCCATCCCGAACAACTGCGTGGCCGTGGGTACACCGGCACGGGTGGTGCGTCGCGACGTCGCCTGGGAACGTCCGCACCTTTCAATGGCGCAGCCGCCCTACAAGCCCGATGGGGACAGCGTCCCCCGCTCTGCCTACTGGAACGCCACCCGCGATTGACGCCCACGGCACGGATCTTGCCTGTCACAAGGCAATCATGGCCGTCTGGAATCGCACATCATGGCGCTTGTTCTGACCTACGGGACGTTCGATCTTCTGCACGTGGGGCACGTGAACCTGTTGCGTCGTGCCCGGGAACTGGGCGACCACTTGCTGGTCGGCCTGTCCTCGGACCGGTTCAACGCCATCAAGCGAAAGACCGCAACCCAGTGCTACGCCGACCGCGAGGCCGTGCTGCGCGCGATCCGCTATGTCGACGATGTCTTCCCCGAGGACAGTTGGGAGCAGAAGGCCATCGACATCCAGCGTTACGGCGCGGACATCCTGGTGATGGGCTCGGACTGGACCGGGCACTTCGATGCGCTGGCCCGCCATTGCCAGGTCCGCTATCTGCCGCGCACCGAGGACATCTCCAGCTCCGCCCTCAAGGCACGCATCCGCCTGCATGGCTTGGACCCACCACCTGCCGACAATGCACCGCAGGCCACTGCCCTGCTCGCCGGAGTGCGCTGATGCTGCCTGTCTTCCATATCCACGCCCTTGCCGGCGAGGGCCGCGACCTGTGGCTTCACCTGCAGCCGGCCCCGCGTGGCATCAGTGCCCTTCGCCTGCGCCGCCGTGACGGCAAGCGCTGCGTGCCGCTGGACATCCTGCTCGAAGGCGATGCCGCGCGCTCGCGCTTGCCCGGCCCGGCACTGCTGGAAGATACCCCCCAGCGCTGGGATGTGCAGATCGAAGTAGGCAATACGGGTCAGTTCCAGCAGTTGGTCGGAATCACCGCTGATGGCGCGGACCGCCACTTTTTTTGTGATGCCGTGCAGGCCCATGGGCTGTCGGCCTACCTGAGCGACAGCGCCAGCTCGCTGGCCTTGTTCACCGCGCCGCTGGAGCAGCACGCGATGACCGTCGAAGCGGAGAACCTGCGCGCTGCATTTCCCTCCCTGCTCGAACAACTGCCCTTGCAGGAGGACCTGGTCCTGTTCGAGAGCTTCTTCGGCAGGGCATACGCCGGCAACCCGCGCTACATCTACGAGGCACTGCGCCGGATGCGCCCGGACCTGCGCTGCGTCTGGGCCTACAACGGAGACGAGCAGATCCCGGGAAACCCGCAGCGGGTGATCCGCGGCTCCGCCGAATACCTCCGCCTGCTCGCGCAGGCCAAGTACCGTGTCAACAACATCCTGTTCACCGCGCACGGGCGCAAGCCGCAGACACGCTACCTGCAGACCTGGCACGGCACGCCGTTGAAGCGGCTGGGCTACGACATCACGGTGACCGGGCCGGAAGTGGAGGCACGCGACAACCTGTACCGCGAATCCCGTGCCTGGACATTGCTGTTGAGCGAGAACCGCTATTCCAGCGATGTGCTCCGGAGGGCCTTCCGTTACGACGGCCCGATCCTGGAAGCCGGCTACCCCGTGGCCGATCCACTGGTAGCCCCGGTCAGCCCACGGGAGGACACCCTCGCCCGGCTCGCGCTGCCCTCCGGTCATCGCTTCGTGCTGTATGCCCCCACCTGGCGCGACAGCCAGCAGGTCGGGCATTGGCAGTTCGACTTCGACCTGCAACTGGATCTGGTGAAGGTCGCCGCGGCCCTGGCTCCGGACGAGATCCTGCTGCTGCGCGGCCACCACCTGGTCAGCACGGGGCTGCAGGAACTGACGCTTCCGGCCAATGTGCGCGATGTATCGCAGGTGGACGATGCCAGCGAGCTGTGCGCGATCGCCGACGTGCTGATCACCGACTACTCCTCGATCTTCTTCGACTACGCCACCACTGGCCGGCCGATCCTGTTCTATTGCTACGACCTGGAGCATTACGCCGAACAGGTCCGCGGCTTCTACCTGGACATGGCCCAGGACCTGCCCGGGCCAATCGCACGCAGCACCGAGGAGCTGGTGGCCTTGTTGGCGGACCTGCCCGCCGTCCAGGCTACCCACGCGGACCGCTACGCGGCCTTCCGGGAGCGCTTCTGCGCGCTCAACGACGGCAGCGCCGCCGAGCGCGTCGTCGATGCGTTCTTCGGACCGTTCCCGTCACGCAGCCGGTTCCTGTCCGACCTGGTGGCACTGGCTGGCAACGGCCCGGCGGAAGACGATGCGCGCCTGCGAGGCCTGATTCAACGCTATCTGGCGGACGCCGAGGCGATCTCGACGCTGCTGTACGAGCGGCTGAGCCCCCCCGAGCAGGAGCGCTTCCTGGTCTGGTTCCTCAAGCGCTGGGCCGGCATCGACCGCGTTGCCCCGGGGGAACTGGCGCACTACCTCGCCGAGGTCGATCGTATCCGCGCCGAGCCCCGCCCGCCGATCACCATCGGTGACGGCCAGTACGTGCTGCAGGACCTTCGCCCGCAGGGCCATGACTTCCGCCTGGCCAGCTATGCGTGGGCATTGAGCATCCACGACATCCTGTTCGACCAGTACCAGAGTGAGGATTTCCGCGTCCGCCCGGGCGAGGTCATCATCGATGCCGGCGGGTTCATCGGCGACACCGCCGTCCTGTTCTGCGCCAAGACCGGCAACGATTGCCAGGTGCACGCCTTCGAGCTGCTGGACGAGAACATCGCCCTGTTCGAGCACAACCTGCACCTCAACGGCGTGGCCGACCGGGTCGTGCTCAACAAGCGGGCGTTGTCCGACCACAGCGATGGCTCGCTGCTGATCAGGCAGGCCAGGCTGCAAGGTGCCACATCGGTCGGTGCCGGGGACGGCCCGGGCGAACGCATCGCCACCATCACCCTGGACGACTATGTCGCCCAGCACGGGCTGCAGCGCGTGGACCTGATCAAGATGGACATCGAGGGATCGGAGATCCCCGCGCTGCTGGGGGCCGTGCAGACCATCCGCCGGTTCCGCCCCAAGCTGGCGCTGTGCCTGTACCACAAGTGGGACGACGTGCTGACCATCCCCCGCTTCATTGCCGGACTCGGCATCCCCTACCGCTTCAACTTCAAGTGGGTGCAGTTGCCACAGGGCTGGGAAGCCGTCCTGCTGGCCCAGCCCTGCGAGGACCCGCGGGCATGACGGTGAACGTGCTGGTCTTCCCCTGTGGCTCGGAGATCGGCCTGGAGATCCATGCCGCCCTGCGCCATGCCAAGGACGTCTGCCTGCACGGTGCTTCGTCGGTCTCGGACCATGGCGAGTTCGTCTATGCGCGGTACCGCCAGATCACCGCACAGGCCGACTCGGCCGAGCTGGTTTCCCAGCTCAACGCACTGATCGATGCATGGAGCATCGATCTGGTGGTGCCGGCGCATGACAGCGTGATCCCCGTGCTCGCCGACAACCAGCAGCGGCTGCATGCCCCGGCGATGGTGCCCGAGCCGGCCATGGCCGCGATCTGCCGCAACAAGAACCTGACCTACGGGCGGTTGCAGGGCTTGGGCATCGTGCCGCGCCGCGTCGAACTGGGCAGCGCCGACTACCCGATCTTCGCCAAGCCGGCAGTCGGCCAGGGCAGCCAGGGCGCCGAGCGGGTGGACAACGACGAACGCCATCGGCGGCTGGCCGGCAGTGGCATCGAGTACGTGTTCAGCGAATACCTGCCCGGCACCGAGTACACCGTGGACTGCATCTCCACCGCCGACGGCACCCTGCTGCATGCCGCTGCGCGGGTACGCGGGCGGGTCAAATCCGGGATCAGCGTGCGCACCGAGCCGGTGGCCACGGACCCCGAGCTGGAGGCGATGGCACTGGCCATCGCTGCGGAACTGCGCCTGAAGGGCGCCTGGTTCTTCCAGGCCCGACGTGACCGGCACGGCGTGCCCAAGCTGCTGGAAGTCGCCCCCCGCATCGCCGGCTCGATGGCATTGAACCGCATGCGTGGCATCAATTATCCGTTGCTGGGCATCTACGCCTACCTGGGAAAGCCCTTCACGGTCATGCCCCAGCACTACCCGTTGGTCATGGACCGCGCGCTCGGCAACCGCTGGCGGGCGAAGCTGGCCTATGAGCGTGTCTACCTGGACCTGGACGACACCCTGCTGGTGCGGGGTGCGCCGGAGCCGCAGGTGATGGCGCTGCTGTACCAATGGAACACGCGGGGAATCCCGGTGGTGCTGGTGACCCGGCA
This sequence comes from Stenotrophomonas sp. ATCM1_4, assembly GCF_004348115.1. GTDB lineage: Bacteria > Pseudomonadota > Gammaproteobacteria > Xanthomonadales > Xanthomonadaceae > Stenotrophomonas > Stenotrophomonas capsici. The sequence continues at coordinate 1,303,738 of NZ_QPFB01000001.1, read as the reverse complement.
CGCCACCGAGCCGGTGCGGACGCTCGCACGGCATCGCATCTGCGCGGACTTGTTCGAGCGGATCGTGCACCTGCGCGATGGCTCGCCCAAGAGCGCCGTGATCCCGCCAGGCGAATCCGCCATCTTCATCGACGATGCCTACCGCGAGCGCGCCGACGTGGCTTCCACGCGTGGCATCCCGGTATTCGATGTGGATGCAGTGGAGCAGCTGAGGGAGGTTCGTGCATGACCCAGCCCGCGCTGCCCGGCCCCGACGCGGCTCCGCTGCTGTCGATCGTGGTGCTGGTCTACAACACCGCCCCGTTCCTGCGGGAGTGCCTTGATTCGCTGCTGGAACAGGACTATCGCAACATCGAGGTCATCGCCATCGATGATGCCAGCTCCGACGACAGCCTCGCGATCTGCCGGGAATACGAGGCGCGCCACCCGAACTTCCGCTGCATCAGCAAACACAACGAAGGTGGCGCGGTTTCAGGCAACCTCGGCGTGTCGCTGGCGCGTGGTCGTTACGTGGCGCTGGTTGACTCCGATGACGTGGTCACCGGCGATGGGTACCGCCTGCTGATGGAACAGGCCGTGCAGGCCGACGCCGACATCGTCATCGGCCGGGCGGCGCGGCTGCAGGACGGCAAGCTCTCGTCGGTGGCATTCCTGTATGAGCCGTATGTCTGGTCGCGGCGCCGCAGCTTCGACTCGGTGGACGGATTCCCCGACGTCATCCACGACTGCTTCTACTGGAACAAGGTATTCCGTACCGATTTCCTGCGGGAGAACGGGTTGGGCATGGTCCCGGGCCTGCTCTACGCGGACCGCCCGTTCGTCCACCGCGCGTACTGGTACAGCCAGCGCACGGTGATCATCCCGGACCTGGTGTACCACTGGCGCCGGCGCCCCGAGGGCGCCATTGCGTCCATTTCCCAGAACATCCGCCAGGCCGACAACTTCATCGACCGCATCCGCTCGATGAAGCTGGAGTGGCATGATTTCGATGACGTTCCCGCAGCGGCCGGCTACCGGCGCGCGATCGCCGTGGCCAACCTGCAGCGTGCCCTGCACGCCGCGCCTGGCATCGTGGCGTCTCCGAGCTTTCGCAAGGTGTTCATCGCGCAGATGCAAGAACTACTCGCGCTGTATGGCGAGCTGGACTGCAGGGCGCTCGGTGCCAGGCGCTGCCTTTACCTGGAGCTGATCAGGCGCGGCGAGGTCGAAGCCCTGTGCTTCCTGCTCGGCGTGACCAGCGAACGGGGCTGGATCGCGGAAATCGAGGGTGCCTGCTATTGGAAGCAACCCTTCCTGGACAACCCGGAGATCGCCCTGCCGCGTAGCGCGATGCGCCTGGAGTTCCCGAACATCGGCTTCTTCCGCCTCCGGGACATCTCGCTGGACGAGGACAGCCTGGACCTGACCCTGGACCTGCACGACCGGATCATGGCCGGTTGCCAGGTCTGGTTCGAGCTGCATGCGATCCAGGGCGAAGGCAGTTGGGCGTTCCAGCCCGAAGGCAGGACCGCCGAGCACCGCTGGCGCTATCGGCTGGACATGCGGGCGCCGGACTGGAAGCCCGGCAATCTGTACGGGCTGGTCCTGCACTATCGCACCGCTGACGGCATCCATGGCCGCTACCGGATCGGCCCGGCGATGGTGCCGCCCGGATGGCCTGCCTCGCTCCCGTTGCGCTCGTCGCTGGGCAGCCTGCTGTTCTCGGCCGAGGCCGGTGGCATGGGACTGGCCGTCAACTGACCGGCGCCGCCCCCGCAGGCACGGGAGTTGCATGTCCCTGCTCGCCGGCAATCCGCCGAAGCCATGCCCCCGGGCCCGCCTGCGATGACGACCAAGAAGCCAATCCCGGTCACCAGCCCCCTGCTGCCCCCGCTGGAGGAATTCGTTCCCTACCTGGAACGGATCTGGGAAAGCCGCATCCTGACCAACGGGGGCAGCATGCACCAGGCGCTGGAAAAGGCCCTGTGCGCCTACCTCGGGGTCGAGCACATCGCCCTGTTCGCCAATGGCACGCTGGCGCTGGTCACCGCGCTGCAGTCACTGCGCATCACCGGCGAGGTGATCACCACCCCGTATTCGTTCGTGGCCACCGGCCATTCGCTGCTGTGGAACGGCATCAAGCCGGTGTTCGTGGACGTGGACCCGGTCACCTTCAACCTGGATCCGGCCCGGATCGAGGCGGCGATCACGCCGCAGACCACTGCCATCATGCCGGTGCATTGCTACGGCACGCCCTGTGACGTGGATGCCATCGGCCGCATCGCCGACAACTACAACCTGCGCGTGATCTACGACGCCGCGCATGCCTTCGCCGTCGGCGATACCCGTGGCAGCGTGCTGCGGCACGGCGACCTGTCGGTGCTCAGCTTCCATGCCACCAAGGTGTTCAACACCTTCGAAGGCGGCGCCATCATCTGCCCGGATGCCCGCACCAAGCAGCGCATCGATCACCTGAAGAACTTCGGCTTCGTCAACGAGACCACCGTGGTGGCGCCCGGCATCAACGGCAAGATGAACGAGGTCAGCGCCGCGTTCGGCCTGCTCCAGCTCAAGCACATCGACCGGGCGCTGGAACGACGCGCGGCCATCGATGCGCTGTACCGTCAGCGCCTGGCGGGGATCGCCGGCATGAAATGCCTGTCCCGGCCATCGGACGTGCGTCACAACCACGCCTACTTCCCGGTGCTGGTCGGCGACGACTACCCGTTGCAGCGCGACGAGCTGTACCACCTGCTGCGTGCCGAGAACATCCTGGTACGACGCTACTTCTACCCGCTGATCAGCGAGTTCCCGATGTACCGCGGCTTTCCGTCCGCGGCGCCGGACAACCTGCCGGTGGCGCACACCGCCGCCCGCCAGGTGCTGTGCCTGCCGATCCACCCGGACCTCCCGGACGCCGAGGTGGACCGGATCTGCGACCTGCTGACCGCACATGCGCGGGTCCGCGCCGCGTGATGGAAGCTTGGCCGTGATGCCCGCATGGCTGGGGAAGCCGCTGCTGCTGGCGTGGCGGCTGCTGGACCTGCTGGTCCCCAAGCGCAGCGATCACTGGGCATTCTTCGACCATCCGCTCAAGCCCGGCCAGTTCATCGAGAACGCGCGCGCGGTCTTCGAGCAGGTGAAGGACGACCCGCGCGTCCATTGCCGGGTGTTTGTGCGTGGCGGCCAACGGCCGCCGGACGTACACGATGATGCGCACGTCCGCGTGGTCCGGCTGGACTCGCTGGCCGGCCTGTGGGCGCTCGCCCGCTGCGGCGTGTTGCTGCTGACCAACTCCACCGCCCTGGACATGTCACTGCCCTGGCGCAACGGTCGCTACGCTGCGCCTCGGCCCTGGCTGCACCGGCGCGTCACTATCAACCTCTGGCACGGCATTCCGCTCAAGCGGCTGTTCGCACTGGCCAACCCGGACCAGCGCCAGCACGGCGACCGCGACCGGCATCGGCGCCGCGAACGCCGTTTCTACACCGGGCTGGTGGCCTCCTCGGCCATCGATGCCTATGCGATGGCGGCCATCTTCCATCCGCTGCCGCCGACGCATGTCTGGGTCACCGGGCTGCCGCGCAACGACTTCCTGCGCATCGCCGAGGACGCCTTGCCGGTTGGCCTGCGCGAGGAAGCCAGCCGGGTACGGGCGCTGCGCGGCGGACGGCGCCTGGTGCTGTACGCGCCTACCTACCGCGATGCCAGCGTCGCCACCGAACGGGCATACCTTTTCAGCGATGACGAGGTCACGCAATTGAAGCAGGTACTGCGCCGCCATGACGCGGTGCTCGGCCTGCGCGGCCACTATCTGGTCAACGCGCCGGCGCCACTGGACCCGGCCCGCCATCTCGATGGTGATGTACTGCTGGACCTGGGCCACGCGCACTTCCAGGAAATTGCACCGCTGCTGCGCGAAAGCGCGCTGGTGATCACCGACTACTCGTCGGTCTACATCGATGCGCTCTACCTGGACCTGCCGGTGCTCGGCTTCGCCTATGACCTGGAGCACTACCGCACCCGCCAGAACGGGCTGCTGTACGACCTGGAGCTGGCGTTCCCGGGGCCGATGACCACCACCTTCCCGGCCCTGCTCACCGCGCTGGACGCCGCGCTCGCACAACCACAGCACCCACCGGACGAGCGCTACCTCACCGCCCGTCGCCTGTTCTTCCAGCACCTGGATGCCAACAACTCCCACCGTGTGGTGCAACGGATCCACGCCGCGATCGCTGCAAACAGCCCTGCCCGATGCCAATGAACCCGCCACCCTCCCCCGCTCCGCTGGTCAGCGTGGTGATCCCGGCCTACAAGGCCCGCTGGCTGCTGCAGGCCCTGGAAAGCGTGCGCCGACAGACCCATCGCCCCTTGGAGATTGTGGTCTGCGACGATTCGGCTGCCGGTTACGTACAGACGGCCGTGGAGGCATTCGCTGCACGGGTGGACTTCCCCGTGCGCTACTCGCGCAACCCCACCCGCCTGTGGGAGGTGCGCAGCACCGCGCGTGCGATCAGCCTGGCCGAAGGCGAATACATCAAGTTCCTGCACGATGACGACGTGCTGCACGAGGACTGCATCGCAACCCTGCTGGAGTCGTTCGAGCGCGTTCCGGGCCTTGCGCTGGCAACCACCCGTCGCCGGCTCATCGATGAGGCCGGGATGCCCCTGCCCGATGAGCTTCCCACTGCTTTCCCGGCCAACCATGACGTATGCATCGACGGCCGCGACCTGATCGACTTCTTCGGTGACCACACCCTCAACTTCCTTGGCGAGCCCAGCGTCGCGCTGTGCCGGCGCGCCCCGTTGCTGGCGATGGGCGAGCAGCTGGCCACGCTCGACGGCACCCACATTGCCTGGCTGGCCGACGTGGCCATGTACGTCAAACTGCTGCATCAGGGCCCGGTGGCGATCAGTGCGCGCCCGTTGGTCGACTTCCGTATTTCGCGCCACCAGTTCAGCCAGCGCGGACGGGATCGCCCCGGTGTCGCCGAGAACTGGCACGAGGCATTCCGCCAGGCGCTGCGCAATCTGGGCTGGTATCGCGGCGGCGACACCCGTCAAGTAACCATTGCACCGCTCGACGGGCACCGGCCGGCGGAAAAGGTGGACCTGGTCTCGGCGCTGGAACAGGCGTTGCTGATCACGCAGGCACGCTGGCCGCTGCACGACTGGCAGGCACGTCGCCAGCTCAACCCCGCGCAGCGCCAGGCGCTGGACACCGCGTTGCAGCAGCTTCCACGCAACAGCGTGGAGATCGTGATCCGCGCGGACGGCCAGCCGGCCAGTGCCCTGCGTAGGACGCTGGGCAGCCTGCCACTGCAAGCCCGCACCGCCGAGGTGGTCTGCCGCTGCATCCTCGGCGCCGGGCACGCGCCCGATGGACTGGACCCGGCGTACCGCCGGCTCGCTGCCGGGACCACGCTGGACGAGGCCCTGCGCACCAGCCCTGCCGACTGGGTGCTGTTCGTGGAGGCCGGTGCAGAGTTCCATGTTGCCGGCCTGCGACGGCTGCTGGCGGCGCTCGCCCACGATGATGCCCCCGCACGCGCCTTGTACTGCGACGAGTGGCATGTGGATGCGCAGCACAACCTGGCACCCTCGCTGCGGCCAGGAATCAACCTGGACCTGCTGCTGGAAAACCCGACGCAGTTGGCGGGGCACTGGTTGTTCCGCCGGCATGCCGCGCTGGCGATCGGCGGGCTGGATGCCGATGCAGGTGCTGCAGCCGAACTCGACCTGATCCTGCGCCTGGTCCAGCACGGCGGGCTGGAAGGCATCACGCATATCCCCGAACCCCTGCTCAGCTGCGCCCCGCCCCGTGCCGACGACGCTGCCCGGCAACAGGTCATCACCGCGCACCTGCACGCACGGGGATACCCCGATGCAGTGGTCACCCCGCGCGGCAACGGCCTGTACGGGGTCGACCATGGCCACCGGGCGCAGCCGCCGGTCACCATGATCCTGGTCGTTTCCCGCGACACCGTGCTGGCGTCGCTGGAGCGCTGCGTGGTCTCCCTGCTGGAGAAGACCGCCTACCCGCACTACGAGCTGCTGTTGATCGACAACGGCGCCGGGCCCGACGCCAGCCAATGGATGCAGCAGGTCGAACCATTGGCCGGGGGTCGCATCCGCGCCTTTGCCTTTGACCCACCGTTGCCGCACGCGGCCGCCTGCAATGTCGCCGCCGGGCAGGCGAGCAGCCCGTTCCTGCTGTTCCTGCGCGCCGATGTGGCCGCGTTGCAGCCGCACTGGCTGGACGCGCTCCTGAACCATGCACTTCGCCCCGAGGTGGGCGTCGTCGGCGGCAAGACCATCGCCGCCGATGGCAGCATTACCCACGCAGGCCTGGTGCCTGGCCTGCTCGGCAGCGGCGGGCGGGCCTTCGCCGGCATGCCGATGGACGCGCCGGGCTACATGCACCGCCTGCAGGTCGCGCAGGACTACACGGCCGTGTCCGACAGTTGCCTGTTGATCGGCGCGGAGCTGTTCGCCGGGCTGGACGGCTTCGACCACGCCACCTTCGCCGATCACGGCGCCGACGTGGACCTGTGCCTGCGCGCGCGTCAACGCGGCTACCTGACCGTGTGGACGCCCGATGCCCTGCTGCTGCATTCGGTCCAGGCCGCGCCGTTGCCCGAACCCGCCGAGTCGGCCTTGTTGGAGCGCTGGCTGCCCGCACTCGCCCACGATCCGGCCTACAACCCCAGCCTGCGCCTGGACGTCCCGGGCGGCTTCCGCCTCGGCGAATCCGATTTCTCCTGGCAGCCCCTGCCCTGGCGCCCGCTGCCACGCCTCCTCGCGCAGCCAGCCGACCCCTGGGGCAGCGGCCACTACCGCGTGATCCAGCCATTGGAGGCACTGAAGCAGGCCGGCCTGGCCGAGGGGGTCCTGTACGCCACCGTGCTGGATCCAGTCGAACAGGCGCGCATCGATCCGGACGTGGTCATCCTGCAGCGCCGCATCAGCGACGCGGACCTGGCCAGCATCCAGCGCATGCGCCGCTTTTCGCGGGCCTTCACTGTCTACGAGATCGATGACTACCTGCCCAACCTGCCGCTAAAGAACATCCATCGCGAGCACATGCCCAAGGATGTCCTGCGCAGCATGCGCCGGGCGCTGGGAATGGTGGACCGCTGCGTGGTGTCCACGCCGCAGCTGGCCGAGGCGTTGCACGGCCTGCACACCGATATCCGGGTGGTACGCAACCTGCTGCCACCTGCATGGTGGACGGCGCTGCCTCATCCGCCGCGTCCTGCCCCGGGCAAGCCCCGGGTCGGCTGGGCCGGTGGTGTCGGCCATACCGGCGACCTGGAACTGGTCGCCGATGCCGTCATCGAACTTGCCGCGGACGTGGACTGGGTGTTCTTCGGCATGTGCCCGGAACGCCTGTTGCCGTACGTGGCCGAGTTCCATTCCGGCGTGGACATCCGTCTCTACCCGCGTGCGCTGGCCGGACTGCAGCTGGACCTGGCGATCGCGCCGCTGGAGGAGAACCGCTTCAACACCTGCAAGAGCAACCTGCGCCTGCTCGAGTACGGTGCCTGCGGCGTGCCGGTGGTGTGCAGCGACGTCGGACCGTACCGGGACCCGTCACTGCCGGTCACCGGCGTGCGCAACCGTCACCGCGAATGGGTGGCGGCCATCCGCGACCATCTCTCCGACCCCGCTGCCAGCGCGCAGGCGGGTGCTCGGTTGCGCGAGGCCGTGCACCGCGACTGGATGCTGGAGGGGGCGAACCTGCAGGAATGGCGTAACGCCTGGCTGCCCTGAGCCACGTGCTTGGAATCCGTCGCCGCCCCGACGCCCGCCCCGCGCGGGCGTTCGTCGTTACGGCGGCATCCACACCCAGACGGCCAGTCGGCGAACCGTCGTGCGCCATCAACCCGTCGGTTTCCCGACGCCGCGCCATCCTCATTCACGTAGATCAAGGCCTCCGGGTTCCGGCACGCAACTTGCAACCTCCCCTGCAGATCGACTGCTACCGGAACCCGTTTCGATGTCCCACTCCATCACCTCCGTCCTTTCCCAGATCCGCAGCCTGCAGAACCAGGTCGGCCAGGTGGCGCCGACCGGCGACCTGCCGCGCAGCAACGCCATCGAGGGATTGACCGGGGGCAACGCCGTCAATGCACCGTCGTTCAGCCAGACCCTGCAGGGCGCACTGAAGAGCGTCAACGAAACCCAGCAGAAGTCCGGCCAGCTGGCGGCCGCCTTCGAACGCGGTGAGCCCGGCGCCGACCTGGCCAAGGTGATGGTCGCCGCCCAACAGTCCCAGCTGGCGTTCCGCGCCACCGTGGAAGTCCGCAACCGTCTCGTCCAGGCTTACCAGGACGTGATGAACATGCCGCTGTAAGGATCCAGACGCATGGCATTCGCGCTGTCCAAAGAATCGTTGAACACCGAGCAGGCCGGGGCCTGGTTCGACCGTCTGCAGAGCCTGCAGATCACCCGCCGGCTGGGCCTGATGGCCATGATCGCCGTTGCCGTGGCGGCGGGCCTGTTCGTGTTCTTCTGGTCGCAGAAGGCACCGATGGTGCCGCTGTACACCGGCCTGGATGACAAGGCCACGGCCCAGGCCACCGACCTGCTGCGGGCGGCGCAGATCCCTTTCAAGCTCGATGCGGCCACCGGCGCCATCACCGTGCCGGAAGCCAACGTGCACGATGCGCGCCTGAAGCTGGCCGGCTCCGGCCTGACCGACAGCGGGCGGCTCGGCTTCGAGCTGATGGAGCGCGACCCCGGTTTCGGCGTCAGCCAGTTCGTGGAGAACGCCCGCTACCAGCACGCGCTGGAAACCGAGCTGGTCCGCACCATCACCAGCCTGCGCCCGGTGCGTGACGCCCGCGTGCACCTGGCCATTCCCAAGCCCAGCGCGTTCACCCGCCAGCGCGACGTGGCCAGCGCCTCGGTGGTGCTGGAACTGCGTGGCGGCCAGCAGCTGGAACGCAACCAGGTTGACGCCATCGTGCACATGGTGGCCTCCAGCATCCCGGACCTGGCCCCGGAACGGGTGACCGTGGTCGACCAGAGCGGCCGCATGCTCACCATCGCCGACCCCAACAGCGATGCCGCGCTCAACGCCGCCCAGTTCGACCAGGTGCGCCGCCTGGAGAACTCCTACAACCAGCGCATCCGTGAGCTGCTGGAGCCGATGACCGGTGCCGGCCGGGTCAACCCGGAAGTCAGCGTGGACATGGACTTCTCGGTCACCGAGGAGGCCCGTGAGCTGTACAACGGTGAGCCGCAGAAGGTGCGCAGCGAACAGATCAGCGAGAACACCAGCAACGTGGCCGGCCCCCAAGGCGTGCCCGGCGCGGCCAGCAACACCCCGCCCGGCCCCGCCGCCGCGCCGGCGCCCACCGCCGCCGCACCGACCGAAACCTCCAAGAACGCCACCCGCAACTACGAGCTGGACCGCACCCTGCAGCACACCCGCCAGCCGGCGGGCCGGGTCAACCGCGTGTCCGTCGCCGTGCTGGTCGACCACGTGCCGCGCGCCGGCAGCAACGGCAAGACGGTCGACCAGCCGCTCAGTGCGGCCGAGTTGACCCGCGTGGAGGCACTGGTGAAGCAGGCGGTCGGCTTCAGCGCCGAACGCGGCGACACCGTGTCGGTGATGAATGCCCCGTTCGTGCGCGAGGCCCTGCCGGTGGAAGAACCCAAGCTGTGGGAGAACCCGCAGCTGCGCGACTGGCTGCGCATGGGCCTGGGCGCGATCGTGGTGCTGGCACTGCTGTTCGGCGTGCTGCGCCCGGCCCTGCGCCAGATCTCCAGTCCCCCCAAGGCGCTGGCCAGGGACGAGGACCCGCTGCGCGCCGACGTGCAGGTGATGGACGATGACCTGCGCATGCCCGATGCCCTCGGCAACGACCGTCTGCAGCTCGACGGCTCCGCGCCGCTGGCGCTGCCGGTGGATGCCTACGAGGAACGCCTGCGCATGGCGCGCGAGGCGGTCCGCTCCGACTCCAAGCGCGTCGCCCAGGTGGTGAAGGGATGGGTGGCCAATGACTGACACCCTGCAGATGTCCGGCGTGCAGCGCGCCGCCGTGCTGTTGCTCTCGCTGGGCGAGGCCGACGCGGCCGAGGTGCTGCGCCACATGGAGCCGAAGGAGGTGCAGAAGATCGGCATCGCCATGGCAACCCTCAGCGACGTCACCCGCGAGCAGGTGCAGCAGGTGATGGACGACTTCGGCGCCGAGCTGGGCAACAAAACCTCGCTGTCGGTGGGCTCGGACGACTACATCCGCAACATGCTGGTGCAGGCGCTGGGCAGCGACAAGGCCAGCAGTCTGATCGACCGCATCCTGCTCGGCCGCAACACCACCGGCCTGGATGCGCTGAAGTGGATGGACCCGCGCGCGGTGGCCGACCTGGTGCGCAACGAGCACCCGCAGATCATCGCCATCGTCATGGCCCACCTGGAGAACGACCAGGCCGCCGATGCGCTCAAGCTGCTGCCCGAGCGCACCCGCGTGGACGTGCTGCTGCGCATCGCCACCCTGGACGGCATCCCGCCCAATGCGTTGAACGAACTGAACGAGATCATGGAGCGCCAGTTCGCCGGCAACCAGAACCTGAAATCGTCCAGCATCGGCGGCGTGCAGTGCGCGGCCGACATCCTCAACTTCATGGACAGCGGCCAGGACCAGGTGATCCTGACCGAGATCGCGCGCGTGGACGCCCCGCTGGGCAGCCGCATCCAGGACCTGATGTTCGTGTTCGACGACCTGGTCGACCTGGACGACCGCGAGATGCAGCTGGTGCTGCGCGAGGTCAGCGGCGAGCGCCTGGGCCTGGCCCTGCGCGGCGCCGACATCAAGGTGCGCGACAAGATCACCCGCAACATGTCCCAGCGTGCCGCCGAAATCCTGCTCGAGGACATGGAGGCACGCGGCCCGGTGCGTCTGTCCGACGTGGAAGGCGCGCAGCGCGAGATCCTGGCCATCGTCAAGCGCATGGCCGATGAAGGCACCGTCACCATCGGCGGCAGCGCGGAGGCCATGCTGTGAGCAACGTCGTGCGCTGGCACGCCCCGGACCTCACCCGCGGCTCGGCGCCCCTGCAGCCGGCGCCCATGGGCGTGCCGGACGAGATCGAGACCATCACCGCGCACGAGCCGGCACCGCCACCGCTGCAGTTGCCGACCCTGGAGGAAGTGCAGGCCATTCGCGATGCCGCGCAGGAAGAAGGCTTCCAGCAGGGTCACGGCGAAGGCTACGCCCAGGGACAGGCCGAAGTGCGGCGCCTGATCGCCCAGATCGAAGGCATCCTGGACAACTTCAGCCGGCCGCTGGTGCGGCTGGAAAACGAGGTGGTCGGCGCGCTCGGCGAACTGTCGGTGCGCATCGCCGGGGCGCTGATCGGCCGGGCCTATGAAGCCGACCCGTCGTTGCTGGCGGCGCTGGTCAACGAAGCACTGGAGACCGTCAGCGGCGCACAGCGCGAGGTCGAGGTGCGCCTGCACCCGGACGACATCGCCGCCATCAGCGCCCTGCTGGCGCTGCCCGAGGGCCAGCGCCTGGCCCCGGATACCAGCCTCAGCCGCGGCGACCTGCGCGTGCACGCCGAGTCTGTGCGCATCGACGGCACCCTCGACGCGCGCCTGCGCGCGGCGCTGGGCACCGTGCTGCGCCGCGCCGGAGCCACCCCATGAGCCTGTCCCCTGCCCCGGCCGAATGGGCGGCCGCACGCAACCTGCGCCTGGCCGCGCGCCTGGATGGCATCACATTGGATGGCACCGGAGGTGCCGGCCATGGCCTGGTGCGCGAAGGCATCCTGCGCCGGGCCATCGGCCTGACCCTGGAAGCGGTCGGCTGCGAGGCACCGATGGGCGCCAGCTGCAAGGTCGAGGTCATCGATGGCGGTTGGGTGGATGCCGAAGTGGTCGGCTTCTCCGGCGACCGCACCTACCTGATGCCCAGCGCCGAACTGCATGGCCTGCTGCCCAACGCACGGGTAGTTCCTTCTTACAAGCGCGGTGGCGTGGAAGTGGGCGAAGGCCTGCTCGGCCGCGTTATCGACAGCGATGGCGTGCCGCTGGATGGCAAGGGCCCGATCCGGGCGGAAGGCAACGTCGGCATGGCCGGCGTGGCGATCAACCCGCTGGCGCGCGAACCCATCATCCAGCCGCTGGACGTGGGCGTGCGCGCGATCAATGCACTGCTGCCGATCGGCCGCGGCCAGCGCGTCGGCCTGTTCGCCGGCTCCGGCGTCGGCAAGTCGACGCTGCTGGGCATGATGACCCGCTATACCGCCGCCGACGTGATCGTGGTCGGCCTGATCGGCGAGCGCGGCCGCGAAGTCCGCGATTTCGTCGAAACCACGCTGGGCGAGGAAGGCCTGCGCCGCGCCGTGGTGGTGGCCAGTCCCGCCGACCGGCCGCCGCTGGCCCGCCTGCATGGCGCCTACCGTGCCACCGCCATCGCCGAGTGGTTCCGCGACCAGGGTTTGAACGTGTTGCTGCTGATGGATTCGCTGACCCGCTTCGCCCAGGCCCAGCGCGAGATCGGCCTGTCGGTCGGCGAGCCGCCGACCACCCGTGGCTACCCGCCATCGGTGTTCGCCAAGCTGCCGGCGCTGGTCGAACGCGCCGGCAACGGTGCCAAGGGCCGCGGCTCGATCACTGCCTTCTACACCGTGCTGACCGAAGGCGACGATCCGCAGGACCCGATCGCCGATGCCGCCCGCGCCATCCTCGACGGCCACATCCTGCTGTCGCGGCGGGTCGCCGACAGCGGCCTGTACCCGGCCATCGACGTGGAGTCCTCGGTCAGCCGCGTGGTGCAGGACATCGCCGACGATGTCTGGCGCGCGCGCATCCGCAAGCTCAAGCGCCTGGTCTCGGCCTATTCGGCCAACCGCGACCTGATCGCCATTGGTGCGTACCAGCGCGGCAATGACCCGGTCACCGACGAGGCCCTGGACCGCTGGCCGGAAATCATGGAATTCCTCGGCCAGGACGTGCACGCCTCGGCCGACCTGTCCCACAGCCTCGATGCCCTGCAACAACTGGTAGATAGCGAGAAGCCCGCATGAGCCCGTCCCGTCGCCTGGACCCGTTGCTGCGCCGCGCGCAGGACAAGGAAGATGAAGTCGCCAAGGCCCTGGCCGAGCGCCAGCAGGCCCTGGACATGCACCAGAGCCGCCTGGCCGAGCTGCGCCAGTACGCCGACGAGTACGCCTCGGCGCAGCTGGCCACCACCAGCGCCGCGCAGCTGCTCAACCGCCGCGCGTTCCTCGACCGCCTGGACAACGCGGTGCAGGCGCAGAGCCGCACCGTGGACAGCAACCGCGAGCGCGTGGACGCCGAGCGCGCCCGCCTGCTGCTTGCCAGCCGCGACAAGCAGGTGCTGGAGCAGTTGGCGGCCAGCTACCGCGCGCAGGAAAAGCAGGCAGAGAACCGCCGCGACCAGCGCGAGATGGACGATCTCGGCGCCCGCCGCGCCCGCGAAGCCAGGAACGGCGATGACGGGAGCGGCGCATGAACGTGCTCGGCACTGCCTCACTGGTCAGCAGCGACACCGCCAGCAGCACGGGCACCGGCAGCAACCGCGCCAGTGGCGGCAGCGACGGCGGCAAGCCGTCCCGCTTTGATGCCTTGCTGCAGGACAAGCCCGCCCCCGCGCAGGCATCCAACAGCGGCGTCGCTGCCGAGGACGGCAACACCAGTACGGCCCCCGCCAAAGGCAACGCCGACGCAGCCAGCGAGACGGAAAGCCCTGCCACAGAGGCCAGCCCGGCGACCGACACACCCGCCACGCCCGACAAGGACGCGCCGGTGGAAGACGCGCCCTGGCCGCCACTGGGACTGACCGCCCTGCTGGCCGCGCCGCTTGAACCGGCCCCCGTCCCGGCGCCGGTCCAGCCCCCCGCTCCGGCGCCGGCCAACGCTGCGCCGACCGCGACCCTGCCCGTCACCGCCGCCAGCATCGCGGCGACGCCTGCTGCGGAGAGTGCCGAGCTTACCGCCACGCTGGAACAGGTCGAGCAGACCCTCATCGGCGACAAGACCGGCGGCGACAAGGGCATCGACGTCGACATCAACGTCGATCCCAAGTCCACCGCCTTCAACCAGCTGCTGCAACTGCAGAACGGCCCGGACCTGCGCACCAGCGCTGTCCGGCTGGAGGCGCCCACGCCCACCCCCGACCTGCAGGGCGACGACTTCGACGACGCCATCGGCGCCCGCGTCAGTTGGCTGGCGGAGCAGAAGATCGGCCACGCGCAGATCCGTATCACGCCGCACGACCTGGGCCAGGTGGACGTGAAGCTGCAGCTGGACGGCGACCGCGTCCATGCCAGCTTCACCAGCGCCCATTCGGAAGTGCGCCAGGCGCTGGAGAACAGCCTGCCGCGCCTGCGCGAGATGCTCGGCGAGCAGGGCCTGCAACTGGCCCATGCCGACGTCGGCCAGCAATCCCCGCAGCAGGAAGGCCAACACGGGAGCGGTGGTGATCTCGGACATGCCCAGGACAGCACGGACCTGCCCGTCGCCCGGCCGCAGACCCTGCGCCTGCGCGGCCTGCTCGACGCCTACGCGTAAAGCCTCCCCCATGGTAGGAGCGGCCTTGGCCGCGAAGCCGGCAATGCTTCCCGACTGCTATCCGCCACATCGCCCGACATCCAGCGGCAAGCCACCACATCACGCTGGGGCATGCCCTTGTCACCCGAACAACCCCCTGGCCACAAGGCGTTGCGCCGCGGCCGGACCACCCAGATCGGCCAGATCAGCCTGATCACCTTCACCACCCGAGACCGTATTGCGCTGTTTGGCCAACACGCCCTTGCCGCCCACGTCGCACGCGCCATCCACGATCCTGGCAACTGGCCCCATGCCCGTCTGATGGCCTGGGTGCTGATGCCGGACCACTGGCATGGCCTGATCGCGCCAAACGGGCTCGAACCGATAGGCAGGACCATCGCCCGGCTCAAGGCCAACACCACGCGTCACCTTCCGGCCACCGTCGAGCGTCCGGTCTGGGCACGTGCTTTTCATGACCGTGCCCTGCGCCGGGAAGAGGATCTCCGGACAGTCGCCCGCTACCTCCTCATGAACCCGGTCAGGGCCGGGCTGGTCAGCTCGCCTCGTTTCTATCCCTATTGGAACGCGATCTGGCTGTAGGAGCGCCTGCTGACACGCGGCATGCAATGCCAGCCGCCCCGGCTTCGCGGCCAAGGCCGCTCCTACGATGGAGCGCCTCCCGGCGCACAGCCGACGACGCGCCAAGGTCCTGACGCCCGCGCTACGGCACGCCGCTTGCATGTATGGACTCAGCATTCCTGAGGAGTTCAACGTGGCGGCTGCTGCAGACAAAACCCGTAAACCCGAAACCGCCAAGGACGCCCCCGGCAAGTCCAAGCGTCCGCTGCTGATCACCGCGCTCATCGCCGTGATCGCCGCCGGTGCCGCCGGCGGCGGCGTCTGGTACTACACCCGGGACAACGCGCCTGCCAGCACGCCGAAGGTGGAAACCCCGGCCCTGCCCGCCCCGGCCCAGTACTTCGCGCTGGACCCGGCCTTCGTGGTCAACCTCAACGGTTCCATCGACGGCCCGCGCTACCTGCAGGTCGAGGTGCAGCTGATGACCCGCGACCCGTTGGCCCTGCAGGCGCTGCAGACCCACGCCCCGGCCATCCGCGCCAAGCTGCTGATGCTGTTCTCCCAGGTCGAGCCGGCGCAGATCGCCGACCGTGCCGGCAAGGAGAAGCTGCAGGCCGCCGCGCTGGTCGAGGTGCAGAAGCTGATGAAGGCCGAGACCGGCAAGAACAGCGTCGACGAACTGCTGTTCACCAGCTTCGTCACCCAATAAGGCGCCGCCATGAGCATCAACGACCTGCTGTCCCAGGACGAGATCGATGCCCTGCTGCACGGCGTCGACTCGGGCAGCGTCAACACCGTGGACCCCGGCCCGGCGCCGGGCGAGGCCCGCTCCTATGACTTCGCCAGCCAGGACCGCATCATCCGCGGCCGCATGCCGACCCTGGAGATGGTCAACGAGCGCTTCGCCCGCCTGTGGCGGATCGGCTTGTTCAACCTGATCCGGCGCTCGGCCGAGCTGTCGGTGCGCGGCATCGAGCTGATCAAGTTCGGCGACTACCTGCATTCGCTGTACGTGCCCAGCAACCTAAACCTGATCCGCTTCAAGCCGCTGCGCGGCACCGGGCTGATCGTGTTCGAGCCGACCCTGGTGTTCGCCATCGTCGACAATTTCTTCGGTGGCGATGGCCGCTACCCCACCCGCATCGAGGGCCGCGAGTTCACCGCCACCGAGATGCGCGTGATCCAGCTGATGCTCAAGCAGACCTTCGCCGACATGCGCGAGGCCTGGGGTCCGGTGATGAACGTCGACTTCGACTACATCAACTCCGAGATCAACCCGCACTTCGCCAACATCGTCAGCCCGCGCGAGTACGTGGTGGTCAGCCGCTTCCACGTGGAGCTGGACAGCGGCGGCGGCGACATCCACATCACCCTGCCGTACTCGATGCTGGAGCCGATCCGCGAACTGCTCGACGCCGGCATCCAGAGCGACCGCAACGACCGCGACGAGAGCTGGGCGGTGATGGTGCGCGAGCAACTCGATACCGCCGAGGTGGAGCTGTCCAGCGTACTGGCCAGCCGCCGCATGAGCCTGCGCGAACTGACCAAGCTGAAGATCGGCGACATCCTGCCCATCGACATGCCCAAGCAGGTGCCGCTGTGCGTGGAAGGCATCCCGGTGTTCACCGGTGAGTTCGGCGTGGCCAACGACCGCAACGCGATCAAGATCATCGCCACCCATCCCCCGGGCAAGCGACCCAACGTTCCAGTGATCCAGGAAACATCCAATGAATGACATCGAATCCAACGCGACCGGCAACACCGCCACCCCGGCGCAGTTCGCCAACCTGCAGGCCGACGGCGGCAACGGCACCGACCTGGACCTGGACGTGATCCTGGACGTTCCGGTCACGCTGTCGCTGGAAGTAGGCCGCGCGCGCCTGCCGATCCGCAACCTGCTGCAGCTCAACCAGGGTTCGGTGGTGGAGCTGGAGCGTGGCGCCGGCGAATCGCTGGACGTGTTCGTCAACGGCACCCTGATCGCGCATGGCGAGGTCGTGGTCATCAACGACCGCTTCGGCGTGCGCCTGACCGACGTGGTCAGCCCCAGCGAGCGGATCCGGAGACTGCGTTGATCGCATTGCTCGCCGCCGTCGCACCGGCCGCCGGCAAGCTGGCCACGCCGGTCGGCCAGCATGCCGCGACCACGCCCAGCCTGTTTGGCGCGGTGTTCATGCTGCTGATGGTGCTCGGCCTGATCGTCGGCCTGGGCTGGCTGCTCAAGCGCCTGCCCGGCGGCCAGTTCCGCCCGGCCGAGGGCCTGAAGATGGTCGCCAGCCTCAACGTGGGCGCCAAGGAGCGCGTGGTGGTGGTCGACGTCAACGGCCAGCAGCTGCTGCTGGGCGTGAGCCCCGGCGGCATCAGCACCCTGCATGCCTTGCCCGAGCCGTTGCCGCAGGCACCGGCACCGACGCTGCCCAACCTCAAACAACTCCCGAATTTCGCCCAGCTGCTGTCACAGAAGCTGCGCAAGGACTCCTGATCATGCCGGTCCACCGCTTCAACTCCCGCACCTGCTGGCAACTGTTCGCGCTGCTGGCGCTGCTGGCACTGCCGTTGTTCGCCTGGGCAGCGCCCGCCGCGCCGCAGCTGCCGTCGCTTCCGGACGTGAACGTCGGCAAGGTCGGCGGCGCGCCGGTCAGCCTGCCGCTGCAGACGCTGCTGCTGATGACGGCGATCACCCTGCTGCCGTCAATGCTGCTGGTGCTGACCGCCTTCACCCGCATCATCATCGTGCTGGGCCTGCTGCGCCAGGCGCTGGGCACCGGGCAGACGCCATCCAACCAGATCCTGCTCGGCCTGTCGCTGTTCCTGACCGCGATGATCATGATGCCGGTCTGGGACAAAGCGTGGTCCACCGGCATGGCGCCGTACCTGGATGGCCAGATCGACTTCCAGACCGCCTGGACGCTGACCACCGAGCCGCTGCGCGCCTTCATGCTGGCGCAGATCCGCGAAACCGACCTGTTGACCTTCGCCGGCCTGGCTGGTCATGGCGCCTATGCCAGCCCGGATGCGATCCCGTTCCCGGTGCTGGTCGCCTCGTTCGTGACCAGTGAGCTGAAGACCGCCTTCGAGATCGGCTTCCTGATCTTCATCCCGTTCGTGATCATCGACCTGGTGGTGTCCAGCGTGCTGATGTCGATGGGCATGATGATGCTCTCGCCGATGCTGGTGTCGGCGCCGTTCAAGATCCTGCTGTTCGTGCTGGTGGACGGTTGGGTGCTGGTGGTCGGCACGCTTGCTGCGAGCTTCAACGCCGTTTGAGCCACCGCTCATGGAGTCATTGCACGAAGCCGCGATCACCTCGCGGCTTCGTTGTTTCCGGCCCAGCAACCGACGGCGGCTTCTTGGGTTTGAGTTTGGTTTCGGCGGTTGCCGTTGCCGTTGCCGTTGCCGTTGCCGTTGCCGTTGCCGTGGATTTTGACGTGCCGGGTTCCCTTCCGTAGCGACGGAGCTGACGGACAAGACCCCGCAGGGGCGACGTGCATGGATGCACGTCGTTTTTCGACGGGACAGGGACGTCCCGTCGAAAAATCCCGACAGCGCAGTGGACCTGGAGCGCGCAGCGCGGAAGGCGCGTAGACAGGGTGTGCTTTCTTTGCGCCAGGTTTCTTTGCACAAGCAAAGAAAGGTGGCTCAAGGGTACGAGAAAATTCCACTTTTGGCGTCAGCTAATCTGCGGGGGGATTACCCGACCAGTTTACATGTGTTTCAAATTGATTCTGATCAGCCATTACCACAGGCAAAGGCACATTGGTATTCAGCGCGTAATTACTAAAGCAAACATGCGGATAGTTCCTGAAGAGCGTTGACACGCTTGCGACGAGAAATGCGCGTTGAGAAAGCTCAGACATACCGAGTAAATGATCGGATGGCGATCTGACCTCCACCCTGCCTTGATGGATTGCGTACGTAAACGCCGTCACGGGAGATAGATAGAAGGCAACGTAATTATTAACCACCCCGCCATGAGGCATTTCCACCAAATTTGAGCTCCGCCTTTGGACGATGTTGCCGTAGCTCGTTTGATGGCATGCTTGTGGATCCTCATGAAGCTTCGCGCGAACCTCACCATCTCTGAAGAAAGTCGCAAGATCGCGTTGATCCACTTGCCTAAATGCAAAACGGTCGGGCATTGGCTCCCCCTGAGCTCGTTCAATTCGACTCGATGCAATTCCCTTGCGCGTGCTGCCCAAGGCCATAGAAAAAAGAGCGGCCTATGGCCGCTCTCTTAATTAATCAAACCCCAACAGGATTACTCTTCTCCGGATCAATCCCATACTGCTTGATCGCCCTCGCAACATCCTTAGCCGTCATCTTCCCATCCTTCGCCAACGCGGCAATCGCCGCATGCGCGATGTAGTAACGGTCAACCTCGAAGAAGCGACGCAGGTTGGCGCGGGTGTCCGAACGGCCGAAGCCGTCGGTGCCCAGGACCGAGTAGGTGCCCGGCACGAAGGCGCGGATCTGGTCGGTGTAGGCGCGCACGTAGTCGGTGGCGGCGATGACCGGGCCCTGGCGGCCTTCCAGCAGCTGGGTGACGTACGGCTTGCGCTGTTCGGCTTCCGGGTGCAGGCGGTTCCAACGCTCGGCGTCGAAACCGTCGCGACGCAGTTCGTTGAAGCTCGGGCAGCTCCAGATGTCGGCGGTGACGCCGAAATCCTTGTCCAGCAGCTCGGCCGCTGCAATGGCCTCGCGCAGGATGGTGCCGCTGCCCAGCAGCTGCACGCGCAGCTCGCCCTTCTTCGGCTTGCCGGCGTCGGTGAGCAGGTACATGCCCTTGATGATGCCCTCGGCTGCACCTTCCGGCATGGCCGGGTGGGTGTAGTTCTCGTTCATCAGGGTGATGTAGTAGTACTCGTCGATCTGGTCTTCCATCATGGCCTTGGTGCCATGCTGGAGGATCACGGTGACTTCGTAGCCGAAGGTCGGGTCGTAGCTGCGCACGTTCGGGATGCCGCCGGCCACGATGTGGCTGAAGCCGTCCTCGTGCTGCAGGCCTTCGCCGTTGAGCGTGGTGCGGCCGGCGGTGCCGCCGAGCAGGAAGCCGCGGGTACGCATGTCCGCCGCCTGCCAGGCCAGGTCGCCCACGCGCTGGAAGCCGAACATCGAGTAGTAGATGTAGAACGGCAGCATCGGCACGTTGCTGACCGAGTAGCTGGTACCGGCCGCCATCCACGAGGCGATCGCGCCCGGCTCGCTGATGCCCTGCTGCAGCACCTGGCCGCTCTGGTCCTCGCGGTAGTACATCAGCTGGTCCGCGTCGACCGGCTTGTACTTCTGGCCGTACGGGGCGTAGATGCCGATCTGGCGGAACAGGCCTTCCATGCCGAAGGTGCGCGCCTCGTCGGCGACGATCGGCACCAGGCGCGGGCCCAGCTCCTTGTCACGCAGGCTGATGTTCAGCGTCTGCACGAAGGCCATGGTGGTGGAGTAGGTGCGCTCGCCGGATTCCTTGAGCAGGCGCTCGTAGGTTTCCAGCTTCGGGGCGGTGAAGGACTTGTCGGCCTTCTGGCGACGCTGCGGCAGGTAGCCACCCAGCGAAGCACGACGCTCCTGCAGGTACTTCACTTCCGGCGAATCCGGGCCCGGGTGGTAGAACGGCACCTGGCCGTCCTTGAGCTGCTCGTCTGTAACCGGGATGTTGAAGCGGTCGCGGAAGTGACGCACCGCTTCGTCGTCCAGCTTCTTGGTCTGGTGGGTGGGGTTCAGTGCCTCGCCGGCGCTGCCCATGCCGTAGCCCTTGACCGTCTTGGCCAGGATCACGGTCGGCATGCCCTTGGTGTTCACGGCCTGGTGGTAGGCGGCGTATACCTTGTGCGGGTCGTGGCCACCACGGTTCAGGCGCCAGATGTCGTCGTCGGACAGGCTGGCCACCATCGCGGCGGTTTCCGGGTACTTGCCGAAGAAATGCTCGCGCGTATACGCGCCGCCGAAGGCCTTGCAGTTCTGGTACTCGCCGTCGACGGTTTCCATCATCAGCTTCTTCAGGACGCCGTTGGTGTCCTTGGCCAGAAGCGGATCCCAGTACGAGCCCCACAGCAACTTGATGACGTTCCAGCCGCCGCCACGGAACACGCCTTCCAGTTCCTGGATGATCTTGCCGTTGCCGCGCACCGGGCCGTCCAGGCGCTGCAGGTTGCAGTTGACCACGAAGATCAGGTTGTCCAGGCCTTCGCGGCCGGCCAGGGCGATGGCGCCCAGGGTTTCCGGCTCGTCCGACTCGCCGTCACCGATGAAGCACCATACCTTGCGGTCGCTCTTCTCGATCAGGCCGCGGTTTTCCAGGTAGCGCATGAACTGCGCCTGGTAGATGGCGGCCAGCGGGCCCAGGCCCATCGACACGGTCGGGGTCTGCCAGAAGTCCGGCATCAGCCACGGGTGCGGGTAGGAGGACAGGCCACCGCCGTCCACTTCCATGCGGAACTTGTCCAGCTGCTGCTCGTCGATGCGGCCTTCCAGGAACGCGCGCGCGTAGATGCCCGGGGCGCTGTGGCCCTGGATGAACAGCAGGTCGCCCGGATGGGTGTCGCTCGGGGCGCGCCAGAAGTGGTTGAAGCCCACGTCGTACAGCGTCGCGCCGGAGGCGAACGAGGCGATGTGGCCGCCCAGGTCACCCGGCTTGCGGTTGGCGCGCACCACGGTGGCCATCGCGTTCCAGCGGATGATGGAGCGGATGCGCCATTCCAGCTCGGCGTTGCCGGGGCTCTTGGCCTCCAGCTGCGGCTCGATGGTGTTGACGTATTCGGTGGTGGGCGAGAACGGCAGGAACGCACCCGAACGACGGGTCAGTTCAACCATGCCTTCCAGCAACTGATGCGCGCGCTCGGGGCCCTCGACATCGATAACGGCCTTCAACGACTCGATCCACTCCTGGGTCTCCAGGGGGTTCGGGTCGTTGTTCAGCACCTCATTCAACCAGTTCATTAGCGCTCCCAAGTTGCTGCACGCACACGCGCGCTTGTTCGTTGTTTTGAACTCCAAAGTGTAGCGCACCCGACCCCTTGCCAAGCGGGCTACGCATACGTATGGAGGCGTAAAAGCCAGTGTCCGCAAGACAGATGACGACAGCGATGCAGCTGGATCAGGGACACCACGGGACAACCCCGGGAGGGCCTTGCGGCAGAACCAAGGCAGCGACGCGGCTGCAGGCTGGCAGCGCAGCGGGTCAGCGGCGTGACAGGCGCGGCCATGCTGCATCGCAGCAATTTCCGACCAGCGTGCTGCATCCCGCTGGCGAAACGCTCTGTCTGGCCGCCCGCAGGCGCCGGGTGTTGCCCGGCCGGAGTTTTCGATATATCGTTTCGCACGTTTCGATATATCGAAAAGACCCAATGAGCGCCACCGAACCCCGTCGCCGCCCTTCCCCCCGCCCCTTGGGCCGGGGCGACCTGCGCCTGCTGCTGCTGTCGCTGATCGGCCAGGCGCCGCGCCATGGCTACGAGCTGATCCAGCAGGTCAGCGAGATGTTCATGCGCGTGTACACGCCCAGCGCCGGCTCGGTGTACCCGCTGCTGGCCGACTTCGAGAACCAGCGCTGGGTACAGGCCGAGGAGGAAGGCGGCCGCAAGCGCTACCACATCACCGCTGTCGGCCAGGCCCAGCTGAAGCTGCGCCAGGGCGAGGTGGACGACGCCCTGCTGCGCGCGCGCCACAGCGCGCGCGTGATCACCAAGGCCAACCTGCCGCCGTCGGTGCGCGAAGCCATGCGCGAACTCACCCATTCGATGATGCAGCGCCATGGCCGCTGGCAGGGTGCCGACGTCGAACGCATCACCGCACTGCTGGACGAGGCCACCGCGCTGGTGCGCGATACCCCGCCCGAGTAAGCCCTCCCCCCTTTCGTTACGACCCAGCCAGAGCGATCCAGCCAGGTCACCCCGGCCCATGCCGTCATTGACCCCAGGTACTGCCATGTCCTCGCATGAAACCCAGTTGATCCGCTTCACTCCCCGCTTCCGCCACCTGCAGGTGCTGCGCAGCGAACGCCTGACCCCGAACATGCAGCGCATCGTGGTGGGAGGCGATGCGCTGGAAGGCTTCGACAGCCGCGCACCGGACGACCACGTCAAGCTGTTCTTCCCCAACGCCGAAGGCCAGTTCGTGCTGCCGGTGCTGACCGAGCAGGGCCCGCGTTACCCGGAAGGCCAGCTGCCCTCGCCGGCCCGCGACTACACCCCGCGGCTGTACGACGCCGACGCCGGCGAGCTGGTGCTGGACTTCGTGCTGCACGGCGACGGCCCGGCCACACAGTGGGCCGCGCATGCCAAGGCCGGCGATGCACTGGTGGTGGCCGGCCCGCGTGGCTCGCACGTCATCGCCGATGACTACGACGCCTATGTGCTGATTGGCGACGAAACCGCCCTGCCCGCCATTGCTCGCCGCCTGGAGGAGTTGCCCGAAGGTGCAGTGGCCGAGGTGTTCATCGAGATTCCGGAAGAGGGCGACCGCCAGCCGCTGCACAGCGCTGCGCAGGTCACTGTGTCGTGGTTCGAGCGCAATGGCTTCGATGCGGCCAGCAGCACGCTGCTGGAAGACGCGCTGGTGGATTTCGAACAGCCCGACGGCGACGCGTTCTACTGGATTGCCACCGAGTCCAAGCGCGCACGGATGATGCGCAAGTTCGTGGAAGGCCACCTGCAGGTGCCGAAGGACTGGATCCGCGCCACCGGTTACTGGAAGGCGGACCCGAGCGACGTGGAGTAAGGGGCGCAGCGCGGGCACCTTCCGGCCGGCGTGTTCGGCTGCTTCGTCAGAAGCCCCCTCCCCAGCCCTCCCCTGCGCCTTCGGCGCAAGGGAGGGGGCAGTCATGTGCGGCCTTGCCTCACGGCAAGGCGGCCGCGCCGTGTCCTTTGCCGAACAGGAAGGTCAGGCCCAGCATCGGGCCGGACAGGTCCACGTCCAGCCGCCGCCCGTGCTCGCGGTAATCCACGCTCAGGTGGCGGTAGCCCATCGACAGGAACAGGTTGTCACGGGCCTGGTAGTTGGCCAGCGCCAGCACCTGCCAGGTCGCGTCCGATCCCACGCCGAAACCGCCGGTATCGGCGTACACCAACGTTGACCAGCGCGGTGCCACGGCCTGCCGCCAGCGCGCGGCGATGACCGGGTCAACGAAGGAAAACTTCGACCGTGCCGAACCGATGCCGGTCACGTCCACCGCGGTGCTGACATCCCAATGCCGCAGTCCCGCCATCAGGTCCACTCCGGCCGCCTCGGTCGGGGCGAAGGCATAGCCGGCGGTCAGCGAGGCCGAGGTCTGGCGCACCTTCGCCCGCGCCGACAGGCCCATCGGCAGTACGGCCGAGTCGGACGTGGAGGCGTGGGTGAGGTCGGCCTGCAGCACGAAGCGGTCGCGCCGCGCGGTGGCGGTGACGAAGGCCGCCGCATCCAGGCTCTCGAACAACTCCGCGAACGACTTGTCCACGTCGGCGGCCGGCGCACTGCGGAACGGCCGCACCTGGCCTTCCAGGCCACTCATCCACACATACGGCGTGGCCTGGAAACGCCAGCGGCCGTCCTGCGCGGCCTCCTGCGCCTGCACCGCAGGCAGCGCGCCTGCGGCCAACAGCGCCACTGCAATGCAACGATGAACGGCCAGATGCCGCATGCCATGCCCTCCTTGTCGAAACACATCCGTGGCCACCGCCGCTCAGATCCCCAGGAAGCGGAACGCGGGCGTTTCCTTGAACTGGTCATTCGCCTCACCGGCGTAGGTGGTGCGCTGGAACTCGCCCAGGTCCAGCCGCCGTACCTTGCCGCTGGCCTCGCTGAAATCGAGCTTCTTCATGTCCACCCAGAACACGTTGGGCGTGAGTGCCGATTCGAAAAAGTACAGCAGGCGCTTCTGGTCGGCCACGGTGCGCCAGCGCGTGGAGGAGATGTTGGGCTGGTCCGGCGTGGTGATGCCGTACGGCACCGACACGTTGCGGATCACGCTGAACACGCTGGCGATGGATTCCACCGGGTCCTCGGCCTTGGGAATGGCGTTGACGTAAAACGACGCACGCGCGAAGCGATCGGAGGCGCGGTTGGTGCCGGGCAACATCACGGTGCCGCCGATCTGCCGCCAGTAGCTTTCCAGCGCCAGCTGCTCCTCGAAGATCGGCGAGTTGGTCATCACCTGGTAGTCGCGGCTGTGGTGGATGACCTGCTTGCCCTTGATGTACTCGATGATGGCGCTGTCGCCGCTGGCATCGGAGATGGACAGGTGCAGCGTGGCCATGCGCTGCTCGCCGGGCGGGCTGTCGGAGACCAGCAGGAACGGCTCGCGTGAGAGCGCCTTCACCGCTTCGTCGACGCTGCCGAAGTTGTCCAGCACGTACTGCGTCCACGCCGCGATGCTCAGGCCCGGCTTGCCGGTGGTGCGCTCGGGGTATTCCGATTCGGCCAGCCACAACAGGTTGGCGACCAGCCCGGCTTCGTTCATGCCGTCGGTGGTGGAGATGTCGTAGGCACTGGCGATGACGCTGCCGTAGCGTGAGGTCCACTGCAGCGAGTTGGGCCCGGCTTCGCCACTGCGCTTCATGCCGCGCGGGAAGGTCCACAGGTGCGTGCCGGTGTCGATCTTGTAGTCCATCGAGCGCCCGGTGATCACTTCACCGTTGGCACCGTGATAGACGAAACGTGTGCAGGCTTCGGCCTGCGGAAGGGCCAGTGCACCACACAGGAACGTGGCACAGGCAGCGGCAATGGATCGTCTGATGCGCTTCATGGATCACTCCCCTAAAGTTGAACAGCACATTGCATGCAGGCCGGATCATGCCACCAATGTGTTGCGCGCAGGCGGCGCCGAATGCGCGGGTGTGATCGGCTTCGCAACCCGTTGCCGCGTGCAGGTTGAAACCGCAGAAGCGGCGTCGTTCGGGATGGTGGGGAATCTCACGCACGCACACATTGTTTCGGATCAATCGTGCGGCCATTGCCGGCTGGTATGCTCGGCCCAACCACCTCCGGCCGCAGACTCCCGGGTCCACGCATGAACCTGTTCCGCATCCACAAGGCGTTGTTGCCCGCCGCTTCCATCGTGTTCGCTGCGGCATTGGGTGGCTGCCTGACCACGCCCGGGCCGACCATCGCCGGCGATGGCCGCTGCAGCGCGACCGACCTGCAATGGGCGGTGGGGCAGCCGGGCGACGAGGCCACCATGCGCCGGCTTTCGCGTGAAAGCGGCGCCGGCCTGGTCAACCCGATCACGCCGACCACCATCGTCTCGCGCGACATCCGCCAGGACCGCCTGCGGGTGTACCTGGACGCCGGGAACGTGATCACCGCCGTGCGCTGCGAGTAATCGCCGCCCGGCCGCCGCGCCGGACGGCATCCGTACAAAATGGCGCTGCTATGCTCAGCGCCCCTGTTGCCATTGGAATGCCCATGGAGCGCGCCACTTCCCTTCGTACGCTGCTGGTTGCCGCTGTGCTGGCAGCCGGCCTGAGTGCCTGCCAGAGCACGCCCACCCCGTCGGCCGCGCGCGACACCGACTTCGGTCGCTGCAGCGATGCCGGCGTGCAGTGGGCCGTGGGCAAGACCAACGACGAACCCACCATCCGCCGCCTGAAGCAGGAAAGTGGCGCCGGCCTGGTCAACCCGATCGGCCCGGGCACCATCGTCTCGCGCGACATCCGCCAGGACCGCCTGCGGGTGTACGTGGATGCGGGGAATATGATCACCGCGGTGCGCTGCGAGTAAGCGCGTTACCTATCCCCGGCCCTCGCCCTGCCTGCGGCAAAGGGACGGCAGCGGCACTGCTCCCATCCAGAACAAAGGCCCGCCATTGCTGGCGGGCCTTTGTCATGTCGCATGCCGGCCGGGGCCGGAGCCGATTACTCGGCCTTGGCTTCTTCAGCCTTCGGGATCAGGGCTTCGGTGGTGATGCGCACCTTGATCTCGTCGCCGACGTTCGGCACGTAGGCACCCATGCCGAAATCGCTGCGCTTCAGGGTGGCGGTGGCGTCGAAGCCGACGGCCGGCACCTTGGCCATCGGGTGCTCGCCGGCACCGTTGACGGTCACGTCCAGCACGACCGGCTTGGTCACGCCCTTGACGGTCAGGTCACCGGTGACGGTCAGCTTGTTGGTGCCGGCCGCTTCCACCTTGGTGCTCTTGAAGGTGGCGGTCGGGAACTTGGCGGCGTCGAAGAAATCGGCGCTGCGCAGGTGCTCGTCGAACTTGGCGGTGAAGCTGTTCAGGCCCGACAGCGGCAGGGTCACTTCCACGGTCGACTTGGTCACGTCGGCGGCGTCGTACACCAGGGTGCCGTCGGCGTTGCCGAAGTGCGCGGTCGGGTTGGAGAAGCCCAGGTGGTTCCACTGCACCAGCACGTCGGTGTGGGTCGGGTCGAGCTTGTAGGTGCCGGCGGCAACCTGGATGGCGGCCGCTTCCGGGGCGGCCGGGGCAGCGGCGGCGGCTTCGGCCGGCGCAGCGGTTTCAGCCGGGGTGGCGGCCGGTGCGGCGGCCTGGTCGGCCGGCTTGGAGCAGGCGGTGATGGCGGCGGCCAGCGCCAGCGGGAGCAACAGCTTGGACAGGTTGGACATGGAACTCTCCTTGAGGACGGGAATGGGGAATGCAGGCAGTTTCAACATACCCGGCGTTGCCCGATGTGAGGGACGCCGCCGGTGCAACACTTACTCGATGCGCGCGGCTTCGTCGAAAGACAGCCGCGGCAGGCGCGGGAACACGCCGGACGGGTCGCCATAGCCCAGGTTGACGAGGAAATTGGACTTGATGGCAGTGCCGGCGAAGAACGCTTCGTCCACCTTGGCCGGGTCGAAGCCGGACATCGGGCCGGCATCCAGGCCCAGCGTGCGGGCGGCCAGGATCAGGTAGGCACCCTGCAGGGTGCCGTTGCGGAACGCCGCCTCGTGGCGGCCTTCGCGCGGGCCGTCGAACCAGGACTTGGCGTCGGCGTGCGGGAACAGGTACGGCAGCTTCTCGTGGAAATCCTGGTCGAAACCGATGATCGCCGTGACCGGCGCGGCCAGGGTCTTGGCCAGGTTGCCCTCGGACAGGGCCGGCGCCAGCTTCTGCTTGGCCTCGGCGGACTTCACGAACACGAAGCGTGCCGGGCTCGAGTTGGCCGAGGTCGGCGCCCACTTCAGCAGGTCGTACAGGGCACGCAGCTGGCTGTCCTCGACCGGGCGGTCCTGGAAGGCGTTCTGGGTACGGGCGGTGCGGAACAGCTGGTCAAGCGCGGCATCGTTGAAGATGTCGGACATGGAAACTCCGTGGTGAAAGGGCTACGGTCGTGCATTGCGCCGGAAAGCCCCGGACAATGGCAACGTCGATGCAAGGACGCAGTGTAGAACGCCCCGACTGTTGCAACACCCAGACTTACTGAAACGAATTAATGCCATACGCGAAACGATCGACGCTTCCCTGGACGATCACCGACGGCCGCGCCGGCAACGTGCGCCAGGCCGTGGCGTTGGCATCGACGCTGCGCCTGGGTGGCCAACAACGGCTGGCATTGCAGCCGCAGGCGCCCTGGCGCTGGCTGTCGCCGCGGCTGCTGCCCGGCGCCGCGCACGGCTTTGGCCCCACCTTCGCCGAGCTGGCCGGCAACCCGCCGGGGCTGGCCATCGGCTGTGGCCGGCAGGCCGCAGCGGCGCTGCGGCTGCTGGGCCGCCGCGGCACCCGCACCGTGCAGATCCTGGACCCGCGCATCGGCGCGCGCCACTGGGACCTGGTGGTGGTGCCCGAGCATGACCGCCTGCGCGGCGACAACGTGCTCACCCTGCTGGGCAGCCTCAACCCGGTCAACGACGACTGGCTGGCCTGGGGCCGCGCGGCGTTCTCCAGCTTCGAACAACTGCCCGGCCCGCGCACCGCGCTGCTCGTCGGTGGCCCCACCGACCATGCGCCGTGGCAGGACGCCGACCTGCAGCCGCTGTTCGCGCAACTGGCCGCGCGCATCCGCGCCGACGGCGGCAGCGTGCTGGCGACCACCTCGCGGCGCACCCCGCGGGCGACCACACAGGCCCTGCTGCGAGCCTTCGACGACGTGCCCGGGGTGATCTGGAGCGATGGCGGCGATGGGTCCAACCCCTATGCGGGGCTGCTGGGCTGGGCCGACCGCATCGTGTGCACGCCGGACTCGGTGAACCTGCTGTCCGAGGCCTGCGCCACGCGGGTGCCGGTAGGCGTGCTGCTGGGACAGCGCGCGCAGGGGCGGATGGCGCATTTCCAGGCCGCGTTGCGCGAACGCGGGCGGTTGCTGGACGGCCTGGCGGTGCTTGATCCGCCCGCACAGGACGTCGAGCCATTGCGGGAGACGGCACGGATCGCGGCCGACGTCCGCGCACGGCTGGGCCTGTAACCGGCCATGCCCCACCGCACGTGGCCCGGTGCCACGGTCTGCGCGAACGCAAGGCGGCCGTGCCGGCAGCCCCTGAACTAACGATTCCTTTTCGAATGCCATGCAAGGATGCGCGCCAATGAAACATTGCAGAACACGCCTGCTGACCGCCTGCATCGGGTTGTCCGCCCTCACCGCACCGGCCTTTGCCCAGCAGGCCTGCGCACCGCGCTATCCGCCGCCGACCACCATCGCGGCGATGTTCGACATGGCCGCGGTCACCGCGGACACGCTCGATGCCCTGCCCGACGTGGACGTGGTGCTGGCCGCGCGCGGCGGCCAGGACCTGAGCAAGTACGGCCTGCGCCACAGCCACCTGGCCTTCCTGGTCCGCAATGACCAGGGCAGCTGGGACGTGGTGCACCTGCTCAACCGCTGCAAGACCGACCACTCCGACCTGTACCGCGAAGGCCTGGTCAACCTGGTCGGCGAAAGCTCGATCACCACCGACCTGCGCGTGGGCGTCCCGACGCCGGCGGTGCGCGGCGCATTGAAGGCGCTGCTGGCCGGCGCGGCGCCGCAGGCCCGTGCGTTGCATGAGCCGCGCTACAGCATGCTGGCCTACCCCGGCAGCACCGAGTACCAGAATTCCAACCAGTGGATCCTGGAGGTCACCGCCGCGGCGATGGCGCAGTCCGGCGACGGCACCGTGCTGGACGACCGCAAGCGCACCCTGGATTGGCTCAAGCAGCGTGGCTACACGCCCAGCCGCATGCACATCGGCATCGGCAAGCGCCTGGGTGCGCGGTTCTTCGCCGACAACGTGGCCGTCACCGACCATCCGGCCAGCGAACGCATCTCCGGCAACTATTCGGTGGTGACGGTGGAGTCGGTGTTCGACTTCCTGCACCGCAGCGGCGCGCTGGAACGCGAGTTGTCCATCCCCCACCAGACCCCGGTGCCGGCGGTGACCGGCATGGCGTCCCCACGACAGGCGTCCTCCCCATGAAGCACCTGATCCGCAGCAGCGCACTCGCCTTCGCCGTCGTCGCCAGCCTGGGCCTGGCCAGCGCCCCCGCACAGGCGGGCATGGACGGACTGAACCTCAACGGCTCGCAGGGCTCGGTGCTGGTGGCCGGCTTCAGCGCGGTGATGGTGGTGTCCGGGCCGATGTTCCTGTCGGCCGCCGGCGTGCGCGGCGCGGCCGACATGTCCAAGGCATCGCGCGAGCGCCGCGGGGAGAAGCGCCGCCTCAGGGCCGGGCACCTGCCGGACCTGGAGGTCAAGTCGATCGAGACCGCGGCCGATGGCGGCCGCCGGGTGGCGCTGGAAGACCCCGGCAATCCCGAGAACCGCGCCACGCTGGAATGGCCCAAGCGCGAGGACGACCCCGCGGCCGGCTTCCGCGTGGGGGCGATGATCGCCTTCCAGCCCAGCCCGCAGGGCGCCGGCTGGATGCTGCGTGATACCGAGGGCACGGCGCTGGCGTTCGTGCCGAGCATCGAGGCGGTGGATGAAAGCCGCACCCGCACGTTGTGAACCCGTCGTTTTTCTTTCCCCAGGAATTCCCATGAAGACCCCGCTTACCCTGTTTGTCGCCAGCGTCGCCGTGACCTGCCTGCTGGCGGTGGCGCCGGCACGCGCCGGCGAAGGCATGAACAAGTCCGAGATCAGCACGCTGGTGGTGTCTGCGGGCGCCTCGATGCTGGTATCGGCGCCGCTGTTCCTTGCCGCCGGCGTGAGCGGCAAGGCCGGCGAGTCGTCCACCCGGGCGCGCAATGACCGCCAGGCACGGCGCCTGACCGCCGGCCCGCTGCCGGACATGCAGGTGAAGTCGATCACCGAAGCAGCCGATGGCGGCCGCACCGTCGCGCTGGAAGACCCGAGCAACGCGGAGAACACCGCGCAACTGCATTGGCCGCAGCGCGAGGACAACCCGGCCGCCAACTTCAACGTCGGCCAACGGGTCGCCTTCACCCCCAGCCCGCAGGGCGCCGGCTGGATGCTGCGCGCCGAGGACGGCGCGGTGCTGACCTTCGTGCCGACCGTCGAAGCCTCCGACGACAGCCGCACGCAGGTGCTTTGACGGGGGAAGGCTTACCCCTCCCCGGCCCTCCCCTCCGCCTGCGGCGCAAGGGAGGGGGTGGTTCCGCATGGTCTTTCAGATTGCGGCAAAAGCCGCTTTGGCCCCCACCCTTGCGCCGTAGGCGGAGGGGAGGGTTGGGGAGGGGTTTGACCCCCGGCGGCCCCCTGCTCAAGCTGCCCTCACCCCAACCCCTCTCCCGCAGGCGGGAGAGGGGCTTTGTGCGCATCCCCTGGCGACGAGGTCTGGGCCGCCTTTACATGGTGGCCAGCAACCTGCGGGTACAATGCGCGCCTGCCTTGCTGCCCGTCCGGGCGCGGCTGCCCTCCTCTCCCTTGTCGATACGGCGCCTCACGGTGCTGCCCGTAGTACCCATGTCCCCACATCCGTCCATCCGCTTCGCCCCGCTCACCCCCACCTCGCTGCTGCTGGCAGTGCTGGCGATGGGCGCCGTGGTGCTGGGCTCGAATGTGCTGGTGCAGTACCCGATCAATGACTGGTTGACCTGGGGTGCCTTCAGCTACCCGGTCGCGTTCCTGGTCAGCAACCTGATCAACCGCCGCTTCGGCCCGCAGGCCGCGCGCCGCGTGGCCTGGGCCGGTTTCGCGGTGGCGGTGGTGCTGTCGGTCTGGATCGCCACCCCGCGCATCGCGGTGGCCTCGTGCCTGGCCTTCATCTGCGCGCAGCTGCTGGACATCACCGTGTTCGACCGCCTGCGCGTGGGCAACTGGTGGCGCGCGCCAATGGTGGCCACCACCTGCAGCGCCACGCTGGACACGGCCATCTTCTGGTCGATCGCCTTCGCCGGTTCGCAGTTGCCGTGGGTCAGCTGGGCGGTCGGCGACTGGCTGGTCAAGCTCGGCATCGGCCTGTGCCTGCTGGCGCCGTTCCGTGCCCTGCTGTGGAAGATGGCACCGGTGAAGCAGTAACCGCCAGGCGCCTCGCCGCCGGCGTGCCTCACTCCCCGGCGCCACCCGGGAACACCAGGCCCTTGTCCACCGCCGCGGCGGTGATCGCCGCACAGGCGGCCTGGATCTCCGCCGTCGGCACCGCCATGCGCGGGCGCCGGTCCAACGTGCAGCCCAGCCCCACGTCCAGCAGCGTCGCGTGCGCATCGTGCAGCGCCGCCGCGGTGTCTTCCTGCAGCCAACCGACGCCGGCCAGGGCGGTGATCAGGCGTGGGGTCTGGCGGGGCCCGCACAGCGCGTGATGCTCCGCGGCCTGCGACAGCACCCCGGTCTGCAGCACGAACTCCAGGTCGACCAGCCCGCCCGCACCCTGCTTCAGGTCCAGCCGTCCGGCATCGCTGCGGTCCAGTTCGGCGCGCATGCGGCCGCGCATCTTCATCACGTCGCCGAACAGGGTTTCCGCGTCGCGCGCCCGGCCCAGCGTGGCATCGCGCACCTGCTCGAAATCGGCCAGCAGCGACCCGGTGCCGGCAACCCCGCGCGCGCGTACCAGCGCCTGGTGTTCCCAGGTCCAGGCACGCTCGCGCTGGTACTCGGTGTAGCTGGCCAGCGAAGACACCAGCGCGCCCTTGCCACCGTCCGGGCGCAGCCGCACGTCGATGTCATACAGGCGCCCGGCGGCGGTCACCGCCGACAGCAGCGCCATCACCTTCTGCGCCAGGCGTGCGAACCAGCGCCCGCTTTCCAGCGGTCGCTTGCCATCGCTCTCCTCGGCCTCGGCCGGATGGTCATACAGGAACACCAGGTCCAAGTCCGAGCCGAAGCCCAGCTCCTCGCCGCCCAGGCTGCCGTAGCCGATGATCGCGAAGCGCCCGCCCGGCACCTCACCGTGTGCATGGCGCATGTCCGCGCGCGCCATCTCCAGCACGGTGACCACCACGGCATCGGCCAGCTGCGCCAACTGCAACGTGCAGTCCACCGCACGCTGGCGGCCATCGTGGAAGGCCAGCGCCATACGGAAGCTCAGCGCCAGGCGCACTTCATTGAGCGCGCGCAGCGCCGCTTCCGGGTCGTCGATGACCAGCGCGGCCGAACAGGCGTCCTGCATTTCCTGCGCCCCGGGCATCGGCCCGGCCACGCGCGTGTCCAGCAGTTCGTCCAGCAACAGCGGGAACGCCACCAACCGTTCGGACAACAGCGCGCTGCGCGCCAGCACGTTGACCAGGCGGGTCAGCGCGCTGGGCTGTTCGTCCAGCAGTGCCAGGTAGCTGGTGCGCCGCAGGATCGACTGCAGCAGCCCGAGCACGCGCCGCAGCGCGGCGTCCGGCTGCGGTGAGCGGGTGGCCGCATGCAGCAGCGCCGGCAGCACCCGGTCCAGCCGCGCGCGCGCGTTGTCCGAGAGCGACTTCACGCCCAGCGACTGGGCGAACTCACGCAGCGACTGGTCGGCACCGGCCGCATCGGCGAAACCGGCCTCGGCCAGCACCTCGGCGCTGCCGCCACCGGGCAGCACGCGCCAGTAGCTGGCCAGCGCATCGGGCGCGGCCTGGCCCTGGCGCGGGGCCAGCAACGCGCCGAACTCGGTGCCCACGCGCTGGCGCTGCGCATCCAGCGCCCGCAGCAGCGCCTCCCAGTTGGCGTAGTCCAGGCCCAGCGCGATGCGCTCGCGGTCCAGCGGGTCGGTCGGCAGGCTGTGGGTCTGCGCATCGCGCAGCATCTGCAGGCGGTTTTCCACGCGCCGCAGGAAACGGTAGGCGCTGATCAGGTCCTGGCCATCCTGCTTGGCCATCTGCCCGGCATCCATCAGCGCGCGCAGTGCCGGCAGCAGGCGCCGCTCGCGCAGCGCCGCCTCGCGGCCGCCGCGGATCAACTGCAGCGCCTGGGCCAGGAACTCGATCTCGCGGATGCCACCGGGGCCGCGCTTGATGTCGTCCACGCGGTCCTTGCGCGCGACCTCGGCGGTGATGGCCGCCTTCATCTCGCGCAGGCCATCGAGTGCGGTGAAATCCAGGTAGCGGCGGTAGACGAACGGCCGCAGCGTTTCCAGCCAGGCCTCGCCGGCGGCGATGTCACCGGCCACCGCGCGCGCCTTGATCCAGGCATAGCGCTCCCAGTCGCGGCCCTCGCGCTGGAAGTACTGGTCCATGCCGGCGAACGACAAGGCCACCCGCCCGGCGGTGCCGAATGGGCGCAGGCGCAGGTCGACGCGGTGGCAGAAGCCTTCGGCGGTGGTTTCATCCAGCAGCCGGGCCAAGCGTTGGCCCAACCGCGCGAAGTACTCCTCGGCCGCCAGCGGACGCGCGCCATCGGACTCGCCGCCTTCCGGGTAGGCGTAGACCAGGTCGATGTCGGAGGAGAAATTCAGCTCACCGCCGCCGAGCTTGCCCAGCCCGAACACCACCAACCGCTGCACGCCACCGTCGGCGCTGCGCACCACGCCGTGGCGGCTGGCGAATTCCTGCTCCAGCGCGGCCAGCGCCAGCTGCAGGCAGTCCTCGGCCAGCCGGGTGGCCCCGGCCAGGGTGGCGTCCACGTCATCCAGCCCCTGCAGGTCGCGCCAGATCAACCGGGTGGAGGCCGCCGCGCGGTAGCGGCGCAGCTGGGTGGGCCAGGCGGTGGGCTGCAGCGGGTCCAGTCCGGGCAACGGGACCGGGGCCGGATCGGGGGCGGCCAGCCACTCCAGCAGCTCCGGCTGCCGGCACAGCGTGTCGATGGCGAAGTCGCTGGCGATGGCCAGCCGGCGCAGCCCCGCCTCGACGTCCTGCGACGGCGGCCAGCGCGCCGGGTCCGGCAACGCCAGCTTGAGGCGGGCCAAGGCCCGGTCAATCACCGGGGCAACGTATTCAGGAACTACGGCGGGGGAATTTTCCATCCTCCGATTCTGGCATCTGCGCATGCCAGCGGTCGCCATCTGCGGCGATCGGCCATTAAAAAAGCCCGCTGACAGCGAACTGTCAGCGGGCTTTGCTCCCTCCCCCACGTCGGGATGCAGGGCGATCGTGCGGCCTGCGGAAGCAACTTGCACGCTGCAGTGCAAAACAGTACTTGGCGGTACAAGAGCCTGCGGGCCACAAAAACCATCCCACCAAGGTAGAACCCCCCTGCCCCGCGGGAAGGGCGATAATCCACGGTCCCCACAACAACCCGTAGTCGTCATGTCTGTCGAACGCATCCTGGACGCGCGCCTGCGCGACCGCATCGTCTCCGCCGAACAAGCCGCGGCGCTGATCCAGCCGGGCGAAACCGTCGCCATGAGCGGCTTCACCGGTTCGGGCTACCCCAAGGCGGTGCCGATGGCGCTGGCCAAGCGCATCGAGGACGTGCATGCGCAGGGCCTGCCGTTCCAGATCAAGCTGATGACCGGTGCCTCCACCGCGCCCGAACTGGACGGCGCGCTGGCCAAGGCCGACGGCATCGCCATGCGCATGCCGTTCCAGACCGACCCCGATGCCCGCAAGCGCATCAACGACGGCAAGCTGGACTACATCGACATCCACCTCTCGCACGTCGCCCAGCATGTCTGGTTCGGCTTCTATGGCGAGATCGATACCGCGGTGGTCGAGGTTTCGGCCATCCGCGCCGACGGCGCGCTGGTGCCGTCCACCTCGGTCGGCAACAACAAGACCTGGCTGGACCTGGCCAAGAAGGTGATCATCGAGGTCAACGAGTGGCAGCCCGCCGACATCGAGGGCATGCACGACATCTACTACGGCACCGCGCTGCCGCCGCACCGCAAGCCGATCCCGCTGATCCACGCCAACGACCGCATTGGCCAGACCACGCTGGACGTGGACCCGGACAAGATCGTGGCGGTGGTGCGTACCAATGGCCCGGACCGCAACAGCCCGTTCAAGCCGATCGACGAGGACAGCCGCCTGATCGCCGGCCACCTGATCGAGTTCCTCAAGCACGAAGTGGCCAAGGGCCGCCTGCCGCACAACCTGCTGCCGCTGCAGTCGGGCGTGGGCAACATCCCCAACGCCGTGCTCGCCGGCCTGGCCGACAGTGGCCTGCGCGGACTCAGTGCGTTCACCGAGGTGATCCAGGACGGCATGCTGGACCTGCTCAAGTCCGGCGTGCTCGAGTACGCCTCGTGCACCGGCTTCGCGCTGAGCCCGGAGGCGAACGAGGAGTTCAAGCGCAACATCCGGTTCTACCGCGACCGCATCATCATGCGCACGCAGGAAATGTCGAACCACCCGGAGCTGGTGCGCCGGCTGGGCTGCATCGGCATGAACGGCATGATCGAGGTGGACATCTACGGCAACGTGAACTCCACCCACGTCATGGGCAGCCGCATCATGAACGGCATCGGCGGTTCGGGCGACTTCACCCGCAACGGCTTCCTGTCCACCTTCCTGAGCCCGTCGATGGCCAAGGGCGGCAGCATCTCGGCGATCGTGCCGATGGTCAGCCACGTCGACCACACCGAGCACGACGTCTCGATCATCGTCACCGAGCAGGGCCTGGCCGACCTGCGCGGCCTGCCGCCGCGTGCCCGCGCCCGCCAGGTGATCGACAACTGCGCGCACCCGGGCTACCGCGACCAGCTCAACGACTACTTCGACCGCGCCTGCCGCGACAGCTACGGCAAGCACACCCCGCACCTGCTGCCCGAAGCGCTGTCCTGGCACCAGCGCTACATCGACACGGGCAGCATGAAGGCCTGAGCAACGCCCGCGGCAGCGGGCATGCAGTCGCAGCACCGGAGCAGCCGACGGCCCCGCCGCCGGCTGTTTTCATGTGGGAGCGGGGGCACCGACAGGCGCGGACTGCCAGATCCGGCCAGTTCATGCTGCAACGCAGCAGTTACACTGGCACCCGGATGCAGGAGAGAGGCGCCACGCTGGTGCCCGCCGAAGGCGCAGGCTCCCATGATCGCTCAGGCCGGTGGGCTGGAATCCCACCAACCATGCATCCGACACGCCGAGCTGGAGAGAGGTCGCCGGACACCGTCCGCGCGATCCGCCGAAGGGGCACGCGGCCATCGCCGCTGAACTCTCAGGCACAAGGGACAGCGGGAGCGGCACCGGTCAACGCAGTCCCATCCTTGCCCAGGCAAGGGTGGCGGCAGGCACGTGGCCGGCCCCACCGCTCTGCCAGGAACCCACAGCATGCTGCTTTCCCTCATCTACCTGATCGCCATTTCCGCCGAAGCCATGACCGGCGCGCTGGCCGCCGGCCGGCGCCGCATGGACCTGTTCGGCGTGGTCATGATCGCCTGCGTCACCGCCCTGGGCGGCGGCTCGCTGCGCGACATCCTGCTCGGCCACTACCCGCTGGGTTGGGTGAAACACCCCGAGTACCTGGGCTTCACCGTCTGCGCGGCGCTGGTCGCCACCTGGCTGGCGCGCTGGATGCACCACTTCCGCAGCACCTTCCTGGTGCTGGACGGGCTGGGCCTGATCGCCTTCACCCTGATCGGCTGCGCCATCGCGCGCGAGGCCGGGCATGCGCCGCAGATCGTGCTGATCGCCGGGATGCTGACCGGCGCGTTCGGCGGCGTGCTGCGCGACATCCTCTGCAACGAGGTGCCGCTGATCTTCCAGAAGGAGCTGTACGCGATCATCTCGCTGCTCACCGGTGCGGCTTACCTGCTGTTGCTGCACTGGCAGGTGGCCGACGACACCGCGATCGTGTGCTGCCTGGTGGGCGGTTTCGCACTGCGCCTGCTGGCCATCCGCTACCGCTGGGAGATGCCCAAGTTCGTGTACCAGGACGAGGTGCATTGAGCTGGCTGGTGCTGCCCTCACCCCAACCCCTCTCCCGCGTGCGGGAGAGGGGCCAGGTTCACGACAGTTTGAAGTGATCGGCGCAACTGCAGTTTCAAAGCCCCTCTCCCGCACGCGGGAGAGGGGTTGGGGTGAGGGCAAAACCCAACTACCCCGCCGTCTTGTCCTTCACCGTTGTGCTCGGCCCATTGCCCTTGACGCTGGTGATGCCGGCCTCGCGCGCGGCCTGCGATGCGTACAGCTGGCTGCTGCCAATCACCTGGTGGTTGGCGGCCTTGAGATTGAAATGGTGTCGACCATCGCTGCTGGTCTTGCGCTCGTAATGCGCTTCATCGGGGCTGTTCTTCTGCACCGAGGCGATGCCGTTCTCGGCCGACGCGCGCGTGGTGTAGCGCTCGCTGGTGAGGATCACCTCCGCGTTGCCTGCCTTGAGCACGAAGTAGAACTGCCCGTCCTTGCTCTTCTCCAACTCGTACCAACCTGCCATCACGAACCCTCCGCTTGAGGACGATGCCGACATGCCGCTGGACAGCCGCATGCGTGGCTGTGGTGCCCGGCTGCCCGGGCGTTGGCGCCGCCCGGAACGGCGGCTGCAAGCCAGACTCTACCTCAATCCCCGGCCCGCTCCAGCCACGCCAGCTTGTGCTGGCGGGGGAGCTGTTTGATCTGCCATTCCGCGCGCGAGGCGGCGGCACGGTCGGCGTACGGGCGCATGCCCAGTACCCGCAGTGGCGGGTGCGCGCGCGTGTAACGCGCGCCCTTGCCGGCCAGATGGGCCTGGAAGCGCGCCTGTACATCGGTGCTGATACCCGCGTAGTAGCTGCCATCGCGGCATTCCAGCAGGTACAGGAACCAGGCACCGTTACCCACGCGCGCTCCCGCCCGCTGTTACAGGCTCGCCGCGTCGGCGATCTTGCACAGGCCTTCACCCACCGCCTTGTTGGAGGTCAGCTGGCCGCCCTTGATGCTGAAACGCACTTCAACGCGGATGGACCCGTCGTTCTGGCGGCGCACGGTGGTGCGCAGCGGCACGGTGGAGCCACCACCACCGCGCACCGTCTGCTCGGCGGCGATGTAGCCGGTCTGCTCGTTCGGCGAGACACCCACCAGCCCCTCGGCCTCGATCGCGGCCACGGTCTTGCGGAAAGCCTCGGGGTAGCTGATGCCTTCGTGGTCGGTGGAGGCCAGGAACTGCTTGCCGGTGGTGAAGCCACCGCTCACCGCCAGGTTCTGCAGGCAGCCACTGCCCGAATCCACGACTTCCCTCTTGGCCATCGCCACGGTCGGCACCAGCATCATTGCCAGCACCATACTGCACGTACGGATACGCATCACTTCCTTCTCCATAAGCGGTGATTTCTAGGCTTCCTGCCGCGTGAGGCGCTCTCCCCTGAGACCACAGCAGGCGGGAGGCGTTGCGCCTCCCGCCGCGTAAATTACTTGGACTGGCCGGTGCGTGCCAGTGTGGCTGTCACGCTTGGCCCAGTCAGGCGGCCGCTTCCAGCTGTGCCTGGCGGCGCCCACGCACGGCCTCGGCCAGCCGCTCAAGCACCTGCACGGTGCTGTCCCAGTCGATGCAGCCATCGGTGATGCTCTGCCCGTAGACCAGCGGCTGGCCCTGGACCAGCTCCTGGCGGCCGGCCACCAGGTGGCTCTCGATCATCACCCCGACGATGCGCTGCTCACCGCCCTCCAGCTGGCCGGCGATGTCCTCGATCACGCGCGGCTGGTTCTCCGGCTTCTTGCTGCTGTTGGCGTGGCTGGCATCGATCATCAGCCGTGCCGGCAGCTGCGACTTGCCCAGCACCTCGCTGGCCGCCTGCACGCTGGCCGCGTCGTAGTTGGGCGCCTTGCCGCCACGCAGGATCACGTGGCAGTCCGGGTTGCCCTGGGTGGCCACGATGGCGGTGCCGCCCTCCTTGGTCACCGACAGGAAGTGGTGCGGGTGCGAGGCCGCGCCGACCGCGTCGGCGGCGATCTTCACGTCACCGGTGGTGCCGTTCTTGAAGCC
Source organism: Stenotrophomonas sp. ATCM1_4 (assembly GCF_004348115.1). Lineage (GTDB taxonomy): Bacteria > Pseudomonadota > Gammaproteobacteria > Xanthomonadales > Xanthomonadaceae > Stenotrophomonas > Stenotrophomonas capsici. The sequence continues at coordinate 1,263,629 of NZ_QPFB01000001.1, read as the reverse complement.
CACCGGGCACGACAGCCCGGAGGCCAGCTCGCGGTGCACCTGGCTTTCGGTGGTGCGCGCGCCGATCGCGCCCCAGGCCACCAGGTCGGCGATGTACTGCGGCGAGATCACGTCCAGGAACTCCACGCCCGCCGGCAGGCCGAGGCGGTTGATGTCGCGCAGCAGGCCGCGCGCCACGCGCAGGCCCTTGTTGATGTTGAAGCTGCCGTCCAGGTCCGGGTCGTTGATCAGGCCCTTCCAGCCGACTGTGGTGCGCGGCTTCTCGAAGTACACGCGCATGACGATCTCCAGCTCGCCGCCGAGCGCATCGCGCAGCGGGCGCAGGCGCTGGGCGTACTCCATCGCCGCGACCGGGTCGTGGATGGAACACGGGCCGACCACCACGGCCAGGCGGTCGTCCTGGCCGTGCAGGATGCGGTGCAGCGCGGCGCGGGCATCGGCCACGGTCTGCGAGGCCTCCTCGTCGCAGGGCAGCAGCGACAGCAGCTGGGCCGGCGGGGTCAGCGGTTCAAGTTTGCGGATGCGCAGGTCGTCGGTGTGGGGGGGCATTGCGGGGGTCTCCAATCCAGATCGTGAAGGGTGTGGCCCCAGCGTTGGCGGCATGAAAAAAGCCGCCAGGTTCGCTGGCGGCTTTTCGGGAATGCGTCTGAAGGTTTCTTCAGGGTGAGCGCAGTCCTTCCTCCGCCAGCGGCTTCGGAAAGTAATACCAAAAGTAAAAGCTGGCGCGGGCTGCGTTCATGGGATGCATTGATAACACGCTTTTTTGTGCAATGCGACAGTTACAGCCGCAACGGACGCGGCGGTGGTTTCGTTCATCCAGCGCCGTCGTGGGCCGCCCCCGGTCGCCCGCGCTTCACCCCGGCGGCCACATACTGCAGCGCAGTCCACTCCTGTCCCACATGCCGATGAGCACCCCGAGCCCCGACCTGCTGCAGATCGCCTGCCCGCACTGCAATGCCATCAACCGCGTGCCGGGCACGCGGCTGGCGCAGTCGCCTGCGTGCGGCCGCTGCCACCAGGCCCTGTTCACCGCCGTGCCGATCGCCCTAGATGAGGCAGCCTTCCAGGCACATGCGCAGCGCTCGCAGATTCCGCTGCTGATCGACTTCTGGGCGGCATGGTGTGGCCCCTGCCGGCAGATGGCACCGGAGTTCGCCAAGGCTGCCGCGCAGCTGGAACCACACATGCGGCTGGCCAAGGTCGACACCGAGGCGCAGCCGGCGCTGGCCGCGCGCTTTGCCATCCGCAGCATCCCGACCATGGTGCTGCTGCAGGGCGGACGCGAGATCGCGCGCCAGCCCGGCGCGATGTCGGCCAGCCAGATCGTGCAGTGGGCCCGTCGCTGACGACGGCATCGAACACACATGGTAGGTCTGCGCCAATGGGCCAAGGAGCTGAAGCGACAGACGCTGGTCGTCTACTTCGTGGCGCGCGACCCGCGCACGCCATGGCCGCTGCGCCTGCTCGCCCTCGGGATCGCGGCGTACGCGCTGAGCCCCATCGATCTCATCCCGGACGTCATCCCGCTCCTGGGCTATCTCGACGACCTGGTGATCGTGCCGCTCGGTCTGCTGCTGGTGCTGCGCCGGGTGCCGGCAGAAGTACTCGATGACGCCCGGCAGCGGGCTGCGGCCGCGGCGACACGGCCGGTCAGCCGCGCCATGGCCGCCATCATCCTGGTCGTCTGGATCGCATCGCTGACGGCGCTGGGGGCATGGCTCTGGCGGTCGATGCCGGCCTGATTCCTGCCTGGACGTGCGTTCGCGCGTAGCAACCTGATCCAGGCGATGCCGTGCGTTCATCGTTGGAGCGGACCACGGTCGTTGGCGTCCGGCTGTTGCCGCAGTACGCCGTGGCAAGGCCGTTTGTGTGGCGTTGTTTCCTGACGGAACAATGGCGACTGTAACCCCGTTGTCCCGAAACAGAACGGTGGAAACCACGCAGGAATGCGGGCCACGCGAGGTTGGCGATGCCGCGCATTACAGCTGCCGGGCGACTCCCCATACTGGACTGCCCCATCGCCACTCCGCCACGCGCATGCGTACCGAATCCCGGTTGCTCCAGATGTTCGTCGCCGTGGCCGACGCGCTGTCCTTCACCCGCGCGGCCGACGCCCTGCACGTTGCCCAGCCATGGCTGTCCGCGCAGATCCGCAAGCTCGAACGGCAGTTGGGCTTCGAGCTGTTCATCCGCGACAGCCGGCGCGTCGCACTGAGCGAACAGGGGGCCGCGCTGCTCGCGCCGGCACGGGCGGTGATGCAGGCACTGGATGCGTTCAACGCCGGCGCGCTGCTGCTGCGCCGGCAGCAGGAGTGGCCGCTGCTGCGGATCGGGCTGCCACCGTATTCGCACCTGTTCGCCGAACGCGTGGTGCTGCTGGAACGTTTCGCGCAGATCCATCCACGGCTGCGCATCGAGACCGTGGTCGGCTGGAGCCCGGAGCTGGTCGAGAAGGTGGCCGACGAGAAGCTGGACATGGCATTCGTCGTTGGCGAGGTGATCGATCCGGCACTGGAGTACCGGGTCGTGGCCCAGTCCAGCTGCGAACTGCTGTGCCGCCGGGACGACCCACTGGCACAGCTCGACGTGGTCAGCGACCGCGACCTGCACGACAGGACGGTGCTGGTCTTCGAGCGTGCCCTGAACCCACCGCTGTACGACCAGTTGTTCAACGGTCCCAAACGCGCCGGCGCGGTGTTGCGCGTGGACCACGAAATGATGAGCGACCTGTGGCTGGAGCACATCCTGGCCAACCGGGCGCTGGGCCTGAACTTCATCCGCCGCCCCCCCGCGCAGTTGCAGGAGCAGCTCTGCGCACGGCCGTTGATCGACCAGCGCCCGGTGCTGCTGCGGCTGGCGCGCCGCCGCGGCACTCCCCATCCGGCCACGGAACTGTGCTGGCGCATGGCATTGGCGTTCGAGGGCATCGCCGATGCCGGCTGAGCGCCGCGGGCAAGAGCAAACACGTCTGGATGGCCATGCTTTTCGTATTGGACGCGTCCCCCGCCGTTTCCGATAGTGCATTGCATGCCGCGTCTTCTTGAACCTGTTCACGTCCTGCACGGACACGTCCGAACAACGGGCCGGACGCATGCCGCCCAGGCGCGTGAACAGCTTCAAGCCGGCGCATGGCGTGCGCCCCCTCAGGTGTCCTGACCTCATCCGCTACCGCACGTGGCACGCGCGTCCGTTCCCGCGCGGGCAACAACCGTCGCGTGCCGGCGGCGCCCGATTGCACGAGAACTCCCCCATGAATGCACGATTGAATGCACACGCCGATGCGCCTGCCTCGCTCGATGGGCTGCTGCGCCCCCGCGCCATCGCGCTGGTCGGCGCCACCGAACGCTCCCGCTGGTCCAACGGGGCATTCGCCAACCTCGGCGAACTCGGCTACGCAGGCCAAGTACACGTGGTCAACCCGCGCGGCGGCCATATCCACGGACTGCGTGCCGCCGCCTCCTGCCGGGCGATCGGCGAACCGGTGGACGCGGCACTGCTGATGGTGCCGGCGCACGCCATCGAGGATACCTTCGGCGACCTGCACGAGGCGGGCATCGCCAATGCGGTGATCCTGACCTCCGGTTTCGCCGAGACCGGCGAGGATGGCGCACGACGCCAGGCCGCGCTGGCGGGCCTGGCACGGCAGCATCAGGTCAACCTGCTCGGGCCGAACTGCCTGGGGCTGATCAACTACATCGACCGCATCGCGCTGTGGACGATCGGCCTGCCTACCCGCCTGACCGGCAATGTCGCGCTGATCTCGCAAAGCGGTGCCACCGCCAGCTACATCGCTGACCATGCCGGCCGCCAGGGCGTGGGCCTGAGCTACATCGTCTCCACCGGCAATGAAGCCGACCTCAGCGTGGCACGCCTGGTCGACTACCTGGTCGATGACGAAGCCACCCGGGTCATCTGCCTGTTCCTGGAAACCACGCGCGACACCGCGACGCTGGCAGCCGCCGCGCGGCGCGCGTTGGCCGCCGGCAAGCCGGTGGTGGCGTTGAAGATCGGCACCAGCGCGGTCACGGCAAAAGCCGCGCAGGCGCACACCGGCTCGCTGGTCGGCGATGACCGGGTGTTCGACGCCGCCTGCCGGCAGCTGGGCATCATCCGCGTACATTCGATCGACGACCTGGTGGCCACCGCCGCATTGCTGTCGCGCCTGCGTTCGCGCGGTGGCGGCAACGTCGCCGCCATCGCCATTTCCGGCGGTATCTGCGAGATCGCCGCCGACCGCGCCGAAGCCAGCGGCCTGGCACTGCCCGAGCTGTCCGTGCGCAGCCGTGATGCGCTGGGCGACGTGATGCCGTCCTTCGGCACACCGCACAACCCGCTGGATCTCACCGGCGCGGCCATCCTCGACCCGGCGCTGTTCGCGCGCAGCATCGAGGTGCTCGACCAGGACCCCGACATCGGGCTGATCGCCTGCCTGTACGACCTGCCCACCGAGCCCCGCCATGGCTACAGCCAGCAGGTGATCCAGCAGGTCGGGCAGGCGTTCTCCGCCGCCAGCACGCCCGGCGTGCTGCTCAGCATCGCACCGCGACCGGTGCCGGATTTCAGCCGGATGCTGGCCGAGCACCATGGCCTGGTCTATCTGGGCGTGGGCCTGGACCGCGGCGTGGCCGCCATCGCCCAGGCCCAGTGGTGGGCACGACAACATCCTCTTTCCCCGCAGCCATCCCGCACCGCGTTGCCGGCCGGCGAAGACGTGCAACGCCCGCGGTCGGAGCGGGAGACGCTGGATTTCCTGGTGACCCAGGGCGTGCCGGTGGTGCCGGCGCGGATGGCGACCGACCCGGTGCAGGCGCAGGGCCATGCCGCCAGCTTCAACGGCCCGGTGGTGCTGAAGATCGCTTCGCCCGACATCGCCCACAAGAGCGACGTCGGCGGCGTGTGCCTGGACGTGGCCGTCGAAGAAGCCGCCGATGCATACCAGCAGCTGCGCCATGCGGTTGCGTCCGCGCGGCCCGATGCACGCATCGATGGCGTGCTCGTTTCGCCGATGCGCCGCCACGGCATCGAGCTGCTGGTGGGCGTGGTGCGCGACCCACAGTGGGGGCCAACACTGGCGGTCGGCCTGGGCGGGGTCTGGGTCGAACTGTTCAAGGACAGCAGCCTGCGCCTGTTGCCGGTCAGCGCCGAGGATGTGCTGGCAATGCTGGACGAGCTGCGCTGCTCGGCGCTGCTGGATGGGTATCGCGGCGGGCCGGTCGTGGACCGTCGTTGGCTGGCCGAAGTGATCGCGCGCATCGGGGATGCCGCCCTCGCCCTGGGGCCGGACTTGGCCTCACTGGAGGTCAATCCGCTGCTGGCCAGCGGCGGGCGGATCGAGGCACTGGACGGCCTGGTGGTCTGGAATACCCCAGTGGAGCCGGCCCAGTGAGCAGCCCTGCCACCCAACCGGTGATCGTCGGCATCGGCGAATGGCTGGACCGCCCGGCCGACCCACGCGACGGACTGGAGCCGGTCGACCTGATGCTGCGTGCCGCGCGCGTGGCCGAGAACGATGCACGTGCACCGCTGCTGCAGCAGGTCGATTCACTGGACGTGGTCAACCTGTCCAGTTGGCGCTACCGCGATGCGCCGGGCCTGTTGGCCGAATGCCTGGGCATTGACCCGTCGCATCGCGCGTATGGCGCGGTGGGCGGCGAGAGCCCGTTGCGGCTGATCCAGGAGGCTGCCGAACGCATCATCGATGGCCAGAGCCGGGTCGCGCTGATCTGTGGCGCCGAATCCCAGTCCACCGTCGGCAAGGCCGCCGCGCAGGGAATCACGCTGCCTTGGACGCACTGGGCCGAGGATGGACCGGCGCCGCTGCGCGGTCACACGCTGGTGCATCCGCTGGCCGCCGCGCTCGGCTGCGACCGGCCCACCACGGTCTATCCATTCTATGAAACGGCCAGCACGGCCCACTGGGGACAGGCTCCGTCCGCGGCGCAGCGCGAGAGCGGCGAGCTGTGGAGCCGCTACGCGCGGCATGCCGCCGGCAATCCCTGCGCGTGGCTGCGCGAGCCGTACAGCCCGGCCGACGTCACCACGCCATCGGAACAGAACCGCTGGATCGCCTGGCCGTACACCAAGCGCATGACCGCCAATCCGCAGGTCAACCAGGGGGCGGCCGTGCTGGTGACCAGCCTGGCGCTCGCACGCCGCGCCGGCCTGCCCGAGGAACGCCTCGTGCACATCTGGGGCGGCGTGCATGCCAACGAGCCCGGCGACTTCCTGGCACGCGACCACTACTGGGAAAGCCACGCCCAGAGCACGGTGCTGGAAAGCGCACGCCACCTCGCCGGCGGCGTGTTCGAAGCGATGGAGCTGTACAGCTGCTTTCCCTGCGTCCCCAAGATGGCGCGCCGCGCGCTCGGGTTGCCGGCGCGCTTCGAGCCCACCGTCACCGGCGGGTTGACCTTCTTCGGCGCACCGATGAGCAACTACATGACCCATGCCACCTGCGCGATGGTGCGGCGCCTGCGCGCTTCGCGTTCGTTCTTTCCCGGGTTGCTCTATGGCCAGGGGGAATTCGTCACCAAGCACCATGCACTGCTGCTGGCCCGGCGTCCCTACCCCGGCCATCCGGACCTGGCCTTCAGCAGCGTGCAGTCCATCGCGGACAGCCGGCGCGGCGAAGTGCCGCCGCTGGAAATCAGCCCGGCCGGCGAAGGCCAGCTGGAAGCCTTCACGGTCATCCATCGCCGCGATGGTTCCGTCGCGCACGGCGTGGCCATCCTGCGTACGCCCAGCGGCACCCGCACGCTGGCCGAAGTGGCCGCCGACGATGCCTGGACGCTGGCGGTGCTGACCCGCAGCGAGGTCGCGCCGATCGGCAGGTGCGGCCTCCTGCAGCCGACTTCGCGCGGCCATTCCCGATGGAGCCTGCCCCGATGAACAATGAAGCCGTCATCCAGCTGGGTCGCACGGTCAGCGTGCGACTCGTCGGCGCGCACGTCGCCCTGGTCACGCTGCAGCGGCCACAGGTGCGCAATGCCATCGACGCCATCACCGCGCTCAACCTGGAGCAGGCGGTGCAGCTGACCGATGCCGACCACGACGTGCGCTGCGTGATCCTTACCGGTGCCGGCGATCAGGCGTTCTGTGCCGGCGCCGACCTGAAGGCCATCGCCAATGGCGAGGCCGCCGCGCTGAGCACGACGCGCGGCGGCTTCGCCGGTTTCGTGCACCAGCCCCGACGCAAGCCCTGGATCGCCGCGGTCAATGGCCTGGCGCTGGCGGGCGGCACCGAGATCGCGCTGGCCTGCGACCTGATCGTCGCCGCCGGGCATGCCGCCTTCGGCCTGCCTGAAGTCCGGCGCGGGCTGGTCGCCGCCGCCGGCGGCCTGTACCGCCTGACCCGCGCGATACCGCGTGCATTGGCCATCGAGCTGATCCTCACCGGCGAGCAACTGCCGGCCGCACGTGCGCAGGCGATCGGCCTGGTCAACCAGGTGGTGCCCGGGCCGGAGCTGCTGGCCACGGCCATCACGCTGGCCGAGCGCATCAGCGCCAACGCGCCACTGGCCGTCTGCGAAAGCCTGGCGGTGGCCCGTGCCGCGTTCGACCATGACGACCGCGTGCTGCGCGAGATGAGCGCCAGCGCGATCCGCGCGGTCGCCGGCAGCCGCGACTACCTGGAGGGTCCGCGCGCCTTCCTGGAGCGACGACCGCCGCACTGGAGCGGGACATGAGGCCGGACGGCACGGGCTGAGCGCAGCGCATCCGGGTGCTGCCCATGGCGGTGCACACAGCAGGTAGCGGCGCATGTCCCCAGGCCCGCCCTGCCCACCGCCGGCGGGCTCCCCCGGCATCCGGGTGCGCTGCGCCCAGCCCGTCCGCCCTGCGCCGGGAGGCTGCCGCGGCGCAGGCCGCCACGCTACCTGCAGAAAAGCAGAACCCCGCCTTGCGGCGGGGTTCTGTGTGTTACCAGCAGCGGTGAGGCTGCGGCGGACTTAGAAGTCCATGCCGCCCATGCCACCCATGCCGCCCATGCCACCGGCGCCCATGGCCGGCTCGTCCTTCTTCGGTGCCTCGGCCACCATCGCTTCGGTGGTGATCATCAGGCCAGCGATCGAAGCGGCGTTCTGCAGGGCCGAACGGGTCACCTTGGTCGGGTCCAGGATGCCGAATTCCAGCATGTCGCCGAACTCGCCCGAAGCAGCGTTGTAACCGAAGCTGCCGGTGCCTTCCTTGACCTTGTTGACGATGACCGACGGCTCTTCGCCGGCGTTGGCAACGATTTCGCGCAGCGGGGCTTCCATCGCGCGCAGGGCGATCTGGATGCCATGGTTCTGGTCTTCGTTGTTGCCCTTCAGGCCCGCCAGCGCGGTGACAGCGCGCACCAGCGCGACGCCGCCGCCCGGGACCACGCCTTCCTCAACGGCTGCACGGGTAGCGTGCAGGGCGTCGTCGACGCGGTCCTTCTTTTCCTTCATTTCGATTTCGGTCGAAGCGCCGACCTTGATCACGGCAACGCCGCCGGCCAGCTTGGCCACGCGTTCCTGCAGCTTCTCGCGGTCGTAGTCCGAGGAGGTGTCCTCGATCTGGGTCTTGATCTGCTTGACGCGCGACTCGATGGCAGCGGTATCGCCGGCGCCGTCGATGATGGTGGTGTTCTCCTTGGAGACCTGCACCTTCTTGGCGCGGCCCAGGTCCTTGATGGTGGCCTTTTCCAGCGACAGGCCCACTTCCTCGGAGATCACGGTGCCGCCGGTCAGCACGGCCATGTCTTCCAGCATCGCCTTGCGACGGTCGCCGAAGCCCGGTGCCTTGACGGCCACGACCTTGACGATGCCACGGATGGTGTTGACCACCAGGGTGGCCAGCGCCTCGCCTTCGATGTCCTCGGCGATGATCAGCAGCGGCTTGCCTGCCTTGGCGACGCCTTCCAGCACCGGCAGCAGGTCACGCACGTTGGAGATCTTCTTGTCGTGCAGCAGGATGAACGGGTCGTCCAGGTCGGCGGTCTGGGCCTGCTGGTTGTTGATGAAGTACGGGGACAGGTAGCCGCGGTCGAACTGCATGCCTTCCACGACGTCCAGCTCGTTCTCCAGGCCCGAGCCTTCCTCGACGGTGATCACGCCTTCCTTGCCGACCTTCTTCATCGCTTCGGCGATGATGTTGCCGATCGACTCGTCCGAGTTGGCCGAGATGGTGCCGACCTGGGCGATGGCCTTGTCGTCAGCGGTGGGCTTGGAGATGTTCTTCAGCTCGGCGACGGCAGCAACCACGGCCTTGTCGATACCGCGCTTGAGGTCCATCGGGTTCATGCCGGCGGCAACGGCCTTGGCGCCTTCGCGGATCAGGGCCTGGGCCAGCACGGTGGCGGTGGTGGTGCCGTCGCCGGCGTCGTCGTTGGTGCGCGAGGCGACTTCCTTCACCATCTGCGCGCCCATGTTCTCGAACTTGTCAGCCAGTTCGATTTCCTTGGCCACGGACACGCCGTCCTTGGTGATGGTCGGGGCGCCGAAGCTCTTCTCGAGCACGACGTTGCGGCCCTTCGGGCCGAGGGTGGCCTTGACGGCATTGGCGAGAACGTTGACGCCGCGCACCATGCGCGAACGGGCGTCTTCACCGAAACGAATATCCTTGGCAGCCATTGCGATTACCTCTGAGTAGAGCCGAGCCATGCTCGGCCGCTTTTATCGGGAAAGGGGTCTGTTTCGAAAGCAGGGGGAGCGCGGCTCAGCCGATGACGGCGAGCACGTCGTCTTCGCGCAGCACCTTGTACTCGACGCCTTCGGCCTTGTAGGTCGAACCGGCGTACTGGCCGTAGATGACCTTGTCACCGACCTTCAGCGACGGGGCGCGCACCGAGCCATTGTCCAGCGGCTTGCCCGGGCCGACGGCCACGACTTCGCCCTTGGTGGACTTTTCCTTGGCCGAATCCGGGATCAGGATGCCGCCGGCGGAGATTTCGTCGGCTTCGATCGGCTTGACCACAACGCGGTCGTGAAGCGGCTTGATGCTCATGAAGAACCTCTTAAGTATTTGATTGGCCTGAAGATCCGGCGACACCACCACCCCCGACCAGAGGGTGCCGGTGCCACGCGCAAAAACGCCCGTCCAACGGGCTTGCTCGGGAGATGGGGCCCGCCCGGAGGCTTTCAAGGGCCGGCCGGCAATTGAGTGCCCAAATAAATGACGCAATCGCGCCCGCTTTGGTGATTGTCCTGGTACGGCCGCACACGGCGGCCACCCGAGACCCCCGAACCGGAGAGCCCCATGGAACAGAATCCCTACGCCGCGACCGCCACCCCGGTCAGCACGCCCACCGGCACCCAGATCGACACGCTGGACGTGTCCGACCGCTGGAAGCAGTACTTCAAGGGCCTGCAGAAGTACGGCGGGCTGGAAGGCCAGCTGTTCAAGGCCATCCCCAAAGGACCGGAGCGCCTGGCCGCGGCCAAGGAGATGGCCCCGCCGATGTCGGCCTTCCTGCTGGCCTTCGTGTTCGGCTTCTTCTACTACCTGGTCAAGGGCATGTGGAAGAAGGGCCTGGTGCTGGCACTGATGACCTTCGTGGGCCTGACCGTGTTGGTGACGGTGCTGTACCTGATCGGCGGCGAAACCCTGGCCGGTGGCGCCCGCTACCTGGGCGGCGTGGCCTTCGGGATCATGGCCCCGCGCGACTTCTATTCCTTCAAGGTGCTGGGCGACAAGGGCTGGCTGCCGGTCCGGCCGTTCTGAGCCGGCCTGCGAGAACCCGCCGATGACCCCTTCCCTGGCCTCCACCGTCCCGGCCGGACCCGCCGCCGCGGTGGCCACGCCCGCCTACCCGCGCTTCGTCCAGATCTGGCTGGGCGTGGACCTGACCCTGTGCACGCTGACCGGCATTCTGGCGCTGGTGGCCACCTACCACCTCAGCCGCGGCGACGTCGGCGACTATCCGCCGGCGCTGGCCATTGGCCAGACCGTCGTGCAGTCGGCCATCGCGGTATTCGGCATCAGCGGCAACCTGCTGTTGATGCGGCACCGTGCCGCCGGCTTCTGGCTGGCCTGCCTGGCGCTGGTGGCGGTCTGCGTCGGCATGGTGATGTCCATGCACGAGCTGCGGCTGCACATCGCCGCGTCCGATGACGGAGGCTGCCCGCCCGGCCTGCTGCTCGGCTTCGTCCTCACCCTCAGCTGCCGCTACCTGCTGAACATGGTCTATGCCTTCGCGCTGCGTGACGCCTGGCGCACGCTGCAGGCCAAACGGGGAAGCGCGGCATGAGCACGCTGCGTACGCCCTCGACCCGCCCGACCGCCTTCTGGGTCGGGCTCGGCGTGCCGTTGGCGATCGTGCTGGTCGCGGCCTGGCAGTGGTACCGCGCCGCGCACTGGCGGCTGGACGTGGCCAGCGGCCACGACGCCGGGCCGTACCTGGGACCGCTGGCGCTGGTCACGCTGCTGCTGGGCATGACCGCCATCGCCACGTTCTGCCTGGCCCTGCTCGGCATGCGCCGCGCCGCCTCGCATGCCCTGCTCTCGCGCGATGCGCTGGTGGAGGCGTTCAACCGCGGCAGGCGCTGGCTGCCGGCGTTCATGGTGGCGCAGACCCTGTTGGTGTTCGGCGGCCTGATCGGCGTGCTGCTGTTCGAGATCGGCCGCGCCATCGACCAGCACTACGTCTCCGGCAACGCGATGAAGATGGTGATGTTCGCCGGCCTGATCGTGCTGGCCCTGCTCTGGTATGGCGCGCGGATCATCTGGGACACGCTGCGCGTGACCCTGCGCCGCCAGGACGCCGAGCCAATCCAGATCATCGGCCAGACGCTGTCGCCGGCACAGGCGCCACAGCTGTGGTCGTTCGTGCAGGACATCGCCCGGCGTACCGAGGCACGCGTGCCGGACACGGTGGTGGTGGGCCTGAACGAAGGCTTCTTCGTCACCGAGCACGCGGTGCAGCTGGCCAATGGCCAGCGCGTGCCCGAGGGCCGCGTGCTGTACCTGCCGCTGCCGTACATGAGCTTCATGGAACGCCCCGAGGTCTCGGCCGTGGTGGCGCACGAGCTGGGCCACTTTACCGGCGAGGACACCCGCTACGGCCTGCAGTTCAGCCCGATCTACCGTTCCTTGCTCAACAGCATCCTGGCCGTGACCAACGAGCACGCCGCCGACGATGACGGTTGGCGCGCGTGGATCACCGCGCCGGCCAACCTGTACGGCAAGTGGTTCCTGCACAGCTTCGACGAAGCGGTGCATCACTGGAGCCGCGAGCGTGAACTGGCGGCCGATGCGTTCAGCAGCCGCATCGCCGGCACCGCGCCGGCGGCGCTGGCCCTGCTGCGCAGCGCGGTGCTGCAGGAGTTCGTCGACGAGGCGCTGGCACACAACCAGCAGGCCCCCCCGCACCTGCGTGAAGGCGTGCTGTCCCGGGTACGGCGACAGGTGGCCGAACACGGCCTGGGCGACCCACGCAACCACCTGGACGACCAGCAGTCGCATCCGCTGGACACCCATCCCACGCTCAAGCAACGCCTGGATGCACTGGGCGTTGCGATCACCCCCGAACTGCTGGTCCGCACCCGCGACCGCCGCCAGAGCAGCCTGCTCGCGGAACTGGGCCTGGAGGCCAGCACCCCCACGCCAATGGAGACACCATGATCGACATCGCTTCGTCGCTGGAAAAGGAATACGGCGACATCTCCCAACGCGAACGCGAGAGCACCCTCACCGAGCTGCGCAGGATCGAGGCCGCAGGGCGGGGCCGAACCGAGATCAAGCCGCACGCGATCATGCTGCCGCTGTTGTTCGGCTTCACCGGTGGCATCGTGGCCTATGGCGCGTCCACCTCCAGCGCAATGTCGGGCACCAGCGCCATGATCGCCATCGCGGTCGGCGTGGTGCTGGTGCTGGCCAGCCTGTGGGCCCTGCTTGCCCCGCGCGCGGCGCGTTTCACGCTCACTGAGGAGGGCATCCGGGTGAAGCAGCAGTTGCTGCCCTGGGACACCATCGTCGACTACGGCGTGGTCGAGCATTCGTACAACGGCTTCAGCACGCACACCTCGGTGACGCTGCTGCACAGCGAAGGTTTCACTCCACCCAAGCTCGGCTTGCTGGTACTGTTCGGCGGCAGCACGCGCGACCGCAAGAGCGGACTGTACGAAACCCGATTGACCCTGCACGCCGGTGCCCGCGGCATGAACTGCGAAAAACTCGCCAAACGCATTGGTGATTTTTTCGCCGCGGCCCAGGCCCGCCATGAATTGCGCCGGATGCAGGCCGATTGACACCATTACAACAAGGAGATCCACGATGAAGAAAATCAAATTCCTGACCCCGTTGCTGTTGCTTGCCCTGCTGGCCGGTTGCAGCCAGCTGATGGGCCCCTCCGCCTCCGACTACATGGAGCGCAACCTGAGCGTCTGGAACAGCCTGATCGCCAAGTTCAACCAGTGGAGCGACGGCAGCAAGGCCGAGCAGCTGAACGCCAAGCTGGAAGAGCGCAAGGGCCTGGTCGAGATGAAGCCGGTGCTGGACACCGCGCGCGCCGAGACGGTGACCCTGCGCGAGTCGATGCAGCAGCAGCCGGTGCCGGAAGATGCACAGGAACTGCACGCCAAGACCATGGCTTCGCTGGACTCGGCGGTGGAATGGTTCGACGCCATGCTCAAGCTGACCGCACTGCCGGACGACTTCAGCAACGAACAGGCTCAGCCGCTGCTGGACGCGGTCGACAGCGCCGCCGGCAAGTTCGACACGCTCACCGACGAACTGGACGTGATGCAGGAGGCCTACGCCAAGAAGCACCGCATCACCCTGCAGATGCAGGCCCCCAGCGAAGAAGAGTAAGACGCCACCGCAAGGACGCGGTGCGGTACACAGGAGCCGGACGACAGGGAGGTCAGATCGTCGGTGACTTTCCCTCTCCCCCGCGCGGGGAGGGGGATTGAAGACGCAAGGCCTGGGCAGCGACCCGCTTGACCTGCGGCGGCGTGATCGGCGAAGCCAGCAGGAACCGGGCATCGGTGGCGATCCGTGCATCCACGGCCTCCCGCTCGGCGCCCTGCAAGCGATGACACATCTGCAGGATCAGCCGTTCGTAGGCGGCCTGCCACTCCAGCAACGGCGATTGGCCCTGCCTGCCCTCGTTGCGCCGCACCTGCTCCAGCAGGTCATCGGGGCGGCTGCAACGCCCTTCCAGCACCTCCAGTTCGGCCAGCATGAAGCGCGTGGACACGAATAGTTCGTCCTTCGGCGTCTGGCCCAGCGCGGTAAGCCCGGCCAATGCCTCCCCGGCAAGCGCGCGCGCGGCATCCATCCGGCCCAGGTCACGGGCATCACCGGCCAGTTCCAGCTTCAACAGCTGCACGTCGACGCCGCTGTCGTCGCCGTTGCGGGCCAGCACCTGCAGGGCCTGCTGGTGCAGCGCCTGCGCACCCTGGACATCACCCATGAAACTGCGGCTGTTGCCGATCAGCTCCAGCGCGTCGTTGGTGCTGTCCGAGCCGATGCGCTCCAGCGCCGCCAGCACCTGGCGGGCGATGCGCTCGGCGGTGACGTAGTCGCCCTTGTACAGGTGCATGCGCGCGCCGTTCTGGGTGGTGATGATGGCGCGGAAGCTGTCCGGCCCACCGTTGGCCACCGCGTAGCGATGGGCGATGTCGCTCAATGCGATGGCTGCATCCACGTCCCCCTGCCCCAGCTTGGATGCGGCCAGTGCGATCGCCGCGGCGGCGGTCGGCTCGGATTCCTCGCCGAACTGTGCGCGGGTGGCGGCCAGCGTCGGTTCGAGGATGGCATCGGCCTGCGCGTAATCGGACTGCTTGACCAGCGCACGGCCCAGCCATGCCGCGCTGACCAGGCTGCGCGGGTGGTTCGGCCCGTACAACCCGCCGTTGGCCTCCACCACCTGGCGCAGCAGGCTCACCGCTTCTTCGCTGCCACCGGTGGCGCTGAGCAGGTTGGCCAGGTCCTCGCGCATCTGGTTGAGTTCGGCCACCGACTGCGGCACCTGCCGCTGCGCCAGCGCGATGGCCTGGCGCAGGTGGGCAATGGCTTCGGCACGCTTGCCACGCGATTCGTCCAGGCCTGCGTACTGGTGGAAGGCCTCGGCGAGCCGGCCTTCGCCCTGCGCGCCCAGCGCCTGCAGCTGCGTCACCGATTGCCTGAACCAGCGTTCGGCCGGATCAAGCTGGCCGGCGCGCCGGTACAGCGTGGCCAACTGGTAGGCCGCCACGCCACGCTGCAGGCGCGCGGCGGTGCTGGTACCCGGGGGCCGGGCCAGGATCCGCTCCAGCATCCGCATCGCCGTGGGGTCCGGCGCATCGCCCTGCCCGGCCACGCGCGCATGGGTGATGGCCAGTTCCGTCGCCAGCATCGAATCCTCGCCCAGCGCAGCCACCGCCGCGTCATGACCGCGCCGGGACAGTGCCTCGGCCTTGGCGTACTCGCCCAGCCCGATGTAGGTGCGCGACAGCGCATCGAACAGGCGCGCCTGCATCTCCGGCTGTCCGGCCAGGGTGGTCTCGGCCTGGCGCACGCCGGCATCCACCAGTTCCAGCGCGGTGGGCGTCTTGCCGCCGGTCAGCTCCGGGTTGGCCGACTCGAACACGTTGATCAGGAAGTCGCGTACCGCATCGGCAGTGCGCGCCTGCTCGGTGGCACGCAGTGCTTCGCTCTCGGCGCGCTGCTGCTGCAGGCGTGCCTCATGGGCCTGCCACAGGGTGCCGCCCATGCCCGCCAGCAGGGTCAGCAACAGCACCGTGACCACGCTGACCCCGATGCGATGGCGATGCAGGTAGCGGCGCAGGCGATCCCAGCGGTCCGGCGCGCGTGCCGATACCGGACGCCGCGCGATGGCGGCATCGATGTCGGCCAGCAACGCGTCCACCGAGCCATAACGCTGCGCCGGCGACTTGGCCAAGGCCTTCAACGCGATGGCATCCAGGTCCTGCAGCAGCGGCCTGGCGCCGCCCTGCGCCACGGCGGGCACGGCCTGCGCGGCCGGTGCCTGCGGCAGCTCGTCGCGGATGCGCGCCACCATCGCGCCCAGCGGCAGGCCATCCAGGTCCAGCGGCGCGCGGCCGCACAGCAGGTAGAACAGCAACCCGCCCAGCGCATACACATCCGAGCGCACGCTGGCGCTGTTGTCGATGATCAGTTCCGGCGCGGCGAACTCCGGCGTCAGCGCCACTTGGGTCGCACCGGCGGCTTCGCTCTGGTCCGACGCCAGCACGCGTGCGATGCCGAAGTCGAGCAGGTGCGCCTGGCCCTGCGCGTCGACCAGGATGTTGCCGGGCTTGATGTCCCGGTGGATCACCAGCTGCTCGTGCGCATACGCCACGGCCACGGCGACCTGCCGGAACAGCGCCAGGCGCGCCTGCAGGTCCGGCTGCACGCGGGCCAGCCACACGTCCAGCGTGCTGCCTTCGATATGGTCGGTGACCAGGAACGGATGGCCGTCGGCCATGCTGCCGGCGTCCAGCAGGCGCACGATGCCCGGGTGCTGCAGGCCGGCCAGCACGCGCCGTTCGGATTCGATGTTGCGGGCCAGCGCCGGGCGGTCGTCACGGATGAACTTGATCGCCACCTGCTTCACGAACAGGCCGTCGGCACGCTCGCCCAGCCACACCTCGCCCATGCCGCCGCGGCCGATCATGCGCAGCGCACGCCAGTTGCCGACGATCTCGCCGCTATGGCCGATCGGGTCGGCCGCCGCGCGCGGCACCAGGTAGCCCACCGAGCGCTCGATGCCGGCCAGCCAGCCGCGCAGGGCGGCGGCATCCTCGGTGTTGTCGTCCGCCACCCGGGCGATGAACACCGCGCGCTCGGGTTCGGGCAGGTCGAGCAGTTGGTCCAGCAGCGCCTCGCGGCGCAGCCAGTCGTCGGGCGTGGATTCCATCAGGCGTCCGGATGCAGGCGTTCGTACAGCCAACCGCGCGCCTTGAGCCAGTCGCGGCGCACGGTGCTGCGGTCGATCTCCAGCACCTCGCCGGTTTCCTCCTCGCTGAGGCCGGCGAAGTAACGCAGCTGCACGACCCGCGCCAGCCGCGGGCGCAGCTTCTCCAGCCGCTCCAGCGCGTCGTTGAGCTCGAGCAGCTCCTCGGCCTCGTCCAGGTCGGCCTGCATCACCTCCACCTGGCCCAGTGTCTCGTGGCGTACGCCGCTGCCGCGCTTCTGCGCGACCCGGTCGCGGGCATGGTTGATGACGATGTTGCGCATCGCGCGCGCGGCGATGGCCAGAAAATGGTTGCGATCGATCTGCTGGAACAGCTCGGGCGAGGCCGCGAACTTCAGGTAGGCCTCGTTGATCAACGCGGTGGTGGACAGGGTCTCGCCAACCGCACCACGGCGCCGGCGGTAACGGGCGATCTGGCGCAGTTCTCCCTGCATGTCGGTCATCAGCTGGGAGAGGTCCACCTTGCGCCCGCCCAGCAGGCTTTCCAGCCGCTGGCCGATCTCGACCTCGTAATCATCCGCTTCCATTACCACCTTGCCGGACCCACGCCCTGCCGTTGATCCCGGCAGCCTAGCAGCAACGCCGCCGGGCCGGTGTGGAGGTGGCCGCACCGGTTGCGGCGGAACGGCCGCCTTCACTTCATTCGGTCATCTGCAGGCACTACGCTTGCCGGCGGCGGGGATCCACCACCCAATCCGGGAACACAGCACAATGACCAAGCGTTCGATCACCGGGCCACTCGGCGTGGCCCTGCTCGCCGCCCTGGCCAGCAGTCCGGCCACCGCCGCGGTATTCGTCAATGAACTGCATTACGACAACAGCAACGGCGATGCGAATGAAGGCATCGAGGTCGTCGCCACCGCCGGCGAGGACCTGTCCACCTACAAGGTGGTGCTCTACAACGGCGCCTCGCCCTCGGCCGGCGTCACCTACAGCACCCGCAACCTGCCCGCGGGCAGTGCGGTCAACTGCGGCAGCGCCGTCACCATCGCCAGCCTGCGTTCGACCAACCTGATCCAGAACGGCGGCAACGATGGCATCGCACTGGTCGATGGCAATGGCCAGGTCGTGCAGTTCCTCAGTTACGAAGGCGCATTGACCGCCAGCAACGGCCCCGCGGCCGGCATGAGCAGCACCAACCTTCCGGTTTCGGAAACCAACAGCACCCCGGAAGGCACCTCGCTGCAGTTGGGCGGCAGTGGCAGTGCATACGTCGACTTCGCGTGGAAAACCTCCGCCGCCCAGACCTTCGGCCAATGCAACCTCAACCAGAGCTTCAACGGCACCGGTACCGGCACCGGCATGCGTCCGTCGGTGACCAGCACGCTGCCGGCCAACGGCGCCAGCAACGTCGCGGTGGCCACCGACCTGCAGGTGCATTTCAGCGAAGCCGTCACCGCCAGCAGCGGTGCGTTCGCCCTGCAATGCACCCAGGCCGGCGCGATCCCCCTGTCCTACCCGGGCAGCGGCACGCACTTCCCGCTGGCACCGCAGAACGTACTGCCGGCCGGCGACAGCTGCCAGCTGACCGTCACCGCCAGCCGCATCACCGACGTCGACGGCATGACCCCGGCCAGCAACACCTCGGTGTCCTTCACCGTCGCCAGCGCCACCACCGCCGGCTACTGGTCCAAGGTCAACACCAGCAGCCCGTCGCAGCTGCGCTGCTCGCTGCACGCCACCATCAAGGGCCACACCTCCTATCCGTACAGTGGCACCGGCACCAACACCTGGACCATCCTGGAAGTGGCCGACGAGGATCCCAACAACCCCAACAACATCCTGGACATCTACCGCAACCGCAGCTACCCGAAGGTCTCGGCGCGCGCCGGCACCGGTTCGGGCCTCACCTACAACCGCGAGCACACCTGGCCCAAGTCGCTGGGCTTCTCCTCGGCCACCGGTGACAAGGGCCTGCCCTACGCGCCACACACCGATGCACACATGCTTTACCTGAGCGACACCAACTTCAATTCCAGCCGTGGCAACAAGCCGCTGGCCAACTGCAGCAGCGGGTGCACCGCGCTGGCCACCGAAGCCAACGACGGTGATGGCGGCGGCAGCGCACGCGGGCAGAAGAACTGGTTCGTCGGCCCCGACGGCAACGCCGGCAGCTTCGAGACCTGGGACGGCCGCAAGGGCGACATCGCGCGCGCGGTGATGTACATGGCCATCCGCTACGAAGGCGACCCGCATCCGGTCACCGGCCAGGGCGAGCCGGACCTGGAGTTGACCAACGACCGCAGCAAGATCGTGCTGACCTCCAGCTCGCCGGCGTACATGGGCCTGTTGTCGACGCTGCTGCAGTGGCACCTGGCCGACCCGCCGACCGCACGCGAACGCGAGCGCAACGAGGTGGTCTACAGCTTCCAGGGCAACCGCAACCCGTTCATCGACCACCCCGAGTGGGCGAGCGAGTCGCTGTTCACCTCGGCCAAGCCGGCGAGCTGCCAACTGAACTGAGCAGGCTCGCAGGCCATTGCAGGTCCGCGAACCGGGCCTGCAGTGACAAAAAAAATGGCGCGTCCCGGGGGATAAGCGGGCCGCGCCATGAAGCCAGAGAGAGTTACCGATGGAACGGTGACCGCTTTTCTTTTCTTCCAGCTCTGTATCGATGAGTGCTAGCGCGACCGCTGGCTGCGCATGCCTGAGCCGCGCAGCCCCACCCCAAAGGCGGACTCGGCTCCGTCAGGTATCAGCCAACGCGCCTCATCCAGCGGTTTCACTCTCCTGACCGTCGCAAACCAGCGCCAGTCACGCCAAGGGCAGAGTGAAATCGTGACGCAGGGCAATATACAATCGATGACAACGATGTCAACACTTCCATCCGAAAGTGCCGCAGCGCCTTCTGCGACAATCCCGCGGATGGACGTAAGACTGGTCTTCTGCACCTGCCCCGATCACGACAGCGCGCAGGCCTTGGCCCACCACCTGGTGGCGCGGCGGCTGGCGGCGTGCGTGAACTTGTTGCCCCCGATGCAGTCTGTGTATGGCTGGCAGGGGCAGATCGAGCAGGCCGAGGAGGTCCAGCTGTTGATCAAGACCTGCGCGGACCGGTTGGAGGCCTTGCAAGCCGCCATCCTCGAGCGGCACCCCTACGAACTACCGGAGATCGTGGCGATCTCCGCCAGCGCCGGATTGCCGGCGTATCTGGATTGGATCCGGGCACAGACCCGGGAGGAAACCTGAGTTGATGATGCTGCTGCGACGTTTTATCGCCCTTTGCCTGCTCTGCCTGACCGCCCTGCCCGCACTGGCCGTCAGCGAGAAGGACCTGCTCCCGGTGGACCAGGCCTTCGCCCTGCAGGCCACCGCGCCGAGTCGCGACCGCATTGAACTGCGCTGGGACATCGCCCCCGGCTATTACCTCTACCGGCACCGCACCAGCATCAAGGCCGGCCCCGGCTTCACCGCCGAGGCACTGCAGTTCCCCAGCAGGGGCGAGCAGAAGCACGACGAGTTCTTCGGCGACGTGGAGACCTACCACCGCCAGCTGCGCGCCGTGTTGCCCGGCACCGCCGAAGCGGGTACGCAGACGGTCACGCTGGAGGTCCGCTACCAGGGCTGCGCCGACGCCGGGGTGTGCTACCCGCCGCAGAAGCGCAGCATCGAGGTCCGCCTGCCCGGCACCGGCGGCGAGCCGCCGGCCGCCACCGCCGCGGCACCGATGTTCAATCCCCTGGCCGCCAACAACAGCGGCGGGCTGAAGCTGCCCGGCGCCGCCGCCACGCAGAACCTGCCGCTGCCGGCGGACAAGGCGTTCGGCTTCGAGGCCATCGTCGATGATGGCAACCGCCTGCTGCTGCGTTTCTCGCCGGCACCGGGCTACTACCTGTACCGCGACCGCACCTCGCTGGGCCTGGAAGGCGCACCGGGCATCCGCACCGGCCGCCCGCAATGGCCCAACGGCACCTCGCACCGCGACGAGCATTTCGGCGACGTGGTGGTCTACTTCGACCAGGTCGACGTGCCGCTGCCGCTGCGCCGCGACCGCGCCGAAGCCAGCCCCGCCACCCTGGTGGTGACCTTCCAGGGCTGCCAGACCGACGGCATCTGCTACCCGCCGATGACCCGCCGGGTGAAGCTGCAGCTGCCCGCCGGCCGCATCTCCGCGCGCGAGGAAGCCACCGTCGCGCCCCTGGTGATCCCGCCGCTGCCCAGCGGCAAGAAGGATCGCGCGCCGGTACTGCCGGCCATCGACCCGACCAGCCCGCCGACCCCGCAGCCGCTGGTGGTACGCCCGGACCCCGGCGCGCCCAACCTGACCGAACCGGCGCCCGATGCCTCGGCCGAGAACAGCCAGCGCAGCCAACCGCCGGGCACCACCGAAGACCACGGCTCGCTGCTGTGGGCCCTGCTGCTGGCACTGGCCGGTGGCCTGGTGCTGAACCTGATGCCGTGCGTGCTGCCGGTGCTGTCGTTGAAGGTGCTGGGCCTGGCGCAGAGCGGTGAGAGCCGTGCCCACGCCCGCAGCCATGCCCTGTGGTACACCGCCGGCGTGCTGGTGGCTTTCGCCGCGGTCGGTGGCCTGGTGCTGGCATTGCGCGCGGCCGGCCAGGCCGCCGGTTGGGGCTTCCAGCTGCAGCATCCCTGGTTCATCGCCACCCTGGTCTACCTGATGTTCATGGTCGGCCTGAGCCTCACCGGTGTGTTCACCCTGGGCACCAACCTGGGCGGCATCGGCCAGTCGCTGGCGCGCCGCAGCGGCCCCAGCGGCGACTTCTTCACCGGCGTGCTGGCCTGCGTGGTGGCCAGTCCGTGCATCGCCCCGTTCATGGGCTCGGCGCTGGCCTACGCGTTCACCGCACCGGCGCCGCTGGCCTTCCTCGTGTTCGTGGCGCTGGGCCTGGGCCTGGCGCTGCCGTTCCTGCTGATCGGCTTCGTGCCGTCGCTGGCCCGTCGCCTGCCCAAGCCGGGCGCATGGATGGAAACCTTCAAGCAGGTGCTGGCGTTCCCGATGTACCTGACCGCCATCTGGCTGTTGTGGGTGCTGGGCAAGCAGCGCGGCATCGACGCGATGGCGCTGATGCTGGCCGGTGCGGCGACGCTGGCGCTGGGCCTGTGGTGGTTCGAGCGCAGCCGCTGGCACAGCCGCCGGACCGGCATGGTGCTTGGCCTGGTACTGGCGGTGCTGTCGCTGATCCCGGTGTGGGGCGTCACCCGCCTGCCGCCGCCTGCCGCGGCCGCCGCCCAGGAAGGCGTGGTCGCCTATTCGCCGGAAATGCTCGACCGCCTGCGCGCCGACAACCGCGTGGTGTTCGTCAACATGACCGCCGACTGGTGCGTGACCTGCAAAGCCAACGAGCGCGGCGTGCTCAACCGCGATGCGTTCCGTGATTCGCTCAAGCGCGTGGACGCGGTGTACATGCACGGCGACTGGACCAACGTCGATCCGCAGATCAGCGCCTTCCTGGAGCAGCACAAGGCCGTGGGCGTGCCGCTGTACGTGGTGTACGGCCCGGGCGCACCGCCGCGCGTGCTGCCCACCGTGCTGACCCAGTCCATCGTCGAAGACGCGCTGCTGCGCGCGGCACGCTGAAGTGCGCCGCACGGCAGCGTGGGTGGCGGGCATCGCCGCTGCGGCCGGTCTGGCAGCCGGGGCCTGGCTGACCCGCCCCGCCCCGCCGCCGCCGATGCAGACCCCGTTCCCGGCCGCGCCAGCCGTGGCTCCCACCTATGACGTCCGCCCCGGCAGTGCACTGACTGCGTTCACCCTGCCCGACCTGGATGGCATGCCGGTGCGTTTCCCGGAGCACTTCAAGGGCCGCCCGGTGCTGATCAATGTCTGGGCCAGCTGGTGCGCGCCATGCATCGAGGAAATGCCGGAGCTGGCACGCTTGGCCGCCGCGCATGCCGACGACGGCCCACGGGTGGTGGGCATCGCCCTGGACACCCCGGAAGCGGTGCAGGATTTCCTGAGCAATGTGCCGGTGTACTACCCGATCGTGATCGACACGCCCGGCCCCGACGATGCCAGCGTCAAGCTCGGCAACACGCAGGGGCTGCTGCCCTACAGTGTGCTGCTCGATGCCCAGGGGCGTTTCGTCAAGCACAAGCTTGGCCCGTTCAAGGCCGGCGAGATCGAGGCCTGGGCCACGTCCGGCGCCCCCTGAGCGTGCACCGCATCGCACAACGACACTGCCCCGCGCTTCGGCGTGGGGCAGTGTCGCTCCAGCGGCGCGTCGTGCCTCACGGCCGCAACAGCACCTTGCCCCTGCGGCCTGGCAGCAGGCTTGCGCGCGTGGCTTCGGCGACGTCGGCCAGGTCATAGGTCGCCTGCACCGGCAATGTCAGTTCACCGCTCATCGCACGCTGCAACAGTTCGCCGACCAGACGACGCTTGTTGTCGCCCGACATCTCGCGGCTGACCTTGCTGCCCCAGAAACCCTTGACCGTGGCCTGCTTGAAGATCAGGTCACCGGAAGGAATCTGCATCGGCTCACCGGCCATGGTGCCGAACGACACCAGCGTGCCGTTGTCTCCCAGCAGCGATACCAGGTCCGCGCTGGCCTGGCCACCGATGGAATCCACCGCTGCATGCGCCAGCGTGTCGCCGAGCAGCGCGCGGGCGCGTGCCTTCCAGTCCGGCTGTGTGGTGGACAGCACGGTGTCGATGCCCAGCGCCTTGAGTTCATCCACGCCGGCATCGCGACGCACCAGCCCAAGCACAGGCACGCCACGCGCGCCGGCAAGCATCGCCAGGGTCTTGCCGACCGCACCGTTGGCGGTGTTCTGCACGATCCATTGGCCCGGGCGGGCCTGCAGGAATTCCAGCAGCATCAGCGCACTCAACGGCATCGCGACCAGCTGCGCGGCGGCTTCATCGGCGATGCCGGCAGGCACCGGGATGACCATGCGCGCCGGTGCGATGAAGTACTCGGCCCAGGTGCCGTGCACCGAGGCCGCCATCACCCGCTGGCCGATCGCCAAGCCTTCGACGCCTTCGCCGAGCGCGTCGACGGTGCCGACCGCTTCGCTGCCGCCAATGGCCGGCAACTCCGGCTTGTAGCCGTACTGGCCGCGTACCGTCCACAGGTCGTGGTTGTGGATCGGCGCGAGGATCGTCCTGATCCGTACTTCGCCCGGGCCGGGTTGCGGCACGGCACTGTCGCCGAGGACCAGGACCTGGGACGGTTCACCAAACGTGGCGTGGATCGCACTGCGCATGACGTTCTCTCCTGGGGCTCAGCCGACAGTCACGTGCAGGCGCACGTCGACATTGCCGCGGGTGGCGTTGGAGTACGGGCAGATCTGGTGCGCGGCCTCGACCAGGCGGCGCGCGTCGGCCTCGTCCAGGCCCTGCACCGCCACGCTCAGGTCGATGTCCAACGCATAGCCGCCCTCGGCGGTCTGGCCGATGCCCACTTCCACCGAGGTGGCGGTGTGGGTGGGTTGCAGCTGCAGCTTCTTGGCCGCCACCGGCAGCGCGTTGTCGAAGCAGGCCGCATAGCCGAGCGCGAACAACTGCTCGGGATTGGCACCGGCCTTGCCGGAGCCCGGCAGGGCGAGGTCGAGCGCAAGGCTGCCGTCGTCCAGGGCGGTACGACCGGCACGGCCACCGGTCGCGGTGGCGCGGGTCTTGTAGAAGATCTTCATGGCGGAATTCCTTGTATGTGAGGTGGCCCGCGCAAGCCGCGCAGCCAGGAACCAGGGGAAAGTGACGGGCCCGCTCAACCGAGCTGCGCGAGCAGCGCCTGGGCCACGGCTTCGGAGCTGGCCGGGTTCTGCCCGGTGACCAGCCGACCGTCGGTCACAACGAAGGACTGCCAGTCCGGCCCCTTGACGTAGTCACCTCCCAGGCGGGTGAACGCGTCCTCGATCAGGAACGGCACCACTGCGCTCAGGCCGACCGCGTCCTCCTCACTGTTGGAGAAGCCGGTGACCTTGCGGCCAGCCACCAGCGGACTGCCGTCGGCCTTCTTCGCCGCGACCAGCGCCGCCGGCGCGTGGCAGACCAACCCCAGCGGTTTGTTGGCACGGTCGAAGGTTTCAATCAGCGCGATCGAATCGGCATCGCGGGCCAGGTCCCACAGTGGACCGTGACCGCCGGGGTAGAACACCGCATCGAACTGGCTGGCATCGACCTGCCCCAGCGGCAGCGTGGTGGCCAGGTGCTGGCGCGCCGCATCGTCGCCGTTGAAGCGCCGGGTGGCCGGCGTCTGTGCGTCGGGCTCGTCGCTGCGCGGGTCCAGCGGCGGCTGGCCACCGGCCGGCGAGGCCAGGGTGAGGGTGGCGCCGGCATCCTTGAACACGTAGTACGGCGCGGCGAATTCCTCCAGCCAGAAGCCGGTCTTGTGCCCGGTGTCGCCGAGCTGGTCGTGCGAGGTCAGTACGAACAGGACGTTCATGTCAGTGCCTTCAATCGTTGGGGCGGTGGGGGAATCACGCGGCGCGATGGCCGCAGGTCAGCAGGTGTTCGGTGGCCTCGCGCGCCTGCTGCAGGGGCAGGTGGTCCTGGCTCAGCTTGGACAGCAGGGCTGCGCCCAGCCACATCTGGTAGAGCACCCGCGCCACATCCAGGGCGGGCTTGCCGGCCGGCAGCGAGCCATCGGCGCGGCCTTCCTCGACCAGCACGGCGATCCGCTGCAACAGCCGCTGCACGCCGTCATCCAACACCCGGCGCATGTCCTCGGAAAGGTCCGCGACCTCGGCGGCGAGCTTCACCACCAGGCACTCCTCGGCCCAGCCCTGCGCCGGGTCGGCCGGGTCACGCATCCATGCCTCCCAGTAGCGCATCAGGCATTCGCGGCCGGTGCCGCCATCGGCCAGCAACTGCTCCAGCTTGCGCCCGTAGCCGTCGACGTACTGTTGCAGCAGTTCGCAGCCGAACGCTTCCTTGGACGGGAAGTAGTGATAGAACGAGCCCTTCGGCACCGCGCAGGCCTTGAGGATTTCCTGAAGGCCGAGCGCGGCAAATCCCTTCTGCAATACCAGTCGGTAGCCGGTATCGAGGATGTGCTGGCGGGTGGCTTGGGCTTTGGGGGACAAGTTCATGGGGCGCATCGTATTTCAAATAGACCGGTCGTCTATTAACGGAAGCGAACTGGATGGGGGGCATCCGCTGGACCGCGATCCGGGGGATTCGTGAGTTCACTTGCAGTGTCCGGCGGCAGGGAAAGCCGCCCTCATCCGCCCCTTCGGGGCACCTTCTCCCACTTTTCGGGAGAAGGGAGATGGCCGCGCGCGCCTGGCCGTGCAGCTACGCGGTGCGATATCCGCGAACGTCGCCCATCACGCTGCCAACCGTTGCCCATTGCGCCGGGCGGCTGTTCGTGGGCAGTAGGCCCTGCACTGCGACTCTTCCCACCAAACCGCTGCGGGCATGACGGAAATGGCCCACCATGCCGCATGGGTCCAGCCGCATTAGGATTCAAACGATTGCTTTAAACACGGCTAATTTCGCCGAACTGGACAGCATTGCCGGCTTCGATCACACTGCCGCCCTTTCCCGCCTTCCCTCGGTCCATGGCAAAACTGCTGGTTCTCCACGGCCCCAACCTGAACCTGCTGGGCACTCGCGAGCCCGAGGTCTACGGCCACACCACACTGGCCCAGATCGATGCGGCGCTGGCCGCGCAGGCACAGGCCGCCGGCCATGCCACCGACCACCTGCAGTCCAACGCCGAACACGTGCTGGTGGACCGGGTGCAGGCCGCGCGTACCGATGGAACCGCTTTCATCCTGATCAATCCGGCTGCTTTCACGCATACCTCGGTGGCCCTGCGCGACGCGCTGGCTGCCGTGGCCATTCCCTTCATCGAGATCCACCTGTCCAACCCGCACAGCCGCGAGCCGTTCCGGCAGCACAGCTACCTGAGCGACAAGGCGGTGGGCGTGATCTGCGGCTTTGGCGCCGACAGCTACCGCTATGCGATGGACGCCGCCCTGCAGCGGCTGGCGGCTGCCGCGTGAAAGCGCTGCCGCACCTGCTGGTCGGCCTGGCCCTGGCCCTGGGCAGCGTGCTGCTGGCGCCGGCGCATGCGCGCCAGGCCCGTGACCGTGCCGCCGAGGGCATCGACTGCACGACCGCCGTCAGCACGATGGAAAGCGACCTGTGCGCGGCCGACCGCGCCGAGGACGCCGACGAGGCACTCAATGCCGTCTACCGCCAGGTGCGCCAGCAGTTGCGGCAGCAGGCCACCGACGGCAGCTGCAGCCATTGCGACAGCGCCGAGCAACAGCTGGTGGCCGCGCAACGCGCCTGGATCACCCTGCGTGACCAGGACTGCGCCGCGGTCTACGCCTTCAATGCCGATGGAACCTCGCGCAATGGTGCGCGGTCGCATTGCCTGACCATCCACGCGCAGGACCGCACCCGGCAACTGCGCGACTTCTACGAACTTTGACCCGGCGCACCGCGCCCCCACCTTACCGCTACAACAGAACGAAAGAGGCCCTCATGGATCTGCGCAAAATCAAGAAGCTCATCGACCTGCTGGAAGAGTCGAACCTGGCCGAGATCGAGATCAAGGAGGGCGAGGAATCCGTGCGCCTGTCGCGCACCCCGGTCGGCGGCTACGCCGCCCCGGTCGCCGCCCCGGTCTACGCGCCCGCCCCGGCCGCTGCGCCGGCGGCCATGCCGATGAGCGGCCCGACCGAGGCCTCCACCGGTGGCACCGCCAAGCCGGGCAACGCCCTGCCGGAAGGCCACGTGCAGCGCGCGCCGATGGTCGGCACCTTCTATGCCTCGTCCGCGCCGGACAAGCCGGCCTTCGTCAGCGTCGGCCAGACCATCAAGGCCGGTGAAACCCTGGCCATCATCGAGGCGATGAAGATGTTCAACCCGATCGAGGCCGAAGTGTCCGGCACCGTGGTGGCCATCCTCGGCGAGAACGGCAGCCCGGTGGAATTCGACCAGCCGCTGTTCGTGATCGCCTGAGGCGCCGGCCATGCTCGACAAGGTCGTAATCGCCAACCGAGGGGAAATCGCGCTGCGCATCCTGCGCGCGTGCCACACCCTGGGCATCCGCACGGTCGCGGTGCACTCCACCGTCGACCGCAACCTCAAGCACGTGGCCATGGCCGACGAGTCGGTCTGCATCGGCCCGGCACCGTCGTCGGAAAGCTACCTCAACATCCCGGCACTGATCGCCGCCGCTGAAGTCACCGACGCCCAGGCCATCCACCCTGGCTACGGCTTCCTGTCCGAGAACGCCGACTTCGCCGAGCGCGTGGAGCAGTCCGGCTTCATCTTCATCGGCCCGCGTGCGGAAACCATCCGCCTGATGGGTGACAAGGTCGAAGCCATCCGCGCGATGAAGGCCGCCGGCGTGCCGTGCGTGCCCGGCTCGGGCGGCCCGCTGGGGGATGACATCGTCGCCAACACCAAGATCGCCCGCGAGATCGGCTACCCGGTCATCATCAAGGCGTCCGGTGGCGGCGGCGGCCGCGGCATGCGCGTGGTGCATGCCGAGGGCGCGCTGAAGGCCTCCATCGAGACCACCAAGTCCGAAGCCAAGGCAGCCTTCGGCAACGGCGAGGTCTACATGGAGAAGTACCTGGAGAATCCGCGCCACGTGGAAATCCAGGTGCTGGCCGATGGCCAGGGCAACGCCATCCACCTGGGTGAGCGCGACTGCTCGATGCAGCGCCGTCACCAGAAGGTGGTGGAAGAAGCACCGGCACCGGGCATCACCGCCGAACTGCGCGAGCAGATCGGCAAGGTCTGCGTGGAAGCCTGCATCCGCATCGGCTACCGCGGCGCCGGCACGTTCGAGTTCCTGTTCGAGGACGGCCGCTTCTACTTCATCGAGATGAACACCCGCGTGCAGGTGGAGCATCCGGTGACGGAGATGGTGACCGGCATCGACCTGGTCGCCGAGCAGCTGCGCATCGCCTCGGGCCAGAAGCTGACGATCAAGCAGAGCGACGTGGTGCTGCACGGCCACGCCATCGAATGCCGCATCAACGCCGAGGACGCGGAGACCTTCATCCCCAGCCCCGGCCTGATCACCGGCTTCTACCCGCCGGGTGGCCCGGGTGTGCGCGTGGATACCCACATCTACGCCGGCTACAAGGTCCCGCCGAACTACGACTCGATGATCGGCAAGCTGATCGTGCATGGCCCGGACCGCGACACCGCCATCGCGCGCATGCGCGTGGCGCTGAGCGAGATGGTCGTGGACGGCATCAAGACCAACGTCGCCCTGCAGCAGCGCATCATGCGCGACAAGGGCTTCCAGGCCGGTGGACAGAACATCCACTACCTGGAAAAGCGCCTGGCCGAGCGCAAGAACCAGTCGATCGCGCTGACCTGATCGACGGTTTGATGGAACAGGAAAAGGCGGGGAAACCCGCCTTTTCTTTTGCCTGGCGCCGCGGGTGCGCCGGGATTGCGCTGCGCCCCCTTCCCGCCTGCGGCGCGTCGTTCGCGACCACGCGCAGTGGATGGCGGGCATCACCGATGGGTCACGTCGGCGCTGCCAACCCCATGAAGGCCGCAGCCGCCGTCGGCCGCCCCAGGAAGTAGCCCTGCAGCGAGTCGCAGCCCAGCGAACGCAGGAACTCGCGCTGCGCCGCGGTCTCCACGCCCTCGGCCACCACCTTGATGTTCAGCGCGCGCGCCAGTGCCACGATCGAGGACACGATCGCTGCATCCTCCTCGTTGCGCTCCAGGTCGCGCACGAAGGCACGGTCGATCTTCAACTCCGCCGCCGGCATGCGCTTGAGGTAGAGCAGGCTGGAATAGCCGGTGCCGAAATCGTCGATGGCGATCTTCAACCCCATCGCGGTCAACTGGTTGAGCACGTCCAGGCTGGCCTCGACATCCTTCATCGCCGTGGTCTCGGTGACCTCCAGGGTCAGGCAGGTCGGGTCGATGCCATGCACCTGGATGATCCGTCGCACCGTCTCCACCAGCACCGGCGAATCGAACTGCAGCGGCGACAGGTTCACCGCCATCGTCCATTCCCGGTTGCCGGCGTCATGCCATTGCCGCAGCTGCCGGCAGGCCTGGTCCAGCACCCAGTCGCCGATCGGCAGGATCAATCCGCTGCGCTCGGCGATGGGAATGAACATGTCCGGCGCCAGCATGCCCAGCTCCGGGTGCTGCCAACGCAGCAATGCCTCCGCGCCGATCACCCGCTGGCCACCGGCATCGAACTTGGGCTGGTAGTGCAGCACCAGCTCGTCGTTCTCCACCGCCTTGCGCAGGTCCTGCAGCAGGCGCAGCTGGCGATTGGCGTTGACCTGCATGGCCGGGGTGAAGAAGGTGTAGCCGTTCCGGCCCAGCCGCTTGGTGTGGTACATGGCCACGTCGGCATGGGCCATCAGTTCGCGCTCGTTGCGCGCGTCGCTGGGGTACAACGCGATGCCGAGGCTGGCACTGACCTGCAGCTCCGCCGCGTCGATCAGGAACGGCTGCGCCGCCGCCGCGACGATGCGCTCGGCCACCAGCAGCGCGTCGTCCGGGCCTCCGACGCCCAGCGCCATCACGAACTCGTCGCCACCCAGCCGCGCGAAGGTGTCCTGTGGCCCGAGCAGCGCGCCGATGCGGCGTGCCACCGCCACCAGCAGGCGATCACCGAGATGGTGGCCATAGGCATCGTTGACCGTCTTGAAGCCGTCCAGGTCACAGAAGATCACCGCGACCATGCGTCCCTCCTGCTGGGCGCGCTTGATCGCTTGGCCCATGCGGTCCTGCAGCAGCATGCGGTTGGGCAGCTGGGTCAACGGGTCATGCAGCGCCGCCTGCACCAGCTTCTGGTTGGCGTCGGCCAGCGAGTCGGCCAGCACGCCGGTGCGCTCGCGCATGCGACGGTCGAACAACGAGGCCACCGTGGCGATGCCCAGCGTGGCCACCGTGGTGACGATCACCAGCACCGCCAGCCAGCGCGTGTCGATGCCGCCGGCGCTCACCGCGCCACAGATGCTGCCCTCCGGGAAGCGCGCGGCGGCCATGCCGGTGTAGTGCATGCCGACGATGGCGAACCCCATCAGCAGCGACGCCATCGCGCGCATGTACAGCGTATTGCGGCGCTCGTTGCGCAGCCGGAAGGCGATCCACAATGCCGCGCCCGCCGCGCCGATGGCGACCATGATCGAGGCGAGGAACCAGCCCGGGTGGTAGTCGATGCCCGGCTGCATGCGCAGCGCGCTCATGCCCAGGTAGTGCATGGCCGCGATCGCCAGCCCCATCAGCACCGCACCGGCCAGCAGCCGCAGGCCCTGCAGGCTGGGGCGCGACACCAGCCACAGCGCATAAGCCGACGCGCCCACCGATACCGCCAGCGACCACAGCGTCAGCGCCAGGTCGTAGCCCAGGGGGATCGGCAGGTCGAAGGCCAACATGCCGATGAAATGCATCGACCAGATGCCCAACCCCATCGCCACCGCGCCGCCCAGCAACCACCAGCGCGCGACCCTGCCCTGCGCCGTGGCCAGCCGCCCGGCCATGTCCAACGCGGTGTATGACGCCAGCACGGCGACCACTATCGAAAAGCCGACCAGGGTGTGGTCGTAACGGGCAATCATCATCACGGGTCTTTCAACACACTCATTCGCACGCCCCGATATCGGCCGCGCGCGGGAATACTTGCGGGCAAACAAAAGGGCGGGAAACCCGCCCTTCCGCGTTGCCTGCCTCGCGCCCGCTTACCGGGCGTCGATCGCGCTGCCGGTGACCGGCTCGGTCCCCAGTGGCGAGGACGGATCCATCACCGTCACCGTCTCCACCGAGCCGTCCGGCCACACGATCTGGAAGCTGCTGCCCGGCTGCAGCGTGGAGAACGGCGCGCCACTCTGCGCGCGGTAGATGGCCGCGGCCTGGCTGGCACCGGCGCGGCGGGTGTCGAGGTCCGATTTCACGGTGGTGAGCTTGACCTTGCTCATCGCACGGTAACGGTCCTCGTAGGTATCGATCAGCACCACTCCCACCGCACCGGCGGAGTAGGCGACGAACAACACCACCCAGACCCAGAACTTGGCTCCATGGACGAACTGACGATAATTCATCACTTACCTCCCCGCGCACCGCGCAGGCTGTCTACCAGCTGGTTCATTCTTCCCTCGCTCTGCCGTGGCACGGCGGCGTCATACACGAACGATTCGAAATCCTGGCCTGGATCCTTGGAGCAGATCCCGCCGTTGGCGCAATAGCTTGTCATCAACATGCTGTTCGGCCCGCAGGCCAACCCCAACCGGCAGGCCGCAACCTGCCAGGCCAGCTGGGAAAACTGGTCGCCCGCCACCATCCCGCGGTAGGCATCATCGCCGGCGGCTGTGACACCCATTGCAGAGGACACCGCCAGGAAGGCTTCCGGATCCTGCGAGTTCAGCACGCGCTCGACCAGGCCACGGCGGTAGTCCGCATCACGCTTGAGCGGCTCCCCCATCGCCAGCAGCGCGGCCTCGGCGGCCAGGTTGCCGGCCGCGGCGGCCTGCTGGCGCTCCTGCAGGATCACGCCACGGCCGATCGCATCGGCGGTGGTGAAGCCCACGCAGCCCACGCTGACGCGCTCACGCGCGGCGTTCAGGCCGGGCACGTCGCTCAGGCCCATGCTGGCCAGCGTGCTGCTGTCCAGCGCATACCCGCGCGGGTCCATCGCATAGACACCGCAGTAATCATGAATGCGGCTGACCATCCATGCCGCCTCCGCATCGCCGGCATCGGCGGCGGCACGCAGCTCGCGGGCAAATGCGTACAGGTCGCGCCCGCGCTCGAACACCGCACGCAGGTCCACCGGCAGGCCGGGGCCGATCGCGGTGGATGCGGCCACTTCCGGCTGCGCCGGGCCGCTGCTGAAGCCGTTGGCGGTGCTCACCTCCGCACCGGCACCGACGGCCGCCAATTCAGCGTTGCCACCGCCGCCGGCATGCAGCCCGATGCCACCGCGATAGCCAAGCACGCCCAGCAGCACCGCAACGGGCAGCGCCAGCAGGTACCAGGGCTTTTTGGCAAGCAGGGAGAACATCCGGAGGCAGGGACAGGACGGCCGAGTGCAAGGCGCAAGTGTAGCAATGGACTGGCGTGTGGATGTCAACAGCCCCGGCCGCGCGCAATCCGGGCCCGCCTCGTCTAGGATGCGTGCCCTGTCCTGCCGCTGCCGTCCCCCGCCATGCCCTTCCTCGAACTCACCCTGCGCTGCACCGAAACCACCCAGCCCCGTTACGAGAATGCACTCGACGACGTGGGTGCGCTGGCGGTGACCATGCTCGACGCCGATGCCGACACCAGCAACGAGCGCGCGATCCTGGAGCCGGGCGTGGGCGAGACCCCGCTGTGGAACGACCTGGTGCTGACCGCGCTGTTCCCGGCCGATACCAACGGCCTGGCCCTGCTGGCCGCGCTGGAGGCATTCGACCCGGGCCTGGACTGGAGCAGCGCCAGCTTCCGCGCGGTCGAGGACGAGGACTGGGAACGCGCCTGGCTGGACCAGTTCCAGCCGATGTCGTTCGGCCAGCGCACCTGGATCGTGCCGTGGAACCATGACCTGCCGGAAGCGGCACAGGCCGCCGACGCCGCCGTGGTGCGGCTGGACCCGGGCCTGGCCTTCGGCTCCGGCACCCATCCGACCACCGCCCTGTGCCTGCGCTGGCTCGACCAGCTCTCGGCCGAAGGCGAACTGGAAGGCCGCACCGTGCTCGACTTCGGCTGTGGCTCCGGCATCCTGGCCCTGGCCGCGCTCAAGCTCGGCGCGGGTGCGGCGGTGGGCGTGGACAACGACCCGCAGGCGCTGATCGCCACCGCCGACAACGGCGAGCGCAACGGCGTGCATATCGCCGCCTACCTGCCTGAGGACGAACCGGTCGCCACCTATCCGGTGGTGGTGGCCAACATCCTGGCCTCGGCGCTGGACGCCCTGGCCGAACTGCTGGCCACGCGCGTGGCCACCGGCGGGCGGATCGCCCTGTCCGGCATCCTGCATGGCCAGGAGGGCGAACTGCTGGAACGCTACGCGGCCTGGTTCGACCAGCTTGAGGCGGTGCAGGACGGCGACTGGATGCGCATCACCGGCGTGCGCCGTGCTTGAATGGGCGCATTGCCCCGTCACCGCCTGACATGAGCGACAAACCCACGCCATCGCAACCGTCACTGGCCACCTTCCTGCAGGGCCAGGCACCGGCCACGGCACCGCTCCCGGCGGAGCCCGTTGCGCCCGTCGCATCGGATCAGGAGGCCGTGCAGGCGCTGCACGAGGGCGGCGACATCACCGTTGCCGATGACCTCATTCCATCGCAGCAGGCCAACAGCAACACGCTGAACGAGGAACCGGCCCCACCGGCCCCTGCGGTGACCGCTCCCAGTTTCATGCGCACCGAGCGCCAGGCCGGCGCACCGCCGCGTGCGACGCCGCGCTGGCAATGGGGCGTGGTCGCCGCGCTGGGGCTGTTGCTGCTGGTGCAGGTGCTGGTCGCCGACCGCGCCCGGCTTGCCGCCGATGCCGGCACCCGGCCCCTGGTCAGCGCCCTGTGCACGGTGCTGCGCTGCACCCTGCCGGCATGGCATGAGCCCAGTGCCTACAGCATGCTCAGCCGCGAGATCCGCCCGGTGCCGGGCCAGCCGGGCGTCCTGCAGGTGCAGGCCAGTTTCCGCAATGAAGCGCGTTGGGAGCAGGCATGGCCAGCGCTGCGGCTGTCGCTGTCCGACGCCGATGGCCGGGTGATCGGCCGGCGCACGCTGCAACCGGCGGAGTACCTGGGCCCGGCTGCCGATGCGCAGGGCCGGTTGGCGCCCGGACAAAGCGCGCAGGTGTCCTTCCGGCTGCGCGAACCGGCCGCCGCGACGGTCGCCTTCAGCTTCGAATTCCAGTAACTGGAGGAACAACGGCGTGGCGGGCTGCCGGCCCACGCGCTAGACTCCTCCCCCCACGCCGGGCCAAGCGCGCCCGACTCCGTCGAATTTGCGGGAACTCCCTTGAACGCTGCCCCCACACGTCCTGACATCAGTCGTGGCGCTGCAAAGCCGCCGCTTCGTGAACACGTCGCCCAGTCCGTCCGCCGCTACCTGCGCGATCTGGACGGCTGTGACGCCGATGACGTGTATGAAATCGTCCTGCGCGAGATGGAAATCCCGTTGTTCGTGGAAGTTCTCAACCATTGCGAAGGCAACCAGAGCCGCGCCGCCGCGCTGCTGGGCATCCACCGCGCCACCCTGCGCAAGAAGCTCAAGGAATACGGGCTGGCCTGAGCCGCCCCGCCCGGTCGCGCGCAGCCACGCTGCGCTGAAGCGTTCACCGGGTATTTCCGCCGGGCATGGCTCGGCGCCACCTGCCCCTTGTCGGCAGATGCAACCTCCCAGCCACAGGTCACGGATGTGACGGCCCGGCTACAATACCGGCCCGCTTCCGCTGCCCCCTGTCCCCATGTCTGCTGATCTGCTGCCCGTCCGCCGGGCCCTGCTGTCCGTTTCCGACAAGACCGGTCTGGTCGAACTGGCCCGCGCCCTGGCCGCCCGCAACGTCGAGCTGCTCTCCACCGGCGGTACCGCCAAGGCGATCCGCGACGCCGGCCTGCCGGTCACCGACGTCTCCGATGTCACCGGCTTCCCGGAAATGATGGACGGGCGGGTCAAGACCCTGCACCCGCTGGTGCATGGTGGCCTGCTCGGCCGCGCAGGCACCGACGATGCGGTGATGGCCGAACACGGCATCGCGCCGATCGACCTGCTGGTGCTGAACCTGTATCCGTTCGAGTCGGTCACCGCCAAGGCCGACTGCACCCTGGCCGACGCGGTGGAGAACATCGACATCGGCGGCCCGGCCATGCTGCGCAGCGCCGCGAAGAATTTCGCCCGCGTCGCCGTGGCCACCAGCCCGGACCAGTACGACGCCCTGCTGGCCGAATTGAATGCCCACGACGGCAAGCTGTCGGCCGCCAAGCGATTCGAGCTGTCGGTGGCCGCGTTCAACCGCGTCGCCCAGTACGACGCAGCGATCAGCAACTACCTGTCCGCAGTCAGCGACACCACCGCCGCGGTACCGGTGCGCGAGGAATACCCGGCGCAGATGAACTCCACCTTCGTGAAGGTGATGGACCTGCGCTACGGCGAGAACCCGCACCAGAGCGGTGTGTTCTACCGTGACCTGTGGCCGGTACCGGGCACGTTGGCCACCTTCGTGCAGCTGCAGGGCAAGGAACTGAGCTACAACAACCTGGCCGACGCCGATGCCGCTTGGGAATGCGTGCGCCAGTTCGACGTGCCGGCCTGCGTCATCGTCAAGCACGCCAACCCCTGCGGCGTGGCCGTGGCCGCCGATGTCGGCGCCGCGTATGAGATGGCCTACAACACCGACCCGACCAGCGCCTTCGGCGGCATCCTGGCCTTCAACCGCACGCTGGATGCGGCCACCGCCAAGGCCATCCTCGACCGCCAGTTCGTCGAAGTGCTGATCGCCCCGGACTACGAGCCGGCCGCGCTGGAGTACGCCACCAAGAAGGCCAACGTGCGCGTGCTGCGCATCCCGGCCGGTGAGGCGCGCAACAACTACGACACCAAGCGCATTGGTTCTGGCCTGCTGATCCAGAGCGCCGACAACCGCGGCATGACCACCGATGAGCTGAAGACGGTGACCCAGCGTGCACCGAGCGCCGCCGAACTGCGCGACCTGCTGTTCGCCTGGCGCGTGGCCAAGTACGTCAAGTCCAACGCGATCGTCTACGCCAAGGACGAGCGCACCATCGGCGTGGGCGCCGGCCAGATGAGCCGCGTGTACTCCGCGCGCATCGCCGGCATCAAGGCCGCCGATGCCGGGCTGGTGGTGCCGGGCTCGGTGATGGCTTCCGATGCGTTCTTCCCGTTCCGCGACGGCCTGGACGCGGCCGCCGAAGCCGGCATCACCGCGGTGATCCAGCCGGGCGGTTCGATGCGCGATGCCGAAGTGATCGCCGCGGCCGACGAACATGGCATCGCCATGGTGTTCACCGGCGTTCGCCACTTCCGTCACTGAGTACCGCGACGATGGCGACGGGGGTGTTTCTACGATCGGTTTCCCTGGGCGCCGTGCTCCTGCTGGCCGCCTGCCAGCAGGACAAGCCCGCCCCCGCCCAGGCGGAGGCGAAGGTGCCGGTGCTGCGCCACGACGACGCCGTGCTGGCACTGCTGCAGGAGCGCTACGGCGCGCCTGCACAGCTGAAGGGACCCTGGGCGCAGCAGCTGACGGATCCGGACATGGATCACGTCCGCCCGATCCACCGCGACGTCTGCGCCGACCAGGCCGCGGTCATCGGCGGCAAGCGGTACCGCATGCTTGCGGTCTGCACCCACTACGATGACGCCACTTCCATCGAACTGGGCACCACCGATTTCATCGTGCTGCACGAAGCGGCCGACGGCCGCATGTCGTTGGCCGCCGAGCTGCCCGGACGTGCCAGCGGTGCCGGCGGGCAACCGGGCACGGTCAGCACGCTGCAGGTTGGCGCCGGTGCCTGGGCGTACCAGATCGACGACGAACTGGTCGCGGTCGGCTCGGTGATGCGCAATCGGGCCTGGCTGGTATTCGACGGCGGCGACAAGGTGGCCGACGCCGGCTGGCTGCGCACCCACCTGGACGACCACAACGCCATCGAGTGCAATGACGCCGGGCACTGCTCGCACGGGCGCCTGGACCTCAACCTCGAGGTCCGCCTCGACGACAGCCAGCCCGGCCTTGCGTACTGGCCGTTGCAGGTACACGAAAATGGCAACGGCTGCCGCGGCCGTGTCAGCAAGACCCACGTCATCACCTACGAGCCTGCGCAGTCGCGCTACCCGATGCCTGCCGAACTGCAACTGGAGGGCTGCAACTGATGCATTCGATCCTTCGCGTTTTCCTGCTGGGAGGCGTCACGCTGCTCGCCGGTTGCGGCGACAGTGCCCTGCGCGCGGCACAACAACAGGTGGTGGCGCAGATGCAGGAGCAGCTGCCCGCGCCCTACCGCGAAGGGCTGGTGATCGACTCGATGCACCGCCACGGCGATGACCTGGTGCAGGTGATCCGCTTCCCCGATGCCACCGTGGCGATGGCCAAGGCCAAGCCGGATGTGTTCGCGTCCCTGCGCAGGGATGAAGCCGAGTTCATCGTGCAACTCTGCCAGGACACCACCCTGCAGCCGATCTATGCCAATGGTGGTGGCGTACGCCGACGCTTCATCGATGCCAACGGCGCGGTGTTCTTCGAAGTCACGCTGGCCTCGTCGCAATGCGTCTCCCATTGAAAGCCCCACAGGAACCGACCCCCATGAAAATCCTCGTCATCGGCTCTGGTGGCCGTGAACACGCCCTGGCCTGGAAGCTGGCGCAGTCCGCGCGCGTGAGCGAAGTGATCGTCGCCCCGGGCAATGCCGGCACCGCCACCGAAGGCAAGTGCCGCAACGTCGCGGTCAAGGTCACCGACATCGCCGGGCTGCTGAAGCTGGCCCAGGATGAGGCCGTGGGCCTGACCGTGGTCGGCCCGGAAGTACCGCTGGTGGCTGGCGTGGTCGACACCTTCCGTGCCGCCGGCCTGCGCATTTTCGGGCCGACCGCCGCCGCCGCGCAGCTGGAGGGCAGCAAGGCGTTCGCCAAGGATTTCCTGGCCCGCCATGGCATTCCCACCGCGTACTACGCCGTGCACACCGAGGTTGATGCCGCGCTGGCCTACCTGCACGAGAAGGGTGCGCCCATCGTCATCAAGGCCGACGGCCTGGCCGCCGGCAAGGGCGTGATCGTGGCGATGACGCTGGACGAAGCCGAAGCCGCGGTGCGCGACATGCTCAGCGGCAATGCCTTCGGCGATGCCGGGGCGCGCGTGGTGATCGAGGAGTTCCTGGAGGGCGAGGAAGCCAGCTTCATCTCGATGGTCGATGGCCGCGTCGCGCTGCCGATGGCCACCAGCCAGGACCACAAGCGCGTGGGCGATGGCGACACCGGCCCGAACACCGGCGGCATGGGTGCGTACTCGCCGGCCCCGGTGGTGACGCCGGACGTGCACGCGCGGGTGATGCGTGAAGTGGTGGAACCGACCGTGGCCGGCATGATCGCCGACGGCGTGCCGTTCACCGGCTTCCTCTACGCGGGCCTGATGATCGACGCCAGCGGTGCACCGAAGGTGATCGAGTTCAACGTGCGCTTCGGCGACCCGGAAACCCAGCCGGTGATGCTGCGCCTGCAGTCGGACCTGGTCGACCTGGTCGAAGCCGCCATCGACGGCGCGCTGGCCGGCGTGGACGCGCAGTGGGATCCGCGCCCGTCGCTGGGCGTGGTGATGGCGGCAAAGCCGTACCCGGAAACGCCGATCACCGGCGAGGTCATCAGCGGCCTGGCGGACGTGCCGGGCAGCGCCAAGGTGTTCCATGCCGGTACCGCGCTGGATGCCGACGGCAACGTGGTCAGCGCCGGTGGCCGCGTGCTGTGCGTGGCGGCACTGGGCGACAGCGTGTCCGATGCGCAGCAGCATGCCTATGCAGGCGTTGCGAAGATCCACTGGGCCAACGAGTTCCATCGCAACGACATCGGCTGGCGCGCGATCGCGCGCGAGCAGCAGTAAGGCATCGGCGTGACGGAAGACGAAAAGGGCGGCCTTGAGGCCGCCCTTTTTTGTTGCTTCCCTTTTTCCGGCGGGATGAAACACAGCACCCGAGCGAGAAGCCCAAGCGCAGAGCCGCCCTCACGCCCCCTCAGCGATGCACGCTGCCGATGCTCGCCGCCGGGTAACGCGCACCGGCGGCCACGTCCACCGGGAACACCGCGTCGATGCGGGCCAGCTCGTCGGCATCCAGCACCACGTCGAGCGCACCCAGGTTTTCCTCCAGGTAGGCCAGGCGCTTGGTACCCGGGATCGGCACCAGGTCATCGCCCTGG
Organism: Stenotrophomonas sp. ATCM1_4; assembly: GCF_004348115.1. Classification (GTDB taxonomy): domain Bacteria; phylum Pseudomonadota; class Gammaproteobacteria; order Xanthomonadales; family Xanthomonadaceae; genus Stenotrophomonas; species Stenotrophomonas capsici. The sequence continues at coordinate 1,223,994 of NZ_QPFB01000001.1, read as the reverse complement.
GCCAGCACCCAGGCCAATGCCAGCTGCCCGGGGCTGACGCCCTTGGCGGCGGCAATCGCGTTGACCTGCTCCACCAACGCCAGGTTGCGGGCGAAGTTCTCGCCCTGGAAGCGCGGCGAATTGCGCCGGTAATCGCCGTCCTCGAAATCATCCGGGCTGCGGATCGCACCGGTCAGGAAGCCACGCCCCAGCGGCGAGTACGGCACGAAACCAATGCCCAGCTCGCGCACCGTATGCAACACGCCGTTGTGCTCCGGCTCGCGCGACCACAGCGAATACTCGGTCTGCAGCGCGGTGATCGGATGCACCGCATGCGCACGACGGATGGTCTCCGGCGCCGCTTCGGACAGGCCCAGATAACGCACCTTGCCCTGCTCGACCAGCCGCGCCATCGCCCCCACGGTGTCTTCGATCGGCACATTCGGGTCCACGCGGTGCTGGTAGTACAGGTCGATATGCTCCACGCCCAGCCGCTGCAGGCTGGCCTCGCACGCGGCCTGCACGTACTCCGGGCGGCCATCCACACCACGCGCCTGCGGATCATAGGCATCCAGGCGCACGCCGAACTTGGTGGCCAGGAACACCTGCGCGCGGCGATCGGCGATCGCACGCCCGACCAGCACCTCGTTGGTATGCGGGCCATACATGTCAGCGGTGTCGAGCAGGGTGACGCCACGCTCCAGCGCACGATGGATCACCTGGATCGCCGCCGCGTCATCGCCACGGCCGCCATAGAACGCACTCATGCCCATGCAGCCAAGGCCAAGGGCGGAAACAACCGGGCCGTCACGGCCCAATACGCGGGTCTGCATCGTCGACTCCAAGGATCAGGGGGACGGCCACTGTAGGCCGCGCCCGGCAGGCGATAAACCCGCATAATCGGGACTGACCATGAAGCCAGACCGCACAATCGACCCTGCCCTGCTGCCCGCGTTGGTCGCCTTCGCCTGCGTGGCCCGGCTGGCCAGCTTCCGCCAGGCGGCGGCGGAACTGGGCGTGTCACCCTCGGCGCTGTCGCAGACCATCCGCAGCCTGGAGCGCCGCCTCGGCACCCGCCTGCTGCAGCGGACCACGCGTACCGTCGGGCTGACCGAGCCCGGCCAGCGTCTTCTGCAGGAAACGGTGCCCGCACTGGCACGCATCGGTGGGGCGCTGCAGGCGGTGGAGGAGAGCCGTGACGTTCCCGGCGGCCAATTGCGCATCACCACCCCGCGCTTCCCGGCCGAGCACCTGCTGCTGCCGTTCCTGCCCGGCTTCCACGCCCGCTACCCGCAGGTGCAGGTCGAGCTGTCGGTGCAGCCGGCCATGGTCGACGTCGTGGCCGAAGGCTTCGATGCCGGCATCCGCCTGGGCGAATCGCTGGCCGCCGGGATGATCGCCGTGCCGCTGGGGCCACCGCTGCAACTGGTGGTGGTGGGTGCACCGTCCTACCTGCGACGGCATGGCGTCCCGGACCGCCCGGAAGCACTGGTCGGGCATGCCTGCATCCGCCACCGTAGCAGCGATGGCCGCATCATGGCCTGGGAGTTCAGCCGCGACGGCCGCGATTTCCATGTCGAAGTCGACGGTCCGCTGCTGCTCAACGACAGCCACCTGGCGCTGCAGGCCACGCGCAGCGGCCTGGGCCTGCAGCAGGTGTTCGCGCACACCGTGCGCGCCGACATCGCCGCCGGCCATCTGCAAGCGGTGCTCCAAGCATGGCAACCGCCTTTCGCCGGCTTCCACCTCTACTACCCGTCGCGCGACCAGCTCGCCCCCAAGCTGCGGGTGTTCATCGACTTCATGCGCGCGGCGAACCGGTAGCGCCGCGGCATGCCGGCGCGCTAGCGGGTTGCGCCGGCCTCCAGGTAATCCGTGGTCACCTGCAACATCGCCGCCATGCCGTTGGCCAAGGCTGCTTCGTCCAACAGGAAACGCGGCGAATGATTGGCCGGTGCCTGTGCCGGATCGATCCCGGCACCGGTCGAACCCACCAGGAAATAGAACCCCGGCACGCGGTTGGCGAACTGCGAGAAATCCTCGGCGATGGTCTGCAACGGCATCTCCACCACCTGCCCGGCGCCGGCCACCTTTTCCAACGACGGCCGCACCCGCTGCGACAACACCGGGTCATTGATCGTCGCCGGTGCATTGTTGTCCACGGTCAATGCCGCGGTGGCGCCGGCGGCATGCGCGTAATCGGTGGCGATGCGCTCGAAGCGCGCGATCACGTCCTCGCGCACCTGCGCATCGAAGGTGCGCAACGTGCCCACCAGCGTGGCCTGCTCGGGAATGATGTTGAAGCGCACGCCACTGTTGAACTGGCCGGCGGTCAGCACCACCGGGGTCTGCGCGATGTTGACCTGGCGCGCGATCATGCTCTGCGTGCCCAGCAGCACCTGCGCGCCCACCGTGATCGGGTCCACGCCATCCCACGGCCGCGAGCCGTGCGTCTGCTTGCCGGTCACGGTCAGCGACCACTCATCGGCCGAGGCCAGCAACGGCCCCGACCTGAAACCGACCTGCCCCACCTGCAGGCCGGCCCACACATGCAGGCCGAACGCGGCTTCCGGGGTGAAGTCGCGCAGCAGGCCCTCGTCGAGCATCAACTTGGCGCCGAACGGCGCACCGGGCACGGCCGGGCCTTCCTCGGCCGGCTGGAACACGAACATCACCTCGCCCGGCAGGCTGTCGCGGCGTGCCGCCAGCGCCTGTGCCACCCCCAGCAGGATCGCCACGTGCGCATCGTGGCCGCAGGCATGCATCACCCCCACCGACTGGCCGCGATAGGTCGCCGTCACCTGCGAGGCGAACGGCAGGCCGGTTTCCTCACGTACCGGCAGCGCATCCATGTCGGCGCGGATCAGGATCTTCGGCCCCGGTCGGCCGCCCTTGAGCACCGCGGCCACACCGGTGCCGGCAATGCCGGTGCGCGGCTGCAGCCCCAGCGCGCGCAGGTGCCTGGCCACGAGGTCGGCGGTACGCCGCTCCTGCCCGCCCAGCTCCGGATGCTGGTGCAGGTCACGTCGCCATGCCTGCAGCTGCGGCGTGGCGGCCTGCACCGCCTGACTGACCTCGGCCGAGGGTTGTGCCTGCCCCCAGGCCGGCACCGTCATCAGCACGGCCACAAGCATGCCCACGCTACGCTGTCTCATCCCATTCTCCTTTCATTGCCAACCCGGTGATGGTAATCGTGTCGATGCCGCACGCTTCCTCCACCGCAATGGCCTTGCCTTCTGTCGATATGCCCCGCCTCGAACGCCAGCTCGGCCAGCTCTGGGCCCACGAAAAAGCCAGCTATGGCCTGCGCGTGTTCATCGCCCTGTCCACCGTGCTCGCCTATGGCTGGTACGACGACCAGATCGCCGCCATCCCCGGCCTGTTCCTGGGCATCATCGCCAGCGCCATCGCCGAGACCGACGACAACGGGTGGGGACGCACCAAATCGGTCCTGCTCTCGCTGCTGTGCTTCGGCGCTGCCGCCGCGTCGGTGGTGTACCTGTTCCCGCACCCGCTGCCGTTCATCGGCGCGCTGGCACTGGCCGCCTTCGGCCTGACCCTGCTCGGCGCGCTGGGCGAGCGCTACGCCTCGATCGGCCAGGCCACGGTGACGCTGGCCATCTACACCATGCTGGCGATGGACCAGCTCAAGGCCCCGGACATGGCCTGGCGCGAGGTGGCACACCTGTTGATCGGCGCTGCGTGGTACGGCGCGCTGTCGATCCTGTGGACGGCGATGTTCGCCAACCGCCCGGTACGTGAGCGGCTGGCACGGCTGTTCTTCGAGCTGGGCCGTTTCCTGCAGCTCAAGGCCGATCTGTTCGAGCCGGTGCGGCACAGCAACCTGGAAGCGCGGCGGTTGGCGCTGGCCGAGCAGAACGTGCGCGTGGTCGAGGCGCTGAACACAGCCAAGAGCGCCATCCTCAGCCGCTTCGGCCGCTCCGGCCGGCCCGGCGTGCAGTCGGGCCTGTACTTCCGCCTGTACTACATGGCGCAGGACTTCCACGAGCGCGCCAGCTCCTCGCATTACCCCTACGAGGCGCTGGCCGAGACTTTCTTCCACAGCGACGTGCTGTACCGCTGCCGGCGCCTGCTGTCGCTGCAGGGCAAGGCCTGCCAGGCGCTGGGCCAGGCCATCCGCCTGCGCCAGCCGTTCGACTATGGCGAGCAGGCACGCCAGGCCGGCCAGGACCTGCACGAATCCCTGCGATACCTGCGCGAGCAGCAGCGCCCGCACTGGGCGCGCCTGCTCGGCTCGCTGCAGTTGCTGGCACACAACCTGGCCAGCATCGAGCGGCAGTTGTCCGAAGCCTCGCTGGCCGATACGCCGCTGGAAGGCGTGGACACCCGCCTGCGCGATTCCTCGCCGCACACCTTGCGCGAAATGGCCACGCGCCTGCGTCAGGCACTCACCCCCGGCTCGCTGCTGTTCCGCCACGGCCTGCGCATCGCCCTGGCGTTGATCGCCGGCTATGCGGTGCTGAAGCTGGTGCACCCGGAGAACGGCTACTGGATCCTGCTGACCATCGTGTTCGTGTGCCGGCCGCATTTCGGTGCCACCCGGCGGCGCCTGTTCGAACGCATTGGCGGCACCCTCGCCGGCCTTGGCGTCACCTGGGCAGTGCTGCAGTTGTTCCCCGGCACCGAGCTGCAGCTGCTGCTGGCATTGGCGGCGGCACTGCTGTTCTTCTTCACCCGCACCGACCGCTACCTGGTCGCCACCGCCGCGATCACGGTGATGGCGCTGGTCTGCTTCAACCTGCTCGGCAATGGATTCGTGCTGATCTGGCCACGCCTGTTCGACACCCTGATCGGCTGCGCGATCGCCGCGCTGGCCTCGCTGCTGATCCTGCCCGACTGGCAGGGCCGGCGCCTGCACCGGGTGATGGCGCAGGTGCTGGCCACCAGCAATGCCTACCTGGAGCAGGTGCTGGGCCAGTACCGCAGTGGCATGCGCGACGACCTGCCCTACCGCATTGCCCGCCGCGACATGCACAACGCCGACGTCGCGCTGTCGGTGGCACTGTCCAACATGTTGCGCGAGCCCGGCTATGCCCGCGGCAACCTCGATGGCGGCTTCCGCTTCCTCGCCCTGTCCAACACCCTGCTCAGCTACCTATCCGCGCTGGGGGCACACCGCGCGCAATCGGCCAGCGTCGATGCCGACCCGATCATCGATGCCGGCCACCGTCAGCTGCAGCAGTCGCTGGCACAACTGGCCGACGCGCTGGGCCGGCGCGAGGCGGCCTCGCCGCAGGAAGAGGAAATCGCCCTGGCCGATGCGCTGGAACAGGTGCCCGATGACATCGACGACAAGGCACGCCTGGTCCGCACCCAACTGGCGTTGATGCTGCGCCTGCTGCCGCGGCTGCGCGGCACCGCCGCCGAAGCCATCCAACCCCGCCAACGGTAGCGCCGGGCCACGCTGCGCTGCACGTCATCGCGTACCACCGCCCGGGCGTGGCCCGGCGCTACCGGGCCGTTGCGCCCGCGCCCGCCCTGGCCGGCAGGAAGAACACGCCTACGCCCACCAGCGCCAGCACCATGCCGACCATGCACACCCCCATCCAGCCGTGCGACGTCCAGGCCGCGGTGCCCAGCGCCGAGCCGGTGGCACCGCCGATGAAGTAGCAGGTCATGTAGGCCGAGGTGATGCGGCTGCGCGCGTTTTCATCCAACTGGTAGATCACGCTCTGGTTGTTGATGTGCACCGCCTGCACGGCGACATCCAGCAGCAGTACGCCCACCACCAGCGCCGCCAGCGAGACCGGCGCCAGCAGCAGCACGCCCCACGAGGCCAGCATCATCACCAGGCCTCCGCCGGCCACCCAGCGCCCGTAGCCACGATCACTCAGACGGCCGGCGCGGCTGGCCGCCAGCGCACCGGCGGCCCCGACCAGGCCGAACAGGCCGATGGTGGCGATCGAATAGCCATAGGCCGGCCCGGACAGCAGGAACGCCAACGGCGTCCAGAACACGCTGAACCCGGCAAACAGCAACGCACCGAGCAGCGAACGCTGGCGCAGCACCGGCTCGTCGCGCAGCAGGGCCAGCACCGAGCCGATCAGGCGCGGATAGGACAGCTGCGTGCTGGGCCGATGCGCCGGCAGCAACAGGGCCAGCGCCAACGCCGACAGCAGCAGCGCCACGCAGGCCACCCAATAGATCGTGTGCCACGAACCGATCCCGGCCAGCACGCCGGAGGCCGTGCGGGCCAGCAGGATGCCCAGCAGCAGCCCGGCCATGATCGTGCCGACCACGCGACCGCGGTGCTCCGGGGCGGTCAGCGTCGCCGCGTGCGGCACGATCACCTGCGCGGCCACCGCGCACAACCCGCTCAGGCCGGTGCCCACCAGCAGCTGGCCCAGGTGCCCGGCGCTGCCGCTGATCGCCAGCCCCACCGCGGCCAGCACGAACAGGCCGACGATCAATCGCCGCCGTTCGACGCGGTCGCCCAGCGGCACGATCAACAACAGGCCGGTGGCATAGGCCAACTGCGCGGTGGTCACCACCCAGCCGGCCTGGCTGGCGCTGACCTTGAAATCACCGGCCAGCAGTTGCAGCAGTGGCTGGGCGTAGTAGTTGCTGGCCACGATCAGGCCGGTCGCGATGGCCAGCAGCAGTACCCGCGATTGCGGCAGGGTCGGGGCGGAAGTGGGGGAGGAGGACATGGCTGCGGTCGCCGGGGGAAAGTGCACGCAGTCTGGCCCCCACCTTTCAATGACACAAATGTATTGTTTTCATTCAATCCATCTGTTTCAGTGATGGCATGTTCACCCTGCGCCAGCTGGAATTCGCCGTGGCCGTGGCCGAGGAAGGCAGCTTCACCGCCGCTGCCAGCCGCTGCCACACCGTGCAATCGGGGCTGAGCCACCAGATCGCCCGGCTGGAGGAGGCCCTCGGTGCCCGCCTGTTCGAACGCGGCCCACGCCGGGTGCGGCTGACCAGCGCCGGCGAGGTGTTCGTGCGCAATGCCCGGCTCACCCTGCAGGCGGCCGCCCGCCTGCAGGAGGAAATGGCACTGGCGCTGGGCAGCGTGCGCGGCCGCATCAACATCGGCCAGATCACCTCGCTGCACGTGGTCGACGTCCCGGCGCTGCTGGCCACCTTCCGCGCCGCCCATCCCGCGGTGGACGTGCACCTGCGGGTGGGCATGAGCGAGGCGCTGCTGGCCGACCTGGCCGAAGGCCTGCTCGACGTGGCCCTGGTCGGGGTCGGCCCGCAGGTACCGCTGCCGCCGCAACACCGCCTGCTGCACGAGGAAGGGCTGTCGATGGTGCTGCCGCCCGGGCATCCGCTGGCGGCGTTGGAGCGCATCCCGCTGCAGGCGCTCGACGGCCAGCCCTACGCCACGCTGGTGCCCGGCGCCGGCGTGCGCCGCCTGGTCGATGACGCCCTGCTTGGCCGCGACATCCACCCGCAGCTGCAGTACGAAGTCACCCACGGCGAGTTGCAGCGGCAGCTGGTCGCGGCGGGGCTGGCGGTCTCGGTGACGCCAGCCAGCATGGCCGAAAACATGCACGGCGTGATCGCCCGGCCGCTGGACGAACCCTTCCAGTTCCGCACCTGCGCGGTCTGGCGGGCCGATCCCACCCCGGCCGCGCGCGCCCTGCTGGCGCTGTTGCCCTCGCCCAAGGGCTGACCCGGCTCTGCTAATGTGCCGCGCAGCACCGAGGAGACACGATGTCCGGCCACAACCAGTTCGCCCTGCTCAAGCAACGGCGCTTCCTCCCGTTCTTCATCGTCCAGGCGCTGGGCGCCTTCAACGACAACATCTACCGGCAGGCGATCATCGGCCTGCTGTTCTTCCTCGGCGTCAGCACCGAAGAACGCACGCTCTACACCAACCTGGCCCCGGCGCTGTTCATCCTGCCGTACTTCCTGTTCTCGGCGCTGGCCGGGCAGGTCGCCGAGCGCATGGAGAAGCAGAAGCTCATCGTGATCACCACCACGATGGAAATCGTGATCATGGCGCTGGCCGCGGTCGGCTTCCTGACCCAGAGCATGCCGGTCCTGCTGGTCGCGCTGTTCTGTACCGGCCTGCAGTCCACGCTGTTCGGGCCGGTGAAGTACTCGGTGCTGCCCTCCATCCTCAAGCCGGAGGAGTTGACCGGTGGCAACGGCCTGGTCGAGATGGGCACCTCCATTTCCATCCTCACCGGCATGATCGCCGGCGGCCTGATCTTCTCGCTGGCCGGCAGCCACGGGCCGGTCGTCGCGGCGGTGGCGATCATCGCGCTGGCCCTGGCCGGCAACACCGCCGCGCGCATGATCCCGCGGCTGGACGCCGGTGCGCCGGAGCTGAAGATCAACTGGAACCCGTGGACCGAATCGCTGGCGGTGCTGCGCCTGGCCAGGAAGCAGAAGGCGGTGCGCAACGCCATCCTCGGCGTGTCCTGGTTCTGGTTCTTCGGCACCGTGCTGACCGCCCAGCTGCCCACCTATGCCGTGGTCAACCTCGGCGGTGGCGATACCCTGTACATCTTCGCCCTGGCGCTGTTCTCGCTGGGCACCGGCGTCGGCTCGCTGCTGTGCGAGAAGCTGTCCGGGCGCATCGTCGAGATCGGCCTGGTACCGCTGGGCGCGTTCGGCATGAGCGTGTTCCTGTTGGACCTGTATTTCGCCCGCACCGGCGCGGTGACCGCGGCCGGGCTGGACGTGGCCGGCTTCCTGCAGCAGCCCGGCAGCGCGCGCATAGTCATCGACCTGCTCGGCATCGGCCTGTTCACCGGCTTCTTCGTGGTGCCGCTGTTCGCGCTGATCCAGAGCCGCACGCCCCGGTCGGAGATGTCGCGCGTGTTCGCCGCGCTCAACATCCAGAACTCCGGCTTCATCGTCGCCGCCGCCGTGCTTGGACTGCTGCTGCAGCTCAAGCAGCTGACCCTGTTCGGCTACACGCTGCCGCTGCCCGGCCTGACCATCCCGCAACTGCTGCTGGTACTGACCATCGCCAACGTGGTGGTGGCGGTTTACATCTTCAGCATCGTCCCCGAGTTCCTGATGCGCTTCCTCAGCTGGCTGATGGTGCGCACGCTGTACAAGCTGCGCGTCAGGGGCGTGGAGGACAACGTGCCGGACGAGGGTGCTGCGCTGATCGTCTGCAATCATGTCAGCTACATGGATGCATTGATCCTGTCGGCGACGATCCCGCGCCCGGTACGCTTCGTCATGTACTACAAGATCTTCAACATCCCGGTGATGCGCTGGATCTTCCGTACCGCCAAGGCCATCCCGATCGCCAGCCCCAAGGAAGACGCCGCGCTGATGCAGCGTGCCTTCGACGAAGTCGATGCCGCGCTGGCCGAAGGCGAGCTGGTCTGCATCTTCCCCGAGGGCGCATTGACCCGCGATGGCGAGATCGCCGCCTTCAGGTCGGGCGTGGAGAAGATCCTGGCCCGCCGCCCGGTTCCGGTCGTGCCGATGGCCCTGAAGGGCATGTGGGCCAGCATGTGGAGCCGCCGCGATACCCGCCTGGGCCGGATGCGCGTGCCGCGCCGCTTCCGCGCGCACGTGGAGGTGGTCGCCGCCGCTCCCGTGAATGGGCAGGACACCGACGCCGCACGGCTGGAAACGCTCGTGCGGACGTTAAGAGGTGGTGAAGCGTAAGAGATCACGCTTTCCAGAAGTAGGACAACTGGATACCCTACCGCCCAAGCGTGCTGCAAGGGGATCGCGGCATGCCTCGCGAAAGGGGATTCATGGACCAGAACACCACCTCGACATTGCCAGTACCGCCACCGGCACCACCTGCCGCTCCGCAGCAGGTGCATCACTATTACCACCCGCACAAGTCCGGTGGCGTGGCTGCGTTGCTGGAAGTGGTGCCCGGCCTGTTCCAGGTGTTCGGCATCGGCCACCTGTATGCGGGCAACGTCGTCACCGGGCTGATCGTCATGTTCGGTTACTGGGCGCTGGCCTTCGTCAATTTCCTGCTGCTGTTCGTGTTCATCGGATGGATCACCTGGCCGCTGTGCTGGGTGGCCACCATGGTCATTTCGCCGATCATTGCCGCAAATTCCTGCAAGTCACGCTGATTTTTTCTACAAGGAGCTTTACGTGAATACCAGCAGTCCTGCCGTTTCCAACAACCTCGTCTGGGCGATCCTGTCCACCCTGTTCTGCTGCCTGCCGCTGGGCATCGTGTCGATCATCCATGCCGCCAAGGTCAACGGCCTGCTGGCTGCCGGCGATATCGCCGGTGCCCGTGATGCCTCGGAAAAGGCCAAGAAGTGGGCCATCTACGCTGCCATCGCCGGCATCGTCGTGACCATCCTGTACTTCGTGCTGTTCACCATGCTGGGCCTGGGCGGCGCGATGAGCGGCGCTTCGAGCTACTGATGCACCTGGCCGGCCGGTTGCCCGCAACCGGCCGGTCCTGATCGACATGAAATTCCCGCAGCACCTGCTCCGTTACGCGCCCCTGGCCGCGATTGCCAGCATCAGCGCCGGTGCCGCGGTGATCCTGCGCCGGGTGGACCCGAACGTCCCCGGCAATCCGCTCCCCGGCTGCCCGTTCTACGCCCTCACCGGCATCTGGTGCCCGGGCTGTGGCAGCACCCGCTGCCTGCACGCACTGGTCCACCTGGACCTTCCGCAGGCCATGGCGATGAACCCCCTGCTGGTGCTCTCGATCATCCCGGTACTGGTGATGGCCCTGCATGGCGCCGGCCTGTGGCCCGCGCGATGGCTGCCGCTGGTGCGGTTGTTCGCCCGGCCGATACCGTGGCTGGTGCTGGTGCTCGGCTACTGGGTCGCCCGCAACCTGCCCTGGTACCCCTTCAACCTGCTCGCCCCCGGCTGACCCGGTTGCCTCGGCCGCCAAGCAGAAACTGCGTGCCGGTCCCGGCAGTACGTGTGATCACCTGCACGATGTCCCGCGTTCCGTGCCACTGAGAGTGCCTCGGCTTCGCGGCCGAGGCCGCTCCTGCGGGGGTCAGCCCACCCAGCCTGCAATCACCAACAGGGCCAGCAGCGCCATCCACAACAGCAGCATGCGCCAGACCAGGCTCATCGCATCGCGCAGCTCCGGGTAACGCTCGTCCGGGGCCATCTGCCCCGACAGGCGGGCTTCTTCGGCTTCATCCACCAGCTCGGCACCAACGCCGGCACGCGCCGCCTTGCCCACGAACGCCGACGACAGCGCCCAGCGGTTGCCGCCTGCCTGCCGCCACGCGGAGAACACCGTATCGAAGTTGCCGACCAGCGCCATCGCCAGGGTCATCAGCTGCGCCACCGGCCATTCCAGCACCGCCAGCAACCAGCCACCGCCTTCGCGGCTGGCCGGGCCCACCTGCGCGGACTGCGGCCCCTGCACCGACTGCGCCAGCAACCGGTACAGCACCACCGCGAACGGGCCCAGCAACAGGAACCAGAACAACGGCGCGAACCAGCGCCGCAGCGCATCGATGACGGTCGCCTCGACCAGCGACGGCGCGTCCTCGCGCAGGCTGCCGCCGGCGGCCTGCAGGTGGGATATCGCCAGATCGCGCGCGGGCGCGTCCTCGGCATCGATCACCGCCTCGACATCGCGGTCCAGGTCACGCGGGCCCCAGCACACCGCCAGCACCAGTACGCCGAACAGCAGCGCCGGCAGCCCGTACAGGCGCTCGTCCAGCGCCCATTGCAGCAGCGCCACCAGCCCCACGCACGGCAGGATCGGCAGGGCCAGCCAGTAGCGCCCGGCGCCCTCCTGGCCGGATTGCCCCTGCAGCCAGTGCATCCAGCGGCCGAACCAGCGCCAATCGCGCACGGCCGCCATCATGGCCGGGGCCAGATGGCCCACCACCAGTGCTGCGATCACTGCTACCAGGGTCGTGAACATGTGATTCCTCCGCTGGCGATTGTAGGCCCTGCCATCACATGGCGTACGCCCGGGATCGCCACCGGATCAGCCTCCCTGCCGCTCGTACCAGTGCTGGACCAGGCTGCGCGCGATCGAGATGCGTGGCGGCAGCAGGATGCCCTGCCCGTCGTCGTTGGCCTCGCGCTGCAGCGCCGCACCGACCTCTTCGACGCTGAACCAACGCGCGTCCTCCAGCTCGCCGTTGACACGTGGCGTGTCGTCCTCGGCGGTGGCCATGAAACCGACCATCAACGCCCCCGGGAACGGCCACGGCTGGGTTCCCAGGTAACGCGAGGCAAGCACCCGCACCTGCGATTCCTCGAACACCTCGCGGGCCACCGTCTGCTCGAAACTCTCGCCGGGCTCGACGAAGCCGGCCAGCACCGAATAGCGGCGCGGCGCCCAGCTGGACTGCCGCCCCAGCAACAGGCGGCCCTGGTTTTCCACCGCGACGATGATCGCCGGATCCACGCGCGGGTAATGCTCGGTGCCGCACTGGTCGCAATGGCCGATGAAGCCGGCGCGGCCAAAGCGGATCGCCGCGCCACAGACGCCACAGAACCGGTTGCGCGAATGCCAGTACGACATCCCGCGCGCGTAACAGAAGATATCGGCCAGTTCCGGCGGCCAGGTGGCCGCGGCAAGCCGCAGGTCGATGCGCCCCGGCGCCTGCAGGGTCAGCCCGGTCGCCTCGGCGGCGAACCACGGGTGGCCATTGCCATCACGGCCCAGGAAGGTCGCCGCACCCGGCCCGCCGCCCAGTGCGTGGCCCTCGGCGATGAAGGGTTGCCCTTCACCATCGGCGAATGCGGTGCCATCGGCATCCAGCACCAGCACCTTGGCCTGCGGCCACAGCCGCGCCAGCGCTTCGGCATCACCGCGCAGTGCATCGGCACGGTCCAGTGGCACGCCGGCAAAGGCGTATCCGGAAAATGTACGGTCAGGAGTCGACATCGCCCAGAGCCTGCCGCCAAAGCGCGCCCACCGCAAGCACGGCGATGCCACGCATGGCGTGGATCAGCGGATCAGACCGAGAAGCTGCTGCCGCAGCCGCAGGTGGTGCGGGCGTTCGGGTTGCGGATCACGAACTGCGCGCCGGTCAGGCTCTCGGTGTAGTCCACCTCGGCGCCCATCAGGTACTGCAGGCTCAACGGGTCGACCAGCAGGGTCACGCCCTCGGTGACCACCGCTAGATCGTCCTCGGCACGGTTCTCGTCGAACTCGAACCCGTACTGGAAGCCCGAGCAGCCACCGCCCTGGATGTAGACGCGCAGGGCCAGGGCGGCATTGCCCTCGTCCTGGATCAACTCGCGCACCTTCGATGCCGCCGAAGCCGTGAAGTTCAGCGGGCGGTCCAGGGACTGGTAATCAGGCGCCGGCTGGACGCCGGGCAGGGACACTAACGTACTCATGCTGCCCAGCATGGGGGCCGGGCAGCGGGCTTTCAAGCCTCGGAGGCTTCAGTTTTCTTCGCCTTGCCGGCCGGCTTGTCCTCCGGCGGCGGCAGCGCGGCCATCGCGGCCGCATGCACCAGGCGGCCATTGAGCTGCGCGCCGGCGCTCATCTCCACCACCTGGTAATGCACGTTGCCGGTCACCCGGGCGCTGGGGGTCAGCTCGATCCGCTCGCTGGCGTGGACGTCACCGTCCAGGCGGCCGCTGAGCACCACCACGGTGGCCCGCACCTCGCCCTCGATATGGCCCTGCTCGGCCAGGGTCAGGGTGCCGTTGCCACCGTCCTCGACGATCACCTTGCCCAGGATGCGGCCTTCCACGTACAGGCCACCGCTGAATACGACGTCACCCCTGATCTCCACCTGCGGCCCGATCAGGGCGTCCACGACCAGGTGGTTGTCGCGGCTGGACTTGCTTCCGAACATAGTTACTCCCCTCTGCCGTTGCCGGCGAGTTTCCAATCAAATGTCTGTGTGGCGCCTCCCCCAGGCCCGGTGAGCGAGACTCGCACACGTTGCGGGGTGAAATCCCGGGGGAGCATCACGCTACCGTCCAGTTGCTGGAAGTAGCGGAACGAATAGTCCTTGCCGGGTGCACTTTTCTGCTGGTGCAGGTCGTCCCAGCTGACCGTGGTCAGCTTGCCGTCCTTCACGCCTTCGACCGAGAACCGCATCTGCCCCTGGCTGATCGCGCCACGGTTGAGGTTCTGGGTGAGCACGATGTTGTAGTGCCAACTGCCCGCGGCCTCGGGGGAAAACTCGATCGAATGGGTGTTCAACCCCTTGCGCTGGCTGGTCGAACCCACCAGCCGCTCGTAGAACGCCACATCGGCGCGCAGGCCGGCGATTTCCTCGTCGCGCTCGGCCAGTGAGGCCTGCACCTCGGTGTTGGCGGCGCGGCTGATCTTGTCCGAGGCCTCCAGCGTGGCCTGGCGCTGCTGCAGTTCCTCGACCTTGTCCCGCTGCACCTTCACCTGGCTCTCGGCCTGGCGCAGCTTCTCGCGCAGGCCTCCGGCATCGGGGGAGGCATAGCGCGCCGACAACCAGCCCACCAGCAGCAGTGACAACAGCCAGGCACCGGCCAGCAGCGCGAGCGGCACCCAGCCCGGCCGCGCCGATGCGCCGCCACGGGGGGTGATCTGGAAACGGGAAGTGGGTCGAGGGCTCATGGCAGGCTCCGGCGCCCCGGCAGGGCGGCCTTGCTCGGTCTGACTAACGACGGGCCAGTGTAAACGAGAGTCGATGGCCGACGCCTGTACCCGCGCATCTGGCAATCATCGCGGGCATATCCGATAGTTGGGACCCTGCTCACGGTTCGCACGCGGCCCCTCCCATGACCGAAGCCCACATATTCGTCATCGGCATCCTGCTGGCCTGGCTGGCCGGCATCCGTGTCTACCTGACCGTGTTCGGCGTCGGCCTGGCCGGGCTGCTGGGCTGGGTGGACCTGCCTCCGGCCCTGCAGGCCACCGAATCGTGGTGGGTGCTGGGCACCTCCGCCGCGCTGGCCGCGGCCGAGTTCTTCGCCGACAAGATCCCCGGCGTGGATTCGATCTGGGACCTGGTCCAGACCCTGGCCCGCGTGCCCGCCGGGGCGTTCCTGGCCGCCGCCACGCTGTCGCCGGACGGCCAGCTCGGCACCGGCGCCCTCGTTGCCGGCGCCGGCGTCGCGCTGGCCAGCCATGGGCTCAAGTCCGGCACCCGCGCCCTGCTCAACACCTCGCCCGAGCCGGCCAGCAACTGGGTCGCCTCCGTCGCCGAGGACACCGTGGTCGTCGGCGGCCTGGCGCTGGCGTTGGCGCATCCGTGGCTGGCACTGTGCTTCGTGCTGGGCGCCAGCATCCTCGGAGCGCTGGTGGTCTGGCTGGTTTGGCGCATGCTGTGGCGCGGCCTCAAGCGCCTGTTCGCGGCCCCGGCGGCGACGCCTCCCCTTTCCGGCAGTGGCGAACGGTCGCTGCCACCCTCTTCCTGAACGCATAATCGCCCGGCCCACCGGGAGCAGAAATGGCAAGCACCGACACCCCGACCCCGACCGCCCGACCCATTCGTGCGGAAACCCCGCCCGCCGGCTACTGGCAGCGCTGGAGCGTGCGCAATGCGCCGCCGGCCGAAGCCGTGCAGGCGCAGATCCGCAGCAGCGGCGAGGACGCCCCGGCCGCCGATCCGGCGCAGGCCACCGATGCCGAAGCGCCGTACCGGGTACTGATCATCGAGGACAACCGCTCCCAGGCGCTGTTCGCGCAGAGCGTGCTGCATGGCGCCGGCATGCAGGCCTTCGTGCAGATGGATGTCGACGGCGTGCAGCAGGCCATCACCGAGCACCGCCCCGACCTGATCCTGATGGACCTGCACATGCCCGGCATCGACGGCATGCGCCTGACCGCGATGATCCGCCAGCATCCGCAGCAGCAGCTGCTGCCGATCGTGTTCCTGACCGGTGAAGCCGACCCGGACCGCCAGTTCGAAGTACTCGATTGCGGTGCCGACGACGTGCTGGTCAAGCCGATCCGCCCTCGCCACCTGGTCGCCGCGGTCGCCAACCGGATCCGCCGCAACCGCATGCAGCCGGCCGGCCGCAGCGAGCCCGGCCCGCTGTTGAACAACCCGGAAACCGGCCTGCCCACGCGCCACAACGTCATGCAGCAGCTGCAGGCGGCGTTGGCGGCCTCGGCCAGCGGCGGACTGCTGTTCATCGAGATCGCCAGCGCGCTGGGCCTGCGCGAGCGTTACGGCTACGCCAGCTTCGAACGGCTGATGGTGCAGGCCGCGCAGCGCCTGTTCGGCGGGCTCAAGCCTTACCAGCTGGCACGCCTGAACGACAACAGCTTCCTGCTGCTGGCGCGCGACCTGGACGAGACCAAGGTCGAGGAACTGGCCCAGTTCACCCGCACTATCCTGTCCGCGCAGCCGTTCTCCGCACGCGAGGAAGAATCGGTCTTCCTGCGTTGCGCCGTCGGCCATGCCCGCCTGTCGCAGGGCTTCGCCGACGCGGACAACGCGCTGGAAGCGGTCGAGCGCACTACCCTGCAGGCGCGCCTGAGCCATACCGGCAGCGCTGCCTACGTGCCCGAGGACGAGGCCCAGAACAAGGAACACCTGGCCCTGCTGGACGGCCAGCTGGAGCTGGCCTACCAGCCCATCGTCGCCGTCGCCGGCAGCGACACGGCGCAGTACCAGCTGCTGTTGCGCCTGCGCCAGAGCAACGGCACCCTGCTTTCGGCCGGCCAGGTGATCCCGGCCGCCGAAGCCGCCGGCCGCATCGCCGACCTCGACCAGCAGGTGGTCGAACACGCGCTCGGCCTGCTGCACCTGTACCAGTTCGCCACCCCGCCGATGCGCCTGTTCGTGTCCCAGTCGCTGCGCACGCTGGCCCGCGGTGCCTATGCCGACTGGCTGCTCAAGGCGTTGCAGGACCGCCAGGTCGCCGGCAACGGATTGGTCATCGACGTCCGCCTGTCCGATGCACTCGTGCACGTGGTCGGCCTGCAGCAGTTCTGCGCACGGCTGATGCCGGCCGGCGTGCAGTTCTGCCTGAGCCAGTTCGAACCCGGCGATGAAGCCAACGCCCTGCTGACCCAGCTGCCGCTGAGCTACGTGCGCATGGCCGCGCGCTACGCCGGCAGCCACACCAGCCAGAAGCTGCGCGATGAGCTGCGCACCACAATCGACCTGGCCCACCGCGCCAACGTGCAGATCATCGGCCAGCAGATCGAAGACCCGCAGGCCGCCGCGGCGATGTGGATGGGGGGCGTGGACTTCATCCAGGGCAACGTCGTGCAGCACGCCGGCGCCGAGCTCAATTTCGATTTCCAGAACGCGGTGCTGTAAGTGGCCGGCCACGGGGGAGCGCGCAACTGGGCGCTGTTGGCCGCCGGCTGCGCGGCGGCCTCCGCTGCCACCGCCTGGCTGCCGCAGGTGCCGGCCGTGGCCGGTGGCGCGGCCGCTATCGCCGCGGCCATCGCCGCGCTGCTGGCGGCGATCAGCGGCAATGGCCTGGCACGCGCTGCACATGCCCTGCAGCTGCAGCACGATGAGCTGCAGCTGGAAGGCAATCGCCTGCGCCAGGCCGAGCAGCGCCACGGCAAGCTCGAGCAGGAACTGCTGCAGGCCAAGCAGGCCGCCGAGGCCGCCACGCTGGCCAAGGGTGAATTCCTGGCCACGATGAGCCACGAGATCCGCACGCCACTCAACGGCATCCTGCCGATGCTGGAGATGGTCTCGCAGGGACCGCTGGATCCGGAGCAGCGCAACATGCTCAACACGGCCACCGAGAGTTCACGGCAGCTGTTCCGCATCGTCGATGACATCCTGGACTACTCCAAGCTCGAGGCGAACCGGCTGGAGCTGGAGATCACCACCTTCAACCTGCGTGAGACCCTGGAAGGCATGTTGCTGCTGATGCAGCGCGCCGCCGAACACAAGGGCCTGCGCCTGTCGCTGCACATCGATCCGGCCGTGCGCCTGCCGGTGCGCGGCGATCCGGTGCGGCTGCGCCAGGTGATGGGCAACCTGCTGGTCAATGCGATCAAGTTCACCGAGCGCGGCAGCGTGCAGGTCAACGTCAAGCGGCTCGGCGAGACCCCGGCGCAGCACCAGCTGCGCTTCGAGGTGCGCGACACCGGCATCGGCCTGGACAGCGCGCAGCAGGAACGCCTGTTCAATGCCTTCACCCAGGCCGACGCCTCCACCACCCGCCTGTACGGCGGCACCGGGCTGGGCCTGGCCATCTGCAAGCGCATCATCGACCTGATGCGCGGCACCATCGGCGTGCAGTCACAGCCGGGGCGCGGCGCCACGTTCTGGTTCGAGATCCCGCTGCTCAAGGTCATCGGCGACCTGCAGCAACCCGATCACCTCGGCAAGCCCCGCAAGGTCCTGCTGCTGCTGCCCGAACAACGCCTGCGCCAGCGCTTCGAGCGCATCCTCGCCACCTGGGGCTACGAGCCGCTGGCGGCGCCGGGCCTGCAGGAAGCCCTGGAGTACCTGCGCAACCCCGCCACCAGCAGCAGCTTCCATGCCGTCATCGGCGACCTGGAGTCCCAGCGCGGCAGTGCGGTCGCCTTGCGGCGTGCCGTCGAGCGCATGGGCAATACCGCTCCCCGGTTGGTGTGGCTGCAGGGTGATGCGCTGCCAGCCGAGGACGTGCAGACCGGCGCGGCGATACTGCTGCCCAAACACCTGGCCGACGCACAGCTGCGCCAGGCGCTGGCGGCACCACGGGTGGTCGCACCGCGCCACGACGATGCGCCGGCAGCATCGATTGCGACCGGCATCGCACCTGTTGCCACGGCCACGAACGTTCAAGCCACTGCCGCGCCCGACGCGGTACCGACGACCCCGCCGGTTCCCGCTCCCCCTGCCACGCCAGCTGCGCCGGCTATCAGCGCGCCAACGCTCATGCCGGCTGCGCCCGAGGCGCTTCCCGCGACCGACAACGTCGATCTGACCGGCATGAAGGTGCTGCTGGTCGAGGACAACCCGGTCAACCTGATGGTGGCGCAGAAGCTGCTCAAGGTCCTGGGTTGCATCCCCGACGCCGCCGAGAACGGGGCCATTGCCCTGGACAAGCTGCGCCGGCACGACTACGAGGCCGTGCTGATGGACTGCCAGATGCCGGTACTGGACGGCTATGCCGCCACCGGCCGCTGGCGCGCGCACGAGGCCAGCACCGGCAGCGCGCGGCTGCCGATCATCGCCATGACCGCCAACGCCATGGCCGGCGACCGCCAGCGTTGCCTGGATGCCGGCATGGATGACTACCTCTCCAAACCCATCTCACGCGCCCAACTGCAGGCCTGCCTGCAACGCCATCGGCACCTGCCGCCCGCTGCCACCACCACGACCGACACGCCCATGCCTTCAGAAGTCCCCAGCGCCCCCGCGGCGCCCCCGTCACCTGGCCCGGCCGACGTGCCGGCCATGGCCGTGCTGGACACCACCGTGCTGGACGAGCTGTTCGAGATAGCCGGCGATGAAACCGGCGCGATCATCGCCCTGTTCCTGGACGAAACGCCCCGCCTGGTCGAACAGTTGCAGCAGGCTGCCGCGATGGCGGACAACGAGCGCATCCGCGAGATCTCGCACAGCCTGAAGTCTTCCAGCGGCAATGTCGGTGCGCAGGCCCTGTCCGATGCCGCCCGCCGCATCGAACACGCCGCGCGCACCGGCACGCTGGAACGCCCGACGGTCATGGCCGCGCTGGTGATCGCCGAATTCGCCCGCGCCCGCATCGCCCTGGCCGCCTACCAGCACGGCCTGCCGCAGTCCTGACACCGGCGGGACGAAGGTCCCCGCCAGCCCTGCGCCTTGGCTACCGGTTGCGCGGGCCGGGATGGAATCCCGGCCCCGTCCCCAACCCCGTCCGCACCCGGCACATCCGCTCAACGCGACACGGCAACGCCGCCCCAGGCACCAAGCCGCACAAACGACAACGGCGCCATGCGCGGTCATCCACCGCACATGACGCCGTCGTGGCGAGACGCCGGAACTCAGTCGTCGATCTTGGTCAGCAGGTAGTTCGGCTCACCAATGCGCTCGATCAGGTCCAGCTGGGTCTCCAGCCAATCGATGTGCTCCTCCTCCGAATCGAGGATCTTCACGAACAGCTCGCGGCTGACGTAGTCGCTGATCGACTCGGCGTAGGCCACGGCATCGCGCAGCACCACGACGGCCTCGTTCTCCAGGGCCAGGTCGCACTTCAGGATCTCGGTCGGATTCTCGCCGATGCGCAGCTTGCCCAACGCCTGGAAGTTCGGCAGTCCCTCGAGGAACAGGATGCGATCGGAGAGCGCATCGGCGTGCTTCATCTCGTCGATCGATTCCTTGTACTCGTGCTCGGCCAGTTCCTTCAGGCCCCAGTTCTTCAGCATCTTGGCGTGCAGGAAGTACTGGTTGATCGCGGTCAACTCGTTGTAGAGGACCTTGTTGAGAAACTCGATGACTTTGGCGTCGCCTTTCATGGCACGGACTCCGACGATGTGAACGGGCGAACTCTACCCGTTGTCGGCGCGCAATGAAGGAACGCGAATCGTGATCATTAGCCGCCGCGGGCGCGGGCAGGCTCAGGCGGCCTGCAACATCGGCAAGGGCAACTCGCGGGTCAGCCGCGCCTGCTCCAGCAGGCCTGCGGCCATGTCCAGGCAGGAGCCACAATTGGAGCCGCATCCGGTGCGCATGGTCAGTTCGGCCACGCTGTCACAACCGGCAAGCGCGGCTTCACGGATCTGGTGATCGGTAACCCCATTGCAGATGCAGACGTACACGGATGCTTGCTCGTTGGACAGCCTTGATTGGCTGAGCGCATTCCACCGCAAATGATAATGGTTGTCAATTCCAGCCGTTAATCATTATTAATCTTCTTCCGCCATGGCCCCTGCCGCCGCTGCCGCTTGCGCGGCCGGTCGTGCCCGGCGGTATTGCCCGGCAGCCATGCCTCCAGCGCCGATGTCGGCATCGACTGCACGCCGGACCCGGCGATGCCCCGCGCCAATGGCGCCAGGTGCCGCAACGCACGGGCATAGACACCGCGCTTGAAGATCACCACATGCTCGACCGGGTACCAGAAATCCACCCAGCGCCAATGATCGAACTCGGGGGTCTCGGTCTGGTCCAGGCGCACATGCGCCTCGTCGCCGGTCAGGCGCAACAGGAACCAGACCTGCTTCTGGCCGATGCAGACCTGGCGTTCGTTGCGGCGTACGGCCCGGCTGGGCAGCCGGTAGCGAAGCCATCCGGGGGTCGCCCCCAGTACTTCGACGTGTTCGGGCAGCAGGCCGGTTTCCTCCTGCAGCTCGCGGTACATGGCTTCGACAGGCGTTTCGTCGGTATTCATTCCGCCCTGCGGGAACTGCCAGCCATCCCGGCGCACGCGTCGTGCCCAGAACACCTGCCCATCCTCCCGCATCAGCACAATGCCGACATTCGGTCGATAGCCGTCCGGATCGATCACGATGCGGACTCCTAAAATTTCTACTGCCGAGGACTCTGCCATGGCCTTGCGCAGGCCACAAGCGCGAAAAAATCTGTTGACAGAATGACGCGGCACCACCAGAATTACCGGCTCCCAAGGCTATGTAGCTCAGCCGGTTAGAGCACAGCACTCATAATGCTGGGGTCGGTGGTTCGAGTCCACCCATAGCCACCATGGGAACGCAGGTTCCACCTGCACTACAGCCCCGTCGCCAAGCGGTAAGGCATCTGACTCTGACTCAGACATTCGGAGGTTCGAATCCTTCCGGGGCTGCCAGACACAAAAAGGCCTGATCGAAAGATCAGGCCTTTTCTGTTCCACCCTCTCGCGCCAATGCCCAACCATCGGGCCGGATGTGCGATAATCGCGCTGCACCACAGCCCCGTCGCCAAGCGGTAAGGCATCTGACTCTGACTCAGACATTCGGAGGTTCGAATCCTTCCGGGGCTGCCAGACACGAAAGACCCGATCGAAAGATCGGGTCTTTTTTTATGCATCGACCGGGCCCGGAAGATTCCAGCAAGGTGAACACCCGCGCCGGATCCACACCGCGGAAACGACAAAAGCCCGGCCGAAGCCGGGCTTTTGCTTTCCCAGGGGGATTCCGAAGAATCCCAGCCCAAGGCGATTAACGCTTGGAGAACTGGGTGGCGCGACGTGCCTTGTGCAGGCCGACCTTCTTACGCTCGACTTCACGGGCGTCGCGGGTCACGAAGCCAGCCTTGCGCAGCTCAACCTTCAGGGTTGCGTCGTACTCGACCAGCGCGCGCGCGATGCCCAGACGGATCGCACCGGCCTGGCCGGTGGTGCCGCCGCCAGCAGCGGTGGCGATGACGTCGAAGCTCTCGGTGTTCTTGGTCAGTTCCAGCGGCTGGCGCACGATCATGCGCGCGGTCTCACGGCCAAAGAACTCGTCCAGCGGACGGCCGTTGACGGTGATGTTGCCGGTGCCCTTGCGCAGGAACACGCGGGCGGTGGAGGACTTGCGGCGGCCAGTGCCGTAGTTTTGAGTGATAGCCATGATTAGATATCCAGAACCTGCGGCTGCTGTGCGGCGTGCGGATGCTCAGTGCCGGCGTAGACCTTGAGCTTGCGGTACATCTGACGACCCAGCGGGCCCTTCGGCAGCATGCCCTTGACCGCGATCTCGATCACGCGCTCCGGGTGACGCTCCAGCGCCTGCTCCAGGGTTTCGGTCTTCAGGTTGCCGATGTAGCCGGTGAAGCGATGGTACTTCTTGTCCTTCAGCTTCTTGCCGGTGACGGCGATCTTCTCGGCATTGATGACGACCAGGTAATCACCGGTGTCAACGTGCGGGGTGTAGGTCGGCTTGTGCTTGCCACGCAGGCGGCGAGCCAGCTCGGTGGACAGACGGCCCAGCGTCTTGCCGGCGGCGTCAACGAGGTACCAGTCGCGCTGGACGGTCTCGTTCTTTGCAGTGAAAGTGCTCATAAAGAACTCAAGGTAGGTCGGGCGGATTGCGGCGGAGGATCCCACCGGAACTTTGCCACGCGTTGTGAATGGTGAAACAGAAGCGCGGGATTGTACCGGGGTCGCCGGGCCGGCGCAAGTTATCCCCAACCCCTGGCCCGGGTGCCCTTGGCAGGCCAGGGACCAGGGGCGAGAATCGGGCCACCCCACTCCACCGGCCCGCCATGACCGCTGCCCGCATACAGACGCCCCTGGACCACCTGCTGACCGAAGCCCAGCGCGCCCTGGACACGGTGTTCGGCAATCCGCCGGCCGCACGCCCGAACCCGGCCGGCGACACCCCCGAGGTGGTGCTGGACGCCGCCGAAACCCGCCATGCAGCGGGCCTGATGCGGATCAACCATGTCGGCGAGGTCTGCGCCCAGGGCCTGTACTTCGGCCAGGCGGCGGTCGCCCGCGACCCGTCCACGCGCGAACACCTGCTGGCGGCCGCACAGGAGGAGACCGATCACCTGAGCTGGTGCGCCGATCGCCTGCGCGAACTGGGCAGCCGCCCCAGCCTGTTCAACCCGCTGTGGTATGCCGGCAGTTACACCATCGGCACCCTGGCCGGCCTGCGCGGGGATGGCTGGAACCTGGGGTTCGTGGTCGAGACCGAGCGCCAGGTCGAAGCGCACCTGGACGAGCACCTGGAGACCCTGCCGCCGGCCGACCAGCGCAGCCGCGAGATCCTGAAGGTGATGAAGCTCGACGAGGCCCGCCATGCCGAACACGCCGAGCATGCCGGCGCGCGCAAGCTGCCGTTCCCGATCCCCTCGGTGATGGCCCTGGCCTCCCGGGCGATGAAGTCGGTGGCGTATCGAATTTGAGACATTCGTCAGGGGGGGGACAGCCCGGCCGACCGGTGTCATGCCTCGCTGCGACATGTCGGTGAAGCCCATGCCGAGCGTGTCTCGGCATTCCCTGGATTCCGGGTAGAGCGCGCCTGCCCGGCCGTGACACGCCCTCAGAACCTGCCGGGCCTGGCTCGGCACTACGGGTCAGCTGACCAGCTTCAGGCCGATGACACCGGAGACGATCAGCGCGATGCACAGCAGCCGCGGCCACGACGTGCTGTCGCCGAACAGCAGCATGCCGGCGATGGCCACGCCGATCGCGCCGATGCCCGTCCATACCGCATAGCCGGTGCCCACCGGAATGGTGCGCAGTGCCTGGGTCAACAGCCACAGGCTGATGCCGGCCATCACCACGGTGATCACGCTGGGCAGCGGCCGGGTGAAACCTTCGCTGTACTTCAGGCCCAGTGCAAAGCCGATCTCGAACACGCCGGCGAGCAGCAGGTAGATCCAGGGCATCGTTGTTTTCCTCATTCAAGAACAAAGCGGCCCGGTACTTCCGCACCGGGCCGCCGTCGGTTTCGTTCTGCAGTGACTGCAGGGCGGGCCGTCCCGCCGGTGTTGCCTGTGCTTACTCGGCCAGGTTGCGGCCGTGGAAGAGCTCTTCGATCTCACGGCGCAGCAGCGCCTCGATCTTCATGCGTTCCTTGAACGACAGGTTCTTGGCCTTCTCTTCGAACAGGTACTGGTCCAGGTCGAAGTCCTTCAGGTGCATCTTCGTGTGGAAGATGTTTTCCTGGTAGACGTTGACGTCGAACATCTCGTAGCGCGACTTGATGTTCTTGGCCAGGAAGTTCTGGATCGAGTTGATCTTGTGGTCGATGAAGTGCTTCTTGCCCTTCACGTCACGGGTGAAGCCACGCACGCGGTAATCCATGATCACGATGTCCGATTCCAGACTCTCGATCAGGTAGTTCAGTGCCTTCAGCGGCGAGATCACGCCACAGGTGGCCACGTCGATGTCGGCACGGAACGTGGCGATACCTTCCTGCGGATGGGTCTCCGGGTAGGTATGCACGGTGATGTGCGACTTGTCCATGTGCGCGACCACGGCGTCGGAGATCAGCTCCTTGCCGGCGGCCTTCTTGTCGATCACCGGTTCCTCGGAAATGAGGATCGTGACCGATGCACCCTGCGGGTCATAATCCTGACGCGCGATGTTGAGGATGTTTGCGCCGATGATCTCGGCCACATCGGTGAGAATCTGCGTGAGACGATCGGCGTTGTATTCCTCGTCGATGTACTCGATATAACGCTGGCGCTCCTCTTCGGTACGCGCATAGCAGACGTCATAGATGTTGAAGCTCAGGGCCTTGGTGAGGTTGTTGAATCCTTGCAACCTCAGGCGAGGCAAAGGCTTGACCACGGCGGTCGATCCTGTAGATGGTGGAAAGCGCGAATTATGGGGCAAAGTTCCCCCCCGCGATACGGTTCCCACGTAAGGCCGTTTGCCCCTTATGATCGGGCTCGTTAAGCTTGCCCATTAAGCAAGTTCATTCTTTTTGTGAACTCCGTCAAGTTCATTCATTTATGGACTCCAAACATGAGCCCTGGGAACACAAACACTGTGACCAATGTGCGCCTCGCCTCCAGCCCGCTTGCGCTGGATATCGCGACCATCGACCGCTTCCTGGCCCATAGCCACCGCCGGCGCTATCCGGCCCGCACCGATGTGTTCCGCCCGGGCGACCCCGCCGGGACCATGTACTACGTGGTCAGCGGCTCGGTCAGCATCATCGCCGAGGAGGAAGATGACCGGGAGCTGGTGCTGGGCTACTTCGGCGCCGGCGAGTTCGTCGGCGAAATGGGCCTGTTCATCGAGTCGGAAAAGCGTGAAGTCATCCTGCGTACCCGCACGCCGTGCGAGCTGGCCGAAATCAGCTACGAGCGGCTGCACCAGCTGTTCCTGGGGCCGCTGTCCACCGACGCGCCGAAGCTGCTGTACGCCATCGGCTCGCAGATCTCCCGCCGGCTGCTGCACACCAGCCGCAAGGCCAGCCGCCTGGCCTTCCTGGACGTGACCGACCGCATCGTCCGCACCCTGCACGACCTGGCCAAGGAGCCGGAGTCGATGAGCCATCCGCAGGGCACCCAGCTGCGCGTCTCCCGCCAGGAGATCGCCCGACTGGTCGGCTGCTCCCGTGAAATGGCCGGGCGCGTGCTGAAGAAGCTGCAGGCCGACGGGCTGCTGCATGCCCGCGGCAAGACCGTGGTCCTGTACGGAACGCGCTGAGCCCGACCCACCCCACCCGATGTTTGCTACAGGGGGCGAACATTGGGCGCCCCGTTGAATCTCACACCCTCACGCCCTTTGCCGCAAAGGGCCGACAGGTCCATCGCGCCGACAACCGCACCGCCCACGGTCGCTTGCCCGTAGGCCACGACCACGACGTTGCCGGAGCGTTACCCCCGGCCTGCCACTGTCACTGAAGCCGGTCAGCCTGGGCGCTGCGCCTTGACCTACCCTGCCCCAGCCCGCAGGCTCAGGGAATGGAATTCGGCACCGAGTTTTACTGGTTCATCCTGATCGGCCTGGGCGCCCAACTCGTGGACGGCGCGCTGGGGATGGCGTTCGGACTGATTTCGTCCTCGGTCCTGCTGAGCATGGGGCTGCCACCGGCGGCGGTCAGCGCCAGCATCCATACCGCCGAGGTGTTCACCACCGGCGCGTCCGGGGTCTCGCACCTGGTCGCCGGCAACGTCGACAAGCGGCTGTTCCTGCGCCTGGCCGTGTCCGGCGCGGTCGGCGGGGCGATCGGGGCCTATGTGCTCACCCAGCTGCCCGGCGAGGTGGTCCGGCCGTTCATCTATCTTTACCTGCTGGTGCTGGCGGTCTTCATCCTGGCCCGTGCGGCCGGCAGGTTCGCGCCGCGCCAGGAAGTGAAGCGGGTACCGGTGCTGGGCTTCTTCGCCGGCCTGCTGGACGCCAGCGGCGGCGGCGGCTGGGGCCCGGTGGCCACCTCCACCCTGCTGGCCCGCGGCGGGCAGGCGCGCACCACCATCGGCTCGGTCAACGCGGCCGAGTTCGTGGTGACGCTGTCGATCTCGATCACCTTCCTGCTCTCGATGGGGCTGCAGCACCTGTCCATCGTCGCCGGCCTGCTGGTCGGCGGGATGATGGCCGCGCCGGTGGCGGCGCTGCTGGTGAAGCGGGTCAAGGAGCGCTGGGTGCTGGTCGCCGTGGGCGTGCTGGTGCTGTCGATCAGCCTGTTCCAGATCGGCATGGCGGTGCTGAAGCTGCGCGCCGGCTGAGCACAGAAGCCGCACGTCCGCCCGTTGCGCACCTCGCTGCGCGCCCCGGCCACGCACAGCGCGCGTGGCGTTCGGCCATGCACGGGCCAATGGCTCGCAAGCCGCATGCCTTCACCCCGCGCGGGAGAACCGTTCGTTACTTCGGCAGCGGATCGCCGCCGCGGCCGACGCAGCCCCAGTTGAGGATCGGCGTGCCGGCCGGCAGCACCTTGCCGAAGTACGCCACGCGCGAATGCTTGGGATTGACCACCACCGGGGCCTTGGCGGCCTTGAGCAGCGGCAGGTCGGCGGTGCTGTCCGAATAGGCCATGGCGATGTCGCCATAACCGCGCTCGCGCAGCATGCGCATCTTTTCCTCGTTGTGGCAGTGGCGGGTGGCACCCACCGCGCCCAGGCGCGGGCCAACCTCGCTGCCGATCACCGGCACGCCCTGCTGGGCGACGAAGGCCAGGATGGCGCGGGCAAGTTCCGGCGGCGCGCCGGTGGCCACCACCACCCGGTCGCCGGCACGGCGATGCGCGGCAAACACGTCCAGCGCATGCGGCAGCAGCTTGCGGCGGATTTCCGCCTCGTGCCTGAGCACGTACTGGTCGATCACGCTGTTGAACTCGCGTGCCTTGTGCAGGCCGAAGGTGGCCACCCACACATAGGCGGAGATCCCGATGCGGCGGGTCGGCAGCATCGCCACGAGCGGGCCGGCGATGGGCGTGATCAGCAGCGCGGCCAGCATCCGCAGCGGGTTGCGCTTGATCAGCCAGGCGAACAGGTGGCTGCCGGAATCACCGTCGTAGAGCGTGTGATCGAAATCGAAGACGACCAGCGGGGCATCGTCGCGGGGAACAGGGTAGGACTCGGTCATGCCGGGAAGAATAGCTGACGCAGGCCCTCGCCCGGCTCTTCGACCCGCATGAAGGCCTCACCGACCAGGAAGGCATTGACGCCTGCCCCGCGCATGGTCGCCACGTCGGCCGGGCCGAGGATGCCGCTTTCGGTGACCAGCAGGCGGTCACGCGGCACCGCATCCTTCATCGCCAACGTGGTCTGCAGCGAGACCTCGAAGGTGCGCAGGTTGCGGTTGTTGATGCCCACCAGCGGCACCGGCACCTGGATGGCGCGCTCCAGCTCGTCGATGTCATGCACCTCGACCAGCACGTCCATGCCCAGCTGCATCGCCAGGTCGGACAGTTCGGCCAGCTGGCGGTCATCCAGCGCCGAGACGATCAGCAGGATGCAGTCGGCACCCAGCACGCGCGCTTCCACCACCTGGTAGGGATCGATGACGAAATCCTTGCGCAACACCGGCAGCGTGCAGGCCTCGCGCGCTTCCTGCAGGTAGGCGTCGGCGCCCTGGAAGAAGTCCACGTCGGTCAGCACCGACAGGCAGCTGGCGCCGCCGAACTCGTAGCTCACCGCGATCTCGCCCGGGCGGAAGTCCGGGCGGATCACGCCCTTGGATGGGCTGGCCTTCTTGACCTCGGCGATCACCGCCGGGTCGCCGTTGGCGATGGCCGCCTGCAGCGCATTGGCGAAGCCGCGCACCGGCGAGGCGTCGGCCACGCGCGCCTTCAACTCGGCCAGCGGCACGCGGGCGCTGCGCTGCGCCACCTCCTGCGACTTGCGGGCGAGGATGGTGTTGAGGATGTCGCTCATGGTTCTGCTTCCTGGAAGACGGGCGTTGCGGGCGCGGGTGATCGGGAGGACCGGGGCGACCCGGGGTTCAAATGACAGCGGCCAGCCGGCGCGTGGCGGCCACGTACTGTTCCATGCGGGCGCGGGCACTGCCATCGGCGATCACCGCGCGGGCACGGGCCAGGCCATCGGCGATGCTGTCGGCCACACCGGCCACGTACAGCGCCGCGCCGGCATTGAGCGCGACGATGTCATTGGCCGGGCCCGGCACATTGTCGAGCACGCCGCGCAGCATGGCGATGGACTCTTCCGGGTTGGTGACCTTCAGGTTGCGGCTGGCGGACATGGCGATGCCGAAGTCCTCCGGATGGATCTCGTACTCGCGCACCTTGCCATCGCGCAGTTCGCCGACCAGCGTGCCGGCCCCCAGCGAGATCTCGTCCATGTTGTCGCGTCCCCACACCACCAGCGCGCGCTCGGCACCAAGCTCGCGCAGCACGCGCGCCTGGATGCCGACCAGGTCGGGATGGAACACACCCATCAGGATGTTGGTGGCCCCGACCGGGTTGGTCAGCGGGCCAAGGATGTTGAAGATGGTGCGCACGCCCATCTCGCGGCGCACCGGTGCCACCACCTTCATCGCCGGGTGGTGCATCGGCGCGAACATGAAGCCGATGCCGGTCTGCTCGATGGCCTGCGCGACCTGCCCCGGGTTGAGTTCGATGATCGCGCCCAGCGCCTCCACCGCATCGGCGCTGCCGGACTTGGAGGACACGCTGCGGTTGCCGTGCTTGGCCACCTTGGCGCCGGCCGCGGCCACCACGAACATCGAGCAGGTGGAGATGTTGAAGGTATGCGAGCCATCGCCGCCGGTGCCGACGATGTCGACCAGGTGGGTCTTGTCCTGCACCGCCACCGGCAACGCGAACTCGCGCATCACCGTGGCCGCGCCGGCGATCTCACCGACCGTCTCCTTCTTCACCCGCAAGCCGGTGAGGATGGCCGCGGTCATGGTCGGCGAGACTTCCCCGCGCATGATCTGGCGCATCAGGTCGACCATCTCGTCGAAGAAGATCTCGCGGTGCTCGATGGTGCGTTGCAGGGCTTCCTGCGCGGTGAGGGTCATGACAACTCCAGGAATCAGGAAATAACGATGTAGTCGCTTTGGCTGTGGATGCCGGCATGCGGGCCCGGCAGCAGCTGCACGTGCAGGCCGCCGATCGGGCCGACCGGCAGGCAGCTGTCCACGTCCAGCAGCGCGTCACGGTGCGGCTTGATCCACTCCGCTTCGGCCTGCGCCAGCGCCTTGCGCTTGGCATCGACGCTGTCGCCGGCGACCACCAGCAGGTAGCGATGGGCCTCGCCGAACTCGCCGGCAACGTAGCCACCGAGGTTCACGAAGTACAGCCGGGGTGCCTCGGCGGCGGGCGCTTCGGTGGACAGGCGCACCTGCCACTGCTCCACCCCATCGACGGTCATCCACGAATCCAGGTGCAGCCCGGCCCGCTCGCCGAACCATTGCTGGCGCAGCTGCGGGTAGCTCTGCTCGATGCTGGGTGCCACGGCGAACACGACGTCGTGCACTTCGGTGTTGGCGCGGGCATGGCGCCCACCCAGCATCACCACAAACAGGCGCAGGTCGGCATCACTCATGGCACCGGCCTCGCGCTCAATGCCAGGCGCACGCCAAAGCCGATGAACAGCACGCCGGCCACCTTGTCCAGCCACTGCATGCCGCGCGCGGCCCAGCGACTGCTGCGCATGCGGTCGGCCGCCAGCACGTAGAGCGCGGTGATCGGCAGCGCGTTGACGGTGAAGATCAGCCCGAGCATGGCGAAGGCCAGCGTCTTGTTCTGCACCGACGGCGAGATGAACTGCGGCAGGAAGGCCAGGAAGAACAGCACCACCTTCGGGTTCAGCACATTGGTCAGGAAGCCACCGGCGAACACCTGCCACCACGAGCCCGCGCCGCCGCCGGCATCCACGCCTTGTTGCAGGGTGTCCGGGCTGCCCTTGGCCAGCAGCAGGCGCATGCCGACCCACAACAGGTAGGCGGCGCCGACGCCCTTGACCACCATGAACAACGTCGCCGAAGTGGCCAGCAGCACGCCCAGCCCCAGTGATGCCAGCGCCACGTGGACCAGGCAACCGGTGCTGATGCCGGCCACCGCGGCAAAGCCGGCACGGCGCCCGCCACGCAGCGAACGGCTGATGATGTAGAGCACGTCCGGGCCCGGGGTCAGGTTCAGCACCCAGCCGGCCAGCATGAACAACAGCAGCTGGGACGGCTCGATCATCATGCCGTGCGATCCAGGAAGTTCTTCATCAGCGCATGGCCGTGCTGGGTGAGGATGGATTCGGGATGGAACTGCACGCCTTCCACGGGATACCGGCGATGGCGCAGGCCCATGATTTCCTCCATCGAGCCGTCCGGGTTCTCGGTCCAGGCGGTGATCTCCAGCTCGGCCGGCAGCGTGGCCTTGTCCACCACCAGCGAGTGGTAGCGGGTGGCCTCGTAGCGGTCCGGCAGGCCGGCGAACACGCCTTTGCCTTCATGGCGAATCGGCGAGGTCTTGCCGTGCATGATGTTGCTGGCACGGATCACGTCACCGCCATACACCTGGCCAATGCTCTGGTGGCCCAGGCACACGCCGAACACCGGGATGCTCGGGCCGAGCTGGCGGATCACCTCCAGCGACACGCCGGCTTCGTTGGGCGTCTTCGGCCCTGGCGAGACCACGATGTGCGACGGCTTGAGCGCGGCGATCTGCTCGACGCTCATCGCGTCATTGCGCACCACCTTCACCTCGGCACCGAGCATCTGCAGGTACTGCACGAGGTTGAAGGTGAAGCTGTCGTAGTTGTCGATCATCAACAGCATGGTTCAGTTTCCGTCGCTAATCAGGAAGATGGCGTAAACATTTTCGGTGTAGGTGATGGGGGCGGCCGTGAGCAGCTCGCCCGCTGCAGGCGCAGCCGCAGCCTGGTTGCGGCTACCGGACACCTGCACCCGATCCAACGAGCCGCCACGCGCGTAGAAATCCCCTCCGTTGTTGGCGCTCGGCCAGCTGCCGGCCTGCACGCCGTAGGCAAAACTTGGGGCAACGTCGGAAATCGTGTAAAGGCCAATAATCTTCGCCCCGTAGGCATCGGCAAGCCCCTTGGCCGATGCCCGTGTCTGTGCAGCGGCTTCGGCCTTAAGCTCAGCGCGCAGGCGCGACTCCCCCGAATACAGCGGGGTAGCGGTCCGCACCTGAACCTCCTTGCTGGCCTTCAACTCGGCAAGAAAGTCCCGCAACTGCTCTGGATTCCCGAAGGCGCCTTCCAGGTCACGGCTGACAGCCGTGCCCTCGAACACTTCCTCATCCTCCTTGTAACGCGTGGACGGCTCGATGCTCAGGTTGTCCATGCGCACCGTCTCGGCGATGGCACCGTGCTTGGCGAACAAACCCACGATCCGCTCGGCATTGTCCTGAACCTTGCGGCGAGCGATATCTGTCTGCATATCCACCGATTCCAGTGCGATCTTCACCACGAAGCGATCCGGCATCACCTTGCGGCTTGCGTCCCCCTTCACCAGCAGATGCGGCTGCGAGGGAACGGAGTTGGCCTGGGCCCACGCGTGCGGAACCACGGCAACCAGCAACGCTGACCACAGCAACATGCGGGAAAACTTCATGCGGCACTCCTTGTCATGGTGAGAGGAACAGCATTGACGCCGGAAACGGAAGACGTTGAAGCAGGACTCACAAACCCTTCGCCGCCTGCGCCACCGCGCGGAACAACGCACGGCCCTTGTTCATGGTTTCGTGCCACTCGGCATCCGGGTCGGAGTCGTAGACCACGCCGCCACCGGCCTGCACGTACAGGTGGCCGTCCTGGATCACCGCGGTGCGGATGGCGATGGCGGTGTCGGCATCACCGTGCCAACCGATGTAACCGACCGCGCCGGAGTACACGTTGCGCTTGACCGGTTCCAGCTCGCGGATGATCTCCAGCGCGCGGATCTTCGGCGCGCCGCTGACGGTGCCGGCCGGGAAGGTCGCGCGCAACACGTCGCTGTAACTCAGCCCCGCCTTCAGCGTGCCGGTGACTTCGCTGACGATGTGCATGACGTGGCTGTAGCGCTCGATCACGAACTGCTCGCCCACCTTGACCGTACCGGGCTCGGCGATGCGACCGACGTCGTTGCGGCCCAGGTCGATCAGCATCACGTGCTCGGCGCGTTCCTTCGGATCGGCCAACAGCTCGGCCTCCAGCGCCTGGTCCAGCTCCGGGGTGGCGCCACGCGGGCGGGTACCGGCGATCGGGCGCACGGTGACCACGCCATCGCGCAGGCGCGCCAGGATCTCCGGCGAGGAACCCACCACCTGGGTGCCACCGACATCGATGAAATACATGTACGGCGACGGATTCAACGCACGCAGCGCGCGGTACACGTCGATCGGGCGCGCGCGGAACGGCACCCGCAGGCGCTGGCTGGGCACCACCTGGAAGATGTCGCCGGCGCGCACGTACTCCTGCGCCTTGCGCACCACGTCGTGGTACTGCTCGCGGGTGAAGGAGGACTTGAAGTCCTGCTCGTCGATCGCATCGGACACCTGCGCCTGCGGGTAGCCGGCGCCGCCCTGGCGCAGCCGGTGCGCCAGTTCGTCGAGGCGACGGTTGGCGCGCGCCCACGCCTGCGGCTGTGATGGATCGGCATGCACGATCAGGTACAGCCGGCCCTTGAGGTTGTCGAACACCGCCAGCTCTTCGGAGAGCATCAGCAGGATGTCCGGCGTGCCCAGCTCGTCGGGCTTGTCGCCGGCACCCAGGTGCGGCTCGATGTACTGGATGCATTCAAAGCCGAACCAGCCGACCAGGCCACCGGTGAAGCCCGGCAGGCCTTCGAACTGCGGCACCGAATGCTGGGCGCGCAGCACTTCCACCTCGGCCAACGGGTCAGCGACGTCGCGACGTTCGATCACCTCGCCCAGCTCGCTGGTCTCCAGCGTGTGGCCACGGAAGCTGTAGATGCGGCGGGCCGGCAGGCCAATGATGGAATAGCGCCCGAAGCGCTCGCCGCCTTCGACCGATTCGAACAGATAGGTGAACGGGCCGTCGGCGAGCTTCAGGTAAACCGAGAGCGGCGTGTCCAGGTCGGACAGCACTTCGCGGACGACGGGGATGCGGGTGTGGCCTTCAGCGGCCTGCTGCTGGAACTGCTCTTGCGAGATCAAGACGGCTTTCCTTCCGGGAAACGACGGTGGCGGGACGGACGACGGCAACGGGCCACCATCGCCACCAGCGGCGAGCGGAAGAAAGGGAACGCTTGGTCGTCAGAATGGGCACCGGGCAACTCTACCGCAAGAATGGGCCGCGGTGTGCGTCCGCAGCATGATCCATTGCTTGCAACGGAAACGGTTCATCCGGACAGC
This sequence comes from Stenotrophomonas sp. ATCM1_4, assembly GCF_004348115.1. Classification (GTDB taxonomy): domain Bacteria; phylum Pseudomonadota; class Gammaproteobacteria; order Xanthomonadales; family Xanthomonadaceae; genus Stenotrophomonas; species Stenotrophomonas capsici. Next base: position 1,190,123 of record NZ_QPFB01000001.1, on the reverse strand, counting down.
AGGGGGGTGGGAGCCGGCAGATGCATCCGTACCCGCCCCGCCTCGCAGCGCACATGGAAACGGCGCGCCTGCAGGGGTTCGCCGTCCAGGTTGAGGGTCATCGGCCGCTCGGCCTCGATCCAGACCTCACGCAGCCGGGCGCGTTCGGCCACCTGCTCCAGCGCAGCGTGCTTGCCGTCGCTGAACAGGGTGCCCAGGGTCGACACCAGCTCCCCGGACAGCTCGGGAACCACGGTCAGCTCCAGCAGGCCGTCATCCAGCACCGCGTCCGGGCACAGCACCTGGCCGCCACCGGCCTGGCGACCGTTGCCCAGGCCCAGCGCGATGAAGCCGCCTTCCCACTGGAAGCCCTCGCCATGGATGCGGGCGCGGATCGGCTCGATCCTGCCCAGCCGGGCGATGCCGGTGATGACGTAAGCCAGGCCGCCGAGCATCTTCTTCAGGCCGTCGTGGGTCTCCACCGTAACCTCGGTGCCGAAGCCACCGCTGGCCAGGTTGGCGCACCAATGCACCGCACCGTCGCCGTCCACCTGCAACAGGTCGATCGGCCGTGCGCCGCTGCTGCTGATCAGATCCAGCGCCGCCAATGGCTCGACCGGGATGCCCGTTGCCGTGGCGAAGTCGTTGGCCGTGCCCAGCGGCAGCAGTGACAGCGCCGGCAAGGCGGCCGCCGCTTCGCCGGTATGTGCCAGTGCTTCGGCCACCTCGCTCAAGGTGCCATCCCCGCCGCCGGCAACGATCACCGCCGCATCCGCGGCGATGGCTTCGTGCACGTAGCGCTCCGCATCACCGGCTTCCCAGGTCACCCGTACCAACAGTGGTTGGCCACGGTCACGTACGCACGCGACCGCATCGCGCACGGCGTCATCGCCGGCGGACTTGCCGTTGAGGATCAGGAACCAGGGGGGCGTTGGCATGCGGCTCTCCATCGAAGGCGCGCAGGCTAGCAGGCACCGGCAATGCATCCGGTGAATGTCACATGCCCGTCATCAACTCCCCGGAGAATGGGAGCCCATAGCAAGGACGACGGATGGAGGCAGGATCAGCCTCCGAATGAATTCCCCGGCCGCAGTGGCAGCACTGCGGCTTTCTTTTTGCCCCGTCCCGCAGCGCGCAGCCCTGCTGCGCCGGACATGGCCGGGAAGGCCGATGCCGCGCACGGCCCCGGCACTGTCCCTCATTCGGATTGGGCGAACTGTCGCAGGGCATCCCCCTGCAGCCGGTAGACCGTCCATTCGTCCTGCGGCAACGCGCCGGCGGCGCGGTAGAACGCGATGGCCGGCGTGTTCCAATCCAGCACCGACCATTCGAAGCGCCCGCAGCCCTGCGCCACCGCCAACCGCGCGATGTGCTTGAGCAGCGCCTTGCCGGCACCGCTGCCACGCTGCTCCGGGCTCACGTACAGGTCTTCCAGGTAGATGCCGTTGCGGCCGAGCCACGTGGAATAGTTGTAGAAGAACACCGCGTAGCCGATGGCCTGCCCGTCACGCTCGCACACCAGCGCCTGCGCCTTGGCGTCCGGCCCGAACAGGCTGGCGCGGATGCCGGCCTCGTCGGTCTGCACCGAGGATTCGGCTTTCTCATAGATGGCCAGCTCGCGGATGAAATGCAGGATCAGGCCTGCGTCATCGGCGGTGGCCGGACGGATCTGCAAGCCGCGCGCAGCCATGGGTCAGCCCCGCGCCGCCGCGACGTTGCCGCGCATCTTCGCGATCACCTCGGCGTAGTCCGGCGCATTGAAGATGGCCGAACCGGCGACGAAGGCATCGGCACCGGCGGCGGCGATCTGCCCGATGTTGTCGGCCTTCACGCCACCGTCCACTTCCAGCAGCACCGGCTTGCCGAGCTTGTCGATCATCGCGCGCACCGCACGTAGCTTGTCCAGCGTGGACGGGATGAAGGCCTGGCCACCGAAGCCCGGGTTGACCGACATCAGCAGCACCAGGTCCAGGTCTTCCAGCACCCAGTCCAGCACTTCCACCGGGGTGGCCGGGTTCAGCACCAGGCCGGCCTTGCAGCCGTGCGACTTGATCAGCTGGATGGTGCGGTGCACGTGTCGGCTGGCCTCCGGGTGGAAGCTGATCAGGCTGGCACCGGCCTCGGCGAAGTCCGGCACGATGCGGTCCACCGGCTCGACCATCAGGTGCACGTCGATGGGCGCGGTCACGCCATGCTTGCGCAGCGCCTGGCAGACCATCGGGCCGATGGTCAGGTTGGGCACGTAATGGTTGTCCATCACGTCGAAATGGACCCAGTCGGCACCGGCGGCGATGACGTTGTCGACCTCCTCGCCCAGCTTGGCGAAGTTGGCCGACAGGATGGACGGGGCGATGATGCAGTTGGACATGGGAAAGCCTTTCAGCGCTTGCGCAGGGTTTTGATGCGGTCGTAGGCGGCGTTGATCTGCCGCGCCTTCTTTTCGGCCTGTTCGCGCAGTTCAGGCGCGGCGCCGGCCACTTTGTCGGGGTGGTACTGGGAGATCAGGCGGCGGTAGGCCAGGTCGATCTCGGCGTCGGTGGCGTCGCGGGTGACCCCCAGTTCACGGTACGGGAGGTCCTTGCCCAGCTTGAACCAGTCACTGTCGAAGGCATGCCCCAGCAACAGGCCGATCACCGCGCCAAACAGCGGATTGGGCCTGAAAAGCAGGGCCCCGGCGATGAAACCAAGCAGTTTTCCGTACCAGCGCATGGGCGGGGTGGCGATTCAGGGCGGGCGGGCCCTGCATTTTATGCCACAGCGGCCCAATCCGGCTTTACACTAGGCCGCCCGCCGTCCTGCCGCGGGCCCCAAGGGTCCCTCCGTGCCGGCGGCTTCATAGCCAAGTCCCAGGAGTGCCCGTGCCAACCACGCTGTTGCAATCCGATCTTCCCGGCCTGCCCTTGCGCCATCGCGGCAAGGTGCGTGATGTGTTTGATATCCCGCGCGAACGCCTGCCTGCCGGTACTCCCCCGGGCGACTACCTGCTGATCGTGGCCACCGACCGCCTGTCCGCGTTCGACGTGGTGCTGCCCGACCCGATCCCGGGCAAGGGCGAGATGCTGTGCCAGGTCTCCAACTTCTGGTTCGCCAAGACCGCCCACCTGATGCCCAACCACCTGACCGGCATCGACGTGGCCAGCGTGCTGCCCGAAGGCGTGGACCCGGCGCTGTACGCCAAGCGCGCGGTGGTGACCAAGAAGCTCAAGCCGGTCCCGGTGGAAGCCATCGCCCGCGGCTACCTGATCGGCAGTGGCTGGAAGGACTACCAGCGCACCGGCAAGATCAGTGGCATCCAGCTGCCCAATGGCCTGCAGCAGGCCGAGAAGCTGCCGGAGCCGATCTTCACCCCGTCCACCAAGGCCGCCGTCGGTGACCACGACGAGAACATCGACTTCGACGCGATGGTCAAGGCGGTCGGCGCGGACCTGGCCGAGAAGGTGCGTGACGCCACCCTGCGCATCTACAAGTTCGCCGCCGAGTACGCGGCCGAGCGCGGCATCCTGCTGGCCGACACCAAGTTCGAGTTCGGCACCGACGCCGACGGCCGCCTGTACATCATGGACGAGATGCTGACCCCGGATTCCTCGCGCTACTGGCCGGCCGACGAGTACCAGGTGGGCATCAGCCCGCCCAGCTACGACAAGCAGTTCGTCCGCGATTACCTGGAGACGCTGGACTGGGGCAAGTCCGCGCCGGGCCCGACGCTGCCGGCCGAGGTGATCGGGCGTACCCGCGACAAATACGCCGAGGCACTGCAGAAGCTGGCCGGGATCCACCTCGACTGATCCCGCCCCGGGGGCGCGCCTGGGCAACCATGCGCGCCCGTAGGGAAGGCGCGCTATGCTCTGCCGGCCACATCCGGGAGGGAGTATGGACATGAGTACCGCGCGTCCGGTGGACCGCTATTTCGCCAGTTACTCCGGCGACCACCGCAATGAAACCAACCAAGCCATCCACGTGGTCGCGGTGCCGGCCATCCTGTGGTCGGTGATCGCCCTGCTGTGGTGCATCCCGCCGTTGATGCCCTGGTTCCAGCACGGGATCTGGGCCGCCCTGGCCATGTTCGGCACCTGGGCCTACTACAACCGCCTGTCCCGCCCGCTGGGCATCGGCATGCTGTTCCTGTTCTTCGTCAGCGGCTGCCTGTGCCGCCTGCTGGAAGACCGACTGGGCATCCCGATGCTGCTGCGCATCGCCATCGGCGTGTTCGTGGTGGCGTGGATCGCACAATTCATCGGCCACAAGATCGAGGGCCGCCGGCCCAGCTTCCTGACCGACCTGACCTACCTGCTGATCGGGCCGATCTGGGTGCTGGCCAAGCTGTTCCGCCAGTTCGGCTGGCGCTACTGATGCAAAGGGCCGGCATTGCCGGCCCCTTCAGTCCGGGGTGTCCACCCGCGCTACGGTGACGCCTCGCCGGCGGGTGCGTCGGCCAGTCCGAGCATGGCCGCATCCACCATGAACGGACGCGGCGCATAGCCGAAATCACGCCGTGCCGGTGCGGTGTCGAACGCCAGCGGCTCCTGCATGCGGGCAAGCGCGGCCGCGTTCATGCCACGCAGGCGCCCGAACGCATGCGCCACGCGCAGCGCGAGGGCGAACAGCGGGGTCGGTATCCGCAGCAACCGTGCAGGCGGCTGCAACGCAGCCAGCACACGGCGGACCATTTCCCCGTAGCCCAGTACTTCCCCGCCGCCCAGCGCATAGGCCTGGCCCGCGGTGGCCGGTTGTTCCAGCACCTGCATGGCCGCATCGGCCAGGTCCTGCACATGCACCGGCTGGCGCAGGCCATTGGCCGATGCCGGCAGCACGAACACACCGCTGCGGCGGGCCATCGCGGCGATGACGCTGAGCGTCTTGTCGCGCCCCGCACCGTAGACCAGCGTGGGGCGCAGCACCGTGGCGGCCACGCCACGCGCCTGCGCGGCGGCGAACAGCGTCGCTTCGGCCTCACGCAACCGGCGCGCCACGTCGCGCTCGGCCAGATCGGCCGAATCCTGTTTGACGTCGACGCTGGTCGAGCCGAATGCCACGACGCGTGCCGGCCCCAGATCCGACGCCGCGTACCAGCGCGCGAAATGATCGAGCGGACCGCAGCTGAAAACCACATCGAAATCGCGGGCGCCCTGCCAGTGGCCGGACAGATCACCGCCAATCCATTCCAGGCCGGGCCGCGCCGGACGGGCGGTGCGCGAGACCGCGCTCACCTGCCAGCCCGCGCGGCGCAGGTTGTCCAGCAGGCGCTCGCCGATCTGACCGCTGCCGCCAAACACCAGCGCCTTGCGCTGTCCCTCATTGGTACGAGTGCTATCTTCCATGCATCACAGGATAGGCGATCCGATGAGGCATCCTGACGTGCCCGGATGAAAGGAATCGCCGCGAGGACGCCATGACCGCCAGCTCCACCCCCACCGCTCTCCTGCTCGCCACCGACCTGAGCGCCCGCACCGACCGTGCACTGGCCCGTGCGTTGCAGCTGGCGCGGCAATGGAACGCACGGCTAGTGGTGGCGACCGTGTTGCCGGACGCAGCGGCCACCGGCATCACCGGCGGGCTGCTGTCCTCGGCCCCGGCGGTCGACGACGGCCAGGCCCGGCAGCTAGCCGAACGTCGCCTGCAACGCCTGCTGGAAGGCGACGCCGATGACCTGCAGGTGGAGCTGCGCATCGGCCACGGCCACGTCGGTCGTGCACTGCTGCAGCTGGCCGCGCAGGAGGACTGCGGCCTGATCATCACCGGCATCGCCCGTGATTCCCTGTTCGAGCAGCCCACGCTTGGCTCAACCGTGATGTGGCTGACCCGCCACAGCCGGCTGCCGGTGCTGATCGTGCATGACCGGGTACGCGGCCCTTACCGCCACCTCGCGGTGGCCTGCGACTTCTCCGACAGCGCCGCGCAGGCGGCTGGCAGCGCGTTGGAACTGTTCGATGTGCCATTGCAGTTGTCATTGGTGCACGCACTTGATGCCCCCGGCAGCCTGCTCCCCGGCGGCGACCGCGACACCCTGCAGGAACAGGCCGCCAGCGCCGCGCGCACGCAGGCGCAGGCCTTGCTGGCGCAATTGCGGCCACGGCTGGGGCAAGCGCACGTGCACGCGGTCATCGAACCCGGCGAGCCGGCCCGCATCCTCGCCGACCACGCGCGGTCCGCCGGCACCGAACTGGTCATCGTGGCCACCCACGGCCGTGGCGCGCTGTTCGACCTGCTGATCGGCAGCGTGGCGCGGCGCATCGTCGAAACGCTGGAAACCGACACCCTGCTGGTGCGCGACCCGCGCTCGCTGGCGGCGGCCGCCGGGAACGACGACTGACCGCGCCGAACCCGAACGGCTCGTTCATAAAAAGGTTCCGGGCGGAAAAAAGCGCCTGTTAGACTGGAAAACCTGCCCGTCACCCCTGCGCTTCCGCATGACGCCAGTCCTGTTGTGCCTTCTCCTGCTGCCCTTCCTGCTGGCGGCGGTCATCGCCCTGTATGCCCGCCTGTCACGGACCACCGCTGCCTGTCTTGCAGGTGCCGCGCCCGTACTCGGGCTGGTGCTGCTGGGCAGCGTGACCCCTGCCGTGCTCGACGGCGAGGTCATCCGCAACAGCTGGCAATGGCTGCCGCAGATCGGGCTGGACTTCAGCCTGCGCCTGGACGGGCTGGCCTGGATGTTCGCCGGGCTGGTGCTGGGCATCGGCGCACTGGTGGTGCTGTACGCTCATTACTACCTCTCGCCCAGGGACAGCACGCGTCGCTTCTACAGCTACCTGCTGCTGTTCATGGGCGCGATGCTGGGCATGGTGCTGTCCGGCAACCTGCTGTTGCTGATGGTGTTCTGGGAGCTGACCAGCATCAGTTCATTCCTGCTGATCGGCTTCTGGTCGCACCGCAAGGACGCGCGCGAGGGCGCGCGCATGGCCTTGATCGTCACCGGCGGCGGTGGCCTGGCACTGTTGGCCGGCGTGCTGCTGATCGGCCGCATCGTCGGCAGCTTCGACCTGGACGTGGTGCTGGCCTCCGGCGAGCTGATCCGCGCCAGCACGCTGTATCCGTGGGCACTGGTGCTGGTGTTGGCCGGCATCTTCACCAAGAGCGCGCAGTTCCCGTTCCAGTTCTGGCTGCCACACGCGATGGCCGCGCCCACTCCGGTCTCGGCGTACCTGCATTCGGCCACGATGGTGAAGGCCGGCGTGTTCCTGCTGGCGCGCCTGCACCCGGTGCTGGCCGGCACCGAGCTGTTCTTCTACGTGGTCAGCGGCATTGGTGCGATCACCCTGCTGATCGGCGCCTGGAGCGCGATCTTCCAGCATGACCTCAAGGGCCTGCTGGCGTACTCGACCATCTCGCACCTGGGCCTGATCACGCTGCTGTTCGGCCTGTCCACGCCGATGGCGGTTGTGGCCGGCGTGTTCCACATCCTCAACCACGCCACCTTCAAGGCCTCGCTGTTCATGGCCGCCGGCATCATCGACCACGAGACCGGCACCCGCGACATGCGCAAGCTGGGCGGGCTGCGCCGGTTGATGCCGATCACCAGCACGCTGGCGATCATCGCCTCGCTGGCGATGGCCGGTATCCCGCTGCTCAACGGCTTCCTGTCCAAGGAAATGCTGTTCGCCGAGGCACTGGCCACCGAGGGTCCGCACTGGATGCGCACGGCGATGAGCGCTGCCGCGCTGCTGGCCGGCATCCTCGGCGTGGCCTACAGCCTGCGCTTCGTGCACGACACCTTCTTCGGCAAGGGCCCGCTTGACCTGGACGTGGTCCCGCACGAGCCGCCGCGCTGGATGAAGGTGCCGGTGGAAGTGCTGGTGGTGATCTGCCTGGCGGTCGGCATCTCGCCGGCACTGACCGTGGCACCGGTGCTGCAGGCCGGCGCCAGCGCCATCCTCGGCCCGGCGATGCCCGCGTACAGCCTGTCGATCTGGCACGGCTTCAACCTGCCGCTGGCGATGAGCGCGATCGGCGTGGCCGGTGGCATCGCCCTGTACTTCGGCCTGCGCCGCTTCACCGACCTGTACGCCGCCGCCAACCGCCCCACCGGCAAGCTGCTGTTCCAGCGCAACCTGGACCTGTTGTTCGGCATCGCCCACCGCGTCACCGCCGCACTGGCCAACGGCAGCCTGCAGCGCATGCTGATGGCGTTGGTGCTGGTGGCGGTGATCGTCGCCGCCGCACCGTTCATCGCCAGCCCGGCGATGCCGGCATGGCCGGCACCGCAGTCGATGCCGCTGCTGGGCTGGGTATTGTGGCTGGTGATGCTGGCCTGCGCGTTCGCCGGGCTGTTCCTGTTCCAGCAGCGCCTGCTGGCGGTGATCGTGATGGGCGGCACCGGGTTGATGGTTGCGCTGACCTTCGTGTTCCTGTCGGCACCGGACCTGGCCCTGACCCAGCTGATGGTGGAGATGGTCACGCTGGTGCTGATGCTGCTCGCCCTGAACTACCTGCCGGCGCAGTCGCCGCCGGAACGCTCGCGCTGGCGCAGGCGGCGTGATGCGCTGATCGCCATCGTCGCCGGTGGCGGCCTGGCCGCGCTGGCCTACTCGATGATGACGCTGCCGCCGAACACCATGGCCGGCGAGATGCTGGTGCGTTCGCTGCCCGAGGCCTACGGCCAGAACGTGGTCAACGTCATCCTGGTGGACTTCCGCGGCTTCGATACCTTCGGCGAGATCACCGTGTTCGGCATCGCCGCACTGGTGGTGCACGCGCTGCTGCGGCGCTCGCGGATGGCGCCGGAACAGATCATGCCCGGCCCGCCGATCAAGCTGCCGGTGCCGGCCGACCTGGCCCAGATCATGTTCCCGTTGACCCTGACGGTGTCCATCTTCCTGTTCTTGCGCGGCCACAACGCGCCCGGTGGCGGCTTCGTCGCCGGCCTGGTGCTGGCGGTGCCGCTGCTGATCCAGTACGTGATCCAGGGCACCGTGTCGGTGGAGTCGCGCTTCGGCTTCGACTACATCCGCTGCATCGGCCTGGGCCTGATGGTCGCCGTGCTCAGCGGCATGGCCTCGATGCTGTTCGGCGTGCCGTTCCTGACCAGTGGCCACCTGGACCTGCACCTGCCGTTGATTGGCGAGGTGCCGCTGGCCAGCGCGATGGGCTTTGACACCGGCGTGTACCTGGTGGTGTTCGGCGGGGTGATGCTGATCCTGTCGATGATGGGCACGATCAAGCCCTCGCGCACCCGCAACGCCCGCCACGGCGAAATCGATATCCACCGCCGTTCGGCACGCACCGGGGAGATGCACTGATGGAACTGGCCCTGGCAAGCGCGATCGGCGTGCTGGCCGCGATCGGCGTGTACCTGCTGCTGCGCGCACGCAGCTTCGACGTCATCCTCGGCATGACCTTCCTGTCGTATGCGACCAACCTGCTGATCTTCAGCGCCGGGCGGCTGGTCACCGGCAAGGCGCCGGTGCTCAAGGACGGGGTGAGCAGCGACCTTGCCCACTACACCGACCCGCTGCCGCAGGCGCTGGTGCTGACCGCCATCGTCATCGCCTTCGCGATGACCGCGGTGAGCATCGTGCTGGCCATGCGCAGCCGCAGTGACAACCACAGCGACCACGTCGACGCCCACGAGCCGGATCCGCCCACCGCGGGCAAGCCGGAGGCCGGCGCATGAACCACCTGGTGATCCTGCCGGTCCTGATTCCGCTGCTGGGCGCGGCGCTGTCGCTGTTCGTCGAACACCGCCGCTATGGCCCGAAGGTGCAGCGCAGCGTGGCCTGGGCCAGCATGACCGCATTGGCGGTGTCGGTGGCGCTGCTGGTCGCGCAGACCGGTGAAGGCCGCATCACCGCCTACCTGCTGGGCGACTGGCCGGCCCGGCTGGGCGTGGCGCTGGTGGCCGACCGCCTGGCCGGCTGGATGCTCGGCACCACCCTGCTGCTGGCCATCGCCTGCCTGCTGTATGCCTGTACCGGCTGGGATCGGCGCGCACCGCACTTCCATGCGCTGTTCCAGTTCCAGCTGATGGGCCTGAACGGTGCATTTCTGACCGGCGACATCTTCAACCTGTTCGTGTTCTTCGAGGTGCTGCTGATCGCCTCGTACGGCCTGCTGCTGTCCGGCGGCCGTGGCCTGCGCCTGCGCATCGGCCTGCACTACGTGATGTTCAACATCGCCGCCTCCACGCTGTTCCTGATCGCGCTGGCGATGCTGTACGCCACGCTCGGCTCGCTGAACATGGCCGAGATCAGCCAGCGCATCGCCGGCCTGTCGCCGTCGCACCTGAAGCTGGCCAAGGCCGCGTTGGGCCTGTTGCTGCTGGTGTTCTGCTCCAAGGCCGCGCTGCTGCCGCTGTACCTGTGGCTGCCGGAGTCGTACTCACGTGCACCGGCCGCGGTCGCGGCCCTGTTCGTGATCATGACCAAGGTCGGGCTGTACGCCGTGCTGCGGGTCAGCACGCTGTGGTTCGGCGCCGGTGCCGGCGCACTGGCCGGCTACGGCGGCGACTGGCTGCTGTGGGCCGGGCTGGCCACGCTGCTGCTGGCCGGCCTGGGCGCACTGGCCGCCACCCGCATGAGCGTGCTGGTGGCCTACCTGGTGGTGGTCTCGGCGGCAACGCTGTTCATCGCCTTCGCGCTGGGCAATGCCGGCACGATCTCGGCCGGACTGTATTACCTGCCACACAGCACCTTCACCGCCGCCGCGCTGTTCCTGGTGGTCGACCTGATCCGTCGTCGCCGCATCCGTGGCGGCCAGCCACGTGACGGCGAGCAGACCGTACTGCCGGGCAAGACCGTGCCGGGCCTGCTGTTCCTGGTCGGCGCGGTGGCCGTGGCCGGCCTGCCGCCACTGGCCGGCTTCCTGGCCAAGGCCGCGCTGCTGAGCGCCGTGCCGCAGGCCCATACCGGCGTGGTATGGGCGGTGGTGCTGGGCAGCAGCCTGCTGGTGATCATGGGCCTGACCCGTACCGGCATCCGCCTGTTCTGGCACGTGCCCGGCGATGAGGACGATGCACCGGAACCCGAGCCGCAGCCCGCGGCCCCGGCGCGCCCCTACGAGACCACCGCGGCCTGCCTGCTGCTCGGCTACGTGGTGCTGATGAGCGTGTTCGCTGCACCGCTGATGCGACAGACCGACGCCATCGCCACGCAATTGCTGTCGCCGGAGCAGTACCTCAACGACGTGCGCGGCACCACGCCACAGATGAGGCAGCCATGAGTACGCCCCGCCCCCTGCTGCGTCGCCTGTTCCCCTCGCCGGCACTGTCGCTGACGGTCACCGCCTTCTGGCTGCTGATGTCCGACAGCTTCAACCTGGGCCAACTGCTGCTGGGCATGCTGCTCGGGCTGGTGGTGCCGCTGTTCGCCGCACGCCTGGACCGCGAGTTCGCCCGGCTGGGCACGCTGCGGCCGGTGCCCAAGCTGTTGTGCGTGGTGCTGTGGGATATCCTGGTGTCCAACATCCGCGTGGCCATGCAGGTGCTGGGCCCGGAGCAACGGCTCAAGCCCGGTTTCATCTGGGTGCCACTGGACATCGCCAACATCCACGGCATCGCCGCGCTGACCAGCTTCATCACCCTCACCCCCGGCACCGTGTCCGCGGCGCTGTCCGATGACCGCCGTCACCTGCTGGTGCACGTGCTGCACCTGGACGATGCCGATGCGCTGATCGCCGAGATCAAGAGCCGCTATGAAGCACCGCTGATGGAGATCTTCCCGTGAACGGTTACCTGATATTCCAGACCACGCTGGTGGTGTGCATGCACGTGGTCGGCATCGCGATGCTGCTGGCGTTGTGGCGCCTGTTGCGCGGCCCCACCGTCCCGGACCGGATCCTGGCGCTGGACACGCTGTCGGTCACCGCCATCGCCGAGTTGATGCTGTTCGGCATCTACCTGGATTCGGCCATCTACTTCGAGGCCGCGCTGGTGATCGCGATGCTGGGCTTCTGCAGCACCGTGGTGTTGAGCAAGTACGTACTGCGCCGGGACATCGTCGAATGATCACTTTCCTGCAGATCGTCCTGTCCGCGCTGCTGGCCTTCGGCTGCTTCTTCATCCTGGTCGGTGCGCTGGGGCTGGTGCGCTTTTCCGACTTCTTCAAGCGCCTGCACGCGCCGACCAAGGCCAGCACGCTGGGCGTGGGCTGCGTGCTGGTGTGCTCGGTGGCATACCACATCTTCCTCGGCGAGGACCCGCAACCGCGCGAGCTGCTGATCACCGTGTTCCTGTTCATCACCGCACCGATCAGCGCCCACCTGATGGCCAAGGCGGCGCTGTCGCTGATGATGGAAAGCCGCCCGGAGCCGCCGGGCGACAAGCCTTGACCGGCGTACTCCACCGGTAGCGCCGGGCAACGCTCGGCGGTAGCTCTCCCGGTCGTACCCCGGCGCAGCATGGCTGCGCTACCGGGAGTGTTCCCGCGCAGCTTGGCCGCGCACCCGGGTCAACGCAGCTGAACCTGTGCAGCATCACTGACCATGACCTGCGTCTGGTAGTAGTACTTGTCCATGACACGCCCCTCGTCGATGAAAACCACCTTCACCAGTCGTGCGCTGCCACGCACGAGGATCGGCCGGCCCAGCAGCGCTTGCCGGGGATCCCGTCCCAGCCAGTCCGCCAGCGCGGCCCTGGCAGCAGGCATGAGTTCCACGCTCAGGTTCCGCGGGTCCCGATAGTCCCGCTCGGAATTGAGGAACAACGAACCCCTGACATCCCCCGTTGCCCGCACGTTCAGCGCGAACACACCATCCACGCCACGTCCCAACCCTGCTGCAGCGGCCAACTGCACCGCCATTCCCGGGTCAATCCAGGCGGACGGAGCCCGCCCGCTGTGCACGCACCCTGCCAATACCGCCGACATCAACCCCAACATCAGAAACTTCCGCATCCTTGCCTCAATCCGGTCAGTTCAACAGCGCCAGTTCCAGGCCGACCCAGGCCAGGAACGCGACGAACAACACAGCGCCCTCGCCGCGACTGATCTTCAGGTCGCCGCGCAGCATCGGGTACAGCATCAGCACCAGCACGATCGCCGCCGGCAGTTCCAGGCGCACGAACGAGGCCGGCAACGGCATCGGGCGCAATGCCGCCATGCCACCGACCACCACCAGCAGGTTGAACAGGCTCGAGCCGATCACGTGGCCGACGACCATGTCACCCTGGCCGCGCCGCGCTGCCGCGATCGCGGCGGCCACTTCCGGCAGCGCCGTGCCGATGGCCACCGGCAGCAGGCCGGCCAGCAGCGGCGACATGCCCCAGCCGGCGCCGATCACCGGTGCCGCCTGCACCACCCAGCGCGCGCCGAAGTACAGCACCACGCCGGCAATCACCAGCCGGATCAGGTTGAGCCCCAGTTCGGTGCGGGTCGCCGCGTAGGCGGCGATGCTTTCCTGCAGCGCGGCTGGCTCGCGCCGGGCGCGCGCCAGCACGAACACCAGCACCGCGACGAAGCCAAGCAGCAGCACGATGCCTTCCACGCGGCTGATTGCACCGTCGAGCCCGAACACGATCAGCGCCAGCGAAGCCACGGCAAGCAGCACCAGCAATGGCGACAGCAGGCGCGTGCGCACCACCAGCGGGTAGGCCAGCGCGGCCAGCGCCAGCGTCAGGCCGACGTTGACGATGTTGCTGCCCACTGCGTTGCCCAGTGCCAGTTCCTGTGCCCCCACCGCGAAAGCGCGGGCATTGACCACCAGTTCCGGCAGCGACGTGCCGAAGGCCACCAGCAGCAGGCCGGCGACGAATGGCGAGGCCCCCAGTCGCTGGGCCAGCCCCGACGCGGCCTTCACGATGGAGTCGCCCCCCAGCGCCAGCAGCACCAAGCCAAGTACGAACAATCCAATGGCTTCAAACATCCGCGTCTCTCCCGACGGCAATGCGGCTGATTCTAGGCGCAGTCATCGCCTTTCCGCAGGAACTCAGCTGCACCCTTCCACGTAATCCACCTGCGGCGGCAGGCCAACCCGCCACGCCGTCACCTTGCCGTCGGCGCCCAGTTCGAACACCAGCCAGCCCTGGCTGCCATCGGCGGCGGGAACCCGCAGCACCTTGCCGCCTTCCACGTACTTGTGGGGCTGGGGTGCTTCGGCCTGTGCATACAGTGCCTGCAGCGGGCCCAGCGCCATGCCGACCTTGCCGCCGCCCGGGGCCTGCACGTCGGCGGCGCGCACGTCGTAGCGGACGAAATTGCCGCCCTCGAGCATGAAGGCCACGCCGTCGGCCCCCTGTCCGGCCGGCTGCAGGTAATAGCAGCCGCCGTCGGCCACGGCATCGCCCTGCAGCTCGCCATCCCAGACCGCACGCATCTGTTCGGCATCGATCCCCAGTTGCAGGGGGCCATAGCCCTGCCAATCGGCGTTGCCGGTCACCGCGGCCTCTGCCGGGGTCGGCGCGGGCGAGCCCGCTGCCGCAGGGGCTTGCGGTGCCACCGGCGCATCCGGCGCGTCAGGGGTGCGGTTGCAGGCGGCCAGCAGGGCGAGCAGGACAAGCGAAGACAGGACGGTGCGGGTCATGCGACAACTCCAGGGAGGACCGGGGCCGAGTGTAGCGGCATGCCGGTTGTCATCGTGCTTTCACCTGCCGGACCCAGGCTTGGGCGTCCGCGCCGCCGTGTCACGTCCCATGCATCCGCGCAAAACCGAACTCGCCCTCTCCGTCCTGCAGGCCCATCGGGCACCGCTGGACCTGCGCCAGCGCCGTGCCCTGATCCTGTGCGATGGCAAGCGCAGCCTGGACGACCTGTCCCAGTTGCTGGGCAACGATGCGCCGGCGCTGGTCGCGCAGTTGATCCGCGACGGCTACCTGCTGGCCGATGCCCCCGACGCCCCACCGGCCGTCCCCGCGCCGGTGGTCATGGCGGCGCCTGCGCCGGCAGCAGCGGCGGCACCTGCCACCGAGCGCCGGCGCTCGATGGTGGCTGCGCGGATCTATGTGCTGGACATCCTGGCGCTGCAGCGCAACCCCACCGCGCAGCAACTGCACCGGCAACTGCAGTCCTCGCGCGAGGAAGGCGAGACGGTCAACGCGATCCGGCTGGCGCTGGCGCACCTACCGGCGATGACCTCGGACGGCTACGCGCAACGCGTGCGTGGCCGCCTGCAGGAAGTACTGCCCGAGCCGCACCTGGCGACGGTGCTGCAGGCCACGCCGCTGCCGGCGGCCTGAAACTCAGCCCCTGGGCGGGGCGAAGTTGTCGCGCAGGCCGCTCCAGCAGGCCTGGTATTCGCGCTGGCGGTGCGGTGCGGCGATGGCCTGCTCGGTCGGGCAGATCACGCCGCGGGTCTCGAACATGAAGGCCATGGTGTCGGTGATCACGTCCGGCTTGGACAGGTCCGCGTTGGAGGCCTTGTCGAAGGTGGCCGCGTCCGGGCCGTGGCCGCTCATGCAGTTGTGCAGCGACGCGCCGCCGGGCACGAAGCCCTCGGCCTTGGCGTCGTAGGCACCGTGGATCAGGCCCATGAACTCGCTGGCGATGTTGCGGTGGAACCACGGCGGGCGGAACGTGTCCTGCGCCACCAGCCAGCGCGGCGGGAAGATCACGAAGTCCAGGTTGCTGGTCCCGGGCGTGTCGCTGGCCGAATGCAGCACCAGGAAGATCGACGGGTCCGGGTGGTCATGGCTGATCGAGCCGATGGTGTTGAAACGGCGCAGGTCGTAGCGGTACGGCGCGTAGTTGCCGTGCCAGCCGACCACGTCCAGCGGCGAGTGGTTGATGTCCGCGCGCCACAGCCGGCCATGGAACTTGGCGACCAGCTCGAACGGGCCTTCCACGTTCTCGTAGGCGGCCACCGGGGTTTCGAAATCGCGCGGGTTGGCCAGGCCGTTGCTGCCGATCGGGCCGAGGTCGGGCAGCTTGAGCAGCGCACCGAAGTTCTCGCAGACATAGCCGCGCGCCTGCCCGTCGGGCAGCTCCACCGCGAAACGCACGCCACGCGGGATCACCGCGATCTGCTGCGGTTCGACGTCGATCACGCCCATCTCGGTGCGCAGGCGCAGCCGGCCCAGCTGCGGCACGATCAGCAGCTCGCCGTCGGCGTTGTAGAAATAGCGGCCACGCATGTCGGCATTGGCCGCGTACATGTGGATGCCGGCACCGGCATGCGCATCGGGCGCGCCGTTGCCACCCATCGTGTACAGCCCTTCGATGAAATCGGTGGGCGTGGACGGCAGCGGCAACGGGCTCCAGCGCAGCTGGTTGGGCGATACCGCCGCGTGGCTGAACTCGCCATGCAGGTTGGGCTGGTCGAACGGGGTGAATTCCCCGTGCATCACCGCCGGGCGGATGCGGTACAGCCAGCTGCGCCGGTTGCTGCCACGCGGCGCGGTGAAGGCGCTGCCGGTCAACTGTTCGGCATACAGGCCATGGGCGACGCGCTGCGGTGAATTGCGCCCGACCGGCAGGGTGCCGGGCACTGCTTCGGTGGCGAATTCGTTGCCAAAGCCGGATTGATAACCGTTGGTGACCATGGATTTGCCCGCCTGTTTCCTGTGTTCAAAGCCCCTCTCCCTCCGGGAGAGGGGTTGGGGAGAGGGTACGACTACGCGTGATGCGTTCAATCTCTTCCAGTACTTCGCCGGTCTGCAACAACACCTCGTTGTTCCAGTAACGCACTACCCGCCATCCCTGCGCCTGCAGGTAACGGGTGCGCCCAGCGTCCACCTGCGCATTGTGTTGCGAACCATCCAGTTCAACCACCACTCCCGCCTCAACGCAACAGAAATCCATGACATATGGCGGCACGGGGTGCTGGCGTCGGAACTTGAAGCCCGCCAAGCGGCCCGCACGCAGGTACTGCCATAGGCGTTGCTCTGCATCCGTCATCGCCCTTCGCAGGGACCTGGCAGTGTCGAGCGTGGCGCAGGGGAGCGGGGGCTTGATCATCCTGACCATCCGGCATCCTTTGGGCATTTCACCCGCAGAGCCTACCCTCTCCCCAACCCCTCTCCCGGTGGGAGAGGGGCTTCAGGGCACATGCCTTACAGCACGCCGCGCTTGATCTGGTCGCGCTCGATGCTCTCGAACAGCGCCTGGAAGTTGCCTTCGCCGAAGCCTTCGTTGCCCTTGCGCTGGATGATCTCGAAGAAGATCGGGCCGATGCAGTTCTGGGTGAAGATCTGCAGCAGCTTGCGCTGCTTGGTCTCCGGGTCGGCGTCGATCAGGATCTTGTTGCGGCGCAGGCGCGGCACGTCCTCGCCGTTGTCCGGGATGCGCAGGTCGACCACGTCGAAATAGGTGTCCGGCGTGTCCAGGAACTCGATGCCGTGCTCGCGCATGGCTTCGACGGTGTCATAGATGTTGTCGGTGAAGCAGGCGATGTGCTGGATGCCCTCGCCCTTGTAGGCGTCCAGGTACTCGTTGATCTGGCTCTTCGGGTCGGAGGACTCGTTGAGCGGGATGCGCACGATGCCGTCCGGGGCGGTCATCGCCTTGGACACCAGGCCGGTCTTGGCACCCTTGATGTCGAAGTAGCGGATCTCGCGGAAGTTGAACAGCCGCTCGTAGTAGTCCGACCACTGCTGCATGTTGCCCAGGTACAGGTTGTGGGTCAGGTGGTCGATGAAGGTCAGGCCGAAGCCCTTCGGGTCCTGCTCGGCACCGTCGACCGGCACGTAGTCGGTGTCGTAGATGCTGCCGCCTTTGCCATAGCGGTCGACCAGGTACAGCATGCAGTCGCCGATGCCCTTGATCACCGGGGCCGGGACGGCACGGGTGTCGGCCAGCAGGCTGACTTCCTCGGCACCGTTGCCCAGCGCAGCGGCGAGCACCTCGGCGGCCGGCTTCTGGAAGCGGATGGCGAAGCCACAGGCGCAGGGGCCGTGCTTGGCCGCGAAGTCGGCGGCGAAGGAATCCGGCTCCTCGTTCACGAGGAAGTTGACGCCGCCCTGACGGTAGACGGTAATAGCACGCTGCCGGTGGCGGAGCACGGCAGTGAATCCCATGTTCCGGAAGTACGTGTGCAGCTGGGCGGCCTGCCCGGCCGGCGCGGCGAACTCGACGAACTCGAAACCATCAATGCCCATCGGGTTTTCGAAGGTGGTGACCTGCATGCCCGGATTGGGCGCGTGGGGTGCGGCGTGGGCTTGGGTATTCATGGGTTGCCTCCGATTGCGTGACCACTGCCGGGTGCCGGCGGTGTAAAAAACAGGAAGACACGCGCAAACGCGGGTCTGGACCGAAGGTTATAGTTTCACATGAAACCACCATCAAGGTGCACTGCAGCATGAGCTCTTCCGATTACAGCAAGTCCACCAGCATCCGGGCCTCGCACGTCCTGCTGGATCTTGAGCAGTTCCTGCCCTACCGCATCAGCGTCCTGTCCAACCGGGTCAGCGGCAACATCGCCCGGCTGTACGGCGACCGCTACGGCCTGGCCATCCCCGAGTGGCGGGTGATCACCATCCTGGCGCTGTACCCCGGCTCCTCGGCCAGCGAGGTGTCCGAGCGCACCGCGATGGACAAGGTGGCGGTCAGCCGCGCCGTGGCCCGCCTGCTGGAACGCGGCTTCATCAAGCGCGAGACGCACGGCGATGACCGCCGTCGCTCGGTGCTGGCGCTGTCGGCGGCCGGTTTCGAGGTCTACGAGACCATCGCTCCGCTGGTGATCGAGATGGAACGTCGGCTGATGTCAGTGCTCAGCGAGGAAGAGGAACAGGTGCTCGAGCGCCTGATCACCCGCCTGGCCGATGCCGGCCTGCCCCGCATGAGCGAAGCCTGAGACGTCGCCGGCCGCGGGCCGGCGGCGGAGGGTACGCGGCCGCGCGGCTCAGCTCAGGTGCTTGCGCTGGGCATAGATCCACGGCGCCGCCAACGCGGCGATCGCGCCACCGGCAAAGCCCAGCGCAGCGGCCACCGCCGCCGCTTCGATGCTGCCGGGCAATGCCAGCGCCGCCAGCAGCAACAGCACCGCTGGCAACCCGATGAACGAAGACAGGAAGAACCGCCAGCGCGGCACCCAGGTGTGCAGCTGCATCAGGCTGGCGCCCACCCAGGCTTCGCTGGCCCTGCTGCGTCCTATCTTGTCCACCAGCTTGACCAGATCGACCTCCGGCACGGACTTGCCGGCCGCCGCCAACGCCAGCTCGGCGTCAACTTCCGCAGGATCCGGCCAGTTCGAAGGCCATGCCTGCGGCGCTTCCACGCCATAGGCCGACAGCACCGGCAGGCTCAGGGCCGGCACGGCCAACGCGCGCAGCCGGCGCTTGTCCAGCACACACCAGACCTGTGCCCGTCCGCCACTGTGCACCTGGTACAACGACAGCTGCTCGGCCGCCGGGTAGGGCAATGCGGTCACGCGTGCGGCCAGGGTTTCCACGCCCATCGCGCGCAGGAAGCCGGCGCGGGCACGGCCGGTCTGCGTCCACGCCACGCCCAGGGGCGAGAGCAGCATCACCTCGGCCAGATCGGTGCCCCCGGCGGTGGCGCGCTCGTCACTGGCCAGGTAGGCCGCCAGCGAACGCGGCTCGGCGACATCGGCCTTGCCCCAGCGCTGCGAATGGCCGAGCAGGAACTTCAACGGCACCCGCGCGGCAACCGTCTCGCCGCGGGCGCTGTCCGATGCGAACGGCAACACCGAGGCGACGAAGGCGCGCAGTTCATTGCCGGGCGAGCTGCTCCACTCCGGCGGCAGCAGGCCAGCGAGCAGTCCATTGCGGGCCACCCGGTCGATCTGCTCCTTCTGCTCGACCAGCCGTATCACCGCCGACTGCAGCATGATGTTCGGCGGCACCGCAGCCTGCGGCAGGCGCGAGGAGGCTGGTACCGGCGAGGTGTCCTCGGCGGCCGGCGTCTCGTCGAGCAGTTCGTCCACGCTTGGCAGGCTGACGCTGGCCGACGCGACGGGCGGGGTATCGACGATGGAGGGGGAATCAGAAGCAGGCTGCATGGCGAAGACGGAGCGGGCCGTGCGCAGGCGGAGATGCATCCGTTAGCGGCAGCGCGGGGGGAATATGAAGGCATGCGGCGCTACCCCTCCCCCAGCCTCCCCTTCGCTGCGCGAAAGGGAGGGCAGATCACGGCGAGCTGCGCCTGCCACGCAGGAGCGCCTCGGCCGTGAGGCCCGTGCGCAAACGACAACGGCGCCTTCCGGCGCCGTTGTCATCCCCACCGCCACGGCTCATTGCGCGGCCGGCGGTGCCCACTGCTTGAGGAAGGCGAAGAACTTCTCGCGGTCGTAGCCCTTGCCCTTCTCCAGGTCGCCGGTGAACTGCGAATGCAGCAGCTTGCCCTCGGCATCGAGCACGAACAGGTGCGGGTAGCCCTTGATCTCCGGGTAGCCGGACAGGAACGCGGTGTTCTCGTTCTCTTCGCTGAAATTGACCTTCATCCACACGTAGTTGCCATCACGGAAGCGGCGGATCTCCGAATCCCCTTCCATGAAGGCATCCAGCAGGTGGCACCACGAGCACCACTCCCCGCCCACGTCCAGGATGATCCGCTTGCCGCCACGCTGGGCCTCGACCTTGGCCGTTTCCAGGTCGGCGACCGGGTTGCGGGCGGGGTCGAACTGCGCGTTGAGCGCGGCCACCGCGGCGATATCCGCCGCGGTGGGGGTGTTGCCCGAGGACACCGGCTGGCTGGTGTCAGCCACCGGCGCCTTCTGTTCGGAGGTGTCCAGCGGCTGCACCTTCTCCACCGGCGGTGGCGGCTGGTTGCAACCGGCCACGGCCATGGCGAACACCAACGGGACCACTCCAAACAGCTTGTTCATCGGTCTTTCCTCACTTCACGCCATGCATGAGCTTCTGCACCAGCGGGGCGATCAGGAACAACAGCACGCCTGCACCCAGCAGCGACCAGAAGCCGAAGGTATACCCCTTCAGGGCCGATTCCACCGTCATGCCGCTCTCGCCGCTGACCACCGCGGCGAAGATGCCCGACAGGTTGTTGCCGATGGCGGTAGACAGGAACCAGCCGCCCATCGCCAGGCCCACGACCTTGAGCGGGGCCAGCTTGGTGGTCATCGACAGGCCGATCGGCGACAGGCACAGCTCACCGACGGTCTGGATCACGTAGACCATGAACAGGGTCCAGAACGGGATCTTGCCGGCGCCGTCGACCAGCGAGGACAGCGCGTACATCAGCAGCAGGAAGGCCAGGCCGTTGAAGATCAGGCCCAGGCCGAACTTGCGCGGGATCGACGGGTTGGCCTTGCCCAGCGCGGTCCACAACCACACGAAGATCGGGCCAAGGGCCAGGATGGCCACCGAGTTGACCGACTGGAACCAGCCGATCGGGAAGGTCCAGCCGCCCAGGTCGCGGTTGACGATGTTCTGCGCCAGGAAGTTGAACGAGCTGCCGGCCTGTTCGAAGAACATGAAGAACAGCACGTTGAACACGAAGATGATCAGCATGGCGATGGCACGGTCACGGGCCACCTTGCCCTCGCGGATGCCCTCGACCAGGATCATCACGCACAGCGCGGTGAACAGCGCGCCCAGGATCCAGCCCAGGATGCCGGCGTCGATGGACAGCAGCGCATAGGCCACCGGCACGGCCACCAGCGAACCCACCAGCACGGCGATGGTGCGGCCCATACCTTCAGCACCGGCCGGCGGCTTGCCGATGTCACCGAGCTGGCGACGGCCGAACCAGAACCACACCAGGCTGATCAGCATGCCCACGCCCGAGGCGATGAACACGTACTTGTAGGCCGGCATGGCTTCGGTGCCGAACACGTTCTCGGCCAGGATGCCGGTCAGCACCGGTGCGACCAGCGCGCCGGCGTTGATGCCCATGTAGAAGATGGTGAAGCCCGAGTCACGGCGCGAGTCGTTGATGCCGTACAGCTGCCCGACCATGCTGGAGATGTTCGGCTTGAACAGGCCGTTGCCCGCGATCACCGTGGCCAGGCCGATACGGAACACCTGGTCGTTGGGGATGGCGATCAGGAACAGGCCCAGCGACATCACCGCCGCACCGATCAGGATCGAACGCTGGTAACCGATGATCCGGTCGGCGACGAAGCCACCGAACAGGGCTGCCGCATACACCAGCGCCAGGTAGGCGCCGTAGAGCTTGCTGGCACCGGCCTGGCTCTCGGAGAACTGGGCGACGATGTACAGCGTCAGCGCCCAGCGGATGCCGTAGAACGCGAAGCGTTCGAAGAACTCGGTCATGAACAGCATCCACAGGGGGCGTGGATGGCCGAGGAGGTTGGTGAACGCCGGCACGGGCGCCGGGTTGGATGCGGAATTGGGCGCGGCAGCGCTCATGCGGGTGTCCCCTGAGTCATTCGATGGGCAAGTGATGCGAAAGAAGTCGGCCGGAACCGGCGCGACGGGCGAGCATCACCGAAGGGCCGGCTTCACGTCAAATCCACAGACGGCTTGCCCGGGCCGGCCTGCGGCGGCCGGAAACGCCGCAGGGGCGCCCCGAGGCGCCCCTGCAAGTTGCTGAATACGTTGGATTTTCAGGCGCCCGCCGGCGGATCGGCGCGGATGCTGGTGCGGACTTCGAACAGTTCCGGGAAGAAGGTCAGCTCCAGCGCCTGCTTGAGGAACCCCACGCCGCTGGAGCCGCCGGTGCCCCGCTTGAAGCCGATCACCCGCATCACCGTGCGCATGTGGCGGAAGCGCCACAGCTGGAACTGGGTCTCCAGGTCCACCAGGTCCTCGCACAGCGAGTACTCGCGCCAGTAGCGGTCGGTGTCCTGGTAGATGTTCTCGAAGACATGGCGCAGCGCCGGGTCGCTGACATGCGACTGGGTCCAGTCGTGGCCCTCGTAGGTGGCCGGGATGGCATGGCCGAAGCGC
Source organism: Stenotrophomonas sp. ATCM1_4 (assembly GCF_004348115.1). Lineage (GTDB taxonomy): Bacteria > Pseudomonadota > Gammaproteobacteria > Xanthomonadales > Xanthomonadaceae > Stenotrophomonas > Stenotrophomonas capsici. Next base: position 1,167,457 of record NZ_QPFB01000001.1, on the reverse strand, counting down.
GACAGGTAGGCCAGGAACTCCTCGTACAGGCTGGGGGCCTCCAGCACCTCGCGCAGCTGCGCCTGCCCGGCCGGGTCGTGGGCGAACACGCCCAGCATGTCCGCGTTCTTGTTGCCGAGCAGGAACTCGATGTAGCGGTACTGCAGCGACTGGAAGCCGGACGAGGGCCCGAGCACGTCGCGGAAGCCCATGTATTCGGACGGGGTCAGGGTTTCCAGCACCGCCCATTGTTCGGTCAGCAGGCGCAGCACCTGCTTGCCACGGGCCAGCACCTTCCGGCACTGCCAGACCTCGTCGCGCTGCAGGTGGGCACGCGCGGCGCGCAGCTCGTGGGCCAGCAGCTTCAGCCACAGCTCCGAGGTCTGATGCTGGATGATGAACAGCATCTCGTCGTGGTGCGGCGGGTTGGACAGCGGCTGCTGGGCCGACAGCAACTGGTCCAGGCGCAGGTAGCCGCCGTAGGTGAGCCGGCCCTGCAGGTCGGTGTGGATGCCTGCCTCGAGCTCACGCTGGTTCTTTTCTACGGTCATCGGCCTTGCCATCTGCGCGGGGCGCAAAGGGTAACGCAGCCGCACGCCCGGTAGCGCGGCGCCCGGCGCCGCCGGACATTGCCGGGATCGCCTGCCGGGCATGGCCCGGCCCGGCGGGCATCCCCCACGGTGCGGTTCCGCGCAAACGGAATAAGAACACTTGCGATGGCAACCGGCGCGACAATGCCCTGCCTTGGCGCGGCCTTGCTGAATACGCTGTATTTGCTCGGCCGTGGCGAGGGCCATGGAACGAATCCGGCATTTGTACGGTCAGTCGTGCTGCGCCGCAGGACGGCTTTTCCAGCCTGATTCCTTACCATGCGCAATTCCTATCATTTGAAACCATCTGTTCAAGGTGTTGCTGCAATGACGGTTTCCGCCCAGTTCCAAATCGAATACCTGCAGTACCTGGATGCCGAAGGCAGCCTGGTACGCGACGACCTGCCGGAGTCGCTGCGCGACCCGCGCAGCCTGCTGCCGCTGTTCAAGCAGATGCTGGCCACCCGGGTGTTCGACACCAAGGCGGTTGCCCTGCAGCGCACCGGCAAACTCGGCACCTTCGCCTCCTGCCTGGGCCACGAAGCGGCCCACGTCGGCATCGGCGCAGCCATGAAGAGCGGCGACGTGTTCGCCCCCAGCTACCGTGAGTACGGCGCGATGTTCATGCGCGGCGTGCGCCCGCGCGACGTGTTGATGTACTGGGGCGGCGACGAGCGCGGCAGTGACTACGACCGCGACAGCGACGCCGTCCGCGACTTCCCGATCTGCGTGCCGATCTCCACCCAATGCCTGCACGCGGCCGGCTCGGCGCTGTCGTTCAAGCTGCGCGGCCTGCCGCAGGTGGCGGTCACCGTCTGCGGTGACGGCGGCAGCTCCAAGACCGACTTCTACGCCGCGGTGAACTCGGCCGGCGCCTACCAGCTGCCGCTGATCCTGTGCGTGGTCAACAACGGCTGGGCGATCTCGGTGCCGCGTTCGGCCCAGACCGGTGCCGAGACCCTGGCCCAGAAGGGCCTGGCCGGCGGCCTGTTCTGCCTGCAGGTGGACGGCAACGACCTGATCGCGGTGCTGGCGGCCATGGAGCAGGCGCGCGAACGTGCCCTGTCCGGCAAGGGCGGCACGGTGCTGGAGTTCCTCACCTATCGCCTGTCCGACCACACCACCGCCGACGACGCCCGCCGCTACCGCGACGACGCCGAGGTCAAGGCCGCCTGGCAGCGCGAGCCGCTGATCCGCCTGCGCAAGTACCTCACCGCCGCCGGCGTGTGGAGCGAGGAGGAAGAGAAGGCCTGGATCGCCGAGTGCGGCACCCGCGTGGACGAGGAGGTCAACGCCTACCTCAACTGCCCGGTGCAGCCGGTCGAGGCCATGTTCGATTACCTGTACGCCGATCCGCCGCCGGACCTGCTGGCCCAGCGCGCCGCCGCCATCGCCCTGGAGCAGCGCCATGGATGACATCAAGCGCGCCCTTCCCGGAACCCCGGCCGGCCACGACGTGGCCCACAGCGCGGCCAGCAACAGCGGAGAAACCACCATGACCGCCACCCCGATCACCCTCATCGAAGCCGTCACCCAGGCCCTTGCATGGGAAATGGAACACGACCCGTCGGTGCTGGTGCTGGGCGAGGACGTGGGCGTCAACGGCGGCGTGTTCCGCGCCACCGCCGGCCTGCAGCAGCAGTTCGGCGCACAGCGCGTGCTGGACACCCCGCTGGACGAGACCACCATCGCCGGCCTCACCGTCGGCCTGGCCGCGCAGGGCATGAAGCCGGTGGCCGAGGCCCAGTTCGACGGCTTCGTCTACCCGATGGTGGACCACATCATCTGCCACGCCGCGCGCCTGCGTAATCGCACCCGTGGCCGCCTGCACTGCCCGATGGTGCTGCGCGTGCCGTGGGGCGGCGGCATCCGTGCACCGGAGCACCACAGCGAGGCCAACGAGGCCATCTTCACCAACGTGCCGGGCCTGCGCGTGGTGCTGCCGTCCAGCCCGCAGCGTGCCTATGGCCTGCTGCTGGCCGCGATCCGCGAGCCGGATCCGGTGATCTACATGGAGCCCAAGCGCATCTACCGCCAGTACAAGGAAGTGGTCGCCAACGACGGCGAGGCACTGCCGCTGGACGTGTGCTTCGTGCTGCGCGACGGCACCGACGTGACCCTGGTGACCTGGGGCGCGCAGGTGAAGGAAGCCCTGGAAGCAGCCGACAAGCTGGCCGGCGAAGGCATCAGCGCCGAGGTGATCGACGTGGCCACGCTGCGCCCGCTGGACTTCGCCACCATCGCCGAGTCGGTGGCCAAGACCGGCCGCTGCGTGATCGTGCAGGAAGCGCCCAAGACCGCCGGCTTCGGCGCCGAGATCGCCGCCCGCCTGGCCGAGGAGTCGATGTACGACCTGCTCGCCCCGGTCGAGCGCGTCACCGGCTATGACACCCACATCCCGCTGTTCCGCCTGGAAATGAAGTACCTGCCGAGCGTGGAGCGGATCGTGGCGGCGGCCAAGCGCGCGGTGGCGGCGGGCTGACATGCAGGCACGCCTGACCGGCAGCCACCGCAGCCAGTACCGCAATCCGTTGCACGTGCACACCGGGCAGATCGTCGCCCTGGGTGTGCGTGACGAGGAATGGCCGGCGTTCGCGTGGGTGACCACCGACGCCGGCGATGCCGGATGGACGCCGATTGCCTGGTTGCGGATGCTCGACGACGGCCGCGCCGAAGTGCTGCGCGACTACAGCGCGCGCGAACTGGACGTGGACCGTGGCGAGCAGGTGCGGCTGCACCATGAACATGGCGGCTGGTGGTGGTCCGAGCGTGCCGATGGCACGCAGGGCTGGCTACCGGCACGCGAACTTGAATTGCTGGAAGAGAACTGCACATGAGCCAGACCAAGAGCTTCAACCTGCCCGACCTGGGCGAAGGCCTGCCGGACGCCACCATCGTGGAGTGGTTCGTCAAGGAAGGCGACGTGATCAAGCTGGACGAGCCGCTGGTCTCGATGGAGACCGCCAAGGCCGTGGTCGAGGTGCCCTCGCCGGTGTCCGGCAAGGTACTGAAGCTGGCCGGCGCGCCGGGTGACATCGTGGTCACCGGCCACATGCTGGCGCACTTCGAGATCGACCCGAACCTGCCACAGCGAGCCGAAGGCCAGGACACCGGCCACCACCACGGCGCCCCGGCACCGGCCGCTGCGGCACCTGCACCTGCCGCAGCGCCGGCACAGGCTGCCGCCGCCGAACGTGCCGACGAAGGCACCGTGGTCGGCGCGATGGTCAGCTCCAATGCCGTGCACACCGAGCAGGCCGTGGCCGTCGGTGGCGTCAAGGCAGTGCCGGCCGTGCGCGCGATGGCGCGCAAGCTGGGCGTGGACCTGGCCCGCGTGCGTGCCACCGGCGCCGACGGCGCGGTGACGATGAACGATGTGAAGCAGGCCGCCGAAGCCGGTACCGCCCGCGTCGGCGCACCCCTCCCGCGTGCGGGAGAGGTCGGCGCACAGCGTGCGCCGGGTGAGGGCGCTTCCCCATCCGCCCTGCGGGCACCTTCCCCCGCAGGCGGTGGAAGGGATGAAGCCGCACGCACCCCGCTTTCCGCCGCCGGCAAGCCGATGCGTACCGCGCCGCCGGGCGTGGTCGCCAAGGGCCAGCCGGAACCGCTCAAGGGCGTGCGCCGCAACATGGCGCGGGTGATGGCCGATGCGCACAGCAAGGTCGTGCCGACCACGCTGACCGACGACGCCGACATCCACGCCTGGGCACCGGGCAATGACATGACCTCGCGCCTGGTGCGCGCGATCGTGGTCGCCTGCCAGACCGTGCCGGCGATGAATGCCTGGTTCGACGGCGACAACCTCACCCGTACCCTGCACGCGCAGGTCGACATCGGCATCGCGGTGGACACCGACGACGGCCTGTTCGTGCCGGCCCTGCGCAATGCCGACATGCTCGACGCCCGTGGCGTGCGCGAGGGCATCAACCGCCTGCGCCAGCAGGTGGAAGACCGCTCGATCGCCGCTTCGGAATTGAGCGGCTACACCATCTCGCTGTCCAACTTCGGCATGTTCGCCGGCCGCTACGCAACGCCGGTCGTCGTGCCGCCGTGCGTGGCCATCGTCGCCGCCGGCCGCGCCCGCTTCCAGCTGACGCCGGTGATGGGTGGCGTGGAAACGCACAAGGTCATCCCGCTGTCCGTCACCTTCGACCACCGCGCCTGCACCGGCGGCGAAGCCGCCCGCTTCCTGCGTGCGCTGATCGACGACCTGGCACGGGCCAACTGACCGGTCCTGCCACCGCAGTCCCGGGGCCCGCAGTGATGCGGGCCCTTTTTTTGGGATCGATGCAGCGGTTCCCCCCTGCTGAACACGCATGCACGCCTGCGGGCCGTTACCATACGGCCCGCTACTTCAATGGGAAAACGCAATGGGAATAATGACAGGGATGGTTGTCGGCGCCGTGATCGGGCTGGGGGCATTGAACGTGATGGCACTGATCGCCAGGAACAGCGGCCGGCCGTTCGACCAGACCACGCTGACCAGCGATGAGGACGTCCTGGCGCAGGTCGCCACCTGGGCACAGGCCAATGGCTACCACCTTGCCAGCGAAGCCGGCCCGAACCGCGTCTACCGCAAGGGCAAAGGCTTCTTGACCGCACCGATGTTCCTGGAAGTCAGCCGCGACGGGAACCGCTACACCTTCCGCAGCTACACCCGCATCAACGGCCTGATCATCAAGGGTGACATGGCCCTGAGCGGTGGCAGCTTCGTCGCCAGCGTGCCGCGCGCAATGGCCCGCAAGGCGCAGAACCTGCTGTTCGCCCAGCTGCACGCGCCGCCAATCCACTGATCGTTGCCGGGCCGGCGGATACCGCGGTGTCATCCTCCGGCGTTACGATGGGCCGGCAAGCCACGCACACGATTCGGTAAACACCATGGACGCTTGGATCTGTACGCAATGCGGTGTACGCAATGGCATCGAGGCACGCGTGTGCTGGCGTTGCGGCACGCATGCCGACGGCAGTGCCCCCGACCCCGAGGCGCACGCGCCGGGCGTCGTGCATGTCCAGGGGCCGCGACAGATGACCTGCCTGCGCTGCACCGACAGCGAAATGGCCTTCATCGGTCGCCGCCGCTTCCACGAGGGCGCGCAGGCGATGCCGTTCCTGCTCGGCGAACTGGGCGAACTGTTCGTGCACCGCGAGGAGTTCGACCTGTACGCCTGCCCGTCGTGCGGCAAGGTGGAACTGTTCCTGTCCAGCAGCCCGCAGTAAGGCGCGCCGATGCAGGACAGGCGCTGGCTGGTCGGATTGTTCGTGCTGGTCTACCTGGCCATGTTGCTGGGCGGCGCGGCGCTCAAGCCCGGGTATTCGCCGGTGGCGCAGTACATCAGTGAACTCGGTGCCACCGGCAGCGCGCACGCGCGGCTGATCAGCCTGGCCGGCTTCATCCCGGTGGGCGTGCTGGGCGCGGTGCTGCTGGTGGTGATGGCCGCGCGCGTACCGCTGGTGGGTATCGGGCGCGTCGGCTACTGGCTGCTGCTGTGCGAACCCCTGGCCTGGATCGGCTCGGCGCTGGCGCCATGTGACCTGGGCTGCCCGCACGGCGGCAGCGTCTGGCAGGTGCTGCACAACCTGTTGGGCGTGCTGACCTACCTGGGCACCACGCTGGGACTGGTGTTGATGGCGGCCGCGCCCGGCCTGCGGCCCGCCACCCGGTTGCTGTGGATCGCACTGGCGATGGCCTGGCTGCTGCTGTTCCTGCTGATGGGCACTCCCGCGCTGGCTGACGTGCGCGGTTTGCTGCAACGCCTGGCCGAATGGCTGGTCTACGGGGCGTTGTGCAGCGCCGCCTGGCACCTGGCCGGCCCGCGCGCCATCGCAACCGGCGCTGCAACCACACGCGGGTAAGCTGCCGGCTCCCCTGCCACCCGGAGCCCTCCATGAGCCACCGCAGCCGTCTTGCCGGATTCATCATCGATTGCCAGGACACCGACAGCGACACCGCCGCCGCGTTCTGGGGCGCCGCACTGGGGCTGGAGGCCGAGCCCAGCGAATCCAACACCGATGGTTCGCAGTACAGCCGCCTGCGCGATGCCCCCGGCCACCTGAATGTCGAGGTGCAGCGTGTCAGCCACGCCTCGCGCGTGCACCTGGACATCGAAGCGGACGACATCGACGCCGAGGCCGACCGCCTGGAAGCCCTGGGCGCCCGCCGCATCGGCTTCGTCAAGCGCTGGTGGGTGATGGAAGCGCCAACGGGCCATCGTTTCTGCGTGGTACGCATGCATCACCCCGAGCAGGGCGCGCCACCGCGCGTCTGGGAGTGAACACCCACGGCATCGGATAATCCGCGCAGCCTTCCCTGGAGATGCAGCCAATGTCCGTTCCCACCCTCACCGGTGCCCGCGTGCTGATCGCCGGCGGCAGCCGCGGCATCGGCCTGGCCATCGCCGACGCCTTTGCCCGCGCCGGCGCGCGCATCAGCCTGTGCGCACGCAATGCACAGATATTGCAGCAGGCCGCCGTGCTGCTGGAGGCCACCGGAGCGCAGGCGGTCCATGCGCAGTCCTGCGACCTCGCCGATCCGGCGCAGATCGCGCAGTGGGTGGACGCCGCGGCCACCGCGCTTGGCGGCATCGACATCGTCGTCAACAACGCCTCCGGCTATGGCAACGGCAATGACGATGCCAGTTGGCAGGCCGGCTTCGACATCGACCTGATGGCGGCCGTGCGCACCAACCGCTGCGTGCTGCCCCACCTGCGCCGCAGCGCGATGCCGGCCATCCTCAACATCAGCTCGATCAACGCCTCGGTGCCGACCCCACGCGCGGCGGCGTACTCCACGGCCAAGGCCGCGCTGAACTACTACACCACCGCGTTGGCCACCGAGCTGGCGCACGAGCGCATCCGGGTCAATGCCCTGGCGCCAGGCTCGATCGAATTCCCCGGTGGCCTGTGGGAGCGTCGCCGCAGCGAGGAGCCGGCGTTGTACGCACGGATCCGCGACAGGATCCCGTTCGGCGGCTTCGGCGATGTCGAGGACGTGGCGCAGGCAGCGTTGTTCCTGTGTTCGCCGGCGGCGCGCTGGATCACCGGGCAGGTGCTGGCGGTGGATGGCGGCCAATCGCTGCCTGCGTGACCCTCTCAGGAACGGCCTCGGTCACGAAGCCGATCAGGGTTCCTGCACGAGAGCACCCCTCCCCAGCCCTCCCCTTGCCTGCGGCAAAGGGAGGGGGCGTAGGAACGGCTTCGACCGCGAGCCTGCGTCAGAAACAACGTCCCCCCGCCCTCCAGAACTCACGCCAACGCCGCCGAGCCCACCACCCGTTCGCCCGGCGTGGGTGCCAATACCGCCTCCACCAACGCCCCGGCGATCCGTTCGGCCGGATTGATCCGCCAGGCCTTGGGCAGCACCGGCCCCAGCGCGCTCAATACCACCAGGGCGGCGTGCTCACCGGCACGTTTCTCCAGTCGCTCACCGCCGATCAGCCCGGGCCTGACCAAGGTCAACGCATCGAACCCCAGCGCGCGCAGGTCGCGTTCCAGTTCGCCCTTGACCCGGTTGTAGAAGAACCACGAACCGGCATCGGCTCCCATCGCCGAGTTCAACGCGAACACCGCGCAGCCCCGCGCCCGTACCGTGCGGGCGATCAGCAGCGGGTAGCCATGGTCGACCTGGCGGAACGCCTCGCGCGAACCGGCCTGCTTCAAGGTCGACCCCAGTGCGCAGATCGCCGCATCCACCTGCCACCACGGCGCGTCCAGCGGCAAGGCGGCGAAATCCTGCACCGGGTTGTGCAGGCGTGCATCGACCACCGGCAATGGCCGCCGGGTCGGCGCCACCACCGCGCTGCAACGCGCATCGGCCAGCAGGCGCCGCAGCACCTGCGCCCCGACCAACCCGGTCGCCCCCGCCAACAGCACCCGCATGTCCCGCTCCTGTGATCGACTGCGATTCAAGCCCCCCACCACCTTGCCGATAATGAGGCTTGGATACCACCCCGCCCGGGGGCGCCTGCGCGCCCCCGCACCCCCACCCGAACCCGCGCGCCATGGCCGACAGCTCCGATTCCTCCGCACCAGGCAGCCTCGGGCTGGGACGCATCCTGTCGCGTCGGACCAGCTCTGCGCCGCGGCCCGAACCGGCGACGCTGGACAACCCCGGCATGGCCCTGCTGCAGCGCCTGTTCGTCGGCGCCGACAGCCCCGAGCCGCTGCTCGGTGCCTTTGCCCAGGGCATGTGCAGCCTGCCGGGTGAACTGGGCGACATGGGCCAGCGCCTGCACAGCGCGCATGCCGAGCGGGACTGGGAGCGTTATGGCCGCCTGATGCGGCAGCTGATCGACAAGTACATCCGCACCATCGAGCAGGAGCCGCCCGTCGGCAATGGCGAGGCCGCGCAGCTGCGCGACCTGCTGGCCAACACGCTCGATGCGGTGCTGGCGAGCCTGATGCAGCATTCGCCCGAGCTGGAGCAGCAGGCACGGCGGATGGGCGAGGAACTGCGGGCCTGGCGCAGCGGCCAGGCCCTGCAGCCGGTGGCCCAGCACCTGCGCGAGTTGTGCCACCAGGTCGGCGTGCGCAGCGAGGGCCTGCAGGAGCAGCGCGACCTGCTGCTGAGCCTGTTCGATCTGCTGCTGGAGAACATCACCGAGCTGCTCGACGCCGACAGCTGGCTGCACGGCCAGATCCGCAGCGTGCGCCAGCTGCTGTCCGGTCCGCTGGACGGCGATGCGCTGGAGCAGACCCGCAATGACCTGCGCGAAGTGATCTACCGGCAGGGGTTGCTGCGCCAGGGCATCGACGAATCCAAGCAGGCGATGAAGGAACTGATGGTCGATTTCATCGACCAGGTCGACGGCATGGCCACCGAAACCGGCGAGTACCACGACCGCATCGCCAGCTATGCCATCGCCGTGCGCCAGAGCCGCAGCATCGCCGACCTGACCAGCCTGCTGCAGGACGTGCTGCAGGACACCGCGCGCGTGCAAGCGCAGGCCGCGCGGGCGCGTGACCACCTGGCCAATGCGCGCGCCGAAGCACAGGCCGCCGAGCAGCGCGTGCGCCAGCTGGAAACCGAACTGGCCGAAGCCGGCAACCAACTGCGCACCGACCCGCTGACCGGCGCCCTGAACCGGCGCGGGCTCGATGCCCTGCTTTCAAGCCTGCCCGACGACGGGGCCACACTCAGCATCGCGCTCCTGGACCTGGACCACTTCAGCCAGACCAATGCCGCCTTCGGCCACGCCGGCGGCGACCGTGCGCTGCGCCACCTGGTCGCCACCGCGCAGGCGCGACTGGGCAGCCACGGCCACGTCGCCCGCCTCGGCGGCGACGAGTTCGTGCTGGTGCTGCCCGCCATGCCGCAGGCGCAGGCACAGACCCAGTTGCGCCGCCTGCAGGAAGCGCTGGCCCAGCGCCCCTTCCTGCAGGACGACCAGCGGGTGCACGTACGCTTCAGCGCCGGCACGGCGCAACGCCGCCCCGGCGAGCCGACCGAGTTGCTGCTGCAGCGCGCCGACCGCGCGCTCTACGCCGCCAAGCAGGCCGGCCGCGACCAGATCCGCAACGCCGACTGAGCCGCCTGCCGTGCGGCCGGCACCGGCCGACCGCGACCGCCTCCTCCCCGCCGCTGTGATATTCCCTGCGCTGGTGCGAATCACCCTTGCATGGACATCCCCGTGACCGCCAACGCCACGCTGCAGCACCACTTCGCCGACCTGCTGCAGCAGCACCAGGGCATCGTGCTCAAGGTGGCCCGCGCCTGGAGCCAGGCAGCGGAGGACCGCCGCGACCTGGTCCAGGACATCAGCATCCAGGCCTGGCGCGGCTTCGCCTCGTTCGACCCGGACAAGGCCCGGTTCGGCACCTGGCTGTACCGGGTGGCCCTGAACGTGGCCATCTCCCAGCAGCGCAGCCGGCAGCTGCGGCAGCGCCACCACGGCACGCTCGCCCCCGACCCGATGGAATCAGGCCTGGCCGTGGAGGACACCGCCGAGCAGGCTGCCCAGCGCGCGCAACTGCATGCCGTGATCCACGCCCTGCCGCCACTGGACCGCGCCCTGTTGCTGCTGCACCTGGATGACTGCAGCCACCAGGAGATCGGCCAGGTGCTCGGCATCAGCGCCGGCAATGCCGCCACCCGCCTGCACCGCCTGCGCCAGCAGCTGCGCCGGCACCTGTCCCCTTCCCAAGACTGACGAGGCCCCCGATGGAACTGGAACAGCTCAAGGCCGCCTGGGCCGACCAGGCACGACGCATCGACGCGCTGGAAGCCACCGCGCTGGAGGCCTGGCGGCAACCGCGCCAGCAGCAGGTACGCCGCCGCCTGCGCGGCTTCAGCGCGCTGCAGCTGGGTTGGCTGCTGGCGTGGATCGTAGTGACGATGCTGGCGGCGGGGTTCTGGATCGCGCATCGCGACGTCCCGCACCTGCTGCTCACCGGCCTGGCCTTCCACGTGTATGGCATCGCCGCGATCTGGGTGTCCATCACCCGCGCCCTGCTGGCGCTGCGCATCGACATGCTCGATGCGCCGGTCCTCCAGCGGATGCAGCAGCTGGCACGGCTGCAACGCTTCACCGCAGCCACCGAACTGGCGCTGGGACTGCCGTGGTTCTGCCTGTGGCTGCTGGCCACGCAGTGGCTGTGCGTGCAGTGGCTGCACCTGGACCTGTACCGGCTGGCGCCGCAATGGTTCGTTGCCACGCTGGGCTTCGGCATCGTGGCGATGCTCGCCAGCGCCGCGCTGGCGCGCTGGGCACTGCGTCGGCTGCCACCAACGCATGGCCTGCAGTGCCTGCTGCAGAGCCTGTCCGGTCACTCACTGGCACGCGCGCAACAGCACCTGCGTGAGCTCTCCACCCCGCCGTGATCCACGCCACGGGGCGTCATCGCATGCAGCGCGGCCCGGGCCGCGCTGCATGCCGGCACCTCAGTGCGCCGGCGTGGAACCACCGCGCAGCTTCTGCACCAACGTCACCACCGCCAGCACCACCGCACCGATGCCCACGCCCACCACCACGCTGCCCAGCGCGTTGGCCAGCCACTCCAGGTGGGACGGGGCCAGCCCGACCACGAAGTGGTGCAGCGCCGGGATCGAATGCACCAGGATGCCGCCGCCGACCAGGAACATCGCCGCCGTACCGGCGATCGACAGCCCGCGCATCAGCCACGGCGTGGCATACAGGATGCCGCGCCCGAGCGCGGCCATCGCCTTGCCCTTGTCCAGCATCCACGCGCCGATGTCATCGAGCTTCACGATGCCCGCCACCAGGCCGTAGACGAACACCGTCATGCCCAGTGCCACGGCGATCAGCGTGGCCACCTGCTGGCCGAACGGCGCGCTGGACACCACGCCCAACGACAGCACGATGATCTCCGCCGAGAGGATGAAGTCGGTGCGCACCGCACCCTTGATCTTGTTCTTCTCCCAGGCCACCACGTCGGTCCTGTCATCGGCCAGCGCGCGGGTCAGCTCGGCCTTGTGGGCGTCGTCCTCGTCCTTGGAATGCAGGAACTTGTGCGCGAGTTTTTCCACGCCCTCGTAGCAGAGGAAGGCACCGCCGAGCATCATCAACGGGGTGATCGCCCACGGCAGCCAGGCGCTGATCGCCAGCGCCGCCGGCACCAGGATCGCCTTGTTGAGCAGCGAGCCCTTGGCCACCGCCCACACCACCGGCAACTCGCGGTTGGCGCTGACCCCGGTCACCTGCTGGGCATTGAGGGCCAGGTCGTCGCCCAGCACGCCGGCGGTCTTCTTGGCCGCGACCTTGGTCAGGATGGAAACGTCATCAAGCAGGGTGGCGATGTCGTCGAGCAGGGCGAACAGGCTGGCTCCAGCCATGGGGAGGTTCCGAAGGGGGAAGAGCTGCCGATTCTCACTCATCGGTGCGCCGCAACGCGAGGGGGCCGCATTCACCCTTCGCCCACCCTTCCGCGGCCACACTGGGGATCCCTGCCCCTGTGGACCCCTGCGTTTGAACGAGCAGCCCACCACCAGTGACAGCCCGGCCACCGTTGGCGGCATGAGCCGCCGCCAGCAGATCGTTCGCCTGCTGCTGCGCTATCGCAACTCCGGCGTGTTCTCCGGCATCTCGCTCGACGGCGAGCTGCCGCGCCTGGCGCGCGCGCCGGCCGCCGGTGACCCGACCCAGTTCGTCGCCGACCTGGAGGCGCTGGGCGCCACCTTCGTCAAGCTCGGCCAGGTGTTGTCCACCCGCCCGGACATGATCCCCGCCGAGTACGTGGCCGCGCTGGAGCGCATGCAGGAGAAGGTCGCGCCGATCCCGGTCGAGCAGATCCGCGCCATCGTCGAGGAAGACCTCGGCGCGTCGATCAGCAAGCTGTTCAACTGGTTCGACCCCGAACCGCTGGGCTGCGCCTCCATCGCCCAGGTCCACCGCGCGCAGCTGCGCGATGGCCGGGAAGTGGCGATCAAGGTGCAGAAGCCGGACATCGCCGCGCAGCTGCGCTCGGACATCGGCGTGCTGCGCAGCTTCGCCAGCGCCGCCGACCACCTCACCCGGGTTGGCCGCAAGGTGCGCTTCTCCGATTGGCTGGAGGAGTTCGCCAAGACCCTGCGCATGGAACTGGACTACGAGGCCGAGGCGGCCAGCCTGGCGCGTTTCGGCCAGCACCTGGCGCCCTATCCGGAGTTGTGGGTGCCGCAGCCGATCTGGGACCTGTGCAGCCGGCGCGTGCTGACCATGGAACTGGTGCCAGGCGTGCGCGTGGACGCGATCCCGCCGGTTCGCCGTACCGAACAGCCGATGCTGCCGTTGGCCGCGGCGCTGGTGCGCGGCTACCTGGACCAGATCTTCGTGCATGGCGAGATCCACGCCGACCCGCACCCGGGCAACCTGCGCGTCACCCCGGACGGGCAACTGGCCATCTTCGACCTGGGCATGGTCGCGCACGTGCCGCCGCGCCTGCGCGAACGCCTGCTCAAGCTGCTGTTCGCCGCCGTCGATGGCCGCGGCGAGGAAGTGACCGACGAGATCATCGCCATCAGCACCCGGCTGGAGGACTACAACGAGGAACGCCACCTGCGCGAGACCGGGCAGATGATTGCCCGCTACGCCGCCAACGGCACCGTCTCCGAGGGCCAGGTGGTGCTGGAGATCGTGCGCATCGCCACCGCCAGCAACCTGCGCACGCCGCCGGAACTGAGCCTGCTCGGCAAGGCGCTGCTCAACCTGGAAGGCGTGTGCCGGGTACTGGCACCGGAGATGGATACGCGCAAGGTGGTGGAAAAGCAGCTCCAGCACGTGATGCGCGCGCGGTTCCGCAAGTCGCTTTCGCGCGCCAACCTGGCCAGTGAGGCGATGGAGCTGCAGCACCTGCTGCGCGACGGCCCACGGCGCATGTCCGACATCCTCAGCCTGGTCGCCGAGAACCGCCTGCAGATGAAGGTCACCGGGCTGGAGGAGTCGCGCCTGATGGAAAACATCCAGAAGGTCGCCAACCGCATCGCCGCCGGGCTGATCACCGCCGCGCTGCTGCTCTCCTCGGCCTTGCTGATGCAGGTGCCCACGCGCTTCACGCTGTTCGGTTACCCGGCGTTCGCGATCCTGCTGTTCCTGCTGGGCGTGGCGATCGGCATGGGCCTGATCGTCAGCGCGTTGTTGTTCGATCGCCGCACGCGCTCACGCGAACGCGAGGAACGCGGCCACCGCTGAAGGCTCAGGCAGCCTTGGGATGCAGCACGACCGAGGGCGTCGCAGGCATGCCCGCGCACTTGCCATTGAAGAACTCGACGCTGTCGCCGGCCTCGCGCACGGCCAGCGCATACAGCAACGGCAGCGCACTCGGCGCCAGGTGCATGTCCCGCTCACCACCGGGCGCGGGCAGCCGGCATTCGGCCAGGCGCACGATGTCGCCCGCGTCGATCAACTGGCCCACCTGGTCACGGAAGCACGACACCTGTTGGCGCGTGGCATCGTCAGCATCCGGGCAGATGGTGCCGATGCCGGCGATCAGGACGCCCTGCTCGCGCAGTGGCCGCAGCCATGCCGCCAACGCGGCATGTTCCAGCGCCGACAGCTCCGAATCCAGGCTGATCTGCACCACCGGGATATCCGCCTGCGGGTATAGCGCCTGCACCAGCTGCACGACTTCCGGATCCAGCGGATGACTGCTGTCCAGGCGTGCACTCGGCATGTCGAGCAGGCCGGCGACGCGGCGCGCCACCCGCGTGGATACCGATTCCATCGCGTGCAGGCTGTCCTGCTCGGGCGCGATGCTGATGCAGACCCCGCGCGTCTGCCAACGCGGCGAGACACACACGATCGCGCGCGGGCGCGGGTAGGCCTGGGTGGCCTGCTGCAACGCGGCGGCATCCCAGCCAGGCACGGACAACTCTTCCAGGCCGGCGAACAAGGCCGGCATGCGTTGCAATTCCATTGATTTCCCCTTGAGGCGGGGGCCGGCTCCTGTTGCTGGCAGCCATCGATGGCGACCGTAAGAGCTGCTGTTCCCCGGAGATCGGTGATGGCCTGCGGCGCCACTTCACCTTGCGATGCACAAAATGATGCCTAGCACGTCATGGCTGGATCATGAATAGGCGAATTGCCCGTTTTTGACCGAAACATTTCAGTCAGGTTCCTGTAGGCAACATCGATTCCCCGCATCGTCATACGCCTGCAATGCAGCGATGGTGCGGGCCTGCGCTCACCGCAGGCTTTCCCTCCGCTACCCACGTGACCGCATGCATTGGATCATCGGGCTGTATCTGGCGGCGCTTGTCGTCCTGCTGCTGTTGTCCTCCACCCTGGCCCGGACCAAGGCCAGCCTGCTCACCGCGCTGCTGTTGGCCTTCAGTGGCTGGTGGCTGATCGACCAGCTCAGTGGCGATGGCATCAACTCGGCCACGCTCTACCACCTGCGCAGCGACATGGACGGTGCCGGCGTCGGCGATTTCAGCGCCTACATCCTCGGCTTCGCGTGCCTGGTGATCATCTCGTTCTCGCCGTTGCTGCTGCTGCGGGTGCGCCGCCTGCGCCTGCCGCGCTTCGGCATGCCGGTGTTCGCCGGCTTCGCCGCGCTGCTGGTGGCCTGCGTGCTGGCCAGCCCGCTGTACAGCGACCTGCGCCGCCTGCAGCAGCAGATGAAGCCGGTGGACTACAGCGCCGTGGTGCCCGAATACGTGATGCCCTCGGCGCCGCTGGCGCGTCGCCCGAACATCGTGTGGATCTACGGCGAAAGCCTAGAACGGACCTACCTGGACGAGCGCGTCTTCCCCGGGTTGATGCCCAACATCCAGCGCCTGGCCAGCCAGGGCCTGGACTTCCGTGACATCGCCTCGGCCGATGGCGGCGGCTGGACCATCGCCGGGCTGGTGTCCTCGATGTGCGGCGTGCCATTGACCACCGCGCAGGGCGACGAGAACAGCATGGGCCGGATGGGCAGCTTCCTGCCCGAGGCGTTCTGCCTGGGCGATTACCTGAAGCAGCAGGGCTACGGCAACCACTACATGGGCGGAGCCAACGGCCAGTTCGCGGCCAAGGCGGACTTCCTGCGCACGCACGGCTTCGACGACGTGCGTGACCTGGCCTGGTTCGAGCAGCAGGACATCGCGCGCAAGCACTTCTCCAACTGGGGCGTGCATGACGACGTGCTGCTGGACCGCGCGTTCGACCGCTTCCTGGAACTCTCGCGCGGCGGCCAGCCGTTCATGCTGACCACCCTGACCATGGACACCCATCACCCGGCCGGGCACCTGCCGGTGGCCTGCAAGGGCACGCGCTACCGCAGCGCGCTGGGCAACATCGGCCTGCTCAATGCACTCAAGTGCAGCGACCGGCTGATCTCGCGCCTGATCGAGCGCATCCGCAGCAGCGAGTTCGGCGACAACACGCTGGTGGTGCTGGCCTCCGACCACCTGGCCATGCCCAACGACCTGAGCCACGTGCTCGAACAGCAGCGCCGCGAGAACCTGCTGGTGTTCCTGGGCAAGGACATCACCCCGCGCCAGGTCACCGCCACCGCGGGCACCACGCTGGATTCCGGCGCCACCGCGCTGCAGCTGATCGACCCGGCGATCTCGGCGATCGGCTTCGGCCGCTCGCTGCTGGCCTCGCCGCGCCCGGCCAGCGCCAGCGTCGCGGCCCTGCGCGGCGACGCCGGCAGCAGCTACGCGCCGTACCGTGCGTTCGCGCGCTCGTTGTGGCTGGGTGGCGACCAACCGCGCATGCTGCGCCTGGAGGACGAGAAGGTACTGGTCGGCGTGCAGCAGGTGCAGCCGCCGGTGCTGCTGGAGTACGACAAGGACTGGCAGTTGGCATCGATGTACCTGGAGAACACCTCGCGCAAGTTCGAGGAGGCCGACCCCACGCATCGCCTGGCCTACGTGGACCGCTGCACCGCCTTCGAGGACGGCTCGGCCGACGGCCAGTGGTGTGCGCTGCTGGTCGATGCCGACCAGGGCATGCGCATGTTCCGCGACGCGCAGCTGCGCCGTGGCATCGCCATCGATGCACCGCTGCAGCCGTTCACCGGACCACGCCCGAGCGTGCGCCAGTCGCGCATGATCAGCCGCCAGCCCAGCCACGCCAAGCCGGGCCAGTACGTGCTGGAGCTGTACGCCGCGCAGCGGCCCACGCGTGCGTTCTGGGTGGAAGCGGTGTCCTCCAGCCGCAAGGTGGTGCTGGCCCAGCAATGGGTGCAACCGGACAGCCAGGGACGCATCACCATGCCGGTGGGCGTGGACCATGACATCGACGACCTGGAGATCCGCGCCTGGCTCAGCCACGCCGAGTCACTGGCGGTGGAAGGCTATGCGCTGCTGCCGGCACCGACGGGGTTCCCGCGCTCCTGAGGGCGCGGGAAGCAACCCGGGCGCTGCACCGCCGGGCGGGGTTTGAGACGATCCGGTGGCTTCGCGGCCAAGGCCGCGCCTGCCGACCCCGGTGCGCATGACGGTGTCGCCCCCCCCCCCCCCCCGGGCAGGGGGGGGGTGGGGGGGGGGTAACCGGGGGGGCGATGGGGTGCGGCCGAGGCCGCGCCTACGGCTGGGGGTCGCGGACCAGGTGGATGTCGGTCGGCGTGACCAATGCGATGCCGTTCGCCGCACACTGCTGCAACAGCTCGAACAGCAGCGCACTGCGCGTGCCGTACACGCTCCGCGCCGACGGCACGTAGGCGAAGCTGTTGATCGCGACCAGCCCGCCGTTGATCGAATCGATGAACACCGACGGCGCCGGCTCGCTCAGCACGGTTTCATTGGCCGCGTAGATGTCCAGCATCAGGCCGCGCAGCTTGCCCACGTCGGTACCCAGCGGCACCGAGAACTGGATCTGGATCCGCCCCAGCGCATTGGCCATGGTCATGTTGCGGATGGTCTTGGTGATCAGTTCGGAGTTCGGCACGATCAGCGTGGACTTGTCGCCCACCTGGATCTCGGTCGAACGCACCGAGATGCGGCGGATGTCGCCCTCCTGGTCGCCGATCTTCACCCAGTCGCCGATCTTGACCGGGCGCTCGGCCAACAGGATCAGGCCGGACACGAAGTTCTGGGTGATCGCCTGCAGGCCGAAGCCGATGCCCACCGACAGGGCGCTGGCCAGCAGCGCCAGCTTCTCGAAGCCGATGCCCAGCGTCGCCAGTGCCCACAAGGCCGCCAGCACGATGCCGGTGTAATGGGCCACGGTGCTGATCGAGTTGCGTGCGCCGGTGTCCAGGTCGGTCTTGGGCAGGTAGGTCTCGGTCAGCCAGCGCTGCACCACGCGCATCAGCGCCAGCCCGCACAGCAGCACCACGATCGCCCAGAACACCGACGACGGCCGCAGCACGCTGCCGCCGATCCGGACCCCACCCGCCAGCGCCTGCACCCAGTCGTACAGCACGCTGACATTGCCGAATGGCGCCACCACGGCGGTGATGCCGACGATCACCAGCACCACCCGCAGCGTCGCCGACACCAGCACCCCGCCCTGCTCCAGCCGTCCCGGCGGCAGGCCGGTGGACAGCCGCAGCGTGCGCCCGATGGCGCTCTCCGGCGCCAGCAGCCACAGCGCGAAGTCATCGGCGAACTTCATCAGCAACTGCGTGGCCAGCACCACCACGGTCACCCACACCATCTGCTGCGCGGTGAACATGGCGAAGTTCAGGTAACCCAGCAAGGTGGCGATCAACGCGCCGAACACGGCCAGGTGGCCACCCAGCCGCGCCACCACCAGCCAGCCGCTGCGCGACCCGCGCGTGGCGTGCGGCTTGCCCGCCGCCTCGGCCTCCTGCTCGGCCTGCGCGGCTTCGGCCGACCGGCGCCGGTGCAGGGCGGCAAGCGTGGCCAGCATGCTCATGATCAGGCCGACGTAGGTCAGCGCGATCAGCCCGTCCAGGGTGATCGTGCCCACATTCGAAGTCAGCGCCGCGCGGCTGACCGCGCGCATCAGCATGGTCAACCAGGTCAGCCAGGCCGCGCCCCAGGCGAAGCGGCGCAGGCGCACCGCCGCCAGGTCATCGATGTCCAGCAACCGCCACGACGGTCGGGTCGGCACCAGCAGGCACGCGGCCAGCGCGGCGATGAAGGCGGCGATGAAGGTGGCCACCACGAAGGTGTCGGCCACCGACACCAGCCGTGGCGCGATCGCCGAGATCGCATCCAGACTGCCGACCAGCAGCTTGGCCGCCAGTCCCGGCAGCAGCGTGCCGACCAGCAGCAGCCACACCGCCAGACCGGTGCGACGCACCCGCCCTGCCGGCGCACGCTCGGATGCGGCGTAGCGCCGCCCCAGGTGGCGCAGCCACAAGCGCAGCGGGAACACCATCAACAGGGCCATCACCGCACCGGCCAGCGGCACGGTCCACCCGTGTTTCGCGGTTGCCCTGGACAGGCCGTCGCGCGCCTGCTGGCCCAGCGACTGCAGCCGCGACAGGTCATCGGGCAGGTGCTGGGCGAACTCGCGCCACAGCGTCGGCGACAACGGCGATGCCACCTTGCGGCCCAACTGCTCGCCCAGCAGCTGGGCGCGCATCTTCTCGATCGATTCGCTCTGCTGGCGTGCGTCCTCGGCCAGCAGCTTGCCGCGCGCGATGTCGCTGTTGAGGTCGCTGCGCTGCTTGTCCAGCGCCTTGCGCTGGCGGGCGATGTCCTGGTCCTCGCCGCCTTCGGGCACCGGCCCGAGCAGCGCGATGCGCGCGTCCAGCGCCTCCAGGTCCGGCTGCAACGCCTGCACGCTGGCCTCGGCGTCACGCTGGGCCTGGCTGGCCTGGTCGACGAGGGTCTTCAGCGTTTCCTGTGCATCGGCGTCATTGACCGCACGCTTGACCGCATCCAGCGCACGCGAGGCCTTCTCGATGCGGGCCTGCGGCGTCAGCGTGGCGGCGCTGCCCGCATCGGGCGCGGCCCAGGCAATGCCGGCCGGTACGCCGGCGCCGATCAGGACAGTGGCAAGCAGGGCCGTACGCAACGGCTGCAACAGGCAGGACAGGAACAAGGGCACGCACCGGAACGCGCGGACCACCGCGCATGGCGCGACTATAGAACAGGCCACGTCCAGATCATGCGAACCACCCGCTGCTTCGCGCCGGCACGCCTCAGTACGTCGCGCGCAGCTCGGCGATATGCGGCGCGTTGAGCGCGTAGATCTCCTGGAATTCCTCCTCGGTCAACTCGTCCGGCGCGTACACCGCCACCGGGTCGAATTCCAGTCCATGGGACGGGGGTTGGTGTGGCCCGGCGCGCAGCGAGAAGCCGTGCCCTTCGTACTCCACCCGCGCCGGCAGCGATTCCCAGCGCTCGCGCGCGAAACGGTTCTGGCCCTTGAGCAGTATCACTGCGTACATGGATTTCTCCCGCTGACGGATGGCACCAGCCTAAGCCCGCCAGGTTCAAGCCCGGGTTAACGGCGCCACGCACCGGCATGGCCGCTGCGCACGGCACGCCAAGCTTGCCGAAAAGGGGTATGCCGGCCACAACCCCTTCACCGCTGCTGGCCTATAGCTGGACTCCCGACGCCCGACCGCCGTTGCACCATGCGCAAGCTTCCGCCCCTGCCCACCGTGTCGTCGCTGGAGCTCCAGCGCTACCTGGGCACGTGGTACGAAATCGACCGGTTGCCGCTGCAGCACGAACCCCGGGATGCCACCGACGTCAGCGCCTTCTACTCGCTCAACGACGACGGCAGCCTGCGCGTGCAGAGCCGCTGCCTGCACCATGGCGAGCTGGAGGAAGCGATCGGCCAGGCGTGGCCGGTGGATGGCAACAACAGCAGGCTGGAAGTGAGCTTCCCCACCCACGACGCACGCGCGGCACCTTGGGGCGTGGGCGACTACTGGGTGATCCAGCTGGACCGCAGCTATTCCACCGCGCTGGTCGGCAGCCCCGACCGGCACTCGCTGTGGCTGCTGGCACGCCAGCCGGAGATGGACGAGACCACCCGCCGCCACTACATCGCCTACGCCCGCCAGAACGGCTTCGACGTGGACGAACTGATCCACACCCCGCACACCGGGCACCGCACGGCATGAACCGGCACCGGCAGCCATGGACCTGAAAAGCGGCTATCCGTTCTGGGCGATCCGCAATGGCCTGATGCAGGCGTTCCCGCGGCTGGAGCGCGACCTGCACTGCGAGGTGGTGGTCATCGGCGGCGGCATCACCGGCGCGCTGATCGGCGAGCGGCTGGGCCGCCACGGCCATGAGGTCGTGGTGGTGGAACAACGCGACATCGGCTGGGGCTCCACCGCGGCCAGCACCGCCCTGCTGCAGTACGAGATCGACACGCCGATGTCCGAACTGACACGCCGCTTCGGGCTGGAGGCCGCGCTGCAGGCGTACCGGGCCTGCGCCGAGGCCGTCGGCGAACTGGGCGAACTCGCCGGGCAGGTCCGCAACGTGGATTTCCAGCGCGCCGGCAGCCTGTACTACGCCAGCCGGCGCAGGGACCTGGGCCCCCTGATCGACGAGTTCGAACTGCGCCAACGACACGGCCTGGCCGTGCACTGGCTGGATGCGGCGGGCGTGCGGGAGCGCTTCGGCTTCACGGCCCCCGGGGCCATCCTCAGCGACGTGGCCGCGCGCATCGACCCCTACCGCATGACCTACCGGCTGCTGCGGCGGCTGCAACGCGCCGGCGGACGGGTGCATGACCGCACCCGCATCGACGGCATCGAGGTACACCCACGCAGCGTCCTGCTCCGTACCAGCGACGGCGTCAGCGTACGTTGCCGGCAGGTGGTGGTCGCCGCCGGCTACGCCAGCCAGCACTGGCTGACGCACAAGGTGGCCAGCAACCGCAGCAGCTATGCCTACGTCACCGACCCGTTGCCACGGGACATGCTTGGCCCGCTCGCCTCCACCCTGGTGTGGGAGACCGCGCGCCCGTACCTGTACCTGCGCAGCACCGCGGACCAGCGCCTGCTGGTCGGCGGCGACGACGACGCGGTCGACATCCCGGCCCGGCGCGATGCCCGCGTCGATCGCAAGGCACGCGGCCTGGCCGGCAAGGTCGCCGCGTTGTTCCCGCACCTGGAGGTGCCCCCTGCCTTCGCCTGGGCCGGCACCTTCGCCGAAACCGACGACGGCCTGCCCTTCTTCGGCCCGCACCCGCAATGGGGCCCGCGGGTCCATTTCGCGATGGCCTACGGCGGCAACGGCATCACCTACTCGATGACCGGCGCGGCCATCGTGCAGGCCGCGATCGAGCGCCGGAAGCATCCACTGGCGGCGCTGTACGCGTTCCAGCGGCGCGAACGTGGCCGGGGTGGCTGAACCTGGCAGGGGATGACAGGCATCATTCAAGCCGATTCTGGTAGCGTTCGGATGGCCCGTCATCCGCGGCGCGGCCTGCACCTGGAGTGATTCCCGTGATCCGATCCCCGCTGCTCCTCGCCCTGCTGCTGGCCCCGGTCGTTGCCCTGGCCAACGACCCGACCCCCGAATCACTGGACCTGAGCGTGCCGCAGGCGCCGATGCGCTACCTGGGCGACCCGTCCTACCAGCGCGATGCCCCTGGTACCTACTACGGCGACCACAGCGGGCGCGGCCTGCCGCGCAAGGCGGACCCGGATGCCCCCACCGTGGTGGACGACACGCTGCAGGTGCACGGCGCGGTAAGTACCGGCATCGGCTATTCCAAGGCCTACGGCAACAGCCACTGGAGCGCGGTGGACCTGAACCTGGGCAAGAACTACACCAACGACGACGGCAAGACCCGGCGCATGGACGTGAACATCCACCTCAGCAAGGGCGAGGGCGGCGGTCCGTTCGGTTACTACGGCCCCGGCCCCTGGGGCGGCTGGTAAGCACTCAGCTGCTGCAGCGCATCCACACGCAGTCGATGGCATCCAGCGCGATGTGCACCAGCAACCCGATGCCGAACAGGCGGGTGCGCCGCGGCACCGTCAGACCCGCGTAGACGGCCACCGCCGGCGCGGTATGCAGCGGGTGGAAGCCCACGCTGCAGCGGTCCGGCGCGTAGATCGGGTCGGCCAGCAGGTGGTCCAGGTCGATCACCCAGCCCAGCAGCAGCAACAGCCACGCCTTGCCGAACTGCGGGCGCCAGAACAGCCACGCCAGCAGGGCCGGCACCGCCACGTGCAGGCACAGGTGGATGATCGCGCGCAGGCTCATCGCAAGCGGACCGGCCTCAGCCGGCCGTCTCCTGCAGGCTGCGCATGTCGATGACGAAGCGGTACTTCACGTCGGCGCGCTCCATGCGTTCGAAGGCCGCGTCGATGTCCTGCATCCGGATCTGCTCGCAGTCGGGGTAGATGCCGTTCTCGGCGCAGAAGGCGAGCAGCTCGGCGGTCTCGGCGATGCCACCGATCAGCGAACCACCCACCTGCTTGCGTCCGCGCACCAGCAAGCCGGCATCCAGGGGCGGCATCTCTTCCAGCGCACCGACGATCACCAGCCGTCCGCCCACGTCCAGCAACTTCACGTAGGGCTTGAGGTCATGCGACACCGGCACCGTGTCCAGGATCAGGTCCAACGACGCGGTGGCGGCCTTCATCGCCTCGGCATCGCGCGATACCAGCACGTGGTGGGCGCCAAGCGCGCGCGCATCCTCGGCCTTGCCGGCGCTGCCGGTGACCAGGGTGACCTCGCAGCCCAGCGCCACGCCCAGCTTGACCGCCATGTGGCCCAACCCGCCCAGGCCGATCACGCCCAGCCGGGTGCCCGGGCCGGCGCCATGGCGACGCAGCGGCGACCAGCTGGTGATGCCGGCACACAGCAGCGGCGCGGCGCGGGCCAGGTCCAGCGCCGGCGGCAACGCGATGGCGAAGGCCTCGCGCACCACCATCGCCCGCGAATAGCCGCCCTGGGTGATCTCCCCGCTGACGCGGTCGCGGCCGTTGTAGGTCATGGTCACGCCGTGCCGGCAGAACTGTTCCTCGCCGTGGTGGCACTGGTCGCAGTCCTGGCAACTATCGACCATGCAGCCCACACCGACCGCGTCGCCGACCTTGAGCCCCTTCACCGCCGGGCCGACCGCGCTGACGCGGCCGATGATCTCGTGCCCGGGCACCATCGGGTAGCGCGCCGAGCCCCAGTCATTGCGGGCCTGGTGCAGGTCGGAGTGGCACACCCCGCAATACAGGATGTCGATGGCCACGTCGTCGGCGCGCAGCGCGCGGCGGTCGATCGCCAGCGGTTGCAGGGGCGTGCCGGCGGAAAGGGCGGCGTAGGCAAGCGTGCGCATGGGGCGGTATTCCAGCTGAATCGCCGGCAATTGTAGACGGCCCGGCCGAGGCCCGGCGTTACACTATGCAGCCGCCGGACGGTCCCGCGCGGCCGTTCCGGAGTGGCAATGATCAACAACGACGTACTGCGCAGCATCCGCTACATGCTCGACCTGAGCGATGCCATGGTGGTGGACACCATCCTGCTGGCCGACCCCGGTTTCGCGGTGGACCAGGCCCAGGTGCATGACTTCCTGCGCAAGGATGACGAGCCCCTGTTCGAGACCTGCCCGGACGCGGTGCTGGCGCGCTTCCTCGATGGCCTGATCTACCACTACCGCGGCCGCGACGAATCGCAGCCGCAGCGCCCGCCGGAGAAGCGCGTCACCAACAACATCGTGCTGAAGAAGCTGCGCGTGGCCTTCGAGCTGAAGGACGTGGACATGCATGCGATCTTCGAAGCCGCCGGCTTCCCGATGTCCAAGCCGGAACTGTCGGCACTGTTCCGCCAGCCGGACCACAAGAACTACCGCGAATGCGGCGACCAGGCCCTGCGCAACTTCCTCAAGGGCCTGACCCAGCGGGTACGCCCGTAGGAGCGGCCTTGGCCGCGAAGCACGTGATGCCCCAACGATGCCGGCCTGGCCACTGGAGTCGCGCCTGCCGGCGGTGCCGGGTTCAACGGATGCGGTAGACGCGCGCCTTGGGCAGGTCCTCGTCGACCTGCAGGAACCAGCGGCCGGCGATGCCCGGCACCACCTGGATCTCCGGCGACTGCAGGGTCTGGCGCAGGCGCATCTGGCCCTTGAGCACCCGCCATTGCTGGCCGTTGTCCAGCGTGAACACCGTGCCCGGCTCCCAGCCTTCCACCGCGCCCTGCACCCTGGCCTGCACCGGGCCTTCTTCCAGACCGATCTGCATCGGTGCCGGCACCGGCAGCGCCGTCGTTGCCGCCGGCGCCGCGGCGTCGGCCTCGCCCAGCATGCGGTTGAGCAACTGCAGTTGCTGCGCGCTCAGCCCGACCTCACGCAACTGCTCGGCACTGAGCCGCTGTTCCAGCGGGACGTAGTCGCGCTGGGCCCAGGCCAGCGGCGTGGTCAGCAACAGCGAGGCGGCAAGCAGCAGGCGGGTCTTCATGGCAGCGATTGTTTGGGATCGCCGTGCACGATGCTGCAGTTTGGTTACCACTGGGTTACAAGGGCGGATTACCCTCACCCCAACCCCTCTCCCGCTGGCGGGAGAGGGGCTCAGCCCAGCGCGTGTTGAGGCGAGTCTGTGCAGCTGCAGCGTTTGAAGCCCCTCTCCCGCCAGCGGGAGAGGGGTTGGGGTGAGGGCCGCCCTTCAATCAAGCAAAAAAAAGAAAGGCCCGGCAATGCCGGGCCTTTCTCTGTGCAACAGGTACGAACGTCTTACCAGCTGAAGCGCGGGCCGACGGTCCATTCCTTGTCGCCGTGGCGGTTCATCTTGATGTCGCCGTTGATGCCCCAGTTCTGGTTCAACTTCACCTGGCCACCCAGGCGGCCGTAGAACTGGCCACCGTCCAGCGGCTCCACGCCGTGCTTCTTGTCGAAGTCTTCGTAGCCAGCCAGTGCATAGACTTCGGCGTGCTGGCCGAACGCGGTGCGGATGCCGGCTTCAGCGCTGTAGCCGTTGAAGTCCAGGTCGGCGTAACGCAGGTCCAGCTTCTGGTAGGCCGCGCGCGCAACGAAGTCGGTGCTGTTGGCGATTTCCTTGTTGAAGCCAACGCCGACGCGCCACTGGTTGAAGCGGGCGTTGGTGTGGTCGATTTCCTGGCGGTCGAAATCACCGAACACGTGGAAGTTCTGGTGGAACGCCCAGGAGCCCTTCACGCCCCAACCATCGGCCTTGCCGCCATCGATGTCGGTCTTGGCGTAGTCCGCTTCAGCGTAGTTGTAGGACAGGCCTTCGGCGGCCGAAGCAGCGAACGGGAGAGCGGCTGCCAGGGCCAGAGCGATCAACGAAGTCTTCATGGGCACACCTTATTCGTAGGGGGATTACAGACTTGATGGCACGCAGCGATGAGGGCTGCTGCGTACGTCCGGATGTAATTTTTCCGTTAGTCACCCCAACCCATCCTGAAACCATGGGCCACGAAGAACGCGTTTTTTAGGCTTCCATTCAGGCGTTTTCTGCCACGCGCGCAGCGCGCGCCGCATTTCATTCAGCCATGCATCCGCTGCATGAAGAATCAATGCCCGTGCGCGCCACCGACTTTGCCGAATGTGGTGGGAAGCGGTGTTTCCAGCAATGGCACGCCGGTCTCGATGTCACGCAGGATCGGGCAGTCGGGGCGCTCGTCGCCTGCGCAGCAGTCGGCCAGCGCCTGCACGGTGCGCACCATCTCCTGCAATTCGGTGATGCGCTGCTGCAGTACCTGCACGTGCTCCAGCGCCATGCGCTTGACGTCGGCGCTGTGGCGCGAGCGGTCCTGCCACAGCTGCAGCAACTCGGCGATGCGCTCGACGCTGAAGCCCATGTCGCGCGAACGCTTGATGAAGCCCAGCGTGTGGATGTCGCGCGGGCCGTACATGCGGTAGCCCGACTCGGTGCGGGCCACCGGCCCGATCAGGCCGGTGTCCTCGTAGTAGCGGATCATCTTGGCGGAGATGCCGCTGGCCTTGGCCGCCTGGCCGATGTTCATGCTTGCTTCCATCCTCGTCTCCCTCAACCCTTGGCCGGCTGGAAGCGCTTGAGCCGCAGCGCATTGCCCAGCACGAACACCGAGGACAACGCCATCGCGCCGGCGGCGAACACCGGCGAGAGCAGGACGCCCCAGTGCGGATACAACGCGCCCGCGGCCACCGGGATCAGCGCGGTGTTGTAGGCGAACGCCCAGAACAGGTTCTGGCCGATGTTGCCCATTGTCGCCTTGCTCAGCGCGATGGCGTTGGGCACGCCCTGCAGGCTGCCGGACATCAGCACCACGTCGGCGGCCTCGATGGCCACGTCGGTACCGGTGCCGATCGCCATGCCAACGTCGGCCTCGGCCAGCGCCGGCGCGTCGTTGATGCCATCGCCCACGTAGGCCAGGCGGCCATGCGCGGCCTTGAGCCGGCGCACCGCCTCGACCTTGCCGTCCGGCAGCACCTCGGCCACCACTTCGTCGATGCCCAGCTGGCGTGCGATGGCTTCGGCGGTGCGGCGGTTGTCGCCGGTGATCATCGCCACCTTCAGGCCCAGCGCATGCAGGCTGGCGATGGCGGTGCGGGTGTCGTGCTTGATCGGGTCGGAGACGGCGATGATCGCCGCCAGGCGGCCATCGATGGCGGCGTACAGCGGGCTCTTGCCCTCCTCGCCCAGGCGCTTGGCGTCCTGGCCGAACACCGCCACGTCCAGCCCCAGGGCCTGCATGAAGCGGTCCGCGCCCACTTCCACGCGCATGCCGCCGGCCTGGGCGCGCACGCCGTAGCCGGTGACCGATTCGAACGCCTCCACCGCCGGCAACTGCAGCCCTTCCTGCTGGGCCGCACTGACGATGGCACGGGCGATGGGGTGTTCGGAGCGGTCTTCCACCGCGGCGACGCGGGCCAGCACGTCGCCGCGTGCAAAGCCGTCGGCCAGCTGCAGGTCGGTCAGCACCGGACGGCCTTCGGTCAGCGTGCCGGTCTTGTCCACCGCCACCACCTGCGCTTCCTTCAACAGCTGCAGCGCTTCACCCTTGCGGAACAGCACGCCCAGCTCCGCGCCACGGCCGGTGCCGACCATGATCGAGGTCGGCGTGGCCAGGCCCATCGCACACGGGCAGGCGATGATCAGCACCGCCACCGCGTTGACCAGGCCGAAGGTCAGCGCCGGCTGCGGGCCGAACAGCAACCACACTACGAAGGTGAGCAGCGCCAGGCCCATCACCGCCGGCACGAACCACAGCGTGATGCGATCCACCAGCGTCTGGATCGGCAACTTGGCGGTCTGCGCCTGCTCGACCATGCGGATGATCTGCGCCAGCACCGTGGCACCGCCCACCGCCGTGGCACGCACGCCGAGCGTGCCGGTCTGGTTGACGGTGCCGCCGATGACGGTGCCGCCCGGTGCCTTGCTCACCGGCACCGGCTCGCCGCTGATCATCGATTCGTCGACATAGCTCTCGCCGTCGATCACCTCGCCATCCACCGCGATGCGTTCGCCCGGGCGCACGTCGATGACGTCACCGCTGGCAATCTGTTCCAGCGGCAGCTCGACCACGCTGCCGTCGCGGCGTACGCGGGCGGTCTTGGCCTGCAGCGTCAGCAGACGCTTGATGGCCTCGGAGGTACGTCCCTTGGCCTTGGCCTCGAGCATGCGGCCGAGCAGGATCAGGGTGACGATCACCGCCGCTGCTTCGTAGTAGACGTTGACCGTGCCGGCCGGCAACAGGCGCGGCGCGAACGTGGCCACCAGCGAGAACCCGTAGGCTGCCAGCGTGCCCACCGCGACCAGCGAGTTCATGTCCGGGGCGGCGCGCAGCAGCGCCGGGATGCCCTTCTGGTAGAAGCGACGGCCCGGCAGCACCAGCACCAGCGTGGTCAGCGCGAACTGCAGCAACCAGCTGTTCTGCGTGCCCAGCGTGCCGGCGATGAAGTGGTGGAAGGCCGGCACCAGGTGTCCGCCCATTTCCAACGCGAACACCGGCAGGGTCAGCAGCGCGGCCAGCAGCAGGTCGCGCTTGAGCACGCGCAGTTCATCGGCATGCCGCTGTGCCTGGGCATCCTCGCTGGCCCCGGCCGGGTCGACGCGGCTGGCGGTGTAGCCGGCCCTGGCGACGGCGGCGATCAGCGCACCGGCGTCCAGCGCCGCATCACCCTGCACGCTGGCGCGTTCGGTGGCCAGGTTGACGCTGGCCGACTGCACGCCCGGCACCGCCTTCAGCGCGCGCTCCACGCGGCCCACGCACGAGGCGCAGGTCATGCCTTCGATCACCAGTTCCACCGGCGCCGGCGCGCTGACCTCGTAGCCCACCTTGCGCACCGCCTGCACCAGCACCTGGCGCTCGACGCTGCCATCGGTCTGCACGCTGGCGCGTTCGGTGGCCAGGTTGACGCTGGCCTGCCGCACGCCGGGCACCGCCTTGAGCGCGCGCTCTACCCGGCCCACGCAGGAAGCGCAGGTCATGCCTTCGATCATCAGGTCCTGGTGGCCGGGCTGGCCGGCGTTTGCCGTGGTCATCGGCGTGTCTCCATGGGTGGTCGGCTGCACCTTAAAGGTTCCCATGATGGGAAGGTCAAGCGGCCTGAAGGCCAAGCCAACCGCCGCCATTCATGGGCCGATGGCGCTTGACCTTGCCACCGTGGCAAGGCGCATCCTTGCCGCCCATCCACAGGAGCTCTCCATGAAACTGCATATCGAAAGCATGACCTGCGGCGGCTGCGCGCGCAGCGTGACCGCCACGGTGAAGGACATCGATCCGGCCGCGACGGTGGACATCGACCTGCCCAGCAAGACCGTGCAGATCCAGTCGGCGCAGCCGCTGGCGCGTTTCACCCAGGCCTTGGACGAGGCCGGTTTCCCGGCCCAGGTAGAGGGCTGACCCCCGAACGCACCGCGCTGCCCCCTCCCTTTGCGCAGCAAGGGGAGGGTTGGGGAGGGGTCCGGTTTTGCGGATGCTTCGGACGCTGCCGGTTTCCCCGCCGAGGCCGCGCCTACGGCTGTGCGGGGGCGCGCTTCCAGACTTCGCGCTCGACCCGGCGCTGCCCTTCCCAGCGTTCCAGCGTCCACACATCGCCTTCCAGCGTGTAGCGGAAGGTGTAGGTACCTCCATTTTCCAGCGGGTAGGACGCCATCAGCGGGGTTTCCACGTACTGGCCCGCCTCGGCCTGCCAACGGCCCGAGCCGCCCGCCCAGAACGTGCCGGCGCGGGTCGTGGTGAAGGCGAAGCGGCCATCGGCCAGCAGCTTGGTGCCAGCCAGCTTCAGGCTGGCGTAGTCGACCACCGCGCCTTCGGCATTGATGGACTCACCGGACTGCAATTCCCACGCACCATCCAGGCGGGCGTCGTTGGCCGAAGCCGCCCACGCCACCAGCAGCAGTGGCACTGCAAGACAGGAACGCAACGGCATCGGTCACTCCAGTGGATGAACAGGCCCGCATTGTGCGCAACCCGATGCGCTCCAGGCCAACACCGGTGCATCGGTAACCGTTGTCCCCGGGCGGTATCATGGGCGCATTCCTGAAAACGGCGAATGTCCACGTGCAGACCCTGCTGACCCCGGTATCGATTGGCGAACTGATCGACAAGATCACCATCCTGGAGATCAAGGCCGAGCGCATCACCGAGGCCGGCAAGCTGGCCAACGTGCGCACCGAACTGAATGGCCTGTGGCCGCTGTGGCTGGAACAGCAGGCAGCGCGCCCGGCGCTGGCGGCATTGAAGGACCAGCTCAAGGCCATCAACGAGCGCATGTGGGACATCCAGGACGCCCTGCGCGCCAAGGAATCGCAGCAGGATTTCGGCGCCGAGTTCATCACCCTGGCGCGTGGCGTCTACGGCACCAACGGCGAGCGCATCGTGGTCAAGAACGAGATCAACCGCGTCGCCGGCTCGGCGCTGGTGGAAGAAAAGCAGTACCAGGGCGAGTAAGCCCCCACCACGCGGGCATGCCCTTCCCCGCCCCTGCGCCGACGGCACAGGGGTGCGGTTCCGCTAGAACGCCAGCTGCGCCCACAGGCCGGCTTCGTGGCTTTCCAGCGTGCGGCTGGTGGTGCGCTGCTCCACGCGCTTGCCGACCATCGCCAGGCGCAGGTGGCCGTTGGGCTTCCACTCCACGCCCAACTGGTCATAGCGCTCGCGCGTGCGCGGGTCGATGTCCAGGCTCATGCGGGTTTGCTCGTGGCGGGCGAACAGCGCGTAGGCCGGCGTCAACCGGTAGCTCGCCCAGGCCGACCAGCCACGCTGGTCGTCGCTGCCGGGGCGGGTGATCCGGTTCCAGTCCTGTGCGTGGAAATACTGCGCGCCAACGCGGCCGCGCTCGCCCACCCAACTGGCCATCGCGTTCCAGCGCTGCGCGGTATGTTCGCGCGGGCGGTTGCCGGCATCCTGCGCACGGGTGCCACGGTATCCGCCTGCCGCCAGCTCGACGCCCTTGGCCGGCATCCATCCGACCCGCGCCTCGACATCCGCGCGGCGGCCCAGGCGCGGCTTCTGGTAACCGCCGCCGGTCACCACCGAGGCGGCGTACACCAGGTCCCCGCGGGTGTACTGGCCGTGCACGCCGTAATCGGCCGTGCTGCCCATCCGGGTCCGCGCGATCAGGCCGGCGTCGACGTAGCGAAACCCCTCGCGCGCGGACTCCTGCTGGATCCACGGCAACGGCGCATTGCCCAGCCGCAGCCAGCTGCCCTTGCCGAAACTGCGCTGCACGTAGGCGTGGCGCAGCCACAGGTCGCTGGCCTGGCTGTTGCGCAGCCACTGCAGGTCGGTGGTGACCTGCATGGACCAACGCTCGTTGAAACGGTGGTCCACGTTGATGAAGGTGCGCTTGAGGTCGACGGCCAGGCCTTCGTCCTCGCGGGTGACGCCATCACGGTCGAGCTGGCTGGCGTTGACGAAGATCTGGGTGGAAACCCGGGTGGCCGGGGCGGTGTCCTGTGCCTGTGCGGCCAATGGCATGCACAGGGCGGCCAGGGCCAGCGCGGCGCGGTGGGGGAGGTGCATCGTCGTTCCTTGCGGGAGCGCGCGCCATGCGGGCCGGGCGCCGGGTCGGGTTGGGGGCATCCGGCGGTGGGGGGCGACCGGGCCGGACAGGGCATCCCCCCATAGCGGCAGGCGTGGACGTTCATTGAGCGGACCCGCCCGCCCCCGGGGGGACGGGGGAATTGTCCGCAGCCGCTGCGCCGGCCAGGCTGACAAAGATCAACCCCGTGCCGATCCGGCCGCGGCAGGCCCGCCCCGTTTGCGCGGGCGCAACATCCGCCGGCGCATACTCCGGCCACCGTCCGATGTCCCCCGCAGGAGGTGCCCCATGTCCTACGTCGATGGTTTCCTGGCCGCCGTGCCGCAGGCCAACAAGGACCGCTTCATCGCCCATGCCAAGCTCGCCGATGCGCTGTTCATCGAGTACGGTGCGCTGCGCGTGACCGAGTGCTGGGCCGACGACGTGCCGCATGGCCAGCTCACCGATTTCCACCGCGCCGTGCAGGCCGGCGCGGATGAGGCCGTGGTGTTCTCGTGGATCGAATGGCCGGACAAGGAGACCCGCGATGCCGGCATGCGCAGGATGATGGAGGACCCGCGCATGGATCCGGCCAACAACCCGATGCCGTTCGATGGCAAGCGCGTGGTGTACGGCGGGTTCCTGCCGGTGCTGCACATGGGCCAGTGACGGCCGCCGGGCAGCGCCCATGAAAAAGGCCAGGCGTCAGCCTGGCCTTGGACTTGGTGGCGGGCGGGTCAGGCCCCGGCGTTGGCGCGGGACTGCTGGCTGGCCTGCAGTGCTACGGTCTTGATCGAAAGGCACTCCGGGCAGACCCGTTCCAGCACCTTGATCACCGGCGCGTACACCGCCTTGCACTTCATGCACTGGACCCTTCCAGTCGTGTTGGCTTCCATGAGCCTCCCTCTTTCTCGTTTCAACCAACCCGATATGGGGGATACGGCGCGGGATTTCAAGCCCCCGCGCCGTCGCTGGCCGTCATTGCTGCATGCCGAGCACGTAGACCACCACCAGCAACACCGCCAGCGCCGCCACCACCGCGAAGAAGATCTTCCACGCGCTGTAGGGGCGTTCACCGGCGATCTGCCCGGTATAGCCATTGCCCAGCACCTGGAAGCTGCGCGAGCCGTAGGTGTAGCTGACCAGCCACACCGGCACCAGGATGTGCTTGAAGGTACGGTTGCTGTAGTCGGCGCGCACCTGCAGGTTGCGGTGGGTATCGCCGGGCACCTGTTCGGCGCACAACGCGCGGGTCTGCTCCTGCATCTGTGCCTGCCCGCGCTGCGCGGCCTGGCGCAGGTCCACCTGGTAACGCTCCACCGTCCAGCCGCGCACGAACTCCGGCGTGTACGGCTTCAGGTCGGTGGTGGTCGGGAACTGGCCGATCTTCTGCAGCAACGCCGGGTGCACGCCCACGGTCCCGGGCACCAGTTCGTCGTCGAAGAAATGCTGCAGCGAACCGGCGGCCGGCTCCCAGCGGGTGCGTTGCTCCTGGCGGGTCTGGGTGTTGCCCTGCGAGTCGCGGTAGCTGACGGTCACGTAGTAGTGGTAGCCGGCCTCGGCCGTCCACTGCGCGGCCACGTGCGCGTCGAAGGTCCAGTACGGCAGGTACATGCCCTTGAGCGTATCGGTCAGCGCGGCGGTCTTGAGCCGGTTGGGCGCGAACCAGCGCGTGCCGTACCACGTGCGGATCGCATCACGCACCTGGCCGTCGCTGATGCGGAACGGCAGCACGCTCTGCGGGGTGATCGCATCGCCGAGCGTTTCGTGGGCGATGATCTGCGGCGAGCCGCAGAACTCGCAGCGGTCGGCGACCTTGCCATCGACGAACACCGAGATCGCATGGCAACTCTGGCATTGCACCTCGCGCGGCTGCGTACCGTAACCACGCTGCGCCGGTGGCGTGGCGGCCATGCTCTGCAGCATGCCGAGCACGCCCCCCGGGCCCTTGCCGTCCTGCGGCAGCGGTGGCGGCTGCGTGGCGGCATCGGCCTGCATCCGCGCCAGGGCCTGGAGCAGGTCCAGCTCAACCACGCCGGCGCTGCCATCGCCATCACCCTGCGCGGCCTCGGACAGCGGCACGACGGTGCCGCAGTACGGGCAGACCAGCGCCTGCTTGGCGGCATTCCATTGCAGATCCCCGCCGCATTCCGGGCAGGGATGTTTGCCCACCGTTGCGTTGTTCATCAGCCGCGCAGGAACTCTTCCAGTGCCGAACGGGCGATGCGGGTGGCGTTGCCGATCCGGCGCGCGTTCAGGTCGCCGGCGGCGATGGCGGCCATCACGTCCTCCACCGATACCGACAACGCCTGCGCGGCCTGTTCCGGGGTCAGCACGTCCAGCGCCGGGGCGCCGGCATCGGCCGCCGGCAACGGCGGCGGTACCGCGGCGCCCGCCGCGGGCGCGGCCGGCGACTGCATGCCGCGCATCATTTCCTGCGCGATGCCGAAGCCCACCGCCATCTGCGCCGGCACCGCGGCCGAGGCGTCGCCGCCGGCCCCCATCGCGCTGCCCATCTGGAACTTGACGTAATCGTTGAGGTTGCCGACCACGCCCATGCTCGAGCGCGCATCGATGGCCTTCTCCACCTCCGGCGGCACCGACACGTTCTCCAGCACGAAGCTGGTGATCTCGATGCCGTACTTGCCGGTCATGGCCGGGTTGATGATCGGCAGCAGCGCGTCGCCCAGCTCGCTGTAGCGCGAGGCCACGTCCAGCGCCGGCACCTTGGCCGTGGCCAGTGCCTCGGTGAACACGCTGACGATGCGCGAACGCATGGTGTCGGCGAACTCGTCCAGGCGGAAATTCTGGTCGGTGCCGGCCACTTCCTTGAGGAACTTTGGCGGGTCGACGATGCGGAAGTCGTAGGTACCGAACGCACGCAGGCGCACCACGCCGAAGTCGGCGTCGCGCATCATCACCGGGTTGGCGGTGCCCCACTTGTTGCCGGTGAACAGGCGCGTGTTGAGGTAGTAGACATCGCACTTGAACGGCGACTCGAAGCCGTACTTCCAGCCCAGGATGGTGGACAGCACCGGGATGTTCTGGGTGCTCAGGGTGTGTTTGCCGGGGCCGAACAGGTCGGCGTACTGGCCGGCGGCGACGAATTGCACCATCTGCGATTCGCGCACGATCAGCTGCGCGCCGTTCTTGATCTGGCGGTCGTCATCGGGCCAGCGGTAGGACAGCGTGTCACGCGAGTCATCGGTCCATTCGATGATCTCGATCAGTTCCTTCTTGATGAAGTCCAGAATGCTCATGGCGGTTCCCCGGTCGACGAAGGCTCGATTCTACGGCCAGCACGGACAAACCAACATGACGCCATGCAGACATCCCGCGGCGCACCATGGTCCCACTCTCCCGGCCGCCGGAACCTGCCATGCGGATCCTCACGCTGTTGCTGACCACCCTGTTCGGACTGGCACTGGCCATCGGCGGTGCCTGGCTGCTGTCCCTGCGCGGCAGCCCGTTCTACCTGTTCAGTGGCCTGGTGCTGCTGGGCGTGGCCTGGGGCCTGTGGCGGCACCGCCGCTGGGCGAGCTGGCTGTACGCCGGCTGGCTGCTGGTGCTGCTGGCCTGGTCGCTGTGGGAGGCCGGGCTGTACTGGTGGCCGTTGGCCACCCGGCTTGGCGTGCCGGCCCTGCTCGGCCTGCTGATCGCGCTGCCGGCGGCCCGCCGGTCCAGTCCGCACGGCTATACCGGGCCGTCCGGCGCGCCGGTGCTGCTGGCGGCGTTGCTGGTGGCCGCGGTCGCCTTCGCCGGCATCCCCCGTCACCTGCACGAGACACGCGGCACGCTGCCGATGGCCATCGTCAACGCGGACGCCGCGCTCGGCGATGCCCCGCAACCGGACGGTGAGTGGCAGGCCTACGGGCGCAGCGGCTACGGCCAGCGGTTCTCGCCGCTGACGCAGATCACCCCGGCAAACGTCGGCCAGCTGCAGCTGGCCTGGCAGATGCGCACCGGCGACCTCCGCGGCCCCGACGACGTGGGTGAAACCACGTATGAAGTCACGCCGCTGAAGATCGACGACACGCTGTACCTGTGCACGCCGCACAGCCTGGCCATCGCACTGGACGCCGATACCGGCAAGGAACGCTGGCGCTTCGATCCGGGGGCGGGCATGGAACCACAGCGCCAGCACCAGACCTGCCGTGGCCTGTCCTACTTCGTCGACCCGCCCGCGCCCGGCGCCACCGCGGCCACCGCCTGCGCCGCGCGCGTGTTCCTGCCCAGCGCCGATGCCAAGCTGCATGCCCTCGATGCCCGCACCGGCCAGCACTGCAGCGACTTCGCCGACAACGGCGTGCTCGACCTTACCCACAACATGCCGTTCAAGCAGGCCGGCTATTACTACTCGACCTCGCCACCGTTGATTGCCGGCGGCAAGGTGATCGTCGCCGGCGCGGTCAACGACGACTACGCGGTGAACTCGCCTTCCGGCGTGATCCGCGCCTACGACGTGCACAGCGGCCAGCTGCAGTGGAACTGGGACTCCGGCAACCCGGAGCAGACCGCCCCGCTCGACCCCAACGATCCCGCACAGGTCTACCGTCCCAGCTCGCCGAACAGCTGGGCGGTGGCCAGCGCCGATGAGGCGCTGGGGCTGGCCTATTTCCCGATGGGCAACCGCACGCCCGACCAGTTGGGCATGTACCGCACCCCGGCCGAGGAAAAGTACGCCTCCTCGGTGGTGGCGCTGGACATCGCCACCGGCCAGGCGCGCTGGGTGCACCAGTTCGTGCACCACGACCTCTGGGACATGGATACCCCGGCGCAACCGGTGCTGCTGGACCTGGACCTGCCGCAGGGGCGCACGCCGGCGCTGGTGCAGCCGACCAAGCAGGGTGACGTGTACGTGCTGGACCGCCGCGACGGCAGCGCGCTGCTGCCGGTCGGACAGCGCCCGGCATCGCGCCACGTGGACATCCCCGGGCAGACCACCGCGCCGACCCAGCCCTACTCCAGCCTGAGCTTCGAGCCGCCGGCGCTGCGCGAAGCGGACATGTGGGGTGCCAGCCTGA
The DNA here is from genome assembly GCF_004348115.1 of Stenotrophomonas sp. ATCM1_4. Lineage (GTDB taxonomy): Bacteria > Pseudomonadota > Gammaproteobacteria > Xanthomonadales > Xanthomonadaceae > Stenotrophomonas > Stenotrophomonas capsici. The sequence goes on along the minus strand of NZ_QPFB01000001.1, from coordinate 1,130,650 downwards.
TCGACCAGATGCTGTGCCGCATCCAGTTCCGCTCGTTGCGCTACGACGGCCGCTACACCCCGCCGACGCTGCAGGGCAGCCTGATCTACCCGGGCAACTTCGGCACCTTCAACTGGGGCAGCGTGGCGGTGGACCCGCGTCGCCAGGTGATGTTCGGCATGCCGACCTACCTGGCCTTCGTCTCGCGACTGGTGCCCAAGCATGAAACCAGCGGCCGCCAGATGAACAAGGGCGAGCACGGGCTCAACGAGAACAAGGGCGCCGACTACGCGGTGGAGATGACGCCCTTCATGTCGCCGATCGGCGTGCCCTGCCAGGTGCCGCCGTGGGGCACGGTGGCCGCAGCCGACCTGCGCACCGGCACGGTCGCCTACCAGTACCGCAACGGCACCATCCAGGACCTGTCACCGATCCCGCTGCCGGTCCGTATCGGCGTGCCCGGCATCGGCGGACCGATGCTGACCGCCACCGGCGTGGCCTTCCTCAGCGCGGCCACGGACGACAACTTCCGTGCCTATGACCTGGCCACCGGCAAGGTGCTGTGGAACGTGCGCATCCCCGCCGGCGGGCAGGCGACCCCGATGACCTACCTGGACAGCCAGGGCGAACAGGTGGTGCTGCTGGTGGCCGGCGGACACGGTTCCACCGGCACCAAGGCCGGTGACTACGTGCTGGCCTACAAGCTGAGGAAATAGCCCCGGGCGCATGCCCTCTCCCGACTGCGGGAGAGGGACCGGACAGCGTCAGCCCAGGTCGATCCGCGGCACGTCATACCAGGCCGCGTCCGGGAAGCGCGCCTGCACCCACTGACGGATGAAGTTGCGGCTGTCGGCCGCGATCACCTCGTCGGTGCTGTCATCACGGCTGTTCCAGGCCACGCCGTGCAGCGCGATGCCGCGTGCGGACAGCGCTTCCAGCGACAACAGCGTGTGGTTGATGCTGCCCAGCCGGCCCGAGGTCACCAGCAACACCGGCCAGCCCTTCTCCGCCACGTAGTCGATGGTCAGCAGCTGCTCGGTGAGCGGCACCATCAGCCCCCCGGCACCCTCCAGCAGCACCGTGCCGTAGCGCGTGGCCAACGTCGCGGTGGCGCGCTCGATGGCGCCCAGGTCCAGCGTCCGCTGTTCCAGCCGCGCGGCCAGGTGCGGCGAGGCCGGGTAAGCGAACAGCACCGGCATGGTGGTGCCGTCGCGGTCCTCCTCGAACAACCCGGTGCCCATGATGCGCCGGTGCAGCAGGATGTCATCGGAGGCGCCCACGCAGCCGGTCTGCACCAGCTTCTGGGTGATCACGTCCTCGCCCTGCTCGGCCCATAGCCGGGCCAGCCAGCCGGTGACCACGGTCTTGCCGATCTCGGTGTCGATGCCGCTGACGAATACCACCTTGCCGCTCATGCGCGCAGGTCCTCCGCGTCCAGTCCCGCCACCAGCGCGACCATGCCGTCGCACAGCTGCTGCAGCTGCGCGTCGCTGATCACGTACGGCGGCATCACGTACACCAGCCGTCCGAACGGACGGATCCAGATGCCCTGTTCCAGCATGCGCTGCTGGATGCGCTCCAGCCGCACCGCCGCCTTCAGTTCGATCACGCCGATCGCGCCCAGCACGCGCACGTCGGCCACCTGCGGCAGCGCGCGCGCCGGTGCCAGCCGCTCGCGCAGGGTGGCCTCGATCGCGCCCACCCGGCCCTGCCAGTCCTGCGACAGCAGCAACTGCGTGGAGGCCAGCGCCACCGCGCAGGCCAGCGGGTTGGCCATGAAGGTCGGGCCGTGCATGAACACGCCGGGATCACCGGCGGCGATCACGTCGGCGATCTCGCGCCGGGTCAGCGTGGCGGCCATCGTCATGTAACCGCCGGTCAGCGCCTTGCCGATGCACAGGATGTCCGGGGTGATGCCGGCATGCTCGCAGCCGAACAGGCGGCCGCTACGGCCGAAGCCGGTGGCGATCTCGTCGCAGATCAACAGTACGTCGTATTCACGGCACAGCCGCGCCAGCTCGCGCAGGTACTGCGGGTGATAGAAGCGCATGCCGCCGGCACCCTGCACCACCGGCTCGATGATGAAGGCGGCCAGCTCGTCGGCACGTTCGGCGAACAACGCGGCAACCGGCGCGATGTCGGCCGGGTCCCAGGTGCCGTCGAATGGTGTCTGCGGCGCCGGCACGAAACGGCGCGAAGGCAACGAACCGCCAAACAACCCGTGCATGCCGGTGACCGGATCGCACACCGACATCGCGTTCCAGGTGTCGCCGTGATAGCCCGAGCGCGTGGTGGCGATGTTGCTCTTGCCCGGACGCCCGCGCGCGGCCTGGTACTGGATGGCCATCTTCAACGCCACTTCCACCGACACCGAGCCGGAGTCGGCGTAGAAGATCGCATCCAGCGGCTGCGGCACGATCTGCAGCAGCAGCTTGCCCAGCGCGATCGCCGGCGCATGGGTGAGCCCGCCGAACATCACGTGCGACATCCGCCCCAGCTGCTCGACCGCGGCCGCGTTCAGCACCGGATGGTTGTAGCCGTGGATGGCGCACCACCACGAGGCCATGCCGTCGATCAGCTGCGGGCCGTCTTCCAGCTGCAGCAGCACGCCGTCGGCGCGCGCCACCTTGAGCACCGGCACCGGGCTCCCCAGCGAACTGTAGGGGTGCCACAGGTGGTCCCGGTCGAATTGGTCAATCACCATCGTTGCGACTCATGCCGTGCGGGGGGCGGCTTGCAGGGGGCGTACCTTACCGCTTGGCGGGGTTGGCTGCATGCATCAACGGCAGCGGATCCAGCGCGCCGTCCGGCCCGTAGATGCCGTAATGCAGGTGCGGCGGCGTGCCCTTGGCCTTGCCGGTGTCGCCGACGATGCCCAGCACCTGGCCGGTCCCGATCACGTCACCGGCCGCCAGCCCCGGTGCCCAGCCGTCCAGGTGTGCGTAGTAATGGCGCTGCCCGGCCGGGCCCAGCAACCAGACCTGTTTGCCGCCCAGGCCGCGGTCGCGCACGCTGAGCACCACGCCTTCGGTGGCGGCCCGCACCGGGGTTCCCCGTGCGGCGAAGATGTCCACGCCCTGGTGCGTGCGGTCACGCCCGCGCGGTGCGCCGAACGTGGCCGCGATCTGCCGCGCACCGATGCCCTGCACCGGGACCGCGATGGCGTGCGGTGCCGGCAGTCGTGACAACCGCCAGCCTTCGCGCGCGATGATCGCGAACGGCTGCTTCCACAGCCACGCGCCGCCGCCGAGCAGCAGCGCGCACGCCAGCAATCCCCACCCCCACGAACGCTTCATGCCCATCCCTGCGATTGATCGAAGGCCACAACGCTAGCAGCATGCAGGCAGCCACGGCCAACGTTTCGCGCAGGGTTTGAAGTGGTTTCGTGACGCAGTGGCGCCACTTCTCTTCCACTTCACCTTCGCCCCATGCAGCGCTCACGCAACGACCGGATTCTGGGTGCGCGGCATCACGCCGCGTCACTGCCATCGGCCATGCCCGCACCGTACGAACTGCTGTCCAGCACATGGGTGTTGTCGAGCGCCGGCTACTTCCTGGTACTGGTGGTGGCCGGCGCAGTGTCGCGGCTGGCGTTCGATTTCATCGCCGTGATGTGCTTCATGGCGTTGCTGGGGGCATGGATGGCCAGCAGCGGGCTGGATGCCGTCAAGGTGCTGGCGATGCTGGCCGCGCATGTCATGGCAACGGCGGGCGCGGACCGCCAGGTCAAACGCCTGGCGCGTGCCCGCCGCCCCCGGCCCGGTGTGGAGGGAGGCGTTCAATGACGCCCCCACTGCGATCTCAGCGTCCGGTCACGCGCTGCAACTGCTGCGGATAGCGCTCGCCGACCACGGTGATCGCGTCCAGCGCGCGGGTGATGTCGGCCATCTCGGCCGCGTCCAGCGCCACCGTCGTGGCGGCGATGTTCTCTTCCAGGCGGTGCAGCTTGGTCGTACCCGGGATCGGCACGATCCACGGCCTGCGCGCCAGCAGCCAGGCCAACGCGATCTGCGCCGGGGTGATGCCCTTTGCCGCGGCCAGGCGGGCGATCACCTCCAGCAGGCCGGCGTTGGCGCGCCGGCTCTCCTCCGAGAAGCGTGGCAGGCGGCTGCGGAAGTCGCTCGCCTCGAAGGGGGTGCTCGCATCCATCGCGCCCGTCAAAAAGCCCCGCCCCAGCGGGCTGAACGGCACGAAGCCGATGCCCAGTTCCTCCAGCAGCGGCAGGATCTCCTGCTCCGGCTCGCGCCACCACAACGAGTACTCGCTCTGCAGCGCGGCCACCGGCTGCACCGCATGCGCGCGGCGGATCGAATCCGCGCCGGCTTCGGACAGCCCGAAGTGCTTCACCTTGCCCTCGGCGATCAACTCGCGCACGGTGCCGGCCACGTCCTCCATCGGCACCGCCGGGTCGACGCGGTGCTGGTAGAACAGGTCGATGCGGTCGGTGCGCAGGCGCTTGAGCGAGGCCTCGGCCACGGCACGGATGGTCTGCGGCCGGCTGTCCACGCCCTTGTTGCCGTCGGCATCGCGGAAGCCGAACTTGGTGGCGATCACCACCTGTTCGCGGATCGGCGCCAGGGCCTGTCCGAGCAGGTCCTCGTTGGTGTACGGGCCGTAGACCTCGGCGGTATCGAAGAAGGTCACGCCACGCTCGAAGGCCGCGCGCAGCAACGCGATGCCGTCGGCGGTGCGCACCGGCTGGCCGTAGGCATGGGTCAACCCCATGCAGCCCAGGCCCAGCGCGGAGACTTCCAGCCCGCTGTTTCCAAGTACACGCGTGCGCATGCGGTTCTCCCTGCGATCAGGCGGCCAGCGAGGCCATGTCGATCACGAAGCGGTAGCGGACGTCGGACTTCTCCATGCGCTCGAAGGCATGGTTGATCTCGTCCATGCGGATCATCTCGCAGTCCGGCAGGATGTTCTTCTTCGCGCAGAAATCCAGCAGTTCCTGGGTCTCGCGGATGCCGCCGATCGGCGAGCCGGCGATGCGACGTCGGCCCAGCAGCAGCGGCACCGTGCTGGTTTCATCCATCGGCCCGATCTGGCCGACGATCACCAGCGTGCCGTCCACGTCCAGCAGCGGCAGGTACGGGTCCAGCGCATGCTTGACCGGCACGGTATCGATGATCAGGTCGAACGCGGACGCCGCCTGCGCCATGGCCTCGGCGTCCTCGGACACCAGCAGGCGGTCGGCGCCCAGTGCCAGCGCATCGGCACGCTTGCCCGGGCTGCGGCTGAGCACGGTGACGTCCGCGCCCAGACCGACGGCCAGCTTCACCGCCATGTGGCCCAGGCCACCCAGGCCGATCACGCCGACGCGGCTGCCGGGACCGATGTTCCAGTGGCGCAGCGGCGACCAGGTGGTGATGCCGGCACACAGCAGCGGCGCGGCGCGCGACAGGTCCAGCCCGTCGGGCATGCGCAGGCAGAACTCCTCGCGCACCACCAGATGCTTGGCGTAGCCGCCCTGGGTTGGTTCCCCGCTGATCCGGTCGGCCCCGGCGTAGGTGCCCACCATGCCCTGGCGGCACAGCTGCTCCTCGCCACGATGGCACTGGTCGCATTCCATGCAGCTGTCGACCATGCAGCCCACCGCCACGTGGTCGCCGACCTTGTAGCGGCTGACATCGGGGCCGACCTCGATCACCCGGCCGACGATCTCGTGGCCCGGCACGATCGGGTAGTAGCTCCAGCCCCAGTCGTTGCGCGCGGTGTGCAGGTCCGAGTGGCAGACGCCGCAGTAGATGATTTCCATCGCCACGTCATTGCCGCGCAGCGTGCGGCGCTCGAAGGCGTAGGGGGCCAACGGCGAGGTGGTGTCGTAGGCGGCGTAGCCGAAGGTCTTCATGCGGGCATCCTGTAGCGGGGAACGAAGCAAGGCCGACAGTCTAGGCAGCCGACCGTGACGGATTAAGTCACGACGGCGGGATGCGGTAATGAGCACTGCTCATCAATCCCGGCAGGAGCGGCCTTGGCCGCGAAGCCGGGGTACGACCCGTGGCGGGGTTCATGCGATCACGGATGGGATGACGGTCTGCGCGCGTGTTGATTGGCGATGCAGCGTGCTGCGCGGCCACGGCGCGCCTACCCGGCGGGGTGGCGCAGGGCCTCGATCACGACCTGCAGGGCCCGCGAGGCCTGGCGGCGGCTGGGGTAGTACGCATAGTAGCCGTCGTAGGGCTCGCACCACTCCTCCAGCACCCGTTGCAGGCGACCGGCGGCCAGGTGCTCGTGCATCAGGTCTTCGGGCAGGTAGGCCAGGCCCACGCCGGCCAGCGCCGCGCGTAGTGCCGGGGCACTGCCGTTGAAGATCCACTGCCCTTCCACGCGTGACTTGTACTGCACGCCATCGCGGTCGAACTCCCAGGGCAGCAGGCCGCCATGGGTGGGCAGGCGCATGCCGATGCAGTTGTGCGTGACCAGCTCCTGCGGTGTACGCGGGATGCCATGCGTGGCGAAGTACGCCGGCGTGGCCACCACCGCGATGCGCTGTGGCGGGCTGACCGGCACCGCGATCATGTCGCGCGCCAGGTGTTCACCGAGGCGGATGCCGATGTCAAAGCGCTGCGCGACGATGTCGGTGAGGCCATAGTCCACCGCCACTTCCACCTTCAGCTGCGGGTACTGCGGCAGCATCGACGACAACCGCGGCCAGACGTACAGGTCGGCGGCATGGCCGGTGGTATTGATGCGCACCGTGCCGACCGGCGTATCGCGGAACTGGCCCATCATCGCCAGCTCGGCCTGGATGTCCTCCAGCCGCGGTGCCACCGATTCGTACAGATGCTCGCCGGCCTCGGTCATCGACACGCTGCGGGTGGTGCGGGTCAGCAGGCGGATGCCCAGCCGTGCCTCCAGCTCGCGCATGGTGTGGCTGAGCGCGGACTGCGACACCCCCAGCTGCGCGGCCGCACGGGTGAAGCTGCCTTCCCGGGCAATGGTGACGAAGGCCAGCAGGTCGTTGAGGTTGTCGCGGGACATGGGGGCACCGGAAACGTGGTGCCCCATCTTGGGCGCGGTGCGCGATGCCTGCAATGCGGAGCACGGGCAGGGAGCAGAAGCGAAGCGACAGCAAAGCCCCCCTCCCCAACCCTCCCCTGCACCTGCTGTGCAAGGGGGAGCAACGGCGGGGCTGTGCTGCATGCGTTCGGACCATGCACAACCGCCCCCTCCCTTTGCGACAGCAAGGGGAGGGTTGGGGAGGGGGCGCTCCACCGCGCCTCGATCAAAATGCTCCCTGCACCGCCATTTCCCAACGCGTGCCGGCGAGATCATCCCCGAACAACGCACGTGCATGGCGATCGGTGCCATGCACGCTCAGCCGCACCTCCAGCGGCGTCACCACGCTCCAGATCGCATTGAGCTGCCCATGCGCATAACCACCGCCGCGCGCGTCCTGCAACGCGTAGTAGCCGGCCATGGCTTCAAGGCGCAGCCGCTCGTTCACCGGCCAGCGCGCGCCCAGCTGGCTGTACAGGCCATCCTGTCGGGTCCCCAACGCCTGCGATGACCAGCCCAGTGAGAGCCAGTAGTCGCGCCGCCAGGTCACCGTCGTGTTGAGCTCGGTCCAGTTCAGGTCGACGGTCGTGGCCGGATAGCGGTAATGCAGCAGGTTGGCATCGATGCTCCACTCCGGGGACAGTGCGCCCGCCCAGCCCACGCTGACATCCAGCTCGCTGCTGGCATGCGTCTGCGGCGCGAACTCGACGCTGGAACCGGACACCGCGGCATACAACCCATCGTCGGCGGCAGCACGGAAGCCCGCCTGCACGGCTGGATCGCCCTGGCTCTGGGAGGAGCCGCGCCAGACGTAGTCGCTGGTCAGCGTCGCATTGCCACTGAGGGTGGCGGCGAAGGCATGCGGACTGCAGAAGGTCGCTGCCACGAGGATCGGCAACGGGAGGATCGAAGGTTTCATGGGGTTTCCGGGAAGGGCCGCGCACCCTGCGCGGCGACCCGGAAAGTGTGGTTTTCCCTCGCGTAAACCCGCGATGGCGATAACCGTCCGCCGCCATCAAATCCGCATAAAACCTCAGCGCGCCGCGCCCGCTTCAAGGAACACCGGGTCCTGCGCGCCCCTCGGCCCCGGTGCCTGGAAGGCAGGCAGCATCCGGATCGGATCCTCCGGCGGCCCACAGCGCAGCAACTGCCACTGGCTGGGCTTGAAACGCGCCTGTGCGCCGTCCGGCTCGCCGACGGCGAACTCGGCCACGATGTCGTAATCGATCAAGGGCACGTTGAACCACGCATCGTCACCGGCCTTGCAGTCCAGGTGCGGGACATCGGGGTCAAGCACGTAATCACCGCTGTCGCCGTCGAAGCGGTACACCGGGCCGATGCGCTGGTCACCGGCCAGGGTCACGCGGGTGGCCGAGGTTTCCAGTTGGGTGGCCCACACGCCTGCCACCTGCACGGGCTGCGGAAAGCGCAGCCGGTCCAGCCCGCGCAGCTCCACCGGCCGTTGCGGCTCACCGTTGTCGAACGGGTCATAGCGATTGACCAGGGTGCCGCGTGGCACCTGCAACTCGCCGTACTGGAAGTCCCGGTCAAGCAGGAAGCTGCGGCGGCGCTGCTTGTACCCGTCCTGGAGCGCGATCTGCCGGTCGATCTGGTGCAGCTTCACCACCACGACGACCGCCCAGCCACACAGAACCACCGCCAGCACGCTCCACAGCCGCACCTTCCAACTGAAGAACGCCGCGATGCTGCCCCTCCTGGCCAGGAAGTACCACCCCGCATAACCCGCCAAGGCCACCGCCAACCCGACCCCCAGCGTCGGCAGCACGAACATCAATAGCAGCATCTGCCACGAAATCAGGGGTCCGGGAATCATCGCCCACCACGATCCAGCATCATTTCCATGCCCCATCGTAGCCACTACGCGCCGGCTTATCCGCTGGACGCATATCGCTACAACCCATCCACATCAGCGCGATGTCGATCCGGCCCGGTTCGGCATCACCCTGCGGGGCGGCGTCGGTGCAGAATTGCGCGCCCGTCCCCTGCCCCGCCGTGATGAAATCCTTCCCCGTGCCCCTGCACTCCCTGCGCAGCTGGTTGAGCATCGAGCGCAACCAGACCGGGCATGGCGAGAAGTGGATCTCCGCGCTGGGCGCACTGCTCGGCATCCTGGCGGTCTACCAGCTCACCCATTGGTGCTTCCCGCACGGTTTCCGCGGCAATGCCGGCGGTGCCATCCTGCTCGCCTCGATGGGTGCCTCGGCGGTGCTGGTGTTCGCGGTCCCGCACGGTGCCCTGTCGCAACCGTGGCCGGTATTGGCCGGACATCTGTTCTCGGCCTTCATCGGCGTCACCTGCCAGATGCTGGCACCGGACCATGCCTGGACCGGTGCGGTGGCCGTGGGCCTGGCGGTCGGCGCGATGCATTACCTGCGCTGCATCCATCCCCCCGGGGGTGCCACCGCGTTGGCCGCGGTGATCGGTGGCAGCGACGTGCACGCGCTGGGCTACCAGTACCTGCTCACGCCCGTGGCGATCAACGTGGCGGCCATCCTGCTCGCCGCGGTGGCGTTCAATGCCTGCTTCGCCTGGCGGCGCTACCCGGTGCACCTGCATCGCCGGCAACCGCGCGCGGCGGCGGTCGTCCCGCTGCAGCGCCGGGTGGACCTGACCCAGGAGGATTTCCACGCAGCGATCGGCCAACTCAACTCCTTCGTCGACATCACCGACGAGAACCTCACCGAGCTGCTGGAGCTGGCCAAGCAGCACGCCGAGCGCGACACCCTGCATCCGGCCGCGATCACGCCGGGCCGCTACTACAGCAATGGCCGGCTGGGCCGCGCCTGGAGCGTGCGCCGCATCGCGGTGACGCCGGCGCTGGACGGCCCGTCCTCCGACCGGCTGGTGTACGCGGTGGTGGCCGGTGACGGCATCGGCAGCATCGGCCACGCCAGTGCCGCGGAACTGCGCCAATGGGCGCGCTTCGAGGTGGCGCCCGACGATGGCGGGCGCTGGAGCAAGGCGCGGGAAGACTGAGCGCCCGCGCGTACCCGGTCAACCGGCGCCGTAGCGACGCCGCGCCGGTCGTGCCGTCCCTGTTTCAACACCACAGGTGACCACGGCGTGGTCCCTGCCGGCAGCCGTCAACCGCCGGACCACCGGCCGCCGCCCTGGGCGCAGCTGTCCGGCAGCACCGCCAGGTCTTCGGCGGAGCGCTCGTAGTAGTAGCCATCGAATGGGTGGCCGAACAGCTGCTTGCAGCTGCCCTGCGATGGCGACGGGCAGGCGTCCATGTAGGTGATCTGGCCGGCCTTGCCTCCCATCTGCGCCGAGGTCTGCGCCAATCCCTCGCACATGCGCTTGAGTTCGGCTTCGCTGGACGCACCGGTGGTCTGCACGCAGTCGCGCGAGCGGATGGTCTTCCCCAGCACGTTGAACTCGCCGGCGATCATGCAGGCGTGGCCCTGCGGCGCCTGGCCCGGCGCCTCATGGACCACCGTTGCATTGGGCGCGGGCTCGGTGCCGGCTTCCGGCGCTTCCGGTGCCGGCGCAGGTGCTTCAGGCGTGGCCGGCGCGGCAGGTGCTTCCGGTTGCGTGCACGCGGCCAGGCCGATCACGCAGACCAGCCCAAGTGCATATCGGTGGATCGTCATTGCCATGCGGTGCTCCTTGCGATTGATTGCAGGGACCGATCCTGCCGCATGCGTGGCCGATACACCACCCGTCCGGTCGGCCGGTGTCGCCTTCAGCGTGTCGCCGGCGTGGGTGACACCGCGCATCGTCGGCAGCCACCGCCGTCGCCGGATCAGTCGCGGTCCGGCGCACCCAACGGGAACAGATGCCGGTACATCCGTGCTTCCTCCACCGCACGCGCGAACGAGGGGCGCGCCAGCAGGCGGGCGCGGTAGGCCTGCAACGCGGGATAGCGGTCGGCGATGCGCGTGGTCCAGTCGGCGTAGAACAGCGCGGGCGCAGCGGCGCAGTCGGCCAGGCTGAACGCGCTGCCGCAGGCCCATGCGCCGTCCTCCAGCCGGCCCTCGACCCAGCCGTAGGCCCGTTCCAGCTTCTGCGCGGCATCGGCATGCGCCTGCGCGCGCCGCGCCGGGTCACCGCTCAGTGCACCGGCCACCGCCTGCTGTACCGGGCTCATCACGTGCAGGTCGAAGAAGCGGTCCATGAACCGCACCGCCAGCGCCTGCATCGGATCGTCCGGGATCAGCCGCACCGCGCCGGCATGCCGCAGCTGCAGGTACTCGATGATGATGCTGGTTTCCACCACGTCACGATCGCCATCGAGCAGCAACGGGAACTTGGCCAACGGCCAGTGCTGCAACCACTGGCTGACGTGCTCCGGCGTCTCCGGGCCCAGGCTGCGGAAGGTGAACGGCGTGGCGTTCTCGTACAGCGCGATCAGCACCTTCTGCGTGTACGAGGAGAACGGGTGACCATAGAGCACCAGCGACATCGGCCCATCTCCCGGCATCCAGTGATTGCGCGTTGTAAGCCCGCACGCACCGCCGCACAAGTGCCGGCCAGGCGCCTATCCGCGCGCGGGGGCGCATGCGCATCCGTCAGGATGCCTCGGTCGTGGATGCGGGGAGTGTGTCGCGGGTAAGCCACCAGAACAGCCACGCGGCGCAGCTGATGGCCGCGCCCAGCGTGCAGACGCCGTTCCAGCCAAAGCGCGCGTAGGTGGCGGTGGTGGCGATGGCGCCCAGGCCGCTCCCCACCGCGTAGAACAGCATGTACAGGCTCACCAGGCGCCCGGCGGCCTGTGCCTGCCCGCGCAGGATCAGGCTCTGGTTGGTCACGTGCAGTGCCTGCCCGCCCATGTCCAGCAACACGATGCCGGCCACCAGCGCCCACAGCGAAGCCGGCATCCACGACAACGGCCACCACGCCAGCACGAGCAGCAGCAACGCCAGCGCCGTGGTGGCCTGTGCCCGGCCGCGGTCAGCCCAACGGCCCGCGCGCGCGGCGGCCAGCGCGCCCACCGCGCCCACCAGCCCGAACGCACCGATCTGCGTATGCGAGTACCCGTAAGGGGCTGCACTCAAGGGCAGCACCAGCGCCGTCCAGAACACGTTGAACGCGGCAAACATCAGCAGCGCCAGCACACCGCGCACCTGCAGGGTGCGGTCACGCCGCAGCAGCTGCCCCATCGAGCCCAGCAGGCGCGCGTACGCCATTCCCTGCGCGGCGGGCGCTTGTCCCGGCAACCGCCGGTACAGCAGCAATGCCATCACCAGCATCAAGGCCGCCGCGCTGGCATAGACCCCGCGCCAGCCCCAGGCATCGCTGACCGCACCGGCGAACACCCGTGCCAGCAGCAGGCCCACGAACACACCGCCCTGCGCCGCCCCGACCACCCGCCCCTGCTCGCCGGGCGTCGCCGCACTGGCGGCATAGGCGATCAGCCCCTGCGTCATCGCCGTGCCCAGCATGCCCACCGCCAGCATGCCCGACAGCAGGGCGGCCGGGCCGCGGGCCAACGCCACCCAGCCCAGCGCCATCACCAGCAGTGCGGCCTGCACCAGCATCAGGCGGCGCCGCTCCATGCGGTCACCCAGCGGCACCAGTACCACCAGCGCCAGCGCGCAGCCCAGCTGCGTCGCGGTGACCACCCCGCCCACGGCCGCATGGGAGATCGAGAACGTGGCCGCCAGTGCATCCAGCAACGGCTGCGCGTAATAGACGTTGGCCACGCTCATGCCACTGGCGACCGCCAGCAGCCCAACCAGGGCCGGCGACATCACGGCGGCGGGCGAACGGCACCCGTCCGGGCAGGGGGTTGGCAGGGCAGGCATGTACCGCATCCATCCAGTTGCATATTGCAACCAGGTGGATGCTAGCCACCGTGGTTTCGAAATGCAACTACAATCCCGTCCAGTCCCCGTGGAATCCATCGATGAGCCCCCCAACGCCCCAGCCCTGCCCGGTCGCACGCAGCGTCGACCTCATCGGCGACCGCTGGTCGCTGCTGATCGTGCGCGATGCCTTCGACGGCATGCGCCGCTTCGGCGACTTCCAGCGCAGCCTCGGCGTGGCCCGCAACATCCTCAGTGACCGGCTGCGCAAGCTGGTTGAGGCCGGCATCCTGGCCACCCGGGCCGCCTCCGATGGCAGCGCGTACCAGGAATACGTCCTTACCGCGAAGGGCGAGCAGCTGTTCCCGGTGGTGGTCGCCCTGCGCCAATGGGGCGAGCACCACCTGTTCATGCGGGGCGAGCGTCATTCGCAGCTGCTCGACAACCACACCGGCAAGCCGGTGCCCTACATGGCACCGCGGGCTGCTGACGGCAACGCACTGCCGGCGTCCGGCACGCGGGTGAAGAAGATCGGCTGAAGGCCGCGTGCCGACTCAGCGGGCCAGGTACTGGTCCAGCACGGGTCCGGCCGTCTCGGCGATCGTGCGCAGGCTGGTGGCCTCGTAGCCCCGGCTGGCGAAAGCATCGCGCGCCAGTTCGAGCAGCCGCTCGCGGGAGTTGTCGGTGCCGGGCGGACGCCCGGCGGCCCGGTGGCGGGCGGTGCGTTTGGTCGGGGTATTCAACGGCAGCTCGCGGTGCGGTGATCGGCGCTCGCACAGGCTGGCGCGCCACTGCTCAGCCGTTGAGCACCGACTGCACCAGCAGGCCGCCAGCCACGCAGAACACCATGATCCAGGCCGCCGCCTTGAGCGTGCCGCTGATCATGTTGCCGCCGAACAACAGCTGCAGGAAGGAAGACATGGCGCCAGCTCCGGAAGAGACCCCGGGAATATACAAAACGCGTTGCATTGAAGGCATGTGCGGCAGGAGCTACTGCCGCGGGGGGCTCTCAGAACTGACCGCGCTCGGTGCCTTCCCGCCAGGCCTCCGGCCGTGGCTCCCAGTCGCCCTCCCCCAGCACCGCCTGGACCAGGTTGCCGACCGGATAGCCCAGCTGGGCTTCGGCCGCCAGGCCGGCATCGTCCCGCTGCGCCGCCGCCACGAACGCGCGGAATGCCGGTTCGTCGTTGGCCGCCAGCGCGGTGATCTTGCGTGCCAGGTCGTAGGACAGGCGGTTGCCCTCGTCGGCGGCGAGGAACGACTTTCCGGACCAGAACGTCTGGATGCTCACCGCGTCCCAGTACGCCGCGTGCTGGGCGGCAATCTCGTGCGGGAAGTACATCTGCGCACCCGGCGCGGCCAGGTGCGGGAACAGGGTGTACTCGGTGTTCACCGCCAGCCCTTCGTTCAACCAGGCGGGAATCGGCAGGTGCTGCAGCAGGCAATGGGTCAGCTCGTGCGCGATCACCGGCTCCATCGCATCGATGTTCTCCAGCGGCATCACGAAGTGGCCGTAGCCGGCCTGGATGAACATGCCCGAGGACATCGCGTACTCGCCCTCGTCGGGGTAGTAGTGGCCGATGTAGGCGTAATAGTCGTCCGGGTCATCGAACACCATCACCACGTACTTGCCGTGGCCGCCCTCCACCGCAAGCGCGCCCAGGCTGCGGTTGATCCGTGCCAGCATGCGTTGGCAGGTCGCCAGGAACACCTGGGCCGGCCGCGCCTGCAGGTTCGACAGCAACAGGAAGTCCTGCGACTCATGGATGCGGTAGTGCTCGCCAAGCGCTGCGTTGAGCGCCTGCAGCCAGGCATGCGCGGCGGACGTCCAGAACACATGGGCGTCGGCATCGTCGATGTCCTGCGCCACTTCCTGCTGCACGCGCTGCCAGTCCGGGATTGGCAGCGTGGTCCCGTCGAACCAGTGCATGTGTACCGGCACGCGCGCCATCCGTGCGGTGGGCCGCGCGGCCTCGGGCCTGGCGAACAAGCGCTTCAGTCGTCCAATCACAGCCATCCTCCCTGTCCACGCCCGATGATAAGCGGCGGCCGTCGCCCGCGTGTCCGGGCACTGCCGGCATAATCGGCCCATGACCACGCTCGCCGACCTCGGCCCGCGCATCTGCGTCCTGGGCCCTTCCAACAGCGGCAAGTCCACGCTGGCCGTGGCCATCGCGCGCCACCGGCAGCTGCAGGCGGTCCACCTGGACCAGCTCTTCCACCTGTCACACACCGACTGGCAGCCGCGGCCGGAGGCCGACTTCCTGCAGCTGCATGCCGACGCCATCGCACAGGAGCGCTGGGTCATGGACGGCAACTACAGCCGTTGCCTGCCGGCGCGGCTGGCGCGCGCCACCGGGTTCATCCTGCTCGACCTGCCCACCCGCACCAGCCTGCTGCGCTACTTCCGCCGCAGCTGGTTCGAACGCAACCGCCATGGTGCGCTGGCCGGCAACCAGGACACGGTGAAGTGGGCGATGCTGCACCACATCGCCGTCGTCACCCCGCCCCACCGGCGCCGCTACGACCAGTTGTTCGAAGGCATCGCCCTGCCCAAGCTGAAACTGGCCAACACGCGGCAACTGCAGCGCTTCTATGAAACCGAGGGGCTGGCCCGCGAACCGGCACCCTGACGGCCGTGCCTTGCGCGGAAGACACAAAGGCCGGGCATCTGCCCGGCCGCTGCGTTGTACCTGCCACGCCGGCGTGCGCGGTTACTCGCAGGGCTCGCCGTCCACCTGCAACGACGCCTCGTCCAGCGGACGGTTGCCTTCGATCGACGCCCGCTGCTCGGCGCTCGGTGCGCCCAGCCACCACACCTTGCACTTGGCGACCAGCCTCCCGACCATCTTCGCCTGCGTCGGTGCGTACAGCATGTCCAACGCGGTGGTGCTGCACTGGTGCGCCTGGCAGGCCGAGTAATACCACCAGACATCGCCGTCCAGCATCAGCGGCTGGCCCGGTGCGCTGGGGCCACTGAGCAGGCGCTCGCGCAGCGGCAGGATCTGCGGGTCGGTCGATTCGGCCGGCGTGGCTTCCTTCATCAGCGCATCAAACGCGGCGAGCACCTTGGCATCCTTGCGCCCGCAGTTGTCCACCGAGTTGCCACCCACCAGGGTGAAGAAGTAGGTCGCCAGCGGCTGCTGCTCGCAGGTGATCTCCGCACCGGGGGTTTCCCCTTCCGGTTCGCCTTCGTTGTCCCAGACCGACGGTTCCACGCCATCCTCGACGGACGCCTCGGCGCTCGCGGCGGCAGCGGGCGTGTCCGCAACAGGCGTCGTCGCCGGCGCGGCGGCCGCCTTGCCGCCGTCATCCGGCGCCTTTCCACAGCCTGCCAACATGGCCAGCAACAGCGCGGCCAACACAGTTCGACGTTTCATTCCTTGTCCTGTCAGCAAGCGGTGTTCCCGCCCGGCACCATGGGTAGCACCGGCCAGCCATGCAATTGTACGGGGCCGTATCCGCGGGCCGTGCGGCCGCTACCGCACCCATCATCTTCACCCCGGCCTGCATCCGCTTTGCTAGCGTGCCCCTACCGCCATGGCACCGTGGCACCGGCACCCCATACCAAGGAAGGCCTCGATGATGAACCGCACCGCATTGCTCGTCCTGGCAGGCAGCCTGCTCGCTGCCCCCTTCGCCGCGCAGGCCGCACCGCCTGCCGCGACCGCCGCGCCTGCGGGCACCGTGCAGCAGGGCACCTTCGCCAGCGAGCAGTTGCAGAAGGACGTGCTGCAACACATGTACGTACTGCTGCGCAACGACGGCTGCCAGGAACTGCTGAACGTCGTGCCCTTCCTGCGCGCGCAGCCGGAAGGCGAGATGGGGTCACGCAACTGGTCGGAGACCTGGGTCTTTGAATGCAGCAACGGCCGCGACGAGATCGACGCCCGTTTCCAGGAAACCCCGCACGACGGCGGTGCCGACTATTCGGTCAGCAGCGCCACGCGGCATACCTTCGGAACACCCGCCGCGACGAAGTAGCGAGGAACGCTCCTGCCCGCCGCGCACCACTGGCGCGGCGGGGTCAGTACTTGCCGACCATGCTCAGGTACCAGCCGCGATGGTCGTAGTCGAAGCGGGTCAGGTCATCGCTGAAGTCGGTGAAGTTGTAGCCCACGCCCACGCGCAGGTTGCGCCCGATATCGCGGTCCAGGCCCACCAGCCAGCCCTGCCGGCGGCCGCCATCGCGGACATCGAGCAGGCGGTATTCGAGCAGGCCATGCCACTGGTAGTACAGGTCGTAGCGCAGCTGCGCGGCACCGAAGCTGGTGGCCGAATCGAACCATGGGCCGGTGCCCCGCCCGTACCGTACCTCGCCCTCGCGCCGTGCCAGCTTCGCGGCCACTTCCCAGCGCGGGTCGATCCGGTACACGCCCTCCAGCGACAGCACCTGGGTGCGCTGGTCGTAGTCCACGCCATCCACCTGTCCCATCGTGGACAGGTCGTACAGGTAGGTGTAACGCCCGAATACGCCCCAGCGGTCGTTGTCCCAGGGGCGGTAGGCGAAGCCCATGTTGCCCTCGATGAAGCGCGCCCCGGCCACCGGGTTCAGCACATCGTCGGTGTCGGCGTAGTTCAAGCGCGCCGCGATCCGCCAGCTGTCGTTGAGGCGATGGCTGAGCCGGTTGGTGCTGACCCACTGCGTGCGCCGCTCGGCACCGGTATCACGCCGCCACTCCAGCTTGCTCTGCCAGTCGGTGTCCGGTGAGGTACGTCCACCGGACAGGCTGACCGCCTTGCGGTCCACTTCCCCGCTGCTGGCGTCGAGCTTGCCGTCGCTGAGGGTGAAGCCCGCGTTCCAGCCCACAGCGGGATAGAAGTCCATGCCGAAGGTATGCGCGAGCCCGGACTCCTGGCCGGACTTCAGGAACTGGCTTTCGTTGAAGACGTTTACCTGGTCGGACAGGCGCCAACGCTGGCCCAGCGTCCACCCATCCTGCGCGTTCGGGCTGAACAACGGGTCGTACTCGCTGCGGTCGGTGGAAAGGGTGTAGCTGCCGTAGAAGCTGTGCTGCGGGGTCAGCTTGTACTCGGCGTTGACCTGCGCGGCGCTGCCGCGATCACCGTCGCTGAACTCGGCGCCCACGCTGGACTGGTTGGCGAAGGTATACGCGCCACCGGCGAGCACCGCGTCGTTGTCGCGGTAGCGGCCATGGTCGTCGTCCACGGTCAGCTGGCCGCCGCCGTACAGGTCCAGCGCGGTGCCGATGCGATGGGTATAGCGCGCCGCGGCCAGCATGCCCGCGGCATCGCCGGCCTGGCGTGTTTCCTGGACGCGCCGCACCTCGGCCGATAGGCGGTCGTTCTCGCCGATGCGCCATTCGACGGTGGCCTGCGCCTGGGTCAGGGATTCGCTGCCACGTCGCGCTTCGCTGTAGCGGGCGTACAGGTTGAAGTCGTCGGTGACGTAGCCGAGCAGCTCCACGCCCTGCTCGCGCACGCGCTGGCCGGTATCGAAACGCCCCACCGAGTACCCGCCATCGACCTGCCGCCACCAGGCGCCGGCGCTCCAGTCGCGCCGGGTCCAGTCCAACTCGCGCAGGTTGATGCGCCCTTCCACCGCGGTCGCCTCGCCTTCGCGCGGCCCGCCGGGGTTGAGCTGGCGGAAGCTCAGGCCACCATTGTCGGAGAAGAAGACCGGTGTGCTGGTGGCCTCGCTGCGGCTGTGCTCGATCTTCAGGTAGGTGCCGCGCCCGGCCTGCAACGTCAGGTCGGCACCGCGCAGGGCGTAATCCTGGCCCGAACGTTGCTCGTCGACATAAGTGGCCCCCAGTGCGACGTGGTCGCCGAACCAGTGCTTGCCACGCACGCCGGCGGTGACGTCATCGGCATCGAAACCGGAAGGCACCCATTCGTAGTCGACGATCAGGCGTTGTTCGTAGCCATCCAGCGGCACGTCGCGACTGAGGCGGCGCAGGTTCTCGCGCGTCACCTGGGCCAGTGGCCGGGTCAGCAGGATGCGTCCCTGCAGGGCGTCGATCTCGTAGTCGGCACCACGCACCAGCGACACGCGCTGCTCCACGCGCCCGGTGGTCGGGTCGCGGATCTCCAGCACCACCTGGTCGGAGCCGGCCAGGATGCTGGCATGGCGCAGGTAGTAGAGGCTGCCACCGGTACCGATGAACTCGCTATGGCCCGGGGCCGTTTCCGCCTGCGCACCGAACAGGCGCAGTTCGCTGCGCGCATCGCCCCAGGCATTGGCGCGGCGTGAGCGCCACGACAACGCCGCGCCATACAGCGAGCGCACGTACTGCGCGTACTCGGTGCCGCTCAGCCCGGTGTTGTAGTTGCCCCACAACGCCTGGTTCTTGTCCCAGTCCAGGCGCAGGTAGAAGCGTCCCATCGTGTCCACGTCACGCTGGGTCAGCGAGTCGTCGCCGTAGGTGGGGTAATACAGATCCGGGTCCAGGCTGCGGAACAGGTCCCGCGGGTCGGCATTGGTGAAGCCGGTGAACAGGTCCTTCAGTGGCCTGTTCTGGGTGTCCGCCTGGGCGGTCAGCAGGTAGCGGCCCCGGGTCTTGGACTTCAGGTAGAACGCCAGCCGCCCGTCACTGAGCACGCTGTCGTCGCGGTCACCGCGGGCCAGGTCGCGGCCGGCACCGGAGGCCTTGTTCTGGTAGACGGTGATGTCGGCCAGGCCGACCCCGAACAGGTAGCTGCCGCTGACATCCACCTCCAGCGTGCGCGCGATGGCCGGCGCGTCCTGCCGCTCCACGCGCACGTCGAAGGCATGGTGGCCGATCGGCATCAGGTATTCGGCGGCGAACTTGCGGTCCAGGTCCAGCGGGTAGCTCTCGCCGTTGATCTTCAGCGACGCACCCAGCGGGAGGTCGCGCCCGCGCAGGCGCACGCGCGCGCCGTACACGGGAATGTTCTGCTGGCGAAGCCCGTTGCCGTCGAACACCTGCTCCAGCAGGGACAGCGAGGCCGCCTGGTCCGCATCCACCGCGCTGCCACGGCGGTCCTCCAGTGCGTCCCGCAGTTGCTGGTTGCCACGCTCCACTTCGGCCGGCGTCACCAGCTGTATGGACTGCGCCGAGGTTTCATCCACGTTTCCCTCGGCGTCATACGCGCGCAGCACGTACACCAGCCGGTCACCACGACGCAGCGGCACGTCCTCCGGCAAGGTGCCGTCCCAGCTGTGTTGCCCCACCGCGGCCACCGGCAGGTCGAACTGCGCCAGCGGTGCCACAAGGTCGCTGTCACTGCCGCGGTAGAGGCTGACTTGAAAGCGGGTGATGAAGGCCGTGTAGTTGCCACGGACGAAGAAGTCCACCGGGCGCGTGATGCGCCCGTTGTCGAAGGCCACCATCGAAGGGGCCGAGACCGAGAGTTCCGGCAGGCCCATCGCCGGGTCTTCGGTGGCCCAGATCGCCCCGCCCTCGGGCAGGCGGATCAGGAAGTTGCCGGTGACCGTGGCCTTGCCCGGCGCATCCAGCGCAAGGCTGACGCGGCGGTCCGGCTGCAGCACCTGGGACGAGGACCGGACCGAGGTGCCCTCGGTGACCGGCTCGTCATAGCTGCGCGAGCGCAGGGTGAACAGCAGCGCGCCGTCGGCGCTGCATTGGCTGCTATCGCAATCCATGCGCGTGGCTGCGCCGGAGGCCTCCGTCGGCGGTGCGGCCTGGGCGGTGCCGGCAAGGCACAGCAGCAGCGCCTGGCACAGAACGATGCGGCGGGGGCGACGGGAGGCAACGTGACGTGTGCTCATTGGCGTGCCTCCTGTTGGCGCGCCGCTTCCCGGATGGCGGCGCTCTCCTCGTTGCGGACGCGGATGCGCTGCTGCACCGCCGGACTGAGCAGGCCGCGCAGGGCCTCGAACACCGCCGCGGCGCGGCGCAATCCCAGTGCCTGGTTGTAGGCATGGCTGCCGCGCACGTCGGTATGGCCAACCAGGCTCACCTGGCCGCCCCCCATCGCTTCCAGCCGTGCCGCGATGCTCGCCAGCAGCGGCTTGAACTCGTCACGGATGCGCGACTTGTCGGTATCGAACAGCACGTTGCCAAGCAGCGCACCCTGGGCATCGACGCCGGCGACCAGCGAATGCGGGTCGCTGACATCGGTGCGCAGCTGCACCGTCAGGCCCGCACGCGCGGCCTCGGCCACCTCGGCCTGCAGGGCATCGCGCACCACCGTGGCGCGACGGAAGGCCAGGTCCTGGTTCTCGCCATTGGCCAGGATCACCACGTCGCCGCCCAGGTAGCGATCCACGGTCGCGGCGATCTTCGCCAGCACCGGCCGGTAGGCGTCGCGCAGTTCGCTGCTGCCCGGTGCGAACAACACCTCGCCCAGCACCAGCTCGGCCCGCTCGTCCGGTGCCTGCGGCGACGGCGGCAGGCGCACGCCGAAGCTGAAGCGCGTCGGCACGCCCTGCGTCACCCGGCGCAGCAACGGGTTCTCGGTGGTCAGCATCGCCCCGCTGGGCACCGTAGCCGGGTCCAGCTTGATGATGAAGTTGCGGCCAAGGCGCGCGTCGCCACCGTGCACGTCGGCCAGGTGATAGCGACCGAACGGGTCGGTCTCGACCAGCAGGCCCTCGACCGTCGCCAGCCGCACGCCCGGGATGCCCTGCTCCTGGATGCCGGTGTTGCCGATCACGTAGGCCACCTCATAGCCCTCGGCGACGGCGGACACTTCGCGCCGCACCGCCGGCTCGGCGGAGGTCAATCCCTTGGCGGCGTCGCCGCTGCGCAGCAGGGTCGGCTTGCCCGCCGCATCAAGCTGCAGGCGCTGGCCCTGCCTGCTGTCGAGTACGAAGTCATCGGTGAAGGCGAGTTCGCGCAGGCGCTGCCGCACGACCACCTGATTGGCCTCGGCCGGCTCGGCGGTGGAACCGCGCCCGTGGACCGTGCCGATCTCCAACCCATGCAGCAGCGGCGCACTGGCATCGGCCACCGCCTGCGGGCCTTGCCCGCGATCGATGGTGGTCGAGCCCGGCACGTAGGCCGAGGCGGCGAAACCGCCCTGCACCGTCACCCCGGTCAGTTCGGCACTGTCCTGCCAGCCATCACCGTCGCGGTCGTCGAACACGGTGCCGAACACTAGGCTGTCCTCCAGCAGCGGATCGGTATCCAGCTGCACTTCGGCCGTGGCGATGTTGGATACCGCAGTGCCGTCGGGGGTGGTCGCCACCGCGTGGTTGACGTGGCTGCCGGGGCGCACGCCCGCACCCACCCGCAGCAGGTAGGTGATGGTCGCGTTGCGTCCCACCGCGATGTCCACCGCGGCGATGCGCAGCGGGTTCTGGCTGCTGGCCAGCGCGAAGGCGCCATCATCGTCGGCCACGCGCATCGAGCCATCGACATAGCTGAAACCGGTCGGCGGGGTGTCCACCACCACGCCGTTGCGCCAGTCGCTGCCCCCCACGTTCTCCACCACCAGCTGGTAGCGCACCAGGTCACCGACCTTCACCCGGCGCGGGTTGGCGCTCTTGGTGATGCGCAGGGCGAAGTCGGACACCACCTTGTGTTCGGTTTCGCAGCTGCCGCATTCCGGCGGCTGGCCACCGTCGGGGTACTCGCCCCGCAGGCGGTTGCGCACCGTGGCGAATGCCTTCTCGTTGACCGTGGCGGTGTAGGTGAACACATGCTGCCCGGGCGTGGTGCCCGCCGGCAGCGTGCAGACCACGTCCGCGCCCTGCTGCACGCAACCGCTGGGCAATGCGTCCAGGGTCAGGCCCGGGTCGGGCGTGTCCAGCAGCTGCAGTGGCTGCCGCAGCGCGGCGTTCTCGATCGTCGCCGACAGGGTGTAGCGCAGGCGGTCACCGGGGCGTACCTCGCTGCCGCTGGCCGGGTCCGCCTGCTTGGCCAACACCACGCGCGGTTCGGCCAGCGGATGCTCGGTGCTGCAAGTGGTGCAGGTCGGCGGGGTGCCACCACCGCCCTGCCCGACCACCACGTTGCCGATGGTGCCACGCGCATCGGCGGCGACATGCGCCTGGTAGATGATGCTGTAGCTGCCCGGGGCGGTGCCGGCGGGCAGCGTGCAGACCAGGCTGGCACTGCAGCTGAACGCGCCGGCGGCGGTGACCGCGTCGAACACCAACCCGGCGCCGAGCGTGTCGTCCAGGCGCACCGGCTGGCTGGTCGAGGCGTTGAGCACGTCCACCGTCAGGGTGTAGCTGATGCTGTCACCGGCCTTCACTTCGGTACCCGCGGCCGGCACCGAACGCTTGCCCACCTGCACCTCGGTGGCGCGCAGGGTGTGCCCGGTGCTGCAGTCGGCGCTGCAGCCCGGGTTGTCGTTGCCCGTCGCCAGCACCGTGTTGCGTACGCTGCCACTAGCCTGGGCATTGACCCTGGCATGGTAGGCGACCGGATAGGTCCCCGGCACGGTCCCGGCCGGCAGGGTGCAGACCAGCGGGTTGGCCGCGTTGCAGGTGAACGCGCCGGGCTGGGTCACCGCGACCAGGTCCAGGCCGACGCCCAGGGTGTCGGTCAGGGTGACCACGTCACTCGTCCGCGAATCGCTGACGACCACCTCGACGCGGTAGTCGACCGTGTCCCCCACGCGCACCGGCGAGGCCGTGCCCGAGGTCTTGTGGTAGCTCACCGATGCCGCACGCACCGGCGTGGTGGTGCTGCAGTTTGCGGTGCACGGCAAGGTGCCCGTGCCGGTGCCGGTCACCGCGTTGGTGACCGCTCCCTGCGCCTGCGCGTTGACCAGGGTGGTGTACTCCAGCGCGTAGGTTCCCGGCACGGTGCCGGCGGGCAAGGTGCACACCAGTGGATTGGCGGCATTGCAACTGAAGCTGCCTGCGGAGCTGACCGCTTCGAAATCCAGCCCCGTGCCCAGGGTATCGGTCAGGGTGAACACCGCCGTGGTGCGCGAGTTGCGGATGATCGCCGTCAGCGTATAGGTGATGCGGTCGCCCACCGACACCGGACCGGCCGGCATGGATGCCTTGTGGTACTCGATCTCGGCAGCGTTCACCGGCGTGGTGGTATCGCAGTTCGCGGTGCAGGACGGGTTGTCGCCACCGCTGCCGAGCACCGCGTTGGTCACCTGCCCGCTCGCCTGCCCGTTGACGGCGGCGGTGTAGCTCAGGCTGTAGCTTCCCGGCGCGGTGCCGGCCAGCAGGGTACACACCAGCGGATTGCCGGGCGTGCAGGCGTAAGCACCGGCACTGGTGACGCTGCCGAAGTCCAGCCCGGCCCCGAGCGTATCGGTCAGGGTCACCACGTCGCTCGTCTGCGAGTTGGTCACCACGGTGGTCAGGGTGTAGGTCAGCACGTCCCCCACCGATACCGGGCCGGCGGTGTTGACCGACTTGGCGTAGCTCACGCCCGGCGTCGCCACCGGCGTGGTGGTGTCGCAGCTGCCCGAGCAGGAGGGCGTGTCCGGCCCGGTGCCGGTCACCGCATTGCGTACCTGCCCGCTGGCCTGGGCATTGACGACGGTGGTGTAGGTCAGGCTGTAGGTGCCCGGTACGGTGCCCGCAGGCAACGTGCATATCAGCGGGTTGCCCGTATTGCAGGTGAAGATACCCGGGCTGGTGACCGCCACGAAGTCCAGGCCCGTGCCCAGCGTGTCGGTCAGGATCTCCAGGCCGGTGGTGCGCGCATTGAGCACCGTGACCTGCAGCGTGTAGGCGATGCTGTCGCCCACCACCACCGGCCCGCCGGTGGATGCCAGCTTGTTGTAGCGCACCAGCGGATTGGCCACCGGCGTGACCACCTCGCAGTTGCCACAGGCAGGATTGTCCGGGCCCGTGGGCACCACGCCGTTCTTCACCGAGCCACTGGCCTGGTCGTTGACGACCGCGGTGTAGGTGAGCGGGTAGCTGCCTGCCGGGCTGCCGGCGGGCAGCGTGCATACCAACGGGTTGGAAGCGCCGCAACTGAATGCGCCCGCGCTGGTGACGCTGCCGAAGTCCAGGCCGGTGCCCAGCGTGTCGGTCAGGGTGACCACGCCGGTGGTACTGGCATCGGCGACCACCAGCGCCACGGTGTAGGTGATGGTGTCACCCACCACCACCGGGCCACCGGTAGCGCTGGACTTGGACACGGTGATGCGCGGCGCGCCCACCGGCGTGGTGGTGTCGCAGTTGCCGGCGCAGGTGGGGGTGTCGGGCCCCGTGGGCACCACGGCGTTGCGCACCTGGCCGCTGGCCTGGGCATTGACGGTGGCGGTGTAGGACACGCTGTAGCTGCCCGGCACGGTGCCCGCCGGCAGCGTGCATAGCAGCGGGTTGCCGGCCGTGCAGTTGAACGCGCCGGCGTTGGTGATGCCGCCGAAATCCAGGCCGGTGCCAAGGGTATCGGTCAACGTGACGATGCCGGTGGTGCGGGCGTTGGCCACCACGACGGTCAGCGTGTAACCGACGCTGTCCCCCATCACCACCGGCCCGGTAGTCGTGCTGGCCTTGGATATGGTGACCTGCGGCGGTGACACCGGCGTAGTGGTCGTGCAGGTGCCGGAACAGGTAGGCGTCTCGTTGCCACTGCCGACAACGGTGTTGACCACCTGGTCGCTGGCCTGCGCGTTGACCACCGCGCTGTAGGTGAGGTTGTAGGTGCCGATTGCCGTGCCGGCCGGCAGATCGCACACCAACGGATTACCCGCGGTGCAGTTGAACACGCCAGCGCTGGTGACGCTGTCGAAATCCAGGCCGGTGCCCAGGGTATCGGTAAAGGTCACGGCGTCGCGGGTGGCACTGTCCTCGACAATCACCGTCAGCGTGTAGCTGATGGTGTCGCCGACGTTCACCGGCCCGGCCGTGTTGGCCTGTTTGCTGTGCCGCACGCGCGCGGCCGGCACGGTCACCGGGTTCTGGGTGCAGTGGTCGGTATCGGTACAGCTCGAGCCGGGTTCCGGGGTCACGCCCGTGTTGAAGGGGTCATGCCCGCCCCCCACGCTGGCATGGTTGATCAGCGTGCCGACGGCGGTGGGCAGCACCGTGACCGGCAGTTCGATGGCACTGCTTGAACCCGGGCTTCCCGCGGCGGCCAGCACCTGGTTCGAAGTACAGGTCACGCGCTGCCCGCTGGCCGTGCAACTCCAGCCGTTGTTTGTATGCGCACCGCTCCATCCGGGCGCGATGCCCGCTGGCAGCTCGTCCAGCACGGTGATGGTGCCGGGCTGCACGGTCGGCGGATTGCCGGTGGCCACATCGGACGTATTGCTGACCGTCAGCGTGTACGTGGTGCCGGGCTCGCCGTAGTTCCAGCTGCCGTCGCCGCTGTTGTTGCTCTTGGTGATGCGCAACGCCGGTGCGGTGATGGTGATCAGGTGATCCTCCACCTCGCCATCATCGGCCACCCCGATCGGTTGCTGGATCTCCGCGGGGTCGGTGGCATAGCGCAGGCGCACGTAGCTGGTCCCGGCGACCACCGTCGCCGGCACGGTCCAGCTCAGCGTGGCGCTGCCGCCGCTGCAGTCTTCGATGCTGCTGCGCTCGCCGTCGTCGAACTGGCCACTGCGGTTGAAGTCGATCCAGCCGGCCACGCGGCCGTTACCCACGCACGCGACCGGCTGGCTCACCACCGTGCCGGCCTGCATGACGGTCAGCCGGTAGTTGGCCGGCCAGGCATTCTCCTCGTTCGGGTTGCCAGCCGGGAAGTCATCATCGCCACGTGCAGCCACGCTGTAGCTGCTGCGCTGTTCGGTATCCGGGCCCATGCTGCCGAGGTAGTCCACGACCGGGGGCGCCAGGCCACCGGGCGTATAGCCGGCCGTGTTGATGTCCAGGTTGGTGGCATTGGCGGGGATGTTGTCGTTGCGGAACTGCAGGTCATCCACCACATGCATGGCATCGCCATAGCTGTTCGGTGCATCGCCAAAATCCGCGTAAGGCACCAGCAGGCCGATGGCGATGGCGGTGGTACCGCCGCCGCGGAACTCGAAGTCCATGCCCACTGCCAGGTTGCCTGGCGTGTAGGCGGCATTGTCGAAGCTGAGGAACGTCACCGCCGCAGTGTTGTTATCGTTGCCCGGCCCGAAGCGGATCACCTCCTCGGCACCGTTGAGCGACTTGGTGACGCGATACGCGCCTGCGCCGACGTTCTTGCGCATCTCCACCACGTTCCAGGTGCCGTCGGCCGTGGCCTGGACGTACTCGACGCCGGTATTGATCGATTCCGCATCCGCCATCACCACGCCACGCAGGCGATAGGGCGCGCCGCCCAAGGTCGACACGCAATTGATGCGGAAATTGGCCACGCCGCCGGTGCCGGCAATGCCCGCGATCAGCTGGTTGGCGTTGCCGGTTCCCCCGATGTTGTACAGGTCGTCCAGGCTGTCACCGCCGAACGCACCGGGGCGATAGCTGCTGAGCGGGACGCCCGTGGCATTGGCCAATGTACAGGTCACCTCCAGATTGAAGCCGGACGCTACCGGCATCGAGATCGACGAGGCACTGCCATTGCCCAGTAGTACGCCCGGCGTGCCGCGATCGGTGCCGCCGCCCCAGGTCAACCACAGCACCGTATTGCGATAGGGACTTGAGCCTCCGGTGGCGTATGCCGCGGCCCACGCGGTGGACGGCATCGCGAAACAAAGCGCCAGCACCAGCAGCCCCACTACACGCCAGGCCAACGCCAGGCACGGACTCACACGGGTGGATCGAACGTTGAAGCCGCGCGACCGGACGCGCGGTGCCATCGACTGCCACATGCTGTCATCCCCTTCTGCACCCCTCTCGAGGCGCATTCGCCAACTCGATTGAGACAGACCCCGTTTGAGACAGACTGCTTTGACGCATCAATGCTGGCGCGTGTGACACTCCCCTTGCGCCCGCGCTCGGATGAACAACTTCGTTCCGTCCGATGCCGAACCCGCACGACACCCGGCGCCATGAAGCGCCAGCCCGTGCACGGCCTGGCAGAACTCCCCGATCATCCGCCGCGGTGATTTCAGTCGGCCACGGCGGCGATTTATCCATACCGCCGTGGCACATGGATACACACTTTCGGCAAGGGCGTCGTGAAGACCCAACTTCACCGCCGATACGGGACACATGCCGCAAAACCGCCTGAAACAGGCATTACCGGCGTTGATGTGAATTCAGGAAATGCAGAACGCCGACTCTCCTCCGGCCGGCATCACGCCGCCATCACATCGCCCAACGCGACAGCCACGTTGGTCGACGGCTCGCCGCTGTTTCATTCGCAGAGGCAGCGCCCCATCGAGCAGTGCAATCCGAAAATCCGAAGTGGAGTCCTGCTCCAAATGGGACGCGGACTATGTCCCAGCGCTGTTCGGGACTACCTTGCTTTCGAAGGCACGCGCTACAACGAATAGAAGAAGCACGACAGTTTGGAAGCACCCGAGATGCTCCGGCTGCGGGGGCATGCGCAAGGGGACCGCAAGCAAGCTATCGACTGCAGAGTTGCGCCGGGACAAAGTGATGCTGCAGAACGTCCTCCAGAATGGCTTGGACACCGGAGCCTCGTGGCCCGGATCAATGTCGATGCAACCTGCAGGAGACGCACATGGAAGCCCGGCAGTGCCGCGTCATCCGAGGCCATACCAGCGAGTACCCCAATCCGATCTCTTTCACCAAGGGCGCACTGCTCGTAGTAGGCGAAAGGCATGAAGGTCCTGAAGGCTGGGACAACTGGCTGCTCTGCGACACGCAGGGACAGAAAGGGGGTTGGGTTCCGCTCGCGAACCTCAGTGAGGGGAGGCAGTAAGCCTCCCCTGCCCAGCATCCGCTGCTTTCCCTAAACTCGGGTCGGCATGCAGCATTCCTGTTGCTTGCCAATGCTGGAGGCATTGAATGGGGCGGCACACATACAAGATCCTGGCAGCGCTGCTGCTTCTGGCCGGCGGCAGTACATACCTGTGGGTTTGGCAAGAGGACGGATCGAATCGGCCCGCGCCATCGCAGGCTGTGTCGGTCGAGTCGGAGCAATCGAGCGACGCCAGCGGCATCGCTGAGCAACCCGGCGGACTGGCGCATCATTGGGAGGCAACGCGCGCCAGCGGCGATGTGGACGCCATCGTTCTTGCGTTCAAACAAGCCAATGACTGCCTTCTCTACCATGCCGCGGTGAATGGCATGCGTTCCATGCTGGAGGATGGAAGGCGGGGAGACCTGGCGAACGAAACCGTGGAAACCCTGCGCATGATGGACACGGAGAGCGCCAGATATGCCTTCGTGGTCGAGCGGCTGGAACGGTTCTGCAAGGGGTCCGACAAGAGGCAGTTGGCCCGGGTGCTATCCAATGCCCTCTTCGAAGCGGCCGTCAGGGGTAACCCGGACGCACAGACCTGCTTCCTCCTGATGGGACCTACGCCCTGGCTGGGGAGCAGGCTGATCACGGAAGAAGCCGCAGAGATCGAACGTCATATCCGGCACACTTCCGGATTTACACAACAGGCCTTGCAGCGGGCGGACCCGCGCGTATCCGTGCAAGCCCTCCACAGATACGTGAATACACCCAACGGGCATGCCTCATGGACGGACACGGTGCCAATGCCCGATCCGGTACTGACGTGGCGCGGCGCCCGTCTGGCAGCGCTGCGGGCCCTGCCCGAACAACGCGCCGACGTGGAATCCCTGCTTGCATTGTTCGTCAAGACAGGCGCGCTCTCACCTGCCGACATTCAAAGCGCCGACCGCTGGGCGCAGGACACGTTCGAAAGGCGGTTTCGTGGGGAGGGTGCCATCAACGTGTCCTCCTCTGTGCCGTGCTACTCGTTGCCGGAGCTGGCGCCCTAGCTTTCACTGCGAAAGAGCAAGCCGCCAGTTAAGGCGCTGCAATACGGGCCAAGAATATCTACCACCCTCCCCTCCTGGCCAGACCAGGCCATCGAAGTGTCCGCAAAAGAACGTTCGGCCAAGAAGAGGATTTCGGTCAGGATTCGAGCCGTTGAATCGCGCCAGCGCAGTCCCACAAGAAAGGCGCATTGCCGAAAGCCGGCCGTGACCCCAGCTTCTCCGACGCCCCTTTCGATGACGGAACGTCACCGGTGCATCGCGCCGAGCCGCCCTGCGCAGGGTCCTACTTCAGCGCCGGCGCCTGGAACGTGCCGCCGTAAACGATCCCGACGATGGTCTCGAGGAAGGCATTGGTTGGAATCCGCTCCCCATTCGTGGAGTAGGCAATGGCGGTACCGTCCTGCACGTTGTAAATGACCCGGGAATGCGCACCGATGACATCACCGCCGTGCCCGAGGAACGTGTTCTCCCCGTACGCGAACTCCGCCACCCCCATCCCCCAGCCCTTGCCCGGCGCCGGCGCCATCAGCGCCAACGTCTCCTTCCGCACGAGCTCGCCGTTGAACAGGGCGACGATCAACCGGTTGAGGTCGCCAGGGGTGCTGGCGATGTCGCCAACCCCGACGACATTGCTGAAGTCCACTTCCTTGATTTCGCCCCAGGTGCCATCGGCGAACGCATAGGACCTGAAGGTATCGGCGTGGTTGGCCTTCACCGAGGCGAAATGCGCAAGCTGCAACGGCCGGGCGATTTCCTGCTCGACGATCTCGTGATACGGCCGCCCGTAGGTGTCCTCCAGGATCATCCGCAACAGGTAGTAGGCGGAGTTGGAGTAGGCCACGCGCGTGCCGGGGACGAAGGCCACGCCCTGCCGCCTGATCTCCGCCAGGATCGCCGGCGGCTCCAGCGCGTCCACGATCCAGACCGTACTGTCCTTGATCGCGAAGTTCCCCAGGCCGCTGGAATGCGCCAACATCTGCCGGACACTGATCTCCGCCGCAGCGGGCATCTCCGGATGAAAATCGGCCAGCGTGTCATCCAGCCCCAGCCGCCCCTGTTCAATCAGCTTGAACGCAAGAATGGCCGTGACCATCTTGGTGACCGAGGCGATCTGGTAAAGGGTGTCCGCATCCGCCCGCACGCCGGACAGGTATTTCTGGCCGAAGCGCCGCTGATAGACCTCGCGCCCGCCACGGAAGATGGACACGCTGCCCAGCCCACCGTTGCCGTCCTCCACCTGGTCGAGGTAATCGTCCAGCACGGCCGCGTGTATCCCCTGCGGCGACGCCTCCGCCGAGCGTCCCACCGAGGGGAGCATCAAGACAGGAAGGAGCAACAACCCAACCACTCACTTCTTCATGGCGCTCGCCGCGATATTCGGGAGGCGAAAGTCTAGATCAACTATCTGGGTAGCAGGCATCGTCATCGGACTGTGATTCGAGGTATCGACTCACCACGCCCTGGCGTCTGGCTACAGGAGAGGGCTGGAACGAAATTTCGACTCTGCCCCCTGTTTTACAGACCCGTGTTTTATTCCCGGGGTGTGCTGCGCCTCCCCGAGGCTACGTTAACTCATTTTTACAAATCGACTATCACAACGAATTGAGGTTGAAATGAGAATGGAGCGTAAATCGCAAGTCCTGCCCAGCATAAATCCCACAATCATGAGCAGTCGCAGGAACCTCCATGTTCGCTGCCCCCAGAATATGAAGAAAGCGATCGCCATCCACAAGCTCAATAGGGATATGTCTTGATGTACTTATCCGCGCAGCTTCGACTGATCCCCTCTGGAATTTCGAAGTCGCCACGAAGACACCACGCCGATAGCCCCCAAGAGTAAGAGCACCAAGAAACGATCTAATCTGCTCAACCTCGATCGATCTCCTTTTCCTCTTAACCTGCACGCCAATCACATCACCAGCAGTGGACCGAAGCACAACATCAATGCCTCCATCGCCCGAGTAAGCAGTAACATCCGCACGGTAATCGAAGTCACGAAATACACTCGCAACGGTCTCCTCGAATAGTCGGGGATGCATATCTCTCAGTGCCTGTTGCTTGGCCGAAAGGTACCTCCGCACAGCCATGATCGGAACGCTTATATCTCGAATGTCTAGATCACGCAGTACTGCACCCGAAACAAGGGTCATGCTCCAAATCTGACTGCGCTCGGCACAGAACATTGCTCTATCAATTGCTACCCACCAACCGCACACTGGACAAACCTGAAGGAGCGCATCTCTTTCACTGGGATTTCTCTTAATCCGGATTCGCCGTTCAGGCAGTTCAATCCCGACTTCTCGCATCGAGTTCATTACACGATTGTGAGTTGCCAGATACCTCGCTAATGGAACCTTCCAAAGACTCTCGCCATCGTAATCGTCCATCAAGGAATAGCAGTACTGACAGCGAACACTATCCAATCGCCGCACCCCATCTAGCGGGGTTATGTCTAATCCTTGGAGGGGATTCAGATACCGACAAGGAACATGGAGAAGACCTGCCATGAGGGAAACCCCGATTCTCCCCAAAAAAAGAGCCCCCTGAAGGGGCTCTTTTTCTTATCTATCGGTCACCCACACTTGCTATACCCACAATTCAAGCAAGTCTGGCAGCCATCCATGATCACCAGTGCTTTGGTATTGCACTTGTGGCACATGCTGGCGCTGGGCGGGAAGCTGCCGTTGTCGGCGCTGTCGATGATGACCAGCTCTTCGCCGTCGACCGGCACCGCAACCGGCGCTGCGGTTACGTCACTGTTTTTTTTTGAGCGCTCTTCGAACTGCTTGCGCTTCTCGGCGATCAGGGCGCGCTGGTGGGCGCTCATTTCCGGGTCGTGCAGCAGGCCGATGGCCTTCATGTGGTCTTCGACGATGGAGCCCAGCTCCGCCACCAGCGACGGCATGTACACTCCGCCGGCCTTGAAGTAGCCGCCCTTCGGGTCGAACACGGCCTTCATCTCGTCGACGATGAAGGTCACGTCGCCACCCTTGCGGAACACGGCCGACATGATGCGGGTCAGCGCCACGATCCACTGGAAATGCTCCATCGACTTGGAGTTGATGAAGATCTCGAACGGACGGCGCAGTTCGTGCTCGGTGCCCTGGTTGAGCACGATGTCGTTGATGGTCACGTAGAAGGCGTGCTCCACCAGCGGCGACTTGATCTTGTAGGTGCTGCCGATCAGCACTTCCGGGCGCTCGATGCGCTCGTGCATGTGCACGATGTTGTCGGCCGGGGACTCGTCCTGGGGCGCCGCGACCGGGACCGCCTTGGCCGCGGCTTCGCGCGCCTTGTCGTCCGGGGTGATGACGGAATAGCCCTTGATTTTCTTGTCGATCTTGACGGCCATGGTGCGAGTCCTGGTTATGCGTTGCGTACGGATTACGGCGCCTTCCCCGTCCCGGCTGGGACGGGGGGCGCGGTGCGGCGATTACTTGCGGGTGGCCTTCTTGACCGCCTTCTTCACGGCGGTGGCCTTCCTGGCGACGGTCTTCTTGGCCGAAGCGACTTTCCTGTTCGCGGTCTTCTTGGCGACGGCGGCCTTCTTGACCACCTTCTTCTCGACGGCCTTGACCGACTTCTTGACCGAAGCGACCTTCTTGGCGGCCTTCTTCTCGACCTTCTTCACTGCCTTCTTGGCAGTAGCGGTCTTGCCGGTGACGGCCTTGGCGACCTTCTTCTCGGCAGCCTTGACCGACTTCTTGGCGGCAGCGGCCTTCTTGGTCACGGCCTTGGCAACCTTCTTCTCGGCAGCCTTGACCGTCTTCTTGGCCGAGGCCACCTTGGTGGCGGCCTTCTTCTCGACCTTGGCGATGGCCTTCTTGGTCGCGGCGCGCTTGCCGGCGCCCTTCTTCTTCAGCTCGGCGGCTTCGGCCTGGGCATTGGCCTTGGCGGTCTCCAGCTTCTTGCGCACCGAGCCGACGGTCTTCTTCACTTCCTTCCTGGCGGCGGCGGCCTTCTTGGCGACGACCTTCTCGGCCTTCTTCACGGCCTTCTTGACCTTGGCCACCTGCTTCTTGGCACCGGCCTCGGCCTTCTGCGCGCCGGCCTTGACCGCGGCGACGGCGTCGCTGGCGGTGGCGGCGATCGAGTCGCCCACGTGGACGGCGGTTTCCTTCACGTTCTCGGCCACCTGCGAAACGGTCGCCGTCACACCATTACCATTGCTCATAGAGCCCTCCTCAGGGCATCGGGTCTGTCATGCGGGCGATGCTATATCGAAGCGAATGCAACGGGGAACAAACGCGCAACAACCCGGTGGCGGCGACCACCGTCTGCCGCCCCGCGCCGAAACGCGGGGCGACGGCGAAGGCTCTTAGAACTTGCCGTAATAGCCTTCCTTGAGGGCATCGAACAGGTTGGCGGCGGTGTGCATCTCGCCGTCGTACTCGATCTGCTCGTTGCCCTTGACCTCCACCACCTGGCCGTCTTCCAGCTCGAAGCGGTAGGTGGTGTTCTCCAGGTCCGTCTCCTTGACCAGCACACCCTGGAAGGCGGCCGGGTTGAAGCGGAACGTGGTGCAGCCCTTCAGGCCCTGGGCGTGGGCGTAGCGGTAGATGTCCTTGAACTGCTCGTACGGGTAATCGGTCGGTACGTTGGCGGTCTTGGAGATCGAGCTGTCCACCCACTTCTGGGCGGCGGCCTGCACGTCCACGTGCTCCTTGGGCGAGATGTCGTCGGCGCTGATGAAGTACTCCGGCAGCTGCGCGGCGGCGTCATCGCTGAACGGCATCGCCTGCGGGTTGACCAGCGCGCGGTAGGCCAGCAGCTCGAAGGAGAACACGTCCACCTTTTCCTTGGACTTCTTGCCTTCGCGGATCACGTTGCGGCTGTAGTGGTGCGCGAACGAGGGCTCAATGCCGTTGGAGGCGTTGTTGGCCAGCGACAGGCTGATGGTGCCGGTCGGGGCGATGGAGCTGTGGTGGGTGAAGCGCGAACCCACCGTGGCCAGTTCCTCCACCAACGCCGGCGCCACCGTGGCCACGCGCTGCATGTAGCGGCTGTAGCGGGCGTGCAGCACCTTGCCGGCGATCTTCTGGCCGACCTTCCAGCCGTCCTTCTTCATTTCCGGGCGCTGGCGCAGCATCGCGGCGGTGACGTCGAACTGCTCGTCCATGATCGGGGCGGCGCCCTTCTCGCGGGCCAGCTCCAGGCCGGTTTCCCAGCCGGCCACGGCCATGTCGCGGGCAATGGCTTCGGTGAACTCGCACGATTCCGGCGAGCCGTACTTCATCCGCAGCATGGTCATGGTGCTGCCCAGGCCCAGGAAGCCCATGCCGTGGCGGCGCTTGCGCATGATCTCGTTGCGCTGCTGCTCCAGCGGCAGGCCGTTGACCTCGACCACGTTGTCCAGCATGCGGGTGAACACGCGCACCACTTCCTTGTACTCGTCCCAGTCGAAGGAGGCCTTGTCGGTGAACGGGTCGCGCACGAACTTGGTCAGGTTGACCGAGCCCAGCAGGCAGGCGCCGTACGGCGGCAGCGGCTGCTCGCCGCACGGGTTGGTGGCGCGGATGTTCTCGCACCACCAGTTGTTGTTCATCTCGTTGACGCGGTCGATCAGGATGAAGCCCGGCTCGGCGTAGTCGTAGGTGGAGACCATGATCATGTCCCACAGGTGGCGGGCGCGGATGTGCCCGTACACCTTGCAGGCCACCAGGCCGTCGTCGCGCACGATGTAGTTCTCGTGGGTCGGCCACTCGCGCCAGACCACGTCGGCGGCGTTCTGGTCGACCTCGGCCTGTTCCTTGATGTTGATCGGGAACACCAGCGGCCAGTCGGCGTCGTTGTTGACCGCGTCCATGAAGCCGTCGGTGATCAGCAGCGACAGGTTGAACTGGCGCAGGCGGCCGTCCTCGCGCTTGGCGCGGATGAAGTCCTTCACGTCCGGGTGCGACACGTCGAAGGTGCCCATCTGCGCGCCGCGACGGCCACCGGCCGAGGACACGGTGAAGCACATCTTGTCGTAGATATCCATGAAGGACATCGGCCCGGAGGTGTAGGCGCCGGCGCCGGCGACGAACGCACCGCGCGGACGCAGGGTGCTGAACTCATAGCCGATGCCGCAGCCGGCCTTCAGGGTCAGGCCCGCTTCGTGGACCTTCTCCAGGATGCCGTC
The DNA here is from genome assembly GCF_004348115.1 of Stenotrophomonas sp. ATCM1_4. Taxonomy (GTDB): domain Bacteria; phylum Pseudomonadota; class Gammaproteobacteria; order Xanthomonadales; family Xanthomonadaceae; genus Stenotrophomonas; species Stenotrophomonas capsici. Next base: position 1,095,117 of record NZ_QPFB01000001.1, on the reverse strand, counting down.
CATCGAGTCGGTGATGGTGCCCGAGACGGTGCAGTTGATGGTGCTGGTGGCCGGCTTGTGTTCCTGCGCACCGGCATTGGAGGTGATGCGGCCGGCCGGGATCGCGCCGCGGCGCAGCGCCCAGGCGAAGCGCTCATACCAGTAGGCGCGCTTCTCGTCGGTGGCTTCGGCGTCGGCCAGGGCACGGGCCACGCGCTTGTAGGTGCCATCGATGTCCGCATCCAGCGCTTCGCCTGCCTTGGTCGTGAGGCGGTACTTCTTCTCCCAGATGTCCTGCGAGGCAGGTTGCAGGGGAATCAGGTCCGACTTGGTTTGATTGCTGACCACTTCCAGACGCACCGTACTCATGATTGTGGAAACTCTCCTGGGGCACCTTGCGGTGCGTTTGTTCTTTACCCCGGCGGGCCGGGCTGCAACGACGACGACGCGCAGGCGCGTGCTTACGCGCCTGCTGGCGGGATGGGATCGAGCCGAGGACTGCCGGTGTTCTGCATCACTGTCGCGGTCATTGCACGCCTTCCGTTGGGGTGCTTGCACCCCGAGCACTAACCCTACTGCTTGGGGACGTTTTTCACACCAACCCAACATCTAGTGGCTGATGGCCCGACCAAGCTTACCCACCGCCGGGGTGTTGTCAAACGAAAAATATGCATCTGGACTATTGCAATCCGTGCAGCCCGCACCGGCCCTGCGATTGCGGCGATGCAGAAAATTTCATTGTTGATTTAGGCGCCTGCGGCCACACTCCTGTTCAGCAATCCGTCCCACCCCGGGCCGCCCTCCGGCGCCCCTGCATGGAACCTCCCGGCTTATGCGACCGATCCCGACCCTGCTGACCCTGGCCCTGGCCGCCGCCTTCGGCGGCTTCACCGCCACCGCCATCAACGCCCACCTGGACAACCGCGCCGACGCGGCCACCCCCGTCGCCAGCGTGGTACCCGCCACCGCCGCCCTGCCGGCCTCGGTCGCCGGCCAACCGGTGCCGTCGCTGGCGCCCATGCTGGAACAGGCCATGCCGGCGGTGGTCAGCGTCAACACCAAGCAGGTGGTGCGGGTGCGCAACCCGTTCTTCGACGACCCGTTCTTCCGCCGCCTGTTCCCGCAGGTGCCGCAGGAGCGCATCAACGAGTCGCTGGGCTCGGGCGTGATCATCGACGCGGCCAAGGGCCTGGTGCTGACCAACCACCACGTCATCGACAACGCCGACGACGTGCGCGTGACCCTGGCCGACGGCCGCACCGTGCAGGCCGAGTTCATCGGCTCGGACCCGGACACCGACATCGCGCTGATCCGCATCCCGGCCGAGAAGCTCACCGCGCTGCCGCTGGGCAACAGCGACCAGCTGCGCGTAGGTGACTTCGTGGTCGCCATCGGCAACCCGTTCGGCTTCAGCCAGACCGTCACCTCGGGCATCGTCTCGGCGGTGGGCCGCAGCGGCATCCGCGGGCTGGGCTACCAGAACTTCATCCAGACCGACGCCTCGATCAACCCGGGCAACTCCGGCGGCGCGCTGGTCAACCTGGCCGGCCAGCTGGTCGGCATCAACACCGCCAGCTTCAACCCGCAGGGCAGCATGGCCGGCAACATCGGCCTGGGCCTGGCCATTCCGTCCAACCTGGCGCGCGACGTGGTCGAGCAACTGGTCACCAAGGGCGTGGTGGTGCGCGGCACGCTGGGCGTGGAAACCCAGAACCTGACCCCGCAGATCGCCCAGGGGCTGGGTCTGGCCGAAGCCCGCGGTGCGCTGGTCACGCGCGTATTGGCCGGTTCCGGCGCGGCCGCGGCCGGGCTCAAGGCCGGTGACGTGGTGCTGTCGATCAACGGCCAGCGCGTGGACAACGCGCAGGCGCTGCACAACTTCGAAGGCCTCTCCACGGTCGGCCGCACCGTGGACCTGGACATCCGCCGCGACGGCAAGCCGCTGCAGCTCAAGGCCACGCTGAAGGAACAACCGCGCGCGCTCACCGGCGACATGCTCGACCCGCGCCTGTCCGGCGCCACCTTCGCCGACCTGCCCGAGTCGCTGCGCCAGTCCGGCCTCAACGGCGTGCTGGTCAGTGACGTGGCGCGCGGCAGCCGCGCGGCGCAGTCCGGGCTGGCCAGCGGCGATGTGATCGTGGCCGCCAGCAGCGGCGAGTTCACCGACCTGGCCAGCTGGCGCGCCAGCTTCAGCCCGCGCCCGCAGCAGCTGGTGCTGAGCGTGCGCCGCGGCAACGGGGGCGGCCAGTTGTTGATGCGATGATGCCGGCGTGAGGCCGGTTTGGCCCGGCGTAACGTTCCTTACACCGCAGTACTGTTATTTGTTGCTATCTGCTGCAACCCGCGCGCCGCACGCCGGCGCACCCGCTGAAACCAGGAGATCACGATGAGCCCCACCAATACCGAGAACATGAAGGAACACCTGGGCGAGGCTGGCGCACACCTGAAGTCCGCCGCCGCCGCCGCCGGTTCGGCCGTCAAGGGCGCCACCGGTGCCGCCGCCGACGAACTGCGCCTTGGCAAGGCCAACATGAAGGCCGAGCTGTCCGACAGCGCGCTGTCCGGCCTGGCCGCCGCCGAACTGGGCGGTGCCGCCGCCAAGGAACAGGTCGATGCACTGATGGACAAGGGCAAGGACCTGATCGACAGCGCCGCCGACCTGATCCGCGAGCGTCCGCTGGCCTCCTTCGGCGTGGCCTTCGCCGCCGGCTGGATCATCGCCAAGCTCGCCCGCAGCAACGACTGACCGGCGTGAGCGAAGCCGCAACACCGCCACCGGAAGAACAGCCCACCCCGGATCCCAAGCCGGGGCTGGAAGAAAGCATCCGCCAGGTCGGCGCCGCCGGCCGGCAGACGCTGGATTCGGCATCGGACACGCTGCGCTCACTGCGACGGTTGGCCTCGGCCGACCTGGCATTGGCCCGCAGCGCGTTCGGCCGGGCGCTGGCCTGGAGCGGCGTGGCGATCGTCTTCGGCGCCTCGGCGTGGCTGCTGCTGGCGGCCACGCTGGTGGCCCTGCTGCAGTACCTGGGGCTGTCGCTGTTCGTCGCGCTGCTGATACCCACCCTGGCCAGCCTCCTCGTCACCGGCTACGCCATCTGGCGGGTGTCCTACTTCTTCCACCACACCGGCATGCACGCCACCCGCCGCCAGCTTTCGCGCATGGGCCTGTTCGACGAGCCCAGCGACGAGGATCCGGATGCCGACGTGAAGGTACCGGGGGAGAACACGCCATGAAGTTCGAAGCCCTGCAGCGTCGCGTGCGCCGCGCCGAAGCCGTGGTGCAGGTCCGCGGCGAGGAGACCACGCAGCGCTGGGATGCACTCAACCAGGCCTGGCGCAGCGCGTGGACGCCGGGCCGCATCGTCGTGGTCGGCCTGGCCGGCGGCTTTCTGGCCGGCAAGCTGGAACCCGGCGGTGCGTTCAGCGGTGCCCGCTGGCTGCAGATGATCGGCTCGGTCTCCGGGCTGGTCGCTTCGGCGCAGGCATCGGTGGCCTCCTTCGCCGCGGCGGCGGCAGGCATGGCCGCCGCGCAGGCGTCCGATGCCGCCGACGAGGCCGAGCAGGCCGCCGACGAAACCGCCGGACCGGCGGGCGCCGGGCCGGCACCGGCCCGCCCGCGCAATGCGGCCCAACCCGGGCCCGCCGAAGCCGCGACGGAACTGTCAGAATCCTGACCCGGGCCCGGCCTCACGCCGCGCCCTTCCGTCTGCCGGAGCGTCGCCTGCATGTCCGAGCCCCTGTCCGAGCCGTCACCGCAACCGGCGGCCCCCGCGCCGCTGCCGCCACGTCCGCGTGCCTCCACCGCCCTGGTGGTACTGGCCACGCTGGCCGTCGGCTACACGCTGTGGGCGGCGCAGACGGTGATCCTGCCGGTGCTGCTGGCCGCGTTCCTGGCGCTGGTCGGCAACCCCATCATCCGCCTGCTGCAGAAGCTGCGCCTGCCACGCTTCCTGGCCGCGCTGCTGGTGCTGCTGCTCGGCCTGGCCGGCAGCGTGGCGCTGGCGGTGCAGCTGGCCGGGCCGGCCACCGATTGGGTACAGCAAGCACCGCAGCAGATGCGGCAGATCTCGCGCCAGGTACAGGCGCTGGTCAAGCCGGTGCAGCAGGCCAACCAGGCCGCCGAGAGCTTTGCCCGTGCCGCCGGCGGCGAAGGCAACCGCAAGGTGCAGGTGGTCCGCACCCAGCTCGATGACCCGTACAAGGCGCTGGTGCGCACCCCCAAGCTGGCCGCCTCGGCGCTGGCGGTGGTGCTGCTGACGCTGTTCTTCATGATCTACGGGCAGAGCCTGCAGCGGCACGTGATCGACCTGCTGCCCAACCGCCAGCAGAAGCGCTTCACCGCCGACATCCTGCGGTCGATGGAGCGGGAGATCTCGCGCTACGTGCTGACCATCACCGTCATCAACATCGCCCTGGGGCTGGTGCTGTCCGGCGTGCTGATGCTGCTGGGCATCGGGCTGTCCGAGGCACTGCTGTGGGGCACGGTGGCGGCGCTGCTCAACTTCGCCCCCTACGTGGGCCCGCTGATCGGCATCGCGCTGATGCTGCTGGTGGGCTTTGTGATGTTCGACGACCCGCTCACCGCCTGCCTGCCGGCGCTGAGCTACCTGGCCCTGCACACCTTGGAGGGGCAGCTGGTCACGCCCATCGTGCTGGGCCGCAGCATGGCGATCTCGCCGTTGATGCTGATCCTGGCGCTGATGCTGTTCGGCTGGCTGTGGGGCATCGTCGGCCTGCTGCTGGCCGTGCCGCTGCTGGTCTGCGTGAAGCTGGTGCTCAGCCGCGTGGACGGCATGCAGGGCTGGGCGCGGCTGCTCGAATAGCCTGAAGCCGTGAGGGCCAGCGCGGCGGGCTTGCCGTAAAATGGCGCGGTGAACTTTCCTGTCCTAGCCATCACCCTCGACCTGGACGACACACTCTGGCCCTTCGCGCCCATCGGCGCGCGCATCGACCAGGTGCTGCACGACTGGATGCTCGAGCACAGCCCCGCCACCGCAGCGATGTATCCGGTGGCGGCCATGCGCGAACTGCGCGAGCGTTCGTTCCGCGACAACCCGCACCTGCACTACGACCTGAGCGCCCTGCGGCGGCTGACCCTGGCCGAAGCGCTGGAGAACAGCGGGGCCAGCCCGGCGCTGCTGGAGCCGGCCTACGAGGCGTTCTACGCGGCGCGCAACCAGGTGACCTTCTACCCCGACGCGCTGGAGGCACTGCGCCGCATCGCCGCGCGCGTACCGGTGGCGGCGGTCAGCAACGGCAACGCCGACCTGCAGCGCATCGGCATCGCCGAGCTGTTCGCCTTCCAGCTGGGCTCGCGCGAGTTCGGCGCGGCCAAGCCGGACCCGGGCATCTTCCACGCGGCCTGCCAGAGGCTGGGCGTGGCGCATGCGCAGGTGCTGCACGTGGGCGACCACGCCGAGATGGACGTGGCCGGCGCGATGCGCGCGGGCCTGCGCGGCTGCTGGATCAACCGCGAAGCACACGCATGGACCCATCAGGAACTGCAGCCGGACCTGCAGTTCGACACCCTGACCGGACTGGCCGACTGGCTGGATGCCAACGCATCCACGCCGCGCTGAGCCGACGGCCGCCATCCGATACGAGACAGACATGACCCCGATCAACGGCTTCACTACCGACACCGCCAACGCCCTGCCGCTGTACGTGCTCGACCGCGACGGCTTCGCCGCATGGGCGGCCACCCAGCCGCCCGCCGTGCAGGCCTGGCTGGCCAGCCAGCAGTTCAACGCCGCGGCCAACAGCGTGGCCCTGCTGCCGGGCAGCAACGGCATCGCCGGCGCGGTGCTGGGCGTGGGTGACCGCGCCGATGCCTATGCCTACGCGCATGGCCCGTTCGCACTGCCGGCCGGCACCACCTGGCAGCTGGCCAATGAACTGGATGCGGCCAGCATCACCACCCTGCAGCTCGGCTGGGGCCTGGGCAGCTACCGCTTCGCGCGCTACCGCAAGCCGGCGCGCGCGCCGGCACAGCTGGTCGCCAGCCCCGCGCAGGAAGTGCTGGACGTGGTCACCGCCTGCCTGCGCGTGCGTGACTGGGTCAACACGCCCACCGAGGACATGGGCCCGCAGCAGCTGGAAGACGCCGCGCGCGAACTGGCCGACGCCCACGGCGGCACGCTGGAAGTGATCGCCGGCGACGAACTGCTGGAAATGAACTTCCCGACCATCCACGCCGTCGGCCGCGCCTCGCACCGGGCGCCGCGCCTGATCGTGCTGCGCTGGGGCAAGGACGATGCGCCGCACCTGGCGCTGGTCGGCAAGGGCGTGTGCTTCGACACCGGCGGGCTGGACCTGAAGCCGGCCGACGGCATGCGCAACATGAAGAAGGACATGGGCGGCGCCGCGCACGCACTGGCGCTGGCCGGGCTGGTGATGGCACAGCAGCTGCCGGTGCGGCTGACGCTGGTGGTGCCGGCGGTGGAGAACGCGGTGGGCCCGGATGCCTTCCGTCCGGGCGAGGTGATCACCACGCGCAAGGGCATCACCGTGGAGATCGACAACACCGACGCCGAAGGCCGCCTGATCCTGTGCGACGCGCTGACCTACGCCAGCGAGCAGCAGCCGGAGGCAATCATCGATTTCGCCACGCTCACCGGTGCGGCCCGCATCGCGCTGGGCCCGGACCTGCCGGCGCTGTTCTCCAACAACGACACGCTGGCCAACCAGTGGCTGCAGGCCGGCGACGCCACCCGCGACCCGCTGTGGCGCATGCCGCTGTGGCGCCCGTACCTGCGCTACCTCAACAGCGGCATCGCCGACCTGGCCAACTCCGGCTCGCGCATGGCCGGCTCGGTCACCGCCGCGTTGTACCTGGAGCGCTTCATCAATGACGGCCAGGTGTGGGCGCACCTGGACGTGTACGCCTGGAACGACGGCGAACGCCCGGGCCGTCCGGCCGGCGGCGAAGCCCTGGCCCTGCGCTCGGCCTGGGCGATGCTGAAGGCGCGCTACGCCTGAGCTGGAGCCGGGCATTCCCCGGCCTTCGGTTGAAGCCACGGATCCCCGCCTCGGCGGGGATCCGTCGTTCCGGCAAATGTTGGCGAAAAAGTGAATATTCGCCCGACGGATTTTCTGACAGCATCCCTGCGTCGCCCACCCACACGCATCGTGAAGGCAGGAACCCCGTCATGTCGCTTTTCGGCAATACCCGCGCCGCCCGTTCGCCGCTGCCATGGATCGCGCTGATCGCGTTGATCGCCGGCCTGCTGGCACTGGCCTTCGCCTGGCTGGCCGGCTGGATCGGCCGCGACCGCGCCACCGCCCAGGCCTTCACCGACAGCATCGAAGCCACCGGGCCCGCGCATCCGGGCTTCCGCCGTGCGCATGCCAAGGGCATGTGCGTGCAAGGCACCTTCCAGGGCACGCCGGAAGGCGCGGCACTGAGTTCGGCCCGCGTGTTCGCGCAACCGCAGGTGCCGGTGCTGGGCCGCCTGTCGATCGGTGGTGGCGATCCGCACGGTGCCGATGCCAACGCGCGCGTTCGCAGCATGGCGTTGCAGCTGATCAGCGATGACGGGCAGGAATGGCGCACCGCCATGAACAGCTTCCCGTTCTTCGCCGTGCCCACGCCCGAGGCCTTCCTCGAACAGACTCGGGCCGGCATCCCCGATCCGGCCACCGGCAAACCGGACCCGGCGAAGATGGCCGCGGTGCAGGCGAAGTACCCGTCGGCACGTGCGTTCGGGCAGTGGGCCAAGACCGCGCCGTGGTCCAACAGCTGGGCCAACACCGACTACAACGGGGTCAACAGCTTCCGCTTCATCGCCGCCGACGGCAGCGAGCACTTCGTGCGCTGGAGCATGCGCCCACAGGCACCGTTCGTGGAGATGACGCCGGAACAACGCGCGCAGGCCGGGCTGGATTACCTGGCCCACGAATTCCAGCAACGGCTGGCGCAGGGCCCGGTGCGCTGGGACATGTGGGTGACCCTGGCCGAGGCCGGCGACCCGGTCGATGATCCCTCGCAGGTGTGGCCCGGGCAGCGCCGCCAGGTCAAGGTCGGCACGCTCAGCCTGACCTCGATGCAGGCGCAGGCCGACGGCGCCTGCCGCGACCTCAACTACGACCCGTTGATCCTGCCGCGTGGCATCAAGGGTTCCGATGACCCTATTCTGGCCGCGCGCTCAGCGGTGTACTCGCAGTCATTCAACCGCCGCGAGCGCGAGATCGCCGGCGGCAAGGCAACCGACGCCACCGGCAAGGAAGGTGCACGATGAGCCGCGACGCAGGCCACTTCAACCTCACCGCCCGCGTGCTGCACTGGTTGATGGCGGCGATGATCCTGACCATGCTGTTCGTCGGCGTGAGCATGGTCGCCTCGCTGCACTGGCGGCCGGCGCTGATCGACCTGCACCGTCCGTTGGGCATCGCGATCCTGCTGCTGGCACTGGTGCGCCTGTACAACCGCCTGCGCCACCGGCCGCCACCGCTGCCGGCCGACCTGCCGGCGTGGCAGGCCACCGCCGCACATGCGTCGCATTGGCTGCTGTACGGGTTGATGCTGGCGATGCCGTTGATCGGCTGGTCGATGCTGTCGGCGGGCGGTTACCCGATCGTGATGTGGTCGGGCCTGAACCTGCCACCGATCGCCCCGCACGATCCGGCCCTGTACGCCGCGTTGCGCAACGCGCACAGCCTGCTGGCCTACGTGTTGTTCGCCACCGTGCTCGGGCATCTGTCGGCGGCGCTGTTCCACCTGTGGGTGCGCCGCGACGGCGTGTTCCAGGCGATGGCGCGCGGCAAGCCGCATTGAATCTCGTAGGGGCGGCCTTGGCCGCGAAGCCAGTGTCGTCGGATGACGCGGGCATTCCCGGCTTCGCGGCCGAAACCGCTCCTACGGTTATAGCCAGCCTTTCTGGCGGGCCAGGCGATGGGCCTCGATGCGGTTGGCCACGCCCAGCTTGCCGATGCATTCGGACAGGTAGTTGCGCACGGTGCCGTGTGACAGGCCGAGCTGCTCGGCGATCTCGTTGGCCGAACGTCCTTCGCCGGCCAACCGCAGCACCTGGCGTTCGCGGTCATTGAGCGGGTCCGCCTCGGACCACGCTTCCATCGCCAGCTGCGGATCGATCGCGCGGCCACCGCGCTGCACCAGCCGCAAGGCCTCGGCCAGCTTTTCGGCCGGCGAATCCTTCAGCAGGTAGCCCTGCACCCCGGCATCCAGCGCGCGCCGCAGGAAACCACTGCGCGCGAAGGTGGTGACGATCACCACTTTCACCGGCAGCTGGTGGCGCTGCACGCGCTGGGCCAGTTCCAGCCCGGTGAGGTTGGGCATCTCGATGTCGGTGACGAGCACGTCGGGGGCAAGCCGCTGCAGTTCGCGCCAGGCCACTTCGCCATCGGCGGCGGCGCCGACCACTTCCAGGTCGGCTTCCAGGTTGAGCAGCGCGGACAACGCACCGCGCACCATCGCCTGGTCCTCTGCCAACAGGATGCGGATCATGCGCGCGCTCCATCGGGCAGGGGGTTGTCGTGCCGCATGGCAAGCGCCGCATGGTCGATGGAGGCCGTGGTCACGCCGTTGACGGGGATACGCACCTCCAGCCGCGTGCCGTGCGAGCGTGGCGAATCGATCGCCAGCGTGCCGCCCATGGCTTCCACGCGCTCGCGCATGCCGGCGAGCCCGTTGCCGTTGGCCGAGACGCCGCCGCGCCCGTCGTCCACCACTTCCAGCACCACCGCATTGCCCTCGCTGCGCACCGCGATCATGGCCTCGTTGGCCTGGGCATGGCGCGCGATGTTGGTGACCGCTTCGCGCAGGATCATCGCCAGCCCGGATTCGATCCATGCCGGCATCGCCGGCGGCGGGCTGTAACGCAGGTGTACCCGCGAGGATTCCAGCAAAAGATGCGCCGATGCCAGCTCGGCGGCCAGGTCGGCGGCGCGGAAGCCGGTCACCGCGCTGCGCACCTGCGCCAGCGCGTCGCGGGCGATCTGCTCGGCTTCGGCCAGCTCGATGCGCGAGCGCTCCGCATCACGGTCGAACAGCTTGCGCGACAGCTCCAGCTTCAGGGTGATCAGCGACAGGGTGTGCCCCAGCAGGTCGTGCAGGTCGCGGCCGATGCGCTCGCGTTCGGCGGTGGCCGCCAGGCGCCGTACTTCCTCATGCGACAACCGCAGCGCCGCATCCTTCTCCTGGCCGGAACGCTCACCGCTGACGATCAGGCCGATGATGATCGACAACACCGGCACCCACGCGATCGCCTGCCACGGGTAGCCGATCCACGAGGTCTGCGCCACGAACACCGCGTTCAACGCCAGCAGCTCGACCAGGTAGCGCGTGGTGGAGATGCAGCGGTTGATGCGCAACCCCACGCAACCGAACACGAAGTAGCTGATGGCCGAGGGATACACGCCCAGCAGCGAGATCCCCAGCACCACCATGCCGATGGCGAAGATCGCCACGTGACGGCGCGAGGACAACAAAGTCATCACGTACAGCAGCACGAACACCGGGTAAGACGCCAACGTGATCCCTGCCCAGCGCCACGTGTAGCCGCCGGCGAACAACGGCGTGATGAACACCCATACCGTCCACAGCAGGTGGATCGCATCCAGCCATGGCCACCGGCCGATCTTGATGTTGTCGGCCACCACCGAATCCGGTGCCGGTCTGAGCCAGGCGGGCAGGGTGCGGGACATCAGCGGGTGACTCCGGTTGCAGTGCGGCCCATGATGCCATCAGCCATAACGGCGCAGGCGCCAGGCGGCCAGGGTGGCCACCACCACGGTGAACAGGCCCAGCCACGCCGCATGGGGCCATGCGCTGCCCGTATCGAAGCCGATGGCCGACTGGGCCAGCATGTTCAGGTGGTGGCTGGGCCAGACCGGGGCGAGGCTGCGCAGGACCGGCGGCAACATCGACAACGGGAACCACAGCCCCGACAGCAATGCCATCGGCAGGTACAGCAGGTTGACCAGCGCCGGCGCGGCATCCCCTTTCACCCACGTGCCCATCAGCAGGCCCAGCGCGCAGAACGGCAACGCGCCGAGCACGCAGCTCAGCGTCAGGCGCAGCATCTGCACCGGCGCCAGTGACACGCCGGCGACCAGCACCGCCAGCACCTGCAGCAGCACCACGATCGCCAGCGCCATCAGCATGGCCATGGCCATCTTGCCGAGCAGATACGCCGCCGGCGGCATCGGCAGCGCGCGCTTGAGCGTGAGCAGCCCATTGCCGCGCTCCAGCGCCAGCGACACCCCGAAGCCGAACAGCCCCGGCGCCATCACCCCGAAGGTGGCATAGGTGCCGAGCAGGAAGCGCGGCCCATCGGCACCCTGGCCCAGGCCCAGCACCACCGCGAACATCAGGTAGAAGGTGGCCGGGAACAGCATCGTCGGCAGCACGAAGCCGGGGCTGCGCAGGTAGCGCAGGCATTCGGCCCGCGCCTCCTGCAGGTAGGCGCCGAGCACGCGGCGGCCGGACATGCGGGCGCCGGCCAGGAGCGCGGAGGAAGTGGTGTTCATCAGGCGGCCTGCGGTTGGGGATCGGTGAGATCGCGGAAGGCTTCTTCCAGGCCGGCCGGCTTGACCTCCAGCGCGGACAGGTCCGGGTCGGCGGCCAGCAGCCGTCGCACCACCGCCTCCACCTGGTCGCAGGCCAGGTGCAGGCGCTCCCCGTCACGCTGCGCCTGGCGCACGCCCGGCCAGCGACGGACCTGGGCGACGTCCAGCCGTGACTGGCACCGCACCGCGCGGACCAGCACGCGGGCGCGCAGCGCATCCACGCTGCCATCGCTGACCACCCGGCCGCGCAGCATCACGCAGATGCGGTCGGCCAGCCGCTCGGCCTCTTCCAGGTAGTGCGTGGTGAGCACCACGGCGGTGCCCTCGCCCACCAGCGTGCGCACCGTGTCCCACAGCTGCTGGCGCGCCGGCACGTCCAGGCCGACGCTGGGTTCGTCCAGGAACAGCAGGCGCGGCCGGCCGCAGATGGCCAACGCGAACTGCACCCGCCGTTGCTGGCCGCCGGAGAGCTTGCCGTACGGACGGCGCAACAGGTCTTCGATGCCGGCCAACGCGGCACTGTCGGCCAGTGGCCGTGGTACCGGGTAGTAGCTGGCTGACAGCCGCAGCAGTTCCTGCACGGTGAGCGTTTCCGGCAGCGCCGCGTCCTGCAGCATCACGCCGATGCGGCGACGCGCCGACAGCTGCTGCGGGTGCTCCCCGAACAGGGTGACCTGGCCGGTATCGACCCGCAGCAGGCCCAGCAACAGGCCGATGGTGGTGGTCTTGCCGGCGCCATTGGGCCCGAGCAGGGCCAGCACCTGCCCGGCATGCAGGTCAAGGTCCACGCCCTCCAACGCCGCCAACGTGCCGTAGCGCTTGTACACGCCACGCAGGCTGGCCAGTACCTCGTTGCCCTGCGTCATCGCGATCCGCTCCTGGTGGGAATGGCGCCACGTTAGGCGCGGCATCGGCCTGGCAGCAGTCACGCCGGTCAGGCAAAGCGGGTGACACCCGTCACCTGCGCGGCCCCCGGCGCCTGTCTAGAATCGGCCACATGCCACGACGCACCGGTCGTGGTGGTTTGGGGTACCTTCGGTCACATTTCCCGCCAAGCGCCGTCCTTTCCTACATGAATGCCTCCGCTGAACTGCTGAAAGAACTCCGCATCGACCGCTCGGCCGCCCCGCCGCCGCGCGGCCCTTCCCCGTCCCGCCGCTGGCTGTGGGTAGTGATCGGACTGGTCCTGGTGCTGCTGGCGGCACTGGCCGTGGGCATGCTCGCCCGCGGCAAGCCGGCCGCGACGGTGGAGACCGCGCCGGTGGTGGCGATGAGCCAGGGCGGCGGCAGCAATGCCGTGCTGGATGCCAGCGGCTACGTCGTGGCCCGGCGCATGGCCACCGTCTCGGCCAAGATCACCGGCAAGGTGCGCGAGGTGATGATCGAGGAAGGCATGCGGGTGGAGGAAGGCCAGGTGATGGCCACCCTGGACCCGATCGACGCCAACGCCCAGCGCAGCCTCAACGCCGCGCAGCTGGACGCGGCGCGCAGCCAGATCGGCGGCCTGCAGGCGCAGCTGCGCCAGGCCGATGCCGAGGCCACGCGCCTGCAGGCGCTGGTCGGCCAACAGCTGGTGTCGCGCTCGCAGTACGACCAGGCCGTCGCCGCCCGCGACAGCCTGCGCGCGCAGTTGCTGACCGCCCAGCACAACGCCAAGGTGGCGGTGGATGCACTGGCCATCGCCGACCTGGGCGTGGACAACAACATCGTGCGCGCGCCATTCACCGGCGTGGTCACCGCCAAGGCCGCGCAGCCGGGCGAGATCGTCTCGCCGCTGTCGGCCGGTGGCGGCTTCACCCGCACCGGCATCGGCACCATCGTCGACATGGATTCGCTGGAGGTGGAAGTCGAGGTGGGCGAGGCCTTCATCGGCCGCGTGCAGCCGAAGATGCCGGTGGAGACGGTGCTCAACGCCTACCAGGACTGGAAGATCCCCGGCGAGGTGATCGCCATCATCCCGACCGCCGACCGTGGCAAGGCAACCGTGAAGGTGCGCGTGGCGCTGGGCGTGAAGGACCCGCGCATCGTGCCGGAGATGGGCGTGCGGGTGAGTTTCCTGGAGAAGGCGGCACCGGCCGATGCGCAGGCCCCGAAGGGCGTCCGCGTGCCGGCCACGGCCATCACGCAGCGCGACGGCAAGCCGGTGGCATTCGTGTTGCAGGCCGACGACAAGGTGCAGCAGCAGGTCCTGCAGGTCGGCGAAGCCCTGAACAAGGACAAGCAGGTGTTGGCCGGCCTGAGTGCCGGCCAGACGGTGGTGGTGAACCCGCCGGACACCCTGAAGGATGGCGACAAGGTGGCATTGGACGGCGCGCAGAAGTAAACAGGCGACGCGACGCTGATGTCATGTAGCACATGGCAGTAACCAAGCGCGGTAAAGCCAGCTGCTGTTGACCGCGCAGTTGCTTCGGTTGTTGCAGTTGCTTCTTCCCCTCCCCTGCGCGAAGCGTAGGGGAGGGCCAGGGAGGGGTGCCGTTGCTTTGGCTTTGGCTTTGGCTTTGGCTTTGACTTCGGCTTTGGCTGTTGCTGTTGCTCTACCCGGGCCCCTTCCGCAGCGACGGAGCTGACGGAGAGGACCTCGCAGGGGCGGCGTGCATGGATGCACGTCGTTTTTCGACGGGACAGGGATGTCCCGTCGAAAAATCCCGGCAGCGTAGTGGACCTGTAGCGCGCAGCGCGGAAGGCGCGTAGGCAGGGTGTGCTTTCTTTGCGCCAGGTTTCTTTGCACAAGCAAAGAAAGGTGGCTCGCGCCCCTATGGGGCACGAAAGCTGTTGCTGTTGTCTCTGCCGTTGCTTCAGAACAAGCACGATCAATGCAGAAACAAGAGCAGAAGCTTTCACTCCCCTTCGGGGAGCGAGTTACTTTTCTTTGCTTGTGCAAAGAAAAGCTAACCAAAAGAAAGCACACCCTGCCTCCGCGCCCACGATGCTGCGCATCGCGGGTCCACTCCGCCGGCAGGATTTTTCGACGAGACGTCCCTGTCTCGTCGAAAAACGCCGCACATCCTTGTGCGGCGCCCCGTTCGGGGTCTTGTCTGCCAGCTCCGTCGCTACGGAAGGGAACCCGGCACGTCAAAATCCACGGCAACAGCAACAGCAACAGCAACAGCAAGAGCAAGAGCAAATGCAAGGCAACACCCTAAGCACCAGCGGCGTCGGAAACCTGTCACCCAGCCGCTGACCTTCGTCTGGCACCAACCTTGCATCCACCCCCGCATGAGCCCCGAACTTGCCCTGACCGAACTGCGTGGTGGCCTGGTCGCCACCCTCTGGATCGCTGGCCCGCTGCTGCTCACCGTGCTGGTGGTCGGCGTCGTGGTCGGCATCATCCAGGCCGCCACCCAACTCAACGAACCCACCATCGCCTTCGTCGCCAAGGCCGGTGCGCTCACCGCGGCGCTGTTCGCGCTGGGCAGCCTCCTGCTCGGCCACCTGGTCGAGTTCACCATCCTGCTGTTCCAGCGCATCCCCCACCTCATCGGGTAGCGCTGCATGGATTCGGCAACCGGGACGATGATCGACGGCCAGCAGGCCTTCGCCATCATCGGCAACACGCTCTGGATCATGCTGCGCATCGGCGCCATGCTGATGGCCATGCCCATGGTCGGCAGCCGCGCGGTGCCGGCACGGATCCGCGTCCTGCTGGGCATCGCCCTGTCGGTGGCGCTGGCACCGATACTGCCGCCGGTACCGCTGTTCTACGGCTTCGACTCGGTCACCGTACTGACCATCGCCCGCGAGCTGGCGGTCGGCATCTGCATGGGCTTCCTGCTGCGGCTGATCTTCGAGGCTGGCGCCATGGCCGGCGAAATGATCGCGCAGAGCACCGGCCTGGCCTTCGCGCAGATGACCGACCCCCTGCGCGGCGGCAGCTCCGGCGTCATCGGCCAATGGTTCTACCTGCTGTTCGGCCTGCTGTTCTTCACCACCAACGGCCACCTGGCGGTGGTCTCGCTGCTGGTGGACAGCTACAAGGCGCTGCCCATCGGCACCGCCCTGCCCGATCCGCACGCGATGGCCGCACTGGCGCCAACGCTGGCGGTGCAGATCTTCCGTGGTGCGTTGTCGCTGGCCCTGCCGCTGACCGTGGCCATGCTGGCCATCAACCTGGCATTCGGCGTGCTGGCCCGTGCCGCGCCGGCCCTGAACCCGATGCAGCTCGGCCTGCCGGTGGCCTTGCTGCTGGGCCTGTTCCTGCTGACCCTGCTGGCCGGGGAGATGGGCCCGCCGGTGCAACGCCTGTTCGATTCGGCCTTCGATGCGGCCCGGCAAGTGACAATGTGACGGACTGCGCAGCTCCTGCTTCTGCCACATGCTTGGCCGGAACGCCCCCTTGCCGCCTGTCGGGGACCCGTGGATAGTCTTGGCCGAAGCATGGCCGGGGGATGGAGCGTCCATGCGGTTTGCCGCGGCGGCATGCCGACGGCCTGATCAACTAGGGAGGGGTTTGATGCTCGCAGGCAGCTACAACCCGTTGTTCGTGGTGCTGTCCATCCTTGTCGCCATCCTGGCCTCGTTCACGGCCCTGGACATGGCCTCGCGGGTATCGGCATCCCAACCCCGCCGCACCGCGGCGCGCTGGCTGATCGCCGGCGGCGTGGCGATGGGCGCCGGCATCTGGTCGATGCACTTCGTCGGCATGCTCGCCTTCCGCCTGCCGATCCCGCTGGGCTACGACCTGTGGCTGACGCTGCAATCCCTGCTGGTGGCCATCGCCGCATCGCTGTTCGCGTTGTGGCTGGTCTCGCAACCGACCCTGCCGCACCTGCGTCTGGCGCTGGGGGCGCTGCTGATGGGCCTGGGCATCGCCTGGATGCACTACGTGGGCATGGTCGCCCTGCGCATGCAGCCGGATATCCAGTACGACCGCCTCTGGTTCGTGCTCTCCATCGTCATCGCCGTGGTGGCCTCGTGGAGCGCGCTGTACATCGCCTTCCGCCTGCGCACCGCCGAGCAGGCCCTGCCTCCGCGGCTGATCGCCTCGGTGATCATGGGCCTGGCCATCGTCGGCATGCACTACACCGGCATGGCGGCGGCCAACTTCCCCGCCGGCTCGGTCTGCGGCGCGGCCCGCAGCGGTGGCGTACCCACCGAGTGGTTGGCGGCCTGCGTGGTGCTGCTCACCGTCGGCGTGATGGCGATCGTGTTGACCTTCTCGCTGCTGGAGCAGCGCATGCAGTCGCGCCTGCTGCACCTGCGCAACTCGATGCTGGTAGCGTCGCTGGACGATGCCCGCAAGGAGCTGTTCCACGCCAGCCAGCACGACTCGCTGACCCGCCTGCCCAACCGCCAGCTGGCCCATGACCGCATCGAGCAGCTGCTGGAAGCCGGCCAGGCCTGCGCGGTGATGTCCATCGACCTGGATGGCTTCCGCCACATCAATGGCGCCTACGGCCCCCAGGCCGGCGATGCCGCGCTGGTGGACGTGGCCGAACGCCTGCGCCAGCTGTTCCCCAACGAGGAGCTGGTGGGCAGGCTCGGCGGCGACCAGTTCGTGATCGCCATGCCGGTCACCGACGGCAAGGACATCGAAGCCCAGGCCGAGCGCATCATCCTGGCGGTCAACTCGGTGCGGGTCGGCGGCCGTGACATGCGCATCACCGGCAGCCTCGGCATCGCCCTGTCCCCCGAGCACGGCCAGTCCGCCCCGCCACTGGTCAACATGGCCGAGATCGCCATGCGCTACGCCAAGCAGGCCGGGCGCAACGGGCACACATTGTTCGCCGAATGGATGAACGACAACGCCGAGCAGGACCGGCGCCTGCTCGAGGACCTGCGCAAGGCCATCGGCGGCCCGCAGCTGTCCCTGCACTACCAGCCGCGCGTGCATGCCGAAACTGGCCGGATCAGCGGCGCGGAGGCATTGATCCGCTGGCGCCACCCCGAACACGGCTACGTCCCGAGCGAACGCATCATCCGCCTGACCGAGCTCAACGGGCTGATGGAAACGCTCGGCAACTGGGTGCTCAACGAGGCCTGCCGGCAGATGCGCAGCTGGCATGACGCCGGCAACACCGAGTGGAGCATCTCGGTGAACCTGTCCGGGCGCCAGCTCGGCTCGCCGCAGCTGCTCGATGAGGTCCGCAGCGCGCTGGAGCTGCACGAGCTGCCGCCCTCGCGCCTGATCCTGGAGGTCAGCGAGAGCGCGGTGATGCGCGACGCCGACAACGCCATCAACGTGCTGCGCAGCGTCGCGGCGCTGGGCGTGGGCATCTCCATCGATGATTTCGGCACCGGCTTCTCCAGCCTGCTGCACCTCAAGCGGGTCCCGGCCACCGAGATCAAGATCGACCGCGCCTTCGTGGTGGCGCTGGAGGAGAGCGACGAGGACGTGGTGATCGTCTCGGCCATCGTTGCGCTGGGCCACGCACTGAACCTGTCGGTGGTGGCCGAGGGCATCGAAACCCCTGGCCAGCGTTCCTATGTCGAGCGGCTGGGCTGCGACCACCTGCAGGGCTACCTGCTCGGCCGCCCGGTCAGCGCCGAGAACTTCATGCGCCTGCATGGCGGCGATTCGCGGCAGGCGGCGCTGGACGCCCGCCTGTCCGCCTACCAGAACCACCAGGCCTGACAGCGGCACCGGCGGCCAACGGCCGCCGGCTTCCCCGCCGCCACGGACGGGCCATGTCTTCAAGGGCAGTGAGACCGAGCGGAACGGTTCTTGCACGGCACGGGATGAATCCTTCATCCAGACCGTGCAATGTCCGAGAACGAACAGGCCGGGGAAAAGACCGAACTCCCGACTGAAAAGCGCCTGCGTGAGGCCCGCGAGAACGGCAACATCCCGCGTTCGCGCGAACTGGCCACGGCCGCCGTGTTCACCGCGGCCGTGCTCGGCCTGCATGCCAGCGCCGGTTCCATGGCGGCCTCGGCACGGCAATGGATGAAGGCGGCCCTGGCACCCGAGCCGGCCCTGCTCCACTCCACCGACGCCCTGTTCGGCCATGCCGGCTGGATGTTGCTGCGGCTGATGCTGGCGTTCTGGCCGCTGCTGCTGGTCTGCCTCCTGGCCAGCTTCATCGGCCCGGTGCTGATGGGCGGCCTGCGCTTCTCCAACAAGGCGCTGATGCCCGACCTCAACCGGCTCAACCCGCTCACCGGCTTCAAGCGCCTGTACGGCGCCGAGGCGGTGGCCGAGCTGGTCAAGTCGGTGCTGCGCGTGCTGTTCGTCGGTACCGCCGGCGGCCTATGCATCTGGCACGGCATCGACCTGCTGCGCGGGCTGCTGCACCAGCCGCTGGAGAGTGCCACCGGCAACGGCTTGGGCTTCACCATGAAGCTGCTGCTGGCCACCGCCGGCGCCATGGCCCTGCTGGCGGCCATCGATGCGCCGTACCAGAAATGGAACTGGCTGCGGAAGCTCAAGATGACCCGCGAGGAGCTCAAGCGCGAGCTCAAGGAAAGCGAGGGAAGCCCGGAGGTCAAGGGCCGCATCCGGCAGATGCAGATGCAGCTCTCCCAGCGACGGATGATGGAAGCGGTGCCCAGCGCCGACGTGGTGGTGGTCAACCCCACCCACTACGCCGTGGCCCTGAAGTACGAGGGCGGCCGCATGAACGCCCCCACCGTGGTCGCCCGCGGCGTGGACGAGCTGGCCCTGCGCATCCGCCAGGTGGCCGACGGCAACCGCGTCACCATCGTCTCGGCCCCGCCTTTGGCACGCGCCTTGTATCGGGAAAGCCAACTCGGCAAGGAAATCCCCGTGAGACTGTATTCGGCCGTCGCCCAGGTCCTCTCTTACGTCTACCAGCTGCGCCAGTGGAACACCGGCCCGATGCCGCAGCTGCCGCCGCTCGACGTAGATGAATTTGGTCCGGAGGGCCGCCCATGAGCGCGCAGCTGACCACCTCGCCGGGCCGCCGCCTGCTGGACATGCTCCGCCACGGGCTCGGTGCGCCGCTGATCGTGCTGGCGCTGCTGGCCATGGTGGTGGTGCCGTTGGCCGCGCCGGTGCTGGACGCGCTGTTCACCTTCAACATCGCCATCTCGCTGATGGTGCTGCTGGCCGTGGTGTACGTGAAGCGCCCGCTGGACTTCACCATCTTTCCGATCGTGCTACTGGTCACCACGATGCTGCGGCTGGCGCTGAACGTGGCCTCCACCCGCGTGATCCTGCTCAACGGCCAGAACGGCCATGAAGCCGCCGGCAAGGTGATCGCCGCGTTCGGCGAGTTCGTGATCGGCGGCAACTACGCGGTCGGCATCGTGGTGTTCGCGATCCTGACCATCATCAACTTCGTGGTCATCACCAAGGGTGCCGGACGCGTGTCGGAAGTGACCGCGCGCTTCACTCTGGACGCCATGCCCGGCAAGCAGATGGCCATCGACGCCGACCTCAACGCCGGTTTGCTGACGCGCGAGGAAGCCAAGCTGCGCCGCGAGGAGGTCCGCGAGGAAGCCGACTTCTACGGTGCGATGGACGGTGCCAGCAAGTTCATCCGCGGCGACGCCATCGCCGGCATCCTGATCCTGTTCATCAACATGCTCGGTGGCCTGGCGGTCGGCGTGCTGCAGCATGGCATGCCGGTCGGCGACGCCGCCGCCACCTACACCCTGCTGTCCATCGGTGACGGCCTGGTGGCGCAGTTGCCGGCGCTGCTGGTGTCCAGCGCGGTGGCGATGCTGGTCACCCGCGCCTCGCGTTCGCAGGACATGGCGCAGGCAATGACCGGCCAGGTGTTTGGCCAGTACCGCGCCCTGGCCATCACCGCAGGCATTCTCGGCCTGGTCGGCCTGGTGCCGGGCATGCCCAACCTGGCTTTCCTGACCCTGGCTTCGGTGCTGGGCTTCGTGGCCTGGAAGCTGTGGAAGCGCGAGATCGCCAACGCCGGCAAGGAGAAGTCCGCCGCCGCGGACGGCGGCGACGGCGCGCTGGCCGGGTTGTCGGCCACCCAGCCCTCGCCCACCGCCGAGCTGAGCTGGGACGAACTGCGCCCGGTCGACCCGCTCGGCCTGGAGGTCGGCTACCGGCTGATCCCGCTGGTGGACAAGACCCAGGGCGGCGAGTTGATGGCCCGCATCAAGGGCGTGCGCCGCAAGCTCACCCAGGACCTGGGCTTCCTGATCCCGCCGGTGCATATCCGCGACAACCTGGAGCTGCCGGCCACCGCCTACCGCCTGTTGATCCACGGCGTGCCGGTCAGCACCGCCGACATCCACCCCGACCGTGAGCTGGCGCTGGACCCCGGCAGCGCGATGGGCAAGCTGGAAGGCATCGCCGGCAAGGATCCCGCCTTCGGCCTGGACGCCACCTGGATCCAGCCACACCAGCGCGCCCACGCCGAATCGCTGGGCTACACCGTGGTCGACCCGGCCACCGTGGTGGCCACCCACCTCTCGCACCTGATCCGCGAACACGCACCCGAACTGCTGGGCCACGAGGAAGTGCAGCAGCTGCTGGCGACCCTGGCCAAGAGCGCGCCCAAGCTGGCCGAGGACCTCTCGCCCAAAGCGCTGCCGTTGTCCACGATCGCGCGCGTGCTGCAGAACCTGCTGGTCGAGCGGGTGCCGATCCGCCAGCTGCGCAAGATCGCCGAGGCGCTGGTGGAAACCGCGCCGGTCACCCAGGACCCGACCGCGCTCACCGCGGCGGTGCGCAACGCGCTGGGCCGTTTCATCGTGCAGGAGATCGCCGGGATGTCGCCGGAGCTGCCGGTGTTCACCCTCAACCCGCAACTGGAACGGGTCTTGCAGGAGTCCACCCAAGGCAATGGTGCCGCACTGGAACCCGGTCTCGCCGAACGCCTCCACCAGAGTCTTGCCGATTGCGTCGGCAAGCAGGAGGCCCGCAACGAGCCCGCGGTCGTGCTGGTACCGGCGCCGGTCCGCGCCGCGCTGGCGCGCCTGGTCCGCCACAGCGTTCCCTCGCTGTCGGTCCTGGCCTACAGCGAGGTGCCGGAGGACAAGCGCCTGAAGCTGGTCGGCACGATCAGCTGACGCCGCCCGGAAGCCGGCTCCCCGAAAGGGCCGGCGACGGAAAACAGACACCCAACCGACCGAAACACCCGCGCACGAAGGAGCCCGCAACGCCATGCACGACATCGCCAACGCCACTCCTTCGCGGCAGCCCCACTCCCGGTACCAGAACATGAAGATCAAACGTTTCGTCGCCGCCGACATGCGCACCGCCATGAACCTGGTGCGCAAGGAGCATGGGCCGGACGCGGTCATCCTTTCCAACCGCCGCATCGAGGAAGGTGTCGAGATCGTGGCGGCCGCCCATTACGACGAAGCCGTGGTGCAGCAGGCGCTGGAAGCCAGC
This sequence comes from Stenotrophomonas sp. ATCM1_4, assembly GCF_004348115.1. Lineage (GTDB taxonomy): Bacteria > Pseudomonadota > Gammaproteobacteria > Xanthomonadales > Xanthomonadaceae > Stenotrophomonas > Stenotrophomonas capsici. Next base: position 1,073,348 of record NZ_QPFB01000001.1, on the reverse strand, counting down.
CGCCCGGCCCCGCCGGCCCCGAGCAAGCCGCGCAGTGCCGCTGAAGCGATCATGGCTGCGGTCACCCGTCGCCGTACCCCGGAGCCGGAACCGGTCGCCGTCACCACGTCCGCGGTCGCCGCCCTGGCCCGCTCGGCCGTGGGTGCCACCGGCCGTTCGATCGACAACAGCGTGGAACTGGCGCCGGGCAGCCGCTTCGCTTCGTTGCTCAAGCAGCCGGCCGCCGAAGCCCCGGTCATCCCCGCCGCCATCGTCCCGGCGGCGGCCATGCCCGCCGCATTCGCCTCGATCGCACCGGCACCGGCGGCCGTGGCGACGCAGCACTTCGCCACCCTGCTGGCTGACGAACCGCCGGTGGTGCCGGCTTTCCGTCCTGCCGGCAGCGTCGCCGCCAAGGTCCCGGCAGCCAGCCAGGAGCCGCCCCAGGCCGCGACGGTCGACGTGGTGCCGCCAGTGCAGCGCGCCCAGTTCCAGATCGATCCGCCGGTACCGGAGCCGACTCCGGTACCGGCAGTGGCCGAACCGCCGGCCGCAGCGCCCGTGGCTGCTGCCCCGGTGGTCGCCGTAACCGCACCGGTTGCCGCGGCCACGACGGAAGCTGTCGTGCCCGTTGCGCCGGCCGTACCGGCCGTGACTGCAGCGCCGGTGGCACCGGTCGCGATCCCGGTCACCCCGGAGACCGCCGCGGCGCTGAGCGTGGTGGCCTCCCGCCGCGACGACGAACAACTCATCCAGTTGCGCCAGGAAATGGCCGGCATGCGCCAGATGATCGAGCGCGAGATGCACCGCTTCACCGACGAGCGCCTGCGCGGCAGCGCGGTGCGTGCCAATGCGCTGGACCTGATGGACGAGTACGGCTTCGACGCCGGCCTGGCCCGCGATGTGGTCCTGCAGATCCCGGCCGACACCGACCCCAGCCGTGCCCGCGGGCTGATGCTGGGCCTGATCTCGCGCAAGCTGCCGATCGCCCCGGTCGACCCGATCGAGACCGGTGGCGTGATCGCCCTGGTTGGCCCGACCGGCGCCGGCAAGACCACCACCATCGCCAAGCTGGCCTCGCGCTTCGCCGAGGCCCATGCCCCGCGTGACGTGGCGCTGGTCACCACCGACACCCAGCGCATCGGCGCGCGCGAGCAGCTGTATGGCTTCGGCCGCCAGCTCGGCATCGCCGTGCACGAGGCCAACAGCGGCACCGACCTGAACCAGCTGCTGCAGAAGCTGGCCGACTACAAGCTGGTGCTGATCGACACCGCCGGGCTGGGCCAGCGCGACCGCGCCCTCACCGCCCAGCTGCAGTGGCTGCGCGCCGCCGGCCAGATCCGCACCCTGCTGGTGCTGCCGGCCAACACCTCCTTCCAGGACATGGATGAGGTGGTGCGCCGCTTCAGCGCCGCCAACCCGCAGGGCGTGGTGCTGACCAAGCTGGACGAGACCGGCCGCTTCGGCTCGGCCCTGTCCATCGCCGTGGACCACTGCCTGCCGGTGACCTGGGTCACCGACGGCCAGGACGTGCCGGAGGACCTGCACCGGGCCTCGGCGGCCAATCTCGTACTTCGCCTTGAAGATTTGCGCCGCGCGGCCGATATGCCCTGCAACCCGGAGTTCAACAATGCAGTCGCGTGAGTACGCCAAGCTGACCCACACCTTCCCGCTCGCGGCCACCCGGCGCGAGCCCGCTGGACCGGTGCGCACCATCGCCGTGACCGGCGGCAAGGGCGGCGTCGGCAAGACCAATGTCTCGGCCAACCTGGCCGTGGCACTGGCCGGCATGGGCAAGCGCACCCTGCTGCTGGACGCCGACCTGGGCCTGGCCAACATCGACGTGGTGCTGGGCCTGCAGCCCAAGCACACCCTGGCCGACCTGGTCGCCGGGCGCTGCACGCTGGAGGAAGTGATCATCGAAGGCCCGAACGGGGTGCTGGTGGTGCCGGCGGCGTCCGGCCGCCGCCACATGGCCGAACTGGCGCCGGCCGAGCATGTGGGCCTGGTCAACGCGTTCTCCGAGCTGGAACGCGACCTGGATGTGATGATCATCGATACCGCCGCCGGCATCACCGACAGCGTGCTGACCTTCTGCCAGGCCGCGCAGGACACCGTGGTGGTGGTCTGCGACGAGCCGGCCTCCATCACCGACGCCTACGCGCTGATCAAGGTGCTCTCGCGCGAGCGCGGCGTGGACCGCATCCAGGTCGTGGCCAACATGGCCCGTGATCCCAACGAAGGCCGCGCCCTGTACGAGAAGCTGGTGCGCGTCTGCGAGAAGTTCCTGATCGATGTCTCGCTCAACTACCTGGGCTGCGTGCCGCAGGACGACTGGCTGCGCGTGTCGGTGCAGCGCCAGCAGCCGGTGGTGAAGCTGTACCCGTCGGCACCGGCCGCCCTGGCCATCCAGGAGATCGCCCGCCGCACCGCGCGCTGGCAGGCCCCCACCACCCCGCGCGGCGGCGTCGAGTTCTTCCTGGAACGCATCATCCAGCAGAAGGTGAGCGCATGAACGCAACGGCCCATTACCGTGAAGTCCAGCGCAATGCGGCCAACGAGTGCATTGCCCAGCACGCCGACCTGGTGCGCCGCATCGCCCACCACCTGGCCGCGCGCCTGCCCGCCAGCGTGGAGGTCGACGACCTGATCCAGGCCGGCATGATGGGCCTGATCGAGGCCTCGCGCAGCTATGACGCCGAACAGGGCGCCTCGTTCGAGACCTATGCCTCGATCCGCATCCGCGGCTCGATGATCGACGAGATCCGGCGTGGCGACTGGGTGCCGCGCTCGGTGCACCGTCGCGCCCGCGATGCCGCGGCCACCATCCGTCGCCTCGAGCAGGCCAGCGGCCGTGCCGCCAGCGCCACCGAGGTGGCCGAGGCGATGGAAATGCCGCTGCCCGAGTACATGCGGCTGGTCGAGGATGCCTCGCGTGGCCAGGTGCTGAGCCTGGAGTCGCGCATCGAGGACCAGGGCGAGCTGGACACCCCGGCCACCGGCGGCCCCACCCCGCAGCAGATGCTCGAACGCAGCCAGTTCGGCGCCGAGCTGGGCAGGGCCATCAGCCAGCTGCCCGAGCGCGAACAGCTGGTGCTCTCGCTCTACTACGAGCAGGAACTGAACCTGAAAGAGATCGGCGCGGTGCTCGGTGTCAGCGAGTCGCGCGTCTGCCAGATCCATGGCCAGGCCACGCTGCGCCTGCGTGGTCGGCTGAAGATTTTCGAGTCGGCCGACGCCGGCTTCGAGGAACCATGAAGAGGAATTCCTTTTGAACAAGAACATGCGCATCCTGATCGTCGACGATTTCTCGACCATGCGTCGTATCGTCAAGAACCTGCTCGGCGACCTGGGCTTCACCAACACCGCTGAAGCCGAGGACGGGCATGCCGCGCTGGCCATGCTGCAGAGCCAGCCGTTCGATTTCGTGGTCACCGACTGGAACATGCCGGTGATGACCGGCATCGAGCTGCTCAAGGCCATCCGCGCCGATGCCAAGCTCAAGACCCTGCCGGTGCTGATGGTCACCGCCGAAGCCAAGCGCGAGCAGATCATCGAAGCCGCCCAGGCCGGCGTGAACGGTTACATCATCAAGCCGTTCACCGCGCAGACCCTGGAAGAGAAGCTGGGCAAGATCTTCGAACGACTGACGGCGAGCGCCTGATGGACCTGCCTGTCGAGACGCTGAGCGACAAATCGGCCCTGATCCAGCGCCTGCAGGATGCGCTGGCCGCGCTGGAAAACGGTGATGAAACCCGTTGGCGCCAGGAAATCGACGCCCTGGCCGCGCTGCGCGCGCAGCCGATGGTGGCCGGGCTGGGCCGGTTGGCCCGCGAGCTGGGCCAGGCGCTTGGCGAGCTGCCCAGCGTGCCCAGCGAAGCCGGCGAGCTGGACGATGCCTGCGCGCGCCTGGACCACGTGGTGGAGATGACCGAGAAGGCCACCCACCGCACCCTGGACCTGGCCGAGGAATGCCGCGAGCTGACCGAACGGCTGCGCGCCGAAGGCCTCAACGCCGACCAGGACCAGCTGCTGGACCGCATCCGCCACAACCTCACCGAAGTGGCGCTGACCCAGAGCTACCAGGACCTGACCGGTCAGATCATCCGCCGCGTGGTGGGCATCGTCCGCCGCGTGCATGAGGGCTTTGGTGCACTGGGCTTGCCCCCGGCCGAGGAAGACGTGCGCAACGCCGGCCTGGCCGGTCCGGCGGTCAATGGCCTGGACCGCCATGCGGTCAGCCAGCATGACGCCGACGACCTGCTGTCGGACCTGGGGCTGTAAGCCATGAGTGCCTTCGCCGACGACATCGCCGCCGATTTCATCATCGAAGCCCAGGAGATCCTCGATCGCCTGGGCGAGCAGTTGGTGACGCTGGAGCAGGCACCGGAAGACGCCGACCAGCTCAACGCGGTGTTCCGCGGCTTCCACACGCTCAAGGGCGGCGCCGGCTTCCTGTCGATCACGCCGATGGTGGAGCTGTGCCATGCCGCCGAGGAAACCCTGGGCATGGCCCGCTCGGGCAAGGCGCAACTGCTGGCCCATCACTTCGATGCCGCCCAGCAGTCGCTGGACTGGCTGCAGTCCATGCTCGACGCGGTGTCCTCCGGCACCGAGCCGGGCCACGCGCCGGCGGCATTGATCGCGCAGTTCGACGTCGGTACCGCGCCGGTACCGGCACCGGTCGCGGCACCGGTCGCGCCGGCCGGTGACCTGATCACCGAGGACGAGTTCGAGGCCCTGCTCGACAGCCTGCACGGCAAGAGCGCGCCGTCGGCGGTGGCCGCCAAACCCGCCGATGACCTGATCACCGAAGACGAATTCGAGGCGTTGCTCGACACGCTGCACGGCAGTGCCGCGCCCGGCACGTCCGCCGCTCCGGCAGTGGCAGTGGCAGTGGCACCGGCAGCGCCCCGCCCGGCGCCTGCCCCGGCCGCGCGCCCCACCGCCGCGGCCAAGCCGGCGGCCGCACCGGCCAAGGCCAGCGAGCCCGAGCACACCGTGCGCGTGGACACCAAGCGCCTGGATGCCATCGTCAACCTGATCGGCGAACTGGTGCTCTCGCGCAACCGCCTGAAGACCCTGCGCAGCCGGCTCAAGGACGAGGAACTCGACCGCGCCGTCTCCACCCTGGACATCGCCACCGCGCGGCTGCAGTCGGCGGTGATGCGCACCCGCATGCAGCCGGTCGGCAAGGTGTTCTCGCGCTTCCCGAAGGTGGCGCGCGACGTCGCGCGCTCGCTGCAGAAGGAAGTGGACCTGGAGCTGATCGGCGCCGACACCGAGCTGGACCGCAACCTGGTCGAAGCCCTGGCCGACCCGCTGGTGCACCTGGTCCGCAACGCCATCGACCACGGCGTGGAGATGCCTGACCTGCGCGAGGCGCAGGGCAAGCCGCGGATGGGCCGGGTGCGGCTGTCCGCCCAGCAGGAAGGCGACTACGTCAGCATCGAGGTGCAGGACGACGGCGCCGGCATCGACCCCGAACGCCTGCGCGCCAAGGCCCGCGAGAAGGGCTTGATCGACCCGGAGGCCGCCGCCCGCCTGACCAGCGAGGAATGCCTGCACCTGGTGTTCCTGCCCGGTTTCTCCACCAAGCAGCAGGTCACCGACATCTCCGGCCGTGGCGTCGGCATGGATGTGGTGCAGTCGCGCATCCGCGAGCTCAGCGGCCAGATCCAGATCCAGTCCGAACTGGGCCGTGGCAGCCGCTTCCTGATCCGCGTGCCGCTGACCCTGGCGATCCTGCCGACCCTGCTGGTCCAGGCCGGCGAGGACGTCTATGCGCTGCCGCTGGCCCGCGTGATGGAAGTGCTGCACGCCCCGGCCACCTCGCTGGGCTGGTTCGACGGTCGCGCGGTGCTGGACCGCAAGACCCACACGCTGGCGCTGGTGGACCTGCGCCAGTGGCTGGGGGTGACGCCGACCCTGTCGCCGCTGCTGACCATCGTGGTGCTGCAGGTCGGCGAAGCCCGCTTCGGCCTGGTCGTGGACCAGGTCCGCGGCCGCGAGGAAGTGGTGATCAAGCCCCTGCCGCGCGCCCTGCGCGGCCTGCGTGGCTACGCCGGCGCCACCCTGATCGGCGACGGCCGCATGGCGCTGATCCTGGACGTGGATGGGCTGCGCGGTGGGCAGGACTGACAGCTGCCGCCAACGCTGCACTCCCCTCTCCCGCCTGCGGGAGAGGGTGCCCGCAGGGCGGGTGAGGGCCGCTTTGCGCTGCACCAGGTGACGCTTCCCCCACCCCAACCCCTCCCCCGCACGCGGGAGAGGGGCTAAAGCAAAAGCCTCCCCCGCACGCCGGAAAGGAGCGAACGCAACACCCCAGATTCAAGACTGTCTTCACAAGGCCGATATCCAACACCATGGACCGACTCAGCATCATTGGACTCTTCCTCGCCCTCGCTTCGCTGGTGGGCGGCAGCATCCTCAAGGGTGCGGGCCTGTCGTCGCTGTGGTCGCCGGCCGCGTTCGTGATCGTGATCGTCGGCACCATCGCTGCGATCCTGCTGCATACCTCTCCGGCGGTGTTCAAGCACGCCTTCAGGATCGTACGCTGGGTGATCCGCCCGCCGGCCAGTGACCGCCGCGCGCTGGTCCAGCAGATCGTGGACTGGAGCAACATCGCCCGCCGCCAGGGCCTGCTGGGCCTGGAGCCGCAGGTGGAGCAGCAGGACGACCCGTTCATCCGCAAGGGCCTGCAGCTGGTGGTCGACGGCGTGGAACCGGACACCATCCGCCACATGATGGAAATCGAGCTCGGCAGTCAGGAGCAACAGGACCTGGCGGCGACCAAGGTGTTCGAAGGCATGGGCATCTACGCCCCGACGCTGGGCATCATCGGTGCCGTGCTGGGCCTGATCGCGGTGATGAAGAACCTGGCCGACCCGAGCAAGCTCGGCCATGGCATCGCCGCGGCGTTCACCGCCACCATCTACGGCATCGCCTCGGCCAACCTGCTGTTCCTGCCGGTCTCGGCCAAGCTCAAGAGCGTGATCGCCTCCAGCACGCGCGAGCGCGAGATGGTCATCGAGGGCCTGATCGCCATCGCCCAGGGCGAGAACCCGCGCAACATCGAAAACAGCCTGGCCGGGTTCGTGAACTGAGCCATGGCACGTCGCAAGCACCACGAAGAGCACGCCAACCATGAGGCATGGGCCATCCCCTATGCCGACCTGATGACGCTGCTGCTCGCCTTCTTCGTGGTGATGTACGCCATCTCCTCGCTCAACGAGGGCAAGTACCGGGTGATGGCCGACTCCCTGTCCACCGCTTTCGGCGGTGCACCGCGCACCATCAGCCAGGTGCAGGTGGGCAACATGCAGATCCAGGGCGGCGGCCACGACACCCCGTCTGTGATCCGCTCGCCGAGCATGACCGGCGGCGCCATGGCCGACCCCACCCAGCTGCCGTCGATGGCATCGCACATGCGCATGCCGGTCTCCACGCGCAACCAGGAACAGCTGCAGCGCGCCGAGCGCCAGTTGAACCAGATCGCCGACCGGCTCAGTTCCGCGTTGGCGCCGCTGGTCAAGCAGGGCGTGATCACGGTGCGCCGCACCGAGCTGTGGCTGGAAGTGGAGATCAACAGCGACATCCTGTTCGCCACCGGTTCGGCCTCGCTCGATGCCGGCGCCCGCGACACCCTGGGCAAGCTGGCCGACGTGCTGCTCGATGCCCCCAACGGCGTGCGCGTGGAAGGCCACACCGACAACGTGCCGATCGCCACCACGCAGTTCCCGTCCAACTGGGAGCTGTCCGCCGGTCGCGCGGCCAGCGTCGTGCACCTGTTCGCCGACCATGGCGTGCAGCCGGCACGGCTGGCGATGGTGGGCTATGGCCAGTTCCGTCCGCGCGAAAGCAACGACCTGCCGGAAGGCCGCAACCGCAACCGGCGGGTGATGGTCATCATCCTGGCCGACTCGGCCGCAGCGGCCGACCTGCCCGGCGCGGGTACCACCACCGCCGGCACCAACGGCACCGACGCCCCCCGTGGTGACAGCTCCCCCGCTGCCGCCGCCTCGGTGCCCGCTGTCATCGAAGGAGTTCACTGATGCGTATCTGGGCCATTGCCAACCAGAAAGGTGGCGTCGGCAAGACCACCACCACCCTGTCACTGGGGCGCGGCCTGGCCGCGCGCGGGCACAAGGTGCTGCTGATCGATCTGGATCCGCATTCCTCCCTCACCCGCGCCTTCGGCGTGCCGATCGAACCGGTGCCGCAGGGCGTGCAGGAACTGTTCGCCACGCCACCGCACGACATCGCCGCGCTGGCGCGCGCCAGCGACATCCCGGGCCTGGACTACCTGTGCGCGCAGGCGTCATTGGCCACGCTGGAACGCCGCAGCGCCAACCAGCCCGGCCTCGGCCTGGCGCTGCAGCAGGCCTTGGCCCGCCACGGCGACCGCCATGACTACATCCTGCTCGACTGCGCGCCCACGCTGGGCCTGCTGATGATCAACGCGCTGGCCGCGGCCGACCGCCTGGTCATCCCCACCCAGGCCGAGCCGCTGGCGCTGCACGGCCTGGACGGCATGGTCCGCACCGGCGAAATGGTCGAGCGCTCACGCAAGCGGCCGCTGCCCATCTCGGTGCTGCCGACCCTGTTCGACCGCCGCACCCGCGCCGGCAACGAGTCGGTGCGCGCGATGCAGGACCGTCACGGCGAGCGCGTCTGGGAAGATGCCATTCCGCTGGATACCCGCATCAGCCAGGTCGCCGGCCTGGTCCAGCCGATCCAGGGCGACGACTACCCCGGCCGCGGCCATGCCGCGTATCGCCGCGCGCTGGACTGGCTGTTGGCCGAAGAGGCACGCGTGCGGCCAGCGCAGGAGGCGGCATGAGTACCGTCGGCGCACTGGACGACTACCTGGACGAACTGCTCGGCGGCGGCATGCCGACGGCGGCGCCCCCCACTGCGCCGGCCGCGCCGGTCGAAATACCGGGTGACAGCGCCGAGCTGGAAGCCGCCTTCGAAGCCGCGCTGGCCGAGGTCCAGGCACAGGCCGATGCCGTGCCCGTAGACGCCCCCGTCGCCGCTGCGTCCACCGTGCCCGGTGACAGCGCCGAACTGGAAGCCGCCTTCGAGGCTGCGCTGGCCGCCGCCGCGGCTTCACGCGCGAGCGCCATGGCTGAACCCACCTGGGCCGACGTGCCTGCTGAGCCGGTCGCCGCCGCGCCGACGCCGGAGCCCACCTGGGACGACCTGCCGGACGAGGTCATCTACGAAACCGACGCGGCCGAAAGCGCCCGGCTTGCCCATGCCGACAGCCCCGGCCTGCAGGCCGCCTTCGACGTGGCCGCAGGCGTGGCCCCTGCACCGCCACCGCCGGCCCGCACCGCGCGACCGGCCCCTGCGCCCGCCCCTGCCGCACCCGCCCCCGCGCCGAACACCTGGCAGGAACTGCAGGCGCAAGCCGCACGGCCACCGCAGCAACGCCGCGCCAGCGAGCGCACCTCGCGCTGGCTGCGCCTGCGTTGCGGTGCGCAGGCCTATGCGCTGGAGCTGTTGAAGGTGCAGGAAGTGGTCCTGCCGGTGCCCTTGCTGGCGCTGCGCGGTGCCGCGCCGTCGATGCTGGGCATCATGAACCTGCGTGGCCAGGTGGTCCCGGTGCTGGACCTGTGCCGGCACCTTGGCGTACCGGTCACCGAAGACTCCGCGCAGACCCGCATCGTGGTGCTGGAGGAGAACGGCGAAACACTGGGCCTGCGCGTCTCCGCCGTGGAGGACGTGGCCAACCTGACCGACTCGCAGATCGAACCCCCGGACACCGCGCGCATCTGCCAGATCTCCAACGAGCTGTTCAAGGGCATTGCCCGCATCGGCAGCCAGCCGATGATCCTGCTCGATGCCACCCGCCTGCTCCAGTAGGCGCGCCTTCCGGCGCGAAGCGGGAACCACCTCCCTACCGGGAATGCATGCAAGCCCTGGATGCATCGATTTCGCGCCGGAAGGCGCTCCTGCCGGGCAAACCGCGCAATCCATCACATTCCGCGCCGCACCAGGTCACCTGCCCTAAAGAATCCCCGGGCAATGCCGCTACCCCTCCCAGTAACGTTTGTCCCGGAGCAACGATGAGCACTGTGGCGCTGTCGCAGGATCTCGGAATCGAATCCACCAGCGAGCTGAAACAGCAACTGGCCGCGCATCTCGGCCAGGGCGGTGAACTGCGTGTCGACGCCAGCGAGGTGGCCCGCGTGCACACCGCGGCCATGCAGGTGCTGTGCGCCTTCGTCGTGGCCCGCCAGCAAGCCGGGCACGGCACCGTGTTCGACAACGCTACCGATACCTTCCGTGACGCCGCGCGCCTGCTCGGTGTCCTCCGGACCTTCGGTCTGGAAGCAACCCCTGACACAACGAAATCTGTGGAGAACGCTGCATGAGCGCACGAATCCTGGTGGTGGACGACTCGGCGTCGATGCGCCAGATGGTCTCTTTCGCCCTCACCTCGGCCGGCTTTTCGGTGGAAGAAGCCGAAGACGGCGCCGTCGCCCTCGGCCGTGCCAAGGGCCAGCGCTTCAACGCGGTGGTCACCGACGTGAACATGCCGAACATGGACGGCATCGCGCTGATCCGCGAGCTGCGCCAGCTGCCGGACTACAAGTTCACCCCGCTGCTGATGCTCACCACCGAATCGGCCGCGGACAAGAAGTCCGAAGGCAAGGCCGCCGGCGCCACCGGCTGGCTGGTCAAGCCGTTCAATCCCGAACAGCTGGTCGCCACCGTCCAGAAAGTCTTGGGCTGATACGCCCCGCCTGCACCCCTCACGGATACCGCGCCAATGAGCATGGACCTGCAACGTTTCCACGCCACCTTCTTCGAGGAAAGCCGCGAAGGGCTGGATGCGATGGAAGCCGGGCTGCTGGCGCTGGAAGACGGCCAACGCGACCCGGAGGTCATCAACTCGGTGTTCCGCGCCGCCCATTCGATCAAGGGCGGCGCCGGTACCTTCGGCTTCGATGCCATCGCCGGCCTCACCCACGTGCTGGAAACGCTGCTCGATGAGCTGCGCGCCGGCAAGCGGGCGCTGGAAGGCAACGCGGTCGATGCGATGCTGGCCTCGGTGGACGTGCTGCGTGCGCTGTTGCGCGAGGTCGAGCACGGCCAGGCCGCCGACCCGGCCGCGGTCAAGGCGGTGACTGATCGGCTGCAGGCGGTACTGGCCGGAACGGCGCCGGTCGCCGTCGCAGCCGCGAAGCAGGAAGAAACCCCTGACGCCTGGCAGATCGGCTTCGTGCCGGCGCCGTCGCTGTTCATGAGCGGCAACGACCCGCTGCGCATCATCCGCGAGCTGGAGACGCTGGGCTCGCTGCACGTCGAACCGCGCATGCAGCGCCTGCCGGCATTCGAGCAGCTTGATCCGCTGGAAGCCTACCTGGCCTGGGACCTGGGCCTGGTTGGCAAGGTGCCGCGCAGCCGCATCGAAGACACCTTTGCCTGGGTCGTGGACGACTGCGAGCTGGACATCCGTCCGGCCGCGCCGCCCAGCCTGGCCAACGAGGCGCCCGCAGCGGCCGCCACTCCCGCCGCCGTCGATGCCGGCAAGCCCGCCGCTGCCGGCGGCACGCATGAGGCGGAGACCTCCATCCGCGTCAGCGTCGACAAGGTCGATGCACTGATCAACCTGGTCGGCGAACTGGTCATCACCCAGGCCATGCTCAAGCAGGTCTCCGGCGGGTTGGACCCGGTCCATGCCGAACGCCTGTTCGCCGGCCTGGACCTGCTCGAGCGCAACACCCGCGACCTGCAGGAAGCCGTCATCGGCGTGCGCATGCTGCCGGTGGATGCGGTGTTCCGGCGTTTCCCGCGCCTGGTCCGCGACCTGTCCAGCCGCCTTGGCAAGCAGGTGCGCCTGCGCACCGTCGGCGAAGGCACCGAACTGGACAAGGGCCTGATCGAGAAGATCGCCGACCCGCTGGTCCATCTGGTCCGCAACTCGATCGACCACGGCCTGGAGATGCCCGACGTCCGCCGCGATGCCGGCAAGGACGAAACCGGCACCATCACCCTGGCCGCGTCGCACCAGGGGGGCCATATCGTCATCGAGGTCAGCGACGATGGGCGCGGGCTGAACCGCGACAAGATCCTGGCCAAGGCGCTCGAGCGCGGGCTGAGCGTGCCGGACAATCCGACCGACGCGCAGGTCTGGGACCTGATCTTCCAGCCGGGCTTCTCCACCGCCGACGCGGTCACCGACCTGTCCGGGCGAGGCGTGGGCATGGACGTGGTCCGCCGCAACATCCAGGCGCTGGGCGGCGAAGTGCAGCTGGAAAGCCGCACCGGCCACGGCACCCGCGTGCTGATCCGGCTGCCGCTGACCCTGGCCATCCTCGATGGCATGACCGTCTCGGTGGCCGGCGAAACCCTGATCCTGCCGTTGGCCTACGTGCTCGAGGCACTGCAGCCGCAGGCCGACGACATCCGCACCATGGCTGGCGAAGGCCGCGTGCTGCGGGTGCGCGGCGAGTACCTGCCGATCCTGTCGCTGGGCCAGTACTACGGCTACCGCGATGACCGCCATGCCGACCCGTTGGTGGTGGTGGTCGAAGGCGACGGCCAGAAGATCGCGCTGGAAGTGGATGAACTGCTCGGCCAGCAGCAGGTGGTGGTCAAGAACATCGAGAACAACTACCGCCGCATCGGCGGGGTTTCCGGCGCCACCATCCTCGGCGATGGCCGCGTCGCGCTGATCGTCGACATCGGTGGGCTGGTGCGCTCGCTCCGGATCCCACAGGCCGCCTGATCCCGGCCCCGCGCCCACATCGCGCACCGGTTGGCGGGATGCCGACCGGCCGCTGACCGGCCGTCCATGACGGCACCCGGCGCCTTCCCCGCCTGCCATCGCGCAGGCGGGAATGGCGTCCCTGCCCCTTCCCCCCCCCTTTCCACCCCCTCTCCACAGGCGAACACCGCGATCGCACCCGATGCCACCGGGCGCTCCGCCCTGCGACGGTCGACGGGCCCGATGCGGCCAGTGTCATTCCCCACCGCATTCACCTGAACACCGTCAGCAAGCGTTCGTCGGCGGCTGTCAAGAACCCCACGGCAGTGCCGATACCGCAGCACATCGTGGTGCCACCACCACACGGGCGCTTCGCCGCCCGCCTATTTCCCCGTTACCTGCGCAGGCGCGAAGGGCCTGCGCGTAGCACGCAATGCCAAACGGAGGCATCTGCAATGAAATGGTTCCAGAACCTGTCGATCACGCGGAAGCTGTTGCTGGCGTTCTGCACCACCGGTCTGCTGACCCTGCTGTTGGGCCTGTTCTCGGTGTGGCGCATGGATGTCGCCCAGCAGCAGATCCGCCAGGTCAACGAGAACTGGATGCCCGCCGTGCAGCATCTGGGCGAGATGCGCGCGCAGCTCGGTGAGTTCCGCACGTTCGAGCAGGCGCAGCTGGCCTACCAGGGCAACCCCGAGCAGCTGGCCGATTACGACAAGCGCATGGCCGATACGCGCGCGGTGATCGAGGCCGAGGAAAAGGCCTACGACGACATCGACACCGACTACACCGCCGAGGAAAAGGCGATGTACGACCAGCTCAAGGACTACCGGGCCGCGTACTTCGAGGCGCATGAACGCATCGCCGCGGCGATCGCCGCCGATGACTTCGCCACCGCCTCGGCCATCTCCAGCTCCGACTCGCGCAAGATGCGCCGCGCGCTGTTCGACCAGCTCAAGAAGCTCTCCCAGTACAACCAGGAACAGCTGGCCAGGGAGACCGCGATGTCGCGCGAAGCGCACACGCGCTCGCTGCTGGCCGTGTTCGGCATGCTGGCGGCGGCACTGGCGCTGGCCGCGCTGCTTGGCTGGGCCATCATCCGTGCGATCATGGCGCCGCTGGGCGAAGCCGTGCGCGTGGCCGATGATGTTTCCGCCGGCAAGCTCGACCGCCGCATCGACGCCTCGCGCCGCGACGAAGTGGGCATGCTGCTGTCCTCGATGCAGCGCATGCAGGCGCAGCTGCAGTCGGTGATGGCCGCGCAGGGCGAGATGGCCCGCCAGCATGACGCCGGCTCGCTCAGTTACCGCATGGACGAGAGCGCCTTCCCCGGCGACTACGGGCAGATGGTGCGCGCCACCAACGGCCTGGTCGCCGGCAACGTGGCCACCATCAGCGACACCCTGGACATCCTCAAGCGCTACTCCGTCGGCGACATGAGCGTGGACATCGAACGCCTGCCCGGCGAGAAGGCGGTGATCACCGAGACCGTGGACACCATCAAGGCCAACCTGTCGGCCATCAACACCGAGATCCGGCAGCTGGCCACCGCCGCCGCCGCCGGTGACTTCACCCAGCGCGGCGACGTGGACGGCTACCAGCACGACTTCCGTGACATGGTCGCCGGCCTGAACCACCTGATGGAAACCGCCGACGGCAACCTGGCCAAGGTCTCGCAGGTGCTGCAGGCACTGGCCCAGGGTGACCTCACCGTGCGCATGGACGGCCAGTTCAACGGCGTGTTCGCACAGATGCGCGACGACGCCAACGCCACCGTCGACCAGTTGACCGCCATCGTCGGCCGCATCCAGAACGCGGCCTCCAGCATCAACCTGGCCTCCAGCGAGATCGCCACCGGCAACAACGACCTGTCGCGCCGTACCGAGCAGCAGGCCGCCAACCTGGAGGAAACCGCTGCCTCGATGGAGGAACTGACCTCCACCGTGCGCCAGAACGCCGAATCGGCCCGCCAGGCCAACCAGTTGGCCATCGGCGCGCACGGCGTGGCCAGCCAGGGCGGCAACGTGGTCGCCCAGGTGGTCAACACCATGGGCGCCATCGAGGCTTCGTCCAGGAAGATCGCCGAGATCATCTCGGTCATCGACGGCATCGCCTTCCAGACCAACATCCTGGCGCTCAACGCCGCGGTGGAAGCGGCGCGTGCCGGCGAACAGGGCCGCGGCTTCGCCGTGGTCGCCTCGGAAGTGCGGACCCTGGCCCAGCGCTCGGCCGGCGCGGCCAAGGAGATCAAGGGCCTGATCGAGGACTCGGTGGACAAGGTCGGCGAAGGCTCGGTGCTGGTGCACCAGGCCGGCACCACGATGGGCGAGATCGTGGCCTCGGTGCAACGCGTGACCGACATCATGGCCGAGATCTCCGCCGCCTCGCAGGAGCAGAGCGCCGGCATCGAGCAGGTCAACCAGACCGTGATGCAGATGGACGAGACCACCCAGCAGAACGCCGCGCTGGTGGAGGAAGCCACCGCCGCGGCCCGGGCGATGGAAGAACAGGCCCTGCTGCTCAACGAAGCGGTGGCCGCCTTCCACATCGCGTCCAAGGCGGGCACCGCCAGCGTCGCCAGCCCGCCACGCAGCCGCCCGGCCAGCCCGGCACCGGCCAGCCCGCGCATCGCCCGCGCGCCGGCGGCACGCCGGATCGAACCGATGGTCGCCAATGGCGAGGACTGGCAGGAGTTCTGATGTCCCCGCGCCGCCGCCCGTCCCATGGGCGGCGGCAGGCACCGCCAGCCGCTGCCGTTTCCCTCAAGCAACACCCAGGCAAGCCGATTTACTGATCAATCCCCTCCTTCCACCCGGCCGGTAGTCGCCAATGTCCACTTCCCGACGTTCCTTTACCCGCAGCATCGCCATGCGCCTGATGCTCGGAACCGCTTTGGTTGCAACGTTCGCCTTCGGCCTCACCGCGATGATCATCTACCTGCGCAGCAGCGACGCGCTGATGTCGGTCTCGCGTGCCAACCTGGAGAACATGGCCAACCTGGAAGCGCAGCGCATCTCGGCCGAGATGGGACTGGGCTTCGAATCCAACGACACGCTGGCCAGCAGCTTTCTGAGCCTGCGCCAGTCCGGCGCGCTGACCCGCCAGAATGCCTCCAGCGTCCTGCAGCGGAAGCTGCTGGCCAACCCGCAGTGGATCGGCGTCGGCACGTTGTGGGAACCGGACGCCTTCGACGGCAAGGACGCCGAGTTCGTCGATACCGACGGCCACGATGCCAGCGGCCGCTTCATGAGCTACTGGGCCTGGCAGGACGGCACGCCCGTGCAGGAGGCCCTGCGCGGCTACGACGTGCCCGGCGATGGCGACTGGTACCTGCAGCCACGTGCCTCGAAGAAGCCGGCCGTGCTGGAACCGTACAGCTACGAGATCGGTGGCCGTCGCATCCTGATGACCACGCTGGCCACGCCGATCGTGGAAGGCGACCATTTCCTCGGCGTGATGACCGTGGACTTCGCCCTGCAGTCGCTGCAGGAGCGCCTGAGCACGATGCACCCGATGGAACAGGGCTACGTGCGGCTGCTGTCGCCGGGCGGCACCATCATCGCCGACCGCGACCCGGCCAAGGTCGGCAGCAAGGTCGATGATGCCGCGACCAAGGCGATGCTCGCCGGCACCGCCAAGGGTCAGGTCGTGTTCGGGCAAAGCCGCGATGCCGCGCTGGGCGAGGACGTGGTGGAAACCTATGTCCCGCTGAAGATCGGCAATGCCGGCCAGAACTTCGCCTTCGGCGTGGTGGTACCGCACTCGCTGCTGATGCAGCAGGCCCGCGTGCTGCTGTGGACCATCATCGGCGTCGGCGTGGCGGCGGCACTGCTGCTGTGCCTGGCGCTGTACGTGCTGCTGCGCAGGCTGGTGTTCCAGCCCCTGGGGCAGGCCGTGAACGTGTCCGACCAGATCGCCGCAGGCAAGCTGGACAATGTCCTGCGCGCCCAGCGCGATGACGAACTCGGCATGCTGCTGTCCTCGATGCAGCGCATGCAGGCGCAGCTGCAGTCAGTGATGGCCGCGCAGGGCGAGATGGCCCGCCAGCATGACGCCGGCTCGCTCAGCTACCGCATGGACGAGAGCGCCTTCCCCGGCGACTACGGGCAGATGGTACGCGCCACCAACGGCCTGGTCGCCGGCAACGTGGCCACCATCAGCGACACCCTGGACATCCTCAAGCGCTACTCCGTCGGCGACATGAGCGTGGACATCGAGCGCCTGCCCGGCGAGAAGGCGGTGATCACCGAGACCGTGGACACCATCAAGGCCAACCTGTCGGCCATCAACACCGAGATCCGGCAGCTGGCCACCGCGGCCGCGGCCGGTGACTTCACCCAGCGCGGCGACGTAGACGGCTACCAGCACGACTTCCGTGACATGGTCGCCGGCCTGAACCACCTGATGGAAACCGCCGACGGCAACCTGGCCAAGGTCTCGCAGGTGCTGCAGGCACTGGCCCAGGGTGACCTCACCGTGCGCATGGACGGCCAGTTCAACGGCGTGTTCGCACAGATGCGCGACGACGCCAACGCCACCGTCGACCAGTTGACCGCCATCGTCGGCCGCATCCAGAACGCGGCCTCCAGCATCAACCTGGCCTCCAGCGAGATCGCCACCGGCAACAACGACCTGTCGCGCCGTACCGAGCAGCAGGCCGCCAACCTGGAGGAGACCGCCGCCTCGATGGAGGAACTGACCTCCACCGTGCGCCAGAACGCCGAATCGGCCCGCCAGGCCAACCAGCTGGCCATCGGTGCCGCCTCGGTGGCCTCGCAGGGTGGCGAGGTGGTCAGCCAGGTGGTGACCACGATGAGCGCCATCGAGGCCTCGTCCAAGAAGATCGCCGAGATCATCTCGGTCATCGACGGCATCGCTTTCCAGACCAACATCCTGGCGCTCAACGCCGCGGTGGAAGCCGCGCGTGCCGGCGAGCAGGGCCGCGGCTTCGCCGTGGTCGCCTCGGAAGTGCGGACCCTGGCCCAGCGCTCGGCCGGTGCGGCCAAGGAGATCAAGGGCCTGATCGATGACTCGGTCGGCAAGGTGTCCGACGGCTCGGCGCTGGTCCGCAAGGCCGGCACCACCATGGGCGAGATCGTGGCCTCGGTGCAGCGCGTGACCGACATCATGGCCGAGATCTCCGCCGCCTCGCAGGAACAGAGCGCCGGCATCGAGCAGGTCAACCAGACCGTCACCCAGATGGACGAGACCACCCAGCAGAACGCCGCGCTGGTGGAGGAAGCCACCGCCGCGGCCCGGGCGATGGAAGAACAGGCACTGCTGCTCAACGAAGCGGTGGCCGCCTTCCACATCGCGTCCAAGGCGGGCACCGCCAGCGTCGCCAACCCGCCACGCAGCCGCCCGGCCAGCCCGGCACCGGCCAGCCCGCGCATCGCCCGCGCGCCGGCGGCACGCCGGATCGAACCGATGGTCGCCAATGGCGAGGACTGGAAGGAATTCTGATTCTCCCGCGGCTTCCGGCTTCACCCCCACGACGACCACGGCCTGCCCGTGGTTGTCGTGTTTTGGGACATCCAACCCACTTTCCGCGTAGCCGGGATTACAGATAACGCCCTGAATCGTAAGAGTTTCATCACGATCCTCACGATTTCATCACATGCCCATTCAGTTCATAAAACACTCCCTATTCAGCCATCAAGCCGCCTCCGGATCGCGCCGCTATCCGCTGAACAGCCGGCAATGAACGCCGGCCATATCCGCGCCAACGCGCCGGCAACATCCTCGGGCGAGGGCGTCACCCGCAAAGTCGATCCGGAGAGAAAGAGATGGAGTTCTTCCGCAACCTCACGATCGCCCGAAAGCTCGCGATCGCTTTCACCCTCACCACCGTCGCCACCGTTGGCATGGGCGCGTTCGCGGTGGTCCGCCTCAAGCAGGCCACCACCCAGTTGAACGAGATGAGCCAGCGCTACATGCCGGCCGTCCAACACCTGGAGAGCATCCGCGCCGACCTGGCCGAAATCCGCATCGCCGAACTGTCGCAGTTGTCCCACCTGCACGAGCCGGCGTTCGTCGCCGAGTACAACCAGCGCATCGCCGACCAGCGCGCCAAGCTGGCCGAGCACCAGAAGCGCTACGAAGCCCTGCCCGCCAGCGATGAGCAGAAGCGCCTGTACGGCCAGATGCTCAAGACCCTGGAGCAATACCTCAGCGCCCACGCGCAGCTGGAAAAGGCCGTGGCCGATGGCCAGTTCGAGCTGGCCCAGCAGATCTCCAACGAACACTCGCGCGTCAGCCGCCGCGACCTGTTCAGCGACGTGGAGAAGCTCAGCAGCTACGTCGTGTCGGCCCTGGACAGCGAGGTGGCGCTCGCCGATGCCACCCAGGCGCGCAGCACCAACGCATTGTTCGCCTGCATGGCCTTGCTGGGCCTGCTGTCGGTCGCCCTCGGCGTGGTCATCGTGCGCGCCATCGTACGCCCGCTGAAGGACGCCCTGCGGGCCGCCGACGAGGTCGCCACCGGCCGCCTGGACGGCACCATCGACGCCGGACGCGGTGACGAGGTCGGCCAGTTGCTGGCTTCGATGCAGCGCATGCAGCACCAGCTCAAGGCGGTGATCGCCGCGCAGTCGGACATGGCGCGCGAGCACGACCAGGGCCAGATCAGCTACCGCATCGACGAATCCCGCTTCCCCGGCGAGTACGGGCGCATGGTGCGCGAGGTCAATGCCCTGGTCGCCCAGCACATCGGCGTGAAGATGCGGGTGGTCGAGGTGATGCGCCACTACGCCCGTGGCGACCTGTCGGTGGACATGGACCGCCTGCCCGGCGAGAAGGCCGCCATCACCGACGCGATGGACGGCACCAAGGCCAGCCTGTCGGCCATCAACAACGAGATCAAGCGCCTGTCGCGCGCCGCCGCCGCCGGTGATTTCAGCCAGCGTGGCGACATCGACCGTTACGAACACGACTTCCGCGAGATGGTCGGCGGGCTCAACGCGCTGATGCAGACCACCGAGGACAACCTCGGCCACATCTCGCGGCTGCTGCAGGCCATTGCCGACGGTGACCTGACCCGTCGTGTCGAAGGCGACTTCCACGGCATCTTCGCGCGCATGCGTGATGACGGCAACGCCAGCATCGACCAGCTCGCCAGCATCGTCTCCGGCATCCAGGCCGCCAGCGGCAGCATCAGCCTGTCGGCCAGCGAGATCGCCACCGGCAACAGCGACCTGTCGCGCCGCACCGAGACGCAGGCCGCCAACCTGGAGGAAACCGCCGCCTCGATGGAGGAGCTGACCTCCACCGTGCGCCAGAACGCCGAGCATGCCCGCCAGGCCGACCAGCTGGCGCGCGGTGCCGCCGACGTGGCCGCGCAGGGCGGCGAAGTGGTCGGGCGCGTGGTCAACACCATGAGCTCGATCGAGCAGTCCTCCCAACGCATCGCCGACATCATCAGCGTGATCGACGGCATCGCCTTCCAGACCAACATCCTGGCCTTGAACGCGGCGGTGGAAGCGGCCCGGGCCGGCGACCAGGGCCGTGGCTTCGCGGTGGTGGCCTCGGAAGTGCGCACCCTGGCGCAGCGTTCGGCCGCCGCGGCCAAGGAGATCAAGGGATTGATCGACGACTCGGTCGGCAAGGTCAGCGAAGGCTCGCAACTGGTCCGCCGCGCCGGCAGCACCATGGACGACATCGTGGCCTCGGTGCAGCGCGTGACCACGATCATGGCCGACATCGCCGCCGCCTCGCAGGAACAGACCGCCGGCATCGAACAGGTCAACCAGACCGTGATGCAGATGGACGAGAGCACCCAGCAGAATGCCGCGCTGGTCGAGGAAGCCTCCGCGGCGGCACGCTCGATGGAAGACCAGGCGCGCCAGCTGACCGATGCAGTGGCCCAGTTCCGCCTCTCCGACGCCGTCAGCGCATCACTGGCCCGCGTTGCCGCCAGCGTACCGCCGCCGGCCGCCCCACGGCCACGCCCCACCCTGCGCGCCATCCCGGGCAAGCCGGCAGCCCACGCACCGGTCAGCAGTGGCGAGGACTGGCAGGAGTTCTGATCCGTTGCTTGCCGGCGGTGGTCGGGAACTCTCCGGCCTGTCCACCGCCGGCCTCTTTGGCTTCATCCAGGGTCATCGTGTGACGCCTCGTGGACATGGGCCGGCGAAAGGATCGAAGATCCCAGGACGGTCCCTCCCACGCGACGTCCCATGCCCCGCATCACGCGCATTCTCATCGGGCTTGCCGCCCTGCTGGTGGTCGGTGTGGCCGGCAGCCTGCTCATCGGCCAGGCACTGATCACTCCGGTGCCGCGCACCATAGGGCCCCCGCCGGCCTCGCTCGGCGCCCGTCCGGTGCGCATTGATTCGGCTGCTGGCCCGGTCTCTGGATGGTTTGTCCCTGGCCAGGCGGACAAGGGCAGCGTGCTCCTTCTGCACGGCGTGCGCTCGGACCGGCGCCAGATGCTCCCCCGCGCGCAGTGGCTCAAGCAGTTGGGCTATTCCGTGCTGCTCATCGACCTTCCGGCGCATGGGCAATCCCCCGCCGCGCACATCACCTTCGGCGCCAACGAGTCCAAGGCGGTCGACGCGGCAGTCACGTTCCTTGGCCAACAAGCGCCGGGCCGACCCGTCGCGGTGATCGGGGTGTCCCTGGGGGCCGCATCCACAGTGCTGTCCGCTTCCACGCGACAACTGGCCGCCGTTGTCCTGGAATCGATGTACCCCAGCCTCGACCAAGCCGTCGCCGACCGCCTGGCCATCCGTCTGGGCGCCCCCGGACGTCCGCTGGCGCCGCTGCTGCTGTGGCAGCTGCTGCTGTGGCAGCTGCCGTTGCGCCTGCAGCTCTCGGCCGACGACCTTCGGCCCATCGATCACCTGGCCGCAATCGGCGCCCCGGTGTTGATCGCGTCCGGTTCACGGGACCGCCACACCCCCATCGACGAAGCCCGCGCGCTCTATCGTGCCGCCGCTGCGCCCAAGCAGTTCTGGGAGGTGCCCGGCGCGGCCCATGTCGACCTCTACGCGCATGACCCCGCCGCATACCAGCGGGTGGTCGGGGCGTTCCTCCAGTCGCGCCTGCAGCCATAGCCGCGCCTCTTCCAAGGCCGAAACGGCCCTCTACGTACGCCGCCAGCCAGTGACGGAATTCCGTCTCCGGAATCGCCAGCCGGTGCCAACGGCCATCTGCTTCACAAAAGGCTCGTAACAGTGCGCCTAAAGAGTTAGAAAGAGCGGCCGATATCACAGTTTCCAGGAGACCGATTGCGGGCTCCCTGGCTTCGACCCTCTGCAAGCGCCTCCATGTCCGTACCCGAATCCTTCGAGTCGAGCCCGTCCACCGTCGCCGGCAACCTGTATGCCGATGAACGCTACATGGTGCGCAGCCCGCACCAGATCCGGCACCTGCTGCAGCAGATGATCGACCAGCGGTCGATGGTCAACGCGCACCCGGATGGGCGCGACCAGTCCTTCCCCAGCGCCGTGCTGGAAGTGGACGAGGACGGCCTGCTGCTCGATGCCAGCCCACTGCCGGCGATCAACCGCAGCGCGGAGGTCGCCGCTTCCCTGCTGTGCTTTGGCCAGGTCGACAAGGTCACCGTGCGCTTCCAGCTGCATGGCCACCGCCGCATCGAACAGGACGGCCGGGTGGCGTTCCGGGTACCGCTGCCGGAGGAGGTCTACCACCTGCAGCGCCGTGAGTTCTACCGGCTGGAAACCCCGGTGGGCGATTCACCCTACTGCCTGATCCCCGACCCGGACGGCGGCGAGCCCAGCCGCTGGCGAGTGATCGACATCAGCGCCGGCGGCATGGCGCTGATGCTGCCCTCGCCGCAGGCCCTGCTCGCCCTGCAGGGCCGCTATCGCGGCTGCGGGCTGCTGATCCCCGACGCCCCGCCGGTGACCACCACCCTGGTGGTCTGCAACCTGCGCCAGCAGAAACAGGCCAACGGCATGGAAACCATCCGCGCCGGCCTGCGTTTCGACGACCTGCCACGCGGTGCCGACACGCTGATCCAGCGGTACATCTTCCGCATCGATCGGCTACGCAAGGCGCGCAGCAACGGCGACTGACCCGGCCCGGGCGCCATCGTGCGCCCGGCCTGGCCGAACGCGCCCCGCCGCCCGCGGCTGTCCGTCGCTAAAGTCCCGCCTCCTGGCGCCGATACCGGTGCAACAGCCACCGGCGCCACGCCAGGACCAGGACCTGCCATGAACGATACGCGTACCACTTCCGCCGAAGGCACCGGCGGCGAGTACCTCAGCTTCACCCTCGGCGCCGAGCACTACGGCGTGGACATCCTCAAGGTGCAGGAGATCCGCGGCTACGACGCGGTCACCCGCGTGCCCGATGCCCCGGACTACATCAAGGGCGTCATCAACCTGCGCGGCACCATCGTGCCGGTCATCGACCTGCGCCTGAAGCTGCGCCTGGACGAGGCACGCTACGACGCCTTCACCGTGATGATCGTGCTCAACGTCGAGGACCGCGTGGTCGGCATCGTCGTGGACAGCGTCTCGGACGTGATCCCGCTGTCGGCCGAGCAGATCCGCCCGACCCCGGAATTCGGTGCCGCCGTGGACACCCGCTTCATCTCCGGCATCGGCACCCAGGACGACCGCATGCTGATCCTGCTGGACATCGAGACCCTGCTCGACACCGCCGACCTCGGGCAGGCCGCGGTGACCGAAGAAGCCGCGGCCTGACCCAGCCAACCGGGAGGCGCATCACATTTCCGAACATGCGCCCTCAGCCGCCTGCCCTGTCGGCCGATAGCCCATTGCATGCCCGTCCTCCCCGACTGGCGCCCTCTCGTCATCCCCGGAGATTTTGATGTCCAAGCACCTGATTTGCCTGCTGTCGGCAGCCGTCCTGGCCACCGCCTCGTTCCACGTCGCCGCCGACCCGGCCGAGATGATCCCGCCGGAAAACGCCGCCCGCTTCGCCGGCAAGGACGGCATGGTCTGCGGCAAGGTCGAGAAGGCCCGTTACGCCGAAGGTTCCGAAGGCCAGCCGACCTTCCTGCACATGGGTGGCCAGTTCCCGCGCCACACCTTCTCCGCGCGCATCTCCGGCGCCAACCGTGGCAACTTCGGCTTCCCGCTGGAATCGCTGGAAGGCAAGACCGTCTGCGTCATCGGCAAGATCCAGCGTGACTCCTCGCGCGCCGAGATCGAAGTCAGCTCGCCGGCCAGCCTGAAGCTGGCAAACATCAAGTAATCCCAGCCTGGTGCCGCGCCGGCCCCGCCGGTGCGGCGCACGCTGCCCGTGCACGCGCGGGACGTCACCGGAGATCTCCAAGATGCAGTGGGTCAACTCGCTCAAACTCAAGCCGAAGCTGATGCTTACCTTCGGCGTCGTGCTGTTCGTCATGCTGTTGCAGGGCATCGTCGCGTTCCGTGGCCTGTACACCCTCAATGAAGCCACCACCGACCTGGCCGACAACCGCATGCCCAGCCTGCGCGCGACCGGTGAACTGAGCGGGATGGTCAGCGAGTACCGCAACGCGTCCTACCAGGGCCTGGTGCGTGCCAGTGACGAGGTCAAGGCCGACGCCAAGCGCCGCGCCGAGGAGCTGCGCAAGGAGATCGACGCAACCATCGCCAGCTATCCCAAGCTGATCGACAACCCCGAGCAGAAGAAGCTGTTCGACGCCTTCGCTGCCGACTGGAAGGCCGCCACGGTGTCCTACGACTCGGTGACGGAGATGCTGTCGCTGGACCTGCCCGATGACGCCATCGACACTTTCGTCGGCGAAACCCGCAACCTGCACCGCAAGGCCTACGTGTCGCTGGAGGCACTGGCCGCCAACGACAATGCCCGTGCCCAGGCCGGTGCCAAGGCCGCCGCGGAGACCTACACCACCTCGGCCATCCTGACCGCCATCGCCATCCTGGTCGGTGCGGCCGGCGGCGTGCTGCTGGTATGGCTGTTCGCCCGCTCGCTGGTCGGCTCGGTGCGCGGCGCCGTGGACGTGGCCAACGAAGTGGCCAGCGGCAAGCTCGACGGCCATATCGACGTCAACCGTGCCGATGAAGTCGGCGACCTGCTGCGCGCCATGCAGCGCATGCAGCGCGACCTGCGCGAGCGCATCGAGCGCGACCAGGCCGTGGCCGCGGAGAACCTGCGCATCCGTACCGCGCTGGACTACTCCTCCACCGGCGTGTACCTGACCAACGAAGACCTCGAAATCGTCTACGCCAACCGTGCCCTGCTGGACACGCTGGCCCAGTACAACGACGCGCTGACCGGCGCCCTGTCCCACTACGACGCCAGCATCGCCCTGGTCGGCCAACCGGTCACCGCGCTGGAGCACAACGGCCAGGTCGACAACAAGGTGCTCGAAGCGCTGGAAAAGAACGGCGTGGCCCGCCGCCAGATGAGCTTCGGCGATGCCCAGTTCGCGCAGGCGATCTCGGTCATTCGCAACGACGGCGGCGTGGCCGTCGGCCACGTGGTCGAATGGCGCGACCGCACCACCGAGGCGCTGGTGGAGAAGGAAGTAGCGCGCGTGATCGAAGCCGCCGCCGCCGGCGACCTCAGCGGCCGCATCGAGACCAGCGACAAGGACGGCTTCTTCCTGCAGCTGGCCGGCCAGATCAACAGCCTGCTCGACGCCAACGCCAGCAGCCTGGAACAGATTTCCGCGCTGCTCTCGGCGCTGTCGCGCGGCGACCTCACCGTGCGCATGCATGGCCAGTACCAGGGCGTGTTCGCCACCATGCGTGACGACGCCAACGCCACCGCCGAGCAGCTGACCGGCATCGTTGGCCGCATCAAGCAATCCTCGGTTGCCATCAATGCGGCCGCCACCGAGATCGCCAGCGGCAACAACGACCTGTCGCGCCGTACCGAGCAGCAGGCCGCCAACCTGGAGGAAACCGCCGCCTCGATGGAGGAACTGACCTCCACCGTGCGCCAGAACGCCGAATCGGCCCGCCAGGCCAACCAGCTCGCCATCGGTGCCGCCTCGGTGGCCTCGCAGGGTGGCGAGGTGGTCAGCCAGGTGGTGACCACGATGAGCGCCATCGAGGCCTCGTCCAAGAAGATCGCCGAGATCATCTCGGTCATCGATGGCATCGCCTTCCAGACCAACATCCTGGCCTTGAACGCCGCAGTCGAAGCGGCGCGTGCCGGCGAGCAGGGCCGCGGCTTCGCCGTGGTCGCCTCGGAAGTGCGGACCCTGGCCCAGCGCTCGGCCGGTGCCGCCAAGGAGATCAAGGGCCTGATCGATGACTCGGTCGGCAAGGTGTCCGACGGCTCGGCGCTGGTCCGCAAGGCCGGCACCACCATGGGCGAGATCGTGGCCTCGGTGCAGCGCGTGACCGACATCATGGCCGAGATCTCCGCCGCCTCGCAGGAACAGAGCGCCGGCATCGAGCAGGTCAACCAGACCGTCACCCAGATGGACGAGACCACCCAGCAGAACGCCGCGCTGGTGGAGGAAGCCACCGCCGCGGCCCGTTCGATGGAAGAACAGGCCGGCCACCTGGCCACCGTCGTGTCGGTGTTCCGCCTCGATGACAGCCAGCCGGAAGAACCCGTCACCGCGCCGCCGCTCGCCAGCAAGCCCGAGCCGCGTCGCCCGGCACCCGCACCGGAACCGGTACGCCGGCGGGTGGCCGGCAACCGCACCGCGGTTGCCGAGCTGGCCGATTCGGACTGGCAGGAGTTCTGACCCACACGACCCCGGCTCCGGCCGGGGTCGTGCGTTATGCGCCGGCTAAACATTCGGCTCCCGCGGCCGATACACCCGTAACTTCCCCTTTCCCGCTCGCCACCCACGGGCGCTGCCCTTTGCCATGAATCCCTACCGTCTCTGGTCGAACTACATCAGCAACATCTCCGTGCGGCGCAAGCTGAACCTGTTGACGGTGCTGATCGCGCTGGGCGTGATCGCGCTGTCGGTGATCGCCGCCCGCATGCAGTACGTGGATCTGTACGAAACGCGCAAGGAGTCGCTCAAGGCCCAGGTGGAGATGAGCCAGGGCGTGCTGGACTACTACGCCAACCGCGCGAAGGCCGGTGAGCTGTCGCTGCACGACGCACAGCAGCAGGCGCTGGCCGCGCTGCAGAACATGCGCTCCAACGCCGACGTCAACTACCTCAACGTCTACAACACCGACTACGTGCTGCTGATGCATCCGTTCCGCGCCGACCTGGTCGGCAAGGACATGAAGGACTTCCGTGGCGAGGACGGCGTGCGCCTGTACTACGACCAGGTCGAGGCCGCGCGCCGCGGTGGCGGCTACGTCGGCTACACCTGGGCCAAACCCGGCACGCAGGGCCCGGTCGCCAAGCTGGCCTACGCCGGCCTGTACGGCCCGTGGAACTGGGTGGTGTCCAGCGGCGTCTACATGGACGAGGTGCAGGGCCAGGCGCTGAAGTTCACCGCCATCATGACCGTCGCCGGTGGCGTGCTGGTGCTGCTGGTGGTCAGCCTGAGCTGGGTCATCGGCAGCCGCATCGTCACGCCGCTGCGCAACGCCACCGCGGTGGCCAATGCCATCGCGCGCGGCCGCATGGACAACACCATCCCCGCACCCAGCCGCGACGAGACCGGCCAGCTGCTCACCAGCATGCAGCGCATGCAGGACCAGCTGCGCGCGGTGATCGAGGCCCAGAATGAGATGGCCCGCCAGCACGACGCCGGCATCATCAGCTACCGCATCGACGCCGAGGCGTTCCCGGGCGACTACGGCGTGATGGTGGCCGAAACCAACGTGCTGGTGGCCAACCACATCGACGTGAAGATGCAGGTCATCGCCATCGCGCAGCGCTACGCGGTGGGCGACCTCACCCCGGACATGCCGCTGCTGCCGGGCGAGAAGCGCGTCATCACCGAAACCATGGCTACCATCAAGCAGAACCTGTCGGCCATCAACAGCGAGATCAAGCGGCTGGGCAACGCGGCCGCCGCCGGCGACTTCAGCCTGCGCGGCGACGAGCAGCGCTTCGAGCACGATTTCCTGGACATGGTGCGCAGCCTCAACGCGATGATGCGCACCAGCGACCACAACCTGGAACAGATCTCGCAGTTGCTGCGCGCCCTGGCCCAGGGCGATCTGACCGCCACCATGCACGGTGACTTCCAGGGCGTGTTCGCCCGCATGCGCGAGGACGCGGACAGCACCATCGCCCAGCTTTCGGGCATCGTCTCGCGCATCCAGTCCGCCGCCGACAGCATCAACCTGGCCGCCGGCGAGATCGCCACCGGCAACAGCGACCTGTCGCGCCGCACCGAAGTGCAGGCGGCCAACCTGGAAGAAACCGCTGCCTCCATGGAGGAACTGACCTCCACCGTGCGCCAGAACGCCGACTCCGCCCGCCAGGCCAACCAGCTGGCCATCGGCGCGGCCGGCGTCGCCGCCCGCGGCGGCAACGTGGTCGAGGAAGTGGTGGTCACGATGGGCCAGATCGAGCAGTCCTCGCGCCGCATCGCCGACATCATCTCGGTGATCGACGGCATCGCCTTCCAGACCAACATCCTGGCCTTGAACGCCGCGGTCGAAGCCGCGCGTGCCGGCGAACAGGGCCGCGGCTTCGCCGTGGTGGCCAGTGAAGTGCGTACCCTGGCGCAGCGCTCGGCGGCGGCCGCCAAGGAGATCAAGGGCCTGATCGATGACTCCACCCAGCGTGTCTCCGAAGGCTCGCAGCTGGTGCACCAGGCCGGTGCGACCATGGGCGAGATCGTCACTTCGGTGCAGCGCGTGACCGACATCATGGCCGAGATCTCCGCCGCCTCTCAGGAACAGAGCGCCGGCATCGAGCAGGTCAACCAGACCATCGTGCAGATGGACGAAACCACCCAGCAGAACGCCGCCCTGGTCGAGGAAGCCAGTGCCGCGGCGCGCCTGCTGGAAGAACAGGCCATCCAGCTCGACCAGGCCGTGGCGGTGTTCCGCATCGAGGCCACCGGCGCCGGCGCGCCGGCCGAGGTCCCGGCCGCGCTGGCGTTGGCCAGTTGAACGGAGCACCTGCCAACATGTCCAGCGTCGACACCACCCAGCGCGATTTCGAGTTCAACGACCGCGACTTCCGCCGCGTCTGCGAGCTGATCCATGCCCGTGCCGGGATCGCGCTGGCACCGGCAAAGCGCGACATGGTGTACGGCCGGCTGTCGCGCCGGTTGCGCTCGCTGGGCTTGCAGTCATTCAAGGACTACCTGGACCAGCTCGAGCAGCATGGCGGCGAGGAATGGCAGGCGTTCACCAACGCCCTGACCACCAACCTGACCTCGTTCTTCCGTGAGCCGCACCACTTCGACAAGCTGCACGAGGAACTGCAGCAACGCGCCTCGCATGCGCCGATCAAGCTGTGGTCGTGCGCCGCATCCACCGGT
This sequence comes from Stenotrophomonas sp. ATCM1_4, assembly GCF_004348115.1. Taxonomy (GTDB): domain Bacteria; phylum Pseudomonadota; class Gammaproteobacteria; order Xanthomonadales; family Xanthomonadaceae; genus Stenotrophomonas; species Stenotrophomonas capsici. The sequence goes on along the minus strand of NZ_QPFB01000001.1, from coordinate 1,044,342 downwards.
GAAGAGCCCTACTCCATGGCCATCACCGCCTGCGAGACGTTCGGCACGATGACCCCGCCGGTACGCATCCTCGCCACCGACGTGGACACCCAGGTGCTAGCCACCGCCAGCCAGGGCGTGTACGCGATCGAACGCATCGCCGGGCTGGATGCGGAGACCAAGCGCCGCTATTTCCAGCGCGGCACCGGCCCGAACGAGGGCAAATGCCGGGTGGTGCCGGCGCTGCGTGCGCTGGTGGAGTTCCGCCAGCTCAACCTGCTCAGCTCCCGCTATGACGTCGGCGGCCCATTCGACGCGCTGTTCTGCCGCAACGTGATGATCTACTTCGACAAACCCACCCAGCGCGCCATCCTGTCGCGGCTGGTCGAGCACATGGGCGACGACGGGCTGCTCTACACTGGCCATTCGGAGAACTACCTGCATGCGGCCGACCTGATCCAGCCATGCGGCCGCACCCTGTACCGCCGTACCCGCCGGAGCGGTGCATGAAGCCTTCCCAGTCCTATCCCGACGAGGTCATGCGCTACCGCGACAGTCGCTTCCAGACCGTCGCCGCCAAGCTGCTGCCCACCCAGTACCTGGTCGTGGACGATGACACCGCGCTGACCACCACGCTCGGCTCCTGCGTGGCCGCCTGCATCCGCGACCCGATCCTCGGCATCGGCGGCATGAACCACTTCCTGCTGCCGGACGGCAACGTCGGCGACGGCGCGCCCGCACGCTACGGCAGCTACGCGATGGAACTGCTGATCAACGACCTGCTCAAGCGCGGCGCGCACCGCAAACGCCTGGAAGCCAAGGTCTTCGGCGGTGCCAACGTGCTCAAGGGCTTCACCAGCAACCCGGTCGGCACCCGCAACGCCGAGTTCGTGCGCCAGTACCTGCAGGCCGAGCACATCCCCATCGTCGCCGAGGACCTGTGCGGCATCCACCCGCGCAAGGTGTGGTTCTTCCCGACCACCGGCCGGGTCGTGGTGCAGCGCCTGCCGCATGCGCACGATGCCGAAGTGCTGGCCGCCGAAACCGCGGTGCGCGCCAAGCTGTCGCGCACGCCGGTCAGTGGTGGCGTGGAGCTGTTCGAATGAGCCTGGCCCCGCCCTGCCGCGTGCTGGTGGTGGACGACTCGGCGCTGGTGCGCCAGGTCCTCACCGAACTGCTGGCCGCCGACCCCGGCATCGAGGTGGTCGGCACCGCCGCCGACCCGTTGCTGGCGCGCGAGAAGATCAAGCGCCTGAACCCGGACGTGCTGACCCTGGACGTGGAAATGCCACGCATGGACGGGCTGGCCTTCCTCGAGAACCTGATGCGCCTGCACCCGCTGCCGGTGGTGATGGTGTCCTCGCTGACCGAGCGCGGTGCCGACACCACCTTGCAGGCACTCGCGTTGGGCGCGGTGGATTTCGTCGCCAAGCCCAAACTCGATGTCGCACGTGGGCTGGAAGCCTACGCCGAGGAGATCCGCGCCAAGGTAAAGATGGCCGCCCGATCGCGCGTGCGCGCCCTGGCCTCGCCGCTCCGCCGCCCTGCACTGCAGAGTGCGGCTGCGTCGAACATCGGCTTCCGCACCACCGACCGCCTGATCGCCATCGGCGCCTCGGCCGGCGGTACCGAGGCCCTGCGCACGGTATTGGAGGCCATGCCCGCCGACGCCCCGGCGATCGTGCTGACCCAACACCTGCCGGCAGCATTCAGCAGCGCCTTCGCCGAACGCCTGGACCGCCACTCGGCGATGTCGGTACGCGAAGCCACCGACGGCGAAGCCATCCTCCCCGGCCACGCCTACCTGCCGGCCGGCGGCAAGCACCTGCGCATCCTGCGCGACGGCGCCCGCTGGCGCTGCCGCGTCGACGACACCGCACCGGTCAACCTGCACAAGCCCGCCGTGGACGTGCTGTTCCGCTCGGTGGCACAGAACGCTGGCGCCAATGCCGTCGGCGCGATCCTCACCGGCATGGGCGAGGACGGCGCCCGCGGCCTGCTGGAAATGAAGCAGGCCGGCGCCCCCACCGTGGCCCAGGATGAAGCCAGCAGCGTGGTCTGGGGCATGCCCGGCAGCGCCGTGCGGCTGGGCGCGGCGGATGAAGTACTGCCGCTGGACAGGATCGCGGAGCGGTTGCTGGCGCTGGCGCGGTCCAGCTGAGCTCGGTCAGAATCTTAGAACAAGAAAAGCGTAATCAACGGAATGATGAGAATAAAATTTATAACTTTGCATAAAATTCGCTCTTTCGACGGTCCGACCACCCTCTATCTTGACGACAGCAAAAGCATCTATTCGCTGTCGGGAAAAAATGGATCCGGGAAATCATCAGTACTACGAGCGATCTGGTTAATTCAGAAGATGCACTTCTGTCATTTTCTCGATTCGCCACAGGATGCAGAAGATGCCGCCACAGAAGCGAAAAAAATTCTCACGGCAAAAGACTCCAGCGTCAGAATCGAGTTATCCATAACGAACGCACAGGGCAAGGACACTCCAGCCTCTATCACTATGCTTTTGGAGGACGGCGAGCCAGTCCTACGATATACAAACTCTCAGTCAATTCTTTCAATCTGGAACTCCGAATCGCCTTCAAACATATTCCTATTCATAGATGCAAGCAAAGAATTCTCCACAGAAACGCTTCGTCATGATGGAATAAGGATATCCAACAACTCGCAAAAGAATCTTGCAATTCAGGCAGTTATAAATCCAGATAAACTATTTCACGGCGTGTACAAACAGCTAGTCACGGACTATATCCATGAACGACTCGTACCAAGCAAGCCAAATCGCCTCGAATACTATCGAGTCGCAAAACACGTATTCACGAAGCTCATCCCCGAAGTCGAATTGAGCAACTTTAGTGGAAATCATACTGAAGGAGAGTTCGTACTCCTAGGCAAGGCAAACCGCAGTAGGCGGAGTGCACTGTATGACGTACGTGACTTCAGCTCAGGTGAAAAAACACTACTCAGCACCTTAGTAATACTATCAATATCGAGCACCGTGTCCGCCGTTCTAATCGACGAGCCTGAAAATCACTTACACGAAAGCCTCCTGCTAAATTTCATTGGAATGCTTCGCGATTACTGCCAGCCAAACGGCGCGGAAAAGTGGCTCAAAGACTATTACTCTCGACCTGCAGAAGACCCATCAACAAGCGATGAATCTATCGCAAAAAATCAGTTTAAAATAAATCAATTACTATACACAACCCATTCCAAAAGCCTTATCTACCACACGTTCTCGTTTGGACAGAATTTTCTCATTGAAGATGGCATAGCAAAGCCACTTAATGGAGGCTTAGAGTCTCAACTACGCCGCGTTGGCCTAAGCTCTGTTCACAAGAGTGTTATTTTCGTTGAGGGACAGGAAGACAACGAGGCCCTCCACCACGCATTCGGCGGAGAGAATTTCGTGGTACGCCCCCTAAATGGAAGTGCCGCAGTAGCAGACACCTATAAGAGAATAGCCGCGCTTGGAGACGAGCTTCAGGGAATTCATTTTGTATTTGTCGTTGACTCTGACAATAAACCGGATGAATATTTTAATGAACTGAGGTCCATAAACGAAAATCTATATGATCGCTATTTCATAAAATTAGATAAGCACGAGTTTGAAAACTACCTTCTTGACCCAGATATATTTCATACAATACTTAAGCAGTATCATGCGATTCACCCACTGAAGACCGGCTTGCCAACCCCTGCCGAAATTAAATCAAAAATGGCCGAGATTGGACGCTCCTCATTGCCGCAAGTATATAAGAAAGAGCTTTCTTTGGCATTCCAACACTTGGTGTCGACTGAATTCGCCAAATCCATATGGGGAAAGAAGACCTTCGATTGGTCAAACGAAGAAGCGATTTTTCGACAAATATCAGACGAGGCACTCTCGGATCAACGAATGAAGATACTTGCAAGCAGCCTAAACGAGACAGCAAGGACAGTCTTCTCCGACTACAGCACGGCCTCGGATGACGTAATACTGAATAGATGCGATGGCAAGCAAACATTCTCAAAAGTTTGCGGATACTACGGGAAAGTTGTAGGAGTAGAATCGGGAATACTAAGAGAAGTAGTTTATTCAAAAGCGTTCGAGTGCCAGATCTCCTCCATCGGGGAAATAGTCTCAAGAATTCGATCCGCGCTAAGCTAAATCGATTAGCACTTTCTTATTTCTCCGAAACCTCTGTCCATTTGGAAACAAACAAAAACCCCCGGCTCTCGCCGGGGGTTTTCGTTCAACACTCAACTACCGTGATCGAACTCAGGCATTGACCGAATCGGCCACATCCTTGTAGTCGGCGATCTGGTCGAAGTTCATGTAGCGGTAGATCGTGTCGCCATTGGCGTTGATCACGCCGATGTCCGCCATGTACTCCTCCTTGGTCGGGATGCGGCCCAGACGCGAGCAGATCGCGGCCAGCTCGGCCGAACCCAGGTACACGTTGGTGTTGCGGCCCAGGCGGTTCGGGAAGTTGCGGGTCGAGGTCGACATCGCGGTGGAGCCTTCGCGGATCTGCGCCTGGTTGCCCATGCACAGCGAGCAGCCCGGCATTTCCATGCGAGCACCAGCGCTGCCGAAGGTGCCGTACACGCCTTCCTTGGTCAGCTCGGAGGCATCCATCTTGGTCGGCGGGGCCACCCACAGACGGGTCGGGATGTCACGCTTGCCTTCCAGCAGCTTGGCAGCGGCGCGGAAGTGACCGATGTTGGTCATGCACGAACCGATGAACACTTCGTCGATCTTGGCACCGGCAACTTCGGACAGCGTCTTCACGTCGTCCGGGTCGTTCGGGCAGGCCACGATCGGCTCGTGGATGTCGGCCAGGTCGATCTCGATGACAGCGGCGTACTCGGCGTCGGCATCCGGCTCCAGCAGCTGCGGGTCAGCCAACCAGGCTTCCATCTTCTCGACGCGACGGGCCAGCGAACGGGCGTCTGCGTAGCCTTCGGCGATCATCCACTTCAGCAGCGTGATGTTGCTGTTGAGGTACTCGATGATCGGCTCCTTGTTCAGGCGCACCGAGCAACCAGCGGCCGAACGCTCGGCCGAGGCGTCGGACAGTTCGAACGCCTGCTCCACCTTCAGGTCCGGCAGACCTTCGATTTCCAGGATACGGCCAGAGAAGATGTTCTTCTTGCCGGCCTTGGCCACGGTCAGCAGACCGGACTTGATCGCGTACAGCGGGATCGCGTTGACCAGATCACGCAGGGTCACGCCCGGCTGCATCTTGCCCTTGAAGCGCACCAGCACCGACTCCGGCATGTCCAGCGGCATCACGCCGGTGGCCGCGGCGAAGGCGACCAGGCCCGAACCGGCCGGGAACGAGATGCCGACCGGGAAACGGGTGTGCGAGTCGCCACCGGTGCCTACGGTGTCCGGCAGCAGCATGCGGTTGAGCCAGCTGTGGATCACGCCATCGCCCGGGCGCAGCGAGACGCCGCCACGGGTGGAGATGAACTCCGGCAGGGTGTGGTGGGTCTTCACGTCCACCGGCTTCGGGTAGGCGGCGGTGTGGCAGAACGACTGCATCACCAGGTCGGCCGAGAAGCCCAGGCAGGCCAGGTCCTTCAGCTCGTCGCGGGTCATCGGGCCGGTGGTGTCCTGCGAGCCCACCGAGGTCATCTTCGGTTCGCAGTAGGTGCCCGGGCGCATGCCCTTGCCTTCCGGCAGGCCACAGGCGCGGCCCACCATCTTCTGGGCCAGCGAGTAACCCTTGCCGGTGTCGGCCGGCTGCACCGGCAGGCGGAACAGGTCGGTCACCGGCAGGCCCAGCGCCTCACGTGCCTTTGCGGTCAGGCCACGGCCGATGATCAGCGGAATGCGGCCACCGGCGCGCACTTCGTCGAACAGCACGTCACTCTTGACCTGGAATTCGGCGATCACTTCACCGTTCTTCAGCGCCTTGCCGTCGTACGGACGCAGCTCGACGACATCGCCGTGCTCCATCTTCGACACGTCCAGCTCGATCGGCAGCGCGCCGGCGTCTTCCATGGTGTTGTAGAAGATCGGGGCGATCTTCGAACCCAGGCAGACACCGCCGAAGCGCTTGTTCGGGATGAAGGGGATGTCTTCACCGGTGAACCACAGCACCGAGTTGGTGGCGGACTTGCGGCTGGAACCGGTACCGACCACGTCGCCGACGTAGGCAACCAGGTTGCCCTTTTCCTTCAGCGACAGGATTTCCTGGATCGGGCCACGCTTGCCGTCTTCTTCCGGCACGAACGGGGCATCCGGACGCTTGTTCTTCAGCATCGCCAGCGCGTGCATCGGGATGTCCGGGCGGGTGGTCGCATCCGGGGCCGGCGACAGGTCGTCGGTGTTGGTTTCGCCCGGCACCTTGAACACGGTGATGGTCAGGCTCTGCGGCACTTCCGGCTTGCTGGTGAACCACTCGGCATCGGCCCAGCTCTGCAGCACGCCCTGTGCGTTGGCGTTGCCGGCCTTGGCCTTTTCCTGCACGTCGTGGAAGGCATCAAACACCAGCAGCGTGTGCTTCAGGCCGTTGGCGGCGATGGCGCCGACTTCGGCGTCGTCCAGCAGCTGGATCAGCGGGGCGACGTTGTAACCGCCGAGCATGGTGCCCAGCAGTTCGGTGGCGCGCGCACGGCTGATCAGTGCGTTCTTTTCGGTGCCGAAGGCAATGGCGGCCAGGTACGAGGCCTTGACCTTGGCGGCGTCGTCCACACCCGCCGGCACGCGGTGGGTGATCAGGTCGAGCAGGAACTCGGCCTCACCGGCCGACGGGTTCTTCAGCAGCTCGATGACGTCGGCCGTCTGCTGTGCGGTCAGCGGCAGCGGCGGGATGCCAAGCGCGGCGCGCTCGGCTACGTGGTGGCGGTAGGCTTCCAACATGACAACTCCCGGGTGTTACGGTTTGAGTAATGGATGGGCTCAGGCTTGCGGCACGATCAGCTTCAGGCCCTTGAAGTAGTCGCGATAAAACGTGTCGTTCCAGGTGATCAGGCCGTCGCATTGCAGCAGCGCGTGGGCACCGACCATGAAATCGTCGATACGGCGGGTTTCGCCGCTGCGCTGGCGGTGACGGCGGTGCATCTCGCCGGCGCGCAATGCGGATTTGGCTTCCAGCGGATTGAAATGGACGCCCATTTCCTCCAGCGCCTCCTGCACTTCGGCACCGCCGCGCAGCGAGGCGCAGACCTCGGCCAGGGTCGTGCCGCAGATGACCACCCGGCCGCCGACCAGCGCCTGCCGCAGGCAGGCCTCTACCGCGTCGGCACGCGGGCCATCGCTGAGCAGTTCGATCAGGACCGGGGAGTCGACGGCGATCATGCCTGGTCGGCCTCGTCACGCACGGTGCGCACGGCCTGCTCGGCCGAGTCGAAGCCGTCCAGCGCGAACTTGCCGCGCGCACGGGAAATGGCGTCGTCCACGCTCTTGCGCAGGATGATCCGGCTGCCTTCCAGCTCGACCTTCAGCAACGTGCCCTTGGTCAGGCCCAGCGCGTCACGTACGGCCTTGGGCAGGGTGATCTGCCCGCGTTCAGCTACGGTGGCTTCCATGGGACCTCCAATGAAGTATGCACGAATTATACATACTTCCACCGGCATACCCCAACCCGCCGCTGACCCGCCAGGCCCCGCCCCGCCTGGCCTCCCCGGCAAAAGCACCGTTACACAACCGCAACACGCCGTTGTCTAAACTGGCCCGGACCGCCATGCGCCCAAGTATGCGTGCATCGTCCATACTCGGACCTGCATTCAGTGACAGGGCCCACGGCCCTGAAAGCCCGCGCGGCGCCGCACCGGCACCGTGGCAAGCCATCTGTAAAGAGGAGTCAGCTGTATGAGCGATACCTTCTCCACCCGCAGCCAACTGGAAGTTGGCGGCCAGCAGTACACCTACTGCAGCCTTCCCAAGCTCGGCCAGAAGTTCGACATCTCCCACCTTCCCTACTCGATGAAGATCCTGCTGGAGAACCTGCTCCGGCACGAGGACGGCGGCCAGACCGTCGGCCCGGAGCACATCGAGGCGGTGGCCCGGTGGAACCCCAAGGCCGAACCGGACACCGAGATCGCCTTCATGCCGGCCCGCGTGGTGCTGCAGGACTTCACCGGCGTGCCCTGCGTGGTCGACCTGGCCGCCATGCGCGACGCGGTGACCAAGCTCGGTGGCAAGGCCGAGCAGATCAACCCGCTGATCCCCTCCGAACTGGTCATCGACCACTCCGTGCAGGTGGATGTGTTCGGCCGCGCCGACGCGCTGGACCTCAACGGCAAGATCGAATTCGAGCGCAACCGCGAGCGTTACAGCTTCCTGCGCTGGGGCCAGAAGGCCTTCGAGAACTTCAAGGTGGTGCCGCCCAACACCGGCATCGTCCACCAGGTGAACCTGGAGAACCTCGCCCGCGTGGTGATGGAACGTGACGTCGACGGCACCCGCTGGGCGTTCCCGGACACCGTGTTCGGCACCGACTCGCACACCACCATGATCAACGGCATCGGCGTGCTGGGCTGGGGCGTGGGCGGCATCGAGGCCGAGGCCGCCATGCTCGGCCAGCCGTCCTCGATGCTGATCCCGCAGGTGGTCGGCTTAAAGCTCACCGGCAAGCTGCCCGAGGGCACCACCGCCACCGACCTGGTGCTGACCGTCACCCAGATGCTGCGCAAGCACGGCGTGGTCGGCAAGTTCGTCGAGTTCTACGGCGACGGCCTGCAGCACCTGCCGCTGGCCGACCGCGCCACCATCGCCAACATGGCCCCGGAGTACGGTGCCACCTGCGGCATCTTCCCGATCGACGCCGAGTCGCTGAACTACCTGCGCCTGTCCGGCCGCAGCGAGGCGCAGATCGCGCTGGTCGAAAGCTACGCCAAGGCCCAGGGCCTGTGGCACGAGCCCAGCAGCCCGCACGCGCAGTACAGCGCCACGCTGGAACTGGACATGGGTGACGTCAAGCCGTCGATGGCCGGCCCCAAGCGCCCGCAGGACCGCGTCCTGCTCGGCGATGTGCATGACAACTTCACCGAGGCGCTCAAGGGCCTGACCGTCAACCGCGACCAGCGCAACGGCGACGTCGCCGACTTCATCAATGAAGGAGGCGGCGCGGCGGTCGGCAACGAACAGCTGGCCAAGGGCCACGCTGACGTGGTCATCGACAACCAGTCCGTGCGCCTGAAGGACGGCGCGGTGGTCATCGCCGCCATCACCTCCTGCACCAACACCTCCAACCCGGCGGTGATGCTCGGTGCCGGCCTGCTCGCGCGCAACGCCGCGCGCCTGGGCCTGAAGGCCAAGCCGTGGGTCAAGACCTCGCTCGGGCCGGGCTCGCGCGTGGTCACCGACTACCTGGAAAAGGCCGGCGTATTGACCGACCTGGAGAAGCTCGGCTTCTACGTAGTCGGCTACGGCTGCACCACCTGCATCGGCAACTCCGGCCCGCTGCCGGTCGAAGTCAGCGCCGGCATCGCCGCCGGCAACCTGGTGGTGGCCTCTGTGCTGTCGGGCAACCGCAACTTCGAAGGTCGCGTGCATCCGGAAGTAAAGGCCAACTACCTGGCCTCGCCGCCGCTGGTGGTGGCCTACGCCATCGCCGGCACCGTGCGCATCGACCTGACCAAGGAGCCGATCGGCCAGGACAGCAGCGGCAAGGATGTGTACCTGCGTGACATCTGGCCGACCAACAAGGACATCGGCGACATGATCGCCGCCACCGTTGGCCCGGAGATGTTCAAGCAGAACTATGCCGACGTGTTCAAGGGCGACACCCGCTGGGCGCAGATCGCATCGCCGGAAGGCCAGGCCTACCAGTGGAACGGCGACTCCACCTACATCAAGAACCCGCCCTACTTCGACGGCATGACCATGCAGGTCGGCACCATCAGCGATGTGCACGGTGCGCGCGTGCTCGGCCTGTTCGGTGACTCGATCACCACCGACCACATCTCCCCGGCCGGCAACATCAAGAAGGACTCGCCGGCGGGCCGCTTCCTGCAGTCGCGTGGCGTGCTCCCGGCCGACTTCAACAGCTACGGCAGCCGCCGCGGCAATGATGACGTGATGGTGCGCGGCACCTTCGCCAACATCCGCATCAAGAACCTGATGTTCGGTGGCGAGGAAGGCGGCAACACCCTGTACTACGCCCCGGGCAGCACCAACGGCGAGAAGCTGGCCATCTACGACGCGGCCATGAAGTACAAAGCCGACGGCGTGCCGCTGGTGGTCCTGGCCGGCAAGGAATACGGCACCGGCTCCTCGCGCGACTGGGCGGCCAAGGGCACCAACCTGCTGGGCGTCAAGGCGGTGATCGCCGAGAGCTTCGAGCGCATCCACCGCTCCAACCTGGTCGGCATGGGCGTACTGCCGCTGCAGTTCATCGACAGCCAGAACGCACAGTCACTGGGCCTGGATGGCTCGGAGACCTTCGACGTCACCGGGCTGGACGACGGCAAGGCCAAGACCGCCACGGTCACCGCGACCAAGGCTGACGGCAGCAAGCAGTCGTTCCAGGCCAAGGTGTTGTTGCTGACCCCGAAGGAAGTGGAGTACTTCCGCAACGGCGGCCTGCTGCAGTACGTGCTGCGCCAGTTGGCGGCGAAGAAAGCGGCCTGACGGATGGATTGACTTGATGAAGCAAAGAACGCCCCTTTCGGGGCGTTCTTTTTTACCCCTCCCCAGCCCTCCCCTTCGCGATGCGAAAGGGAGGGGGCGGTTTCCGTTGACCTGTCAGACCGCGATCGAGCTGCACGGCGGCGACTAGAGTTCGAGATCGCAGCGAACCGGCATCTTCCCCCTCCCTTTCGCATCGCGAAGGGGAGGGCTGGGGAGGGGTGACGCTCCCGCTCCTGCTCTTGCTTCTACCCCCACTCCCCCACCCGCTTACCCGCGCTCACCACCCACCGGCCCCCAGCTGGCGCTATACACCCGCCACTGGCCGTCCTCATCCCGCCAGCCGGTCTGGATCTCCTGCATGTCGCCGCGCACGGGCAGCAAGCCGCCCGTACCCCCGACCAGCAGGGCACTGAAACGTACTGTCGCCGTCTTGTTGTCCGCTGCCATCTCGATGGCTATCGGACCGGTCTGCACCGACACCTTGCTGTTGAGCAGCAACTGCGCCTTGACCAGGCGCTCCAGCCCCGCCCGGTCCACGCCCTCGTTGCCCACGAACTCGGGCGAGACCGCCTCCATGAAGTCCGCGGCACTGCCCGACTCCACACCCTTCTGCATTGCAGCAATCGTGTCGCGCAGCCGCTGTTCCGGCGGCGCGCGCTTGCAACCGGCGACGGAAAGCACAATCACCGCAATAAGCATGCATTTCAGAACCGTTCGGATCATCTGAACCCTTCGCCTTTTCCATTCTGGACGGTATGCTGGCATCAGCGGCTGTGGCGCCCCGGTGCCCCGCTCCCATCACTAGATCACATCCATTTCCTGGAGGGGAAGATGAATCAGGAACGTCCCTGGCTGCAGAGCTACCCGGCCGGTGTCCCGGCTGAAATCGACGTCAACGAATTCCGTTCCGTTGCCGCGGTGTTCGATACGTCCGTAGCCAAGTTCCGTGATCGCCCCGCCTACTCCAACTTCGGCAAGGTCCTCACCTACGGTGAAACCGACGCACTGGTCACCCAGTTCGCCGCCTACCTGCTGGGCGAGCTGCAGCTGAAGAAGGGTGACCGCGTCGCGGTGATGATGCCCAACTGCCTGCAGTACCCGATCGCCATCTTCGGCATCCTGCGCGCCGGCCTGACCGTGGTGAACGTCAACCCGCTGTACACCGCCCGCGAGCTCAAGCACCAGCTGGTCGATGCCGGCGCCAGCGTGCTGCTGGTGGTCGACAACTTCGGCGACACCGTGCAGCAGGTCATCGCCGAGACCCCGGTCAAGCAGGTCATCACCACCGGCCTGGGCGACATGCTCGGCTTCCCGAAGGGCGGCATCGTCAACTTCGTGCTGAAGTACGTGAAGAAGATGGTCCCGGACTATGACCTGCCCAACGCGATCCGCTTCAAGGACGCGCTGAAGCTGGGCAAGCGCCACCCGATGCCGGTGGTGGACATCGACCATGACGACATCGCCTTCCTGCAGTACACCGGCGGCACCACCGGCGTGGCCAAGGGCGCGATGCTCACCCACCGCAACCTGATCGCCAACATGCAGCAGGCCTCGGCCTGGATCAGTGGCTCCGGCGTCAAGCAGGGCGAGGAAGTGATCATCACCGCGCTGCCGCTGTACCACATCTTCGCCTTGACCGCGAACGGGCTGGTCTTCATGAAGATCGGCGCGCTGAACTACCTGATCACCAACCCGCGCGACATGAAGGGCTTCGTCAAGGAGCTGAAGAACAACCGCTTCACCGCCATCACCGGCGTCAACACGCTGTTCAACGGCCTGCTCAACACAGAAGGCTTCGACCAGATCAACTTCTCCGAACTGAAGGTGGCGCTGGGCGGCGGCATGGCCGTGCAGCGCGCCGTGGCCGAGAAGTGGAAGAAGGTCACCGGCGTCACCCTGGTGGAAGCCTACGGCCTGACCGAAACCTCGCCGGCGGCCTGCATCAACCCGCTGGACCTGAAGGACTACAACGGCGCGATCGGCCTGCCGATCCCCTCCACCGATGCCTGCGTCAAGAACGACGAGGGCCAGGTGCTGCCGGTCGGTGAAGTCGGCGAGCTGTGCATCCGCGGCCCGCAGGTGATGAAGGGCTACTGGCATCGTCCGGACGAGACCGAGAAGGTGCTCGATGCCGACGGCTGGCTGCATACCGGCGACATGGCGCGCATGGACGAACAGGGTTTCTTCTACATCGTCGACCGCAAGAAGGACATGATCCTGGTGTCCGGCTTCAACGTGTACCCGAACGAAGTCGAGGACGTCATCGCGATGATGCCCGGCGTGCTGGAAGTGGCCGCGGTCGGCGCACCGAGCGAGAAGTCCGGCGAAGTGGTGAAGGTGGTCATCGTCAAGAAGGACCCCAAGCTCACCGAGGAGGACGTCAAGGAGTTCGCCCGCGCCAACCTCACCGGCTACAAGCACCCGCGCATCGTCGAGTTCCGCAAGGAGCTGCCCAAGTCCAACGTGGGCAAGATCCTGCGCCGCGAACTGCGCGACTCCAAGCCGGAAGCCTGATCCGCCCGGCCCCGGAATGACCCAAGCCCTCCCCTCACCGGGAGGGCTTTTTGTTTGGACACACGCGGGCCAGCAGGAGCGGCCTCGGCCGCGAAGCCGACGCACCTGCCCCGCCACGAAAACCGACTGCAATCACGGCAACCCGCTGCACCTGTGCATCACCTGCTTCGCGGCCGGAGCTGCTCCTACCGCCATGCCCACGAAAAAGCCCCGCTTGCGCGGGGCTCTCGACTCAATCCGGCGGGCCTCAGGCTTCCGGGCGCATGTACGGGAACAGCAGCACGTCACGGATCGACGCACGGCCGGTCAGCATCATCACCAGACGGTCGATGCCGATGCCCAGGCCGCCGGTCGGCGCCAGGCCGTACTCCAGCGCACGAATGTAATCGGAGTCGTAATGCATGGCCTCGTCGTCGCCGCCGTCCTTCGCTGCAACCTGGGCCTGGAAACGCGCCGCCTGGTCTTCCGGGTCATTCAACTCGGAGAAGCCGTTGGCGATCTCCTTGCCGTTGATGAACAGCTCGAAGCGATCGGTGTAGCCCGGTTCGTTGTCGCTGGCGCGGGCCAGCGGCGAAACTTCCACCGGATGGTCGGTGATGAAGGTCGGCTGCACCAGGGTGTGCTCGACGGTGGCTTCGAAGATCTCCAGCAGCAGCTTGCCCCAGCCGTAGGACGGCTTGACCTTGATCTTCAGGCGCTCGCAATGACGCAGCAGCGCTTCGCGATCGGTGCAGTCGGCGACGCTGATCTCCGGGTTGTGGTGGCGCACCGCCTCGTCCATGCGCCAGCGACGGAACGCCGGGCCCAGGTTGATACGTGCACCGTCCCATTCCACCTCGGTCGTACCCAGCACCTGCTGGGCGACGTCACGGATCACGCCTTCGGTCAGGTCCATCACTTCGTTGTACGTGGCATAAGCCTCGTACAACTCCATCATGGTGAATTCCGGGTTGTGGCGGGTGCTGACGCCTTCGTTGCGGAAATTGCGGTTGATCTCGTAGACGCGTTCCAGGCCACCGACCACCAGACGCTTTAGGTACAGCTCCGGTGCCACGCGCAGGTACAGGTCCAGGTCCAGCGCGTTGTGGTGGGTGGTGAACGGCTTGGCCGTCGCGCCGCCGGGGATGTAATGCATCATCGGCGTCTCGACTTCCAGGAAGTCACGGTTGTCCAGCCAGGCGCGCATCGCGCGGATGATGCGCGAGCGCTTGATGAACACTTCGCGCGACTCCGGGGTCACGATCAGGTCGACGTAGCGCTGGCGATAACGCTGCTCCACGTCTGCCAGGCCGTGCCACTTGTCCGGCAACGGGCGCAGCGACTTGGTCAGCAGGCGGATCGACTCGGCCTTGATCGACAGCTCGCCGGTCTTGGTGCGGGTCAGCCCGCCTTCGACGGCGATGATGTCGCCCACGTCCCAGCCCTTGAAGGCGGTGTAGGCATCGCCCAACGTGGCACCCTGCAGGAACAGCTGGATCCGGCCGCTCTCGTCCTGGATCTGGGCGAAGCTGGCCTTGCCCATGATGCGCTTGGCCATCAGGCGGCCGGCCATCTTCACGCGGCGGCCATTGCCTTCCAGCGTTTCGGCGGTCCATTGCTCGGCGTCGGCGTACTCGGCCTGCAGCTTGCCGGCGAAGTCTTCACGACGGAAGTCGTTCGGATAGGCGATCCCCTGCCCGCGCAGCGCTTTGAGTTTCTCGCGACGCTCGGCAATCAACTTGTTTTCGTCGACGGGTGGGGTTTCGGTGGCTTCGCTCATGGATCTGCAGGTGGATAGTGGGGGGATACGGCCGGCAACACCGGTCGTACAGCATACCAAAACCACCCTCCCCCGGCCGGGCCGGTCGGCCCGGCCCCTGCCCCGCCCACGTCAATGGACGGCCGGCGGGAAGGCCTGACGGAGCTCGTCCACCAGCACCCGCGCGTTCTCCGAGTAGTCCACCGGCACCGTTACCAGATGGACGCCGCCAGCGTTGAAGGCCGCTTCCAGGGTCGGGATGAACTGCCCGATCTCGCGCACCTCGTGCCCGGTGGCGCCATAGGCCTCGGCGTACTTGACGAAGTCCGGGTTGGTGAAGGTCATGCCGTAGTCGGCGAAGCCGTCCACCGCCTGCTTCCAGCGGATCATCCCGTAGGCGTTGTCATTGAAGATCAGCACCACCAGGTTCAGGCCCAACCGGCGGGCGGTTTCCAGCTCCTGGCTGTTCATCATGAAGCCGCCATCGCCGCAGACCGCCAGCACCCGCCGCTGCGGATACAGGATGGCCGCGGTGATCGCCGAGGGCAGGCCGGCGCCCATGGTCGCCAGCGCGTTGTCCAGCAACAGGGTGTTGGCCACCTGGGTGCGGTAGTTGCGGGCGAACCAGATCTTGTACATGCCGTTGTCCAGCGCCACGATGCCGTCCGGCGGCATCACCTGGCGCACGTCGTGCACCAGCCGCTGCGGGGTGAAGCGGTCTTCCTCGGCGCGGTCGGTGATATGCGACAGGATCTGCTCGCGCAGCGGCAGCAGCGCGTCGGCGTTGGCCACCTTGCCTTCGATGCGGTCGGCCAGCAGGGTCAGCGATCGGCCGATGTCGCCGATCACCTCCACCTGCGGGAAGTACACCTGCTCCACCTCCGCCGGCAGGTAGCCGACGTGGATGACGGTCGGGCCACCCGGGCGCATCACGAACGGCGGTTTCTCGGTGACTTCATGGCCGATGGTGACGATCACGTCGGCCTGGTCGATGGCCATGTGCACGTAGTCGCGCTCGGTCAGCGCGGCGGTGCCCATGTACAGCCCCGAGCCGCCGGTCACCGAGCCCTTGCCCATCTGGGTGGTGAAGAACGGGGTGCCCGCGCGCAGCACGAACGCCGACAGCGCCTCGCTGGAGCGCGGCCGTGACGCGCCGGCCCCCATCATCAGCAACGGCCGCTTGGCGGCGCGGATGATCCCGGCGGCCCGATCCAGCGCTTCCGGGCTGGCGATGGGAAGTTCCTGTGGATGCGGCGGGATCAGCGCGTCCTCGTCCCCTTCCATCGCCGCGATGTCTTCCGGCAGCTCCAGCAGCACCGGACCGGGCCGGTCCTGCTGCGCGGTGCGGAATGCTTCGCGGACGATGGTCGGGATGGTACGCGTCGAGACGATCTGCCGCGCCGACTTGGTCAGCGGCTTCATCGTGCTGACGATGTCCACGATCTGGAAGCGCGCCTGCTTGCTGGCCACGATGCCCTTCTGCCCGGTGATCATGATCACCGGCCACGCGCCCAGCAATGCGTAGGCCGCACCGGTGGTGAAGTTCAGCGCCCCCGGGCCCAGCGTGGCCAGGCACACGCCCGGTTTGCCGGTCAGGCGGCCGTAGGTGGCGGCCATGAACACCGCCGCCTGTTCGTGGCGGGTGATGACCAGTTCGATGCGCGAGTGCCGCAGCGACTCGACCACATCGAGGTTCTCCTCGCCGGGAATGCCAAAAATACGCTCGACGCCTTCGTTCTCGAGTGCGGCGACGAGCAGATCAGAACCCTTGGACATGGAATGACGCCCTTCTTGCTGGACTGGTTGTATGGCAGGCAACGATGCGCGCGGCTCAAGCGCGGTCGATCCACACCGTCTGCGCGTTGACGAACTCGCGGACACCGAAGTACGACAACTCGCGGCCGAACCCGCTCTTCTTGACGCCACCGATCGGCACCCGCGGGTCGGATACCGAGAAGCCATTGATGAACACCCCGCCGGTCTGCAGGCGTCGGGCCAGCAGCGTGGCGCGCGCCACATCGCCGCTCCACAGGTTGCCGCTGAGGCCGAACTCGCTCTGGTTGGCCAGTGCGACGGCGTGGTCGGCGTCGCGCGCGCGGGTGATCGGCGCCACCGGCCCGAACGTTTCGGTGTCGAACGCCTGCATGCCCGGCTCGACGCCGGCCAGCACGGTAGGCGCGTAGAAGCTGCCGGGTCGATCCAGCTGGTGCCCGCCGACCAGCAGTTGCGCACCGGCCGCCACCGAGGCCTGCACCTGCGCGTGCAACTGGTCGAGCAGGTCCTGGCGGGCGATCGGCCCAAGCCGGTTGGCTGGGTCACGTCCGTCACCCACGGTCAATGCCTTGACCTGCTCGCTGAACAACGCCACGAAGCGGTCATGGATGGCATCCTCGACGATGATGCGCTTGCCGGCGATGCACACCTGCCCGGCGTTCTGGAAGCGCGAGGTCACCGCCGCGGCAACCGCCTTCTCCAGGTCGGCGTCGGCCAGCACGATGAACGGGTCCGAGCCCCCCAGTTCCAGCACCACCCTCTTCAGCACCTGCCCGGCCTGAGCAGCGATGCTGCGCCCGGCCGCGACGCTGCCGGTCAATGTCACCGCGGCGATGCGGTCATCGGCGATGGCCTTGCTGGTCTGCTCCCGGTTGAGGTTGGCGCCGATGAAGGTGCCGTCCGGCAGCCCCGCCTCGCGCCAGGCGGCGTCAAGCAGCTTGGCTGTACCGACGATGTTCTCGGCGGGCTTGAGCAGGAAGCCATTGCCCGCCAGCAGGATCGGCACGGCGGCGCGCATCACCTGCCAGTACGGGAAGTTCCATGGCATCACGCCCAGCACCACGCCCAGCGGCAGGAACGACACGTATGCCTCACCGCTCAGCACCTCGGCTGGCTCGTCCCGCAGCCATTGCGGGCCGTGGTCGGCGTACCACTCGCATTGCAGCGCGCATTTCTCGATCTCGGCCAGCGATTCGGCCAGGACCTTGCCCATCTCCGCGGTAGCCAACGCCGCCAACGGCTCGCGGTCACGGCGCAGGATCGCCGCCATGCGGCGCAGGGCCTCGGCCCGCTGCGCCGGTGTCTGCGCGCTCCAGGCCGCAAAGCCGGCGCGGCTGCGGTCCAACAGCACGTCCAGTTCGGCATCGCTGATGAAGGGGTGGGTGGCGATCAGCTCGCCGGTGGCGGGGTCGCGGGAAATCGCGGCAGCGCCGCTTGCTACGGGGACGGCGGACATCAGGTTCTCCTGTCGTGTCGACAACGGACCAGCGGTCCGTTTCCTGGAACGCAATCTGGACCCTACCACCCACCGACAACAAGGCGTGTGACCATCCTAGGAGTGGCACTCCCCCTTTGTTGCAGCGCGGGTTCGTTCCGTTGTCGAAGGCTTGGGATTGTTGGGCGGCGGCTGCTTTCGCGCACGGAGGTGTTGCCGGCTTGGCGGCTGAAGCCGCTCCCATCTGGGCGCATCCAGCGCCGCGCGCAACGCCCCCTCCCTTTGGCAAAGCCAAGGGGAGGATTGGGGAGGGGTCGCGCTTCGCACGGGACGGAGACACCGCCGGCTTCGCGGCCGGAGCCGCACCTGCCGGGGCGCATCCACAGCGCACCGCGCAACGGCCCCCTCCCTATGGCGAAGCCAAGGGGAGGGTTGGCGAGGGGTCGTTCTTCACCTGGCACTGAAACGTCACCGGCCTCGCGACCGGAGCCGCGCCTGCATCCGGCACTCAGGTCCGCGGCAGGTAGGTCACCAATGACAGATCGTGCCGGCTTTCCGGAATCAACGCCACGTACTGCAGGTCCAGCAGGCCGCGGGTGGGATGGTTCAGGCGCTTGGCGCCCTCATCGAAACGCCGCACATCGTGCTCGGGCCACCACGCCCGGAACTCGGCGCTGTGCGCGGCGATGTCCTCGGCCAGCGCCAGGAACGGCGCCTTGTCCTGCGCCTGCGCCATGGCCGCGCGGAAGCTGGCCAGCAGCCCGCGCGTCATCTCTTCCCAGTTCAGGATCAACTGCCGGTACGGCGGGTACAGGAACATCAACCGCAGCGTATTGCGCTCGTGTGGCGCCAGTTGCGCATAGTCCACGAACAGCTCGGCGACGGCCGGGTTCCACGCCAGGATGTCGAAGCGGGTATTGCGCACATAGGCCGGGATCGGCTGCATCGCCATCACCAGCTGGCGGAGCCCTTCGGTGACCGTTTCATCGGGCGATTCCAGCGGCACGCCGTAACCGGACAGTGCGAACGCGTAGGCACGCTCGTCGTCACTGAGCTGCAGCACCCGCGCCAGCCGCTCCAGCACCTCGGGCGAGGCCCGCACGTCGCGCCCCTGCTCGATCCAGGTGTACCAACTGACGCTGACGCCCACGGCGAGCGCCACTTCCTCGCGCTTGAGCCCGGGCGTGCGCCGGCGCCCCACCGGCAGCCCCAGCGTACCGGGATCCACGCGTGCCCGGCAGGCCTTCAGGAAGCCGCCAAGTTCCCTGCGTTCTTCTTCGCTGCGCATCATCGCCGTGCCCCACGGCCGGCGACGGCAAGGCGGGCCCCACGACGGGACCCGCCCACGGTCCGGACGGCGGCCGAGGCCGCCGCGGGAGCCGGATCAGGCATCGCTGCGCTTGGCACCGGCCTGCAGGCCGGACTTGAGGCTGGCCTCGATGAATTCATCCAGGTCGCCATCGAGCACCTTCTGGGTGTCGGTGCGCTCGATGCCGGTACGCAGGTCCTTGATACGGCTCTGGTCGAGCACGTAATTGCGGATCTGGCTGCCCCAGCCGATGTCCGACTTGGTGGCTTCCACCGCATCGCGCTCGGCGTTGCGCTTCTGCACTTCCAGCTCGTACAGGCGGGCGGCCAGCATCTTCATCGCGCGGTCGCGGTTGGCATGCTGGCTGCGTTCGGTCTGGCAAGCCACCACCACGCCGGTCGGGACGTGGGTGATACGCACCGCCGACTCGGTCTTGTTGACGTGCTGGCCACCGGCACCGGAGGAACGGTACACGTCGGTCTTCAGGTCGGCCGGGTTGATGTTCACTTCGATGCTGTCATCCACTTCCGGGGACACGAACACCGAGGTGAAGCTGGTGTGGCGGCGGTTGTCCGAGTCGAACGGCGACTTGCGCACCAGGCGATGCACGCCGGTCTCGGTCTTCAGCCAGCCGTAGGCGAAGTCGCCTTCCACGCGGAACGTGGCCGACTTGATGCCCGCCACTTCACCGCCGGACACTTCCAGCAGCTCGGCCTTCCAGCCGCGCGATTCGCACCAGCGCAGGTACATGCGCAGCATCATTTCGGCCCAGTCCTGGGCTTCGGTGCCGCCGGCACCGGCCTGGATGTCGACGAACGCGTTGCAGGCGTCCATCTCGCCGGAGAACATGCGCTGGAATTCCAGCTTCTCGATGTGGACCTGGTGCTTGTCCAGGTCGGCGACCACCGCCAGCGCGGTGTCCTCGTCCTGCTCGCTCTCGGCCAGCTCCAGCAGCTCGTTGGCCTCGGTCATGCCGTCCAGCACCACGGCGATGCCGCCGACGGTCTTGTCCAGCATCGAACGCTCCCGGCCCAGCGACTGGGCGTACTCGGGGTTGTTCCAGATGTCGGGGTTTTCGAGTTCGCGGGTTACTTCTTCAAGACGCTCTTTCTTGGCGTCGTAGTCAAAGATACCCCCTGAGCGAGACCACGCGATCGGTCAGATCGGCGATTCGCTGGCGGATGGGATTCAATTCGATCATGGTCGGTCGATGAAAAAGGCAGACAAGCCGGGAATTCTAGCATCCAAGCGGCCAGCCAGCCCTCCCCCGGCCCGTGTGAAGGATTCTCGCTGAATACACAACGCCGGACCCGTTAGAATCCCGTCCGACCCGCCCCCGCGGGGAACGGAAACCACCCTTACTTGAAGGACCCACGCTTGAACACACGTCATGCCCGCCTGTTCGCAGCGATCTCTATGACAGTTGCGCTTGCCGCCTGTCAAAAGCTGGGGGGCGTCGCCGGCGGCGACAGCAACCCCAAGCTGACCGTCGGCGAGAGCGTCGCCGGTGAGATCACCTCCCGCAGCACCCTGAACTACAACGACGGCAGCCGCCACCAGGCCTACACCGTCACCCTGAAGAACGGCGAGGCGGTGTCGCTGGAGCTGGGCGGCTCGCTCAACGGCCAGCTGGCCGTGTTCGACGGCCAGACCATGCTCGCCAACGCCAGCGGCAACTCGGACATGGAAGAAGGTGACTCCGGCAGCGCGGTCAACCTGGCCTTCCGCGCACCGAAGGACGGCACCTACCTGGTCGCGGTCAACAGCGCCGGCTCCAACAGCTTCGGCCCGTTCAAGCTCAAGAGCAGCAAGATCGTCCCCTACGACGGCAAGCCGCTGGGCGCGGGCAGCCAGGCCATCGACTGGCTGATGGACGACAAGCAGGAGTACAAGCTGCAGGTCGACAAGGCCGGCCTGTACTCGATCACCCTGGAATCGAGTGCCTTTGACGCCTACCTGCGCCTGAACGGTCGCAACGTCGAGCTGGAGGACGACGACAACGGCGGCCGCCTGAACGCCCGTATCCGCACCTTCCTGGAGCCCGGTGAGTACACCATCGATGCCTCCTCGGTGAACGGCAAGACCGGCTCGTTCAAGCTGAGCGTGGCCATGACCGCGACCGATGGCAACCTGGTCACCCGTGACGGTACCGCCCTGACCATCGGCCAGACCGCGCAGTCGATGATGGATTCGCGTGCCCGCCGCACCTTCGTGCTGACCGTGGACAAGCCGCGCCAGGTGCAGTTCGATGCCATCGCCGATGGCTTCGACTCGGTGCTGCACATCACCGGCCCCGGCGTGGACGAAGAGAACGATGACGGCGGCAACGGCACCAACGCGCGCCTAACCCTGAACCTGCGTCCGGGCCGTTACATCGTCGCGGTCACCAGCCTGGGCAGCCAACAGGGCGTGTTCGAGCTGGAAACCACCGACCTGAGCGGTGACGCCATCGACGTGGCCGGCCCGAGCAACCGCAAGGATGCCGCCGAAGAGGCCGCCAGCGCCGCAGCCGATGCTGCTGCCGTCGCCGAGCCGGTCATCCAGTAACGCGCCGTGCCGCCGGGGTCCCTGCCCCGGCGGTCCCGCCCCATGGCCGCTGCCGGCGGCCATGGGCTGGAGGCCTGCCATTCCCCTGTTCCACCCCTGTACCAATCCATAAGGAAATCGAAGTGAAGCGACTAACAGCAGGACTGCTGTCCCTCGCCATCGCGGCCGCCGTGAATTCCCCCGTTCAGGCCGCCGGTCCCGCCCGTTCCCTCACCCTCAACGGTGAAGCCGACGGCGAAATCACCTCCTCGACCCCGGTCAACTACAGCGACGGCACCCGCAGCCAGCTGTACACGCTGCAGCTGGCCGCCGGCCAGGCCGTCTCGCTGAAGCTGGATGGCCCGCTGAACGGCTCGCTGGCGGTGTTCCTGCGTGACAGCCTGATCAGCCGCACCGAAGCCGGCGAGAACGGCGGCACCACGCTGAGCATGCGCGCCGACAAGGCCGGCCAGTACCTGGTCGCCGTCAGCGGCTCGGACGCCCGTGCGTTCGGCCCGTACCAGCTGTCGGCCGCGCCGATCGCCACCTACGACGGCAAGCCGTTGACCGCCGGCCGCCGCATCACCGACTGGCTGCGCGGCGGCGACAAGACCTTCACCCTGGAAGTCGAACAGGCTGGCCTGTATACCATCGACCTGGAGTCGGACGAGTTCGACGCACGCCTGACCCTGAGCGGCAACGGCGTGAGCATGGAAGACGACGACGGCGGCAACCAGCTCAACTCGCGCCTGCTGGCGCCGTTGAAGCCCGGCACCTACACCCTGACCGCCGCCGGCTTCAGCGAAGCCTCCGGCGCGTTCTACCTGGGCGTGCAGCGCGCCGACATGCCCGAAGGCCTGGTCTTCGAGGACGGCAGCGCGTTGCCGGTGGACGGCTCGACCAGCAGTTTCGTCACCGGCGACGTCACCCGCAGCTTCGTGATGACCCTGCCGGAAACCCGCCGCGTCCAGTTCGATGCCAGCAGCCGTGACTTCGACACACTGCTGACCGTGCAGGGCGGCGACCTGGTGCTGAGCGACGACGACGGTGCCGGCAATGGCACCAACTCGCGCCTGACCCAGGTGCTCGATGCCGGCCAGTACAACGTCTCGGTGCGTTCGGTGAACGGCCGTGGCGGCGTGTTCCAGCTCGCCACCACCACCACCGCCGCACCGGAAGGCTCCGCCCGCCCGGAACTCAAGCTCGGCCGCGAAGTGCAGGGCCAGCTGCGCCCGGGCAACCGCGACCTGTACACGCTGGAGATCCCGCGCAAGGGTACCTACGTGATCAGCATGACCGGCATCGGTGGCCTGGACGGCATGCTCACGCTGATGCGCAACGGCGAGGAAGTCGCCCAGCAGGACGACAGCGACAGCAGCCTGGATCCGTCGCTGGAAGTGGAGCTGGACGCCGGCCGTTACGTGCTGCTCGCGCACAGCTACGACTCCAACGCCACCGGCGGTTACCGCCTGCTGGCACGCCGCAAGTAACCAGCGCGGCAGGATACGAACGGGGCCGGCATTGCCGGCCCCGTTCTTTTGTCGCCATCGGCGGTGCTCAGCGCACTTCGAACTCGCCCACCAGCACCGTGGATTCGGTTTCGCTCAACCGCATCGTCACCGCCTTGTCCTGCTGCCCCGGCGTGCCCCAATGCGTGCTCAGGCGCAGCATCAACGTCGCCCAACCGGTCACCAGCTGTTCGCGGCTGCCGAAGTAGTTGGCTTCAACCTTGTAGATGCCGGGCTTGGCATCGCGCAACGAGAACTGCTCGGGCCCGTAGCCCCCGGTGAAGTCCTGCGACATCTGCCCGCCCTGGCGGGTCAGGCGATTGCCGTAGTACGCGCGCTCGCCATTGGGGTCGGTCACCCACAGGTCCATGTCGCTGTTGTCGCTGTCCCAGGCCAGCACCACGCGCAGGTCCAGCGGCATCGCCTTGCGCAGGCGTGGGTCGATCATCTGCACGTCCAGCGGGGTGCGGCTTCGGGCGACCAGGTTGGTCAGCTCATCCAGCGCGATCAACGCCACGCCGTCGAAACGCGAGTCCCATTCGCGCTGCACCACCTCGTACAGCGGCTGCAATGCCGCCTGTGCCTGCCCACTGGCCTCCAGCGCCAGGCCGAGGTCGCGGAAGCTCTGCGGCTCGTCCTCGGCCATCACCCGCACCTGTTCAAACACCGGCACCGCCAATGCCGGCTCGCCGGCCTGCATCAGGCGGTAGCCCAGCACGCGCAGCAGGTGGCGGTTGTCCAGGTCCATCTCCGCCAGGTTGGACAGCACCCGCAGCGCCAGCGGCTTCTGCCCAGCGGCGAGCAGCAGGTCGGTCACGTCGAGGAAGAACGCACTGCTGTCGGCATTGGCGGCGCGTTCGGCCAGGTAGCGCGCGTACAGCGTGCTGGACGGCCCGTTGCGCAAGCGTTTGGCTGCTTCCGAATCCGGCACCCAGGCAGCCAGCCGGATCTCCAGCGCGCCGTCGTTGGCAGCTGCCTCGGCCGCCGGTGCCGCGTTGGCCGAGGCAGCGCTCACCACGACCCTGTCCAGGCTGGCGCCATCGGCGACTTCAGCGGCCAGGTCCGTCGGCGGTGAAGGCGGAGGCGGAGGCGGCAGCATTGAAGGCCTCGGGGGAGCCATGGCCGCCGCTGGCGCGGGGGCTTCGGCATACGCCACCCGCTGGCGCGCATCCGGTCCAGCCGCCTTCGGCGGGGCATCCTTCGGCCAACGCCGGTTCCACCATTGCTCGCGCTCCTTCCACTGCGCGGCGACCGCATCCAGGTGCGACCTGCGCGCGGCATCGCGGTCGGCCACCTGCCGGGCGAAACGTTGTTCGTACTCCGCCCGCATCGGTGCGGGGGGCCGGATCGCAAAGCGCAGGTAGTCTTCCAGGGAATCCAGCACGATCAGCGAGGTCCCCTCACTCACCAACGAGAAAGCCTGCGACAAGCGCTGCATCGCCTCACGGTTGCGGCGAGGGTCCGTCCCCAGCTGCTGCAACCGCGCCTGCGCCCACAACCCGGCCAACAACGCTCCATCGGCCTTGTCCGTTGCCAGTGGCACGTTCTGCCAATCACCTTCACCCACCCGCAGCTTCAATGCCGGGGTGTCGTCATCGCTGCGCGCCAGGATCCACAACCACCCCTGGCCGATACTGCGACGGTCCAGCACCACTTCGCGCAGGCCCACCGGATCGGCCAGCGCCACGTCCACCGGCATGGACAACAGCTCAGCGGCAACCGCGGCGACATCACCGCCCTCCAGCAACAGCAGGCGACCACGATTGCCTTCGGCCCAGCCGCGCAGGCGAGCACTGTCGGTACGCGCGCCCGCGCTGCTGATCGCAAACAGGCGCTGGTTCGCGGACAGGCTGGGCTGGGCATCGCCGCCCCAATTCAACAACCCGTCACTGAACAACAGGTACTCCCCCACGCCCGGATCGGCGCGCCACCCCGCCAGCCCGCTGGCACCGTCCTGCGGCTCCTGTTCCAGCGTCTTGCGCAGCGCGCTCCAATCACCACCGCGAACCACGAAGCGGCGCGCGGGAGCGGCGGTATCACGCAGCACGGTCAACTGCACCTCGCCCTCACCCATGGCGGCGAAATACCGATCAAGCAGTGCGAACTCCCGCGCCCGGTCGCGATGCACCGCGGAGCCAGAGGCATCCCACAGCAGCCCGACATGGCCGGGCAGGCGGCGCGCACCCGGGCGCGCCACCGGCACTTGCGCCAGCAGGTACTGCTGGCCGTCGTACGCGGCCACCTGCATGCGTGCCGTCGCCTGCATCGGCAGCTGCCACTGCAGTTCGGCAGGCAGTTGCCGGCCACTGCCCTGCCAGGTCAGTTCACGGCCGTTGAAACGGAACCCATCGGTGCCGCCCTGCGGCACGGACGATGCCTGCAGGTGCAGGCGTACCTGCCCTGCCCCCACCGCGAACTGCAATGGCAGCCGCCATTGCCAGGCCTCACCACGTACCGGCATCGCATCCCGGAGCGTCAACTGCACGCGCCGGGTACCGCCGGCGGGCAGCGGATAGACCCGCAGCCGGAACTGGTTGCCGGCCGTCTGTTCCAGCAGGGCGGGGTCCACCTTCTGGCGGATCACCTGCTCGAACACCTGCCGGCCGCGTTCCTTCGGCACCGCCACCGCGGCCCGCAGGTCCCCGTCGATGTCCAGCGCAAAGCCGGTGACCTGCTGACCATCGGCCAGCGGGAACTGCAACTCCCCTTCCATCACCCGCCGGTTGGGGTTGCGGAACTCAAGCTCGATGCGGGTCTGCGTCACCCCGGCCTGCACTTCCCCCTCGATGCTCGCGCGCAGCAGCTGGATCGGCTGCTCGGCCTTGGCCACGCTGATCAGCGGCGGGGCACGCCACGCCTGCTGTGCATCTGCAGGCCCAGCCAGCACGCCCAGCCACGCCACCCAACCCAGACACCAATGCCAACATTTCGGGACCATCTCGATGCTCCATCCAGGGACCGGGAGATTGAACGTGCAGACACCAGCTTCGGGGTTACCCGCAGAAGGTAACCGTACGCGGGGATGAAATCCCAGCCCGGCGGCACTGCGGACGCGGACCGGCCAGTTGCCCTTCGCCCCGGGAATCACTGCCGATGCGGGGACAGGCAACAAAAAAGGGGCTCCCGGGCGATTCCAACGCCCGGAAGCCCCTTCCACGAAGTCACGGCTCAGCGATGCAGCGCGTCGATGATCAGCCCAGTCGCGATCTCCACCAGCAGGTACTCGGTATCGGACTGACGCACCCAACGTTCCCCGCGGCCCGGATCACGCAGGTGGTAATGGTCGTAATCCTCCACCCAGTAGCGGCGGTCGACTTCCGCCCAGGCCAGGCGATCGCCACGACGCCATGCCTTCTTCTGCCAGCCCGGCGGCGGTGCATCACGGTTGTGCGGCCCGCCCGCGTGGGGTGGCGGGCCGTTGCCCCGCGCATGATGGGGCGGATCCGCCCAGGCAGGAGCAACAGCCAACACCCCCGCAGCGGTCAATGCCATGCCCAGCAAACGTCCAGCTTTCATGAGGAAACCTCCTGTCCAGGCCGCGCCACGCGGCGTCACGGCGCGGACTATAGATCAGCCCATGTGAACGATTCCCGGTGCTTGCCGGGACGGATTTCGCCGGCCAAACCCAGGCACGACGGAGGGTGATCCGTGCCAGCATTCAGGCCCGTCCGCCCTCATCCCACTGGATAACATCCGTGCGGCAATCAGCCCGGATGGAACAGGTGCAGCGCGTAGAGGAAGAAGCCGGCACCCAGAACGCCATGCAGGGAAAGACCCCAGCGGCCTTGCATGAGCGTTGCCGGGTTCCTGTCCCGTACCAGGCATGCCAGCAAGGCGGAGTGCACCAGCAGTAGAGCAACGGGCCAAAGTGACAGGTAGAGCAGGATGACGACGCCGTCGGGCCCGGAACCATCGCTTTGATGGACAGGCACATGCGTCACCGCAACGATCAACCCGGCGGCCGACACCAGCCCGCAACGGATTCGCGCAAATCGGATTGATCTTCCAGGACGAGCAGGCGCATGCAAGCAGGATACTGCCACCGATACGCGAATCCCAGCGCAGATTTGGCGTGGGGATGCAGGCATTTCAACGGGACATACTGCTCCGCTGAAGCAGCCTGAACGAGCCTGCAGCGTGGGCCGCAAGGCCGGAGTCAGGGCAACCCGCAACGCTACTTAAGCGCGCCGCTAGCGGGCACGCCAACGACAACGCGTTGACGCGCTTATCGGCCCGCGGACCGTTCGCGCTTGCCGTCGTCGTGCGGCGCCGTTGCACGGCTTTGCGCGAACTCCGGGAAGGTTTCGGCCAGCGATGCCTTGTCCGGCAGGATGTAGAACACCCCGCCCCGCTCGAACGTCGTGCGGACGATCTGTTCGTAGAATTCGGGCGAGAGGTTGATGCAGCCGTGGGTGACCCGGTTGTCGTCCGGGGAAGGCGAAGCCAGACGCTCGGCACGCCGTTCGGCCGGCACACCGGTGGCCGTGGGATGGATGGAAACCGCGGAGTCGTAGTCCACCCACAGGACTCGCCCGGCGTCGATCGAGGGGCCGAAGCCACCCACAAAGCGACCGGCGGGCGTGGTGCGGTCCCGGCCCGGGATCTCACGAAGCGCGAGGCCGGCGACGCCGGGCGCGGTGTGATCGCCGGTCGCCGAACCGAACAGGGCGGGTGCTGCACCACGAAGACGGCCATCGCCGCCGAACACGAGGACCTGTGCAGCGGCCTTGTCCATGATCGCGAACGGATAGCCCTGGTTGTCCTTGCTGGCGACAACCCAGCCTGCGAGTTCAATCACCGTGTCGGACACGGCCTGGCCCGGCGGCAGCTGGTCGACCGCGGCAACCGGCGGTGCCACGTCATCCTTGGCGCTGGCCACGCCGATGCTCACGAACGCCAGCGCCATTGCCACGGAAATGGCTCGGATTGCGGGGTATGCGTGCGTACGGATGGGACGATTCCTTGGAATGGGGATTGCGCGATGGAAAGGAAACCAGTGGCCAGCAACGGCCACCGGATCCTGGATTCAGATGTTCGTCATCAATCGCGTGCGGAAAAGGGGATCAGCCACGCGGCGTACGGCGCGGGGCCCTTTCGAGCTGCTGGACGCGGCCTTCGATTTGATCCAGCCGTTGGTTTGCCTGCTGCGCGGACTGATTGGCCGATTCGGCACTCTGCGCAGCGCCCTGCACCTTCGCATCAAGTTGGTCCAGGCGCGAGTTGATCCCTGCAAACTCCTCTTTGTAGGTTGCACAGGACGCAAGACTTCCGGCTACGAGAATCGCCACACCAAGCCTGCGTGCCATCACCAGCTGTTGTTTGGTCAGAAACATTCCACTCCCTCCTTCGTCTGGGGAGTCTGGAATATAGCGGCGTTTTTTGCGCAGCCCGCAACCTGCTTTCAGCTGACGTTGGCGTACATCGATGCGCCGTGAAAGTGCGTGAATCGGCAATGTTTTTGCTTGAAACCCTCATTCATCACGATAGATCGCAGCCGTTGAACGCGTATCGTCCGTCTGAAGGTGACTCGCGCATCCACCGAAAGTGAACCGGGCGCATGGATATTGATGCCGCTGTGCATCGACTGGCCCTCGTGACTTCGTCGATTCATCCCCATTCATCACAACGGATCGCCACGCCTTGCGCGTGAGCGCCGTCCGCAGCACCGATGGTGTTGCCCCGCACAATGCCCCCTGCGGACGTTCGCAACGTCCGAGGTGAACCCGCCTTGGGGGAATGAACCGCCGCGTCTAGTAGAACTGGCACGCCCAGCGCCAGTCGCCGGACGGGGTGCGGAAGAAGTAGCCACGGCCGTTGTCGGCCCACATCCAGCCGACCTTCTCTTCCGAAGCGACCTGGAACACGTAGTCCTGCAGACCTACGCCATGCTGGATTTCCGTGGGATAGCCACCGAACTTGGTGCCCCCGTACCGCGAGAAGGCGTTGAAGAAGGCGTTGCTCGCCGCTTCGTCGTCATTCACCGGCCCCAGGTCGACCAACTCCCACGCATCTTCCCAGCCCGGCGCGTCATCGTCGATGCGATTCCAGGCAATGGGAAAAGGACGGAACGGCCCGGTATCGGCCTGGAGGGGGACCAGCCCCTCCAGGCGGGTGTACTCGCGGATGAGCCAGCCCTCCCCGTGCGGACGGTCAAACGGGTACTCGTGCCGATTCAGGAACAGCACCAGCAGTGCGATGCCCGCAAGCGCCTCGGGGACCACCGGGAGCTCGGATACCCGTACCTGCAGGAGGGGGAACATCGGCTCGCCCTGCCATTGCGGAACCGTCTCGCCGGGCAGGCCGACCGCCCGGCAGAACCAGGAGGTGGTCGGATCTTCCGGGGGCCTGAAGCCACCGACCCGTGCGACTGCCGCAGGGCGGAGCCTGGACCGAAGGTCTTTGAGAACGTGTGCTGCGTGGGGCGTCATGGGCACGGCCAACCGTGTTGATCTGGCCCCGGGAGGCCGGTGATGTGACGAGCCTCTGGCGCACCCGGAGTGCGCCTGCTCACGTGATGGGGCCTGATCCCAAGGACGCCTGACCCGGCCAACAAGCCCGTGCACGCATCCATCGAGTGGCCCCGTTCCGGCGTCAGGACTCGCGCACCGTCACCGGTTCACCGGCCCGGCAACCCTGCGGCCGGCGCTTTTGCGCCCTCGCCCACTGTTTGCCGCACCGACGGCAGGTAACGACGGCTGCAGGGCACTACCTGCCCGTCGTCCATCTGCAGTTCCGCTTCGCCGCCGTCGAGTGATCTTATCGACACCAGGTGCTTGATCTGCACCATCCAGCTGCGGTGCACCCGGATGAAGCGTCCGCCAGCCAGGCGCTCCTCCAGGCCGGCCATGGTGATGCGCAGCGGATAGTCATGCCCCTTCACCCGCAGGTTGACGTAGTTGCCGGCGGCCTGTGCCCACTCGATGTCCTCGGTGGCGATCAGGAAGTCCCTGCCGAGCTTGCGTACCAGCAGCCGTTCCGGCCGCTCGATGGGCTCGACCGGTGGACCTTCGTCCGGCTCGGCCAGCAGTTGTGCCTCGCCCTGCAGCCGGCGCAGCAGGAAGCGATAGCCTTCGATGAAACCGACGATCACCACCAGCGTGCGGATGTCCTTGAGGTATTCATAGAGCAGTTCCTGGCCCCAGCTGTGGACCCGGTACTGCTCGCCCATCAGCCGGTAGACCAGCATGCGCAGGCCGAACATCGCCAGCACGTGCAGCAGCGACGCCGGCACGCTGGCCAACAGGTATCCCGGCAATCGTTGCCGCCAGTTGTCCCGATGCAGCGGGAAGCGCGACGTCAACCAGACGATGGCCGGCACCAGCACGAACAGCCAGACCAGGCCACTGGAGAACTCCCAGACCCACGGTTCCCACGCCGCCATCGGCGGCCGGCCAGAGCGATTGGCATCCATCCATGTCGTGATCGCATTGCCGCTGCAGTTGAGCAGGACCACCAGCAACCAGAACACCACCTCCACCCGGCGTCGCCAAGGACGGAAGCGGGTGAAGGCATCGAGAGCAGGTCGTTGTTCCATCCGCGCATTCTAGGGGAGCTGGCGCGACACGCTGCCGCGGCTCGTCCCCTCGTTGCCACCACCCGTCCCAAATCCCCTTCCATCAATCACTTGGCCTGCGCCGACGGACGCAGGCAGTGCTCTGATGCACGCCACTTCCAACGGGACTGGACCATGCAACGCCGCCACGATCTGGATTGGCTCAGGGTGATCGCCTTTGGACTGCTGGTGCTCTACCACGTGGGCATGTACTACGTGAGCTGGGGGTGGCACGTCAAAAGTCCGTTCGCCAATGAAGGCCCCGAGCCGTTCATGCTGCTGAGCAGTCCCTGGCGCATGTCGCTGCTGTTCCTGATCTCCGGCGTGGCCACCGCCTACATGCTGCGCGGCCCCGCCAACGGGTTCTTCCGCCGCCGCTCGCGCCAACTGCTGCTGCCCCTGCTGTTCGGGATGCTGGTGATCGTTCCACCGCAGGCCTACCTGCAGGTGGTCGAACAGCTGCCAGGCGGCTACGGTGAGTCGTACCTGGCCTTCTACGGCAAGTACCTGAGCGGGTACCACGGGTTCTGCGGGACCGACGGGGACTGTCTGCTGCTGCCTACCTGGAACCACCTGTGGTTCCTGCCCTATCTGTGGAGCTATACGGTGCTGGCGTGGCTGGCGTGGCGACTGCTGCCGGCGACGGCGCTGCAGCGCCTGCGCGCGGCGCTCGGCCGGGCAATGTCGGGGTGGGGCGCGCTGTTGCTGCCGGTTGCCGTGCTCGCGGCGGCCCGCCTGCTGATGGTCGAGCGCTTCGAGCAGACCCACGCGCTGATCAATGACTGGTACAGCCACGCACAGTACTTCAGCGTGTTCCTGATCGGATTCCTGGCCGCGTTCGACAGCCGCTTCTGGGAAGCGCTGCAGCGCCTGCGGTGGGTGTCGTTGCTGGTGGCCGCCGCCTGCTATGCCGCCTTCGTCCATGCGTGGTACTTCGCCGGATATGACGATGCGCACCCCATTCCCGAAGCGCTGCGACTGTGGTTGCGACTGGCCTGGGCGGCCGATCAATGGTGCGCGATCGCCGCCCTGCTCGGCTTCGCCTACCGTTGGCGCCATGCCGACAGCCCCGCCCTGCGCTACCTCACCATGGCGGTGTTCCCGGTCTACATCCTGCACCAGACCGTGATCGTGGTGCTGGCCCATGCACTGAAGCCACTGAAGATTGCCCCCGGGCTTGAGGCCATGCTGCTGGTTGGAGCCACCTTCGCCCTGTGCTTCGCCGGATATGCGTTGATACGCCGCAGCCGCATCCTGCGCCCGCTGTTCGGCCTGCACCCGCTCAATGGCAGCGCGGCATCAGCGGCGGCGGTACCCGACCGCCCGTAGAAGCTGAACGTCGCAGGAGCGGCCTTGGCGGCGAAGCTGAGACGCCTGCAGTAGCAAAGGCTCCGTATGCCCGGAATTGCCCGACTTCGCGCCTGAAGGCGTGCCTACGGAGCGGTCGCTTCCGCCGGGGTGCAATGCTCGATGATCAACTGGATGGCCTGACCACCACGGTAGTCGTCACCGACCAACCGGTAGGCGATATGCACACGGCTACCCGGGTCAGCGCCCTTCCAGCCGCTGAAATGGATCGCACTGATCTTTGCGTTGCCCCCTGGCGCGCGCAGCACCAGCTTCAGGTGCCGCTCTTTCAGCACGCGCCACTCCAGCACATCGAACGCGCCATCGAACAGCGGCTCGGCGAAACCCTGGCCCCACGGCCCGGCCAGACGCAACGCTTCGGCATGCGTGAAGTCCAGCTCCGATGCAGACAGCTCGCCGTCGCTGAGCAGTTGTTGCTGCAGGGTGGCGGGGTCAATCGTGGCCAGCACCTGCTGTTCGAACGCGGCCTTGAAGGCATCCAGCCGTTCGCGCGACAGGCTCAGGCCAGCGGCCATCGCATGGCCGCCGAACTTCTCCATCAAGCCCGGATGAGTGGCGTTGATCGCCGCCAGTGCATCGCGGATATGGAAACCGGGAATCGAGCGCGCGGAGCCACGCAATGCTGCACTGCCCGGTTCGGACGGCGCGAATGCGATCACCGGCCGGTGCAGCCGATCCTTCATCTTCGAGGCCACCAGCCCAACCACGCCCGGATGCCATTCGGCATCGAACAGGCAGGCGGCAACCGGGCATTGCCCGTCGTCGGCCAGCAGGGCGCGCGAGACGGCCAACTCGGCGTCGTCGGTCATCAGCTGCTGTACGGCGCGGCGTTCGGCGTTGATCTCTTCAAGCAATGCCGCGATCTCGCGGGCCTGCGCGGGGTCTTCGGTCAACAGCAGCTCGATGCCCAGCGCCATGTCTTCCAGGCGCCCGGCCGCATTGAGGCGCGGGCCCAGTGCAAAACCGATGTCGCTGCCGGTCAGTCGACGCGCATCGCGACCACTGGCCTCGATCAGCGCACGCAGGCCCACGCAGCCCTTGCCGGCACGCAGCCGGCGCAGACCCGCGCCCACCAGCGCACGGTTGTTCTCGTCCAGCGCGACCAGGTCGGCCACGGTGCCGACGGCGACCAGGTCCAGCAGCGTCAGCAGGTCCGGCTCGGGCTGCCCGGCAAAGGTCCCTTGCCCGCGCAGATGGCGACGCAACGCCATCAGCACGTAGAAGATCACCCCGACCCCGGCCAGTGACTTGCTCGGGAACGCATCGCCATCCACGTTCGGATCGACGATGGCATCGGCCGGCGGCAGCTTCTCGCCCGGCAGATGGTGGTCGGTGACCAGCACCTGCCAGCCCAGCGCCCTGGCGGCGTTGACGCCGGCATGGCAGGCAATGCCATGGTCCACCGTGACCAGCAGATCCGGCTGCAACGCGGCCAGTTCCTCGACCAACGACGGTGACAGGCCGTAGCCATGCACCATGCGGTTGGGCACGGCGTGCACCACGTCGCGCGCGCCCAGCAGGCGCAGGCCACGCACGCCCACCGCACACGCGGTGGCGCCATCGCAATCGAAATCACCGACGACCAGGATGCGCTTGTTGCCGGCGATCGCCGCGGCCAGCAGTTCAACCGCCGCCTGCATCCCGCCCAGCAACTCCGGTGCGTGCAGCTGGCCCAGCTTCGGCTGCGCCTGCTCCGCCGAACGGGCACCACGCGCCGCGTAGATCCGCTGCAGCAGGGGCAGCGTCTGCGCATCCCATTGCCCGGCGTCGAGCACGTCGCGCCGGACGATCTTCACGGCATCACTCATCGGCCAACGTCGCCACCGGCTTCTTCCAGAAGCGCCACCGTTGCCCGCGATGGATGCGGTAATGCGTGCCGTCCTCGAAATCCAGGCGCAGCTCCTGCAGCTCACCGCGGTTGATCGCCTCCAGCAACGGCGTGATCGCATCACGCGTGAGCTGCTCCAGCGAACGCAACTGGCGCAGGTCGACCAACGCATCGACGGTCTGTTCCCCGCCCACGCGCACGCCGGCCATCTTGGCCAGGCCCTGCAACAGCGCGTCGCGGCTGCGCACCTGCGCATGCGCGGTCTGTACCGACGCCGGCAGCCGGCCGGCACCCCAGAACCACAATGAGTTCACCGCGCGCTTGCCCTGCGCGATGCGCTGCTCATTCCAGGAATGCTGGTGCAGCACCACCTGCGCTTCGGTCAGCAGGGCCCGCCATTGGCGGCCGGCCTCGCCCTCGGGCAGGTGCAGGAACAGGTCATCGCCCAGCGCGACGTCCGGGTCGACGAAGTCCGGCAGCGGCGTGTCCTCGGGCAGGCGCAGGTACCAGCGCGACGGCGTGGGGGCGTCCAGCTGGAAGCCGAACCCGGCGAACAACGGCTGCAGCGCGGGCAACAGTATGTCCGCATCGGGCTGCTCCAGGCGCAGCGTCTCGGCCGATGCCATCAGCCGTGCGCCCTGCATGTCCGGCGCCACGTTGGCCGGGTCGGCGCGCAGCCACAACGCACCGGCGGCATCGCCGGCATCGGCGTGGCGGCTCAATGCCGCCGCCGACCAGGTGTCGGCGGCGATGTCGAAATGCCGGCGCAGCTGCGCCGACTCTCCTGCATCGGCGAGCCCATGTTCGGCCCGCCCGAGCGCGGCGGCCACCGGTGCCGGCAATGCGCCGGCCGGGAAACGGCTGCGCGCAGGCAGCAGCAGCGTGGCCTTGGCCATCGTCAGTCGAGGTACTCGACGCTGACGATCTCGTACTCGCGCTGGCCGGCCGGCGCATCGATGGCGATGCTGTCGCCTTCGTTCTTGCCGATCAGCGCACGCGCCACCGGCGAGGAAATGGCGATCAGGCCCAGCTTGATGTCCGCTTCCAGGTCACCCACGATCTGGTAACGCTTTTCCTCGTCGGACTCCACGTCGGCCAGCGTCACCGTGGCACCGAACACCACCTTGCTGCCGGCGTTGAGCTTGGTGATGTCGATGATCTCGGCATGCGACAGCTCGCCCTCCAGCTGCTTGATGCGGCCTTCGATGAAGCCCTGCTCCTCGCGCGCGGCGTGGTACTCGGCGTTCTCCTTCAGGTCACCGTGCTCGCGCGCCTCGGCGATGGCCGCAATGACCTTCGGGCGCTTGTCCGACTTCAGGTGATCCAGTTCCTCGCGCAGGCGCTGTGCGCCTTTCAGGGTAATCGGGGCTCTCATGCATTCAACTCCTTGTGCAGTTCCTGCAGCGACCAGACCGGGCCGGTGCCGCGGAATTCCAACGATTGCACCAATGCCTTGGCACCTGCAACCGTCGTCGAATAGGTGATGCGGTTCTGCAGCGCCTCGCGACGGATCGAGAACGAATCGTTGATCGCGGCACGGCCTTCGGTCGTGTTGACGATGTAGACGATCTCGCCGTTCTTGATGCTGTCCACGATGTGCGGGCGACCTTCCACCACCTTGTTGACCACCTCGCAGGTGTAACCCTGCTGCTGCAGCCACGCCGCGGTGCCACGGGTGGCGACCAGCGAGTAGCCACGCTCGACCAGGCCCTGCACCGCCGGCATCACGCGCTGCTTGTCGGCATCGCGCACCGAGATGAAGGCCTTGCCCAGCGGCGGGGTCTTGATGCCACCGGCTTCCTGCGCACGCGCGAAGGCGGCGCTGAAGCTGCGGCCCACGCCCATCACTTCGCCGGTGGAACGCATCTCCGGCCCGAGGATCGGATCCACGCCCTGGAACTTGGCGAACGGGAAGATGGCTTCCTTCACCGAGTAGTAGTCCGGCACCACTTCCTCGGTCGCGCCCTGCTCGGCCAGCGTCTTGCCGGCCATGCAGCGGGCGGCGATCTTGGCCAGCGCCATGCCGGTGGCCTTGGACACGAACGGCACGGTGCGCGAGGCACGCGGGTTCACTTCCAGCAGGAACACCACGTCGTTGCCGTCGGCGTCGGTCTGGATCGCGAACTGGGTGTTCATCAGGCCGACCACCTTCAGCGCCTTGGCCAGCTCGGTGACCTGGCGACGCAGTTCGGCCTGGGTCTGGGCCGACAGCGAGTACGGCGGCAGCGAGCAGGACGAGTCACCGGAGTGCACGCCGGCTTCCTCGATGTGCTCCATCACGCCGCCGATCAGAACGTTGCCGTCCTTGTCGCAGATGATGTCCACGTCGGCCTCGACGGCTGCGTCCAGGAAGTGGTCCAGCAGCACCGGCGAGTCGTTGGAGACCTTGACCGCGTCGCGCATGTAGCGTGCCAGATCGGATTCGCCGTACACGATTTCCATCGCGCGGCCGCCCAGCACGTAGCTCGGGCGCACCACCAGCGGGAAGCCGATCTCGCGGGCCAGCGCCAGCGCCTCGTCGGCGGTGCGCGCGGTGCGGTTCGGCGGCTGCTTCAGGCCCAGGTCCTGGACCAGCTTCTGGAAGCGTTCGCGGTCCTCGGCCAGGTCGATGGAGTCCGGCGAAGTACCGATCACCGGCACGCCGTTGGCTTCCAGCGCTCGTGCCAGCTTCAGCGGGGTCTGGCCGCCGTACTGCACGATCACGCCCTTGGGCTGCTCCAGCTCGACGATCTCCAGCACGTCTTCCAGCGTCAGCGGCTCGAAGTACAGGCGGTCGGAGGTGTCGTAGTCGGTGGAGACGGTTTCCGGGTTGCAGTTGACCATGATGGTTTCATAGCCGTCCTCGCGCAGGGCGAGCGCGGCGTGCACGCAGCAGTAGTCGAACTCGATACCCTGGCCGATGCGGTTCGGACCACCGCCCAGGATCATGATCTTGTCGCGGTTGGTCGGCGCGGCCTCGCACTCGTCCTCGTAGGTCGAGTACAGGTAGGCGGTGCTGGTGGCGAACTCGGCCGCGCACGAGTCCACGCGCTTGTACACAGGGCGCACCTTGTGCGCGCGGCGCAGTGCACGGATGGCCGCTTCGTTGGTGCCGGTCAGCTGGGCCAGGCGGGCGTCGGAGAAGCCGGCACGCTTGAGCACGCGCAGGCGCGCGGCGTCGAGCGCGTCGATGCCCTCGGCCTGCACCTGCTTCTCGTCGGCGATGATTTCCTCGATCTGGTCCAGGAACCACGGATCGATGTGCGACAAGCCGTAGACATCCTCCACGCTCATGCCGGTGCGCAGTGCATCACCGACGTAGAACAGGCGCTCCGGGCCCGGGGCCTTGAGCTCGCGCTTGAGCGTTGCGATGTCGTCTTCGCTGGCCAGGTCCAGGCCGGTCGGGTCCAGCCCGATCTTGCCGGTTTCCAGGCCACGCAGGGCCTTCTGCAGCGACTCCTTGAAGGTGCGGCCCATCGCCATCACCTCGCCCACCGACTTCATCTGGGTGGTCAGGCGCGCGTCGGCGGCCGGGAACTTCTCGAAGGCAAAGCGCGGAATCTTGGTGACCACGTAGTCGATGGACGGTTCGAACGAGGCCGGGGTGAGGCCACCGGTGATCTCGTTCTTCAGTTCGTCCAGCGTGTAGCCCACGGCCAGCTTGGCGGCGACCTTGGCGATCGGGAAGCCGGTGGCCTTGGAAGCCAGCGCCGAGGAACGCGACACGCGCGGGTTCATCTCGATCACGACCACGCGGCCGGTGGTCGGGCTGATGCCGAACTGCACGTTCGAGCCGCCGGTGTCCACGCCGATCTTGCGCAGCACGGCGATGGAGGCATCGCGCAGGCGCTGGTATTCCTTGTCGGTCAGGGTCTGCGCCGGGGCCACGGTGATCGAGTCACCGGTGTGCACGCCCATCGGGTCCAGGTTCTCGATCGAGCAGACGATGATGCAGTTGTCCGCGGTATCGCGGACCACTTCCATCTCGAATTCCTTC
The DNA here is from genome assembly GCF_004348115.1 of Stenotrophomonas sp. ATCM1_4. Taxonomy (GTDB): domain Bacteria; phylum Pseudomonadota; class Gammaproteobacteria; order Xanthomonadales; family Xanthomonadaceae; genus Stenotrophomonas; species Stenotrophomonas capsici. Next base: position 1,006,260 of record NZ_QPFB01000001.1, on the reverse strand, counting down.
CAGCCCAGCACCGATTCTTCCACCAGCACTTCGGTGGTCGGCGACAGCTCCAGGCCGCGGTTGACGATCTCGATCAGCTCTTCGCGGTTGTAGGCGATGCCGCCGCCGCTGCCACCCAGGGTGAAGGACGGGCGGATGATGGTCGGGTAGCCGACGCGGGTCTGGATCTCCAGCGCCTCTTCCAGCGTGTGGGCGACGGCGGCCTTCGGGCAATCCAGGCCGATCTCCTGCATGGCCACGCGGAACAGCTCGCGGTCCTCGGCCATGCGGATGGCTTCGCGCTTGGCGCCGATCAGCTCGACGTTGTACTTCTCCAGCACGCCGTGGTCGGCCAGGTCCAGCGCGCAGTTCAGCGCGGTCTGGCCGCCCATGGTCGGCAGCAGCGCGTCCGGGCGCTCCTTCTCGATGATCTTCTCGACGGTCTGCCAGTTGATCGGCTCGATGTAGACGGCGTCGGCCATCTCCGGGTCGGTCATGATCGTGGCCGGGTTCGAGTTGACCAGCACCACGCGGTAACCCTCGTCACGCAGCGCCTTGCAGGCCTGCGCGCCGGAGTAGTCGAACTCGCAGGCCTGGCCGATGACGATCGGGCCGGCGCCGATGATGAGGATGGTCTTGAGGTCGGAACGCTTTGGCATTGTCTTCTCTAAGTCAGTACAGCGTGTCTGGGGGAAGTGATCGCACGCTGTCGATCAGGAAATCTGTTCCGGGTCCAGCGCGATCTTGCACTCGCGCTGCAGGGCATCGACGATCCGCTGGCTGAAGTCAGCGGGCGGCTCGTTGTCGTTGAAGGCCTGCATGAAACGCTGGAAGGCCGGCTTGCCCATGAAATCGGTAATCTTGCGCTTGGTGGCCTCGTCCACGCCCGGGTCGGCCGGTTCCTTGCCGGCGGCGGCCGCGGCGGCGGTGGCGCGGAACGTCCGCGCCATGTCGGTGCCGGCCGGCGTGGCCAGGAACTGCTTCCACTCGGCCACCAGCTGCGCACCGTCGTCGCCGAAGGCGTCGGCGATGCCCTGCTGGAACTGTTCGCCCATCAGCCGGGACACCTGGGTGGAGGCGCAGGCCATGCCGGCCGCATCCTGGTCCTGCATGCCCGGCAGCTGTGCCAGCAACGGACCGATGGCACTGCCTGCGAGGTTGCTCATGCCCAGCGCCTGCATGATCTCGCCCACATCCTTGCGCTCAGCAGGTGCCGCCACCGCGGAGGTGGACAACAGCAGGCCGGCGATCAGCGCGATGGCGCGCATCAGGCCTTTGCCTCTTCCATCAGGGTGATGAAGCGGTCGAACAGCGGCGCCACGTCGTGCGGGCCCGGCGAGGCTTCCGGGTGGCCTTGGAAGGAGAACGCCGGCGCATCGGTCAGGGCGATGCCCTGGATGGTCTGGTCGAACAGCGAGCGGTGGGTGACCCGCACGTTGGCCGGCAGCACGCTCTCATCGATGGCGAAGCCGTGGTTCTGCGAGGTGATCATCACCCGGCCGCTGTCGATGTCCTGCACCGGGTGGTTGGCACCGTGGTGGCCGTGGCCCATCTTCATGGTCTTGGCACCGGAGGCCAGGCCCAGCAGCTGGTGGCCCAGACAGATGCCGAAGGTCGGCACCTTCGCGGCGACGAACGCTTTGATCGCGGCGATGGCGTAGTCGCACGGTTCCGGGTCGCCCGGGCCGTTGGACAGGAACACGCCATCGGGATTCATCGCCAGCACCTCGGCGGCCGGGGTCTGCGCCGGCACCACGGTGAGCTCGCAGCCGCGCTCGGCCAGCATGCGCAGGATGTTGGTCTTCACGCCGAAGTCGTACGCCACCACCTTGAACTTCGGCGCGGCGCGCACGAACTCATTGCGGTCCAGGTCCAGCTGGCCGTCGGCCCAGCCATAGGGCTTGTCGGTGCTGACCACCTTGGCCAGGTCCATGCCCTTCAGGCCCGGGAACTTGCGGGCGGCTTCCAGCGCCTTCTCCACATCGATGTCGCCGGCCATCAGCGCACCGTTCTGGGCGCCGCGCTCGCGCAGGATGCGGGTCAACTTGCGGGTATCGATGCCGGCGATGGCCACCACGCCGCGCTGGATCAGCCAGTCCTGCAGCGACACCTGGTTGCGCCAGCTGCTCGGGCGGCGCGGCACGTCGCGGACGATCAGGCCGGCGGCCCACACCTTGCTGGCCTCTTCGTCCTGGTCGTTCATACCGGTGTTGCCGATATGCGGATACGTCAGGGTGATCATCTGCCGGGCGTAGGACGGATCGGTCAGCATCTCCTGATAACCGGTCATGGCGGTGTTGAACACCACCTCACCCACGGACAGGCCGGGCGCGCCTACGGATTCGCCCTCGAATACGGTGCCGTCTTCGAGCACGAGGATTGCGGCTTGGGTCACGGGAATCTCACTTTGGCTACCGGGGGACTCCGAAGCCACGCCTGCGTCGCCGGCAAAAACCGGTTGCAAAAAAGCGCGGACGGCGGTCTGTAACCGGTCCGGCTGACGTGTTTCGGCGAGCGGGAATTGTAAGGCCAAGGGGGCGCCAGCGCCAGCGCCCCGTGATGCCTTTCCCAAGGGTTTCAGCCGTAACGGAAAGCCAACGAACGCACGTACCGCGGCGTATTCAGCTTACCCCCGCCCCGCCGGCTCAGCCCAGCAGGTCGCGGACCCGGTAACGGCCGGCCGCGCGGCCGGCCAGCTGCCGGGCGGCATGCAGCGCGCCACGGGCGAAGATGTCGCGGTTGGTGGCCCGGTGCACCAGCTCCACCCGCTCGCCGAGCCCGGTGAACTGGACGAAATGCTCGCCGATGATGTCCCCGGCGCGCAGGCTGGCGTAGCGCGGCGCGGCCCCGCCCTGCACGGCCGACTCGCCCAGCGTCAGCGCGGTGCCGGACGGAGCGTCCTTCTTGTGCACGTGGTGCGACTCGACGATGTCGCAGTCCCAGCCGGGCAGCGCCTGCGCGGCGCGCTCGACCAGCTCGGCCAGTACTGCCACGCCCAGGCTGAAGTTGGTTGCCCATACCAGCGCGATGCGCCCTGCCGCGCTGTTCAACGCTGCCTGCTGCGCGTCGCTGATGCCGGTGGTGCCGGACACCAGGCCGACGCCACGTTCGGCGCACAACGCCAGTACCGGGTCAAAGCCTTCCGGCAGGCTGAAGTCGATGGCCACGTCGAACGCCGGCACGCCGGCCAGCTCACTGGCCGCAAAGTACGGGATGCCCTCGACCACGCGCTGGGTCGGCGGCTTGCGCACCACGGCGGCGACAACCTGCAGGGATGCATCCTCGGCAGCCAGGCGCAGCAGGGCCTGGCCCATGCGCCCGGAGGCGCCGTGTATCAACAGACGGATCGGAGTGTTGTTCATGGCGGGGAAACTAACGCCTGCGACCGACCTGCGACAAGCCGCAGGCCTGCATCAATGATTCGCACCGGCGTGCACCACCGCCACGCTGCGCGTCACCAGCACCTTCCAGCGGTTGCGTTCGATCGTGTCGCGCCCACGGCTGACCATCCGCATGCCGGGGATCTCCAGCACCGAGGACAACTCGACCTTGGCCGTGCTGCCGTCCTCGGAGAGCGTGATGCTCTTGATGGTCTGCTGGTGGCGCAGCGGGATGCGCCCCAGCTGCGCCTGCAACTGGCGCATCATGTCCATCGTCCGGGCCAGCTCGGCGCAGTATTCCTTCTTGCCGAGCGAACGCTCGGACTGCGCGTTCTCGGTCTTCATGACCACTGACTGCTGGTAGTCCTCGGCCAGCAGTTCGCACAGCGCCTTGTCGTCTGCGATTGCCATGGCCTCGTCGGCGCGCTCGTAGAACGCCCGCACCTGCCTTTCACTGAGCGAATTACCGCCCCACTGGTAAATCCCCACCACCGCCGCGATCACCACGGCCAGCGATACCAGAAACTTCATCCAAGCCCCCTTGGTCTGCATCCTGCAAGACCGGCGATTGTATAGCGCCTGCTACCCTGCGCGCACTTCGAACCAACGGTCTGCAACACCGATGAAGATCTCCGGACAACGGGCACTGATCACCGGCATCCCGCTGCGCGAGGTGACCACGCCGGAACAGTTCGCCAACGCCGCGCTGTTCTTCGCCTCACCGTGGGCACGCGCGGTGACCGGGCAGAACCTGGTCGTCGATGGCGGATTGGTCCGCGATTGACCTGGAAACACGAACGCCGGGCAGGCCCGGCGCTCGGTTCAATGCTGCTTGGGCGCCTTGGTGTCGCAGCTGCTGCAACCACCGCAGGCACCGCCGCCATTGGCGGGCGGGGGCGCAAGCCGCCGCCCCCACTCCTGCAACCGTTGCGAATGCGCCGGCTTCACCAGCCACAGCGCCAGTGCACCGCGCAGGCGCCGCATCACACCGGGGAACTGCTTCTTCAGCACGACCCAGGCGCTGACCAGCACAGCCAGCGCGATGATCAGGTACTGCAGCAGCATGCCCCTGTCCATCAGCCTGCCCCCAGCGCCTTGGCCACCTGGTAGGTCACCAGCGCGGCCAGGTACGCCGCCGCGAACAGGTACACCGTGGCAAACGCCATCTGCTTCCAGGAATTGGTCTCGCGGCGGATGGTGGCCAGCGTGGAGATGCACATCGGCGCGTAGATGAACCACACCATCAGCGACAGGCCGGTCGCCAGCGTCCAGCCGTCGCTGATCACCGGGGTCAGCGCCTGGATGGCGGCATCGTCATCGGCCGCGGACAGCGCGTAGATGGTGGCCAGCGAGGACACCGCCACTTCGCGCGCGCCCATGCCGGGGATCAGCGCGATGCAGATCTGCCAGTTGAAGCCCAGCGGGGCGAAGATCACCGCCATCGCATGGCCGATCTGGCCGGCGAAGCTGTAGTCGATGGCCGGCATGGTCGCGTTCTCCGGCGCGCCGGGGAAGGACAGCAGGAACCACAGCAGGATGGTCAGTGCCAGGATGATGCCGCCCACGCGCTTGAGGAAGATCATCGCGCGCTCGTACAGGCCCACCGCCAGGTCACGCGGGTTGGGCAGACGGTAGGACGGCAGCTCCAGCATCAGCGGGTGCTCGCTCTTGTCGCGGCGGAACTTCTTCATCGTCCAGGACATCATCAGCGCGCTGAGGATGCCCGCCACGTACAGGGCAAACAGCACCAGCCCCTGCTGGTTGAACACGCCCCACACCGTCTTGGCCGGGATGAACGCGCCGATCAGCAGCGCATACACCGGCAGGCGCGCCGAACAGGTCATCAACGGTGCGACCAGGATGGTGGCCAGGCGGTCACGCGGGTCTTGGATCGAGCGGGTCGACATGATGCCCGGCACCGCGCAGGCGAAGCTGGACAGCAACGGGATGAACGAGCGCCCGGACAGGCCAGCCGACGCCATCATCCGGTCCAGCAGGAAAGCCGCGCGCGGCAGGTAGCCGGACTCCTCCAGCGCCAGGATGAAGAAGAACAGGATCAGGATCTGCGGCAGGAACACGATCACCCCGCCCACGCCGGCGATGATGCCGTCCACCAGCAGGCTGCTCAGCGGCCCTTCCGGCAGCTTGGCCGCGGCGAACTCGCCCAGCCAGCCGAAGCCGGCCTCGATGCCGTCCATCAGCGGGGTCGCCCAGGCGTACACCGCCTGGAAGATCAGGAACATCACCACCGCCAGCGTCAGCAGCCCGTACACCGGGTGCAGCAGCCAGCGGTCGAGCGTGTCGTCGATCTTGCCGGTGCGACTGGGCATGCGCACCGCCGCTTCCAGGATGGCGCGCACCTGGGCGTGGTGCTCGCCGGCTTCCACCGGTTGCTGCAGGGGCTGCGAAGCCAGCTGCGGCACCAGCCCGTCGATGCGCTCGACCAGGGCCTTGGCCCCGTTGCGCTGCACCGCGACGGTTTCCACCACCGGCACGCCCAGTGCCTTTTCCAGCGCCGGCACGTCGATCTCGATGCCGCGACGGCGCGCCGCATCCACCATGTTCAGGGCCACGATCATCGGCTTGCCCAGCTCACGCACCTCCAGCGCGAAGCGCAGGTGCAGGCGCAGGTTGGTCGCGTCGATCACGCAGATCAGCGCGTCCGGCGCGGCCTCGCCGGGGTAGAAACCACGGCACAGGTCACGGGTGATCGCCTCGTCCAGGCTGGCCGGGTGCAGGCTGTAGGCGCCGGGCAGGTCCAGCACCGCGTACTCGCGGCCGGACGGGCCGCGCATGCGGCCTTCCTTGCGCTCGACGGTGACGCCGGTGTAGTTGGCCACCTTCTGGCGGCTGCCGGTCAGCTGGTTGAACAAGGCGGTCTTGCCGCTGTTCGGGTTGCCGACCAGCGCCAGCCGTGCCACTGCCCCACTCATGCCGATACTCCTTCAGTACGCACGCGCACCCGGGCCGCTTCGCTGCGGCGCAGGGCAAAACGGGTGAAACCCACCTGGAACAGCAGCGGCTCGCCGCCGACCGGGCCCCGCGCCACCAGGCGCACCTCCTCGCCGTTCACGAAGCCCAGCTCACGCAGGCGGCGCGCAATGGCGTCATTGGGATGCAGGTCCTGTACGTCTTCAACCTTGGCGGAGGCATGCAGCGGCAACTCGGACAACGTCACTGAATGGGCCCTTCTAAGGAGTTGATAAGAATGGTTATCAATTCTAGCATCGCCGCGTCGCGTCATGGCGTCCCAGTCCTGCACCGCTATGATTCGCGCACTTACCGTTCAACTCAGGCTTTCCCGATGAGCGATGCATTGCTCGTACACCGCCAGGGCGCCGTCGCGACCCTGCAACTGAACCGCCCGGAACTGCACAACGCATTCGACGCCGCGCTGATCCAGACCCTGACCACCGCTTTGGAAACCGTCGGCAATGACCCGACGGTGCGCGCCGTGGTCCTTTCGGGGGCCGGCGCCTCCTTCTCGGCCGGCGCCAACCTGCAATGGATGCGCGCGATGGCCAGCGCCAGCCAGGAAGAGAACCGCCAGGACTCGCTGGCCCTGGCCCGGCTGATGCGCACCCTGGACGAGCTGCCCAAGCCGACCATCGCCCGCGTCCACGGTGCCGCGTTCGGTGGTGGCGTCGGCCTGGTGGCCTGCTGTGACATCGCCATCGCTGCCGAAGGTGCCCGCTTCGGCCTGACCGAAAGCCGCCTCGGGCTGCTGCCGGCGGTGATCTCTCCCTATGTGATCTCGGCCATCGGTCCGCGCCAGGCGCGCCGCTGGTTCGCCACCGGCGAGCACTTCGATGCGGCCACCGCCGCGCAGATCGGCCTGGTCCACCAGGTGGTCGCGGCCGAGGCCTTGGACGCGGCCGTGGACGCCCAGCTGTCACTGCTGGCCAAGGCCGGCCCGGTCGCCGCGGCCTCGGCCAAGGTCCTGGTCCGTGAAGTGGCCGCCGCCGGCGGTGACCGCGATGCCCTGGACCGTGCCAACGCCGGCCTGATCGCCGCGCTGCGCGCCTCCGATGAAGGCCGCGAAGGCCTGACCGCCTTCCTCGAGAAGCGCCCGCCCGCCTGGGCCTCCCCGTGACCGCAGGTATCGCAACGCCATGAACGATTTCGTCCGCATCGTGGAAGTAGGCCCGCGCGATGGCCTGCAGAATGAAAAACAGCAGGTCGCCACCGCCGACAAGATCGCGCTGATCGACCGGCTCTCGGCCACCGGCCTGCGCAGCATCGAGGCCACCAGCTTCGTCAGCCCCAAATGGGTGCCTCAGCTGGCCGACGCCGCCGAGGTGTTTGCCGGCATCCAGCGCCGCCCCGGCGTGAACTACCCGGTACTGGTACCCAACGAACAAGGCTACGAGCGCGCGCTGGCGGTCGGGGTCCAGGAAGTGGCGGTGTTCACCGCCGCCTCCGAGCAATTCAACCTGAAGAACACCAATGCCGGCATCGACGAATCGCTGCGTCGCTTCGAGCCGGTGCTGGCCCGCGCCAAGGCCGATGGCATCAAGGTCCGCGGCTATGTCTCCACCGTGCTCGGCTGCCCCTACCAGGGCGAGGTGCCGCTGGCCGACGTGGTGCGCGTGGCGCGCAGCCTGCATGCGATGGGCTGCTACGAGATCTCGCTGGGCGACACCATCGGCGTGGGCACCCCGCTGAAGGCGCGGGCGATGCTGCAGGCGGTTGCCGCCGAACTGCCGGTCGACGCCCTGGCCATCCATTTTCACGACACCTATGGGCAGGCGCTGGCTAATATCGCCACATGCTTGGACGTGGGGGTCCGGGTGGTGGATTCGGCGGTCGCGGGCACCGGGGGGTGCCCCTATGCGCGTGGCGCCAGTGGTAATGTCGCCAGCGAGGACGTCGTCTACATGTTGCACGGTATGGGGATGAGCACCGGCGTCGATCTGCCGGCGCTTGCCGCCACGGGGAACTGGCTCGCCGAACGGCTGGGCCGGCAGACAGGCAGCAAGACAGGAAAGGCTTTGACAGTGTCATGACCGGAACCGGCCAGCGCATAGTCCACGCGGAGGGGGAACACCCCGCCGCCCACGTCGATGCGCTCGCCGGGCTGGACCAGGCCCTGCACCAGCCGCTGCCGCTTGCCCTGCAGCAGGTACTGGTCGCCGCCCGCGCCGCACTCAGCGAGGCAATGACCGAGCGGCACGCCGCCCAGCGCCGCTACGAGGCGCTGTTCGATGCGGTGCCCGACCCGGTCAGCATCCTCAGCGCCACCGGTGTCGTACTGGACCTCAACAAGGCCGGCATCGAGGCCTACGGCCGGACCCGCGAGGAAATCGTCGGCCAGCCCATCGAACTGCTCAACCCCGACCTGCCCGCCGACCACCTGGAGCCGGTCTGGGAAACCCTCCACCGCGGCGAGACCTACGTGGTGGAAGTCACCAACATGCGCGGCGACGGCAGCCGCTTCCCGGTGGAAGTGCATTCGGCCGTGTTCGAGCATGACGGCCAGCAGTGCATCGTCGCCGTCGCCCGCGACCTGAGCCGGCGCTGGCAGGCCGAAACGCGCTACCGCCTGCTGCTGGAGTCCATCGACAAGGGAGTGATGCTGTTCGACCGCAGCTTCAACATCCTCTCGGCCAACCCCGCCGCGCACCGCATCCTGCAACTGACCCACCACCTGCCGGCCCGCGCACCGGTGGATGCCGATGAGTGGATCACCGTCGACGAGCGCGGCCGCCGCCTGGGCATGGAGCAGTGGCCGGTCGCACGCGCGTTCCGCGACGGACGCATCATCCCCAGCACCATCGTTGGCCTGTACCACCGGCCGCACGGCCGCATGATCTGGATCTCGATGACCACCGTGCCGGTGTTTTCGTCCAACTGCGACCTGCCCGACCACGTGTTCTCGCTGTTCAGCGACATCACCGAACTCAAGCGCGACCATGCCCTGTTCGATCGCGCCCAGGCCCTGGCCCACATCGGCGGCTGGGAATGGGACCGCGGCCAGAAGCGCCTGTACCTGACCGGCGAAGCCCAGCGCATCCTCGGCCAGGCCCATCCGCCGGAGGACCTGGATACCCTGCTCTGCTGCCTGAACCTGGGGTCGCGCCAGTTGCTGCGCGAGGCCATGGACCGGGTGGTCGAGCAGCGTGCCGGCTTCGAGCTGGAGCTGCAGGGGCAGCGCGCGAACGGGCACAGCTTCTGGATCCGCATGATCGGCGAGGTCGAGCCCGGCGACCTGGCCTCCAGCCGCATCGCCGGCACCCTGCAGGACATCACCGAATCCAAGCAGGCCGAGGAAACGCTCAAGAACCAGGCCCGCACCGATCCACTGACCGGCATCATGAACCGCGATGCCGCGCTCACCGACCTGGAAGCGCGCCTGAGCAACCCCTCCCACGCCGGCGTGGCGGTGCTGTACATCGACCTGGACCGCTTCAAGACCGTCAACGACGTGCTCGGCCACAATGCCGGGGACCAGTTGCTGATCGAGGCAACCCGCCGCATCAGCCAGGCCATCGGCACCGAGGGCCTGCTGGCCCGCTTCGGTGGCGACGAATTCGTGGTCACCTGCGATGCCCGCGACCTGCCACAACGCCCCGAGCAACTGGCCCAGGCCATCACCGACGCCTTCGTGCCGCCCTTCCAGTTCGGCAAGGACGAGTTCGCGGTCACCACCAGCATCGGCATCGCCCGCGCGCCGCAGCATGGGCAACGCCCGCAGCAGCTGATCCAGAACGCGGACCTGGCCATGTACGAGTGCAAGCGCCGCGACCGCAATGGCTGGCAGGCGTTCTCGCCGGAGCTGGCCCGGCGCCAGCGCGACCGCCTGCAGATCGAACGGCGCCTGCGCAAGGCCTTGGAACGCGACGAGTTCCGGCTGGTGTACCAGCCACAGGTGGACCTGCGCAGCGGCGAACTGGTCGCCTGCGAAGCGCTGATCCGCTGGCACGACCGACAACTGGGCGAGCTGCGCCCGGATATCTTCATCAGCCATGCCGAGAACACCGGTGACATCGTCCGGATCGGCGACTGGGTGTTGCACCAGGCCTGCCAGCAGATCCGCGAATGGCGCGACCAGGGGCTGGGGCTGGTGCGGGTGGCGATCAACGTCTCCTACCGCCAGTTCAGCGGCGACCGGCTGGCGCACCAGGTCCAGTCGGCACTGCAGGCGTTCGACCTGCCCGGCAGCGCGCTGGAGCTGGAGTTCACCGAACGGGTCCTGATCGAGGACGCCCCGGCCACGCTGCGCACCTTCGCAGAGCTGCGCGGGATGGGGGTGATCCTGACCATCGACGACTTCGGCGAGGGCTACAGCGCCCTGAACTACCTGCGCAACCTGCCCATCCATGGCCTCAAGCTCAGCCAGCTGTTCATCGGTGGGGTGCCACGCAACCGTTCCGACGTGGCGGTCTGCGAGGCGGTCTGCGGCATTGCCCGCAGCCTGGGCCTGGGGCTGGTGGCCGAGGGCATCGAGTCCGAGGCCCAGCGCCAGTTCCTGCTGGAGCTGGGCGTGCCGGTCGGCCAGGGCTTCCTGTTCTCCCCGGGCCTGTCCCCTGGGGAACTGGCCCTGCGCCTGCGCTGAAGCGGCGAGCCGGCCTGCCCCTCTGGGCGGAGCAGGCGCATCCGCTAGAATCGGTGGTCCATTTTTCCGCAGGATCGTTCCAATGCAGCTGTCCTCCGTGCGTGCTGTCATCACCGGTGGTGTTTCCGGCCTCGGCCTCGGCGTCGCCCAGTTCCTGGTCGCCAACGGCGGCAAGGTCGCCCTGTTCGACCTCAATGACGAGAAGGGTGCGACCGCCGTCGCCGAGCTGGGCGCCGACAACGCCCGCTACTTCACCACCAACGTCACCGACGAGGCCGGCGTGACCGCCAACCTGGCTGCCGCCAGGGACTTCCTGGGCGGGCTGAACGTGGTGATGAACTGCGCCGGCATCCTTGGCGCGGGCCGCGTGCTGGGCCGCGAGGCCCCGATGCCGCTGGCCAATTTCCAGACCACGGTGATGGTCAACCTGGTCGGCAGCTTCAACGTGGCCAAGGCCGCGGCCGACCTGATGCAGCACAACGAGGCCTCGGCCGATGGCGAGCGCGGGGTGATCATCAACACCGCCTCGGTGGCCGCCTATGAAGGCCAGATCGGCCAGGCCGCCTACTCCGCCTCCAAGGGCGGCGTGGTTGGCATGACCCTGCCGATGGCCCGCGAGCTGTCGCGCTTCGGCATCCGCGTGCTGACCATCGCCCCGGGCGTGTTCTGGACCCCGATGGTCGATGGCATGCCGCCGAACGTGCAGGAATCGCTGGCCGCCTCCATCCCGTTCCCGTCGCGGCTGGGCCAGCCGGCCGACTTTGCCAGCCTGGTCGGCCACATCATTGGCAATACCTACCTCAACGGTGAGACTATTCGCCTTGACGGTGCCGTGCGTCTGGCACCGAAGTGATCCCCCCGCGGGGGGCCCCCCCGGGCCCCCCCGCCCCCCCCCCCCCCCCCGGCGCCCCCCCCCCCCCCCCCCCCGCCTCCGTTTACCCCAACCGACTTTCCAAGCATGAAAGCCAGCGATATCAAGAAAGGCAACGTCGTCGAATACAACAACGGCGTCTATCAGATCCGCGACATCGAGCGCAGCTCGCCGCAGGGCCGCGGCGGCAACGTCCGCTTCCGTTTCATCATGTACAGCGTGCCGGGCGGCAACAAGCTCGATGCCAGCTTCGACGCCGATGACAACCTGAGCGAAGTCGAGCTGCTGCGCCGCCAGTCCACCTATTCCTACATGGACGGCGACGCCTTCGTGTTCCTGGATGACGAGGACTACACCCCGTACACGCTGGATGCGGACGTGATCGGCGACGACGCCGGCTACATCACCGAAGGCCTGACCGGCATCTACGTGCAGGTGATCGACGACCAGCCGGTGGCGATCCAGATGCCGCAGCACGTGACCCTGGAAGTGGTCGAGACCCCGCCGGAGCTGAAGGGCGGCACCGCGACCAAGCGTCCGAAGCCGGCCAAGCTGAGCACCGGCATCGAGATCATGGTCCCGGAATACATCACCAACGGTGAGCGCATCCTGGTCAACACCACCACCGGTGAGTTCGGCGGCCGCGCCGACTGATCCCCGGCCGGGTGCACCCGGCTTCGCGCCGGAAGGCACTCCTGCCCCGGCAGGAGCGGCCTCGGCCGCGAAGCTGATGCCGGCCTCGACCTGCATCAGGGCCCGTCATCCGGACATCACCGGATGACAGGGCACTCCGGGATCAGCGCACCACCGGGAAGTACAGCGATACCGCCGCACCACCCAACGCCGACCGGCCGATCGTCGCGGTGCCCCCGGACTGCGAAGCAAACCCGTACACCTGGCTCAGCCCCAGCCCGCTGCCGTCGCCCACGCTCTTGGTGGTGAAGAACGGCTCGAACACGCTGCCCTGGATCTCGGCCTGGATGCCCGGCCCGCTGTCGCCGACGGTGATGCAGACGAAATCCTCTTCCTCGCCCTTGCCCCCGGGCAGCACGGCGGTTTCCAGGCGGGCCTCCAGCACCACCCGGCCCACCCCGTGCATCGCGTCACGGCTGTTGCTCAACAGGTTGAGCAACGCGGCCTCCAGTTGGCCGGTATCCACCGCGATCGGCGGCAGGCCCTGCGCCACCTGGATGTTCAGCTGGATGGTCTCCCCGCACACGCGGCGATACAGCTCCAGCGACGACTGCAGCAGGTGGCCGACGTCACTGACCTCCGGCACCAGCGTCTGCCCGCGGCCGAAGGCCAGCATCTGCCGGGTCAGCTGCGTGCCCCGCTCCACCGCACGGTGGGCGATGTCCAGGATGCGGCGCGCGCTCTCGTCGCCGGTACGGCGAGCGGCGAGCATGTCCAGGCTGTTGGCGATCACCGACAACAGGTTGTTGAAGTCATGCGACAGCCCCAGGGTCAGCTTGCCGACCGCGTCCAGCCGCTGCGCGCGCAGCGCGATCTCCTGCGCCTCGTTGACCCGCTTCTGGGTCTGAAAGAAATCGCTCAGGTCGCGCACCACCATCAGCACGCGCGGCGTCGCGTCCCCGCTGCCTTCCACCCGCTCCAGCAGCAAGCCGGCACGGAAGCGCGTGGCGTCCTTGCGCATCATCGCCAGGCCCTGGTTCTCGAAGCTGTGCAGCAATGCCTTGGTCAGGGCCGCGCGGTCCGAGCCACGGTCCAGTTCGGCGCTGCTGAACAGACAGGCGAAGTTACGCCCAACCAGTTCATCGGAACGATAGCCGAAGACCCCCAGCACACCGGCATTGCAATCCAGGATCCGCCCGTGGTGGTCCATCTGCAGGACCGCGCATGAGCGCAGTCGCATCACATCCTCGGCCAGCTGCGTCGCCCCATCGGGCAGCTGCACATCATTCATTGCCATGCTCAACCGCACCCTCCACAAGTCGTCCTCTCCCCCGCCCCCCGGTCAGTACGACTGGCAAGGAGGACGACGTACCGTACCGCAAACGCAAGCGTTGGCGCAGGTAGTCCAGATTCGATTCAATGCCGGCCATTTGCGCCTGTTGCCCGGCAGGCAGCAACGCCAAGGCTTCCGCGCGCAGCGCCGACCATTGCGCGATGGCTTCCGGCGCGCCCGCCGCCACCGCCCCACGGGCAAGATCGCGCTCGGCGGGGTTCGGGATGCCATATCCGCCCAGCGGCAGACCGCCCGGCGCCACCAGCAGGCCGGCGCGCTGCATCAGGGCCAGGAATTCGGCATGCTGCCGCGCAGCGTCCTTCCCCCCCAGCAATTCACGCTTGAGGCGGTCACGGGCCAGCAGTTCCTGGCGCCGCCATCCGGCCTGTTCCAGCAGGAGCAGTGCCGCCAGCGATTGCCCGTCGGCCCGCTCCATCCATGGCCGCCGCTGCCCGGCCGGCAACGCCAGCCAGTGCGCGACATCGGCCACCGGCAACCCCAAGGCCTCCCGCGCCAGGGCGAACACCAGCGCGTAGTGACCGGCGGCCGATTCGAAGTAATAGCCCCCACGCACCGCCTCGGCGGTGTCCTGCGGGGCGGCCGCCAACAGGTGCTGGCGCTGCAGCTTCGCGCGCAGGCCGGTCGGGGTGATGGATTGCAGGTCGGCCTGGCCCAGCCGAGGGGCACCGTCGCGCAGCAGCTTCCAGGTTTCCACCGCGCAGTTGTTGCTGATGAAGAAGTAGCGGCCGTCATAGCTCCAGTGCAACTGCGCGGCCTGCTGCAGCAGCCCGGTGATCTCCTGCCGGTCCAGCGCAAGGGGCACCGACGAGACGCCGCGCAGCTCGACCTTGGTGTATTCGTCGATCACCCGGTTCAGTGGCAGCACGAACAGGCGCGAAGGGTAGGAACCGGTCAAGCCGCGCCAGTTGGAGATCTGGACGTCGCCGACGAAGGCACGGAAGGACAGCACCAGGTGATGTTGCAGGTCCATCCGGCAGGCAGGGCCAAGTGGCCGCCCTGGCGCGCACACCACCAATCGCAACATGCTGTGGCCCCAGCGGCTCATAAGCACGTCGTTGCCCTCGGCCAGCAGGTAGTCCACCTGGTAGACACGCGCAGGATCCAGTTCGACCAGCTCGGCGGACCCTTCCTGTTCGCCGGCCTTCATCAGCGGCACGGCTGGGGCGCAGGTTGCGGCGGCTTCCGCCGGGAGATCGCCCAGTTGCGCGGCATACCAGGCCGCCAGCGCCGGGCGCCGGCAGCCGAACTGCGGATCAAGCAGGTAGTACTCGAAGTTGACCGCGAAGAACTCGGCCGGGTTGTCCCGCTCGTAGGCATCCGGGCTGCGCAGCGTGAAACGGTTGCGTCCCCGGCCCGGCCAGAGCGGGCGCTCCTGCCAACCCGCCAGGTCGCGGAAGCGGGCCTGCTTCGACCAGCCACCGTCGGGTGCGCGATCCAACGCATGTGCCAGCTCGTGGGCCAGCGCGGCGCGCGCCACGGCCCAATCAGGCTCATGACCACCGTCCAGCGCATCGAGCAGGCGCCTGTCCAGGCCGAGCACGTCGCCGTGGGCGCGCCCTTGCACGTGTTCAGGCAGATCCTCGCGCCAGCGCAGCCGCAACGGACGGTTTGCACGCGCACGCAGCGCGGGCGGTGCGCGCTGCAGGACATCCTCGACCAGTTGTTGGCTGTCGCGCCGTTCGGACGGCGACAAGCCCGGGCCGTCCACGCTGATGCGCAGTGCGGCGTGGCCCTGGCCGGCGGCCAACAGGCCGGCCAGCAGGACTACCAGCCACCGCGCACGCGGCAGCCGGCCGGTGCCGGTCACAGCGCCAGGATCTTCCGCGCCAGTTCCATGTCGCTGGCTTCACGGGCGGCGGCATCACGCTCGCGCAGGTGGATCAGGGCCGCTTCCAGCCATGCCCCACGGATGGCGCCATTGCTGGCGACAAAGCCGGCGGCGTCTTCGCGCGCATCCAGCACCACCTTGTCGTCGCCGGACGAGCTGCCCGACGAGTTGGAGGACGCGCCCGAGGCCGATCCGGCCGATGTTCCGGCAAAGCTGGAGGCGAACACCGACAGCGGCAGGGCAAGCAGGGCGCAGAACAGGATCGGGCGGATCATCGTCAGGTCGGTCTTGGCGATTGGAGGGCGCACAGAGTAACTGGCAAACCCTTACTGGTCGAACAACTTGCCCGGGTTCATCAGGCCGTTCGGATCGAACGCCCGCTTGACCCCGCGCATCAGCGCGATCTCGGCCGCGCCACGGGTGCTGCCCAGGTAGGCCTTCTTGACCAGCCCGATCCCGTGTTCAGCCGAAATGCTGCCGTCGAAACGGTGCAGCACCTCGGCCAGCAGCTTGGTGACATGCTCGCACTGGGTCAGGAACTCGGCATCGCTGGTGTCGTCGGGCTTGAGCACGTTGATGTGCAGGTTGCCATCGCCGATATGGCCGAACCAGACCACGTCGAAATGCGGATACGCGCCGTTGATCAGCGCCTGCGACTCGGCCAGGAACGCCGGCATCGCCGAGATCCGCACCGATACGTCGTTCTTGTACGGCTTGTAGCGCGCGACCGCCTCGGTGATCCCTTCGCGCAGGCGCCACAGCTGCTGGGCCTGGGCTTCGCTGGCGCTGATCACGCCGTCCAGCACCCAACCCTGCTCCATGCAATGCTCGAAGGCCGCCATCGCCGCCGCCTCGCCGGCTTCGTCGGCCGAGGCGTACTCGGTGACCACGTAGTACGGGTGGATCTCCTCGAACGGGTACTGTGCCCCGTGCGCGGTGACGTGCTGCACGGCGCGGTCGGTGAAGAACTCAAAGGCCTCCAGCTGCAGGCGTTCACGGAACGCCGAGAACACCTGCATCAACACGTCGAACGACGGCAGCGCCAGCAGCATCACGTTGGTGGCCGGCGGCGGGTCGGTCAACTTGACCGTGGCCTCGACCACGATGCCCAGCGTGCCTTCCGAGCCGATCACCAGCTGGCGGAAGTCGTAGCCACTGGAGTTCTTGATCAGGCCCTTGTTGAGCTCCAGCAGTTCGCCGTTGCCGGCCACCACCTTGAGCCCGGCGATCCATTCGCGGGTGTTGCCGTAGCGGATCACGCGGATGCCGCCGGCATTGGTGGCGATGTTGCCGCCGATCGAGCAGGAGCCGCGCGCGGCGAAATCCACCGGGTAGATTAGCCCGTGCTCCCTGGCCGCGTTGTGCAACGCCTCCAGCGGCATGCCGGCCTGCACGGTCAGGGTGCGGTCCACGGCATTGAAGTCCAGCGCCTTGTTCATGCGTTCCAGGCTGAGCACCAGCTCGCCGTTGGCCGCCACCGCGCCACCGGACAAGCCGGTGCGGCCGCCGGACGGCACCACCGCCACGCCGAGCTGGTTGGCCCAGCGCACCACCGCCTGCACTTCCTCGACCGTCCCCGGCAAGGCGATGGCCAGCGGGTTGGGGGTCCAGCGGCGGGTCCAGTCACGCCCGTAATGCTCCAGGTCGGCCGGATCGGTCTTCAGACGCAGGCTCGGGCAGGACTGCTGGAGGCTTTGCAGGCGTGGATCGGTCATGGCGGTGTTTCGGCGACGTGAAAGCCGCCAAGCGTGACAGTCCGGCCGCGCCTCGTCCAGTCACCTTGGCAGCCCGCTGCCAAGCGCAGGTAAATTCATCTGAAACCTTTTTTCCATCAATGCCTTGCCGCGTTGCGCAGCGCACCAAAGCGGCTTCGGATCTGGCATAGTTGGCGGCCCTTCCCCCTGTGCCGTCGTACCCGACATGTCGCCCAAGAAGACCTCGTTCCCGAAGCAGGACATCCGCGTTTTGTTGCTCGAGGGGGTCAGCCAGACCGCCGTGGACACGTTCAAGGCGGCCGGGTACTCGCAGATCGAATTCCATACCAAGTCGCTGCCGGACGAGGAGCTGAAGGCCCGCATCGCCGAGGCCCACATCGTCGGCATCCGCTCGCGCACCCATCTCTCGGCCGAGGTGCTGTCCCACGCAAAGCGCCTGATCGCGGTGGGCTGCTTCTGCATCGGCACCAACCAGGTGGACCTGGAGGCGGCCGAGCTGGCCGGCATCCCGGTGTTCAACGCTCCCTACTCCAACACCCGCTCGGTCGCCGAGCTGGTCATCGCCGAAGCCATCCTGCTGACCCGTGGCATCCCGCAGAAGAACGCCGAATGCCACCGCGGCGGCTGGTCCAAGTCGGCCGACGGCAGCCATGAGGTACGCGGCAAGACCCTGGGCATCATCGGCTACGGCCACATCGGTACCCAGGTCGGCGTGCTGGCCGAGGCGTTCGGCATGAACGTGATCTTCCACGACATCGAAACCAAGCTGTCGCTGGGCAACGCGCACCCGGCCATCAGCCTGGACAGCCTGCTGGAGCGCTCGGACATCGTCACCCTGCACGTGCCGGAGAACGGCTCCACCCAGTGGATGATCGGTGCCCCGCAGCTGGCGAAGATGAAGAAGGGCGCGCACCTGATCAATGCCGCGCGCGGCACCGTGGTCGACATCGACGCGCTGGACGCGGCGCTGCGCTCGGGCCACCTGGGTGGCGCGGCGGTAGATGTGTTCCCGGTCGAGCCCAAGGGCAATGGCGACCGCTTCGAATCGCCGCTCACCGCGCATGACAACGTGATCCTGACCCCGCACGTGGGTGGCTCGACGCTGGAGGCACAGGAGAACATCGGCATCGAGGTCGCCGCCAAGCTGGTGCGCTACAGCGACAACGGCTCCACCCTGTCGGCGGTCAACTTCCCCGAGGTGACCCTGCCCGAACACGACGAGAGCCTGCGCCTGCTGCACATCCACCGCAACGTGCCGGGCGTGCTGTCCAAGATCAACGAGATCTTCTCGCGCCACAACCTCAACATCGACGGCCAGTTCCTGCGCACCGACCCCAAGGTCGGCTACGTGGTGATCGACATCGGCGCGACCGAGGAGCAGGCTACCGTGATCCGCGACGAGCTGGCGGCCATCCCCGGCACCCTGCGTACGCGCATCCTCTACTGACCGCGGCAGTTGCACCTGTTGCGCGCCTGAAGGCACTTCTGCCGCTTCGTCCAGGAGCGGCAGGAGTACCGCGAAGCTGGCAATCAACCCGCGCGCCATCGGATCTCATTCCGGCTTCGCGCCTGAAGGCGCTCCTACCGGGGCGTTGACCGCGCCAACCAGCGTTGCGCCATGCGCCGCAGGGACGCATCGTCCTGCCCGGCGACCTCATGCACCGTGCACCAGGCCAGGTCCAGCGACTCCTCGCTGACCGCGAAGCGCTCGTCCGCCCCCGCCTGCACCACGTAGCGGACGTCGTAATGCCAATGCCCGGGGACCTCGCCCCGCGCCGGGATCCAGTGCCTGTCCAGGTCATAGATCCCCGTTGACCCCAAGCTCAGGCCGGGCAGCCCCGATTCCTCCTGCGCCTCGCGCAGTGCCACGGCCGCCAGGTCGTGGTCGCCATCGGCGTGCCCGCCCAGTTGCAGCCACCGTGCAAGCTTGCGGTGGTGGGTCAGCAGTACCCGTTGGCCGTCGGCGCTGACCAGCCAGGCACTGCCGGTGAAGTGCCCGGCCAGCCGCTCCCGGCAGAAAGGATCCGGCCCCTGGTCGGCCAACAGCGCCAGGAACGATTGCACCACCTCCGCCTGCTGCGGGACGGTCCGCGCATATTCCTGCAGCGCCTGGCGCAGCGCCTGATCCTGTTCATGCATGACTGTAAGCACATTCGTGGGGTTGATGCCGGCGGCCATTATCGCTGTCGATGTTGCACCTGCGCTTGTCGAGTTTCATCGCCTTTGGCAAGGTAGGCGCGTTGCCGAATGTTCAGCTTTCGGCGCACTCTACCGGACCCGCCCTTCCAGTCGGCGGGCCAGCACTCAGTACGGGAACCAGCGGAATGCTCAAAACACTGTTGAGGGTCAAACCGGTCGAACCGGCCGCACATGTCGATGCGGGCGAGCCGATCGAGGGCAGCCTCCAAGGCGAAGCCACGCTCAAGCGCACCCTCACAGCCAAGCACCTGATCATGCTCGGCATCGGAGCGGTCATCGGCGCGGGCATCTTCGTGTTGACCGGCCAGGCGGCCGCCAACCACGCCGGCCCGGCGATCATGCTGTCCTTCGTCATCGCCGGCCTGGCCTGTGCCCTGGCCGGCCTGTGCTACGCCGAGTTCGCGGCGATGATGCCGGTCTCCGGCAGCGCCTATTCCTACTCCTATGCCACCCTTGGCGAGGGCATGGCCTGGTTCATCGGCTGGTGCCTGGTGCTGGAGTACCTGTTCGCTTCGGCCTCGGTCGCGGTTGGCTGGTCGGCCTACCTGATCAGCTTCATCACCACCACCCTGCACATGCCGTTCCCCGACGCGCTCAGTGCCGCGCCGCTGGCCTGGACGGGCAGCGAGTTCGTCAGCTCCGGCAAGCTGTTCAACCTGCCGGCCGTGCTGATCGTGGCGGCGGTGACCGGCCTGCTCTACGTCGGCGTGACCCAGTCCACCTTCGTCAACGCCATCATCGTGGCGATCAAGATCACCGTGATCTGCCTGTTCATCGGCTTCGGCATCCAATACATCGATCCCGCCAACTGGCAGCCCTTCATCCCGCAGAACACCGGCACCTTCGGCGAGTTCGGCTGGAGCGGCGTGTTCCGCGCGGCCACCATCGTGTTCTTCGCCTACATCGGCTTCGACGCGGTCTCCACCGCCGCCGGCGAGACCAAGGACCCGCAGAAGAACATGCCGATCGGCCTGCTCGGCTCGCTGGCGGTCTGCACCATCGTCTACATCGTGGTCTGCGCCGTGCTGACCGGCATGTTGAACTACACCCTGCTGGGGACCGACAAGCCGGTGGCCACCGCGCTGGAGGCCTATCCCAAGCTGATGTGGCTGAAGACCTTCGTCGAGATCGGCGCCATCGCCGGCCTGTCCTCGGTGGTGCTGGTGATGATGATGGGCCAGTCCCGCATCGCCTACACCATTTCCCGCGACGGCCTGCTGCCCAAGGCGTTCGGCCGGGTCCACCCGCGGTTCCGCACGCCCTATGTCAGCACCGTGGTGGTCGGCGTGCTGGCGGCAGCGCTGGCCGGCCTGATCCCGCTCAACGTGCTCGGCGAGCTGGTGTCGATGGGCACCCTGCTGGCCTTCGCCACCGTCTGCATCGGCGTGTTGGTCCTGCGCTACACCAAGCCGGACATCACCCGTCCGTTCAAGGTGCCGCTGCCGTGGCTGATCTGCCCGCTCGGCGCCATCGCCTGCGTCGCCCTGTTCCTGCAGGCATTCGTGGTGCATTGGCACCTGTTCGTCGGTTGGACCGTGCTGGGCCTGCTGATCTACTTCGGCTACGGCATGCGCCACAGCAAACTCAACGACAACGCCTGATTCCCTTCATGCCGGCGCCTTGTGCGCCGGCGTTTCCCTGCGCCTCCCCGCTGCGCAACGACGAGCGAAGACCCGAAACATGTTCAAGCAACTCTGGGCGACCAAACACCCGCACGCCGCGCACGAAGAGGCCAATGGCCTGAGCCTGAAGCGCACCCTCGGCCCGTGGGGCCTCACCGCGCTGGGCATCGGCGCGGTGATCGGCGGCGGCATCTTCGTCATCACCGGCCAGGCCGCGGCCAACCACGCCGGCCCGGCGATCATGCTGTCCTTCGTGCTGGCGGCGGTGTGCTGCGCGTTCTGCGCGATGGCCTACGCCGAATTCGCCTCGATGGTGCCGGTCTCCGGCAGCGCCTACACCTATACCTACGCCACCTTCGGCGAGCTCTCGGCCTGGTTCATCGGCTGGATGCTGGTGCTCGAGTACGGCGTGTCCGCCTCGGCGGTGGCAGTGAGCTGGACCGGCTATTTCCTCAGCCTGCTCAGCCATTTCGACATCTACCTGCCAGCGGCGCTGGTCAATGCACCACTGGATGCCCAGCTGCGCCCGACCGGTGCCATCGCTAACATCCCCGCCGCCGTGCTGGTGCTGCTGCTGACCTGGCTGTGCTACGTGGGCATCAGCAAGTCCTCGGCGATGAACATGGCCATGGTCATCCTCAAGACCGGCCTGATCCTGCTGGTCATCTTCGCCGGCTGGAAGTACGTGGACCCGTCCAACTGGACCCCGTTCATCCCCGCCAACGAGGGCCCGGGCAAGTACGGCTTCGACGGCGTGCTGCGCGGCGCGGCGATGGTGTTCTTTGCCTACATCGGCTTCGAGGCGGTCTCGGTGGCCGCCCAGGAATCGCACCGCCCGCAGCGCGACCTGCCGATCGGCATGCTGCTGTCGCTGGTGATCTGCACCGTGCTGTACATCGCCATGGCGGCGGTGATGACCGGCCTGGTCCCGTACAAGCTGCTGGGCACCGCCGAGCCGGTGGTGACCGCGGTGGCCGCACATCCGCAGCTGGACTGGCTGCGCATCATCGTCGAGGTCGGTGCCTTGATCGGCCTGTCCTCGGTGGTGCTGGTGATGGTGATCGGCCAGCCGCGCATCTTCATGATCATGGGCCGCGACGGCCTGCTGCCGCCGGTGTTCACCAAGATCCACCCGAAGTACCGCACCCCGCACATCAACACGGTGATCACCGGCATCGGCATCGCCCTGCTCGCCGCGCTGTTCCCGCTGGACATCCTCGGCGAGCTGACCTCGATGGGCACCCTGATCGCCTTCGCCGCGGTCTGCGCCGGCGTGCTGGTCCTGCGCCGCACCCAGCCAGACCTGCCGCGCCCGTTCCGCATCCCGATGGCCTGGTTGATCTGCAGCCTCGGCGTGCTCAGCTGCATCGCCCTGTTGACCGCGATGACCCTGCACAACTGGATGCTGATGGGCTTGTGGACCGCCACCGGCTTCATCATCTACTTCGCCTACGGCATGCGCCACAGCAAGCTGCGCGGCCGCAACGGCTGAGCCGGCGGCGGCACCAACGGCCCTCCAAGCCCGGGTGGAAACACCCGGGCTTTTCCCTGCCCGACGCCACGCACCGCCCGGGCACGCCAAACACACCCGGGATCAGCCGGAACGCAGTCGCGCCGGCGTACTGGATCGTGGGCACAGGGCACCTCCCAGGCCACGAGCCCATCGCGCCGCAGCCCCTAAGAGCGCCCCCGGCTTAGTAGAATGCGCCCCATGAACGCGCCTTCCGTCCCCTACGACAGCGAGCGGCTGAGCCAACTGGCCCAGTTGCTGATCGACAACATCCACGAACTGGCCCAGGCCGGCTGGACGCCTGCCACCAGCAGCAACTTCTCGCACCGGCTGGACGACCAGCACGCCGCCATCACCGTGTCCGGCAAGGACAAGGGGCGGCTGATCGAAAGCGACATCATGGTCGTGGACCTGGCCGGCAAGGCAGTGGGCCGCCCATTGCGTCCGTCCGCCGAAACCCTGCTGCATACCCAGCTCTACGCCCGCTTCCCGGACGTCGGTTGCGTGCTGCACACCCACTCCCCGACCCAGACCATCGCCTCGCGCCTGTTCGGCGGCCAGGGCCACATCCGCCTGGAAGGCTATGAGCTGCTCAAGGCGCTGCATGGCAATTCCACCCACGAGACCGCCGTCGACCTGAAGGTGTTCCCCAACACCCAGGACATGGACGTGCTGGCCGCCCAGGTCGAGGCCGAGCTGGACAAGGGCCCGATGTGGGGCTACCTGATCGATGGCCACGGCCTGTATGCCTGGGGCCGCGACATGGCCGAAGCCCGCCGCCACCTGGAAGCCTTCGAGTTCCTGCTGCATTGCGAACTTGAACTGCGCAAGCTGCGCGCCATTTCCTGATTACCCCTCCGCATGGGCCCGCGCCGGCCCGTGCGGGTATGCTCCCCTCCCCCACTCGAGGAGTCCCTGGCCATGAGCCGACTGCGCATCTTCAACGACACCGCCCCGGACACCCCGCTGCTGGACAGCCGCGACGGCGCGGTCATCGCTGCCGAACTGAAGCACATCGGCGTCACCTTCGAGCGCTGGCAGGCCAAGCACCCGGTTGCCCCGGGCGCGAGCCAGGACGAGGTGTTCGCCGCTTACCGCGAGGACATCGACCGCCTCGTCGCCGCGCATGGCTTCAAGAGCGTGGACGTGGCCTCGATCGCCCCGGACAACCCCAACCGCGCCGAGATCCGCAGGAAATTCCTCGACGAGCACTACCACAAGGAAGACGAAGTCCGTTTCTTCGTCGCCGGCTCGGGCCTGTTCACCCTGCACGTGGGCGAGAAGGTCTACGAAGTGGAATGCGTGAAGGACGACCTGATCTCGGTCCCGGACGGCGTCACCCACTGGTTCGACATGGGCGAGGAACCCAGCTTCGCCGCCATCCGCTTCTTCACCGAGCCGGACGGCTGGGTCGGTCACTTCACCGGCACCGACATCGCCCAGCGCTTCCCGCGCTATGAGCCCAGCGCGGCCTGATCTGCTCTTCAACTCCTCTTCCGCCTGCGGCAGAGGAGTCGGGGTGAGGCAGCCCCTGGCGGGCAAGCCCTCCCCGACGACCCGACCGTAAACCCGCCAGCACCCGGCCAGCCCGGCGCAGGAACACCCCGTCCATGACCATCAAAGCCATCCTCACCGACATCGAGGGAACCACCTCCAGCATCTCCTTCGTCAAGGAAGTGCTGTTCCCGTACGCACGCAACGCCCTGCCGGAATTCGTCCGCAGCCACGGCAACGAACCGCAGGTGCGCCAGTGGCTGGATGCGGTGGCCACCGAGATCGCCGCCGGCGCCTGCCAGGACGCGGTGATCGTGGAAACCCTGCAGGGCTGGATCGACCAGGACCGCAAGCACACCGCGCTCAAGGCACTGCAGGGCATGATCTGGGACGCGGGCTACCGCAACGGTGACTACACCGCCCACCTGTACCCGGAAGTGGCGGCCGTCCTGCGCGGCTGGCACGCAAGCGGCCTGCCGCTGTACGTGTATTCCTCCGGCTCGGTACCGGCGCAGAGGCTGTTCTTCGGCTTCAGCGATGCCGGCGACCTCAATGGACTGTTCTCCGGCAACTTCGATACCGAGGTCGGCGGCAAGCGCGAGGCCCCGAGCTATGCGCACATCGCCAAGGCCATCGGCATCGCGCCGCAGGACATCCTGTTCCTGTCCGACGTGGTCGAAGAACTCGACGCCGCGCGCGAGGCCGGGCTACAGACCGTACTGGTCGACCGGCTCAGCGACTATCTGCTGCCACGCACCGGCGAAGCGACGCACGGCCATGCGCGGGTCGAGAACTTCGAGCAGATCACGCTCTGATACCGCGTTGCCGCTGGACAGGAAAACGGTCCCGGTGGGGCCGTTTTCGCATGTGTCGCCGGGCGTCATGGCCTCACGCCGGCGCACGCGCGGGGCTGCTAGGGTACCGATGACGCGGAAGCCCCGTCTGCCGGTCGCTGGAGGCATCGACGCATGATCAGTCCATTCGCGGTCAGCCAGACCCTGGCCAATGAGTTTTCACTGCCCGACGCCGAAACCCTCACCGTGGTCGGCGCCCGCCTGTTGACGGCCATCGCGCTCGGCGGCGCGCTGGGACTGGAGCGCGAGAGCAAGGGACGTGCCGCCGGGTTGAAGACGCACATCCTGGTTTCGGTGGGTTCGGCGCTGTTCGTCCTGGCGCCGCTGCAGATGGGCGTTGCGCCCGGCGACGTCACCCGGGTCATGCAGGGCATCGTCTCCGGCATCGGCTTCCTGGGCGCCGGCGCCATCCTCAAGCTGGACAACGAAGAACGCATCCAGGGGTTGACCACGGCCGCAGGCATCTGGATGACCTCGGCCATCGGCATGGCCGCGGGCATGGGCATGTACCTGGCAGCCGGTTTCACCACCTTGGCCGCGCTGGCCGTGGTCAGTGCCCTGCCCCACCTCATGCCCGAAAAGAAGAACGACTGATCCATCCACGGCAGGCCGCCGCGCCAGGCTGCTATCGCGTGCGCAACACCAGCACGTCGATGCTGGAAGACACCCCCAGCCGCGCGGTGAAACCGTCCCATTGCCCGGCGCCGGCGCTGACGAACAGGGTCATGTCGCGCACCTTGTACTCGCCCCGCACATAGCCATCATTGAACGGTGCCACCACAAGGCGGTCGAAGCCCAGCAGATGACCGCCGTGCGTATGGCCGGAGATCTGCAGGTCCACCGCCCCGCTCCTGGACGCATTGCGCGCCTGCTTGGGCTGGTGGGCGAGCAGGATGTGCACGTCGCTGCCCTGCGCGCCCGCGATCACCTTCGACAGGTCCGGCGCCATGCCGCCGCGCACATAGGGACGGGGTTTCAACGCGGCCAGATCGCCAATGCCGGAGATCGCCAGGGTGCGGCCATGGATGGACAGCTTCGCGGTCTGGTTCTCCAGCACGCCCAGCCCCATCCGCCGGAAGTGGGCCATCCATGCGGTGTAGTCGTAGTAGTACTCGTGGTTGCCCGGGGCCAGCCACACCCCATACGGCGCCTTCAACTGCGCCAATGGCGCAGCGAACCGACCCGACGCCTCCAGGCCGCCGTCGGCCATGTCGCCCGGCAGCACGATCAGGTCGGGCGTGGCGGCCAGCACCTCGTCGACGATGCGCTGGGTCCGCCAGGCGCGCTTCACCGGGCTGATATGCAGGTCCGCCAGCACCGCCACCCGCACCCCGTCCAGCTCCGCGGGCAGGTTCGGCACGACCAGGTCGCGTTCCTGCACCTTGGGCGGACGCAGGCCGTTGGCAATGCCCCAACTGGCCAGCAGGACGATGGCGACCGCGGCAACGTCGTTCAACCGCGCCCCGTGCCAGACCGTGGCCAACGTCGACGTGCGCGCGAGCAGGCGACTGGCCAGCCAGCCCAGCGTGCGCAGCAGCAGGAAGGCCAACAGCAGCACGAACATCACCAGCACCCAGCCGAACACCAGCTGGACCCAGGCCACCACCTCGTACGCGAGCCAGTCCAGCCGCCACAGCGTGGCGAAGCCAAGTCCGACGAAGGCCAGCCCCATGGTCAGGGAAATGCGCCAACGGCGCTGCCGCCTGCTGAGCGCGTTGACCGGCAGCCACAACCACAGCGCCAGCAACGGCAGGATCAGGGAAACAAGGAGCGTCATCATTGATTGCGACAACCGCGATGCAGGCTTCGCCCGCCGTCAGGCCGCCAGGAAGGACTCAAGGGGATGCCACGTACTTTGACACAGCCTGATTGCCGGGAAGGTAGCGGCGGCTGAACTGCTGTGTTTGGTTTTCAGGGGCCACCTTCGCCCCTCTCCCGCGGCCGGGAGAGGGGGAGCGCCGGCTTACTTCGCCTTTGCCGCGATCCAATCGTTGATCTTGGCATCGAGCACATCCAGCGGCACCGAGCCGTCCTTCAGGACTTCGGCATGGAACTCGCGGATGTCGAACTTGTCACCCAACTGCTCCTGCGCACGCTTGCGCAGCTCCTGGATCTTCAGCTCGCCGGTCTTGTAGGCCAACGCCTGGCCCGGCCATGCGATGTAACGCTCGGCCTCGGCGATGGCATCGGGCTCGCTCACCGAGGAGTTCGTGAACATGTAGTCCAGCACCTGCTGGCGGGTCCAGCCCTTGGAATGCAGGCCGGTGTCCACCACCAGGCGCACCGCGCGCCACAACTCGCCCTGCAGGCGGCCGAAGTAGCTGTACGGGTCGGTGTACACGCCCAGGTCCTTGCCCAGGCTCTCGGCATACAGGCCCCAGCCCTCGATGAAGGCGGTCTCGCCACCGAAGCGGCGGAATGCCGGCACGTCCTTCAGCTCCTGCTGCAGTGCCAGCTGGAAGTGATGGCCCGGAATGGCCTCATGCAGGAACAGGTCCTCCGCGTCCCAGGTCTTGCGGGTCGGCAGGTCGTAGGTGTTCACGTAGAAGATGCCCGGGCGCGTGCCGTCCTCGCTCGGCTGCATGTACTCGCCACCGGCGGCCGACTTGGCACGGAAGGCCTCGATCGGGCGGATCTCGAAGCCCGCCTTCGGGGTCAGCGAGAACAGCTTGGGCACGTTGGCGTTGATCTTCGCCTCCAGGCCACGGTAGTGCTCCAGCAGCGCCGGCTCGGATTTGAACTCGAACTGCTTGTCGTTCTGCATGAACTTGAAGAAGTCCTGCAGCGAGCCCTTGAAGCCGACCTCCTCCATCACCTTGCGCATCTCGCCGTGGATGCGCTCCACTTCCCTCAGGCCGATCTCGTGGATCTGCTCCGGGGTCTGCGCGGTGGTGGTGCTTTCCTTGGCATTGAACGCGTACCACGCCTTGCCGTCCGGCAGGGAATCCAGGCCCACCGTTTCGCGGGTCGCCGGCAGGTACTCGTTGGCGATGAAGTCACGCTGCTTCTTGATCGCCGGCATCAGCTGGTCGGCGATCAGGGTGCGGAACGCGGCGGTCAAGCGTTCCTTGTCCGCCTGCGGGAAGTCCGCCGGCAGCGACTTGATCGGCCCCCAGAACTGGCTGTCCTCCGGCTTGGCGGTGATGATCTCGTCGAACTGCGGCACCACCTTTTCCATCAGCACGCGCGGCTGCACCACGCCGGCCTTCATGCCTTCGCGCATGTTGGCGATCTCGGTATCCAGCAGCACCGGCACACGCGCCGCGCGCGCCAGCCAGTTGTCGTAGTCCTTCACCGTCTTGAACGGCTGGGCGACCTGGCCCGAGCCCAGCATCACCGCATAGCTCACGGTCGAGCCCATCTGGTTGACCGGCATCATCCAGGACGGGAACTTCTCCCCTTCCAGCGACTGCTTCTGCTCTTCCACGAAGATGCGGTAGCTCAGCAGGTCCTGGCCGCTCAGGCCGGCCTCGCCCACGGCCTCCACCTTGCCCAGCCACTCGGTGGTGAAGTCATGGCTCTGCGCGCGGAACTGCGCCGAGCCGAAGTCCGGCAGCTGGTCGTTGTAACGGTTGTCGCCCTGGAAGGTGGCCTGCAGCGGGTTCTGCTTGAGCACGCCTTCCCAGTAGTCGGCATACAACTGGTTCAGCTGCGCGGCCTTGTCGGCCTGCGGCGCCTGGCTGGCGGTCTCGCCGGCCTTGGGCTCGGAGGACGGAGAACAGGCGGCCAGCACGGTGGCCAGGGACAACGAGACGGCAAACGCCAGGGGACGCAGCTTCATGGAAGGTTTCCAGGGTAAGTACAAGACCGGCAGCGTCGGTGCTGCCGAAGCACCCGGAAAGGGCCAAAGGTCACTGGTGGCGGCCGGAATTCGCGCTCCGGTCGGCAAACCGTCATAATTCACCGCCACGCCGCCCGTCCGGGCCGGCCACACCCCTTGCTTCCTGCCCCGCCCACCGCCTTCCGGCACGTGGCCAGGGCCCTTGCCGTTGCTGTAGTCATGACGAATTCGCGCCGCCCGCTGGGCTTCTGGTCCGCCACTGCCCTGGTCGTGGGCAGCATGATCGGCTCGGGAACCTTCCTGTTGCCGGCCACCCTCGCCCCGTACGGCGCCGCCACCCTGGTCGGTTGGGGCATCACCCTGTGCGGCGCCCTGCTGCTGGCCGTCACCTTCGCCCGGTTGGCCCGGCGCTGGCCGCAGACCGGTGGCCCGTATGTGTTTGCGCGCAACGCCTTCGGCGAACTGCCAGGCTTCGTGGTGGCGTGGAGCTATTGGATCTCGATGTGGTGCGCCATTGCCGCCATCGCGGTGGCCTTCGCCGGCAGCATCGGGGCGATCTTCCCGCAACTCACCGCGACCCCGGTACGCGCCGCCAGCTGCGGTCTGGTCGCGCTGTGGCTGTGCGCGGGCGTGAACCTGCTCGGTGTACGCGAAGCCGGTCGCCTGCAGCTGCTGACCACGGTGCTGAAGGTGGTCCCGCTGTTGCTGTTCGGCCTGGTCGCGCTGTGGTTCGTCGATACCAGCCACTACGTTCCGTTCAACCCGACGGCCGAGTCGCTGGGCAGCGTGGCCGCCAGCACCGTGGCCCTCACGTTGTGGGCCATGATCGGGCTGGAAGCGGCGACCGTGCCGGCCGAATCGGTCGATGACGCGCCGCGTACCGTCGCCCGCGCCACCGTGGCCGGCACCGCCATTGCCGGCATCGCCACCGTGCTGGCCTGCACCACCGTGCTCGGCCTGCTGCCGGCCGACGTGCTCGCCAACTCCGGCGCGCCCATGGCCGATGCCGCCGCCGCGTTGTGGGGGCCGACCGCCGGCATGCTGCTGGCCGTGGTGATGGCGGTGTCCTGCGTGGGCGCGCTCAATGGCTGGACGTTGCTGTCGGCACAGCTGCCGATGGCCGCCGCGCGCGATGGCGTGCTGCCGCGTGCCTTTGCCCATGAAACCCGGCGTGGCGCGCCGGCATTCGGGGTGATCGTCAGCTGCCTGCTGGCCACCGTGCTGGTCATCTGCAACTACAACCGTTCGCTGGTGGACCTGTTCAAGTTCTCGGTGCTGCTCTCCACCGCTGCAACGTTGCTGCCCTATCTGGTTGGCGCGGCAGCCTGGCTATGGCGTGGCACCGGCCTGGTGTCGCGCGTCGTCGCCGCGGGCGCATTGGCCTTCAGTCTGTATGCGGTCATCGGCATCGGTACCGAGGCCCTGCTCTGGGGCGTCGGCCTGATCATCGCCGGCCTGCCGATCTACTTCGTGCTACGCCGCCAACGATAGTGGCGGCCGCCACCGCGAAGCCGGCGACGCATGCACACCGGGTACGCCACGCCTGCGTGGCAAGGCGTTCAAGCTCTGGTCCAACTAGCGCCTTCTGACTTCACCCTGCAGGCGTGAAGACAGAAGGTCGCATAGCTGGTGAAGCAAGCCTATCGTCGCGACGATTAAGACATCGTTACATCGCGCGGATATCTGCGCCGCGGTAGATGACACATCGTTCTACCCTTCTGCCCGAGTCTCATCAGGGGGAGAGGCAATGCCCGCAGATGTTACGTGCATGTCCAGATGTCCGGCGTGTCCTGCTGACCACACTGACTGAGCGCGCCATGGAAACCGGCGTACCCTGCTTTCATCTGCTGCGACGGCGACATGCCAGGACTGCATGATGGAAACAATGCTGACCCGTGACGATATCGACCATTGGCTGCAGGGCATCGCACTGCGTACGCGCGACAGGCTGGCCAACGCCCGCTCCGGCGACATCGCGGTGTTTGTCGCGCGCGAAGTCGATAGAATCCGGCCACGCGTCCCCGCGCCTGACCGCGCGTACTTCCATGACCAGTTGCGTGCGCTGCTCGATGAGATCAGCAGCATCACCGCCGGCAAGCCGCGTGATGATGCCCTGCATTGACGGTGTACGGCTCCAACCCCGCATGTTCATGCACAAGGATCGGACAAACATGAATCATTGCCCCCGAAGGACCATGCCGATGGCACAAAGTGTGAAGCCCTGACTTGTTCAGCCGGCAGTTGCCCTCTAGATATGAACCAGCGGGGGGTCCGAACCACACACTGACGGAGTCAGCCTCATGGGATCGGTATCCATGTACCTTGAAGGCCCAGGCCGGGAGCGCCGGCCAGTCACACTGCTCGCCAGCGAGCCCACCCAGGTTCGCCCGGGTTCAAGCGACGGCATTCGCATCGCGCATCGACGCTCTTCGGAGATCCAGATGCGGACCTTGGTCGACGACCACGGCAACATCGCGCGCCAGGTGGATTACGACGGCTACCGCTACAAGTTCCAGGGCTCGGAGATGCACTGGGACCTGATCGTTGGATGAGCGGAAAGCCCCCTCCCGGGGGCTTTCCTTTTTCTTCAAGCAATCACCGCACCACGCTCAGCCGCGCGGGCCACCCATCACCGGCAGGATCACGCCATTGATATAGCTCGCGGTCACCGGGGACGCCAGGAACACATAGGCCGGCGACAGCTCCTCCGGCTGCGCGGGCCGGCCCATGTCGCTGTCCTTGCCGAACGCAGCCACATCGTCCGCCGCCTTGTCCGCGGGATTGAGCGGTGTCCACACCGGCCCTGGCGCCACGCAGTTGACGCGGATGCCGCGTTCCAGCAACTGTGCCGCCAATGATCGGGTGAAGGCATGGATAGCCCCCTTGGTGGCGGAATAGTCAATCAGCGATGGGCTGCCGAAGATGCCGGTTTCCGAGCCGGTGTTGAGGATGCAGGCGCCCTCCTTCATGTGCGGCAGCACCGCCCTGGCCATGTGGATGTAACCGGCGATATTGGTCTGCAGTGTTTCCTGCAGTTGGGCATCGCCAAGATCTTCCAGCCGGTGACAGTGCAACTGGAAGGCAGCGTTGTTGACGAGGATCTCGACCCCGCCATACGCCGCGACCACCTGGCGGACCGCAGCGCTGCAGAAGCCGGGGTCACGCACGTCGCCGCTGATAACCAGGCAGCTCGCGCCCTCCCGCTCCACCTGTGCGCGGGTCGTTTCGGCGTCCTGGTGCTCGTCCAGGTACAGCAATGCCACGTCGGCGCCTTCGCGCGCGAACAACACCGCCACCGCACGACCAATGCCGGAGTCGCCCCCGGTGATGATCGCGCGCATGCCGCGCAGTTTGCCGCTGCCGTGATACGCCGAGGCCAGGTAGCGCGGGGCCAACTCCAGCTCCGCCTCCACGCCGGGCTTGGGCAGATGCTGGGCTGGCATGCGCACGGGTTGGTGGCGCACCCCGGCCTGGACACCCGCGCGTGGCTTCGGCTTCTTGTCCGCACGTGCATCGGCCTTGTCGGTCCGCGCCTGCAACTGGCGCTGGCGGGCGGCCGTGGTCGCGGCGGCGTTCTTGCCGACGGCCTTCTTCGCCGCACTGTGCCCGGTCTTCTTTGCGGGGCTCATATGTGAATGCTCCGGGTATGGCGCAGAATCGGGGGGACGTTCACGCCGAGGCGGGCTGAGCAGGACGTGCGCAGTGCTCGCAGCAGAAGACGGAGCCCGCTGCCTCCACGCCGTGCCCGATGACCGCGCATCCGCAATGCGCGCACCGCGGTGCCATCGCATGGATGGCACATTCGAACGAATCGAAGGTGCCGGTTGCTTCACCCTGGGTCACGGTGAAGCAGTGTGCATAGTTGTTGCCACAAACATCGCAGATAGCCATCTGCTGTTCCTCGCGTGATCAAGCGGGAAGGAATTCTCCACGTGCGCACCGGCCGGCAAGGTGAAAACAGGTAAACGTACCGTGTAGGCGATGCCTGGAGCAGCTAGCCCCCTGCTCGCGCCTGCGATCAGCGCGTTCGCCCCGCGCCCTTCCCGTTCCGGTGATGCGCGCGCAGGATGCGCAGCACCGCGCTTTCGCGGGCACGCGCTCCCCGCAATGTACGCAGGGGTTCCAATGCCCCCGCATGCCAGGCATCGAACACGCAGGGGTCCACATAGGCCCTGCGACAGACCGCCGTGGTATTGCCCAGCACGGCCGCCACCGCATCCATCACCTGCCGTTCCACCGTGGCCGCTGCAGCGGGGTCGGCGGCGTATCGCGCCAGTTCGAACGCGGCGGCGGCGGTACCGCCCCAGGTTCGGAAGTCTTTCGCGCTGAACGCGCCTCCCATGGCCTGCCGCAGGTAGTGATTGATGTCCCCCGAATCGATCGGCACGGCCGTTCCCTGCGCGTCCACGTACTGGAACAACGATTGACCGGGAAGTTCCTGGCAGCGGCGGAGCAGGCGCACCAGTTGTGGGTCATCGATTGCATGGCGCTGCCTGCGCCCGGACTTCCCGGTGAACTCCAGCAACAGACCACCTCCGGCGCATCGGCCCAGATGTCGGTTGCGTAGCGTCGTCAACCCATACGAGCCATTGCCGCGGGCGTAGGCGTCATTGCCCACCCGGGCCAACGTGCGCCCCATCACCGCGATCACCAGCGCCAGCACTTTCTCGCGCGGCAAGCCGGGCAGCCGCAGGTCGGCACGCACCTGGCGGCGCAAGTGTGGCAACGCCGTGCCGAACTCCACCAGGTGCGCGAACTTGTCGGCGCTGCGCCGCCGGGTCCAGTCGGGGTGGTAACGGTACTGTTTGCGTCCGCGGGCATCACGACCGGTCGCCTGCAGATGGCCATCAGGAGCCGCGCAGATCCACACGTCGCGGTAGGCCGGCGGTATGGCCAGTGAACGTATGCGTTCGAGCGTGGCCGCCTGCACCACGGGTTTGCCGTTGGCGTGTACGTAGCGAAACCCACGCCCGCAACGCAGCCTTCGTATTCCCGGCGCGTCGTCACTGACATATCTAAGGCCTGCGCCCATCGCCATGCGCTCCTTCCCTGCCCCTTGCGGGCAGCGGCCCGTCGCCGCTGCCCGCCATCATCCTCAGCGGGCCGGTGCCCCCATGACCCGGATGCCGGTCGCATCCACCTGCTTCACACCCTGGATACCGCGCGCAACCGCGACGGCACGTTCCTTCTCGGGTTGGCTGCTTACCGTGCCACTCAGGTTCACCGTGCCATTGATGGTCTCCACCTTGATCTCAAGGCCAGGAACGTTCGAGGTCGTCAACAGGTCCGCCTTCACCTTAGTCGTGATCCAGGCATCGCTGCCCGGCTGTTCCGAGTCCGCCTTGGCCTCTTCGCGCTCGGTCGGCGGGTTCTCGGCGCTGACGATGGCGGCCGAGGCACACAGCGGCAATGCAGCCAGCAGGGCCCAACGGCTGAGTAGTGCTCGTTTCATGGATTTCTCCTTTGACGGAGCAGGTCAGCTCCAGGTCCAGCATCCGCCTGCGCGGGTTAACCAGCCGCATCAGCGGCACATCGGTTGCTCATGCGCCGATGACAATCATGTACATCGCCACTACCACGGCGGGATGCTGATGATCAGCGCAAGGATGATGACGATCGCGCCGATGATGGCTATGTTCCTCTTGGACAGAAGGCGACGACGTTTCATGGCTACCTGCTCCGGTGCGGGACTCAGGCCGACGTCGGCGGATAGACCGCACCGGATTGCTCCGGCCAGATCAGGTCGGACAGGTCATAACCCTGCATGCGCGCCACATTCAGCCATTCCTCGGCGACGCTGCGCTCCATGTGGCCCTGCCGGTGCAGCAGCCACAGGTAGTTCCGTGACGGCTCACCGACCAGCGCGGTCTGGTAGTCCGCGTCGATCTTCAGCACCCAGTAGTCGCCCTTGGTGAACGGCACCCATTGCAATGCCTCGGGCAGGAAGCTCACCTCCAGCCGCGCATTGCTCTCGTCCACCGCGCGTGCCGTGCCCACCGACTGCTCCAGCTCGCGCTTTTCGTTGATGCAGGAGTTGACCACGCGGATCGAGCCGTCCTCGTTCAACGAGTAGTCCGCGGTGATGTCGCGCGCGCCCACATCCTCGTGGCGCATCGGCTTGCGCGCGATCTCGAACCAGAGGCCGAGGTAGCGCTCGATATCCAGGTGCGGAACGCTCAGTACTTCAGTGTCCATTGCGGTCTCCCATGTGCATGAAGTCATGAGAGCAAGCGCGCCTTTAGCGGCACGTGAAAGGAACCGGCCGCGGCCCTCACCGGACACTCATCCGGCTTGACGGGGGTGCAACGGCAACGCGTCAGAGCGGCAGGATCTCCACGCTTGCGCGCAGGATCGGCCCGACCAGTATCTGGTAGCCGTCCAGGTCGAACCCGACTTCGGGGCGGCTCAGCGCCGCGGCCCGCGCGAGGCTGTCCACGCTCCCCAGATAGGCCCAGTTGCGGATGACGTGTATCTGCCGAAGCCCATCGCACTGCTCCACGATCCCGATGCCGCCGGCATAGGGCCACACGCGCCGGTGGTGCGCGCGAAGCGCCTCGTGCAGCCGTCGGCGGTGTTCTTGCATCGGAAGCTGACCACAGCATGCGCCCGCGCAGCGCCCAAGCCGGTACCGGAAACAGGGCTGCCCCGCCGTCGACGGCTCCAGCCCCAGCACCGAACAGCAGAGCCCATGCGCATCGGCCAACGTACGCAGCAGGGCCTGCGCGGCGAACCTGCTGGCGAAGACCCCGTAGGCGGTGGCAGCAGCGCCGAGCGCATGGACATTGCGGATCTCGGGCGTGTCCCCGGGCAGGGTGATGCCCAGCAGACGCCGGTGCCGCCGCAGGCGGATGTTGAAGACCGGGAGCTGCTGCTTCACCAGCCGGGCCTCCAGCAACTGTGCGCCGATGTCGCCGGCCGTGCGTACATGGCGGACGCGTCGCGCCCGCTCCAGCATGCGACGCGAGCCCGGTGCCCGCAGGTGATCGGCCACGCGACGGCGCAGGTTGATGCTCTTGCCGATGTAGAGCACTTCATCGTCCTGTCCCAGGAAGATGTACACGCCGGGTGCGGGCGGCAGCGCCTGCAGGCCCTGCAATTCCATCGGTGGTTTCATCGGCGCAGGGTACGTCGCCATTGCTTAACGGCCGGGGCATCCACCGCGGTCATCATTGTCAGCGTACCGGCAACGCGACAGCCACGGCATACTAACTGCCCAGCGCGCAGGGTACTGGCACGGCAATGCCTGCCGTGCCGACGGAGCAACGCCATGACCCTCCTGCAAGCCGGTCACCGGCTCGGGATTTCATCGCGGAACGACGCCAAGCCCGTTCCTTCCGACAACCTCCCGCATCCGGCGCCTCGCCGCGAGCCGAACCCCGGTACACCGCCCGAACCCAAGAAGCACCGCGAGCACGACGACGAGGAAGAATGAACGGGGCGTCGGCCTCGCCTTCAAGCACAAGCCCCGCGTAACGGGGCTTGTGCAGAACCGGACGATGGGTAGCGGACGTCAGGCCGGCATCGGCTCCGCGTCCTCTGCGGCGGCCTGCGCCGTTGGATTCAGCACCGGCGCACCGATCCGCGTCAGCGTGTTGCGATCGGTGTGATTGAACGGCTCGGCCTGGCCCGGGATCACCAGCACCGTCGTCTGCTCATACGACCAGTTGCCATCGTCATGGATGGTGACCTCGATGTCGTAACTCTCGGTCCGGAACGCATGTTCCAGGAACGGATTGGAGAGGATGCCGTTGGTGGTGGAGCCGCGCACCGCACGCAGATGGAAGCGTTTAGCGTCCGGCGCGGCCGTGCCGACGGCCATCGCCGTCTGTCCACGCGGGATGGACAGCGTCAGGATGATCGTCCCGGTCGCCGGCTCCCACAGCCAGTGGCCCACCTGGTCGTGAAACGTCTCCACGTCGTCGGGCTTCACGATGCGCGTGTGGTAGCGCAGGCCGTAGAACAGCTGCGGGCCATTGGTCTGTGCGTCAATGGGATGGAGCTCGTAGTGCTCGATGAACGCCTGATGCTCCGGACCGTCCGCCTTGGGATTCACATCCATGCCGCGCTCGCCGCGCCAGACGCCGGCCATGGGTGCCAGCGGGCCCAGGTTGCCCAGCGTGTTGGGATCGGGGGTCGGCTCGGTGTAGATGTCTTCAGGGAATGTGGTCATGGCGCGCAGGGTGTACCGCAGCAGTGAATTGGCGCATTTTACCCGCTGCCACCCCGAATATCCCTGCCGGTGCCGCACCCGCCCGATCCGCGGGCACGGAGCGCCCACCGCCCCGACACAACCGATGCCCATGGACTTCCCTGCCTATCTCACTGAACTCGCGGCCTTGTATGCGGCCAACGATCAGGCCCTGCAACTGGCCCCCGGCGTCAGCGAGGATGCGCTCGCTGACGCCGAACGGGAGCTTGGCTTCACGATCTGCCCGCTGCTGAAGAGCGTCTGGCGTCATGCCAATGGCAGTGAGGATGCCCAGACCGTTTTCGCGCGCCCGGGGTATCTCACCGGCTACCGCTTCCTGTCGTTGCAACAGGCGATGCAGCAATGGCGCGGCATGCACCGGCGCGCGCCCCAGTACCACGGCTACGAGGATCCCCGCCCCCGGGACGTGCGGCTCCAATCCGGTTGGGCGCAGCAGGGCTGGCTGCCCTTCGCCGGCTTCCACGCCCCGATCCTGATGCTGATCCTCGACCACAGCCCTTCCGCGCACGGCCGTCCCGGCCAGATCATCAGCTTCACCCACGACCCGGATGCGATGGACCATGTCTGCGACGGGTTCGCCGCGCTGTTGCCGCTCTCGCTCACGCAGATTGCCGACGCACCCGAGGACCTCCTCCTCGAATGAGTAACCGCGACATGCCCGCCCATCCGCTTAGTCTCCGGGACGCCAAGCCATCGTCCGCGAGCACCTGGACTTCAGCCATTCTCGGCGCCTCCTGCCTGCGCATTCGCCGCCGCAGCCCCGTTGGATCTGCGGGTGTTTGATCGAGGCACTTTCGCCGAGCCTGCCCGAACGCTCTCCCATGCGGCGTACCGACACCGCATATCGCTCACAGCCCGACAGCCCCCTGCCGGCCTGTGTGAAGCACCGTGATGGAATGGCAGGCGTAGCGGATGAAGTCGGCAACCGCATCTGGCTGGCCTGAGAGCGTGTCCGGTGCATGTCCGAGATACGCCGCCCGCGCAGCGGCCAGGACGTGTTGATACCGCTCGTCCAGCAGCGGAAGCAACCAATCGGCGGCATCATCCTTGGCGGCGATCCGGCCGGTGACCGTCGTGTACCAGATGCGCGCCAGCGCCAGAACGATGTTGCGCTCGTCCCCTGCCCAATCTTCCGGCACCTGCCACTGCGCGACGGTATCCTGCAATGCGCGGCGAACATCCGCATCGGGGACCGGCTCGAACAGCGCATCCGGTGAGGGCCCGAACAGCGCGACGCCGTGTGACTGCACCTGCCTGAGCAGAATGGCCAGATCGTGATCAAGCCCGGGCGCCTCGAAGCGGCCCGCGACGATGTCCGACCGCAACCATTCCCCGAACTGCAGCTCCCGGCGCGCGGGATACCGCCATGGCATCACACCGTCGTACGCGACCACCGTCAACTCCAGCGGACGCAACACCGCATCGACAGATGGCGGCGCCGATACCGTCAGCAGAT
Organism: Stenotrophomonas sp. ATCM1_4; assembly: GCF_004348115.1. Taxonomy (GTDB): domain Bacteria; phylum Pseudomonadota; class Gammaproteobacteria; order Xanthomonadales; family Xanthomonadaceae; genus Stenotrophomonas; species Stenotrophomonas capsici. The sequence goes on along the minus strand of NZ_QPFB01000001.1, from coordinate 967,820 downwards.
CCACCAGCAATGCATTCCGCACACCCTCATCCGGTGCCACGGCCACGGTGACGAGCAGGTCGACGTCACTCGACGGCTTGAGCCCGCCCAACAGGGCCGAGCCAAACAAATGGACCGCCATGATCGTGTCACCGAGATGGCGTTCAAGCACGCGGTGAACAGCGGCCAGCTGCGGATTGATCGAAGGAACCGGAGAGTCATGCATGCCGGGAGTGTAGCGTCGCCTCCCCTTCGATGCAGGCAATTGGCGGTCGCGCATCTGCGGCGGCACGGGGATCCGCAGCTCAACGGGCCAGGCGGCCCATGCCGCGCCTGGCCCCAACTGCATGCTGACGACGTGGATAGCCGATCAATCCCAGAAATCGATCCTGGTGTAGGAGGTGATGTCCTCGCATGCCATCCCCACCAAGCCCGCCTGCTGACAGGTGACGCGTAATGCTTCATTGCAGACCAGGGCATGACCCAGATCCATGCACAGGAAGGCCGCGGCCTCGGGCACCTTGCCTCCGTCGACTACAAACGCCTCAACCTATTTCAGCACTGGGACCGCCGGGAAATACTTCTGATGCAGCACATCGCCGGTCATCAGGTCCCGCTCCAAAGTACAACGCGAACGCTGCAGATCAATCACCGAAGCCCATGCCGACCAGCGCAGGTAGAAGTACTGCGTCCCCGGCGCTGCACCGTTGGCGAGCACGACATCCAGCGGAATCGCGTCAACGCCGATGTTGAAATGGCGGCACACCGCCAAGAACCGATCGGACGCCATCCAGTTCACGTCCCAATAATCGACGTCCGGTCGCGCGTGTCCAGCCTGGTATATGTAGCCCGATCCTGATCTTCCCTGCGATGGGTCATGATTGAATGCCCTCCACTCCCACGCCCTGTTCAATCGACCCTTGAGCACGGCCGGGAAACCATCGTCATTGGAGACATACTTGACCCGATAGAGCGGCGTGACCTTGGGGCCGGAATGTCAACTTCGTGACGAGATTTTTTCCGGCCACACCTGTGAAGCACACGCCAGCGCATCCGATGCGCTCTCAATCGACAAAGATTCTGGCGAGATACCCGCAGCAGAGGCACAGGCCAAACGACGATTGCCCTGCACGTTACAATGCCTCGATGTCTGATCTCCTACCACGCCTACAACTCAAGCAATGTCCGGGAACTACTTTTTGATCACCTCGCATGGCACGTTACTCTCATCGCCCAACAAGAACTCCCTCAAAGCGAGATCAACCGCCTGAAGGGGCACCACATAGGTTGACGGGTAGTCGACGGCCTGCCCTCCAACTGTCACCTCGGTGAAGTCGTCAACGTCACGCCCAGGGTCAACAATGTTCACGACTTTATCCAGGAAATCCATCGTAACGACATATCCATCACATCCGCCGCCCACAAGAATGTTTCCATCGGAAACAACGATGCACACGAGCGTTCTATCCAACCCATTCAGACGTCCAATCGCATTCATTGCACCATCAAAACTAAGATCATCAATGCGAACAGATTCCGCATACGCGCCGCGGCGCACCTCTTCAGTAAGTTCATTTATTGTGCGCATGGTGCCTTGAAAACTCGGGAGCCAGAGGGAGAGTGAACAAGTATCTCATCAAGCCCCAGTGCTTTGGCAAGCGAACCCACCCCATTTGAGGGGCCGCAGGCATGACACAGATCTCTATCGACCCACATTTCGGCAACCCTGGCCTTACCTACCATTCCAGCATCTACAGCTTGTTGAGCCGCATTTCCCTCAGCATGAAACTTCGTAATGTTGTTTACTGGCCCCGCCGTAAAAGGATTTTTTGGATTTTGAATTCGGCTATTCATACCAATAAACTCACGATCACCAACCTTCAACAATGCGATGGTGTTCTGGGAGTTCTTAACCCCTCCCAAAGCAAGCATGTCCTCATCCGCAACCGACAGGAGACCATTCTGGTCTCTAAAGAATGCGATCGATTCCCACGCACTGCCAGCAGATAACCCCAAAGGATCCACCCAAGCCAAGGGGTTTTTTCCATACCCATACAAATTGATGCTGGTAAGCAACCCCAACGGATCTTGCACCAAGAACGCATCCAAATCGGGGTCGTAGTATCTATACCTATTATAAGCGAGACCCGTCTCTTCATCAGCATATTGCCCTTGCAGGGCGATATTATTACCACCCACGCAATCGGCCGCACCCGAATCACCACTATCAGCCGCAGCACGTTGCCAGACCACATCACCGACAGCATTCAGCAGGCGAAGCGCACTTCCATTCGCGTCAACCTGAAAGATCGATACACCTGCCACTCCCGAGTTTTCGCCACACACCACATACGCCACATCATTGGCATTATTCGACTCTTCATAGAAAGCCGAATTCCCACCTTGTCTGGGCACCAATAAAGGCTCACAACCGGTTGCCACATCACTTTTACTTGGAAAAGAGCCCGTGCAGCCCTCTCCCCTATTTTCACTCTCCCGCCCCAATCTCGACCCAGCACCCAGGATTCCAAGCGGGCTATTAGACTTGCCACTTGCGACCATGGGAGGCGCTATCACCCGTTGGACAATAGAGCCTCGACCGTCGTCCACTGGGCTCGCTCCCCTCCCCACTAGATGAGAGCTCTCCTTTGATTGCAAAGGAGAAGTGACCAACGCCAACGGCACAAACGTCCCCGGGTAGTACACATACTCCCGCACCCGCTCATGCAACATCTCCAGCCGCCGCTGCCTGCGCTTCACTTCCACCAGGCTGGCCACGTTCCCTACCCAGACCGGCACCGCATCCTCGGCGTCATTGGCCTGCTGCACCTCGCCCAGCAGCGCATCTCCATCCCAGAAGAACCACGTCGTCTGCGTCGGATTGCGCTTGAACACCCGACGTCCCAGCGGGTCATAGCCGTAGTGCGTTGATTGCCCGTTGCGGCGGCTCTCCGCCAACCGATGGTTGGCATCCCAGATCAGCGTCAGGTCATCCGGTGCGTCGCCATGCGGTCCTCCCTTGCGCACCAGGTCGCCGGCGCGGTCGAACACGTAGTGCACGCCCTGATAGGTGCCTTCGCGCGTCCAGGTAGTCAGCTCATCTTCGTCGCCGCCCACCATCTTGCGCGCCTGCACCTGCTTCACTTCGGTGCGCAGCCGGTCGCCGGCCGGGTCGTTGAAGTAGCGCTCCACTTCCCGCTTCGGATCAATATGCTCCAACAGGCGACCGATGGCGTCGTAACGGTACTCATCCATGCCCTGCACGCTGTCGCTGCGCCGGGTCAGGTTGCCACTGCGGTCGTAGTCGTAACGCGTCTCGAACAGCGGTGCGGCATCCTTCAGCACCGACTGCGAGGTCAACAGGTTGCGGCTGTCATAGGTGAACTCGCGCTGCAGATGCGGGCTCAGCTGCTCCCGGGTAGTGCGCCCCAGTGCATCGCGCTCCATCGCGATCGGCGGCTCATCGTTGATGGTCACCGACACCGCCTGATCACGCAGGTCGAAGCCGAACGCCACCCGGTTGCCGGCCGAGGTCTCGCGCAGGACGCGGTTGCCGACCGCATCGTAGGCATAGCCCACGCGGAAGCCATCCTGCAGCTCTTCCAGCAACTGTCCTACTTGATCGTACTGCCGCCTGACCGTTCGCGCCGGATTGCGCAGCTCAACGAGCTGCCCCAGCTTGTCGTAGATGAAGTGCTCCTGCACCTGCTGGCCCGGATGACGGACATCGGGCAGCGTCTTGCGGATGATGCGTCCGAGCTTGTCGGTGGTGAAGGCGATCCGCTGGCCCAGCGGGTCCACCGTGGCGGTCAGTCGCCCCGCAGCATCATAGGTGTACCGGCGGGCCTGTCCCCAGTAGTCGACCTCCTCGACAATGCGGCCCAAGGCGTCGCGCACCAACTGGTAGGTTTCACCGCGCTGGTTGATGACCGCGACGAGCTGTTCCTCGGAGTCATACCGATACTCCACGCTGTGGCCATCGGCCTGCAGCCGCTTGCCGATCTGACCGATACCAACGTACTGCAGGCGCGTTTGACCACCAGCTTCATCGGTGTAGCGCACCAGCTGGTCCTCGGCGTCGTACTCGCAGCGCACGCCATTGCCGTCCGGTCCGACCGTGCCCAGCAGGCGTCCCTTGATGTCGTACTCGTAACGACTGACCTGACCGAGTGGGTCCGTCTGCTCCTGCAGGTGGCCCATCGGGTCATGCACGTAGCGGCTCTCGTGGCCCAGTGCATCGATCACCGCGGCCACCAGCCCGTGGCGGTCATAGCGCAGTCGCGTCATCGCCTGTCGGGCATTGGTCTGCGCGAGCAATTGGCCCTGCCGGTCGTAGTCGAAGCAGGTGGTAGCGCCCAGTGGATCCACCTGCGCGACCAACAGGCCCTGCAGGTCGTACGTCTGGCGCCAATCGGCGCCATCGGGTGTACGCAACGACACCATATGGTCGTCCTGGTCGTACTCCATCTGGACCGAGGTGCCGTCGGCACGCGTCAGGCAGGTCAGGTTTCCGTGGGCGTCATAGGCAAAGCCGGTGCGCAACCCCTCCGGGTCAGTCACCGCTACCGTGCGGCCGAAGTCGTCGTACTCGAACAGCGTGACGCCATCGAGCGGGTCGATCTCGCACAGTGGCAACTGGTTTTCATCGAACTTCACCACCGTCAGGTGGCCCAAGGAATCGGTGACGCGCGTCTCCCGCAGCAACCCGTCGTACTCGAAGCGATAGTCGTACAGGCCGCCATTACCCCAGGAGTGCACCACCCTGCCCTGTGCGTCGAACGCATAGTGGAAGGACAGGCCGACGCGATCAGTATGGCGCACCATCCGCTGCTGCTCGTAGCCGAACGTGCGCGGCGCACCCAGTGCATCGACGGCGGCGAGCAGGTCGCCGGCATCGCCATGCCGGTAGCTCACCAGCGGGTGAAGCCGGCCGGTGGCCGGATCGTGCAGGGCCATCCGCTCGATGCGGCCATGGCGCGCATCCACCTCGATGAAGCGCCCCTGCAGGTCATCCACCCCGCTTTCGACGATGCGGACGAGATGGCCATCGCGTCGCTCGAACCGCCAATGATTGCCGTGCGCGTCCTCGATGCGCTCGATGACCAACGCGCCCCTCGCCGGCAACGTGCTCACCCCGCCGGGTTGCAGCACGCCGAATACATACTGCAACCCACCCTTGAAGCGCACCCGCCACTGCCCCTGACCCCGCAGCAACCGGGCACCATCGACAAAGTCCAGGATCGCACCCACCTCGCCATCCACCGCCGGCAGCTCAGGAAAGAACGCCACCTGGTCCGGCGCGGACAGCCAGGCGCTGCCATCGTCCAGGAGTTCCAGGCGGATATCGGCCGGCGTCAGCCAGCCGTTGCCGCACAGGCCCGGCTCTGACCCACGGCGCGAGCCATAGCTGCGCATCCATGCCAATGGCAGGCGGCCGGGAACATGGAAGTCCTGGTGGTTGACCACGACGCTGCCGTCACGGATATCCACCGGTTCGGCACGCAGCACCTTGCACTTGAGGAATCCCGGCGGCAGGTTGCCCCACCGCGCTCGCCGCCAGTTGGCGAATGCGTCCATCTTCTTGCGGAAGAACGCACTCTTGCGCAGCTTGCCCAGCCCCGCGAACGCCGCGCGGAATGCCAGTGCCGTCCACGACACCGTCGGCGGGCCGCCCACGGTGACGCTGGTGGGAATGGCCACGTTCAACCCGGTGGGCAACGACATCGCGCGCAGCGGCTTCTTGGGTTTCTTCACCCGGAACGGGTTGATCATGCCGGCCAGGTTGCAGTCCAGCACCGGCATGGCGAGCCGCGAGAACGGCTCCCCGTCGGCAGACACGGTACGGCTGCCCATGAAGATTTCTTCACCGTCGAACTGCGGCCCCATGGGCGCTGACAACGGCGGCGCCCACACCCCCATCGGGATGTGGATGTCCAGCCCCCCGGTACCGGCGGTGGCGCGATGCACGCCGTTGACCTTGATGGTCGAGCCGATGAACGGGATGTAGTCGAACGGATCCAGCACCAGGCCGATGTGCGGCGTCGGCAGCGGGCTCGGCGGCACCGCGTACATATGGATGTCGATGCCCAACTGGGGGTCGAAATGCTTGGCGGCGATGCTCATGGCAACACTCCCTGTCCGCTATAGCGCGCGCGCCAGAGCGCGCAGGAAAGCCTTTACCTCGTCCCGGTAATCGGCACTGATCCACGCCACGACGGCGATGCCGACGACGATGGCCACGCTCATCCAGAGGATCTTGTTCGACTTCATGCCAGGGCCACTCCCGTGGTCGTTGCGGACGTAGCCGGGCTGGCGGGTGCTGGCTGCAGCAGCGCGGCCGGGTCCGGCAGCGGCTGCATGGCCGGCGGCTCGCTCCACACCGGAATGTCGTGGTCCAGCGGGTGCTCGATGGCCGGTAGGCCATTCCAACCCGGGTCCAGGAAGTCGCGGCCCACCGCCACGATCTTGCGGAAGAACTCGTCGCCCCCCTGGATCACCCGCTCGCGCTCCTGCTGGGCGCGGTGGAAGCTCTGCTCCAACGCGCCATCCAACTGCGCATCGATCCGGTCCAGCTCCGCCCGAGGCGGCAGCGGCCCCAACGCTCGTGCCTGCGCATCGGCTTTTTCAAGCAGGAGCATACTTGCCTGCAGGTAGTGGGCCGACACCTCCTGGAGCTTTTCGCAACGACGCGTGTCCTGCAGCAACAGCAGGTCCCACAGCGCCTGCGGCAAGGTGGTGGCCTTGCGGTCGGCCGGTGACAGGGGCTTGGCGGTCCGCACCGCCTCCAGCAGGTGCGTGCGCGCCGCCTCGCGCTGGCCGGCCTGGAGTTGGCACCAGCCGGCCATGCGTTGCCCTTCCAGCGTGAACATCGGGTGCGGGATGCTGGCGGCCGAGGTGGAGGCCTGAAGGTAGGTCTGGGCGGCACGCTCGGGCTGTTTGGCCGCCAACCAGCAGCCGGCCTCGCCGAACCAGCTCTGCATCACCAGTTCCGGTGCGGCGGCATTGCCGGCCACGCGCGCCCCTTCGGCCGCGCTACGTGCCTGTCGATAGGCGTTGATGGCCTGCGCGTGGTCACCGTGCTTGAGCCATGAACCGGCGAGCATCATCTGCACCACCGACTGTTGCTCCTGCCAGCCCTGGCGCAACGCCAGGCCCTGGGCTCGCTCGGCGCGGGCGGCGACCTGCGCCGGCGTGCCACGCTCGATCAGCAGCATCATGTCGGCCATCAGTTGCCGGTACAGCACCTCCGGGCCGCGCCCGCCCGATTGCGCGGCGGTGTCGCGGGCGATGGAGAACAGGTCCACCTCCGCCGTGATCAAGCCGGCCTTGTCACCCAGGCGATCCAGCAGGCCCTGCCAACGCGGCTGCTCCTGGCTGTCGATCAGCACCAGCCGCAGCCGCGGCCCCGGGCCGGCCGCCAGGGCGGCCTCCACCCAGCGCTCGAAACCCTCGCCCGGCACGCAGCGCTCCGGTTCCAGCACGGCCGCGAGCAACCGCATCTGTTCGCGGTGGTGTTCGACGAAGCTCTCCAGCACCTCCACCACGCCCTTGGCGCTGTCCGCGTGCGCCTCGTGCGGGCCGCGCCAACCCAGCGGCACCTGCTGCTCGCGCAGCTCGTCCTGGCTGGCCAGGTAGCGCTCCAGCAGGTCGCGCTTGATCTGCCGGCTGTAGCGGAAGCCCAGCTCATAGGCGGTGTCGATGCGCAGGAAGTAGTCCGGCGTATCGCGCCCCTCGTCGTGCCGCTGCATTTCGAAGAACGCAGCCAACAGGCGGCTGGCGTTGGCCGGCAGGCGCCACACCAGCAACCGGTGGGCCGGCTCCGCACTGGCCTGCAGCCAGGCATCTCGCAACGCGCTCAAGCCGCGCAGCATCGGGTTGTCCTGCATGCATTGCCTCCCGGGCCGGCTCAGCAGTTGAGCTTGATTTCGCTGCCATTGACCGAGACACCACTGGCATCGATCACCACCACCGAACCCCCGGCGCTGATCGTGATCGCACTGTCGGTGATCTCGATGGATGACCCCCCCACCTTCGCGGTGAGCTTGGTCGCCGACTCCAGGCTCATGTCGCCATCGGACCCCTGGCTGAAGGTGCCGGAGGCGTCCTGCGAGTAGTTGCCGGTCACATCGACCACGCGCGCGCCGACATTGCTGTCGTCCACCTTGCCCTGCACCGCGCGCTTGTCCTCGCCGGTGATGGTGGTCTTGCGCCCCGCATCGAACGTCTCGGTGACCAGGCCGACCACGTTGCGCGTGGACGTCGATGTCACCGTCTCCAGCCAGGTGCCGGTGCGCTGGCTGGTGTAGTCGCCGGTCAGGGTGGTCTTGAACGGGCCGGTGATGGTCTCGGTGTAGCCGGCAGCGGTGATGGTCTTGGTTTCGCCGGCTTCGTACTTCTCGGTGACCGCGCCGGTGACGTTCGTGGTGCGCGTGTCCTTTGCCGTCAACGTGTCCGCGCCGGTCACGGTGATGCCGCGGGTGCCGCCCACGCTGATGTCCTGGTTGGCGCCCACGTCCATGCTGTGGTTCACCGTCACCGACGTGGACTTGTTGTTCTTGACCGTGGCGTTCTGGTCATTGAGCACGGTGGTGACCATGTCACGCTGGGCGCGCATGTTCAGCAGCTCGCCGCCGGCGCTGTCGTGCATGGTGATCTCGTTCCAGCCCGCGCCCTTGACGGTCTTGGACTTCAGGCCGCTGACCTCCATGCCGAAGGGTGGCATGTTCTGCTCGTTGTATACGCGGCCGGTGATGATCGGCCGGTCCGGGTCGCCATCGAGGAAGTCGACGATGACCTCCTGCCCCACGCGCGGCGGCGAGACACCGCCCATGTCTGCACCAGCCCAAGGGCTGGCGCTGCGGATCCAGCACGAGGCGTTCTCGCGGCGATCCAGCTGGCGGTCCCAATGGAACTGCACCTTCACCCGCCCATAGGCATCGGCATGCAGCTCTTCGCCCGGCGGCCCGACCACCGTCGCGGTCTGCGGCCCGGGCATGCGCGGCCACGGCGTGGTGCGCAGCGGCCGGAACGGGATGCGACGGCGCAGGACTTCAGCGCGCATCTCCACGCTCGGCGCTTCGGCGCTGCCGAAGTCACTGGCGAAGTTGTTCCGCCCTTCCCGCTGCAACGCCACCACGAAGAACTCGCGGTCAGCACCGTCACGCCCATGGAAGTCCGGGTGACGCTCCAGGCTGAAGCAACCGCCCGCGTCCAGCTCGCCGGCATTGCCGGCACATTCGAACAACTTGGTCGGCCACACCACCTCTTCGTTGCGCACCGCTGCCAACGCCTGTCCGACACGGCTGTTGGAGAACCGTGCCGCACCGTCGTAGCGGTACTGCTCCAGCGGCGGCAGCAGGCCCAGCGGCACCTCGTTGCCCCGATCGCCATCCAGCTGCTGGCTGGGCTGCTTGAAATCAAAGCTGCGCAACGTCTGCATGCTGGGGCCGACACGGCGACGTGCGCCCCAATGATGCAGGCCGGTCCGTGCCAACGTGCCCTGGTCCGAGACGAAGGAGACCGCCAGCGGGTCACCGTGCACGGTGCTGAGCGTGGAGTCATCGCTGATCACCAGCGTATGCCCGTCCTCGTCATGCACGAAGCTGTAGTAGAGGCCGGCGTCTTCGAGCAGGCGGCTGACAAAGGCAAAGTCCGACTCGTTGTACTGCACGCAGTAGGAGAGCGCCGGCAGCTTGCCGGCATTGAGGTCGTAGCGGTACCGCGCCAGGGCGGAATACCCGTCGAACACCTCCTCGATGATCTGCAGGACGTTCCTGTCCTGGAAGATGCGGCAGTTGCAGGTGTAGTCCAGAAACGCGAACCAGGGAGCCACCTCCGCGCGATAGCTGCTGAACTGTGCCTGCTGGCCGGTGCTGGCGAACTCACGCACGTAGCCGTGCACGCTGCGGTTCCCGAATTCGTCGCCAAGCTGCAGGCGCAGCGGCTGGCCCACCAGTTGCTTGAGCTCCAGCCGGGGCTGGGTGGAAAGCAACTCGATGCGGTAACTGAAGGGCCGCGACGCGCCTTCGGAACCATCGAACTGCTTGACCAGGAATGTCTCCGGCTCCAGTGCCGTCTCCACGCGGATCAGGCGTCGATCCTGATGCAGGCGTTGCACATCCAGGGCGGTAAGCAATGATGCAGCGGACATTGGGCGCTCCGTCGTCCCATGTAGGTCGAGCCCGACTTTGCCATCAGCACCGGGAAAGCGCCATCATTTTGACGCCTCAAAATTCAATCACAAAGCTAAACAAGACGGTTCTGCAGCGCGGCTTGGGAATGCTCCCAATTCAGGCCCTGCATGCACCCAACGCCGACGCACCACCAACCGTGATGCAGGTATGAAAACGGAGTCGGGCCCGCCAAAACGAAGGGCGGCCATTGGCCGCCCTTCGCTTCATTCCCGCTTGCCTTGCGCTCAGTACCCGGACCGGTACACCGGAACGACGGGCACCAGCGGTACGTACTGCACTTCACGGCACCCGTCATAGCGGCTGCAGCTGCCGAAGTACCCCGGGCCCCAGTAGCGCTGGCGCGCATCGCGGTTGTACGGGCTGTTGTAGAAATCCGGCCGGTACATGCCCGAGCCATGGTAGGTGTAGGGCGTGCTGCCGAGCGAGCTGGTCTGGCGCGCCGTGTAGGCTTCCGACTGCGCACCGTCATTGGCGACATAACCGAACTCGTTGTCGTAACGCACGAGCCGGTAGTAGACGGTTTCCCCACCCTGCTTGCGGCTGTGCAGGCGCTCGAGCCGGCCACCGCCGGCGTCGGCATAGGCCTGCCCATTTTCGAACACCACCTCGCTGGGGTTGACCTGTTCTTCCTCCATCGGCGGTGCGGCGTTCGCGCCACATGCGGCGGCAACCAACACCAGTGCCGCGCTCATCCTGATCAATGCCGTGTGACTACGCATGACTATCCTCCGTGATACCGCCCCGGGCCTGCCGGAGCCGATGATTGAGCCTTTGCCGATCCCCTTGGTTGGCCCGAGGGAGCGCGTCCATCACGGGCGTCCCGGCCTTCCCCACGCTCGGCACAAGGACCGAGTATATGCCAGCCTCCACTGGCACATCGTGAAGCCGCGCACGCGCGGCTCAGCGAGCGGGCGAGGTCTGCCCGAATCGCTGCATCGCGGCGCGGATCAGCTGCCGCGCCTCCCCGGCATCGCCCCAGCCATGCAACTCGATCCGGGCACCGGCCGGGAGCTGCTTGTAGACGCGGAAGAATGCCTCGATGCGCTCGCGCTCCATCGCCGGCAGGTCCTGCAGGGTGCGCAGCGCGCTGTAGCTCGGGTCAACCGCATCGCTGGGCACGCCGACGATCTTCTCATCGGCCTGGCCGCGGTCGACCATGCGCAGCACGCCCAAGGGACGGAACCGGACCACGGCCCCTGGCTGGATCGGGAAGCGGGTCAGTACCAGGGCGTCCAAGGGGTCGCCATCGCCGGCCAGGGTGCGCGGCATCGAGCCGTAGTTCGCCGGATAGGCCACGGGCATCGACAGGAACCGATCCACCCGCAACTCACCGTCCTCGCCAAGCTCGTACTTGATCGCGCCACCGGCGGGGATCTCGACCACCAGCAGCACGTCGTCGGGGACCGTCTCCGGCTGTGCCAACCGGATCGGGTGCAGCACGACATCGCCCGCCCAGGCGCCCGGCGGCGTCAACGCCAGCAACAGGACCATTGATCGCAGCACTCGCATCCTTTACTCCCAGCAGCGGTCGTCGCGCCCCTTGGGCGAATGCGGGCGCGGGCAATCACGTTGCGCAATGCGCCCCTTGGTCACTTCGGTGAACCGCCGTGCCTCGCCCCTGCCACGACGAATCTCGAAGGCGTCGTACAGGCGCCCGGTCGCGGTCCGCGCCTCGTAGCGCAGGGTGCGTCCTTCGATCCGCAGCACCTGGAACAACTGGGTGTCCTCGGCCACCGGTCGCATCGTCGCGCGCGCCTGTTCGGACAGGCGGTACTGCTTGGGGCCCGCCACCGAGGAGATGTACTGCGGCAGGTCGCCTGCCTCGTCGGCACGGCGTCCGTAGGTGTGGTCGTGCCCCTGCAACACCAGGTCGACGCGGTGGCGGCGCAGCACCGGGCGCAGCTGCTCGGCCAGCACCGTGTTGTCACGCTCGGCCCGCAGTGGATACAGCGGCTGGTGTACGACGACGATGGTCCAGTGCGGTCGCTCACCGGTGAGCACGCCGTCCAGCCATTGCGCCTGCTGCGCGGCCGTGCCCAGGTCCAGCGCCGAGGTACCGTCGAGCACCACCACGCGCAGGCCCTGGTAGTCGAACCAGTACGTGGTACTGCGGGCCGCGCCCGCACCATTGTCCGGCAACGCGAAGCTCACCGGCCAATGCCGGCCCAGTACGCGTCGTTCCTGCGGGGTGTCCTCGAACTCCTCGAAATACTCATGGTTGCCCGCCGCCGGTGCCACGGCCATTCCCGGCAGCAGCCAGCCGCCCGCGGCGAACCATTCGCCCCATTCGCTGTCGTCCTGCCCGTCGCTGCCGCTGACCAGGTCACCGGCGAACACGGCCAGCCGCGCGTCCGGTGCCGTTTGCCATCCCTGCCGAATCACCCGGCTGACGTGGCTGAGGTTCTTGTTCTGGGTGTCGCCGAAGTACAGCACTGTCAACGGCTGGTCGACGGTACCTGCGGTGCGGAAGTGGTTCCACGCACTCCAGCTGCCCTGCCCCTGCACGCGGTAGGCATACAGCGTGTCCGGCTGCAGGCCACCGACATCGGCGTGGTGGAACTGGGCCGCGCCGTTTTCTGTCTGCAACGCCTGGCTGCGGGCGGTGATGCGCCGCACCTGCCCCATGTCCGGCGAGTCACCGGCCAGGGTCACCTCCAGTACCGCCGCCGCATCCAGCGGCACGCTTCGCCAGGACACCGCAAAACCGGTGGCGGCATCCTGCGCCGGGGAAGCGACGATGCGGTCGGGCATGGCGGTCGCCGCATAGTGCCGGCTCCCCACCGGCACCTGTGTGTTCGGCTCTGCGGCCGGAGCGGCCCCCACCGCCCCGGCCGCGACCCACAAGGCTGCCAGCAGCAGCCACTGCCTCCCGCCCCCGGAACTCACAGCGCGCAGTCCTGCGGCAGCGACAAGGCCTTGGCGATGTCACGCCAATCGAACGCGACCACCCCCTGATCGTCATGCACGGCGTACAGCGCTCCCTGCGGGAAGCGCGCCGATGCCTGCTGGCTGTTCCAGATGCCGTCGGTATTGGCCACCACGTCGCCGTGGAATGCCCCCACCGGTGCCAGCGTCCGGCGGTCGAACAGGTGGAACACGCTGCGATCCTTGCCCTGCTCGGTGGTGATCCACCAGCCACCGTCGCCGCAGGTACGCAGCATCACGCCCTCGGCTTGCGCCTTGAACTGCCCGTTGCCGAACGTGTTGCCGGTGAAGTCACCGGCCAACGTGTAGACCTTGAACTCGCTGGCATAGGTTTCGTCTTCCTCGGCCACCAGCAGGCGGTCATTGGCCGGGTCACCCCAGATCGACTCGACCACGCGCAGCGCGCCCTTCGCCGAGGTGTCGCCGATGCTGCGGACCAACCGCGCCTGCACCGTGCCGTCCCCGACTTCGACGTGGTAGCGACGCACGCGTTCGTTCAATCGCTCCAGCGCCGGCAGGATGTCATTGCCGGCCGCGTCCTCGCCGTCGTCGTAGGAATCGGTGACGTACACGTCGTAGCCGCCCTGCGCCGGGTTCACCCAGAGCCCGTAGGGCTTGCGCAGGTCACCTGCGGCGAACACGCCCAACGGCTTGAAATCAGGCAACTGCAGGACCTGCACGCGATGGTTGTCGCGCTCGACGATGAACACCAGGTCGCCGCTGACGGCGATGCCGTTGGGGCGATCGAACTGCCCCGGGGCGGTACCGGTGCTACCCACGTCACGCAGGTGCTTGCCGCTCTGGCCGTCGTAGACGACCAGCTTGTCGGTGGCCTTGGCGGTGGCGATCAGCCACAGCGCGCCGTCGGCGGCCCGCCAACTGGCGGGCGAGTCGATGTTGTCGGCCGGCGTCATCGGGGTCAGGAAGGCCTCGGTGACGCGGACCGACGGTGCCGCGCCCTCGGCGACGTCCTCGGCACTGGGCGGTTGCGTCGACTTGGCGGTCGGTTGGCAGGCACTCAGTGCCAGCACCAGCGCGGTGCCCAGCAGGGCGGCCCTCACAGTGCCACCTTCAGGCCGATGGCGTAGGTGCGGCCGTACTCTTCATTCTGCAGGGTGCGCGAGCGCACGCCCTGGTAGAGCTCCAGCGGTTCGTCGAGCAGGTTGGAGGCCTCCAGGTACAGGCTCACGTTCTTGCTGAACTTGTAGTCCAGGCTGAAGTCCAGCTGCGTATGCGGCGCAACGTAGATATCGAACGCTTGGCTGTCGCCGATGCTGTCCAGGTATTCGCTGCGGTAGACACCGGCAAGGCGCGTGCTGAAACCGCCCCACTCATAGCCGACATGTGCGCTGTAGACGTTCTTCGAGGCACGCGGCAGGGTGAAGTCGTCGCGCACGCGGTCGGCCATGCCCGGGTCGAAGTCGGTATCCAGCCAGGTACCACTGGCGCCGACCAGCAGGCCCGACCATGCGCCCGGCAGGAACGCCAACTGCTGCTGCCAGTTGAACTCCGCGCCGAACACCTTGGCCTTGTCGCCGTTGAGCGAACGGGTGACATCCATGCCCGGGTAGTCACTGTCGTTCTTGCTGGTCACTTCGACGATGTAGCCGCCGATGGACTTGTGGAACAGGCCCAGCGAGACGATGCCGCTGTCGCCCAGGTAGCGCTCCACCGAGAAATCCAGGTTGGTGGACTCATACGGATCCAGCTGCGGGTTGCCGACGCGCACTTCCTCGTCCTGCACGTTGACGGAAAGGCGCGGCGAGATGTCCCCGAACGACGGACGCGCCACCGTCTTGTTGACCGAACCGCGCAGCACCCAGTTGTTGTCGGTGTCATAGCGCAGGTGCAGGCCCGGCAGTAAGTTGGTGTAGCTGCTGCTGGCCAGTCGCGGCGACACCAGGAGATCGCCATCCTTGTCGACATCGACCTGGTTGCCGGTCGCGTCGAACTGGGTGTTCTCCACGCGCACGCCGCCGATCACGCGCAGCGCGCCGATGTCCCAGGTGCCCATGGCGTAGGCAGCGAGGATGTCCTCGTTGGCGGTGTAGTCCTCTTCCAGCGACGCCATCGTGTTGCCCAGCGCTTCCTTGGAGCGCTCGCTGTACAGGCTGCCATTCTCGGCCCACCAGCGCCGCATCGCCGCCGAACGCATGCCCTGTCCCAGCGGACCGCCGCGGTGGTCGAGCGTCTCGCCGTTCCAGTCGGTCAGGTCGACCGCCGGCCCCTTGCGCAGGTCGGTTTCATCGACGTTGACCGCGCGCTCGCGCCAGCGGCCGAGCAGGCCGAACTTGTAGCTGGCGTGGTCACCGTCGAAGCGGATGTTGACCTGTGCGCTGCGCTCGCTGTCATCCACCTGCTTGGGCGAAAGCACCACGCGGTTGAACGCATAGTTGCTGCTGTCCATCCAGCCGGCATCGCTCAGCGACAAGCCGGGGATGCCGCTGTTCTGGTCGATGACCGCGGACAGGTCGTCGCCGTCGTAGTCGAAGCGCGCCTCCATTTCATCGTTCACGCGCTCGCGGGTCTTGGTATAGCCCACGCGGTAGTCCAGCACCGCGCCGCTCAGGCGGTTCTCGCCACCGAGGCTGCCGGCAAAGGTGTTCTCTTCCTTGGTGCGGTAACGCATGCGCTTGCTGATCGCATCGGCGGGCAACTCATCCACCTGGTAGCGCCCATTGCCCAGCGCGCTGATCTGGCCGTCCTCCAGCGCGAAAACGGTACGCTGGCGGGTTTCGGCATCATCGAAGCGGCTGTACAGGGTCCGCAGGTAGTAGCGGTTGTCCTCGTCCGGGCGCCAGTCGAAGTTGAGGTTGGCACCGGTGCGCTCACGCTCGATGGTGTACTTGCGGCGCTGCAGCTCGGTGGCGACCAGGTCGTCCTGCCGGTCGTCGTCATACGTGTCGTATGCCACTTCGGTGTTGTCCGATTCGAAGGTGCGCTTCTGGTAGTTCACGCCCAGCGCCACGCCGAAGGTGTCGTTGAACACTTCGCTGTAGTTGAACGCCGCCTTCGGGCTGGTCTCGCCGGACAGCTGCTGGTGGCTGGCCTCCACCTTGCCCTTGAGCGAACGGCCATCGCGGTCGAAGGCCGACGCCGATTCCACCACCACGCTGCCGCCGATGGCGTCACCGGGCATGTCCGGGGTGGCCGACTTGACCACGCGCAGGCGCTCGGTCGAATCGGTGGGAATCACGTCCAGCGGGGCCGCACGCGAGGAGTCTTCCGGCGTACCCACGGCAATGCCGTCGATGCTCACGCTGTTCAGCGCGGCGTCCAGGCCACGCACCACCACGAAGCGGCCCTCGCCCTGGTCGCGGGTGACGCTCACGCCCGGCAGGCGCTGCAACGACTCGGCCACGTTCATGTCCGGGTAGTCGCCCATCGAATCGGAGGCCACCGCGTCCTGGATGCCGTTGGCATCCCGCTTGAGCTCCACCGCGCGGGTCTGCGCCTCCAATTGCGGACGCACCTCGACCCGGTCCAGGTCGATTGCCGCCGCAGCGGCAGCCGCGGTCGCCGAGCCATCCGGCCCCACCTGCTGGGCCCTTGCCGGCGCCGATGCCATGCAGGCCACCGCCGTTGCGACCGCCACCACCAGAACACCCTTGCGCACTATTGCCCCCAAACCATGTAAAGGATGGGTGGGCAAGGTATTTCCGAAAGTTTGCATGGGGGTTACAGCCACGCGGCTGCAATGTTTCAGTCACACTGGCCGAGCCGGGATGCAGGCGTCAAACTGTGGCATCTCCCTACCGCGTAGTACCCCAATGAAAATCGTCGAAGTCCGTCATCCGTTGGTCCAGCACAAGATCGGCCTGCTCCGCGATCCGGCCATGAGCACCAAGGATTTCCGCGAGGTCGTCAATGAGCTGGGTACCCTGCTGGCCTACGAGGCCACCGCCGACCTGGAAACCGAGAACCATACCCGCGACGGCTGGGCCGGCCCGGTGCAGGTCCAGCGCATCGCCGGCGCCAAGATCACCGTGGTGCCGATCCTGCGCGCCGGCCTGGGCATGCTGACCGGCGTGCTGTCGCTGATCCCGGCCGCCCGCGTCAGCGTGGTCGGCCTGCAGCGCGACGAGGAAACCCTGCAACCGGTGCCCTACTTCGAGCGCCTGACCGGCCGCCTGGAAGAGCGCGATGCGCTGATCCTGGACCCGATGCTCGCCACCGGCGGCACCCTGATCGCCACCATCGACATGCTCAAGCGCGCCGGCGCCCGCCGCATCAAGGGCATTTTCCTGGTGGCCGCGCCGGAAGGCATCGAGGCGGTCAAGGCGGTCCACCCCGACGTGGAGATCTTCACCGCGGCCATCGATGAGCGCCTCAACGAGAAGGGCTACATCCTGCCGGGCCTGGGCGACGCCGGCGACCGCATCTTCGGTACCCGGGTCGGCTGATCCGGCTCCCTGCCCCCGGACATCCGGGGGCAGCGCTGTTCTCCCCTTCAGCGACGCAGCCACTGCTCTCCAGCCGCTGCCGGCGCAGCCAACGCGGCCCGCGCCTGCGGATCATCCAGCAGCTCGGCCTGCAGGAATGCCGTCCCCAGCTGCCGGGCGCGATCGAACAACGCCTCCGGCTCGCCGCCGATCAGGTTGTGGTCGCCGCCAGCCAGCACCACGCCGGTCTTGTCCCCGGCCGGTGCCGTTTCCACCGCGTACAGGTGATCGGCGGGGTTGCTCACGAAGCCCGGCACCACGTCCTTGTCACCGGTGACCTCCAACAGCGGGACCGCGAGCGAGGCATAGCTGTCCGGCCCGATCAGGCCGGGAATCTTGCCCGGCGAGGAAAAACCCAGCACCGCGACCACGGACGGATCACGCAGCGGCCCCAGCGTGGCCAGCGCACCGCCCAGCGCGGTCGATATCAGCGTACCCAGGCTGTGCCCGGCAGCGGCCACCGGCTTGCCCGGCCAATGCGCGGCAGCGTAGGCGCTGGTGGCGCGCATGTCGCTGAAGCGCTCGCCCAGGCTCTGCTGCAGGGTGAACTTGTCGCGCTCCGGGTACTTCATCGAATCCACGTGGACCGGTGCCAGCACTGCGAAGCCGGCGTCCACCCACGTCTGGAACAGCCGCTCGTAACGCTCCGGCCACGCGCCATGGCCCGATGAGAACAGCACCACGCCACGCACCTGCGCCGGCTCCCATACCGCCATGGTGGTGGAACGCTGCGCGCTCACCTGCAGCGGCTCCACCCGGGACGGGGCCGCCAGCGCCGCGACGGATGGCACCAGCAGCAGCGCGCAGAAGGCGGCACGACGGATCAGGCGGGAAATATTCATGGCATCGACTCCGCATCAAAGGATGGGGTCAATGTCCTCTCCGGCGCCCTTGCGATTCAGTGCCGGAAGTCAGTTTTTTTCGTGCTGTTGGTCAGCTCAGGCCGCCAGCGTGCGTGCCTTCAACTCGCCGACCTCGTGCGCGGTGGCGAAACGGCCCTTCTCGTCACGCACTACCTGTGCCATTGCGCACTGCGGGTCGTGGGTGAAGAACAGGTGCACGTTGCGGGCCAGCTTGTCCTCCAGGAAGGCGCGCTTCTCGTCGATCAGCAGCTCCGCATTGCGGTCGTAGCCCATCGTGATCGGGACATGTACCCAGGAGCGCCCGGGAATAAGGTCGGCGCAGAACACCACGCCGCCGCGCGGCTGGCCGTTGACCTGTTCCGGGCCGACGATCTCGGCCAGCATCAGCCCTGGCGTATGCCCGTCGCTGAAGCTGAAGCGCACCGATTCGCCCAGTGCCTTCGAATGGGCACCCGACACCACTTCCAGCCGGCCACTGGCTTCCAGCAACCCCGGCAGTTCCGGGATGAAACTGGCCCGGTCGCGCGGATGCGGATGGCGGGCACGCTCCCAATGGGCCGCACCGACGACGAAGGTGGCATTGGGGAACAGCAGCTCCGGCTCACGCCCCTCCGACCACGGCGCCAGCAGGCCGCCGGCATGATCGAAATGCAGGTGGCTGAGCACCACCACATCGATGTCCTCGTGCTCGAAACCTGCCTCGCGCAGCGAATCGATCAGGATGTGGCGCGGCTCCATCACCCCGTAGCGCTCGCGCAGCTTGGGTTCGAAGAACGCGCCGATGCCGGTTTCGAACAGCACCGTCTTGCCGCCCAGCGGGCTGGCCAGCAGCGCCCGGCAAGCCAGTTCGATGCGATTGAGTTCATCCGACGGCGACCACTTTTCCCACAACGCCTTGGGCGCGTTGCCGAACATGGCACCACCATCGAGCTTCTGCGAATTACCGCGGATCGACCAAAGTTTCATGTGAAAAATTCTAACCGGCGCACGTTAAATATTCGCAAGTTGTGAGTGGCGAATTATTGACGCGATGGGCCACCGGCACGCCGTGTCCGCCACCCCGCCGGGACGTGTGGCCTCGCTGGCCCCAGCCTCCCGCGACAGGGCCGGCTCGGGTCCACGCCCTGCCCGGCTACCTGCCATGCAGCGGCAAGCACCCGAAGCCCGTCAAAGAAAAACCCCGCTCGAAAGCGGGGTTCCCATCACCACGTCGGTAGCGCCGGATCAGTCGGCCTCGACCCGTGCACTGCCCACCGGGTTACGCGGATCGCTACCGCCGTACAGCGTGTTGGTGCTGCGGTCCCATTCCACCGTCTGCAGGTTGCCCCATACATGGCTGGAGCCACGCCCGTCTGCGGCGCTGTCGCCGGGCAGGTCGATCTTGTGGCCCATCGCCTGCAACTGCTTCACGGTCTCCGCGTCGAAGGTACCGTCCTCGGCTTCGATCAGGTCCGGCAGCCACTGGTGGTGGTAGCGTGGCAGCGCGGCGACCTGCTGCGCGGTCAGGCCATCGTCGTAGCCCAGGATGCCCAGCAGCACCATGGTGATGATGCGGCTGCCACCCGGCGTGCCGATCACCACCACCTTGTCGTCCTTCTCCATGAAGGTGGGCGTCATCGAGCTGAGCATGCGCTTGCCCTTCTTCGGCGCATTGGCCTCGTAACCCATCACGCCAAACGCGTTCGGGGTACCCGGCTTGAGCGCGAAGTCATCCATCTCGTTGTTGAGCAGCACGCCGGTGCCGGCCGGGATCAACCCCGAGCCGTACAGCAGGTTCACCGTCTGGGTGCCGCCGACGCGGTTGCCTTCGGCGTCGATGATGGAGAAGTGCGTGGTCTCCTCGTCTTCCAGCGGCGTCGGGTTGCCCGACAGCAGGTCGCTCGGCGTGGCCTTCTCCGGATGGATGGTCGCGCGCAGGCCCTGCGCGTAGTCGCGGCTGGTCAACACCTTCTGCGGGATGTCGACGAAGTCCGGGTCGCCCAGGAAGAAGGTGCGGTCGCGATAGGCGCGGCGCATCGCTTCCACCACCAGGTGGGTACGGTGGGCGGCGTCCATCTTGCCCAGGTCCCAGCCTTCCAGGATCTGCAGCATCGATGCCAGCGCGATGCCACCGGAAGACGGCGGCGGCGCGGTGGTGATCTTCCAGTCGCCATAGTTGAAGACGATCGGCTCACGGGTCTTGACCGTGTAGCCGGCCAGTTCCTCGGCGGTCCAGCGACCACCGGCCTGCTTCACGCCGGCCAGCAGCCTGCGCCCGGTCTCGCCGCGGTAGAAGCCGTCAAAACCACGGTCGGCCAGTAGCTGCAGCGTATGCGCCAGCTCGGGCTGCTTGAACACGTCGCCTTCGGCGATCGGGCGACCATTGCGCAGGTACACCTCGCGCGTCCCGGGGTAGCGTTCCATCACTTCGCGGCGTGAGGCATAGCCCCGTGCCATGCGCGCATAGACCGGGAAGCCGTCAGTAGCGACACGGATCGCCGGTGCCAATGAATCCTGCAGCGGCAGACGGCCATGCTCGCGGGCCAACTGCACCAGCGCGGCAGGCAGGCCAGGAATACCGGCCGACCAGGCACCATTGACCGAACGGTCGCGGTCCAGCTCGCCCTTCTTGTCCAAGAACTGCTCGGGCGTGGCGGACTCGGGCGCGGTTTCGCGCGCGTCCAACATCAGGTCCTTGCCGGTTTTTGCATCGTGCAGCAGGAAAAAGCCGCCACCACCCAGCCCCGAGCTGATCGGTTCGACCACGGCCAATGTCGAGGACACGGCCACCGCCGCGTCGAATGCGTTGCCGCCCTTGGCCAGGATCTCCATGCCGGCATCGGTGGCCAGCGAATGGCCGCTGGCGATCACCGCACCATCTGGATGGGCCGCGCGCGCCGGCGCGGCCTCCGACGCCCACACGCTCGGGCTCAACAGCAACGCACACAACAACAGGGAACGGGCGATGGGTTTCATGCCTGCGGGTTCTCCGGTTCGTAAAGTTCGGGATGATCACGCTGCAGCCCGTGCAACTTGGCCAGCAACTGATCCTGTGTCTCGGGGATGTCCGGGTCCGGGTCGATGCATTCGACCGGGCAGACCACCACGCACTGCGGCTCGTCGAAATGGCCGACACATTCGGTGCAACGGGCCGGATCGATCACGTAGATCGTCTCGCCCATTGAAATGGCCTGGTTCGGGCAGGCGGGCTCACAGACGTCGCAGTTGACGCAGAGCTCATTGATTTTCAGGGACATGCCACTTCCTGCCTTCCCGTTGCGACGGGACGTTCAACCAACCACGCCGCTCCCGGTGCAGGAGCGGCCTCAGCCGCGAGGCTGACAAGGCTTCCACGAAGGAACGCCTGCAATCACATCATCGCCGGTGTTGCCTGCGTCGCTTCCAACGCCTGCCACCGGCGCCTTGAAGCAAGGCAGGGCCGCATCGCGGCCCTGCCCCATCGCATTACTTGGCTTCGACGAAGATGTAGTCGGCGCCGGTCGGCTTGACGATGGTCTGCACGCGGGCGTTGTCGGCGGCATCGCCGATGAACACCACGCGCACGTTCTTCATCGAATCAGCCTGCACGCCCTTGAAGGCGGCTTCGATCATGTCGGCCATCTTGGCCGAGGCCGAGGAACCGAAGGCCAGCATGTTGCCCGGCTGGATGCCACGGCCGATGGCGGTGGTGGCGCTCTCGACCTGGCGGTCGTACTTGGCGGCGAATTCCGGGTCCGATTCCGGCGGGAGGTAGTACAGGAACGGGCTGGCGGTGATGTTGCCCATGTTCTGCACGGCCACGGCCTGCAGGTACTTCTTCCAGCCCGCATCGTCGTCCTTGGCCGGGGCAACCAGCGCCTGCTGGGCTTCCGCCACCGGAGCGGCCTCTTCCTTCTTGCAGGCGGTGAAGGCCAGCACCATCGAAGCGGCCAGCATCACGCGCATCGTGTTCTTCATGTTTCTTCTCCCTTTTGAGGTTCTGTACGGCTGTTCGGATGTTTCACTTGCCCGCGCGGGCTTCGCGGGCCTTACGCAACGCTTCCAGCACGGTGGCCGGCACGAAGCCGGACACATCGCCCCCCAGCCGGGCGATTTCGCGCACCAGCGAGGAGGAGATGAAGCTGTGCTGCTCCGACGGGGTCAGGAACAAGGTCTCGACCTCGGGGATCAGGTGGCGGTTCATGCTCGCCATCTGGAACTCGTATTCAAAATCGGACACCGCGCGCAGGCCACGCAGCAGCACGCCGCCATGGCAGGCGCGCACGAAATGGGCCAGCAGGGTGTCAAAGCCCACGACTTCCACGTTGTCGTGGTGCTGCAGGGCTTCCACCGCCAGCGACACACGCAGCTCCAGCGGCAGCGTGGGGCCCTTGGACGGGCTCTGCGCCACGCCGACCACGATCTTCTCGAACAGCGGCGCCGCGCGGTTCACCAGGTCGATGTGACCGTTGGTGATCGGGTCGAACGTACCCGGGTAAATGGCAATGCGGCGGTTGGGCGTGGTCATGCGGGTTCAGTCGCGTTCATGTCGCCGCGAAGTGTAACAGTGGCTTGCCGATACAGGGCATAGGCCACATCGCGGGTCCCCCCTTCGCGGTGCAGGCTCCAGCCTGCCGGCAGTGCCGGCATCGATCCGGCCGGGGCCTCCACGTACAACCAGGCATCGTCGGCCAGGTGCCGTGGCAGGCGCGCGATCACCTGTTCCCACAGACCTGCCGCGAACGGGGGGTCCAGGAACACGATGTCGGCCCGCGCCGGCGATGCACTTTCCAGCCAGCGCAGGGCGTCGCCGCTGACCACCTCCACCTGCGCGGCCGCATCCAGCCGGGACACCATGCCCCGCAATGCCGCCACCAGGCCCGGGTCGCGTTCGACCAGCTGCGCCGAGGCCGCGCCGCGCGACACCGCTTCCAGCCCCAGCGCACCGCTGCCGGCAAACAGGTCCAGGACCCGCGCACCGGGCAACTTGGGCATCAACCAATTGAACAGGGTCTCGCGGACCCGGTCGCTGGTGGGACGCAGCCCCTGGACCTGCGGCACCTGCAGGCGGGTATTGCGCCAGCGGCCACCGATGATGCGCACCTGCCCGGTACCCGTCGGCGGCGCACCGCCAGCGCGCCCACGGCTCATGCGGCCCCTCCCGGCAGGGCCAATGGCAACGGTCGGCGAAGGGAAGGCATCGGCAGGCACCCACAGGACAGCTGAATCAGGCCGCAGATGATAGACCAGCCCCCCGTCCCGGGTGCCGACCTTGAAAATCGCCCATTCACCCCTACCCCTGTGTCAGCCGCCGCGCCGGGCGCGGCACCTCAGCCACGGAGCATCCCCGACCGATGAACGCACAGAGCCACAAGGAAACCCGCGGGTTCCAGACCGAGGTGAAGCAGCTGCTGCACCTGATGATCCACTCGCTGTACTCGAACAAGGAGATCTTCCTGCGCGAGCTGGTGTCCAACGCCGCCGATGCCAGCGACAAGCTGCGCTTCGAGGCGCTGACCCGGCCGGAGCTGCTGGAAGGCAACGGCGAGCTGCGCATCCGCATCGAGGCCGACCCGGCCGCCCGCACCCTGACCATCGACGACAACGGCATCGGCCTGAGCCGCGATGAAGCCATCGCCCACCTGGGCACCATCGCCAAGTCCGGCACCGCCGAGTTCCTGAAGAACCTGTCCGGCGACCAGAAGAAGGACTCCAACCTGATCGGCCAGTTCGGCGTGGGCTTCTACTCGGCCTTCATCGTCGCCGACCAGGTCGACGTGTACAGCCGTCGCGCCGGCCTGCCGGCCAGCGAGGGCGTGCACTGGTCCTCGCGCGGCGAAGGCGAGTTCGAGGTGGAGACCATCGACAAGCCCGAGCGCGGCACCCGCATCGTGCTGCACCTGAAGGAAGGCGAGGAAGGCTTCACCGACGGCTGGCAGCTGCGCAGCCTGATCAAGAAGTACTCCGACCACATCGGCCTGCCGATCGAGCTGCAGAAGGAACACCACGGCGAGGAAGGCGACACGCCGGCCACCCCGGAGTGGGAAACCGTCAACCGCGCCAATGCGCTGTGGACCCGTTCCAAGTCCGAGATCTCCGACGAGGAGTACAAGGAGTTCTACAAGCACATCGCGCATGACCCGGCCGACCCGCTGGCGTGGAGCCACAACAAGGTCGAGGGCAAGCTCGAGTACACCTCGCTGCTGTACACCCCGGGTCGTGCGCCGTTCGACCTGTACCACCGCGATGCACCGAAGGGCTTGAAGCTCTACGTGCAGCGCGTCTTCATCATGGACCAGGCCGAGCAGTTCCTGCCGCTGTACCTGCGCTTCATCAAGGGCGTGGTCGATTCCAACGACCTGCCGCTGAACGTCTCGCGCGAGATCCTGCAGTCCGGCCCGGTGATCGACTCGATGAAGTCCGCGCTGACCAAGCGTTCGCTGGACATGCTGGAAAAGCTGGCCAAGGACCAGCCCGAAGCCTACGCCGGTTTCTGGAAGAACTTCGGCCAGGTGCTGAAGGAAGGCCCGGCCGAAGACTTCAACAACCGCGAGAAGGTCGCCGGCCTGCTGCGCTTTGCCTCCACGCATGACGCCAGCGGCGAGCAGAGCGTGGCGCTGGCCGACTACATCGGCCGCATGATCGAAGACCAGGACAAGATCTACTACCTGACCGGCGAGAGCTTCCAGCAGGTCAAGGACAGCCCGCATCTGGAGGTGTTCCGCAAGAAGGGCATCGAAGTGCTGCTGATGACCGACCGCATCGACGAGTGGCTGATGAGCTATCTGCACGAGTTCGATGGCAAGTCGTTCGTGGACATCGCACGCGGCGACCTGGACCTGGGGAAACTCGAAACCGAGGAAGACAAGAAGGCGCAGGAAGAAGTCGCCAAGACCAAGGAAGCCCTCGTCACGCGCCTGAAATCAGCATTGGGCGAGGACGTGGCGGAAGTGCGCGTCTCGCACCGCCTGACCGACTCCCCGGCCATCCTGGCCATCGGCGAGCAGGACCTGGGCCTGCAGATGCGCCAGATCCTGGAAGCCAGCGGCCAGAAGGTGCCGGACAGCAAACCGGTGTTCGAGTTCAACCCGGCCCATCCGCTTATCGAGAAGCTGGATGCCGAGGCCGAGACGGACCGCTTCAACGACCTGGCCCACGTGCTGTTCGACCAGGCCGCGCTGGCCGCCGGCGACAGCCTGAAGGACCCGGCCGGCTACGTCCGCCGCCTCAACAAGCTGCTGTTGGAGCTGTCGGCCTGATTGACCCAGCCCTCACCCCAACCCCTCTCCCGCAAAACGGGAGAGGGGCTTCACGCCCCCTCCCTTTCGCGCAGCGAAGGGGAGGGCCGGGGAGGGGTAAGCCTCACAACCCGCACCGGTAGCACAACCGCCGGTGGTAGCATATGCGTCTGATTTCAGGCCTTTTTCCTCCATGTTCAGCTTTTTCCGCCGCAAGAAGACCGACGACGTCCAACCGCCTGCAAAGCCGTCCACGCTGAGCGCGGAAGACCTGGCCGCCGCATTCCCCAAGGCGCCGGCCGAAGCGTCGGCAGAGGTGGACCTCAGCGAAGCGTTCGTCGAACAACCGGCTGAACCCGCTATCGTCGAAACACCGGCCGCGGCCATCCCGGAACCGGTCCTCGAAGCGGCACCCGCACCGGTGCCGAGCAGCGTTGCCGAGCCGGCAGCTGTCCCCAGCGCCTCCGCTTCCGAGGCAGTCGCCGCGCCCGCCTCCGCTCCGGCCGTTGTCGAAGCGGCCGCTCCCAGCGCAGCCGACAGCGACGACGCCCTGATCCCCGCCAACGCCGCGCCCGCGGCCCCGGCCGGCAAGGTCGGCTGGCGCGACCGCCTGCGCAACAGCGTGTTCGCCCGCAGCTTCGGCGGCCTGTTCTCGCGCAACCCCAAGCTCGACGACGACCTGCTGGACGAGATCGAGACCGCATTGATCACCGCCGACGTCGGCGTGCCGGCCACCACCGCACTGGTGGAGAGCCTGCGCAAGCGCATGAAGTCGCGCGAGTTCGCCGATGCCAACGCCCTGCTGGCCGCACTGCGCGCCGACCTGATCGCACTGCTGCAGCCGGTGTCCCAGCCGCTGGTCATCGACACGAACGCCAAACCCTTCGTGATCCTCACCGTTGGCGTCAACGGCGTGGGCAAGACCACCACCATCGGCAAGCTGGCCAAGCGCTTCAAGGACCAGGGCCACAGCCTGATGCTGGCCGCCGGTGACACCTTCCGCGCCGCTGCTGTGGCCCAGCTGCAGATCTGGGGCGAGCGCAACGGCGTGGCCGTGGTCGCACAGGGCCAGAATGCCGACGCCGCCTCGGTCGCCTTCGACGCATTGCAGGCCGGCAAGGCCCGCGGCACCAGCGTGCTGATCGCCGACACCGCCGGCCGCCTGCACACCCAGACCGGCCTGATGAACGAGCTGAGCAAGATCCGCCGCGTGCTCGGCAAGATCGACGACACCGCACCGCACGAAGTGCTGATGGTCATCGACGGCACCACCGGCCAGAACGCGCTGTCACAGGTGCGCCAGTTCCATGCCGCCGCCGGCGTCACCGGCCTGGTGGTGACCAAGCTGGACGGCACCGCCAAGGGCGGCGTGGTCTTCGCGCTGGCCCGCGAGTTCGGCATCCCGATCCGCTTCGCCGGCATCGGCGAGCGCCCGGAAGACCTGCGCGTGTTCGACCCGGAAGCCTTCGTCGACGCCCTGCTGCCGCAGGCGCTGGGCAGCAACTGACCTGAAGCCCCTCTCCCGCGTGCCGGAGAGGGGGTGAGGGCCCACGGGAGCGAAGCCCCCATGCAGCACCAGCGCCCCCTTACCCTCATCCGCCCCTTCCGGGCACCTTCTCCCGCAGGGAGAAGGGCTTCAAAGTCGCCATCGCCTGCGAGCCCATGCCCAGCTTCCCCAGCCAACTACTGATCTGGTTCGACCAGCACGGACGCCATGACCTGCCGTGGCAGCATCCGCGTTCGCCGTACCGGGTGTGGCTGTCGGAGATCATGCTGCAGCAGACCCAGGTGGCCACGGTCATCCCGTACTTCCACCGCTTCATGCAGACATTCCCCACCCTTCCTGATCTGGCCAGGGCCGACAACGACACGGTGATGGCCAACTGGGCCGGCCTGGGCTACTACGCCCGCGCCCGCAACCTGCATGCCGCGGCGAAGCAATGCCTCGAACGGCATGACGGTGACCTGCCACGTGACTTCGATGCCCTGCTCGCCCTGCCCGGCATCGGTAGCAGCACTGCCGGCGCCATCCTCAGCCAGGCCTGGAACGACCCGTTCCCGATCCTTGATGGCAACGTGAAGCGCGTGCTGACCCGTTACCACGGCATCGTCGGCTTCCCCGGCCAGCCGGCCATCGAGAAGCAGCTGTGGGGGCTGGCCGCAGCGCATGTCGCCCAGGTGCCCGCCGGCCGCATGGCTGACTACACCCAGGCCCAGATGGATTTCGGTGCCACGCTGTGCACCCGCGCCAAACCGGCCTGCATCCTGTGCCCGCTGCAAGGCAACTGCGTTGCCCATGCCGAAGGACAGGTCGATGCACTGCCCACGCCCAAGCCGAGCAAGACCCTGCCCGAGCGCGAGGCCACGGCCTTGCTGCTGGAGGATGCCCAGGGGCGGATCCTGCTGCTCAAGCGCCCGCCGACCGGCATCTGGGCCTCGCTATGGACGCTGCCGCAGGCCGATACCGACGCACTGATGCGCGAATGGTTCGCTACCCACATCCAGGGTGAATACGACAATGCCGAAGAACTGCCGTTGATCGTGCACACCTTCAGCCATTACCGGCTGCACCTGCAGCCCTTGAACGCCCGCAAGGTCGCCCTGCGTGCCCGGGTTGGCGACAATGCCGACCTGCGCTGGGTATCCCGCACGGAGCTGGCCAACCTCGGCCTGCCCGCTCCCATCCGCAAACTGCTTGAGCGCCATCGCGCGCACTGACACCACAGGACCACGCCATGCCCCGTTCCGTCTTCTGCCAGTACGAACAACGCGAAACCGAAGGTCTGGACTTCGTGCCCTACCCCGGCGATCTGGGCCAGCGCATCTTCGCCAACATCGGCAAGCAGGCGTGGGCCAGCTGGCTGGCGCACCAGACCATGCTGATCAACGAAAACCGGCTGTCGCCGCGCGACCCGAAGCACCGCGCATTCCTGGAAGAAGAACTGGTGAAGTACCTGTTCTCCGGCGGTGCCGAGAAGCCTGCCGGCTACGTCGCCCCCGAGGCCTGACACCGGGCAGGACGAGAGGTGCCGGGCCATGCCCGGCACCTGACGCTGCCAGCAACACCCCGCGGCGCCTGGCGCCGCGCTACCGTGTTGGTTACTTGTCTTCGGCCGTCTGGTCGGCGGCACGCTCGGCGACCTTGGCCTCGCGCAGTTCCTTCTCCGACGCCCGCAGCGCCTTCACGTCCAGCGGCTGGATGCTCTCGATGCGGCATGGCACACGACCGACCGGCCCGCTGCCCAACACCACCACGCGGTCAAAGCGCGCCGACACCTGGCCCATCATGTTGGTGATGCTGATGGCCGGCGCGTAGGACAGGTCCATGCATGGCCCACTCAGGCTCAGCAGCCACGCCTCGCTCGGCTTGGTCCATACCGCCAACGCACTGTCACCCAGTTCGGTCCAGCCGTTGAACGAACCGAAGTACCGGAAGCTGTTCACCGGCGCGCCGGCGTGGGCGCGGTACAACTCCAGCCGCTCGCTGCTGCTCAGCTTCCCTGCCGTGGCACAGCCGGCCAAGGCTGCGGCAGCCATCAATGCGACAAGCACCTTCTTCATGGCACGACTCCTCTTACCGGGAAAGAAAACCACGCAACATCCAGGCAGGATCATCCTCCCGTCCGGGTGAATTGGCGAGAAACATCCCCGGCCTCAGACCTCGCTGCGCTCCAGCTGGTGCAGGCGGCCCTCGCGCAGCTCCAGCACCCGATCCAACTTGCGGGCCAGGCTGCGGTCATGGGTGACCAGCACCAGACTGGTCTGGTACCTGCGGTTCAATGCCAGCATCAGCTCGAACACGGTGCCCGCGGTCTTGTCATCCAGGTTGCCGGTGGGTTCGTCACCCAGGATGCAGGCAGGATTGTTGACCAGCGCCCGCGCCACCGCAGCACGCTGGCGCTCGCCACCGGACAGCTCGCCCGGCTTGTGGTGCACGCGATGTCCCAGCCCCACGGCCTCCAGTATTTCGGTCGCCCGTTGACGGGCGGCAACAACCCTCTTCCGTCCACTCCAGTACGAGACGACCCCCATCCCGAGCAGTCCTGCAAGCCACAACCCCAAGGCAAGCCACAGGAAGATCCAGTGCCCGGTCCTGACCGAGGCCAGCGTGGCGAAACAGACCGTCGCAATGCTCGTGGCCACCCAGCGGCGTCCGGGGACAGGGCTCTTCTCATCCAGCATCACCGGCATCATCACGTTTTCCAGCGCGGTGAACTCCGGCAGCAGGTGATGGAACTGGTAGACGAAGCCCAGCGAGCGGTTGCGCAGGCGACCGCGCTCGGTGTCGGACAACGCCGACATCCGGTGCCCGGCCACGTAGACCTCGCCCGCGGTGGGAATATCCAGGCCACCCAGCAGGTGCAGCAGCGTGCTCTTGCCGGCACCGGACGCACCGACGATGGCGACCGTCTCGCCGGGCTTCACGTCCAGGTCCAGCCCATCGAACACCGGCGTGTGCATCTTGCCCTCGGCGTAGGTCTTGCCCAGGCCCTCGGCGCGGATCACGGATTCCATCGGGTTCTTACTCATAACGCAGCGCCTCGGCCGGTTGGGTGCGGGCGGCGCGCCACGCGGGGTACAGGGTGGCGACGAAGCTCATCAGCAACGCCACGGCGGTGATGATGACGATGTCACTGGTCTGCATGTCGGTCGGCAGGCCAGTGATGTAGTACACGTCTTCCGGCAGCAGCTTGATGTTGAAGGCCGACTCGATCAGGCCGAGGATGCGCTCCAGGTTGAGCGTCAGGGTGATGCCACCGAGCACGCCGGCAATCGTGCCGAACACGCCGATCAGCGTGCCCTGCACCATGAACACCTGCATCACCCCGCCCGGGGTCAGGCCCAGCGTACGCAGGATCGCGATGTCGGCCTGCTTGTCGGTGACCAGCATCACCTGCGAGGACACCAGGTTGAACGCGCCCATGGCGATGATCAGCGACAGCAGGATGCCCATCACCGTCTTTTCCATGCGCAGCGAGTGGTACAGGTTGGCGTTCTCCTGGGTCCAGTCGCTGACCCGGTAGTAGCCGTTGAGGTTGATCGCCAGGTCGCGGGCCACGGTGTAGGCCTGGTCCATGTCATGCATCTTCAGGCGCACGCCGGTGACGCCGTCCATGCGCAGCACGCGCTGCATGTCCTGCATGTTGACGAAGGCCAGGCCGCGGTCGACCTCGTTGGAACCGGCCTCGAAGATGCCGCTGACGGTGAAGCGCTTGACCCGCGGCATCGCACCCATCGGCGTGCCCTGCACCTCGGCCAGTGTGGCGACCACGTTGTCGCCCACGTCCACGCCCAGCCACAAGGCCAGTTCCTTGCCCAGCACGATGTTGAACTCGCCCGGTTTCAGATCATCCAGCGAGCCCTTCTGCATCTTGTCGGCAAGCACCGACACCTTGGGCTCCTGCGCAGGATCCACGCCCTGCACGATGGCCCCCTGCACGCGCGGTCCGGCCAGCATGCCCTGGATCTCGATGTAGGGTGCGGCACCGGCCACGCGCGGGTCCTTGATCGCCACATCGATGGCGTGCTGCCAGTTCGTCATCGGCTCGCCATCGGCGCTGACGGTGGCGTGCGCCGACATCTGCAGCAGGCGATCGCGGATTTCCTTCTGGAAGCCGCTCATGACCGCCAGCGTGGTGATCAGCACGGTCACGCCCAGCGCGATGCCGAGGATCGAGGCCATGGAGATGAAGGAGATGAAGCCGTTGCGGCGCTTGGCTCGCAGGTAACGCAATCCGATTGCGACGGGTAAGGGTTTGAACATGCGCGTGTGCCCGGGAAGTGCCGCTATGGTGCCATTGTCCCTGCTTGGCGGGAAACGGCATGGGCGCGCACGGCCAGACGCAGTTCACGTCGTCGTGCCTGCGGCAGGTTGTCCGGCCCGAACAGCAGGCAACCGCGCCGCCTATCGGATTGCCAGCGCAGCAGTACCAATGGCCCGCGTTCGAGCAGTTCCAGCCGGTCCAGCGGCCGGTCGTCCAGCCGCGCCGGCTGCGCGCTGGCGGGGATCAGCAGTTGCACCACCGGCCGCTGCCATTCGCGGCGCACCAACCGCCACGACCCTGCCAGCCCCAGTACGGCCAACGGCCAGGCCACGGGGGCCTGCAGGTCACACGTCAATGCCGCCAAGGCGGCCAGCCCTCCCAGCAGCGTCAACGCGGCCAGCAACCAGCGTGACGGCCGGCACTCACACCGGAAGGGAGCGGATATAGGAGAGCAGCTCTGCCTGCGGCGCATCCGGACAGGCCTCGTAGCCCATGGACCAACGCCACAACTTATCGTCTTCGGTTTCCAGCAACTGCAGGAAAACCGCGCGTTCTTCGGCAGGCGCCTGCAGCCAGCGACGGTCAAGGTAACGGCCGAACAACTGGTCCAGCTCGCGCATGCCGCGCCGGCAACGCCAACGCAGCTTCTTCAACAGGATTTCGTCTTCGGTCTGCATGGCTTCGGATACCTCGGATACCAAAGCCCCTCTCCCGCCGGGAGAGGGGTTGGGGTGAGGGTTGGAGCGAAGCTCCTGCGAAATCGATGGCAGCAGGCGTCGCCCCTACCCTCTTCCGCCCCTTCGGGGCACCTTCTCCCCAAGGGGGAAGGCATAACGCATCAGGCGCGGCGCGCCATCATCAGCTTCTTGATCTCGGCAATCGCCAGCGCCGGGTTCAGGCCCTTCGGGCAGGTGCGGGCGCAGTTCATGATCGTGTGGCAGCGGTACAGCTTGAACGGATCTTCCAGATCATCCAGGCGCGAACCGGTGTCCTCGTCACGCGAGTCGATGATCCAGCGGTAGGCCTGCAGCAGGATCGCCGGGCCCAGGTAACGCTCGCCGTTCCACCAGTAGCTCGGGCAGCTGGTCGAGCAGCACGCGCACAGGATGCACTCGTACAGGCCATCCAGCTTCTCGCGGTCTTCCGGCGACTGCAGGCGCTCGCGGTCCGGCGGTGCCGGGGTCTGGGTGCGGATCCACGGCTTGATCGAGGCGTACTGCGCGTAGAAGTGGGTCAGGTCTGGAACCAGGTCCTTGACCACGTCCATGTGCGGCAGCGGGTAGATCGGCACCTCGGCCTTGCCGCAATCGGCGATGGCGCGGGTGCAGGCCAGCGTGTTGGTGCCGTCGATGTTCATCGCGCACGAACCGCAGATACCTTCGCGGCAGGAGCGACGGAAGGTCAGGGTCGGGTCGATCTCGTTCTTGATCTTGATCAGCGCGTCCAGGACCATCGGGCCGCACGCATCGAGGTCGATCTCGTAGGTGTCGGTACGCGGATTCTGGTCGTCGTCGGGGCTCCAGCGGTAGATCTTGAAGGTGCGCGTGTTCTTCGCGCCGCCCTTGGCGGGGAAGTGCTTGCCCTTGGTGATCCGGGAGTTCTTCGGAAGTGCAAATTCAGCCATGTTCGTAGGTTCCCCGGATCAGTAGACGCGCGGCTTCGGCGGCACGACGGACACGTCATCGCTGAGCGTGTACATGTGCACCGGACGGTAGTCGAAGCTGCACTTGCCCTTGTCGTCGACGGTGACCAGCGTGTGCTTCTGCCAGTTGACGTCGTCGCGGTCCGGGAAGTCCTCGTGCGCGTGGGCGCCGCGGCTTTCCTTGCGCTGTTCGGCCGAGTTGATGGTCGCAACGGCGTTGAGCAACAGGTTGTTCAGTTCGTAGGTCTCGATCAGGTCCGAATTCCAGACCAGCGAACGGTCGGAAACCTTGACGTCCTGGAACGAGTCGAACACCTCGGCCATCTTCTTGCAGCCTTCCTCCAGCGTCTTGCTGGTGCGGAACACGGCAGCGTCGGCCTGCATCGTGCGCTGCATGCGGTCACGGATGACGGCGGTCGGCGTATCGCCATTGGCGTGGCGCAGCTTGTCCAGCAGGCCCAGCGCCTTGTCGCAGGCATCGGACGGCAGGGTCTTGTGCGAGGCACCCGGCTTGATCGTCTCGGCGCAGCGGTTGGCCACGGCGCGACCGAACACCACCAGGTCGAGCAGCGAGTTCGAACCCAAGCGGTTGGCGCCGTGCACCGACACGCAGGCCGCTTCGCCGATGGCGTACAGGCCCGGCACCACGGCATCCGGGTTGTCGCCGACCTTGCGCACCACTTCGCCGTGGTAGTTGGTCGGGATGCCACCCATGTTGTAGTGGACGGTCGGGATCACCGGGATCGGCTGCTTGTGCACGTCGACGCCGGCGAAGATGCGGGCGCTCTCGGCGATGCCCGGCAGCTTCTTGTCGATCACGCCCGGGCCCAGGTGGGTCAGGTCGAGCAGGATGTGGTCCTTGTGCTCGCCGACGCCGCGGCCTTCGCGGATTTCGATGGTCATCGAACGCGACACCACGTCACGCGATGCCAGGTCCTTGTAATGCGGTGCATAGCGTTCCATGAAACGCTCGCCGCTGCTGTTGCGCAGGATGCCACCCTCGCCTCGCACGCCTTCGGTGATCAGGCAGCCAGCGCCGTAGATGCCGGTTGGGTGGAACTGCACGAATTCCATGTCCTGCAGCGGCAGGCCGGCACGGGCCACCAGGCCACCGCCGTCACCGGTACAGGTGTGCGCCGAGGTGGCGCTGAAGTAGGCACGGCCATAGCCGCCGGTGGCCAGCACCACGCCCTGCGAACGGAACAGGTGCAGGGTGCCTTCGGCCATGTCCAGGGCGAGCACGCCACGGCAGACGCCTTCGTCGTCGAAGATCAGGTCGAGTGCGAAGTACTCGATCATGAACTGCGCGTTGTGCGCCAGCGACTGCTGGTACAGGGTGTGCAGGATGGCGTGGCCGGTACGGTCGGCGGCGGCGCAGGTACGCTGCGCGGACGGGCCTTCACCGTACTTGGTGGTCATGCCACCGAACGGACGCTGGTAGATCTTGCCTTCTTCGGTGCGCGAGAACGGAACGCCGTAGTGTTCCAGCTCGATGATGGCCGGGATGGCCTCGCGGCACATGTACTCGATGGCGTCCTGGTCACCCAGCCAATCCGAGCCCTTGATGGTGTCGTAGAAGTGGTAGCGCCAGTCGTCCTCGCCCATGTTGGCCAGCGCGGCGGAGATGCCACCCTGCGCTGCAACGGTGTGCGAGCGGGTCGGGAAGACCTTGGTGATGCAGACGGTCTGCAGGCCCTTCTGGGCCAGGCCGAAGGTCGCACGCAGGCCAGCGCCACCAGCGCCGACGACCACCATGTCGACCTTGTGTTCAGTGATGTTGTAAGCGGACATGTATCAGTTCCCAAGCGCGATGCGGGCGACCGCGAAGATGCTGACGATCGCGCCGAGCACGGCGACGAACTTGACCGTGGTCTGCAGGGCCAGGGCCATCAGCGAGTTGTGGATGTAATCCTCGAGCACCACCTGCAGGCCAAGCTGGGCGTGCCAGAACATGGCGACCAGGAAGCCGACCAGCAGGATTGCATTCCACGGCTTGGAAACAGTTTCCACGGCGGTGACGTAGTCGGCGCCGAGCAGGCTCAGCACCAGGCACAGGAACCAGATAGTCAGCGCGACCAGCGCGGTGGCGGTCAGGCGCTGGTGGATGAAGTGCTCGGTGCCGGACTTGGAGCTGCCCAGGCCGCGTGCATTCTTGAGCGGGGTACGGAACTTGCTCATGCGGCGGCTCCCATGCAGACGTAGGCCCAGATCGCGGCGGTGATGACCAGCGAGGCGATCACCGAGATCCAGCTGCTGCGGATGAAGGTGGGCTTGGCATAGCCGATGGCGAAGTCCTGCACGATGTGGCGGATGCCATTGCACAGGTGGTAGGCGAAGCACCAGCTCCAGCCAAACAGGATCACCTTGCCGTACCAGGCGCTGGCGTGGGTGGTGAAGCAGCTCCAGGACTCAGGGCCCATCATCAGGGCGAGCAAACCGCCTGCGATGATCAGGGCGCCGACAGCCAGAATGATGCCGGTGGCTCGATGCAGGATCGAGGTGGCCATCTGGATCTGCCAGCGATACACCTGCAGGTGCGGAGAAAGGGGGCGGGGTCTGTTCGCCATTCGCTGACTCGTTATCTCGGCTGGGCGGCACAATGCCGCGTTGGCTCAACGCTGCTCAGAAATCGATGCAGCGCCCGTTTTTTTCCCAATCGCCATATCGCACCGGATCAAGTCCGCCGCGACCACCGATTTCCTGCGGCACCGGCGTGGCCTCGGGAAGCGGCTGCTTCTCGGGGGTCGACGGGGCTTCAGCTTCGGTCTCGGGAGTGGGGGTTGTTTGGCCTATCATGGTCGGTCTCGCAACGCACAAATTTTAGTCCCCAGTCACGTGTCTGACAACCTCGCCCCCGCTTTCAACGGTTTCCGCACATTGGCCATGGCGCAGATCGTGCGCCTTTCCGGCCCGGATGCGGTCGCTTTCGCCCAAGCCCAGTTCGCCAACGACATCCCTTCGCTGGCCGATGGCCATTGGCAATGGAGCGCCTGGCTGACCGCCAAGGGCCGCGTGATCGCCATCTTCCAGCTGCTGCGGCTGGATGCGCAGGAGCTGCTGCTGGTCTGCCACGACGGCGGCGCGGCGGCCATCGCCGAGCAACTGCGCCGCTTCGTGTTCCGTCGCAAGGTGGTGGTCAGCCATGCCGACACGCTGAGCGTGAATGCGGCGCTGCAGGCCCCGACCGAGGCCGATGGTGCGCGGATCGCGCGGCGCGACGGTGACGTGGTCGAGCTGGATGTCGGCAGCCTGGCCCTGCCCCGCACCCTGCTGCTCGGGCCGGCAACCGCGGCCGCCACCCCCGGCGAGGAGCTGGCCTGGCGGCAGAGCGACCTACGCTTCGGGCTGCCGCGATTGGTGGATGCCCAGCGCGAGCAATGGACGCCCCAGCAACTGGGGCTGGACCGGCTGGCCGCCTACAGCGTGAAGAAGGGCTGCTATCCCGGCCAGGAAATCGTGGCCCGCACCCATTTCCTGGGCAAGGCCAAGCGCTCGCTGGCCCTGCTGCACACCGTGGCCACGCCCGAAGCCGGTACCGCGGTCAGCCAGAACGGCGCCACCATCGGCAGCGTGGCCAGTAGCGCTGGCGTGCTGGCGCTGGCCGTCCTGCCGCTGGAGATGGCCGAGGGCCCGTTGCAGGTCCTCGACGCGGACGCCCACATCATGCCGCTGCTGGACGGCCTGGCGCGCTGAGCCGGGTACCGGGGCTCAACCAGCCCCGGGCGCCTCGATGCGATTGCCGCTGGCGGCATCGAAGAAGTGCAACGCCGATGGCCTCACCGCCACCGGCAGCTCCTGCCCGACCTGCGGCAGGGCCTGCGGCGCCACCCGGATGACCAGCGCCTGCGCGCCGAGGCGCAGATTCACGAACATCTCGTTGCCCACCGGTTCGATACCCTCGATCCGCGCGGCGAGCGCACCCTCCCCGGTGGCAGGCTGCAGGTGCTCCGGCCGCACGCCCACCGCCAGTTCGCGGCCCACCCATTCCGGCGCGACCACCGCCGCTCCCAGCGGCACCTCGGTGCCATCGCCCAGCCTCAACCAGGCCGCCCCCTGCGCGTCCTGGTGCAGCACGCCGCGCAGCACGTTCATCGCCGGACTGCCGAGGAAGCCGGCCACGAACAGGTTGGCCGGGCGGTCGTAGAGCGCCATCGGCGTGTCGATCTGCTGGATCACGCCTTCGTTCAACACCACGATCCGCTGTCCGAGCGTCATCGCTTCGACCTGGTCGTGGGTGACGTAGATCATCGTGCTGCCCAGCTTGCGATGCAGCTGGGCGATCTCGGTGCGCACGGTATGGCGCAGCTTGGCATCCAGATTGGACAGCGGCTCGTCGAGCAGGAACACCTCCGGCTCGCGCACCAGCGCACGCCCCAGCGCCACGCGCTGGCGCTGACCGCCGGACATCGCGCGCGGCAGCTTGTCCAGCATCGTCGTCAGGCCCAGCGCGTCGGCGGCGCCCTGCACGCGGCGCTGCACCTCGGCCTTGTCATGGCCGCGCAGCTTCAGGCCGAAGGCCAGGTTCTCGGCGACGGTCATGTGCGGGTACAGCGCGTAGTTCTGGAACACCATGGCGATGTCCCTGTCCTTCGGCGCCACGTCGTTGACGACACGATCCCCGATACGCAGCGTGCCGGCGCTGATGTCCTCCAGCCCGGCCACCATCCGCAACAGTGTGGACTTGCCACAACCCGATGGCCCGACCAGCACCATCAACTCGCCGTCGGCGATCTCGAAACTGGCCCCGTGCACGGCCACCTGGCCGTTGTCGTAGACCTTGCGCACACCCTCGAAGCTCACCTTGGCCATCACCACCTCGTTGACATCGCCACATCCGGCACTGTGCCCGCAAACGGGCAAATCACTTCATGCCAATGCCCGCATTGGCACAGTGCAATCGTATACATCCGAAACCGTGTGCACAGTAAGCATATTCATATGGCAACATCCCGGTTCCGTTTTTCCATTTGCCAGCCCAGATGAACATGCGGCTCCGCCCTGCGGACCGCGGCGTTCGCGGCACTGGCATTGACTGCAATGCCCCCTCCCCCGGCCCCGGCAGACGCAAGCAGCCCAAGGCTCCAGTTCCTTGAATACAAACAATTGACAACGATGTCATCCGCACACGAAACTCGAGAAATGCACGATACCCTCTTCCTGTTCGGTGCCACAGGCGATCTGGCCCAGCGCTACCTGTTCCCCTCCCTGTTGCGCCTGCTTGGCGATGGCCTGCTGCCGGAAGACTTCAAGGTTCGTGCCCTGGCGCTGTCGCCGCACGACACCGCCAAGTTCCACGACATCCTGCGCCCGCGCCTGGAGCAGGCCATGCCGCAGGCCCGCCAGGAAGACATCAACGACCTGCTGCGCCGCATCGACTACCGTTCGGTGGACCTGCGCAACGCCGAGTCGGTGGCCGAGGCCGTCAAGGACCTGGTCGACCGCAGGTGCGTGAGCTACCTGGCGATCCCGCCGGGCCTGTACATCTCCACCTGCGAAGGGCTCGCCCTGGGGGGCGCGCTGGCGGCACCGCACCGGCTGATGCTGGAAAAGCCGATCGGCTCGGACAGCGCCAGCGCCGAGGAGATCCTGCAGACCATCGGCAAGTGGATCGACGAAGACCGCGTGTTCCGCCTGGACCACTACCTGGGCAAGGCCGCGGTGCAGAACCTGATGGCCCTGCGCTTCGGCAACACGCTGCTGGAGGCGGTGTGGAACCGCAACTACATCGAGTCCGTGCACATCATGGTCGCCGAGAGCGACGGCGTGGATGGCCGTGACTCCTATTACTCGCGCTCCGGCGCGCTGCGCGACATGGTCCAGAGCCACATCCTGCAGCTGCTGTGCCTGGTGGCGATGGAGCCGCCGGCCTCGCTGGAAGCCGACCGCATCCGCGACGAGAAGGTGAAGGTACTGCGTGCCCTGCGCCCGTTCGATGCCCGCCATGCGGCCAAGGATTCGGTGCGTGGCCGCTACACCGCCGGCACCATCAACGACCAGCCGGTGCAGGCCTACCAGCCGCCGGAAGGCAGCGAAGCGGAAACCTTCGTCGGCGTCACCGCGCACATCGACAACTGGCGCTGGGCCGGCGTGCCGTTCCACATGGTCACCGGCAAGCGACTGCCCGAGCGCACCACCCGCATCGAGGTCAACCTCAAGCCGGTCACGCATTGGCTGTTCGAGCGCCCGACCCGCCACCACGCCAGCGCCAACCGCCTGACCTTCCAGCTGCAGCCCCAGGAGAACATCCAGCTCGGCCTGATGAGCTCGCTGGCCGGCCCGGAATGGGGCGCGCTGGAACTGCAGCCGCTGGAACTGGAACTGTCGGTCCCGACCGGCCTGCACCGTCGCATCGCCTACGAGCGCCTGTTCCTGGACGCCTTCAACGGCAACCACGCCCTGTTCGTGCGCGACGACGAAGTGCGCGCGGCCTGGGCCTGGATCGACAGCATCAGCGACGCCTGGAAGGCTTCCGACCAGGCGATGGAACCGTACGCCGCCGGCAGCTGGGGCCCGCGTGACGCGGCCCACTTCCTGCCGGGCGACATCGTCGCCGAGGCCAGGGCCGAAGACGGGGACGCGCCGTGAGCGCGTCGACGACGGTCCTGGTCGCCGACATCGGCGGCACCAACGCCCGCTTCGCGCTGGCCGACCTGTCCCTCGCCGCTCCGTTGAACCAGGGCAGCATCGTCGAGTACCCGGTCGCACAGTTCGGCTCGCTCGCCGATGCCGCCGCGCACTACCTGCAAGAGCAGGGCGCCAGTGCCAGCAGCGGCGTGTTCGCCGTAGCCGGGCGCGTGGATGGCGACGAAGCACGCATCACCAACCATCCGTGGGTGATCTCGCGCTCGCGTACCGCCGCCCAGCTGGGTTTCGAGCAGTTGCACCTGATCAACGACTTCGTCGCCCAGGCCATGTCGATCGCGCTGCTGGGGCCGGCCGACGTGGTGCAGATCGGCGGCGCCAGCTGGGAGCCGGCACCGGCCGGCGAACCCCGCAACTACTGCGTGATCGGCCCGGGCACCGGGCTGGGCGTGGGCGGCCTGGTGGTGCGCGACGGGCGCAACTACCCGCTCGCCACCGAAGGCGGCCATACCAGCTTCGCACCGGCCAACCCGGAGCAGATCCGCATCCTGGAGATCCTCTCGGCGCAGTTCGGCCGGGTTTCCAATGAACGGCTGGTCTGTGGCCCGGGCCTGGTCAACATCCACCGCGCCTTGAGCGAGATCACCGGCGTCGACCCCGGCCAGCTGGCACCGTCGGACGTGACGGCCCGCGCCGCCGCAGGCGACGCGATCGCGACCCGTGCGGTGGAAGTGTTCCTGGAGATCTTCGGTGCCGTGGCTGGCGATGCCGTGCTGGTGCAGGGCGCCTGGGATGGCGTGTTCCTGACCGGCGGGCTGGTACCGCGCTTGCTGCAGCAACTGCAGCTGTCCGGCTTCCGCCCCCGTTTCGAAAGCAAGGGCCGCTTCACTGCGACGATGTCGCAGATTCCGTCGATGGCCATCGTCCACCCCTGCCCCGGCCTGCTCGGCGCCACCGCCTACGCGCTGGACCTGCAGCACGCTACACGAGGAACCCCCGCATGAACGCCGCTGTTTCCGACCGCATCACGCTTGTCCGCCACGGCAACGACGAGGACTGGACCGAAAGCGTAGCCAAGGAAATGGCGGGCTTCCTGCAACAGGACATCAAGCAGCACGGCCGCGCCCGCATGCTCCTGTCCGGCGGCACCACGCCGGCACCGGTGTACGAGATGCTGTCCGAGCAGCCGCTGGAATGGGCGCGCGTGGACGTGGGCCTGGCCGACGAGCGCTGGCTCTCGCCGCAGGACCATGACAGCAATGCATGGCTGGTGCGCAACAGCTTCCTCAAGCTCGCCGAGGGCGCGCATTTCGACCCGCTGGTGCGGGTCGGCCGGCCGATCGCCGAGTGCGTGCACACCGCCAACCTGCTGGCCGAGCATGCGCTGCCGGCCACGCTGGTGGTACTGGGCATGGGCAACGACGGGCATACCGCTTCGCTGTTCCCCGGCTCGAAGGACCTGGACCGCGCGCTGCAGAGCCGCCAGGCCTATGCCGCGCTGGACGCCACCGGCTGCCCGGTGGCCAAGGACTGGCACCTGCGCATCACCCTCACCCCGCAGGGCCTGGCCCCCATCCGCCATCGCCTGCTGCTGCTGCGCGGCAAGCAGAAGCTGGAGGTGCTGGAAGCCGCGCTGGCCTCGGGCGACGTGCACACCTACCCGATCCTGGCCGCGATCAACGCGCCGGGAAACAAACTGCGCGTCCACTGGGCACCGTAATCGCGGGCGCCGGCCTTGCCGGCATCCGTTCCCCTTCCTTCAAGGCCGGCACACCGTCCGACCTCAACTCATAGCCGGTAGCCAATGAGCCTGCACCCGACCATCCACGCCATCACCGAACGCATCCGCCAGCGCAGCGCCCCGTCGCGCGCGGCCTACCTGGCCGGCATCGACGCCGCCCTGCGCGAAGGCCCGTTCCGTTCGCGCCTGAGCTGCGGCAACCTGGCCCACGCCTTCGCCGCCTGTGGCCCGACCGACAAGGGCCGGCTGCGCGGCGACGTCACCCCGAACCTGGGCATCATCACTGCCTACAACGACATGCTCTCGGCACACCAGCCGTTCGAGCACTACCCCGAGCTGATCCGCAGCGCCGCCCGTGAACTCGGCGCGACCGCGCAGGTGGCCGGCGGCGTGCCGGCGATGTGCGACGGCGTCACCCAGGGCCGCGGCGGCATGGAGCTGTCGCTGTTCTCGCGCGACGTGATCGCCCAGTCCACCGCCATCGGGCTGAGCCATGACATGTTCGACAGCACGATCTACCTGGGCGTGTGCGACAAGATCGTGCCCGGCCTGCTGATCGGCGCGCTGGCCTTCGGCCACCTGCCGGCGGTGTTCGTGCCGGCCGGCCCGATGACCCCGGGCATCCCGAACAAGAAGAAGGCCGAGGTCCGCGAGCGCTACGCCGCCGGCGAAGCCACCCGCGAGGAACTGCTGGAAGCCGAATCGGACTCCTACCATGCCCCGGGCACCTGCACCTTCTATGGCACCGCCAACTCCAACCAGGTGTTGCTGGAAGCGATGGGCGTGCAGCTGCCGGGCGCCTCGTTCGTCAACCCGGAACTGCCGCTGCGCGATGCGCTGACCCGCGAAGCCACCGCGCGCGCGCTGGAGATCAGCGCGCTGGGCCAGGACTTCCGCCCGCTCGGCCACCTGATCGACGAGCGCGCCATCGTCAACGCCGTCGTCGCGCTGATGGCCACCGGCGGCTCGACCAACCACACCATCCACTGGATCGCGGTGGCCCGCGCCGCCGGCATCGTGCTGAGCTGGGACGACATGGACCAGCTCTCGCAGATCGTGCCGCTGCTGGCCCGCGTGTACCCCAACGGCGAAGCCGACGTGAACCGCTTCGCCGCGGCCGGCGGCCCGGCCTTCGTGTTCCGTGAACTGATGGACGCGGGCCTGATGCACGATGACCTGGCCACGGTCGCCGCTGGCGGCATGCGCGCCTTCGCGCAGGAACCGCGCCTGATCGATGGCCAGGTCGTCTACGCACCGACCGTAACCGAGAGCGCGGACCTGGAAGTGGTACGCCCGGCGGCCGATCCGTTCGAAGCACAGGGCGGCCTGCGCCTGCTCAAGGGCAATCTCGGCAAGTCGCTGATCAAGCTGTCGGCGGTGAAGCCGCAGTACCGCACCATCGAGGCCCCGGCCGTGGTCGTCGATGCACCGCAGGCATTGAACAAGCTGCACGCCGCCGGTGCGCTGCCGCACGACTTCGTCGCCGTGGTCCGCTTCCAGGGCCCGCGCGCCAACGGCATGCCGGAACTGCATTCGCTGGCGCCGCTGCTGGGCCTGCTGCAGAACCAGGGACGCCGCGTCGCGCTGGTCACCGATG
The DNA here is from genome assembly GCF_004348115.1 of Stenotrophomonas sp. ATCM1_4. Taxonomy (GTDB): domain Bacteria; phylum Pseudomonadota; class Gammaproteobacteria; order Xanthomonadales; family Xanthomonadaceae; genus Stenotrophomonas; species Stenotrophomonas capsici. The sequence continues at coordinate 924,895 of NZ_QPFB01000001.1, read as the reverse complement.
GCCGCCTGTCCGGTGCCTCGGGCAAGATCCCCGCCGCGATCCATGTCACCCCGGAAGCCGCGCGCGGTGGCCCGATCGCCCGCGTGCGCGAGGGCGACATCATCCGCCTGGACGGCGAGGCCGGCACGCTGGAAGTGCTGGTGGACGCCGCCGAATGGGCCGCCCGCGGCATCGCCGCCAACACCGCGCCGGCCGGCAATGACATGGGACGCAATCTGTTCGCGATGAACCGCCGCATCGTCGGCCCCGCCGACCAGGGCGCGGTGTCGATCTCCTGCGGCCCGGCCCACCCCGATGGCAGCACCTGGGACTACGACGCCGAATACGAGCTTGGCCATGACGCCGCGGCCGCCGCTGCGCCGCACGAAGCCAAGGACGCCTGATTCCGCGTGCCGCCCGTGGCACGCTTCCGCTGCATTGAGAGGAAAACGATGAGCATTGCCCAGTACCAGGATCGCGCCGAGCAGCTGCTGAGCGCCGCCGGCATCCTGCCGGTGGTTACCGTCCACACCCTGGACCAGGCACGCGCGGTCAGCACCGCGCTGCTGGAAGGTGGCCTGCCGGCCATCGAACTGACCCTGCGCACCCCGGTGGCGATGGACGCGCTGGCCATGCTCAAGCGCGAGCTGCCCGACGTGGTCGTCGGTGCCGGCACCGTGCTGACGGTCGAGCAGATGCGCCAGGCCATCGACGTCGGCGCCGACTTCCTGGTCACCCCGGGCACCCCGGCGCACATGGCCGATGCGCTGGCCACCGCCCCGCTGCCGGTGGTGCCGGGCGCGGCGTCGCCGACCGAGCTGTTGGCCCTGCTTGCCCGTGGTTTCCGCATCTGCAAGCTGTTCCCGGCCACCGCCGTGGGTGGGCTGGCGATGATCAAGGGCGTGGCCGGCCCGATCCCCGAGCTGAAGCTGTGCCCGACCGGCGGCATCACCGAAGCCACCGCCGCCGATTACCTCGCGCAGAAGAACGTGGTGTGCATCGGCGGCTCGTGGATGGTGGCCGACAGCTGGATCCGCGCCGGCCAGTGGGACGAAGTGAAGCGGTCCGCCGCCGCTGCCGCGGCGATCGTCAGGCAGGCACGCGCAGGCTGAGTTTTCCAAGTACGACGGCAGATCTCCCTCTCCCTCCGTCTACTTCACTGCGCCCCGGTGTTCGGGGCGCAGTTTTTCTTTGTGCAGGGCGGTGCGCGGATCGGGGCAATCCCTGTCCATGGTTTCAGCGGCGCACACGCTCGCCGCGACGCTGGTCGGCGGGCACGTCGATCTCCACCTTGGCCGGCAATTGGGTGATGCGCAGTTCGCGCCCTTCCCAGGCGGCCGGCTCCCCATTGATGCTGGCCTCGCCCGGCGCACCCTCATACGGCCACGGCAGCACCAGGCCGCCGGCCGGCAAGCGCAGCCCCTCCGGCACCTGCAGGGTCAGCTTGCGGTCACTGCGCGCGAGGGCGTACTTCACCGTGCCATGCGAGGTCCGCAGACCGTCGATGGCGATGCCCTTCCCCGCAAGCCAGTCCGCGGGCACGCCGGCCGCCAGCACGATCGCATCGTCCACCTCGCGCTTGTAGGCGAACATGTCCAACGCCGAGCGCACGAAATCCGAGGCCACCCAGGCGTGCGGCAGGTCGCCGACGAAGAACGGCTTGCGGGGCGTCGAGGACACCACTTCGGCCCATTGGTTCCAGCCCTGCGGCGCGCGGTCCTTGAAGAAGAACTCGGTCGCCGCCCAGGCGCGGGTACGCCAGCCCAGGCGCACGAAGGCCGCGACATTGCGCCACTCGTAGGGCGTGTAGTCCTTCCACTGCCGCTTGCCGTCACGACGCGCCTCGAACTCGCTCCAGTAGCGTTCGAAGGTGTTGTCCAGCGCGGGCTGCGGCAGGCGGCCCTGCTCGCCGCCCGGTGCCAGCGCGATGGTGGTCGAGGTGGCATCGAAGTCCCCCAGCTCCACCGACCCGGGCAGGAAGTCGATGCCATGTGCCTGCATGCTGGCCCGCAACGACTGGTCCAGGTCCTGGCGGAACGCGTCGCGGGAGGCCGCCATCATCGCCGCGTCCTCTTCCAGCCCCAGCGCAACGGCGATGTCCGCCGCATCCTTGTAGCCGCGCAACGCCCAGAAGTCGTCCCAGTACGAGTGCACCGGCTTGGCCGAATAGCCTTCGTGGCTGATCGAGGCCGGCATCATCCCGTAGAAGCCCGGATTGCGGGCCCGGTTGTCCTCGGTGCGCTCGCTCAGGCGCAACTGCTCCATGTACTTCCAGGCGCCATGCACGTGCGGCCACATCCGCTGCAGGAACTGCAGGTCGCCGGTATGCCGCCAGTACTCGGCGATGGTGTAGATCAGTTCGCCGTGACTGTCATTCTCCGGCACCGGGTCACTGCCACGAGCATCCACGCAGCACGGCACCATGCCGCTCTCGAACTGGTACGGCGCGTACCAGTCCACGTACTGCCGCACCGCGTCGTCGCGGCCCATCCGCAGCAGGCCTTCGGAAATCATCGCGCCATCGCGGATCCAGCTGCGTGCGTAGGAGCGCGTGCCGGGCTGCAGGCTCGGCCCGACCCGCGAGATCAGCATGTGCGCCAGGGCGGTGCGCACGGTGTCGGCCAGCGGCTGGCCCGCCGCCGGCACCTGCAACCGCACTTGGTCCAGCTTCTGCCGCCACTGTGCAGCCACCTGCTGCTGCGCCTTGTCCACGTCGAACCCGGCCGGCGGCCGCCAATCGCCGACCTGCGGCAACACCAGCGCCACCTCGCGGCTCTCGCCAGGCTCCAGCTTGAAGGTGTAGAGCAACGCGCCGGAGGCCAGCCCGGTGGCATCGCGCACCTCGGTATCGGCGGGCAGGGTCTTGTCGGCCAGATGCGTGACGTCCAGCTTGCCGTCGAAGGTACTGGCGAAGGCCTTGTCCGGGGCGGTCATCGCGAACACGCGCGGCACGCCGTTGACCTCGACCTGGTTGCCCTTGACCGCCAGGCGCTCGATCCGGCTCACCCCGCCCACCGTGTTGAGGAACTGCGTGGGCGGATTGACCTGGAACGGACGCACCGCCAACGCCAGGGTGTACTCCCGACCCGTCTTGCCCGGGTTGTGCAGCCGGTAGCGCGTGACCAGCTGCGCCTGCTCCGGCCGTCCCTGCACGAAACTGCTGACCTGCAGCCCGAAGTCCGCATGCTGCCACTGCACCGTTGGCATCGGCAGATAGCCATCCTGCAGGCTCTGGCTGCCCGTCACGTCCGCCCAGCTGACCACCTTGCCGTCGCTCAGCACGAAGGGCTCGACGCTGAAGCCGGACTTCACCGCCTCCACCGCGCCGTCCTCGCCCATCAACGCCTGCTCGCGGCCACCGTCCAGCCCCAGCAGCGTCCAGTAAGGCTGCTCACCGGTGAAGCCGCGCGGCAGGAAACCGCGCGGCAGGTCGGCCGCCACCGAGCGGATGAAATCATTCGGGGTCGCCGCGAAGGCCAGCGGCTTGAGCGAGATGTCACGGATGCCATACCGCCAGTTCGGGCCATCCTGCAGGTCGAAGCGCAGGTAGCGCGCCTCGGTGTCCGGCAGGGCCAGCCAGTCGCGGCCGCCTCCGCCGGTGGTCACCTCGCGCACCGGATGCCAGTCGCGGCCATCGCGCGAGGCCTGCACCACGTAACGCGAGGCCTGCAGGCCGGGCACCCATTGCACCACCGCGCCGCCGAACTCGCGCACCTTGCCCAGGTCCAGGCTGATGGTCTGCTGCTTGACGCCGCCGCTGATCCACATCGTGTCCGGCTTGCCGTCGGCGATGCGCTGCTGCAGCGCGGTCGCGGTGTCGGCCAGCACCACCGGTTGCAGCGGCGAGGTGTCCTCCTTGGGCAGCGGCTGCAGCGTCAGGCGGTCGAAGCAGACCGTGCCGCGTCCACCGACCTTGCTGTAGATGGTGAACTCCACCGCGGCGCTGCGTCGCAGCGTGCGGTCCGGGTCCGGGCCCCAGGCCTTGTCGATGTGACGCTTGCGGTATTCCACGCGTGTCCAGTTCTTCGGGAACGCATAGCCGGTCCTGTTCACCCACCAGACGTTGTCGCCGCTGGCGTCGATGAGCTTGAACTGCAGGTCGTTGGCCGGCGAATCGCCGCGCAGGTCGAACGAGATCTGGTAATTCTCCGGCCAGCTGACATCGAGCTTGCGGCGGATGCCTGCATAACCGGACACCTCGTGGAAGTCGTAGTCCAGACACAGGGCGCGGCCGTTGCCACCGACCACCGGCCGCAACGAACCACTCACCTGCGGCGAGGTGATCAGCTGCCACGCCCCGATGTCATCGAAGCTGGCCAGCACCGTCGTGCTGCCGGGTGAGGCAGCCCCCAGCAGCAAGGTGGCCAACAGGCCCACGGCATAACGCTTGTTCATCACCAGAATCCCGAATCACGATCGACGGCAGGCGTCGGATTTTCGCAAAGTTCCCTGTCCCGCACGACGCTGGTTGCAGACGGAAGTACCACCGCCGGCGCTCAGCCCTTGACGCTGCCCAGCAACAAGCCCTGGATGTAATACCGCTGCAACACCAGGAACAGCAGCAACACCGGCAGCACCGTGACCACCGCGCCGGCCATCATCATCTCCACGTCCTGGATGTGCTCGCGCGACAGGCTGGCCAGCGCCACCGGCAGCGTGTAGTGCTCCTGGTCGGTGAGCACGATCAACGGCCACATGAAGTCGTTCCACGCGCCCATGAAGGTGAAGATGGCCAACGTCACCAGCACCGGCTTGAGCATCGGCAACACGATCTGGAAGAAGATCCGTGCCTCGCTGGCCCCGTCGATGCGCGCCGCCTCCAGCAGTTCATCGGGGATCGAGCGCGCGTACTGGCGCACCAGGAAGATGCCGAACACGCTGGCCAGCGCCGGGATCACCACGCCGCCGAACGTATTGACCAACCCCATCTGCTTCATCAGCAGGAACAGCGGCAGCATCGCCACCTGCGCCGGGATCACCAGCGCCGCCAGCAGCATCTGGAACACCCGTTCGCGCCCGGCAAAGCGCAGCTTGGCGAAGGCGTAACCGGCCAGGGTGTTGAACAGCAGCGACCCCAGCGTGATGCCCAGCGACACGACCAGGCTGTTGAGGAAGTTGCCGCCCATGCCGGTGCGGCTGGCCAGTGCGTGGTAGTTGGCCAGCGTGGCGTGCGCGGGCAGCAACGGTGGCGGGAACTGCGAGGCCTGCCCGCTGGGCATGAACGACACCGACAGCATCCAGGCCAGCGGCGCCAGGCTGATCACCGCCAGTACCGCCAGCGCGCCGTTGATCCACCACGCATGCCAACGCGATTGCCCGATCTCCCGGCTCATACCAGCTCCTTGCGCTTGCCGAAGCGCAGCATCAGCGTGGTCACCGCCAGGATGATCAGGAACAGTAGGAACGCCACGGCCGAAGCGCGCCCCAGGTTCCACCACTTGAAGCCTTCCTCGAACATGAAATACAGCACGCTGACCGTGCTCTGCAGCGGATCGCCGCGGGTCATCACGTAGGGCTCGGCGAACAGCTGGAAATAGCCGGACACGGTGATCACGCCCACCACCAGCAGCACCGGGCCCAGCATCGGCACGGTGATGTGCAGAAACTGCTGCCAGCGCGTGGCCCCGTCGATGCGCGCGGCCTCGTACAGGTCCCTGGGGATCGCCTGCAGGCCGGCCAGGAAGATCACCATGTTGTAGCCGAAGTTCTTCCAGACCGCGAACAGGATGATGGTCGGCATCGCCCAGCGCGGGTCACCCAGCCAATCCACCGGATTGATGCCGACCTGGCCCAGGCCCCAGTTCACCAGCCCGTAGCGGGTGTGGAACAGGTACCGCCAGATCACCGCCACCGCCACCAGCGTGGTCACCACCGGTGCGAACAGGGCGGTGCGGAACAACGCCTTGAAACGGCTGGCCGGTGCATTGAGCAGCATCGCCGCGCCCAGCGACACTGCGATGGAGAGCGGCACGCCCAGCACCACGAAGTACGCGGTGTTGCCCAGCGACTTCCAGAACATCGGTGTCTGCAGCAGGTCGATGTAGTTGCCCAGCCCGTTGAAACGCAGGTTGTGCGGGTCAGCCAGTGCGTACAGGTCGAAGTCGGTCAGGCTCAGCGCCAGTGCCGACAGCACCGGCAGCCCGAAGAACACGCCGATCACGATCAGCGCCGGCGCGGCGAATACCCAGCCAACGAGCAAACGCTGCTTCATTGCCCAGCCCCCGCCGCGTTGGCGCCGGCCTGCTGTTCAACGATCCAGCGACGCTTGGCCAGGATCTCGTCGACCTGCTGGTCCAGCTGTTCCACCGCCTTGTCCTGCGGCAGGCCACCACGCACCACCTGCTCGGTGACCACCCGCATCTGCTGCGCGATGCGTTCCCACTCCAGCACCTTGGGCGTCGGCTTGACCCGCTCCAACTGGTCGGCGAATGCCGCGGTGAGCAGATCGTCGGTCAGCTCCGGCGACTGCCACGCACTGCGCCGTGGCGGCAGGTCACCGATGACGGTGTAGAAGCGCTGCTGGATGTCCGGACGCGACAGGAACTCGATCAGCTTCCACGCCGCCTCCTTTTTCTGCGAGGCGCGGAACACCACCAGGCTGGTGCCGCCGGCGATACCGGCACCGGGGCCGTCCGGGCCGGGCAACGGGGTGGTTCCCCACTCCCCATCCAGCCCAGGGGGCTGGCGCTGGCGGAACTCGCGGATGTTCCAGGGGCCGGACAGGTAGAACGCGGTGAAGCCACGGAAGAACTCGTCCCAGACGTTGGAGATCTGCGTCTCGGACATCTTCGGCGCCCAGCCCTGCTCGAACATGTTGTCGTAGAAGGCCAGCGTGCGCCGGAAGCCAGGGCTGCGGAAATTGCCGCGCGTGTCGTGGTCGCGCAGCAACCCATCGTCCTGCTGCAGGGCGAAGGACAGCTGCGGCTCGAACTCGTTGAGCGGCATCAGCACCGGGTAACCCTTGTCGCCCATCAGCTTCTTCAGCGCGGCGTTGGCCTGCTCCCACTCGGCCCAGGTGCGCGGCGGGTGGTCGTAGCCGGCCTGGCGCAGCAGGTCCTTGCGGTAGAACAGCAGGCGCGTGTCCACGTACCACGGGATGCCGACCAGTTGCCCGTCGACCACATTGGTGTCCCAGATACCGGGGAAGTAATCGGCCTGGTCCACCACGGCCGAGGCGTCCGCCCGGGCCTGCAGCGGCTCCAGCGCCTGCAGCGTGGCGAACTCGGCGATCCAGGTGTTGCCGAGCTGGCAGACATCGGGCAGCCCTTCGGCGGCATAGGCGGTCAACAGCTTTTCATGCGCCGCCGTCCACGGGATGTTCTGCACCTCGACGTGGATGCCCGGGTTCTCCGCCTCGAACTCGCGCAGCAGCTCGCCCACCACCTCCGCTTCGCGGCCCATCGCCCAGAAGCGCAGCGTGGTGCCGTCCTGCGGCGTGCCGCCGCAGCCAACCAGCACGCCGGACAGGCACAACAGCAGCAGCGCGCGGATCATCGACGGCATGTCACTGCTGCGGCTTGGAGGCCGGCGGATTGCCCGCGGCGGCCTTCTGTTCGGCCGCGGCGGCAGCGCGCGATTCGGCGATGCCGGTGGCGCGGGCCGATGCCGCGCGGTCGTCCTTCTGCAGGGGCTGGAAGCTGTCCTCCGGCGCCAGCCAGCCACCGGTGAAGCCCGCCCGCTCCAATCCCTTGCGGACATACGGGTTCTTCTTCATCACGTCCCACACGAACTCGTCGCGGTAGTTGGCGATGCCCAGCAGGATCGGCCCCTGGTCGATGGCGATGTAATCGCTGGCCACCCAGCCACGCTCGGGGATGGTGCGCCCGGTCTTGAGCGGGATGTCGTAGTTGAAGCTCGGGTTGAACGAATCCAGGAACCCGTAGCTGGAGTACAGGTAGTCGCCGTAGCGCTTGTGCATCTCCACGGTGGCCGGGATCACCACCTCCGGCGCATACGGCAACGAGGAGATCGCCGCCGACGGCACGATGGTGCCGTCATCGAAGTTCTCGCGCAGGCCTGCGCCGCGCGAGGAGTAATGGCGGAACTGGCGCTGCTCGCCCTTGTACTCCTGGGTGGTGTTCTGCGGCCCGTCGCCGGCGGTCAGGCCCCAGACGTTGTCGCCGTAGTCCTTCCACTGCATCGGGTTCTCGATGGCGTACTCGCGCTGGGCCAGCGTCGCGCGCCGGGTGTTGAGGAAATAGTCGATGCCGCGCTCGCGCATGTACGCGTCCTGGATGTCGCGGAAGTCGATCCAGACGTGGCTGTACTGGTGGCCGAACAGCGGCCCGAAGGACAGGTATTCCTGGCCCTGGTAGACGCCCCAGTCGTTGTCGTAGGTACGGGTCCACACGGTCCAGGCGTCCGGCTCGACCGGATGGGTGGGCGAGCCCAGCGCCAGCACGTACAGCATCATCGCCTCGTTGTAGCCCATCCAGTCATGCTGGATGAAGCCGCTCTCCGGGAACCAGCCCATCGAGACCAGCGGCTTGTTGCGTTGCAGCCACTGCCAGTCCACGCGCTTGTACAGCGTGTCGGCGATCTGGCGGATCTCCTTCTCGCGCGGGTCCTCGCCGTCGTAGTAGGACTGCGCGAACAGCACGCCCATCATCAGCAGCGCGGTATCCACGCTGGAAAGCTCGACCCAGCTGTCGTAGCGGCGACCTTCCTGCATGTCCAGGAAGTGGTAGAAGAACCCCTTGTACCCGGCCTTGCCGGTACGCTGCGGCCCGGAAGGCAGGTCACGGAAGAACTTCAGCGTCAGCAGGGTGCGGTCGACCGCCTGGTTGCGGCTGACCCAACCGTTCTTGATGCCCACCGGATAGGCGGTCAGCGCAAAGCCTACCGACGCCACGCTGGCGAACGGGCGCGACGGATAGCGGTCCGGGGTCAGCCCGTTCTGCTCGTTGGTCGTATCCCAGAAGAACTGGAACGTGCGCCGCTCGATGTCATCGAATAACGGCGGCAGCTCCGGCTTCATCGGCCGTGGCGGCAGGTCCGCCTCGACCAGGATCACCTGCGGCAACACCTTCGGCATCGGCGGCTCCGGCGCCTTGCCACACCCCGCCAGCACCGCCAGCGCGAAACCAGTGGCCAGGCCAGCGAACAACCGGGGGCTACGTGACATGCTCAAGACGACATCCGTTGTAGAGGAATCAGGTCGCCACCTGCCCTTGATGGGCAATGTGGCGCGTGTGGAGGCCCCGGCCGCCACGCGGGCGGCCGGGGATGCGACTTACCAGTCCAGGCCGAAGGACAGCTTGAAGGTCCGGGTCTGGTACTGGTCCCAGCTGTTGATCACGCCGGTATCCCAGTTGATGCCGTAACCGCCCCAGTTGGTCCAGTTGAAGGCGTTGAGCAGGTCGGCGCGCATCTTCAGCTTCAGGTCGGTGCCGGTGTCCCAGGTCTTGGTCAGCGACAGGTCGAACTGCTTGAAGCCCAGCGTGCCGTCCGGCTCCCAGCTGTGCGGACGCTCGTAGCCACCGTAGGCGGCCGTGCTGTCGATGTCCCAGCGCTTGATCTTGCTGGCCAGGGTCAGCTTGCCGGACACGCTCATGCCCCACGGCAGGTCGGTGAAGCCGCTGATCACCAGGCGATGGCGCGGCGTCCAGGCACCGTCGTACCAGCCACCCTGGGTGAAGTACCAGCCATAGACCGGGTCCTTCTCGTGGATGTTCTGCTTGGCATCGGTCAGCGTGTAGGCCACGTTGACGTTCCACGGGCTCTCGGACGTGTACGGCTTGTCCAGGCTCAGCAGCAGGGCGGTGCTCTTGGACTCGAAGCCGTTGGTGGCCACGATCAGGCTGCCCATGCCCGGCAGGCCGGGCGCGGACCACGGGCTGCCGTTCGGCGCGAACACGCCACCGTCGGGGTAGCGGTTGCCGCGCATGATCAGCAGGCCGTCCTTGTAGCGGGTGTGCTGCACGGTGGCCGAGCTGTTCCAGTCCAACCCGCCCAGGTTGAAGCTGTCGCGGATGCCCAGGCTGATCTGGTCGGAGTACGGCGTCTTCAGGTCGTTGTCGAACATCCACACTTCGCGACCGGCGTCGGTGGAATTGACCAGCGACATCAGGTAATCGCGATCCAGCAGCTGCGGGCTCCAGTCCAGGCAGTCCGAGGCACTCAGGTCGCAGGCGTGGCCGGGCGAGTTGATCTTGAAGCGCCGGGTCGGGAAGGTCGCCTTGCTGCGCTCCAGCTGCAGGTAGTCGAACAGGTTGCGGTCGTAGGAACGGCCGATGCCGCCGAAGATCACGTGGCGTTCGTCGCCGGTCAGGTCATAGGAGAAGCCCAGGCGCGGCTGGATCGCATCCTTGAACGGCTTGCGGTTGTTGCCGGTGCTGATGTAGCGGTTGACGTCGATGCCGCCCAGCGCCAGCGACTGCGCGTAGGTCTGGCCCGGTGCGTTGGGGTCCGCACTCGCCAGCGCCGCCAGCACGTCGCCGCTGGTCACGTAGTCCAGGTAGGACGGGGTCTTCTCGTAGTCCCAGCGCAGGCCCAGGTTCAGGGTCAGCCGCTCGGTGACATCCCAGTCATCCTGGATGTACAGGCCGAACTGCTTGTTCTTGGAGGTCACCGAGCCACCGTCGGTGCCCATCGCGGCACTGCCGAAGCGCACGAAGTACGGCACCGCGCCACCTTGGTGGATGTCGTAGTAGAACTGCGGGTTGTAGGGCTGCTGCTCGATGGTGTCCAGGTCGACCTGCTTGTACTTCACGCCGAACTTGACGGTGTGGCCTTCCCAGCCGAAGAACGTGGTGTCGTTCTGGAACGACCAGCCCTTTTGGCCCTTGTCCTGCAGGCCACCTTCGCCGCCGCCGATGCGGTAGATCTGCTTGCCGTCATCGCCGGAGCCATCGGTCAGCACCATGCCGTTGGCCATGTTGACCGGCGCCTTGGTCCAGAACGCCTTCTCGTAGGTCAGGTGGGCGTCGTTGAGCCAGTTGGCGTTGGAGAACTGCCAACGCAGGTCGTAGCGGTCCTCGTTGACGCCGGTATCGGTGCCGTAGCTGCGCGCGCTCTGCCCGCCGACGTTGCCGATTTCGCTCTCCTCGCGGCGCTTGTAGGTCAGCTCGACGAGGTTCTCCTCGTTGATCGACCAGTCCAGCTTGCCGAAGTACAGGTCTTCCTTGAACGGCGTCGAGGTTGCACCGAGCTGGTCGCGCCAGGCCTGTGGCAGGTCACCGGCAATACGCCCCTCACCCGGGCTCAGGTCCTGCGGCGCGTTGTACTCCTTGGCCTCGTAGGTCACGAAGAAGTGCGCCTTGTCCTTGACGATCGGGCCACCGAAGGCAGCGCCGTACTGCTTCTCGCCCGAGCGGGTCTTGCCGGCGTCCTTCTCGCTCTCGCGCGGCTCGCGCCAATCCTGGTTGGTGTAGTCCCAGAAGAACGAGCCCTTGAACTCATTGGTGCCCGACTTGGTCACCGCCGTCACCGCCGCCGAGCTGATCTGGTCGTACTCGGCCTTGTAGTTGGAGGTGATGACCTTGTACTCGCCGATCGCCAGCTGCGGGAACGGGTTGCCGCGGCTGGCGTCCTGCCCGGTGATGCCACCCTGGGTGACGTAGTTCTTCTGGCCGATGCCGTCGATGTACACATTGACGTTGTTGGCGTTCTGCACGCCACCGCGCAGCTTGGTCGAGCCATTGGCCGGGTTCTGTTCGAACGCCATGCCCGGCACGGTGTCGGCGAAGGCCAGGAAGTTGCGGGTGCCCTGCGGCAGCGCCTCGATCTGGCGCGGCGTGATGTAGGTGGCGATCTCCGAGGTCTTGGTTTCGATCGGCGCCTGCGCGACCACCTGCACCGCGTCCAGCGTGGTCGCTGCGCCGCCGGCCGTGGTTTCACCGACGCCGCCGACGCCCAGGTTCACCGTGGCGGTCTGGCCGACCTGCACGGTGATGTTCTGCGTGCTGGTCTTGCCGCCGGCATTGACCTCCACGCGGTAGGTGCCTGGCGGCAGGCCGGCCAGCGAGTAGCTGCCGCTCGCCGTGCTCTGCACGCTGCGGCTCAGGCCGGTGGCGATGTTGGTGGCCGTGACCTGCGCCTGTGCAGCCGGGCTGGAATCAGCCATCACCTGGCCACGGATGGTGGCCGCGGTGCTCTGGGCGAAGGCCGGGGCAGCGCCGAGCAACAGGCAACTGGCCAGCGCGCAGCTCAGCAGCTTGCGTGTGGGGGTGGACTTCCGAGCAATCCTGTACATGTTTTACCTCTCCCAAGGTAGCGGCATGACCCGCGGTAAGTGTTATGAGTGGCTCAACCCCGGTCTCTTGCCGGGTCAAGTGGCGCCGTGCGTGCCGTGGAGTCGCGCACGACAAGGCTTGGAACCAACATCAGGCCGGGCGTCTGTTGCGACCCCGGTTCCCGAATCCGCTGCAGCAGGTGGGACATCGCCTGCTCTCCAAGCCCGGCGATGCTCACCTGCATCGTCGTCAAGGACGGGTGAACAAAGCGCGCCAGGGGAATGTCGTCATAGCCGGCAAGCGCCACCTGGCCGGGCACGCACACGCCGGCCTGCTGGAAGGCATACAGGCAGCCCAGCGCCATCATGTCGTTGGCGGCGAACACCGCTTCAGGCAGGCGCGGCCGCGCCAGCAGGGCGCGGCCGGCCTCATAACCGGAGGCTTCGTCGAAGGCCCCGGGCAGCTCGATGGATTCAATCGCCTGGGGGGCGGCCGCCAGCGCATCGCGGAACCCGCGCAGGCGTTCGCGCGCATCGTGGTTGCGCTCGGGGCCGCCGATGAAGGCGATGCTGCGGTAGCCCTGCGCCAGCAGGTGCCCGGTCATGGCCAGCGCGCCGGCATGGTCGTCGATGCTGAAGACCGGATGGCTGCCGTCGGTGATCGGGGTATTGATCAGCACCGTCGGGATGTCCGCCGGCAGCTGGTCCAGCAGTGCCGAGGCATCCCCCGCATACGGCGACAGCACCAGCAGGCCATCCACGCGGCCACGCATGGCCTGCAGCACCGAACCCTGCTGCTGCGGCTCACCGTGGAAACTGGACACCAGCAGGTGCCGGCGATGCGCGCTGGCAACGCCGTCGATGCCACGCATCAGCTCGGAGAAGAATTCGCCGTACAGGTCCGGCAGTACCACGCCGACGGTCTGGGTGCTGCGGCTGCTCAGGCTGCGGGCGGCGGCATGCGGGGTGTAGCGCAGGCGACGGGCCACTTCGAGCACCAGCTGGCGGACCGGCTCGGCGACGTTGTCATGGCCATTGAGCGCACGCGACACCGTGGCGACGGAGACGTTCGCCTCTCGGGCAACATCCTTGATGGTGATTGCCGACTTCGCCACCGTCACGCCCTCCGCACCGGGGTTGCGCGGAATGTAAACGTTTTCACTGACGTTTGTAAACCTTTTGTAATGCCGCCCGGAATGAACCGGGACATCGGCTGTCCCGGCCAGGTACCGATCGCGACGTTCAGCCGCCCGCGGCCTCGGCCGGCGTCAGCGCCTTGATCGACAGCGCATGGATATCGGTCTGCATCATCTCGCCCACGGCCGCGTAGACCGCGCGGTGACGCGCCAACGGGCCCTTGCCGGCGAAGGCGGCACTGACCACGGTCACGTTGAAATGGCCCCGCCCGTCCCGGGCGCCGGCGTGGCCGGCGTGGCGATGGCTGTCATCCTCCACCTCCAGCAGGTCCGGGTGGAAGGCGGCCTGCAGGGCCGAGCGGATCTGCTCGACCCGGTTCATGGCAGCACCTTGCGGAACGGGCGGACGTCTACCCGGGTATACACGCCTGCCGCCACGTACGGGTCGGCGTCGGCCCAGGCCCGCGCCGCGGCCTGGTCCTCGAAACTGGCGATCACCACGCTGCCGCTGAAGCCGGCCGGGCCGGGGTCCTCGGCGTCAATGGCAGGACAAGGACCGGCCAAAAGCAGTCTCCCCTGGTCAAGCAAGGCCTTGAGCCGCTCCAGATGGGCACCGCGTGCCGCCATCCGCTGGGCCAGCACCTGCTCGCCGTCATACCCTTCGATTACGTACCACACCGGGCCATCACTCCTTGTCCGCTGAATGGATCGACCACAAGTCTAGCGCCAGAACGCTGGACATCGGCCGGTCCCGGCGATTACTCTTTGGTCCATTGCACGCAGACGGCCTGTAGCGGCTCGGTGCAGCGGAAGGCTCCCGGCCCCGCTCGTTGACCGAAGCACATCACTCCCGGACCGCGTAGACGACCTCCTCGTAATGACGTTGCCGCACCTTCTGCGGCGCGCCTTGTTGTTGATGTGTGGAATCGCGCCAGGCAAGCGCGCATGGCTCGCAATACCAGGGCAGGAACCTAGCCGGGCGCGAACCCGGCATGCGTACGGCTCGCTATACCCCGATGTCGACCTGATGACTTCCGAACTCGCGCACGACGCGAACCCGCCAGCGCCGCCTCACGCTCCGCAGCAGCAGGAAATGCCGCTGGCGATGGTGCATGGCCAGCCGGTATTGCAGATCCCGCAGGACCTGTACATCCCGCCGGACGCGCTGGAAGTCATCCTGGACGCCTTCGAAGGCCCGCTCGACCTGCTGCTGTACCTGATCCGCCGCCAGAACCTGGACATCCTGGACATCCCGGTGGCCGAGATCACCCGGCAATACGTTGATTACATCAACGTGATGCAGGAACTGCGCTTCGAGCTGGCCGCCGAGTACCTGGTGATGGCCGCGATCCTGGCCGAGGTGAAATCGCGCATGCTGCTGCCGCGACCGCCCAGCGTGGAAGGCGAGGAAGCCGACCCGCGCGCGGAGCTGGTCCGCCGCCTGCAGGAGTACGAGCGCTTCAAGCAGGCCGCCGAGGACATCGATGCCCTGCCCCGCCAGGACCGCGACACCAGCCTGGCCCATGCCTTCGTGCCGGAGCGCGCCGCCGTCAAGCTGCCGCCGCCGGTGGAGCTGAAGGAAATGCTGCTGGCGCTGCACGAGGTCCTCAAGCGCGCCGAGCTGTTCAGCGGCCACGCCATCAAGCGCGAGGCACTGAGCGTACGCCAGCGCATGGGCGACATGCTCGCGCGCCTGGAGGATGGCCGGTTCTACCGTTTCGAAACGCTGTTCACCGCCGAGGAAGGCAAGCTCGGCGTACTGGTCACCTTCCTGGCGATGCTGGAACTGGCCAAGGAGCAGTTGCTGGACATCGTGCAGGAAGCACCGCTCGCCCCGATCTACGTCAAGTCCCTGGCCGCCGGCAACACCAACGCACCGCTGGCGTTCTCCAGCGAGTTCGATGACGCCGACAACGACCCCGCCTGAGCCTACAAGCCAACGCATGGATCAACCGCTGATCAACCGTATCGTCGAAGGTGCGCTGCTGGCCTCCAGCCAGCCGCTGACCCTGGCACAGTTGCAGGGCCTGTTTCCGGAGGACGAGCCGGCCCCGCCGGGCAGCGTCGAGCGCGCGCTGGAACTGCTGCGCGAAGGCTGCGCCGGCCGTGGCGTCGAACTGGTCGAGGTGGCCTCCGGCTTCCGCTTCCAGATCACCAACGAGGTGCACGGCTGGGTGTCCCGGCTATGGACCGAGCGCAAGACCCGCTACACCCGCGCCACCCTGGAAACCCTGGCGCTGATCGCCTACCGCCAGCCCATCACCCGCGGCGAGATCGAGCAGGTGCGTGGCGTGGCGGTCAGCAGCAACATCATCCAGGCGCTGGAAGAACGCGAATGGATCCGCGTGGTCGGCCACCGTGATGTCCCGGGCAAGCCAGCCCTGTTCGGCACCACCAAGGGCTTCCTGGACTACTTCGGGCTCAAGCGCCTGGACGAACTGCCGCCGCTGTCCGAACTGCGTGACATCGGCGAGCTGGAACCGCAACTCCCGCTGGATGGCGACGGCCAGCCAGCGGCACCGCTGACCGCAGGCGCCGCCACCCCGGATGGCGCCGAGGCCGGCGAACGCAACACCCCTGATACCGCTGCGGCGCAGGCATCCCCGGATGCCGGCGCCACGGCAGGCACCACCGCCCTCACGGGCGAACCCGACGCCGCGCCGGGAGAGCGCGCGGCGGAAGTGGAACAAACCGAAGACAACGCCGTCGCGACGACGACCGTGGCTGTTGACGTAGCCGATTCCGACCCAGAGGCCGACGCGGAAAACGCCGGCCGGAGCAAAACTGATGAGTGACACCCCTCGCAAGCTGTCGTTGAATAAGCTCTCGCTCAAGCGCGAAGCCAGCACCGAACAGCCCAAGCTCGAAGAGCGCCTGCACAAGGTCCTGGCCCAGGCCGGGCTGGGCTCGCGCCGTGCGCTGGAACAGCGCATCGCCGATGGCCTGGTCAAGGTCAACGGTGAAACCGCCCAGACCGGCATGTCGGTCAAGAGCGGCGACAAGATCGACCTGGACGGCCGCAGCTTCGTGGCCAGCGCGCTGACCGACCCGTCGCGCGTACTGGTCTACAACAAGCCCGAAGGCGAAGTGACCACCCGCGAAGACCCCGAAGGCCGCCCGACCGTGTTCGAGTCGCTGCCGCCGCTCAAGGGCGCGCGCTGGATCGCCATCGGCCGCCTGGACATCAACACCACCGGCCTGCTGCTGCTCACCACCGACGGCGAGCTGGCCAACGCCATGATGCATCCCTCCTTCGAGGTCGAGCGCGAGTACGTGGTGCGCGTGCGCGCCCCGGAAGGCGAGGAGAAGGTGCCCGACAACATCGTCGACCGCCTCGCCCGCGGCGTGGCGCTGGAAGACGGCCCGGCCAAGTTCGACGAGATCGAACGCATCGGCGGCACCGATTCGCACGACTGGTTCCGCGTGGTCGTCAAGGAAGGCCGCAACCGCGAAGTGCGCCGCCTGTGGGAATCGCAGGGCTGCCAGGTCAGCCGCCTCAAGCGCACCCGCTACGGCAAGATCGAACTGCCGCGCGAACTGCTGCGCGGCCAGTCGGTGGAACTGCCCAGCCCGCAGGTTGAAGCCCTGCGCAGCCAGTTGAAGCTGGAGGAAGGCACCCCGTCGGCGCTGACGCTGCAGCCGGTGATCGGCCAGCGCAAGGCCGCCAAGACCACCGTACGCGTCGCGCGCGACGGCGGCCGCGGCAATGCCTACGTCAACGGCCACAACACCGCCGACGAAGGCCGCGAACTGCGCCGCTTCGACACCCTGCGCGAAGACCGCGGCCGTGGCCGTGGTGGCAAGGGCGGCGGCTTCAAGGGCGGCCTGACCGTCAGCGGCGAAGCGGCGGCCAAGCAGTCGCAGAAGCCGTTCAAGCAGCGCAAGGCCCCCAAGGGCGACCGCGGCCTGCCGGAAGGCAACCCGGCCGCGTTCCGCACCTGGTACGTGCCCGATGGCGTGAGCACCGGCCCGACCGGCCACCGCAATGCCGGTCCCGGTGGCAACCGGGGTCCGGGCCGCGGTAGCGCGGATGGCCAGGCCCGGCCGTACGGCAACAAGCCGCGTCCGGGCGCTGGTGGCGCCGGCCGTGGTGCCGCCGGTGGCCAGGGCCGCCCGCAGGGCGGTGGTGCCGGCCAGGGCGCCGGCCAAGGCCAGCGCAAGCACCCCTATGGCCACCCGGGCAACGCCCCGAGCTTCCCGTCCGACCACGCCAACCCGGGCTTCAACCCGTATGGCGCACGTCCGGCCGGCAACCGCCCTGCCGGCGGCCCGCGCCCGGGGGGCAACCGCCCCGGCGGCGCAGGCCGTCCGGCCGGCGGCCCGCGTCCGGGTGGCAATCGCCCCGGCGGCGCCGGTCGCCCGGGTGGCGGCCGTCCCGGTGGCGGTGGCCGCGGCCCGCGTGGCGGCTGATTCCGCAAGGAGTCTCCCCCTGGCATGACCCGAACGCCCGGCCCCGCGCCGGGCGTTCTGCGTTCAGCCGCCCCTCGCCCGCCTGAACGCCGGCGCCGGAAAAGTACCCAAAATGGTAATTTTGGGATATTTTCCCCTTACTCCCCTGCTGGATGCCGCCATGGACCTCTCCCTGAATCTGCTGGATCTGGAAAAGACGCCCGCCAGCGACGTCAAGGCCAAGGGTTGGCCGGACCTGATGCGCAAGGTGCTCCGCAGCGGTGCGGTGGTGATCACCAACCACAATCATCCGCAGGCGGTGGTGGTCTCCGCCGAGGAGTACCAGCGTCTGGTGGATCAGGCCAACGGCCATTCCGCCGGCGCCCAGCGCGCGCAGTCACTGCAGGCGCTGCAGGCCGAGTTCGATGCGCACCTGTCCTCCCTGCAGGACGGCAGCCTGGCCAGGGCGTTGGCGCGACCGGCCCGTCGTGGCCGCAGGATCCCGCTGGGCAAGTCGCTCTGACCGATGGCACGGATCCTTGTCCTGGCCGGCGTCAATGGCGCCGGCAAGAGTTCGCTGCTGGGCATGATGCTGGCCGAGGACGGCGCCACCTGGTTCAACCCCGATGCGTTCACCCGGCAACTGGTCGAACGTGGATGGCCATTGGATGAAGCCAATGCCACCGCCTGGCAGGAGGGCACCCGCCGCCTGCGCGCGGCCATGGCCGATGACGTCGACTACGCCTTCGAAACCACGCTGGGCGCGAACACCATCCCTGCCCTGCTGCGTGAAGCCAGCGCGCGGCATGAAGTCAGCATCTGGTTCTGCGGACTGGAGAGCGTCGAGCTGCACCTGCAGCGCGTGGCCGAGCGCGTGGCCAATGGTGGCCATGACATCCCCGAAGGCAAGATCCGCCAGCGCTTCGACAGCTCACGGATGAACCTGGTCGAGCTGCTCCCGCACCTGACCGCACTGCACGTCTACGACAACAGCCGCCCCGCCGACGCCGATGGCCAGGTCGAGCCGTTGCTGGTGCTGGAAGTGGAACGCGGCCAGATCCTCTGCCCCGCCACGCAGGAGGAGTTCGCGCAGGTACCCGAATGGGCCAAGCCCATCGTATGGGCAGCGTTGAAGGCGTTCCCGGTCGCCGTCGACGAATGATCTCGATGCCCGGCCACAGGGCCGGGCATCGTGGTTCCAGGATTCAGCGGCGCTCGATCACAAACTTGCCGAAACCGATACCAAGGCTCCAGCCACGACCGGTACCGGCCAGCGCCAGCGAGATGTCCCCCTTGGTCATCACCTGCGCATCGCTGGCACGCGACGCACTGGCATGCACTTCGGCCGCTGCGTAGGTGCCAAGCAGGTCATTCAATGCATAGGCGCCGGTGAACCTGCCGCGCCCGTCGGTGATGGTGGTGCGTCCCACGGTCAGGCCGCCGCCCTTGGCGGAGATCTTCACCGGGATGCTGGCACCGTTGTCGCAGGTGATGGTGCCGGTGCCCTGCGACGTCTTGTAGAACGCCGACCACCCCGTGAGGTTGTAGTGCAGCTCGCAATCGATGTTGCCGGCGGCCTGCGCGGCCGGGGCCAGCCCGACGGCGGCCAACAGCAACAGCGCAGCGGTCATCTTCTTCATGGTTGCTCCTTCGGTTGCGTGAACCCGGGCCGAGCCTAGCAGCCGGCCCGAGGCGTGCGCATGGTGGCCGCGATCGTGGCCGTGCGTGCGTTCAGCGAGCCACGACCGGCCCGGCCAGGGTGAAGTCGTCCGCGTCCAGCATCGCCGGGAAGCGTTCGCGATGGGCCGCCAGTGCCTGCGCCGAGATCGTCGTGGTCACCACCTGCTCGCGCTCGCGGATTTCCAGCTGCGGCTGGCCGAGGAAGTCGATCACCGCGCTGTCACCCGAATAGTGCAGGCCATTGCCGTCCATGCCGACGCGGTTGACCACGGCCACGTAGCACAGGTTCTCGATCGCCCGCGCGCGCGCCAGCGTCTGCCACGCATAGGCGCGTGCCGAGGGCCAGTTGGCGACGAAGATCTGCAGGTCGAAGTCCATCTGCCCGGCGCGCTCCACGTCGTAGCGGTTGCGGCAGAACACCGGGAAGCGCAGGTCGTAGCAGATCTGCGGATTGATCCGCCATCCCTTCAATTCGACGCTCAGGCGTTCGTTGCCCGCCGCATAGCGCTTGTGCTCGCCGGCGTAGCGAAACAGGTGGCGCTTGTCGTAGTACTGCAGCTGGCCATCGGGCGTGGCCCACAGCAGGCGGTTGTAGACGGCGCCACCCTCACGCAGCTGCACGCTGCCGGTGACCGCCGCGCCCAGCGCGCGCGCCTGCTCCACGATCCACGCCACCGTCGGCCCGTCCATGCCCTCGGCCTTGTCGATGGCGTCGTTGGAGAAGCCGCTGGTGAAGGTTTCCGGCAGGATCACCAGGTCGGTGCTGCCGGCCAACGGCGCCAGCAACGCGGCGTAGTGCGCGCGGTTGCCGGCCGGGTCGTGCCAGCGGGTGTCGCCCTGCACGAGCGAGATACGGAGGTCCTGCATGATCGTCATTGTCCTGTAAGCGAAGAAGCGAGAATCGCGCCAAGCGCCATGCCGGCGCCCAGCAGCGGCACCAGCCACTGCAGCCGGGCGACCCATCGATTGCGCGGCTGGCGCCGCTCCTGGGCATCGAGCAGCGCCAGGTAGGTCCGGGTGTAGCGGTTGAAGCTGCCGCGCACGGCCAACCAGCCGTCATCCACCGCCACACCGCGCGCGCGCAGCCCGTCCTGCACGACCGAGAAGAACAGCCAGCCGCGCAGGGCCACGGCGGCCAGGAAGCCGCCGAACAGCACGCAGAACAGCCACTGGCCCACACCCACGCCGGCCGCCTCAGAGCGCCTGCAGGCGCGCGATGGCCGCGTCCAGGGTGGCGTCGTTCTTGGCGAAGCACAGCCGCACCAGGCGCTGACCGGCCGGCGGGGTTTCGTAGAACGGCGACAGCGGGATCGCGGTGACGCCCTTCTCGATGGTCAGCCACTTCACGAACTCATGGTCCGGCAGGTCACTGATGGCCGAGTAATCGACCAGCTGGAAGTAGCCTCCCGGCACCGGCAGCGGCTTCAGGCGCGTGGTCAGCAACTGCGCGCGGAAGCGGTCGCGCTTGGCCTGGTAGAACGCGCCCAGCTCCTGGTGGTGCTCGGGCTCGTCGCGGATCATCGCGGCAAAGCCGTACTGCGCCGGGCTGTAGGTGGTGAAGGTGTTGTACTGGTGCACCTTGCGGAACTCGGCGGTCAACGCCGGCGGTGCGATCGCATAGCCGATCTTCCAGCCGGTGCAGTGGTAGGTCTTGCCGAAGCTGGAAATGACGAAGGCGCGTTCGCGCAGCTCCGGGTAGCGCAGCGCCGATTCGTGGCGGGCGCCGTCATAGATGATGTGCTCGTAGACCTCGTCGGAGACCAGGTAGATGTCGGTGCCGCGCAGCACTTCGATCAACGCCTGCATGTCCTGCGCCGACAGCATCGCGCCGGACGGGTTGTGCGGGGTGTTGACCATCAGCATGCGGGTTCTGGGCGTGATCGCCGCGCGCACCTTGTCCCAGTCCACCGCGAAGGTCTGCGGATCCAGCGCGACGTGCACGGCCCGCGCGCCGGCCAGGTCGATGGCCGGCTCGTAGCAGTCGTAGGCCGGGTCGAGCACGATCACTTCCTCGCCGGCCCGCACCACCGCATGGATGGCATTGAAGATGGCCTCGGTGCCGCCGGAGGTGACGGTGATCTCGCTGTCCGGGTCGACCTGCGCGCCATAGCAGTCCAGTGCCTTCTGCGCGATGGCCTGGCGCAGCGGCGCCACGCCGGTCATCGGCGCGTACTGGTTGAACCCCTCGCGCATGGCCTTGGCGGTCTCGTCGATCAGGCGCTGCGGTGCCGGGAAATCGGGAAAGCCCTGGCCCAGGTTGACGGCGCCGTGCTCTGCGGCCATCTGCGACATCACGGTGAAGATGGTGGTGCCCACCTTGGGCAGCTTGGTCTGCGGTTGCATCAGTACGTACACACCAGGGGGAAAACCGCGAGTTTACGCAATGCCGATGGCAACGGTGCCGTTCCGGCCATGACCCAACCGCATGAGGGGCCGGGTCTATAATGCCCGGCCCCGATGCGCCAGCCTGCCTGCGCTCCCACCCAAGGACGGAAGCGCCCGATCCAATGACCGACTCGCCGAACACACCGCCACTGCTCGCCGCACGTGGCCTGCGTTTCACCCGCAATGACGACCCGGTGTTCGGCCCCCTGGATCTGCACGTGGATGCCGGCGAAGCCCTGCTCGTGCAGGGCAGCAACGGCGCCGGCAAGACCACCCTGCTGCGGGTGCTGGCGGGCCTGCTGCACCCGGACGCCGGCCAGATCGACATCGATGGCCGCCCGGCCAAGGCCCAGGACCGCTCGCGCTACATCGCCTACCTGAGCCACCTCACCGCGCTCAAGCAGGACCTGGGCACGCTGGAGAACCTGCATTTCCTGTGCGGGCTGCAGGGCCGCCGCGCTCGTCAGATGCCCGGCAACGCGCTGGCCATTGTCGGCCTGGCCGGTTACGAGGACACCCTGGTACGCCAGCTTTCCGCCGGCCAGAAGAAGCGGCTGGCACTGGCCCGCATCTGGCTGTCGCCGGCACCGCTGTGGCTGCTCGACGAGCCCTACGCCAACCTCGACCTGGATGGCATCAACCTGGTCAACCGCATGATTTCCGCCCACCTGCGCAGCGGCGGCGCCGCCCTGGTCACCACCCACGGCGCCTACGCCGCCCCGCCGGTGCGCAACCGCACCCTGGTGCTGGGCCGCGCGCCCGGGACCGAGGACGCCGCATGAGCCTGCCCGGTCCCCAGCCCACCCTGTTCACTGCCGCCCGCGCCTTGTTGGCGCGCGACCTGCGGCTGCTGTGGCGGCGCCGCGGCGATGCCGCGCAACCGGTGCTGTTCGCCCTGCTGGTGGTGGCCTTGTTCGCGCTGGCCATGGGCGGGGAGGAAAAGCAGTTGCAGGGCGTGGCCTCCGCGGTGCTGTGGCTGGCGATCCTGCTGGCCGGCCTGCTGTCGCTGGATACCCTGTTCCGCAGCGACGCCGAGGACGGCTCGCTGGAGCAATGGCTGCTTGCGCCGGTGCCGCTGGCCTGGCTGGTGGCGGTGCGGGTGTTCTCGCACTGGCTGACCACGACCTTCCCGCTGGTGCTGGTGAGCCCGCTGCTGGCCGAATTGATGCATTTGCCCGCTGCCCAATTGCCAGTGCTCGTGACCTCCCTGGCACTGGGCACCCCACTGCTGAGCCTGCTCGGTGCGGTGGTCGCGGCACTGACCGTGGGCATGCGCCGGGCCGGCATCCTGCTGGCCCTGTTGGTCCTGCCGCTGTACGTGCCGGTGCTGGTTTTCGGGGCCGGCGCGGTATCGGCCGCGGCCCAGGGACTGGACCCGGGCGGCGCGCTGCTGATGCTCGGCGCCGGGCTGGTCGTCGCCGCGTTCCTGGCCCCGCTGACCGCCGCGGCTGCGATCCGGATCGCGAACTCGTAACCGCAAACGGCGCTATCCTTTCGCTCGTTCTCACTGAATAGCAGCGATCACATGACCGACCGGCTGTCTCCAGAGTCTTCCCCCACCGCCAAACCCAGCCTGCCTCCGCGCCCTGCGGTCGAGCTGCAGCGTCGCGGTGAACTGCGGGTGGAGAAATTCCTGGATGCCGCCACCGAGGTGTTCAACGAGAAGGGCTACCAGGCCGCGCGGTTGTCGGACATCGTCAAGCGCGCCGGCGGCTCGATGGCCACCCTGTATCGTGCCTTCGGCGACAAGGTCGGGCTGGTGCATGCGCTGATGGAGCGCAGCATCGACAACTTCGGCCGCAGCCTGGACGAGTTGGCGCAATCCACGTTGCCGCCCGAGCAGGCACTGGAAGAAGCCGCTTACCTGATGGTCGAGGAGATCCTCACCCCTTCGCGGATCGCCTGCCACCGCGTGGTGATCTCCGAAGGCATGCGCCTGCCGGAACTGCGCGACTGGTTCCAGGCCCATGGCATCGAGCCCATGGAAGCGCGCCTGAGCCGCTACTTCCGGCGCGAGACCGACGCCGGCCGCTTGTACCTGGAAGACCCGGAGCGTTCGGCGCACCTGTTCTACATGATGGTCATCGGCGGGGTGATCCTGCGCTCCACCAACGGCCGCATGAGCCCGGACGACATCCCGCGCGCCAAACAGCAGGCCCGCCTGGCCGTCCGCCTGTTCGTCGCAGGCGCCCTGCCCCGAAGCTGAACCCCAGCTTGCTGCGCTGCAGCTTGACCGCAGCGAACCCCGTCACGAAATTAGGGCGTAACCGTAATTACGCTGCACTCACCAGCGTTGCCACCCACCCATCGGCAGGGGCAACACAAGGAGGGGAACGTGCGGGTCTATCTGGCATTGTTGATGCTCGTCGCGACCGCGGTGTTGGTATCGGTTGCATGGCTCGCGCCGGTCAAGGCGGACGCATCCGGGCAGGCGGTCAAGCTGCCTGAAACCCATTTCGCCTCCACCCAGTCCGGCCACGGTTTCAGTGCCCCGCCCGGTTTCGCCGACGCGGTACCCGCGCGCAACCTGGCCCACCCCGATGCCAAGGCGGTCGGCCAGCAGGTCTGCACCGCCTGCCACAGCCAGGAGAGCGGCAACTTCGCCCACACCGCGCATGCGGCCGGCATGCAGGTCGCCCTGGCCGCCAATCCGGCCACCGCCACCTGCGAGGCCTGCCATGGCCCGGGCTCTGTGCATGCCGCCAACCCCACCCGGAAGGGGGCGATCATCGCCTTCAGCCACGAGGGCGGCACACCGGTGGCCAACCAGACCGAAAGCTGCCTGGGGTGCCATGCCGGTGGCCCGCGCGACGCCTGGCTGGGCTCGATCCATCAGCGCAACGACCTGTCGTGCAGCGATTGCCACAACCCGATGCAGAAGTTCTCGGCCGAAGGGCTGACCGCCAAGCAATCGGTCAGCGAAACCTGCGCCACCTGCCACAAGGACATCCGCCAACAGTTCAACCGCCGCTCGCACATGCCGCTGCCGGAAGGCGCGATCAGCTGCGTGGACTGCCACAACCCGCACGGCACGCTCAACGCCACCCTGCTCAAGACCGACACCGTCAACGAGACCTGCTACCAGTGCCACGCCGAGAAGCGCGGCCCCTTCCTGTTCGAACACGCGCCGGTGCGCGAAAGCTGCCTGAACTGCCATCAGGTCCATGGCTCCAACCAGCATGCCCTGCTGGTCGCGCCGATCCCGATGCTGTGCCAGCAATGCCATTCGCACACCCGTCACCCCAACGACCTGCAGACCGAAATCTCGCTCGGCGGCGCGATGACGCCGGACGAGCGCCTGATGGGACGCGGCTGCATCACCTGCCACGCCCAGGTACACGGCTCCAACCACCCCTCCGGCCCACGTCTGCACAAGTAACGGGAGAAGGACATGTGCACACGGAAACGTTCGCGCACCTGCCGCTGGTCCTTGCTGTCGCTGGCGTTGCTCGGTGGCCTGGCGCAGGCCCAGGACAGTGGCGCCGGCATCGACCTGCAGTTCGGCAACTGGCTGGACCCCAGCGGCCGCATCGGCTGGGACGGCTGCGATCCGGATGGCGCCAGTTGGCTGAGCGCCGAGCCCAAGCGCACCCCGACCGGGTTCCTGTACGGCTGTGCCCCGCACATGCCCGCCGAAAAGCCGCTCGGCGACAATGGCTGGACCTACAGCGGCAACGTCGGGCTGGGCTACCTGCACGTCAGCGGTGACGAGGCCAATACCCACTGGCGACGCTTCCGCGACCCGGACGACGGCCTGATCCTGCAGGCCAACTTCAGCCTCAAGCGCGCGGCCGACGGCAGCTATGCCGACGTCCGGCTGAGCCGGCTGGAGCGCGACAACCAGTACTACCGCGCGGTGTTCGGCCAGGCCGGCCGCTACAAGGTGCAGGCCTTCGTGCGCAGCACCCCCAACGTGCTCAGTGGCAATGCGCGTTCGATCTGGGACGGTGTTGGCAGTGCCCACCTGACCTTGAAACACGGCTTGACCGCCGCCGGCAGTACGCCCGCGCAGGTGGCAGCCCTGTCGGCGGCACAGCCCTTCACCACCCTCAGCGTGGTGCGCGACAAGCAAGGCGTGAGCATCAACTACCTGCTCAACCCGCGCTGGACCGGCTATGCCAGCCTGACCCACGAGGAACGCAAGGGCACGCGGCCGTTCGGCGGCCCGTTCTTCTTCAACTACCCGTTCCCGGCCAATGGCGGCATCTACGAGATCCCACGCCCGATCGACGACAGCACGATGAACGTGACGGGAGGCTTCCGCTTCGTCGGCAACGTCTGGCGCAGCGACTTCAACTACACCGGCTCGTTCTTCCGCAATGCGCACAGCGCCTACGACTACCAGGTGCCGTATGGCCTGTACTCGGTGGCCGGCGCGTCCACCCCGGCGCTGTACTCCGGCTCCTTCGCCTACGAGCCGGAGAACGACTACCACCGCCTCGGCGTCACCGTCAGCCGCAAGCTGCCGGCATGGAACGGCGACTTCTCGCTGGCGATGGCGCTGACCACCATGCGCCAGAACGACCGGCTGCAGGCGCCCATGGACTGCCAGGGCCAGTTCGGCCAGAACCTGGCGCCGCCCTTCATCTTTGACTGCGCCAACTGGAACACCACCGACGCGCTGTCGCGCAAGCGCGCCGACCTGGCGATCAACAACCAGAAGCTGGACGCGCGCCTGGTGCTGCTGCCCAGCGACAAGCTGACCTGGCGCAGCACCGGCCGCTACCTGCGCGAGGACTATGCCGGCACCTACTGGGCCTACAACCCGCTGACCGGGCAGTACGGCTACATCGCCGAGAACGGCGCGCAGGGCAGCGTGGTCCCCGGCGAGATGGGGGTCTGGGACGCCGGCGCGAACGCCTCGGTGCTCACTCGCATCCGCAACCTGCCGCTGGACAAGGAAACCCACGAGCTCTCCAGCGGCGTGGACTACCGGCTGGACAACAGGAACACGCTCTCGGCCACCTACACCTTCACCCGCATCGAGCGCGCGCACCGCGAGGTCGCCACCACCCGCGACAGCATGATCAAGCTGGGCTGGAACAACCGCACGCTGGACTGGCTGACCCTGCGCGCCAACTACACCTACCTGGACCGCAGCGGCAGCCGGTACTACTACGACCCCTACGCGTTCACCTTCTCCTCGTCCCTGCCCGGCTTCACCGGCGAGGACGCGTTGAGCCCGCACACCGTTTCGGCCTTGCGCAAGTACGACATCGCCTCGCGCACCCAGCAGAAGCTGGACCTGATGGCCACCTTCATCCTGCCACGCGACATGACCGTCTATGCCTCGTTCCGCGGTGACCGCAACCACTACGACGCGCAGATCGGCCGCCAGCGCTTGGACACCTATGCCAGCAGCCTGCAGTGGGAGTGGCAGCCCAATCCGGCCACGACCACCAGCGCATGGATCGGGCACGACCGCTCCACGCTGGACGTGGCCAACGTCAACGACGCCACCGGCACCGATCCGTCCCTGGGCGGCGTCACCTACCCCGACGCCAACCGCTGGTGGATGAGCGACACCCAGCGCAACCACTACGCTGGGCTGAACCTCACCCGCCGCATCGGCCGCGCCACGCTCGACCTGGCCTGGAACTGGACCTACTCCAAGGGCCGCACGCGCTACCGCATGGCCTCCCCCGACGCGCTGACCGTGCCGGCCAATGCCGCCCAGGCCAGCGGCGGCTATCCGTTGATGGTCTACCGGGTCAATTCGCTGACCGCCGGCCTGTCGGTCCCGTTGAACGAACGCATGCGCCTGCGCTTCTTCGATACCTGGGAGCGCGGCAATCTCTCCGACTGGCACTACTTCGGCTTCGAGGACACGCTGGTTTATGACCACCGCGTCTATACCGATGGTGGCCCCTCCAGTTACAAGGTCAACCAGGTCGGCATGTTGTTCGAGGTGGCCCTATGAAGGCGCTCTGGCTGCTCACCGCACTGGCCGTTGCGGGCGCCCAGGCCGTGCTCATGGCCGCCCCGCAGGACGCGGGGACACCTCCACCGGCACCGGTCGCCGAACCCGGCACGCCGGTGCAGCCGCCGACCCGCTACGACCTGCGCCGCGCCCATGCGCCGGCCGGCGACGCGCAGGCCGGCAAGGCCAAGGCCGAGGTCTGCGCGGCCTGCCATGGCGCCGAAGGCATCGCCATCGCACCGATGTTCCCCAACCTGGCCGGACAGCGCGCCGACTACCTGTACTGGAGCCTGCACGCCTACAAGAGCGGACGCATGCCCGAGTCACCGATGACCGCGATGGCGGCATCGCTGGAGGAACAGGACATCCGCGACCTGTCGGCCTACTACGCGCACCTGCCCGTGCCGCCCCCGCCTGCCGACGCGCCGCTGCTCGAGATCGACCCGGCCTTGGCCGCATCCGGACAGGCCATCTACATGAACGGCGAGCCGGCCAAGGGCATCCCACCCTGCCAGGGCTGTCACGGCAGCGATGCACGCGGCAATCCGTTGGCCGACCAGCGCGACCGCAGCGGCCGCGCCCCGTATGCGGCCTATCCGCGCCTGCGCGGACAGCAGAACGACTATCTGCAGGCCCGCCTGCAGCAGTTCCATGACGACGCCATCGATGCCTCGACCAACAGCCGGGTCATGCATGGCATCGGGCGCCAGCTGGATGCCGACAGCATCAAGGCGGTTTCCACCTGGCTGTCATCGCTCAAGGAGTAACACCTGCCCCACGCGCCGGGTTCCGGCGCTCCACCCCTGTTCGAGGAGTTGCAGATGAAGTCCCGTATTTTCCTTGCCCTGCTGGCCGTGGGCGGCGCGTTCTCCGCCCACGCCGCCGACACCTGTTCCGTGAACCTGGAGGGCAACGATGCGATGAAGTACAACCTCGCCAACATCGACGTGCCCAGGAGCTGTGCCAACTTCACCATCAACCTCAGCCACACCGGCAAGATGGCCAGGAACATCATGGGCCACAACGTGGTGGTGGCCAAAACCTCGGACATGGCAGGCATCGACACCGACGGCATGCGCGCCGGCCTGGCCGCCGATTACCTCAAGGCCGGCGACAGCCGCATCATCGGCCACAGCAAGGTGGTCGGCGGGGGGGAGTCCACCACGGTATCGATCCCGGTCGCACGCCTGGTCGCCGCCGGTGCGCCGCTGTCGTTCTTCTGCAGCTTCCCCGGCCACTCGGCGATGATGAAGGGCACGGTCACCCTCAGGTGAGGGGCCGGGCCTCGGCCAGATCGCCCGAATTCGGGTATCTTGCGCTGGCATGACTTCAGCAACGGCATCGTGATCGCTACGGTGCCCAGCCGGCCGGGCGCCGCAGCGTGACCCGGCCATCGTCTTCCTCAGCGAGCGCGCGGATGTTCAAGGGTTTGATCGGTTGGTTCCACAAGCTGGGTTCCCCGGCGTACTTCGATACCTTTGCCGCCCGCTGGTCGCCGTGGTGCTACATCGCTTCGCTGCCGTTGTTCGCCTGGGGCCTGTGGCAGGCGCTGGCGGTGGTCCCGGCCGACTACCAGCAGGGCGACAGCTTCCGCATCCTCTACATTCACGTGCCGTCGGCCTGGATGAGCCTGTTCGTGTTCGGCCTGATGGCCTTCTATAGCGCCATCGCGCTGATCTGGCGCATGAAGCTGTGCGAGATCCTGGCCATGGCCTGCGCGCCCATCGGCGCCGCCTTCACCCTGATCACCCTGCTCACCGGCAGCATCTGGGGCAAGCCGATGTGGGGCACCTGGTGGGACTGGGACCCGCGCCTGACCACCGAGCTGATCCTGTTGTTCCTGTACCTGGGCGTGATGGGCCTGTATGGCGCCATCGATGACCGCCGCGCCGCCGCACGCGCCGCCGGCCTGCTGTCCATCGTCGGGGTGGTGCTGCTGCCGGTGATCCGTTACTCGGTGGTGTGGTGGAACTCGCTGCACCAGGGCCAGACCATCCGCGTGTTCGGCGAATCGAGCATGGACGGCAGCATGATCCTGCCGCTGTGGCTGATGGTGCTGGCCACCAAGTTCTGGTTCGCCGGTTCGCTGCTGTCGCGGGCACGCGCCGACAACCTGCGCCGCGAGGCCGGCAAGGCGTGGCTGCGCGAGCGCGTGGAGAAATCGGCATGACCTATTTCAAGTACGTGGCCATGGCCTACGCGGTGTTCTTCATCGTGCTGGCATGGGACTTCATCGTGCCGCGGCTGCAGATCCGCCGGCAGCTGCGCCAGGCGCGCAGCCGGGTCGCGCGCGCGCGCCAGGCCACGCAGGTACCGGTGGACGAGGAATTGAGCCGATGACGCCCACCCAACGCCGTCGCCTGCTGCTGGTGGTGCTGGTGCTGGCCGTTGCCGGCGTCGCCGTCGCGCTGGTCACCGCCGCCCTGCAGCGCAACATCGCCTACCTGTACACGCCGGCCGAAGTGCAATCCGGCCAGGTTCCGGCCGATGCCCGCTTCCGGCTCGGCGGCATGGTCGCCAAGGGCTCGTTCAAGCGCGAACCCGGCGCGTTGCTGGCCCGCTTCGAGGTCACCGACGGCGATGCGGTCCTGCCGGTCACCTACGACCGCATCCTGCCGGACCTGTTCCGCGAAGGGCAGGCGGTGGTCGCCACCGGGCGCATGGCCAACGGCGTGTTCGTCGCCGAGGACGTGCTGGCCAAGCACGACGAGACCTACATGCCCAAGGAGCTGGCCGACAAGATGGGCCAGGCCCACACCAAGCACCAGGTCCCCGCCACCCCGCCTGCCACGGGAACGCCCTGAGTGCTTGCCGAGATTGGACAGGTCCTGCTGATCCTCGCCCTGCTGGCGGCATTGCTGCAGAGCGTGCTGCCACTGATCGGCGCGCAGCGCCAGGCGCCGGCCTTGATCGCCACCGCCCGCCCGGCCGCGATGCTGCAGCTGACCATGCTGCTGGGTGCGTTCGTGGTGCTGACCATCGCCTTCGTGCGCCAGGACTTCTCGCTGCGCTACGTGGCGGAGAACTCCAACTCGCTGCTGCCGATGATCTACCGCTATTCGGCGGTGTGGGGCGCGCACGAAGGCTCGCTGCTGCTGTGGGCGCTGGTGCTGGCACTGTGGACGGCGGCCGTGGCCGAGTTCTCGCGCAAGCTGCCGGCCGACGTGGTAGCACGCGTGCTGGCGGTGATGGGCATCATCAGCGTGGGCTTCATCGCCTTCCTGCTGTTCACCTCCAACCCGTTCGCGCGGCTGCTGCCGGCCCCGGCCGAAGGCCACGATCTCAACCCGCTGCTGCAGGACCCGGGCCTGATCATCCACCCGCCGATGCTCTACCTGGGCTATGTCGGCTTCGTGGTGCCGTTCGCCTTCGCCATCGCCGCCCTGCTCGACGGCCGCATCGACGTGCGCTGGCTGCGCTGGACCCGGCCATGGACCAACGTGGCCTGGGCCTTCCTGACCATCGGCATCGCGCTGGGCAGCTGGTGGGCGTACTACGAACTGGGCTGGGGCGGCTGGTGGTTCTGGGACCCGGTCGAGAACGCCAGCTTCATGCCATGGCTGGTCGGCGCGGCGCTGATCCATTCCCAGGCCGCCACCGAGAAGCGCGGCGTGTTCATCGGCTGGACCCTGCTGCTGGCCATCGCCGCTTTCGCGTTGTCGCTGCTGGGCACGTTCCTGGTCCGCTCCGGCGTGCTGACCAGCGTGCATTCGTTTGCCGCCGACCCGGCACGCGGCCTGTTCATCCTGGTGTTCCTGGCGCTGGTGGTCGGCGGCTCGCTGCTGTTGTACGCGCTGCGCGCGCCCACCGTCGGCGGCAGCAGCCGCGATCCCAGCCGCGCCTTCGCGCTGAACTCGCGCGAGGGCCTGCTGCTGGCCAACAACCTGCTGCTCGCCTGCGCCTGCGCGATGGTGCTGCTGGGCACGCTGTACCCGCTGCTGGCCGACGCGCTGGACCTGGGCAAGGTTTCGGTCGGCCCGCCCTACTTCGGCACCCTGTTCCTGCTGCTGATGGCACCGCTGGTACTGCTGGTGCCGGTCGGGCCGCTGACCCGCTGGCAACGTGAGCAGGGCCTGCGCCCGCTGGCGCTGCTGGCACCGTGGGCCGGGCTGGCGCTGCTGCTGGGCGTGATCGGCTGGTACATGGCACCGCAGGGCAAGCTCAAGACCGCCGCTGGGCTCGCCGCCGCCGCCTGGGTGGGCCTGGGCACGCTGTACTACCTGTGGACGCGCCTGCGCAACAGCGGACGCCTCAATGCAGAGACACTGGGCATGCTGGTCGCCCACCTGGGCATCGCCGTGTTCCTGGTCGGCGCGCTGCTGGTGGAAGCGCTGAACGTGCAGCACGAGGTCGCCCTGGCCCCCGGGCAATCGGTCCAGGCCGGCCGCTACCAGCTGGTGTTCGAAGGCGTGGATGCCACCGACGGCCCCAACTACCACTCCGACCGTGGTCACCTGAAAGTGCTGCGCGATGACCGCCAGGTCGCCCTGTTGCACCCGGAAAAGCGCATGTATGCCAGCGGCGGCCAGGCCATGACCGAAGCCGGCATCCATCCGGCGCTGGGTGGCGATGTGTACGTCGCACTGGGAGAATCACTGGGTAATGGCGCCTGGGCCGTCCGGGTGCAGATCAAACCCTTTGTCCGCTGGATCTGGTTGGGCGCGGCGCTGATGGCGCTGGGCGGTTTCATCACCGCCGTCGACCGTCGGTTCCGCAGGCTCCCGGAGAAGTCCCGATGAACACCCCCGCCCCCGAATCCAACAAGCCGCACCGCCTGCCGCCCGTCGCCATCGCACTGGGCGCGCTGTTCTTCCTCGGCCTGCTCGGCCTGATGCTGTACGGCGTCAGCCGCTCCGGTGCACCGGACCGCGACAGCCTGCCTTCGGCGCTGATCGGCAAGCCCGCGCCGGCGTTCTCGCTGCCGGTCCTGCACGACCCCAACGTGCATGTCACCGACGAACAGCTGCGCGGCGCACCGTACATCCTCAACGTATGGGGCAGCTGGTGCCCGACCTGCCGCGACGAGCACCCGATCCTGACCCGCTTCGCCGAGACCAAGCGCGTGCGCATGATCGGCTACAACTGGAAGGACAACCGCGACGACGCCCTGCGCTGGCTCGAACAGCTGGGCAACCCGTACATGGTCGTGCTGGCCGATGAGGAAGGCCGCACCGCGCTGGACTGGGGCATCGCCGCCGCACCGGAAACCTTCCTGGTCGATGGCAGCGGCATCGTGCGCTGGAAGTACAGCGGTGCGATCAGCCAGGACGTGCTGGACCAGCAACTGATACCGGCGCTGGAAAAGGTCGAGGCCGAAAGCGGCGGCCGCCATGTCGCGCCGGACTTCGGGGTCAGCCGATGAAGGCAGTGGCCGGCCTGCTGGTGTGGCTGTGCCTGGCCATCGCCGCCCAGGCGCAACCGGCCGGCGACCCGACGCCGCTGCAATACCGCGACCGCGTCGAGGAAACCCGTTTCCACGCCCTCACCGCCGAACTGCGCTGCGTGCAGTGCCAGAACCAGTCGTTGGCCGACTCCAACGCGCAGATCGCCCATGACCTGCGCCGCGAGGTGCTCACCCTGATGCAACAGGGCCGCAGCGACGCGGAGATCAAGCAGTTCCTGGTCGATCGCTATGGCCCGTTCGTGCTGTACCGCCCGCAGCTGGAAGGCAGCACCCTGCTGCTGTGGTTCGGCCCGGGCCTGTTGCTGCTGGCCGGGGCGGTGGTGCTGGTGCTGTATGTGCGCCGTCGCGCGCGTGCCGTCCCTCTCGCGCCGGACGCCGGCCGCGACACCAGCCAGGATGATCGCCAATGGTGAGCACCACGTTCCTGATCGGCGCCGGGCTGCTGGCGGCCATCGCCACCGGCATCGTGCTGTGGCCGCTGTGGCGGGATGGCAAGCGGCGGATCTGGGGCACGCTGGTCGCCGCCGCCATCGTCGCCACCCTGGGCCTGTACCAATGGCTCGGCACGCCGGCCGCCCTGCAGCTGCCCGATGGCCAGAGCACCGACGCCCCGCGCACCCTGGAGGAAGGCATCACCCAGCTGCAGGCAGCGCTGGAGAAAAACCCCGCACGCGCCGACGGCTGGCTCCTGCTGGCGCGCTCGCAACTGGAGCTGGGCCGCACCACCGAGGCCGCGGCGGCCTACGAACGCGCGGTGCAGCTGGCACCGGACGAAGCCCCCTTGCTGGTCGAGGCCGCACAGGCGCGGGCACGGGCCAACCCACAGTCCCTGTTCGACGACACCGCCGTGCAATGGCTGCAGCATGCGCGGCAAGTGGCACCGGACAACGAACGCGCGATCTGGCTGACCGGCATCGTGCAGCGCCAGCGCGGCCAGGACGAAGCCGCCGCGGCCACCTGGGAGAGCCTGCTCAGCCGCCTGGAGCCGGCCGCCGCCACCGCGCTGCAGGAGCAGATCGACATCGCCCGCGGCAAGACACCGCCCCCTGCGCAGGCATCGGCCACCCCGACCGCCGGCACCTCGCCGTCACCGGGCCTCAGCGTCACCGTCACCCTTGCCCCGGCACTGGCCGCACGCGCCGCGGCAGGCCAGGACACGGTATTCGTCATCGCGCGCGTGCCCGGCGGCCCGCCGATGCCGGTCGCCGTGCAGCGCCATCCGGTCCAGGCCAGCCCGTTGACCGTCACCCTCAGTGACGCGGATAGCCCCATGCCTACCCAGAAGCTGTCCGAACTCACGCGGGTGGAGGTTTTCGCGCGCCTGTCGGCCAGCGGCACCGCCATGCGCCAGGAAGGCGACGTGGAATCGGCGCCGATCACGCTCGATCTGCCTACCGACAAGGTCGTGCAGATCACGCTCGGCCAACCCTGAGCGCAACATATTCAAATAGCCGCCGGTTATCTGGATGGGCATCGCCCATTTCCCCTGCCCCGTTAAAATTGGCCGATGACTGAATTCATCCCCGAAGGCAGCCGCTTTCACGCCCTCGCCTCGCCTTTCCCTATGAAGCGCGGCGGCGTGTTGCATGGCGCCCGCGTCGCTTACGAAACCTGGGGCATGCTCGATGCCCAGGCCAGCAATGCCATCCTGATCGTCACCGGGCTGTCACCCGATGCCCATGCCGCCAGCCATGCCGGCAACCCGGCGCCGGGCTGGTGGGAACCCATGCTTGGCCCCGGCAAGCCGATCGATACCAACCGCTGGTTCGTGGTCTGCGTCAATTCGCTGGGCAGTTGCAAGGGCTCCACCGGCCCCGCATCGCCGGACCCGGCGACCGGCCAGCCGTACCGGCTGAGCTTCCCGGAGCTGTCCATCGAGGATGTGGCCAATGCCGCCGCCGACGTGGTCAAGGCCCTGGGCATCACGCAGCTGGCCTGCCTGATCGGCAACTCCATGGGCGGCATGACCGCGCTGGCGCTGCTGTACCAGCACCCGGGCATCGCCCGCAGCCACATCAACATTTCCGGCAGCGCGCAGGCCCTTCCGTTCTCCATCGCCATTCGCTCGCTGCAGCGCGAGGCCATCCGCCTGGACCCGGCCTGGAACAACGGCGACTACGACGAGGAGCACTACCCCGAGTCGGGCATGCGCATGGCCCGCAAGCTGGGCGTGATCACCTACCGCTCGGCCTTGGAATGGGACGGTCGCTTTGGTCGCGTGCGACTGGATTCGGAGCTGGCCGACGAAGACCCGTTCGGCATGGAGTTCCAGGTCGAAAGCTACCTGGAAGGCCATGCGCGCCGCTTCGTGCGCCGCTTCGACCCCAACTGCTACCTCTACCTGGGCCGCTCGATGGATTGGTTCGACCTGGCCGAATACGCCGGCGGCGACGTGCTGGCCGGGCTGGCGAAGATCCACGTCGAGCGGGCGCTGGCCATCGGTGCCAACACCGACATCCTGTTCCCGGTCGAACAGCAGCAGCAGGTTGCCGACGGACTGCGTGCCGGCGGCGCCGACGCCCGCTTCATCGGCATGGACTCGCCCCAGGGCCACGATGCCTTCCTGGTCGACTACGACCGCTTCGGCCCCGCGGTAGGCGACTTCCTGCAGTCCCTGCCGACAACCGCCTGATCCCCGGGCCTACGCCACGCCCCGGGCGCGGCCGATGGCCTGATCACGGTGCCCCGAACACGCTGGCGACTCTTCCCCGAACGAGAGTCGCCACCATGGTGTCGCGCCTGTTGCTGTGCCTCCTGCTGTTGACCTGCGGCCCGCTGCACGCCGCCTCATCCCCCTTGATGTCCGCCAGCACCTGGCAGGACGGTCCCGACGTCACCCGCTTCTGGGTCAGCGAGAAGCTCGACGGTGTCCGCGCCCGCTGGGATGGTCGGCAACTCCGCACCCGCACCGGCAGCGTGATACCCGCGCCCGTCTGGTTCACCCGCGGTTGGCCGGTGCAGGTGATGGACGGCGAACTCTGGATCGCGCGCGAACGCTTCGATGCCACCAGCGCCATCGTCCGCAGCAATCCCGCCCGCGACGACGCATGGCGACAACTGCGTTTCATGGCCTTCGACCTTCCGGTGCAGCCAGGCACGTTCAGCCAGCGCCTGGCTGCATTACAGGGTGTTGTCGAACAAAGCGGCAACCCGCACCTGGCCCTGGTCGAGCAACGTCGCCTCGCCGACACGGACAGCCTGCACCGTCACCTGCGCAGCGTGGCGGCAGGCGGTGGCGAGGGATTGATGCTCCACCATGAAGACAATCCCTACCGCGACGGTCGCAGCAATGGGCTGTTCAAGCTCAAGTTGTTCGAGGATGCCGAAGCACGCGTGATCGGCTACGTTCCCGGCAAGGGCAAGTACACCGGCATGGTTGGCGCACTGTTGATGGAGATGCCGCAGGGGCTGCACTTCCGCTTGGGCAGCGGATTGAGTGACGCGCTGCGCCGCACCCCGCCACCGGTCGGCAGCCAGGTCACCTACCGCTACAACGGGCTGACACCCAACGGCCTGCCGCGCTTCCCCCGCTTCCTGCGGGTACGGCATGCCAACCAGTGATACCCCGGCCTGGAACAGGCGATGCCAGTTCCAGGCTGGACGCGCCCCCTGCGCGCGCCTGCCCCACCGGTCACTATCGCCGGCCGCGTGATTGGGCTCCAATACACCCCTCCGAACCACCACGCCGACGATGCGCTACCAGGGACGACTGCAGGATTGGAACGACGACAAGGGCTTCGGTTTCGTCACCCCCAACGGTGGCGGCGAACGCGCCTTCGTCCACATCAAGGCGTTCGACCAACGCGGGCAGCGCCCCTCCAACGGCGCGCTGATCAGCTACGCGGTGCGCAAGGATGAACGCAACCGCCTCAATGCCACCGCCGTGCGCCTGGCCGACACGGCGGGCGCCCGCGGCCGCAATATGCCCGCATCCAGGGGAAGATCCACCACGCCCGGCCGCCACGCACGCCACCTGCCACGTATCGCGCTGGGTCTTTCGGCCCTGCTGTCGCTCGCAGTGTGCGGGTGGCTGGAATGGATACCGGCATGGTCCGCGCTGGTCATCGTCAGCCTCAGCCTGGTCGCCCTGTTGCTGTACGCGCTGGACAAGGCCGCCGCGCAGCAGGGCCGCCGGCGCACCCCTGAAAACACCCTGCACCTGGTGTCACTACTGGGTGGCTGGCCCGGTGCGCTGATGGCGCAGGGGTTGTTCCACCACAAGCACCGCAAGCGGTCCTTCCAGGTCGCGTTCTGGCTGACCGTGCTCATCCATTGCGCGGTGCTCTACCTGCTGGCGTCCGGCCGCTTCACGCGCGTCCACTGAGCCGGCTCCCCGGCGCCATGCCATCGGAACGGGACCTCTTCACGGTGCCGTCGTATCATGGCCGCCGTTTGCCGCGTTCCACCGGACTCATGGACAGAGCCTTGCGCCCCCTTCTTCCCCGCCTGCGTGCCGGTCTGCTTGGCCTGGCCACGCTCACCGCGCTGTGCATTGCACCGGCGTCCGCGCAGACGGCACGCAAGCCTTCGTCCTACGAACATGCCCCACAGGCTCCCAGCGCCGCCTCACGGCAGGCACCGGACTTCCTGTCACGCATTGATGGCCGCGAGGACTTCATGCGCCTGGCCCGTGTCTACAACGTCGGCACGCCACTCGAGATTCCGCACCTGATCTTCGCGATCGATCGCCAGCAGGGCGATCGCATGTACTACATCAACACGCCGCGTTTCCCGCTGCACGAGACCTTCGTACGCCGCGAGAAGCTCATGCCCCAGCTGGACAAGGCCACGCTGGCAGCGCAGTACCGCGATCCTCGGCGGCGGTTCCTGTTCGGCACCCTCAGCTGGCAACGCGCCCTGCCCGGCTACGTGCATGAATTCTGGGAAGGCGACCAGCTCACGCCGGAACTGCTGCGGCTGGCCGACGCCCGTGTCCGTGCCACGTTCCAGGACGCGATCCGGTTCAAGAGCAACTCCACCCAGCAGGAACAGGCCGCCCGTGCCGCAGGCGTCGCGTTCATCACCCAGGAAGCGCTGCTGCGTGAGCAGGTCTTCCTGCCGTTGAACACCGGTCGCGCGCAGGGCCGCCTGCGCATCGTGCGTTCGGTGGAGCAGGCCGGCGAGCTGTCGCCGCAGGACATCGTGGTACTGGATGAGGTCCCCATCGCGCTGCCACCGGTAGCCGGGCTGATCACCCAACGTCCTTCCACCCTGCTCTCGCACGTCAACCTGCTGGCCAAGGGGTGGCGGATTCCCAATGCGTATGTCCGCGACGCACAGGCCGAGCTGCGCCGCCATGACGGCCAATGGGTGGAGCTGGAGGTCAGCAATACCAACTACAGCGTGCGCCCAGCCACGCGTCCGGCACGTGCGCCCGCCAGCACCGTGCAGCGCCCAACCGCCAGCCTGCCGCGACCGGACCTGTCGGTAAGTGCGCTCAAGCCATTGGCCGAACTGCGCCGGGGCGACAGCCGCCATTGCGGCGTGAAGGCCGCCAATCTCGGCACGCTCCGCGCCGCGCTGCCGCCCGATGCGCGTGTGCCGGACGGCTTCTGCATTCCGTTCTCGCGCTACCAGGCCT
The DNA here is from genome assembly GCF_004348115.1 of Stenotrophomonas sp. ATCM1_4. GTDB lineage: Bacteria > Pseudomonadota > Gammaproteobacteria > Xanthomonadales > Xanthomonadaceae > Stenotrophomonas > Stenotrophomonas capsici. The sequence goes on along the minus strand of NZ_QPFB01000001.1, from coordinate 886,249 downwards.
TCATGCAACGCCTGCGCATTCCTGAACGACTGGCCGCGTTGGAGCAAAGCCCGGGCTTCGCCAGCGACGCCTCACGCCGTCGCCAGGCGTTGACCGAGCTGCGCGAGGCCATCGTCAATGCGCCTGCGGACCCTGCGCTGGTCCAGCTCGTGCAGAGCCAATGGCAAGGCCAGTTGCGGAGCGCCGGCGTGTTCGTGCGCAGCTCGTCCAACTCCGAGGACCTGCCCGGCTTCAGCGGTGCCGGCCTGTACACGACCGTTCCCAACGTCGTGCGCGCCGATGCGTTGGTCAAGGCGGTGCAGACGGTGTGGGCGTCGGTCTACAACTTCGAAGCCTACGAAGCCCGGCGCGTGGCAGGGCTGGGGCAGGACGCGGTGGTCATGGCGGTATTGGTGCAGCAGGCCGTGCCTTCGGACAGCTCGGGCGTGATGATCACCCGCGATCCGTTCGATGCTGGCCGTCGCAACATCACCTACATCTCGGCCAAGCGCGGGCTGGGCATCCGCGTGGTGGAAGGCAAGCGCCAGGCCGAACAGGTGATGTATTCCAGCCGCTCGCGGGCGGTGCAGGTGCTCAGCCGTTCGGCCGAAGACACCCAGCTGGTCGCCGATCGCAATGGCGGCGTACGCGAGGTTGCCCTGCCCGCTTCACGCCAGGTGTTGAACGACGCATTGGTCGCGCGGCTTGCCGCCGTTGGCCGCAGAACCCGGCAAGCCCTGGGCGGCTCCGAGCAGGACATCGAGTGGGCGGTGGTCGGCAACGACATCCTGATCCTGCAATCGCGCCCTTACGTGGACGGTAGCCGGTAACCCAGGAGGGGTTGCCCTTTCGACGACCTGCCACAGCGCCAGCTTCGCCGCTGAAGTCGTTCCTATGGCGCGGGGCCCAACTCCAGCAACTGCCCCTGCTGCAGGCGGTACTCCCGGTGCACGACGCCTGGCGGCAGGCGGTCGTGCGTGATCATCAGCAGGCTGCGCGAACCCAGGGCCGCGGCCAGGTCCGTCAACAGCGCGTGCGCGGTGTCCACGTCCAGGCCTTCGGTGGGTTCATCGAGCACCATCAGCGGTGCATCGCGCAACAACGCGCGGGCCAGCGCCAGGCGTCGCGCCTGCCCGGCCGACATCGTCGCACCGTTCTCGCCGACCCATGCCAGCAACCCGCCCTGCTGGCGCGCCCATTCGCCCAAGCGGACCTGTTCCAGCACCTGCCACAGCGCGTCGTCGCTGGCATCCGGGCGGCCAAGGCGCAGGTTCTCGGCAATGCTGCCGGCGAACACCGGCGCGCCCTGCGGCAACCATGCGATCTGGCGATGCCAATCGTCCTGCGCGAACCGGCGCAGGTCCACGCCGCCGTAGCGCACACTGCCCTGCCCCGGGTCCCACAGCCGCAGCAGCAACGCCGACAACGTGGTCTTGCCGCTGCCGCTGTCGCCACGAATCGCCACGCGGTCTCCCGCTGCAAGGTGCAGGTCCACGCCGTCCAGCAGGCGCCGGCGCTCGCCAGGCCAAGCGAACACCACTTGCTCGAACACGACCGATGCATCACCGGCCGGCACCGGTGCCGGCGTCGCGGCCTCGGGCACCGACGGTGGCTGCTCGATGATCTGCTGCAGGCGTCCTCCGGCCACGCGTGCGGACTGCCACGCCTGCCAGGCGATGCCGCTGCCTGCAGCCACCTCCAGCAACGCCACCGTCATGAACACCAGCGCCGCCGCATAGGGCGCTTCTATCCTCCCGGCCTCGAAGGCGGACAGCGCCAGCCACAACATCGCCAGCAGGCCCAGCCCCGACAAGACGGCATGCAGGACGTTGCCGCCGATCAGGCGGCGACGGCGCCGCCGGTCACGATCGGCCACTTCGCGTGCGGCCGCATCGACACGTGCGATCCAGGCATCTCGCGCGTGCAGCGCGGTGAGGTCAGCAACACCTTCCAACCCTTCATAGGCGAGCGTGCGCAGGGTCGCACGGCTCTGCGCACGTTGCGCCTCGCCGGCATCCCCGCGTCGCACCGCCAGCAGCGGCACACCCACGCCCACCAGCACCGCCAGCACCAGCAACAACAATGCCGCCGGCCAGTAGATCAACGCGGCGGCGATGATCGCGGCCACGCACATGCCGGCCAGCGCCAGCAGCGGCCCCAGCGCGCGCACCACCCAACCGTCCATCTCGCCGATATCGGACATCAGCCGCGCCAGCAGTTCGCCGGTACGGCTGCTGCCCAAGCGTGCCGGCGCCAGCGGCAAGGCGCGCCGGAAGAACCACACGCGCAGGTCCCGGGCAATGCGCAGGGTGGCCTCGTGCCCGACCAGCTTCTCGAAGTAGCGCGACACGATCCGCGCCATCGTCAGCCCGCGGATCCCCGCCGATGGCGAGAAGAAGTTGAAGGTCGCGCCCATACCCAGCGCACCGGCCAGCGCCGCCCCGGTCAGGAAGCCGCCGGAAAGCCCCAACAGGCTCACCCCGGCCAGCATCGTGGTGAACAGCAGCACGATCGACAGCAACAACCACCCGCGCTGCCGGCCGAACACGCTTCGCATGTCATCGCCGCTCATGCACGCACCTCCAGCTGCTGCAGGTCGATGATCGCGTCGGCCCAGCGCATCGCCGCCTCGCTGTGGGTCGCCATCAACACCGTGCGCCCCCGCGTATGTGCAGCCAAGGCCTGCAGCAGGTCGGCCTCGGTCTGCGGATCAAGGAACGCAGTGGGCTCGTCGAGCAGGAGCAGGTCCGGCTCTCGCAACAGCAGCCGGGCCAGGCCGATGCGACGCGCCTCGCCGCCGGACAGGCCAAAGCCGCGCTCGCCGATCACCGTGTCCAGGCCCTGCGGCAGGTCCCGGGCAAACCGCATCACCTGCGCCACCTCCGCCACGGCCTGCAGCCGCGCGTCACTGACCGACGGGTCGGCCAGCCGCAGGTTGTCGGCGATCGAACCGTGGAAAAGGTACGGGCGCTGCCCGGCATAACCGACCCTGACCCCCTCACGCAGCACGATCCGGCCCTGGCGGGGCGGCAACCATCCCGCCAGCGCTTCCAGCACGGTGCTTTTGCCGCTGCCGCTGGGCCCGACCAGCGCCACGCGCTGGCCATCGGTGAGGGAGAGAGAGAAACCACGCAGCACATCCTGCGCACTGCCCTGCGGGCACAGTGTCGCGCCCTGCACCCGTAACAAGGGCGCATGTCGCTGGGCCGGTTCCTGCCCGGTGGACGCGGTGTCGGCCGGCCCCGGGGCAAGGCGGGTGTCCTCGGCCAGCAGCCGCTCCACTTCCGCTGCCGCCGCCAGCGCGTTGGCCCGGTCGTGGTAATGCGCGGCCAGCCGCCGCAACGGGGCGTAGAACTCCGGCGCCAGCAGCAGGCAGAACATGCCGGTACCCAGGGTCGGCACGCTGGCATGCAGCGACATCATCCCCAGGTAGCTCAGGCCCAGGTACAGGGCCACCATCGCCACGCTGACCGAGGCGAAGAACTCCAGCACGGTGGAGGACAGGAAGGCGATCCGCAGTACCTTCATGGTCCGCACGCGCACCCCGTTGGCGGCCTGCGCGATGCCCTGCAACTCGGCATCCCCGCGCCCGTACAGGCGCAGCAGGCCCAGCCCCTTGATGCGATCGGCGAAATGCCCGCTCATGCGCGCCAGCTCGCCGAGCTGGGCCCGGCCGGCGGCCTCGGCACCCCAGCCCACCAGCATCATGAAGAACGGCACCAGCGGTGCGGTGAACAGGAAGATCACCGCCACCACCCAATCCACCCAGGCCACCGCGACGGCTATCAGCAGCGGCACCACCACCACTTCCACCCGTACCGGCTGGAAGCCGGCGTAGTAGCCCTCGATGGCGTCACCGTGGGCCAGCAGCAGCTCGCCCAGCTCGCCGCTGCGCTGGCGTCGCTGCCACAGCGGGCCGCGTGCCATCAGCCGCCGGTAGACCTGCTCGCGCAGCGCCAGCCGCGCACTGTCGGCCACGTCTCCGGCGGCGGACTGGGTCAGGCCGCCCAGCAGGCTGCGCGCCACCAGCACCGCGGCCAGCAGGCCGAAAACGTGAACTGCCTGCACGATGGGCAAGCGCTCCACTACTATGCTCTGGATCAACCAGGCAATGGCCCCGGCCTGCACGATCAGCAACGCACCCGAAGCACACACGGACAGGGCCGCCAGCCGCTGCCGTGGGCGGGCCCCGGCGGCGAGGGAGGCCAGCCATTGCTGATGCTGGCGACGCTGCTGGCGCAACGCTTCGCCCGGATGTGGAACTTCGCTCAAGATTGGCAACTCTGGTGAAGGAAATCTGCCTGATTGTAAGCAAGCAGCACCCCGTCCGCCGGCAACCGCACCTTCGCGGTTGCGCACGACCGTCACATTGATCCAGATCAAGGCACGGCAATGCATGAACCCGGAGCATTCTGTCCATAGAACCCCCTCCAGCCCCATGACGCCCACCCACGAGGTAGATAGGCCATGATTGATCCAACAGTCGTAGAACTGTCGCGGTTGCAGTTCGCGCTGACCGCGATGTACCACTTCCTTTTCGTCCCGCTCACCCTGGGCCTGTCCTTCATGATCGCAATCATGGAGAGCGTCTATGTCATGACCGGCAAGGACGTCTGGCGCCGCATGACCCTGTTCTGGGGCGTGCTGTTCGGTATCAACTTCGCCATGGGCGTGGGTACCGGCATCGTCATGGAATTCCAGTTCGGCATGAACTGGTCCTACTACAGCCATTACGTCGGCGACATCTTCGGCGCGCCGCTGGCCATCGAAGGCCTGATGGCGTTCTTCCTGGAAGCCACCTTCATCGGCCTGTTCTTCTTCGGCTGGGGCCGCCTGTCCAAGGTGCAGCACCTGACCGTGACCTGGCTGATGGCGCTGGGCACCAACCTGTCGGCGCTGTGGATCCTGATCGCCAACGGCTGGATGCAGCACCCGGTGGGTGCCGTGTTCAACCCGGAAACGATGCGCATGGAAGTCGTGGACTTCATGGCCGTTCTGTTCAACCCGGTGGCACAGGCCAAGTTCGTGCACACCGTGTCGGCCGGCTACGTGACCGGCGCGGTGTTCGTGATGTCGATCAGCGCCTTCTTCCTGCTGCGCAACAAGCACCATGACGTCGCCCGCCGCTCGTTCGCGGTGGCGGCGGCCTTCGGCCTGCTGTCCTCGCTGTCGGTGGTGGTGCTGGGTGACGAAAGCGGCTACGCCGCCAACGAGCACCAGAAGATGAAGCTGGCCGCGATCGAAGCCATGTGGGAGACCGAGCGTGCCCCGGCCGACTTCACCGCCTTCGGCATCCCGAACCAGCAGACCCACCAGAACGACTACGCGGTCAAGATCCCGTATCTGATGGGCCTGATCGCCACCCGTTCGCTGGACAAGCCGATCCCGGGCATCCTGGAACTGGTCGAGCGCGCCGAGCACCGCATCCGCGGCGGCCAGCTGGCCTACGGTGCACTGGAGCGCATCCGCGCCAATAAGAACGACGTCGAAGCCCGTGAGATGTTCGACCGCCATTGGCAGGACCTGGGCCACGGCCTGCTGCTCAAGCGTTACCGCGAGGACATCCTCAACGCCACGCCGCAGGAGATCTCGCAGGCCGCGATGGACACGGTGCCGACGGTGGCCCCGCTGTTCTGGACCTTCCGCATCATGGCCGGCCTGGGTTTCTACCTGATCGCCTTCTTCGCGGTGGCCTTCTACTACTCCTGCCGCCACAACTTCCAGGACAAGCGCACCTTCCTGAAGATCGCGCTGTGGACGCTGCCGGCCCCGTGGATCGCCATCGAATGCGGTTGGTTCATCGCCGAGTACGGCCGCCAGCCGTGGGCCGTGGATGGCGTGCTGCCGACCTTCTACGCCGCCTCGGGCCTGGCCCTGCACCAGATCGTCATGACCCTGGCCGGCTTCACCGCGCTGTACACGGTGCTGATGATCATCGAGATCAAGCTGATGCTGAAGGCCATCCGCAAGGGCCCGGACGACATCCTGCCCTCGCTGCAGCCCTCGGCTGCTTCCAACAACGCCGCCTCGCCGGCCACGCGCCAGGCATAAGGCAGGAGAACACTCATGGATTTCATTCTTCTGGACTACACGACGCTACGCGTGATCTGGTGGCTGCTGCTGGGCGTGCTGCTGATCGGCTTCGCGGTGATGGATGGTTTTGACCTGGGCGTCGGCGCGCTGCTGCCGTTCGTGGCCAGGACCGACGAGGAACGCCGCCTGGTGATCAACACCATCGGCCCGGTATGGGAAGGCAACCAGGTGTGGCTGGTGCTCGGTGGCGGCGCGATCTTCGCCGCCTGGCCGCCGCTGTACGCGGTGAGCTTCTCCGGCTTCTACCTGGCGATGTTCGTCATCCTGTTCGCCCTGATCCTGCGCCCGGTCGGCTTCAAGTACCGTGGCAAGATGCCCAGCCAGCGCTGGCGCAACAACTGGGACTGGGCACTGTTCATCGGTGGCTTCGTCCCGGCGCTGATCATGGGCGTGGCCGTGGGCAACGTGCTGCTGGGCGTCCCCTACCACTTCGATGACAGCCAGCGCGTCTGGTACACGGGCACGTTCTTCGGCCTGCTGACCCCGTTCGCCCTGCTGGCCGGCCTGCTCAGCGTCGCCATGCTGGTCTCGCACGGTGCCGCCATGCTGGTGCTCAAGACCGACGGCCCGGTAGCCGATCGTTCGGCCCGCTTCGGCAGCATCGCCGCCATCGTCAGCTTCGTGCTGTTCGCCGCCGGCGGTGCCTGGGTCGCACTGGGCCTGCCGGGCTATACGGTCACCTCGCAGGTGATCAGCGATGGGGCCAGCAACCCGCTGTTGAAGACCGCCGAACTGACCGCCGCCGGTGGCTGGATGCACAACTACAGCGCCATGCCGGCCACGATCCTGGCACCGGTGGTGGGCCTGCTCGGTGCACTGGCCAGTGCGGTGCTGCTGCGCAAGCGCCGTGGCGGCCTGGCCTTCATCGCCTCGGGCCTGTCGATCGCCGGCATCATCTTCACCGTCGGCTTCGCCATCTTCCCGTTCCTGCTGCCCTCCTCCAGCCAGCCGGGCTCCAGCCTGACGCTGTGGGACGCATCGTCCAGCCATCTGACGCTGTGGATCATGCTGCTGGCCACGGTGATCTTCCTGCCGATCATCATCGGCTACACCACCTGGGTGTACCGCGTGCTGAAGGGCAAGACCACGCTGACGGAAATGGGTGAAAACCCGAACGCCTACTGATCCACATCCACGCTTTAGGAAGGAGACATCACATGTGGTATTTCGCCTGGATTCTGGGTGCTGGCCTTGCTTCGACCGTTGCGATCCTCAACGGCATGTGGTTCGAAGCACGCGAAGCGCGCAAGAGTGAAACAAAACGTTAAAAAAATGCGCTGAGGTATTGTCAGGAGCCCGGACTGAGCGTATCTTTCCGGGCTCCTTCACGGGGTGTAGCTCAGTCTGGTAGAGCGCTACGTTCGGGACGTAGAGGTCGCAGGTTCGAATCCTGTCTCCCCGACCAGAAGGTCGCATCGAAGCCTGGAAAACGGCGACGTTTTCCGGGCTTTTTTGTGGATGTACAAGCCGCCTTCGGGCGCACTGGAAGCAACCCTCCCGCGCGGTTGGCTTCCGGGGAAAACCACTTGCAAGACTGCGGGAACGCCGTTATCATAGGCGGCTCCTTCGGGGTGTAGCTCAGTCTGGTAGAGCGCTACGTTCGGGACGTAGAGGTCGCAGGTTCGAATCCTGTCTCCCCGACCAATTCAACAAAAGCCGGCCTCTGGCCGGCTTTTGTTTTAGGCGGGTTCCACACGGTGCCGGACCCGCCATGCCGGAGTTCGACATGTCTTCGCCCACCACCTCCCCCACCCCGGCCCCGCTGCTGCATGGCCGTCTGCTGGCGTTCGTCGCCATCGTGCTGGTTTCGGCCAACCTGCGCAGCGCGGTGACCTCGCTGACGCCCTTGCTGGACCGGCTGGGCCACGTCTTCGACTTCGGCAGCACCATGACCGGCGTGCTCGGCATGATGCCGACGGCCGCCTTCGCCGCCTTCGGCCTGGCGACGCCCCGCATCACCCGCGCCATCGGCCTGGAACGCACCGCCGTGCTGACCATGGTGCTGGCCACGCTGGGCCTGCTGCTGCGCGCCGCCTCCGGCAATATCGGCATGCTGATGCTGGGCTCGGCGATCGCGCTGGCCGGCATGGGCATGGGCAACGTGGTGGTCCCGCCACTGGTCAAGCGCTACTTCGCCGACCGCGTTGGTACGTTGAGCACGATCTACATCACCGTGCTGCAGGCCGGCACCATGATCCCCGCGCTGCTGGCGGTGCCGATGGCCGATGCCTTCGATTGGCGCATCTCGCTGGGCATGTGGTCGCTGCTGTCGCTGGCCGCCCTGCTGCCATGGATCCTGCTCGCCCGGCAGGCGCCCCGCGAAGCCGCCTCGGCAGCCACCGGCCACGCGCCGGGGCGTGTCTGGAAGACATCGCTGGGCTGGGGCATGGCACTGATGTTCGGCATGACCTCGCTGGGTACCTATTCCCTGTTCACCTGGCTACCGAAGGTGATGGTGGAAGCCGGCGCCAGCGAAGCCTTCGGTGGCGTGATGGTGGCGGTGTACTCGGCGATCGGCCTGGCCCCTTCGCTGCTGGTGCCTGCGCTGGCGGTGCGCCTGCGCAACCCGTTCCCGATCGCGGTGATGGTGTTCGTGCTGAACATGATCGCCTTCGCCGGCCTGCTCTGGGCCCCGATGAAGGCCCCGTGGCTGTGGGCAATCATCGCCGGCCTGGGCCCTTCCACGTTCCCGCTGGGCCTGACCCTGATCAACCTGCGCACCCGCACCCAGGCCGGCTCGGCCGCCCTGTCCGGCTTCATGCAGGGGGTGGGCTACAGCCTGGCCAGCCTTGGCCCGCTGCTGTTCGGCTGGCTGCACGGCGTCAGCGGTGGCTGGACCTGGTCGTTCGCCTTCCTCGCGCTTTGCTCGGTGGTGCTGACGACCGCCGCCTGGTTCGCCTGCAAGCCGCAGCAACTGGAAGACCGCTGGTAAGGCGCCCCCTCGGCGGGTATCAACCCAACGGGTGCCGTACCTGGCCCTCGCCCTGCACCACGAAACGCTCCACCGTGAGTGCTTCCAGGCCCATCGGGCCATAGGAATGCAGGCGCGTGGTGGAAATGCCGATTTCCGCGCCCAGCCCCAGCTCACCGCCGTCGGAGAAGCGTGAGGAGGCGTTGACCATCACCACCGCCGAGCGCAATGCCTGCACGAATGCCTGGCCGTGTGCGGGCGTACCGGTGGCGATCACCTCGGTATGGTCGGAGGTGTACTGCTGGATATGCGCGATGGCAGCCTGCAGGTCCGGCACGATGCGGATGGCCAGGATCAGGTCCAGGTACTCGGCGGCGTAGTCGTCTTCCGTGGCGGCCAGCACGTCCGGCAGCACCGCGCGGGTGGCCACATCCCCCCGCAGCTCCACCCCGCGCTCGCGCAACGCCTGCGCCGCCGCCGGCAGGAAGCGCGCGGCGATGGCTTCATGCACCAGCAGTGTTTCCAGCGAATTGCAGGCCGCCGGACGCGAGACCTTGCCATCGACCAGCAGGCCGATCGCCAGATCGATATCGGCACTGTCATCGACGAACAGATGGCACACGCCCTTGTAGTGCTTGATCACCGGCACCCGCGCATGCTCGGCGACGAAGCGGATCAGGCCCTCGCCACCGCGCGGGATGGCCAGGTCGATGACGTCGTTGAGCTGCAGCAGTTCCAGCATGGTTTCGCGGCGCAGGTCCTCGACCAGGGTCAGCGCCGCTTCCGCCAAGCCGGCCTCGCGCAGGGCGCGCCGGAGGCTGGCGGCGATGGCGGTGTTGGAATGGATCGCCTCCGAACCGCCACGCAGGATCACGCCGTTGCCGGCCTTGATGCACAGCGCCGCCGCATCGGCGGTCACGTTCGGGCGCGCCTCGTAGATCATCGCGATCACCCCCAGCGGCACGCGCACCTTCTGCACGCGGATGCCATTGGGGCGTACATAGTCGCGGGTGACCTCGCCCACCGGGTCCGGCAGCGCCGCCACCTCGCGCAGCGCATTGGCCACACCGGCCAGGCGTGACGGGTTCAACGCCAACCGATCGAGCATCGCAGTGCCCACGCCCTTGTCGCGCGCGGCCTGCAGGTCCTTGTCATTGGCCGCCAGGATGGCCGGGGCATCGGCCTCCAGTGCCGCCGCCATCGCCTGCAGCAGGTCGCCCCGGGCCTGCGTGGAGAGACGGCCCAGTTGCAGGGCGGCATCACGGCATTGCAGGGCCAGGGTGCGGATATCACTCATGACGGTTCCCGTGGTTGCGGGGCGAACTCACAGCACCACCATGTCATCACGGTGGACCACGTTGTCGCCGTAGTTGTAGCCAAGGATGGATTCGATCTCGCGCGTGTGGTGCTGGCTGATGCGGCGGATGTCCACCGCCGAATACTGGCTGACGCCGCGCGCGACCTTCTGCTGGCCCTGTACGTCGAACAGGCGTACCTCCACCATGTCGCCGCGCCGGAACTCACCTTCGGCGCCGAGCACGCCGCCGGGCAGCAGCGATGCACCTTTCTCGCGCAACGCACGCGCGGCACCGGCGTCGATCAGGATCGCACCCGGTTCCAGTGGCGCATGCCGCAGCCAGTACTTGCGTGCGGCGATGCGCGACTGCCCGGCGTGCAGGCGGGTACCGCGCAGCCGCCCCTGGGCCAGCCCACGCACCACGTCGCCATCCCGGCCGTTGAACAGGAAGGTATCGATCCCCGCCGCACCGGCCTTGGCCGCGGCCTGCAACTTGGTCTGCATGCCACCGGTCCCCACCGCGCTGCCGCTGCCACCGGCCATCGCCAGCACCTCCGGCGTCAGTTCCAGGACCTCGTTGATCGGCCGCGCATCGGGATTGCCGCGCGGGTCGGCGGTGTACAGGCCATCGATGTCGGTGGCGATGAACAAGGCATCGGCGTCCACCAGCGCGGCCACGATCGCGGCCAGATTGTCGTTGTCGCCCAGCTTCAGTTCATCCACCGAAACGGTGTCGTTCTCGTTGACCACCGGCAGCGCACCCAGCGCCAGCAACTCGGTGAGTGCGGCGCGCGCGTTGAGATAGCGCCGGCGGTTGCGCAGGTCGTCGTGGGTCAGCAGCACCTGCGCCACCGGCCGTTCGAAGAAGCGCTGCCACAGCGCGATCAGCTGCGCCTGGCCCAACGCGGCCAGCGCCTGCCGTGCCGCCATCGCCGCACCGGCTTCTGCCGCCTTCGGCACGATGGCGCGCCCGGCCGCCACCGCGCCGGAGGACACGATCACCACCTCACGCCCGACCAGCACATTGGCCGAGACGAACTGCGCCAAGCCCAGCGCGAAGCGTGGCGTCAGCCCGCCGCCGTCGGCGGCGAGCAGGCTGCTGCCGACCTTGAGCACGGCCCGGCGCCACTGCGGCAGCGCTTGTTCGGTGAACGGTGAAAGTGAAGTCTGGATCATGGGATCAACGTGTATTCCACTCGTGGATGATCAGCTCGGAACTGCCGTGGAGGGCCAACGGATCGGCGGCGACGACGGCCTTGGCGGCCTCCAGAGTTTCGATGTTCTTCAAGACATAGGCGCCGCCGGTGCCATCGCTGAAGCCGCCGGTCAAGTACAGCTGGTCTTTCGCGTCGAGTGCGTTGAGGAAAGCGATGTGGGGGGCAATCACTGCATCGTCAAATGACGGCTTGCGCATTGCCAGTACGAGGTAGAGCTTCATTGCGTTCTCCTTTAGCTGCGCATGACACCACGACGAAAGCGAAGATGACACGATTGCTTTCGCTTGGAACTTGCTTTGGCTTTGGCTTTGGCTTTGGCTGTTGCTTTGGCTGTCCCTTCTCCCGCCTGCGGGAGAAGGTGCCCGGAGGGCGGATGAGGGAGGCTTTGGACGTTGCCCAGCCAGGAGCTTCCCCTCACCCCAACCCCTCTTCCGCAGGCGGGAGAGGGGCTTAAGCCGCAACCGGAGCCAGGACCAAACCAACACGGGCGCCCTTCGACGCCCGTGTCCACCTCAGCCCAGCAGCGCCGCCAGGCGTGCGTTGAGCTCGTCCAGACGCAGGTCCGCCGCCGCGCCGGGCGACACGCGCGCGGCCAGGCTGCCTTCGGGGGTACGCCCCTGCCCCGCCGTTTCCGACGCCGCCGCCGCGGCCTTGTAGGCATCGCGGAACGGCACGCCGGCCACGGCCGCTTCCACTGCCACGTCGGTGGCATACATGCCCGAATCAATGGCCGCACGGATGTGATCGTCCCGCCAGTCCAGGTTGGACAACAACGCCGGCAGCAGTTCCAGCGCCGCCAGGCCACGACCAAAGCCGTGCACGATCGCGCCCTTGGAGTTCTGCAGGTCGCGCTGGTAACCGGACGGCAGCGACAGCAACTGCTCGATCTCGGTGCGCGCAGCGGCGACGCTGGCGTGGGTGGCGCGCATCAGCTCGATCACGTCCGGGTTGCGCTTGTTCGGCATGATCGAGCTGCCGGTGGTGTACTGCGCCGGCAGCGCCACGAAGGCGAACTCGCCGGTGGTGAACAGCGACAGGTCCCAGGCGATGCGGCGCAGGTCCAGCGTGGCCCCACCCAAGGCTTCCAGTGCAGCCAGCTCGAATTTGCCGCGCGAGAGCTGGGCGTAGATCGGGCTGATCTGCATGCGTGCGAACTGCAGCGCCTGCGTGGTGTGGGCACGGTCCAGCGGCAGGTTGACGCCGTAGCCGGCCGCGGTACCCAGCGGGTTGGTGTCGATCAATGCGCGGGTATCGCGGGCGCGCACCGCGTTGTCGATGAACGCCTCGGCCCAGCCGGCCCACCACATGCCCGCCGAGGACACCACGGCGCGCTGGATGTGGGTGTAGCCCGGCAGCGGCTGCTGCTGTTCGGCGGCAGCGCGGTCCAGCGCCACCCGCGCGACCTCGATGCTGATCTGCGCCACGCGCGCCAGCTTCTCCTTCAACCACAGGCGCGTGGCCACCAGGATCTGGTCGTTGCGGCTGCGGCCGGTGTGGATCTTGCGGCCGGCATCACCCAGGCGTTCGGTCAGGCGGGCCTCGATCGCCGAGTGGCAATCCTCGTACTGCTCGTCGAGCACGAACGCGCCGCTGCGGAAGTCCTCGGCCAGCGTCGTCAGTTCGCGCGTGAGCGCGGCCAGCTCGTCGGCGCTGAGGATGCCGATGTGCTGCAGGCCTTCGGCATGCGCCGCGCTGGCCTGGATATCGTGCAGGAAGAACTCGCGATCGAGGATGACGTCGTCGCCGGCCAGGAAGGTCTGGATCTTCGCGTCGACCGCGACGCCGGGTTTCTGCCAGAGCAGGTTGGTCATGGTGGTTTCTCGGAATCGAAAAGGTTTGCTATGGCTGTCTGCAGGAGCGGCCTTGGCCGCGCCTGCGAAGCTCGTCACTGCGGGATGGCGGTCAGCTCGTCCAGGCCCAGCGCGCGGTTGAGGTTCTGCAGCGCCTGGGTCGCCGCGCCCTTGAGCAGGTTGTCGATGGTCGCCACCACCACCACGCGCTTGTTGTCCGGCGCCATCGTGAAGCCGCCGATCTGCACGCCATGGGTGCCGGCGATGCGGCTCACCCATGGCGCCTCATCCACGACTTCCACCAACGGCTCGCCGGCGTAGCGCTGCGTGTACAGGGCGACGATCTCCTCGCGCTTGAACGGCTGTTGCAGCCACAGGTTCACGGTCATGGTGATGCCACGGAAATACGGCGCCACGTGCGGCATGAACTCCACCGGCACACCGAGCTGGGTCGACACCTCGCGCTCGTGCACGTGGTTGGTCAACGCATACGGCATCAGGTTGTCGCGCAGCAGCTCGGGGTTGTTCTTGTCCGAGGGCGTGGTGCCGGCACCGGACCAGCCCGACACGCCGAAGCACGTCGGCGGCCCGGCCAGCTGCGACAGCAGCGGCGCGATCGCCAGCTGCATCGCGGTGGCATAGCAGCCCGGGTTGCTGATCCGCTTCTGCCCGTCGTAACGGTTGCGGGTCAGCTCCGGCAGGCCGTAGTACCAGTTGTTGTCGAAGCGATAGTCCGCCGACAGGTCGACGATCACCGTGTCCGGCCTGGCTGCATCCAACGCGGCCACGAACGGCTCGGCCTTGCCGTTCGGCAACGCCAGCACCACCGCGTCCACGCCCTTGGCGGCGACTGCGTCGGCGTCCAGGCTCTCGTAGCGCAGTTCACCGGTGTAGGCGTCGTTGTGCTCGGCCACGCGCTGCCCGGCCAGCTCGCGCGAGGACACGAACGCCAGTTCGATGTCCGGGTGCCCGGCCACCAGCTTGATCAGTTCGGTGCCGGTGTAGCCACGCGCGCCGACGATGCCGAGGGAGAATTTCTTGTCAGTCATGAATGCGAATCCAGCAGGAACTGCAGGTGGGCTTTCACCGCCGGCCATTCCGTATCGATGATGGAGAACACCACGGTATCGCGACGCGACCCGTCCGAATGGCGCTTGTGGCTGCGCAGCACGCCGTCCTGCTTCGCGCCCAGGCGGGCGATGGCCCGACGCGAGTTCTGGTTGAACCAGCTGGTCTCGAAGCCCACGCTGATGCAGCCCATCACCTGGAAGGCATGCTGCAGCAACAGCAGCTTGGCCTCGGTGTTGAGGCCGGTGCGCTGCACGCGCGGGTTGTACCAGGTGTAGCCGATGTTCAGGCGCGGCACGTCCGCTTCCAGCGCGTAGAAGCGGGTGCTGCCCACCACCTCACCGGCGGCGTCCTTGACCACGAAGGCCAGCACCTTGCCCTGCGCCTGCACGTCCAGGGCGGCATCGACGTAGCCCTGCACCGCTTCGGGTGCCGGCACATTGGTGTACCAGCAGCGCGACAGTTCACCGTCGCCCAGGGCAAGCTCCAATGCCGGCACGTGCGCCCGCTGCAACGGCTGCAGCCATGCATGCCGGCCCTTCAGTTCCGGTGGCGTATTCCAGAGGGTGTCCGAACCGATCCGCATCGCATCAATCCTGCAGGCTCGCCTTGCGCTCACCGCAATGCTTCACGTAGCCCTTGATGGCCTCGAAGTCATCGGCGCCGAACCAGAACACCTTCCAATGCCCCTGCTTGTAGCAGCCGTCGGATTCGGCGTAGTAGAAATGGTTGACCGGATTGCCGTTGCGCGAGCGCCAGAACAGCTGCGGGGTTTCCTCCAGCATCACGTTCCAGACCGCGCGGCCCAGGCCTTCGCCCTGTGCGTCGTCCAGCACCGCGAACTTGTCCAGGTACACGCCTTCGGCCTCATCGGTGAGGATCACCGCGGTGCGGTAGTTCTCGCTGACATAGGCGCGCAACAGCCGGGTCTTCTCGAAGTAGTCCGGCACCAGCCTGCGACCGAAGCTGGATTCGATCAGCGTCTTCAAACGCGCCGTATCCAGCTCGCTCCACGACGTTGCCTTGAGCACCTTCTCGCCCCGACGCACCAGCGTGCCCGAGCCCTTGTGCGTGAACAGCTCCTTGGCCAGGTCGGCCGGGCGCGTGATCGACACCGACGACTCCTCCGGCAACTTGTCCAGCAGATCCTTGATCTGCTCGATCTTGACCCGCATGCCGCCATGGATCCACGGCTGTGCCATCAGCTGGTCGTACTCGGTGGACAGATTGATCGAGGAGATCAGCGTGCCCTCCTCGTCCAGCAGCCCCCCGGTGCCGGTCAGGAAGATGATCTTGTACGGCTGCAATTCCTGCACCAGCTCATTGGCGGCGAAGTCGGCGTTGACGTTGAGGATCTGCCCGCTCGGGGTTTCGCCGAGGCTGGTGATCACTGGGATCGAACCGGCGCGCAGGCTGGCTTCGATCGGCGCCAGGTTGACCTTCTTCACCTCGCCGACCAGGCCGTAGGTGTCCGGATCCAGGTACTGCGCCTCGAATACGCCACCGGTGATCGAGGTGGCACGCGCACCGTTCTGCTGCAGCGCCTCGACCAGCTTGAGGTTGGACTGCTGGAA
Organism: Stenotrophomonas sp. ATCM1_4; assembly: GCF_004348115.1. Classification (GTDB taxonomy): domain Bacteria; phylum Pseudomonadota; class Gammaproteobacteria; order Xanthomonadales; family Xanthomonadaceae; genus Stenotrophomonas; species Stenotrophomonas capsici. Next base: position 870,320 of record NZ_QPFB01000001.1, on the reverse strand, counting down.
CACCTTGCGCACGATCGCCAGCGCTTCGGGCGTGGTCACGCGCAGGCCGTTGATGGTCTGCTTCTCGATGCCGGCCGCCGACAGTTCGGCGTCCAGCTGCGGGCCGGCGCCGTGCAGCACGATCGGGGTCAGGCCCACTTCCTGCAGGAACGACAGCGAGGAGGTCAGCGCCTCCAGGTCGTCGCGCAGCACCGCGCCGCCGACCTTGACCACGGCGAAGCGCTTGGCGTCCAGCTGCGAGAAACGCTTCAGGTACTGGCTGATCTCCTTCGCGCTGGCCATGCTCGAAAGCAGGCGGACGATGGTCTGGCGGGTCTGGCGATGGGGTTGCATGGCAGGGGACATTGCTTGCGTCTACAAGGCGACCACGACGGTCGCGGGGGAGGAAGCCGGCGGCACGCCGCCGGGCCACTGCGGCTCAGGCGCCGCGTTGCAGGATGCTGTGCACCGATTCGACGTAACGCTGCAGCTGCTCCAGCGTGACGAACTCATCGGCGGTGTGGGCCTGGGCGATGTCACCCGGGCCGTACACCATCGTGGTGTAACCGCCGGCCGAGAACAGCGAGGCCTCGGTCCAGAAATCAACGGCGTTGCCGATCGGCAGGCCCAGCTCGTCGGCGATGTCGCGCGCGGCCAGGCGGTGTTCCTCGGCCCGGGCGATGTCGCCGGAGGGCAGGCTCGGGCCACGGAAGGTTTCCTCGAAATGCGCGGCCTGCGGCTCGGCGAAGCCGGCGAAGGTGGCCAGCAGCGCATCGATGTCCATCGACGGCAGTGGGCGGAAGCCGAAACGCAGCTCGGCTTCCGGCGCGATCATGTTGGCCTTGATGCCGCCTTCGACGCGGCCGATGTTGAAACGCAGGCCGGTCAGGCCGCCGAAGCGCGCATGTGCCAGCGACTCGATGTGGTCCAGCGCCTTGCCGCCCCAACGCATGGCCTGGTGCAGTGCACTGGCCGACGGGTCCTGCTTGCCGGAGGCATGCCCGGCGCGGCCGGCGAACTTCATCAACACCGAGCTGATGCCGCGGTGCGCCAGCACCGCCTCGCTCATGGTCGGCTCGGCCACGAGCACCGCTTCATAAGGGATGCCGCGTGCCAGGAAGGCGGCGATGCAACGCGGGTCGTTGGCTTCCTCGTCGCTGGAGAACAGGAACGCGGCGTCGCCGTCGCTGGCATTGGCGGCGGCCACCAGTGCGGCGGCGGCCCCCTTGATGTCGCACACGCCCAGGCCGACCACGCGGTCGTCGAGGCGGCGCATCACGTGCGGGTTGGCACTCCAGTGCGGGGAATCCGGCACCGTGTCCAGATGCACGTTGAACAGGAAACGGGGAGTGCCACGCACCGCGTACAGGCTGACCGCACCGGCACCGTGGTCGATCACCTCGACGTTGAAGCCCGGCAAGTGGTCGCGCAGGTAATCGAAGATGCCACCGGTGGTGATCGCACGCGGCGGGTTGCGGGTGTCGTAGGACACCAGCGCTTCGAGGTGCTGCAGGGTGGATTCGAGCAAGGTCGTCATGGTGGGCAGCGGCAGGTCATCAGGTCAGTGATCGAAGGCATCCCTTCCACCGCGTGCGGGGGAAGGTGCCCGGAGGGCGGATGGGGGCGCTTTGTGCTTCTGAATCTCATCAAGCCAAAGCCCCTCACCCCAACCCCTCTCCCGCATGCGGGAGAGGGGCTTCAACGGCTCAGCGATTGACCTGCGCGTACAGCGTCGAGCTCATGCCGAACAGCTTGATGAAGCCTTCGGCTTCCTCCACGCCCCAGTCCGCCGACTGCGCGTAGGTCGCGCCCTTGGCGTTGAGGATGTATGGCGAACGCACCGCCACCGCGTCGACGCGGCCACCGCGGGTTTCCAGCACCACTTCGCCGGTCACCTTGGCCTGGGAGGACTTCAGGAACGCCTCTATGTCGTACTTGAGCGGGTCGTGGTAGAAGCCTTCGTACACCAGCTCCACCCACTTGCGCGCCACTTCCGGCTTGAAGCGGTTCTGCTGCTTGGTCAGCACGGTGTCTTCCAGCGCGCGGTGCGCGGCCAGCAGCGAGACCAGGCCCGGTGCTTCGTACACGATGCGGCCCTTCAGGCCGATCACGGTGTCGCCGGTGTAGACGCCACGGCCCACGCCATAGGGCGCGAACAGCTTGTTGAGCTTGGCCAGGATCTGCTCACCCGGCAGTGCCTTGCCGTCCAGCTCAACAGCCACGCCTTCGACGAACTTCAAGGTCACGGTCAGCGGTTCGATCGGCCAGGCGCTGCGCGGTGCGCACCAGCCGCGTGCGCCCTCGCCCGGGGCTTCCCACTTGTCGATCTCGCCGCCGGACATGGTCAGGCCCAGCAGGTTCTCGTTGATGGTGTAGGCCTGCTGCTTGGCACGCACGCCAAAGCCGCGCTCTTCCAGGTACTTCTGCTCGTAGGCGCGGGTCTGGGTGTGCTCCTTCTGGATCTCGCGGATCGGCGCGACGATCACGTAGTCGCCCTGCGCCTTCACCGCCAGGTCGAAGCGCACCTGGTCGTTGCCCATGCCGGTGCAGCCGTGGGCGATGATGTTGGTGCCCAGTTCGGCGGCGCGCTTGAGCGCGGCATCGACGATCAGGTAACGGTCGGACACCAGCAGCGGGTACTGGCCCTGGTAGGCCTCGCCGGCCCACACGAACGGCTTGACGAAGCCTTCCCAGATCGCCGGGCCACCGTCGACGGTGACATGGCTGGTGACGCCCAGTTCGGCGGCACGCTTCTCGATGAAGTCACGCTCTTCGGCATCCACGCCGCCTGTGTCGGCGAACACGGTGTGCACGTTGTAGCCGCGCTCCTGCAGGTAGGGCACGCAGAAGCTGGTGTCGAGGCCGCCGGAGAAGGCGAGGACGATGTCTTTGCTCATGGGGAAGAAGTCTCTGCTGTTGATCTTTAAGCCCCTCTCCCTCCGGGGGAGGGGTTGGGAAGGGGGCGAACGAATGAAGGTGCATCTGGAGCAAGGCGTTACCCTCACCCCACGCCCTCTCCCTTGGGAGAGGGGCTCAAGCGTTACTTGCCGGCCAACGCCGCCATGATCGCCTTCTGCACATGCAGGCGATTCTCGGCTTCATTGATGGCGATACATTGCGGCGAATCCATGACAGCGTCGGTCGCCTTCACGTTGCGGCGCAGCGGCAGGCAATGGCTGAACACACCGTTGTTGGTCAGCGCCATCTTGGCTTCGTCAACGATGAAGTGCTTGTACTGGTCGCGGATCGGCTTCTCCGGCTCCCAGTTGCCGAAGAACGGCAGCGCGCCCCAGCTCTTGGCGTAGACCACGTCGGCACCGGCGTAGGCGCTGCGGATGTCATGGCTGACCTGCAGCGAACCGCCGCTCTCGGCTACGTTCTGCTCGGCCCAGCCCATGTAGCGCTCGTCCAGCACGTAATCCGGGGTCGGGCACAGCAGGGTCACGTCCATGCCCATGCGGGTGGCGATGGTCAGCGCCGAGTTGGCGACCGCCGTGTTCAGCGGCTTGGGGTGGTAGGTCCAGGTCAGCACGTACTTCTTGCCGCGCAGGTCGGTGGTGCCGAAATGCTCCTGCAGCGCCAGGATGTGGGCCAGCTCCTGGCACGGGTGGGTGATGGTCTCCATGTTGATGACCGGCACCGGCGAGTACTTGGCGAAGCTCCTGAGCACGATGTCCTGGCGGTCGTAGGCCCAGTCCACGAACTTCGGGAACGCGCGCACGCCGATCAGGTCGACGTAGCGGCCCAGCACCTTGGCCACCTCGGCGATGTGCTCCTCGGTGTCACCGTCCATCACCGTGCCCAGGTTGAACTCGATCGGCCACGCGTCCTTGCCCGGCTGCAGCACCACGGCATGCCCGCCCAGTTGGAAGGCACCCAGCTCGAAGCTGGTGCGGGTACGCATGGAGGGGTTGAAGAACACCAGGGCGATCGACTTGCCCTTCAGCTCGTCACCCAGCTTGTTCTGCTTGAACCGCGTCGCCTGGGCGAGCAGTGCATCAAGGTCGGCCCGGCTCCAGTCCTGGGTGTTCAAGAAGTGCTTCAGAGACATCAATCCATCCTTTGCTGCGGGAAGTTGCCGTTGCCGGCGGTTGGATGCGCCGGGGCGCGACTCATTGCGTTTGAAACTTTTGGTGGCGCGAAAACGAAAAAACCCAGCCTGGGCTGGGTTTTCCGAACAGACAGCACGAAGCTCCGGCTTACCCAGCGAATATGTGGGATTCCGGTCGGCGGGCACGCGAGGTCATGCCGGAGGCCATCCGGGCGGTGCTGGTTTCGTGCTGGAAGCTGTTCGCCTTCATAGCGCCGAATACTCGCATGCGGCCCTGCGGCACGCAAGTGCCGCGGCGCAGCATCAGGGGATGCTCGGGGTGGTTTCGAACGACTGGCCGATATCCGGGGTGATCGACACCCGCAGTTTCAGGCGGTTGCCCGGATCTTCCGGCAGGCGCGAGCGGAACTTGATGCCCTTGTAGACGTAGTCCACGTCGTAGGCGATGGGACGGCGGAACTCGCGGCCGACCTCGACGATCCTGCATTCGGGCGTCAGCAGCGCGCTGGCGCCGGGGTGATGGACCTGGCTGCTGTCCTCGACCGCCTCCTCGCCTTCCCCGCGCGTGAAGATGCCGCGCACCGAATCCCAGAAACGGCGGAAACCGCCCTTCTCCTCCTCGCCCTTGACCTGCACCGGGGCCAGCGTGCGGGTGGATACCGGCTCGCAGTGCTCTTCGGTACGGGTGGCGCGCAGGGTCTGGAAGACCGGCTCGACATTGAGAACCTGCGCATAGTCGTAGCGCACGTTCTCCATGATCACCACGCGATTGCGCTGGTCACCGTCCTGCGCCTGGGCCGCAACGGGACCGGCGGCGAACAGGCTGGCAAACAACAGAAACGGAGCGGATTTCATCAATGAATTCGATCAAGGCCCGGGATGGGGGGCAACAATAGTGTAGGCAGGCGAACTGCCCCGGGCCTGAACATTACCCATCCGCAGGCGTTCTGCCCAGCCCGGCTGTGCCCCGCCCGGCCCGGACCGCTAGAATTGGGCGATTCGTTCCTCCCCCGGAAGACCATGACCCTGCGCCTGCACAACAACCTGACGCGGCAGCTGGAGCCGTTCGCTCCGCTCGATCCCTCCGCCCCGACCATGTATGTGTGCGGCCCCACCGTCTACAACTACGTCCACATCGGGAATGCCCGTGGCCCGGTCGTCTTCGGGGTACTGGCCGACCTGCTGCGGCGCCGCCATGGTGCGCTGCGCTACGCCCGCAACATCACCGACGTGGATGACAAGATCAACGCCGCGGCCAAGGAACAGGGGGTGCCGATCTCGGCCATCACCGACCGCTTCGCCGCCGCCTACCGACAGGACATGGCCGCACTGGGCGTGGTCCCGCCGGACATCGAGCCGGAGGCCACCGCGCACATCCCGCACATCATCGCGATGATCCAGGACCTGATCGACAGCGGCCACGCCTACGCGGCCGAGGGCCATGTGCTGTTCTCGGTGGGCAGCTTCAAGGACTACGGCAAGCTCTCGCGGCGTGACCCGGAGGAAATGCTGGCCGGCGCCCGCGTCGAGGTGGCCCCGTACAAGCGTGATGCCGGTGATTTCGTGCTGTGGAAGCCCTCCAGCGACGACCTGCCGGGCTGGGACTCGCCCTGGGGCCGTGGCCGCCCGGGCTGGCACATCGAGTGCTCGGCCATGGCTGCCGCCCACCTGGGCCCGACCATCGACATCCATGCCGGTGGCGTGGACCTGCAGTTCCCGCACCACGAGAACGAGATCGCGCAGAGCGAATGCGCCCATGGCGGGCAGACCTTCGCCCGCTTCTGGCTGCACAACGGTATGCTCAACTTCGGCGGCGCCAAGATGAGCAAGTCACTGGGCAACATCGAGCGCGTCCACGACCTGGTCCGCCAGCACCCGCCGGAGGCCCTGCGCTATGCGCTGCTGTCGGCGCACTACCGGCAGCCGCTGGACTGGTCGGACAACCTGATCGAGCAGTCGGTCCGCACCCTGGACCGGCTGTACGGCACCCTGCGTGACCTGGCCGATGTCGAGGCGACCGCCCAGATCCCGGCCGCGGTCGAGGCGGCGCTGGACGATGACCTCAACACGCCGCTGGCACTGGCCGAAGTGGCGCGACTGGCCGCCGAGGCCCGCAAGGCCGAAAGCGCCCAGGACAAGGCCCGCCTGAAGCGCGAGCTGCTCGGTGCCGGGCTGGCGCTGGGCCTGCTGCAGCAGGCGCCGGCGGCGTGGTTCAGCCGCGGCGCCGAAGCCGGCGACGATGCCCGTATCCAGGCCTTGATCGACGAGCGCATCGCCGCCAAGAAGGCCCGTGACTTCGCCCGTGCCGATGCCATCCGCGACCAGCTGGCGGCGGAGAACATCGTGCTGGAAGACACCCCGCAGGGCGTGCGGTGGAAGCGGGGCTGAGGCCTCTGTTTTCCCTCACCCCAACCCCTCTCCCGCGGGCGGGAGAGGGGCTTCAAACACTGCAGTCGCTCAGTTTCGCCTCAACATGCGCTGAGCTGAGCCCCTCTCCCGCACGCGGGAGAGGGGTTGGGGTGAGGGCAGAACCGCCCGCCCCACCGGCCCGCCCATCAACTGGAGCGGGCAAGAACAGGAACCCCCATGACCGACACGATTTTCCCGCTCGAACCCACCCCCGCCGACGCCCAGGCCGCCATTGCCGACGAGTTCTCCTTCTTTGGCGACTGGTCCGAGCGCTACCAATACCTGATCGACCTCGGCCGCAAGTTGCCGACCTTCCCGGAAGAATGGAAGACCGAGGAGCACCGCCTGCTCGGCTGCCAGTCGATGGTCTGGATCGTGCCGGAAGGCAACGCCGACAAGCTGGTCTTCCATGCCATCAGTGATTCGGCCATCGTCTCGGGCCTGATCTACCTGGCCCTGCGCGTCTACTCCGGTCGCTCGGCCGCCGAGATCCTGGCCACCGAGCCGGACTACGTGGCCGCCATCGGCCTGGCCAAGCACCTCTCGCCGACCCGCAGCAACGGCCTGGCCGCGATGCTGGCCTTCATCCGCGAAACTGCCCAAGCGCAGTCGCGGTGAGCGCCCCCGCCGGCGACGCCAGCGCCCTGACCCTGCTGCGCCAGCCGGGCTTCGCGTCACTGCTGCTGTACCGCATCGCCGCGATGCTGTCCTACCAGATCGTCGCGGTCACGGTCGGCTGGCACATCTACGAGATCACCCGCAATCCGTTCTCGCTGGGCCTGATCGGCCTGGCCGAGGTGCTCCCGTTCTTCTGCGTGGCCCCGTTCGCCGGCTATCTGGTTGACCACCTGCCCCGCCGCAGGCTGGGCATGGCGGCCAGCCTCGGCCTGATCGCTACCGCGGTGGTGCTGGCATCGGTGGCGATGGGCTGGCTACCGTTCAAGGGCGTCTGGCCGATCTACTTGGCCATCGCGCTGACCGGCATGGTCCGCGCCTTCCTGTCACCGATCTACAACGCGCTGTTCGCGCGGGTGTTGGCACGCGAGCAGTTCGCGCGCGGGGCCGGCTTCGGCAGCGTGGTGTTCCAGACCGGCATGGTGGTCGGCCCGGCACTGGGCGGCGTGCTGGTCGGCTGGGGCGGCAAGGGCCTGTCCTATGGCGTGGCCGCGGTGATGGCGACGCTGGCGCTGCTGGCGCTGGCCTCGCTCCGGGTCAGCGAACCGCCCCCGCCGCAGACGCGCGCACCGATCTTCGCCAGCATCGCCGAAGGCGCGCGCTTCGTGCTGGGCAACCAGATCATGCTCGGCGCAATGGCGTTGGACATGTTCTCGGTGCTGCTGGGTGGCGTGGTGGCGATGCTGCCGGCCTTCATCCAGGAGATCCTGCACTACGGCCCGGAGGGCCTTGGCATCCTGCGCGCGGCGCCGGCGCTGGGCTCGATCTGCGTGGGGCTGTGGTTGGCGCGCCGACCGTTGCAACGCAATGCCGGGCGCGTGCTGCTGTTCGCGGTGGCCGGCTTCGGCCTGTGCGTGATCGCGTTCGGGCTGTCCCAGCACTTCTGGCTGTCTGCGGCCATCCTGCTGTTCTATGGCGCCTGCGATGGCGTGTCGGTGGTGGTGCGCTCGACCATCCTGCAGTTGGCCACGCCGGATGAGATGCGCGGCCGGGTGTCCTCGATCAACGGCATCTTCATCAGTTCGTCCAATGAACTGGGCGCGTTCTACGCCGGCACCATGGCCCGTTGGCTGGGGCTGGTCCCGGCGGCGGTCATCGGCGGCTGCGCGGTGCTTGGCGTGGCCGGGGTCACCGCCTGGAAGGCGCCGCAGCTGCGCCGGTTGAACCTGCGCGACCTGCAGTAAAGGCCTGCCCTCATCCGCCCTGCGGGCACCTTCTCCCGCAGGCGGGAGAAGGGAGGGTGTTCGAGATTGCATGGACCGCCTGGGTCCATCCGACTGCCGGGCTGTCGCAGGCGCTCCCTTCTCCCGTGGACGGGAGAAGGTGCCCGCAGGGCGGATGAGGGTGCCGCTTGCCCGCTACGACTTCACTCCCCACTCCGCATACAGCCCCTGCTCGCCCGCCGGCTTCCATTGGCGCAGGCCGGAGGCCGGTGCCGCCGGTCCTTCGGCCAAGCGTGCGTACACCGCGCCGGTCGACAGGCCGAACGGCTCTGCGTCCTCATTCGAATAGGCGAACCAGGCCTGCTGGATCCCGCACAGGTACATCGCAGCCAGGCACATCGGGCACGGATGGCCGCTGGCATACACGCTGCAGCCATCCAAGCGAGGGCTCCCGAGCACAGCACTGGCAAGGCGGATGGCGCGCATCTCCGCGTGATCGGTCGGGTCGTGGCTGGCATGGATACCATTGGCCGCTTCGGCCAGCACCTTGCCGTCCTTCACCAGGACCGCACCGAATGGGCGCCCACCGACGGCGATGTTCGCGCGCGCCAGTTCCAGCGCGCGGCGCATGAAAACGTCCTGCTCTGCCATCTTCTCCCACCTCCAGAAAGACAGAACCCCGCCAGGGCGGGGTTCTGCAGGGTGCATCACGCCGGGACGATCAGTCGCCCTGCTGCTTCTGCAGGTGCTCCCAACGCTCCTGCGCATCAATCGTGCGCTCGGCGGTGAGACGGGCTTCCAGGCGGTCCAGGCCGATCTCTTCGCCGGTGTCCACGCAGTAGCCGTAATCTCCGGCTTCCAGGCGCTTGAGCGTGCTGTCGATCTTGCCGATCAGCTTGCGGTAGCGGTCGCGGGTACGCAGTTCCAGCGAGTTCTCGGTCTCACGGGTGGCGCGCTCGGCTTCATCGCCGATGTCACGCACTTCTTCGCGCAGGTTCTCGATGGTCTGCTTCGATTCCTCGACCAGGTCGGCGCGCCACTGCAGCAGGCGCTGGCGGAAGTACTCCTGCTGCAGCGTGCTCATGTACTCCTCGTCGGCGCTGGGCTTGTAGCCGGCCGGCAGGATCGGACGACCGGACGCTTCGTCGGTCTTGTATTCGACAACCTTGTACTTGCTGCGCGGTGCCGGGGCCGCCGAACGGGCGGTTACGGCAACCGCCACCTTGCCGACCGGACGGACGGCTGCAGGCGCTGCGGACTTGACGACGGTGGTTTTGACGGGGGATTTCGAAACAGGCACGGGATTCTTGATTTGCGGGGCCTTGGGCGCGGGCGTCGGCTTGGCGGCCGGCTTGGGGGCCGGTGCTGCAACCTTCTTGGCGACTTCGGCCGGGACAGGCTTGGCCGTCACCGGCTTGGCGGCCGGCTTCGGTACGGACTTGACCACGGGCGGGGTGGCTGGCGTCTTTGCGGGCTTGGCAGCGGGCTTGTCCGCCACCTTCTTTGCCGCGGGCTTGGCCACCGGCTTGGCGGGCACCTTCTTCGCAGGTGCTGCCGGCTTGGCAGCCGTTTTCTTGGCAACGGCGGGCTTGGGCGCCGCCTTCTTGGCCGGAGCCACCGGTTTGGCCACCGCCTTCTTGGCAACAGCCGCCTTCTTGGCGGGCGCTGCAGCCTTCTTGGCGGCCGGCTTGGCAGCCTTGGCGACCGGCTTCTTTTCAACCGGCTTGGACGCCGCCTTCTTGACTACAGGTTTGGCGGTTTTCTTGGCGACCTTGACGGCCTTCTTTGCAGGTTTTTTAGCAGCCACGAAACGCTCTTCCTTGTTTCCCCCGGGGCCCGGGAAAGCGGGCCTTTATAGCCTACCCGACCAGCAGCAGCAACCGCGCCGGGCCCCGTTGCCTGAACGGATGCCCGACCCGTGCAATACAGGTCCGGTGGCGTCACCGGACCGTTTCGCGCAGTTCGGAACGTAACCAGGAGCCATCCGCCCCTGGCTGGCTCGGCAAAACCCGCAGGCATTGCCGCAGCCGTCCGCGCATCGTGCGACAAATCCAATGGCAATGCCAACTGGCATATCATTCGGGGGTGATCGGCCGCCTACTCATCGCCGTACTGCGCTTGTACAAGCGCTTCATCAGCCCCCTGCTCGGGCCGCGCTGCCGTTTTGTCCCCAGTTGCTCTGAATACGGTATGGAAGCCATCCGCGTACACGGGCCATTGCGTGGCTGCTGGCTGACGCTGCTGCGGCTGGGCCGCTGCCAGCCCTTCCATCCCGGCGGTTTCGACCCGGTACCGGGGCGGCCCGATTCCCCCTCTTGCCGCTGTACAGGAAAACACTGACATGTCCTCCACGCTCATCACCAACGCCCGCATGGTCAACGAAGGCCGCACTTTCGATGGCGACCTGCGCATCGAGAACGGCCGCATCGCGCAGATCGGTACCGGACTGTCCCCGCGTGATGGCGAACAGGTGGTGGACGCCGCCGGACGCTGGCTGCTGCCGGGCATGATCGACGACCAGGTGCATTTCCGCGAACCGGGCCTGACCCACAAGGGTGACATCGCCACCGAATCGGCCGCGGCCGTGGCCGGTGGCCTGACCAGCTTCATGGACATGCCCAACACCAACCCGCCGACGCTGGATTCGACCATCCTCGAAGCCAAGTACGAACTGGCCAAGGGCCGCGCCTGGGCCAACTACGGCTTCTACCACGGCGCCAGCAACGACAACCTCGAGGCCATCCGCGTACTCGACCCGAAGAAGGCGCCGGGCGTGAAGGTGTTCATGGGCGCGTCCACCGGCAACATGCTGGTCGACAACCCGGAAACCCTGGACGCGATCTTCCGCGAATGCCCGACCCCGATCATCACGCACTGCGAAGACACGCCGATGATCGACGCCAACCTGAAGGCGTTCCAGGACAAATACGGCGACGCACTGACCCCGGAGATGCACCCGGATATCCGTTCGCGCGAGGCCTGCATCAAGTCGACCCGGCTGGCGATGTCGCTGGCACGCAAGCACGGCACCCGCCTGCACGTGCTGCACATTTCCACCGCCGATGAGCTGGCGTTGTTCGAGAAGGGCCCGTTGATCCGCGCCGATGGCAGCCGCAAGCAGATCACCGCCGAGACCTGCGTGCATTTCCTGCACTTCGCCCGCCCGGATTACGCCACCAAGGGCAACCTGATCAAGTGCAACCCGGCGATCAAGGACGTGGCCGACCGCGAGGCGATCACCGCCGCGCTGGCCGACGACGTGCTCGACGTACTCGCCACCGACCACGCCCCGCATACCTGGGAAGAGAAGCAGAAGCCCTACGCCCAGGCGCCGTCCGGCCTGCCGCTGGTGCAGTACGCGCTGGTCGCCGCGCTGGAGCGCGTGCACGAAGGCAAGCTGACCCGCGAGCAGGTGGTGCAGAAGTTCGCCCATGCGCCGGCGCAGCTGTTCGATGTGGAGCAGCGCGGTTTCCTGCGCGAGGGCTACTTCGCCGACCTGGTGCTGGTGGAGGACGTGCCGTTCACCGTCAAGCGCGAGGACGTGCTGTCCAAGTGCGGCTGGTCGCCGTTCGAAGGCACCACCTTCCGCTCGCGCATCGCCTCCACCTGGGTCAATGGCCAACTGGTGTGGGACGGCAGCAAGCTGGTGGGCGCCCCGGCCGGCCAGCGCATGACCTACGACCGCTGATGCATTCGTCCTTCCTGTTCGGGGCGCTGCTGCTGGCCGCGCCCCTGTTCCCCGCCCCGTCCGTGCAGGCACAGGACGGCATCGGCGAGCTGGTCGACAACCGCGTGGTGTTCCCGGCCAGTGCCTCGCAGGGCGCGATGGTGATTGGCAAGGTGCCTGCGGGCAGCAGCGTGCGCTATGCCGGCCGTGACCTGCGGGTCAGCAGCTATGGCAGCGTGGTGTTCGGCATCGGTCGCGACGAAAAGGGACCGCTGCAGGTGCAGGTGCGTCGCCCGGATGGCAGCAGCGAAACCGCCAGCATCGTGGTGACCCCACGCGACTGGCCGACCGAACGGGTCAACGGCGTGCCGCCGAAAACAGTGAACCCGCCGCCGGCCATCGCCGAGCGCATTGCCCGCGAGCAGGCACTGGTGACCGAATCACGCCGGCGCGACGACAACCGCACCGACTTCACCCAGACCTTCGCGTGGCCGGTGCAGGGCCGCATCAGTGGCCGCTTCGGCAACGCCCGTGTCTACAACGGACAACCGGGCAGCGGCCACTCCGGCATGGACATCGCGGTGCCGACCGGCACGCCGGTGAAGGCCCCGGCGGCCGGCATCGTCACCTTCGCCAACCCGGACCTGTACCTGACCGGCGGCACGCTGGTGCTCGACCATGGCTTCGGCATCAGTTCCAACTTCCTGCACCTCTCGCGCATCGACGTGAAGGTCGGCGACCGCATCGAGCAGGGCCAGACCATCGCCGCGGTCGGCGCCACCGGGCGCGCGACCGGGCCGCACCTGCATTGGGGCATGAACTGGTTCGACACGCGGATCGACCCGCTGCTGGTGCTGGAGCGCGCAAGGTAGGCGCCCCTTCAGGCGCGAAGCCGGCAACATCGGCAACCGGGCTTTGTGAATGGCGGAATAGCTTCCAGCTTCGCGGCCAAGGCCGCTCCTGCGGTTTGCAGGAGCGCCTTCAGGTGCGAAGCGGGCGACGGCCTTACCCGCGTGCGGCCCACCAGCTGCGCCACAACAGCGCGGCCGGGCTGGGCTGGTACTGCCCGCCCTTCAGCACGGCCTGCAGGCGGGCGCGGGCCAGCGACGCGTACAGACGACGCGGGCGCGGGCCGGCCACCCGCGACGGCCATGCGGCCAGCAACTGCCGCTGCCACTGCGCCTCGTCGCCGGCGGCGAGCGGCACCACCGCTACACCCAGCTCCTGCACCCGGTGCGCCAGGGCCTGGGTGAGCACGGCCTCTCCGGCCGCCTTCGCCGGTGCCTGCTTGAACATCGCCGCCTCCACCGCGGCTACCGCAGCGGCATAGCCCGCCAATCCGGCGCGCGCCTGGGCCCCATCGGCAACGCGCTCGCGCGCGTCGACCAGGCCCGGCAGGGCATCGGCCAGCTGCGCCCATGGCGCACGCACCGGCTCCAGTACGCGACCCAACGGATGCCGCGAGCGCTGGCTGTCCCAACTGCGCAGTTCCTCACCCCACCACGCCAGCTTGGCGTCCGATGGCGTGGGGTCACCACTGACGTTGAGCATGTCATCGAACTCCTGCAGCAGCGCGAACCACGCCACCGCGCGTTCGCGCATGCCCTCCTCGACGAAGCGCTCGACGAAGACCCATTCCGGCCACCGCTCACGCCACTTGTCCAGGAAGCTGTCCAGCGCACTGCTCACGTCATTACCTCGATGTTCGTTGGTTCAGGCCGAAGCCCGTCGGGTCAGCGGCCATGCGTCCGCCTGCCAGAGCTGCTGCGGCAGCTCGCAATACTGGTCGGCCTGCCAGGTGGCCGGATCGTCGTGGTCCAGCCGGTAGCCCCACAGCGCGGCCACCGACGGCATGCCCGCCGCGCGCGCGGCGACGATGTCGCGCTCGTCGTCGCCGACGTACACGCAGGCCGCCGCTGCCACGTGGATCTGCTGGGCAGCCACCTGCAGCGGCAACGGGTGCGGCTTGCGTTCGGCCAGCGTGTCGCCGCCGATGAGCACCGCGCAGCGCTGCTCCCAACCCAGCTGGGGCAGGATCTGCCGGGCCAGGTACTCCGGCTTGTTGGTGACGATGCCCCACACGCAACCGGCCTGCTCCAGCGTGCGCAGCAGCGATTCGACGCCGTCGAACACCTGCGCGTGCCGGCCGATCAGTGATTCGTACAGGTCAAGGAATTCCGGCACCAGCGCATGCCGCTCGCTCTCGGCCATGTGCGGGAAAGCCACCGCCAGCATCGCCCGCGACCCCTTGGAAACCACAGGCCGCAGCTGTTCCAGTGCGACCCCGTCCATGTTGCGCGCCTGGCGCATGGCATTGACGGTGGCGACGAAGTCCGGGGCGCTGTCCAGCAAGGTGCCGTCCAGGTCGAACAGCACCGCCGCCGGGAACCGGGGAGCAGTCATGCCTGGTCCGGCTTGACCGCGTAGGCCAGGTAGTTGATGTCGGTGCGGCTGCTCAGGCGCGCGCGGTTGCGCCACGGCTCGTAGGCCATGCCGCTGACGTCCTGCAGCTGCAGGTCGGCCTGGCGCAACCAGGCGCCCAGCTCGGCCGGCTTGATGAATTCCTGATAGTGATGCGTGCCCTTGGGCAGCAGGCGGGCGATGTACTCCGCGCCCACCACCGCCACCGCGAACGCGGCCGGGGTGCGGTTGATGGTGGACAGGAACAGCTTGCCGCCGGGACGCAGCAGGCGCTGGCAGGCGGCGATGATCGCCCCCGGGTCCGGCACGTGCTCCAGCATCTCCATGCAGGTCACCACGTCGAAGCCGCCCGGCTGCTCGGCGGCCAGGTCCTCGGCGGCCTGCACGCGGTAGTCCACCTGCACGCCCGACTCCAGGCCATGCAGGCGCGCCACCTTGACCAGCTCCGGCGCCAGGTCGATCGCGGTCACCTGTGCCCCTTCCTTGGCCAGGGCCTCGCTGAGCAGGCCGCCACCGCAGCCGATGTCCAGCACCTTGGCGCCGCGCAGCGTCGCGCGGTCGGCCACGTACTGCAGGCGCACCGGGTTCAGGGCGTGCAACGGCTTCTGCGGGCCGTCGGCGTCCCACCAGCGGTTGGCCAGCGCGGCGAACTTGTCCAGTTCGGCCTGATCGAAATTGGTGGAGGCGGTAGATGCACTCATTGCGGTGTCCTCATGGGGCCGCCTGCGCGGCCCGGTGGCGCCATCAGGCGCGGATGTTACGGATGCGGTCGCGCCACTGGCGGGCGTTGGCGGTGATCGCCTGCACGTCCATGCCGACCAGCTCGCGCTGGACCAGCTTGGGCTTGCCGGCGATCCACACGTCGCTGACCTGATGACGGCCAACGGCATAGACCAGCTGCGACAGCACGTGGTGCAGCGGCTGGGTTTCCAGCGCCGACAGGTCCACGCAGACCAGGTCGGCCTGCTTGCCGACTTCGATCGAGCCGATCTGCTCGCCGAAGCCCAGCGCGCGTGCGCCGCCCAGGGTGGCCGCACGCAGCGTGGTCGCCGCGTCCAGCGCGGTGGCGTCGTTGGCCACGGCCTTGGCCAGGATGGCCGCGGTGCGGTTCTCGCTGAACATGTCCAGGTCGTTGTTGCTGGCGCAGCCGTCGGTACCGATGGCCAGGTTGACCCCGGCCCGCACCAGCGCGCAGGCCGGGCAGAAACCGGAGGCCAGCTTCAGGTTCGATTCCGGGCAATGCACCACGCTCACGCCGCGCTCGGCACACAGGTGGATCTCGGCGTCGGTGAGCTGGGTCATGTGCACCGCGATCAGGCGCTCGTTGACCAGCCCCAGCCGGTCCAGGCGCGCCAGCGGGCGCTGGCCGTGCAGCTGGATCGAATCGGTGATCTCCTGCGCGGTCTCGTGCGTGTGCAGGTGCACGCGCACGTCCAGCTGGTCGGACAGCATCCGCACCCGCTCGAAGTTGGCGTCACTGACCGTGTACGGCGCGTGCGGCGCGAAGGCGGTGCCGATCAGCGGGTCGTCGCGCCACTGGTCGTGCAGCTCGGTGGCACGGGCGAAGTACTCATCGTCGGTCCTGGCCCAGGCACTGGGGAAGTCGATGATCACCGAGCCCACCAGCGCGCGGAAGCCATGCTTCTTGTAGACCGCGGCCTGCACGTCGGCGAAGAAGTAGTTCTCGTTGGCGCAGGTGGTGCCGCCACGCAGCATCTCGGCGATCGCCAGGGTGGTGCCGTCGGCGACGAATTCCGGGCCGATCACCGCCGCTTCCACCGGCCAGATGTGCTCGCGCAGCCAGGTCATCAGTGGCAGGTCGTCGGCCACGCCTCGCAGCAGCGTCATCGGGTTGTGGGTGTGCGCGTTGACCAGGCCCGGGATCAGCACCGCGTCCGGACGCGAAACCACCTGCTTCGCGGCAAAACGGGCCCGTGCCTGCGCACGCGGCAGGATCGCCACGATCCGGCCGTCGCTCACCGCGACCGCGTGGTCTTCCAGCACCACCGCGTGCGGCTCGACCGGGACCACATGGCCGGCTTCGATCAGGAGGTCACATTGCTGGGGTTGGGCGTCACTCACGGGGGTCACCATCTGTTGCCATGACAAACCGGCGCAGCGGCCGGATGCGAACAGGCGCCGCATCCCCGCCACCGGCAGCGCGAGGCTGTGCGGCAACGGGTGGCGGCGCCTGCATCGTGTTGCTTACTTGACGCGGGCCGAATATTCGCCGGAGCGGGTATCGACGCGGATCACTTCATCCTGGCTGACGAACAGCGGCACGCGGACCACGGCGCCGGTTTCCAGGGTGGCCGGCTTGCCGCCGCCGCCGGAGGTGTCACCGCGCACGCCCGGGTCGGTCTCGGTGATCTTCAGCTCGACGAAGTTCGGCGGCTGCACGGCGATCGGCTCACCGTTCCACAGGGTGACCACGCAGGACTCCTCGCCCTTGAGCCACTTCTCGGCGCCGCCCATGCCGGCCTTGGTCGCCTGCACCTGCTCGAAGGTTTCCGGGTCCATGAAGTGCCAGAACTCGCCGTCGCTGTACATGTAGTTCATGTCGGTGTCCACGACGTCGGCCGCATCCAGCGAGTCGGTCGACTTCATGGTGATTTCCTGCGTGCGGCCGTCCTTGATCAGGCGGTACTTCACGCGGGTGAATGCCTGGCCCTTGCCCGGCTTGACGTACTCGGTGTCGATGATGACCGCCGGTTGGTTGTTGACCAGGATCTTCATCCCGTTCTTGACGTCATTCATGCCGTAAGCGGCCATGCAAAAACTCCTGAGGTAGCAAAACCGGCGCGTTCATTGGCCGGCCGGATTAGAATGGAAGGCCCGCCAGCAGGCGGGGTATCTGTTTTTCTGACCGCCAATGATAACCGCAGCCCCCGCCCGCACTCCAGAAAAAGCCGTCCTGCCCCTGCCCGCCGACCGGTGGCAGGCCCACTGGCGGCAGGCCATCCGCGACCCGGCGGAGCTGCTGGCCCTGCTCGGCCTGCAGGCCGGGGACCTGGGCGTTTCAGCGCAGGCGCTGGCGCAGTTCCCGTTGCGGGTGCCGCGCGGTTTCGTGGCCCGGATGCGCCCGGCCGACCCGGCCGACCCGCTGCTGCGGCAGGTGCTGCCCATTAATGCCGAGATGCAGGTGGTGCCCGGGTTCAGTTTCGACGCGGTGGGCGACGGCGATGCCCGCAAGGCCACCGGGGTGATCCAGAAGTACCGTGGCCGTGCCCTGCTGGTGGCCACCGGCAGCTGCGCGATCCACTGCCGTTACTGCTTTCGCCGCCATTTCGACTACGCCGGCGAGAACGCGGCGAAGGGCGGCTGGCAGGAGGCCATCGACGCCATCGCCGCCGATCCCGGCATCGACGAGGTCATCCTCAGCGGCGGCGACCCGCTGTCACTGGCCACCTCCAAGCTGGCCGAGCTAACCGACGCATTGGCCGCGATCCCGCACCTCAAGCGCCTGCGCATCCACAGCCGCCTGCCGGTGGTGTTGCCCGAACGCGTGGACGACAGCCTGGTGCAATGGCTGGCGGCCCTGCCCTGGCCGGTAGCCTTCGTCATCCATGCCAACCATGCCAACGAATTCGATGCCAGCGTGGACACCGCGCTGGCGCGCCTGCGCGGCACCGGCGCCCAGTTGCTGAACCAGGCCGTGCTGCTGCGCGGGATCAACGACGACCTGGACAGCCTGGCGGCGCTGAGCGAGCGCAGTTTCGCCGCCGGCGTGCTGCCCTATTACCTGCACCAGCTCGACCGCGTGCAGGGCGTGGCCCACTTCGAGGTCAGCGACGAACAGGCCCTGGCCCTGCATGCCGGGCTGATGGCGCGGCTGTCCGGGTACCTGGTGCCCAAACTGGTGCGCGAGATCGCCGGCGACACCAGCAAGCGACCGCTCTGAGCCAGCCGCCGCCGGTCAGTCGGCGGCCAGCGCCTGCGGCCCCGGGCGCAGCATCCGCACCAGCTCGCCGGCTTCCACCGGCCGGCCCAGCCAGTACCCCTGGACCAGGTCGCAGCCGCGCTGGCTGAGCAGTTCGAACTGCGCCTCCTGCTCCACGCCCTCGGCCACCACGGTGATGCCCAGTGCATGCGCCATGGCGATGATCGCCGTGGTCAGCGCCAGGTCGTCCGGGTCGCGTTCCATCTCGGCGACGAAGCTGCGGTCGATCTTGACCCCGTCCACCGGCACCTGGCGCAGGTGGCTCAGGCCCGAGAAGCCGGTGCCGAAGTCGTCCAGCCAGACCTTGACCCCGGCCCGGTGCAGCTTCTCCAGCAGCGACACGGCCAGCATCTCGTCGCCGATCACCGCGGTTTCGGTCAGCTCCAGGTGCAGGCGCGAGGCAGACAGACCCGAGGCATGCAGGCTGTTCTCCACCTCCGACACCAGGTCGCCGTTGCGCAGCTGCCGCGGCGAGACGTTGACCGAGATGAACAACTCCTCGCCCAGGTGGTTGCGCGGCCACTGCGTGGCCTGCTCGCAGGCCAGGCGCAGCACCTTGGGGCCGAGCGCCTGGATCAGGCCGCTCTGTTCGGCCACATCGATGAACACCGACGGCGCGATCGCACCCAGCGTGGGGTGGTCCCAACGCAGCAGCACCTCCACGCCCGCCAGCACCCGGTCGCGGGTACGGAAGATGGGCTGGTACACCAGCCGCAGCTCATCGCGGCCCCAGGCGCCGCGCAGTTCCTGCTCCAGGTGCAGGCGCCGCTCGACCGCATGGTCCATCGCCCGGTTGTAGTAGCGGAAGCAGTTCTTGCCGGCCAGCTTGGCCTGGTACATGGCGATGTCGCCGTTCTTCAACAGCGCCGTGGCATCCACCGCGTCCTCGGGGAACAGGGTGATGCCGATCGAGCTGCCCAGGAAGATCTCGCGGCGCTGTACCTGCAGCGGACGCCCCAGTTCCAGCACCAGCCGCTCGGCCAGCCGGGTGGCGGTCTCGGCCACGATGCGCTCGCCGCTGTCGATCAGGATGACGAACTCATCGCCACCGAACCGGGCCAACAGGGCATCCTCGCCGCCCTCCTGGTCCACCGCCGCGGCGATGCGCTGGGCGAACTGCAGCAGGGCGTCGTCGCCGGCCTCGTGGCCAAGCGTGTCGTTGACCCGCTTGAACTCGTCGATGTCGATGAACAACAACGCCAGCCCATGGTTGGCCGACTTGGCCTTGGCCAGCCGGTGGTCGAGCGCCTCGCGAAACGCCAGGCGGTTGGTCAGCCCGGTCAACGCGTCGGTATAGGCCATCTGCCGGACTTCGCGATCATGCCGGGCGATGCTCTGGCTCATCCGGTCGAAGGTGCGCAGCAGCTCACCCACCTCGTCACGCCGCGCGGTGGCCTGCACGTTGATCCGGTAGTCACCGCGCTCGATCCGCTGCGCGGCATCGCCCAGCCAGCGGATCGGCTGCACCAGCGTGCGCTGCACGTAGATCATCATCACCACGGCGAAACCGACCAGCAGCGCCATCAGCGCATAGATCCAGCCCATCTGCCGGCTGCGCGCGTCCTCCATGCGCGCGGCCAGCGCCTGCATCGCCACCGCCTCCTGCACGCGCACCGGCGCCAGTTCCATGCCGACCCGCACCCCACCCAGCCGCTGGTCGCCGATATGGATCGGCAAATCCACCTCCAGGATCGACGGCGAGCTTTGCACCAGCATCCGGTCGGCCTGCACCGCAGCCTCCGCCAACGGGTCGGACATGGCCTGGCCGTAGCCGGCCACGTCGAACGAACCGTCGTGGATCAACCGCCCCTCGTGGTCGTGCACCAGCACATAGCTGACCGACTTCTGGCCAGCGGTGTTGCGCACCAGCGTGCCGATCGCCGACAGGTCGGAGTAGTACAACGGGTTGACCAGGGCCTCGGCCAGCGCATTGGCCAGCGCGGTGCCGCGCTCGCGCACGCTCTGGTCGAACACCTGGCTGACCACCTCGCCACTGCTGCGCAGCACTTCCTTCTGCACCGCCGCCTGCCGGGTCAGCATCAGCACCACCAGCAGCAGCACGACCAGCAATGCACCGCCCGCAGCCAGCATGAAGCGCGCGCGCAGGCCAAAACGGGGAGTGTTCATTCGACTTCCATCCTGACCCGTGCCAGGCCGTTGCGCAGCCGGTCCAGGGCGCGCTGACTGTCCGCGTCCACCGGGTGGAACCCGGTGGTGCCGAAAAACTTGGCCAGCGCCGGACCGGCCAACGGGTCGCCACTGGCCTCGAGCAGGACCGCCCGCAGGCGTTCGCGGACCGCCGGCTCCAGGTCGCCCCGCACCATCTCCACCGCGCGCGGGATCGGCTCGCTGCGGTAGATCACCCGCAGGTCCTGGCGGAAGGCCACCGGCATGGCATGGTCGTCGGCCCAGTCAATGCTGCTGAACGCACCTGCATCGACCACCCGCTTGTGCACATAGGTGGAGATGTTCAGCTCCGACCGGGCGAACACGTAGCCCACCGCGTCGGCGGCGGGCGCGTCCTGCGGAGTGAGCAGGATTTCCGGTGGCACGCCGTGCTGCAGCAGCTCCATCGCCGGCACCAGGTAGGCGCTGGTTGAAAGCGTGCTCTGCAGTGCCAGGGTCCGGCCCTTGAGGTCGTCCAGCGTCTGGATGGGGCTGTCGCGGCGCACGAAGAAGACACAGTGGTAGGCGCTCACGCCGTTGCGCTCGGTCAACAGCAGTGGCTGCGCCTGGGCGCGCTGCTGCAGCGCCATGGCCGTCCCCGAGGTCTCGGTGACCCAGTCCACCCGCCCGCGACGCAGGTAGCTGCTCATCTGCTGTGCGTCCCGGGCCATCAGGATGCGTCCTTCGACGATCCCGACCTCGCGCATCCGTGGCACGACGTAGTCCAGCAACGGCTTGAGCTGGTCGTAGTGGGCCTTCGGATCATCACTGATCCGCCCCAGTACCAGCACCGAACGCTCCACCGCGCTTCCTTCCAGCGGCTGCAAGACAGCAGCCACCAGCACGGCTCCCCAAAGCCATCGAAACACACGCAAAACGGCAACTCCCCTGTTGATCCGTCAAGCGTACCGGAAATATTGCAACGTGATGTACTTCTCAGTTACGTCCTTCGGACGCCAGGCGCGCCATCCGCTGCGCGTCGGCCAGGATCCCCCGCAGCAGGCGTACCTCCTGCTCGGACAGGTCAGCCTTCATGAACAGGCGGCGCAGCTTGCGCAGGGCCGATTCCGGCGCACGGCCCTTGTGGAAATCGATCGCATCCAAGGTTTCGCCGAACTGCCCGAACAGCCCTTCGAGCTGGGCATGGCTGGCCGGCGCCTCGCCGTAGCCGGGCTCCCGTTCCGGCTGCGCCTGACCTTCCAGCACGGCCATGCGCACCTCGTAGGCCAGCACCTGCACCGCGGCGGCCAGATTCAGCGAGCTGAACTCCGGATTGGAGGGGATGTGCACGGCCAGGTGGCACAGCTGCAGTTCCTCGTTGGTCAGGCCGGTCCGCTCGCGGCCGAACACAAAAGCCACCTCCCCGCCCTCCTCGCTGGCCTTGGCCACGGCGCGCTGCCCGGCCACTTCCGGCAGCAGCTCTTCCAGCTGGACCCGGCGCGAGCGCGCCGTGCAGCCCAGCACCAACCGGCAGTCGGCCACGGCCTCGGCCAGGGTCGCGAACACCGGGGCGTCACCGAGCAGGTCCTCGGCACCGGCCGAGCGGCGCAACGCCACCTCGTCCAATGGCTTTTCCGGGGCCACCAGCACCAGCCGGGCCAGCCCCATCGTCTTCATCGCGCGGGCGGCAGCACCGATGTTCCCAGGGTGCTGGGTACCAACAAGGACGAAACGGATACGGGTGGAAGCAGGCATGGTTTATAAAAAATCAGGAACGGGACAGCTGCGAATGGTAAACTGCGCGGCCGGCCAGTGCGCCGGACCTGCTCTTTTCCCCCGCCAATCCGATCTCTGCCTTCACGGGAGCCTTACGCCATGCAGAAACCCGCCGTCACCGTCATGGTCAAGGCCGCCCGCCTCGCCGGCAACGTCCTGCTCCGCAACATCAACAAGCTCGAAGCGCTCAACGTGGTGCAGAAGGGTCGGATGGATTACGCCAGCGAAGTCGATGGCGATGCGGAAAAGGTGATCATCAAGGAACTCAAGCGCGCCTACCCCAGCTACGGCATCCTCGGTGAAGAGGGCGGCGTGCAGGGCAGCGGCCGCCAGATGTGGGTGATCGACCCGCTCGACGGCACCAGCAACTACCTGCACGGCTTCCCGCATTACTGCGTGTCCATCGCGCTGGTGGAGAACGGCGAGCCGACCGACGCGGTCATCTTCGACCCGCTGCGCAACGAGCTGTTCACCGCCTCCAAGGGGGCCGGCGCCGTGCTCAACGACCGCCGCATCCGCGTCAGCGACCGCAAGGACCTGGCCGGCGCGATGGTCCACACCGGCTTTGCCCCGCGCGAGCGCGCCCGTGCCAGCGCCCAGCTCAAGACCGTCGACGCCCTGCTGGTACAGGCCGAAGACGTGCGTCGCGTGGGTTCGGCGGCACTGGATCTGGCCTACGTGGCCTGCGGCCGCGCCGATGCCTATTTCGAGGCCGGCGTGAAGGCCTGGGACATCGCCGCCGGCGTGCTGCTGGTCCGCGAAGCCGGCGGCAAGGTCTGCAACTACCGCGGCGCCACCCTGGCCCGCATGGACGACAAGGGCCCGGAAACCCAGCAGGTGGTCGCCGGCAACATCAAGGTCTGCGAAGCCCTGCAGCAGGTGATCGTCAACACCGGCTATGCCGCCGAGTTCGATCCGAAGTTCTGATCGCCCTGGAGCTGCACACCGCAAACGGCACCCACAAGGGTGCCGTTTCTGTTTGCGCGGCCGGTAAAGCGCGCCAGAGCACTGCCGGGAACGTCGCGCCGAGCAGGGCGCTGCGCTCCCCCTTCCTGCCACGCAGCGTCGGGGTACCGGAACACGCGAGGTTCTGGCTACGATACCGACGTGCCGCCGTGAAGCAGGCACCGTTCAAGATCAGGGAGGAGCCATGAAACGATCGTTCATCTGCATCATTGCCAGCCTGGCGGCGCTGAACAGCGCATGTGGGCAGGAACCGGCGGACCCGCCGGCACCCTTTCCCCCGCAGGCCATCCCCATGTGCAAGGAACAGATCGATTCGGCCCGGCGGACCGGCCTGCTCGATCTCCGGCACACCACCGCCCGTGGTGGCACCGTGCTGACCGTGGATACCTGGAACCAGCTCCCGCCCGAGTTCCAGCAACTGCTTGCTCACTGCACCGCCTATATCCTGACCGGCAGCACCGACGCCCCCTCCGGCAAGCTCCTGTTCGTCGATGAGGACACTGACGAGGTGCTCGCGGTGCTGGATGCGAACGGCCTGCGCAATGTGAGGCGCTCGCCCGCCGGGCCATGACCGGTGGCGATGCCGGGCCCGGCATCGGCGCAACAAGACAGAACGCCCGGCGTTGGCCGGGCGTTCTGCTTCACGATGGTTGTTCAAGCACTCACGCGACCGTGGATGCCTTCAGCGCGGCGATGCGCTCTTCCAGCGGCGGGTGGCTCATGAACAGCTTCCTGGCGGTGGCACCGGCGATGCCGAAGGCCGCGATCTGCGTCGGCAGCGTGCTCTGGCCATGGTTGAGCTTCAGGCGCTCCAGCGCGGCGATCATCTTCTGGCGGCCAGCCAGCGAGGCACCGCCATGGTCGGCACGGAACTCGCGGTGGCGCGAGAACCACATCGCGATGACCGTCGCGCCCAGGCCAAACACCATCTCCAGCACGAACACGATGATGTAGTAGGCAAAACCACGCCCACCGCCCTCGCGGTTGCCCGACAGCGCGCTGTCGATCACGCCGCCGACCACGCGGGCCAGCACGATCACGAAGGTGTTCAGCACGCCCTGCAGCAGGGCCATGGTGATCATGTCGCCGTTGGCCACGTGCGCGATCTCGTGGCCCAGCACGGCTTCGGCCTCGTCCTCGCTCATGTTGTGCAGCAGGCCGGTGGACACCGCCACCAGCGCGTTGTTGCGGTTGGCGCCGGTGGCGAAGGCGTTGATCTCCGGGGCGTCGTACACCGCCACTTCCGGCATGCCGATGCCCGCGGCCTTGGCCTGGCGGGCCACGGTGTCCAGCAGCCAGCGCTCGGTGGCGTTGCGCGGCTCGGTGATGACCACCGCGCCGGTGCCGCGCTTGGCCATGAACTTGGACAGCAGCAGCGAAATGATGGAACCACCAAAGCCGAAGATCGCGGCCATGACCAGCAGGCCGCTCATCTGCGCCGAGTTCACGCCCAGCAGCGACATCACGATGCTGGCCAGGATCAGCACCGCGAAGTTGGTCATCAGAAACAGCCCGATTCGGGTAAACATGGGAAACAATCCGTGAGGATGAAAAAGTGAGTTAAATCTGCGGGGGCCAACGCTTGAATTCAAGCGTGAATCTGACCGACGATTCAGCTTCGATGTCCTCCATTCCCTACCGCGGGCGCTTCGCCCCTTCCCCGACCGGCCCGCTCCATCTCGGCTCGCTGCTGGCTGCGTTCGGCAGTTGGCTACTGGCCCGCCATGCGGGGGGACAATGGCGGGTACGCATCGAGGACGTGGACCCGCCACGCGAGGTCGCCGGCGCCGCCGATGCCCAGCTGGCCACGCTCGCCGCATTCGGCCTGCACGCCGATGGCCTCATCCAGTACCAGAGCCGTCGCCATCGGCTGTATCAGGCCGCCCTTGAGCGCCTGCTGGCCGAGGGCAAGGCCTTTGCCTGCCATTGCAGCCGTAGCGACCTGGCCGGCCAGCAGGGCATTCACCGGCATTGCGCGGCCCACCAGCTGCGCCCCCACCCGGCCGTCCGGCTGCGGGTAGCCGACGGCAGCCGGGTCATGTTCCAGGATGGCCTGCAGGGGTCATTCACCCAGCAGGTGGACCGGGAGGTCGGTGACTTCGTCCTGCTGCGCGCCGACGGTTGCTGGGCCTACCAGCTGGCGGTGGTGGTGGACGATGCCGAGCAGGGCATCACCGACGTGGTGCGCGGCCTCGACCTGATCGATTCCACCCCGCGCCAGATCCTGCTGCAACGGGCGCTGGGTGTGGCGACGCCACGCTACCTGCACCTGCCGCTGCTGCTCGATGCCAGTGGCCACAAGCTGTCCAAGTCGCTTGCCGCGCGACCGGTCGATGCCGCCGACCCACTGCCCACCCTGCGCTGGCTGTGGTCTGCACTGGGCCAGGCCGATGCTGCACTGGATACTGCAGGCAGCGTCGGCGAGCTGCTGCAGCATGCCGCCGCCAGGTTCAACCCCGCGCTCCTGCAGAAAGCCTCGTTCATCGTCCCGGAATCGCCCCCGGGCTGACCGCAGTTTCATTAGAATCATCGGCTCCCCGCGCTTTCGCCCTGGAGCACTTGCCCATGACATCCCGCGTCGCACTGGTCACCGGTGGTACCGGCGGCATTGGTACCGCCATCTGCCAACGCCTGGCCGACCAGGGCCATCGAGTCGCCACCAATTTCCGCAACGCCGAGAAGGCGCAACAGTGGCAACGGCAGATGCGCGAGCGGGGCTACGACATCGCCCTGTTCGAGGGCGACGTGGCCGACCCCACCAGTGGCCGGACGCTGGTCGAAGCGGTGGAAGCCAGCCTCGGCCCGGTCGAGATCCTGGTCAACAACGCCGGCATCACCCGCGATACCACCTTCCACCGCATGAGTGCCGAGCAGTGGCACGAGGTGATCAACACCAACCTCAACTCGGTGTTCAACATCACCCGCCCGGTGATCGAGGGCATGCGCAAGCGTGGCTGGGGCCGGGTCATCCAGATCAGTTCGATCAATGGCCTGAAGGGCCAGTACGGGCAGGCCAACTACGCCGCGGCCAAGGCCGGCATGCACGGCTTCACCATTTCCCTGGCGCGCGAGAATGCCGGCTTCGGCATCACCGTCAACACCATCTCGCCCGGCTACGTGGCCACCGACATGGTGATGGCCGTGCCGGAGGAGGTGCGCGCCAAGATCGTGGCCGACATCCCGACCGGACGCCTCGGCAAGCCGGAGGAAATCGCCTATGCGGTGGCCTTCCTGGTCGCCGAGGAAGCGGCCTGGATCACCGGCTCCAACCTGGACGTCAACGGCGGCCACCACATGGGCTGGTAAGCGCGACCGCCATGTTGCAGGACGTGGCGGTTCATGTTGCGCAACAAGAAATCATCCCTCCGCGCCTTGCAACCTGTACTTTTGGCGGTTGCAAGCCCTGTTGCACTGCGCCATGCTGCGCACCTAACCGTGACGAGTGACTGCTTAATGGCTGCGACCCGCATCATCAAGAAGTATCCGAATCGCCGGCTCTACGACACCGAGATCTCCAGCTACATCACCATCGAGGACGTCCGCCAGCTGATCCTCGACGGCGAGGAGTTCGAAGTCCGCGACGCCAAGAGCGGTGAGGACCTGACCCGGTCGGTGCTGCTGCAGATCATTGCCGACAAGGAGCAGGACGGCGAGCCGATGCTGTCCACCCAGCTGCTGAGTCAGCTCATCCGTTTCTACGGCGACTCGCTGCAGGGATTCATGGGCAACTACCTGGAGCGCAGCATGCAGGTGTTCCTGGACCAGCAGCAGCAGTTCCGCCAGCAGATGGGCAATCTGCTGGGGCAGACGCCGTGGGCGATGATGAACCAGCTCACCGAGCGCAACCTGGAGCTGTGGCAGGAGTTCCAGCGCAACATGGGTGCCGGTTTCGGCCGCCCCTCGGGTACCGGCACCAACAAGCCGGCCGACCCGCCGCCGAGCACCGGCGGCAAGACCCGCACCGGCCGCTGAGCCTTTGCCGGATAAGAAAGGCCGACGCAAGCGTCGGCCTTTTCTGTATCTGGCACACCCGCCGCGCTTACGGGCGGCCCTTGCAGGCCGAGCAGATCCGCTCGACCTTGTAGCCCTTGGCACGCAGCTTCTCGACCACGCCGTCACTGCCGAGCAGGTGCAACGCGCCGACCACCACCAGCGTGGTGCCCTGCCCGTCCTGCAGGCGCTGCTGCAGCGGCGCCAGCCAGGCGTCATTGCGATCGACGTTGATGCGCTGGTACAGGCCCGGGTAGGTGCGCTTCATTTCCGACGCCATGTCCCGCCACAGGGTGACGTCGTCACCACGGCGCCACGCATCGTGCAGGCGACGGCTTTGCTGGTCGCCCTTCTCCACCTGCTCCAGCGCCTCGCGCAGCAGCTGGCGCTGCTCATCGGCATTCATGCCGTCGAGCATGCTGATCTGGGAGCTCGCGCTTTCCAGGCCCGCGGCCGGCTTGCCGGCCTTGGCCGCAAGGTTCATCAAATGGCGGTCCAGCCCGGCCTGCGGGTCCAGGCCCTGTCGCGCCATCTGGGTCAGGCTGATGGTCAGGCCGATGAACCACGGCTTGAGGCCTACCAGGCGCTCGACCGGCATGCTGTTGCCCGCGCCCCACGCCTGCAGCCGGCGCCAGGTCTCGGCGTCGAGCTCCTCCTTGAGCTGGCCACCATCACGACGGATCGCGGCCTGCATCATCTGCGTGGCCAGCGCCGGTGACGCCATCTCCTCTGGAGCCAGTTCGAACAACAGGCGGCTGGAGGCAGCGAAGGCCTGGTCCACGTCCGGCGACAAGGGATAGTCATCCGGCTTCAACAGATGGAACGAGCCCAGCAGGTACAGTTCGGCACCCTTGCCGCCACTGACTTTCCACAACAACGGCGTCGGCGGCACATAGGCCGGCGCGGCGGCAGGCGTGGCGGCCGGCCGGGCCGCGTAGGCGACACCGCAGAACAGGCTGAAACCCAGCAACGCGGAGGCCGCGCGCGTCATCCAGTGGCTCATGGTGCGGCCTCCGTCGCCGGCTTGGCGTACACCTTCTCGCCCGCCTCGACCAACAGGTCCAGCCGGTTCTCCGGTGGTGGCAGCGGACAGGTAGCGAATGGGGTGAATGCACACGGCGGGTTGTAGGCGCGGTTGAAGTCGACCACCACCTCGCCCTTGGCGTCGGGGGCCTCGGCATCGATGAAGCGGCCGGCCGAGTAACTGCCGCGGCCGTTGGTGCGGTCGGCGAAGATCAGCTGCAACGGACGCCCCGGTTCACCCAGCGCTTCCAGCCGCCAGGTGCGACCATCGCGCTCGAACTCGACCGCGCCGGCGTTGGGCAGGTCGGTGGTCAGGCCGGTGATGTCGACGATGGGCAACGTTTTGTTGGCGTCATGCGGCACGAAGCGGGCGGTGACACGCCAGGACGGATCCGCCGGCCAGTAGGTCAGCTGGCCGAAATGCCGGCGCGCCGGCGCATCGGCATGCTTCAGCCGCAGCGCGTAGCGCGGCCCGCGATGGATCAGGGTCAGCAGGCCCTTGTCGTCGTCGAAGGTGATCGCGGTGGGCTGCTCGGCATCGTCGCTGAGCAGCGGGATGCGTCCGGCGATCGGCGTGCCATTGGCCTTCAGCGAGACGCCCGGCTCGGGGGTGAACCAGAAGGTCTGGCCTTCGCGCTGGACCAGCCCCATGCGTGGCGGCCCCATCGCCATGCGGATGCCGCTGGTGCTGCCGCTGCCGATGTAATGCGCCTTGAGTTCAAGCCAGTGCAGGCCGACCAGGCTGGTCCAGCCATCCGGGGCGAGCAGCTCGGTGAGGCGGCTTTCGCGCCACAGCTCATTGTCATGGGCAAAGTTCGCATCCACCGCGACCGGCGGTTTGGCCGCCTCCTGCTTGCCGCACGCGGCCAACACCATCGCGGCCAGCAGCACGGCACAGCCCCGTAAAGTCTTCATCAACGCCCCCGCAGGAACCAGCGATCAATTTCAGCCAGAGAAAAGCGCGCCCAGGTCGGGCGGCCGTGGTTGCATTGCCCCGAGCGCTCGGTGATCTCCATGTCGCGCAGCAGGGCATTCATTTCCGGAATCGTGAGCCGCCGGTTGGCGCGCACCGCGCCGTGGCAGGCCATGGTGGACAGCAGCTCGTCGCGCGCGGTCGCGATGCGCCGGCTCTGCCCATGCTCGCGCAGGTCGCCCAGCACATCGCGCAGCAAGGCTTCCGGCTCGGCGTTGGCCAACAGTGCCGGAATGCTGCGCACGTGCAGCGAACCGGGACCGGAACGGGTGATCTCGAAGCCCAGCGCCGCCAGCGTCGCCGCTTCCTGCTCGGCGGTGTCGGCCTCGCGCTCGCCGACCGCCAGGGTGATCGGCACCAGCAGCGGCTGGGCGTGCAGGCCGATGCCATCGTGTGCGTTCTTCAAGCGTTCGTAGCCGATCCGTTCGTGCGCGGCATGCATGTCCACGACGATCAGGCCTTCGGCGTTCTCGGCCAGGATGTAGATGCCATGCAACTGGGCGATGGCATAACCCAACGGTGGCACGCCACTGTCGCTGGAGGTGGGCGGCAACGCGGGACCGGCGTCGACCGGCGCCTGCACCTGCCCAGCCGGCGGCGCCGAGTACAAGGCCGCGTAGGCGGCCGGCGCTTCGGCCACCGGCAGGCCCAGCGGCGACTGCCGCGCCTGCCAGTTGCCACTGCCGCCGACGCTGCCACCGGGGCGCGACAACACGTAGCCGCCGCCGTAACCGCCACCGCTACTGAGCGGTGCCGCTCCGGCCGGCGCTTCCTGCGCGGCGGTTTGTCCCATCGCCGACGGTTCCAACCCGGCACGGGTTTCAGCCAACGCATCCTTCAGCGTGCGATAGACGAAGTCGTGGATCAGGCGTGCATCGCGGAAGCGGACTTCATGCTTGGCCGGGTGCACGTTGACGTCCACCCGGGTCGGGTCCAGCTCCAGGAACAACACGTAAGCCGGATGGCGGCCATGGAACAGCACGTCGCCGTACCCCATCTTCACCGCGTGGCTGATGCTGCGGTCGCGCACGGAGCGGCCGTTGACGTACAGGTACTGCTGGTCGGTGCTGGCGCGCGAATACTGCGGCTGCGCGATCCAGCCGTGCAGGCGCAGGCCGGCGGCGCTGTGGTCCACCCGCAGCGCCTGGCGCGCGAAATCTTCGCCCAGCGTTTCGCCCAGGCGTGCATCGGAGTACAGGTCACCGGGCTTGTATCGGCGTGAGGGCTTGCCGTTGTGCGAGACGCGCAACTCGACATCGGGACGGGCCAGCGCCAAGGAGCGCAGCCATTCCTCGATATGCCCCAGCTCGGTGCGCTCGGCCCGCAGGAACTTGCGCCGTGCCGGCACGTTGTAGAACAACTCGCGCACTTCCACCGTGGTGCCCGGCGCATGCGCGCGCGGGGCCACCTCGCCCAGCTTGCCACCTTCGATCTGCAGGGCAGCACCATGCTCGTCATCGGGGCGGCGCGAGGCCAGCGTGAAGCGGCTGACCGAGGCGATCGACGGCAATGCTTCGCCGCGGAACCCCAGCGTGGCCACCGATTCCAGGTCATCCAGGCTGGCGATCTTGCTGGTGGCATGCCGCGACACCGCCAGCGGCAGCTGTTCGGCGGCGATGCCACCGCCGTTGTCGCGGATGCGGATCAGCCGTACACCGCCTTCTTCAAGGTCGATGTCGACGCGGGTGGCACCGGCGTCCAGCGCGTTCTCCACCAGTTCCTTGACCACCGATGCAGGCCGCTCCACCACCTCGCCCGCGGCGATCTGGTTGATCAGGATCTCGGGCAGCGGACGAATGCTGTTCATGCGGCACCTCCCATCGGTACCGGCAATGACCTACGCAGCGACAGGGGGAAGACGGAGGGAATCAGGAGGACATCATGCATGGGCACGATGATAGCCGAGCCCGGCCGCGTCGCCGTGTCCGGCGACGCCAGCGGCGCGACTTACTTGCTGCCGCCGGCCACGGTACCGGCAGCGGCTTCCATCTCGGCCTGGGCACGGGCCGCGAACAGCGTACCCGGCGGCGGCTGCCGGCTGAAGTAGGTGTGCACGCCGTCGAGCACGGCGCCGGCGATGCGGCGCTGGTAGGCCGGGTCGACCAGCCGGCGCTCTTCGTCCGGGTTGGAGATGAACGCCGTCTCCACCAGCATGGCCGGCATGTCCGAGGTGCGCAGCACCGCGAAGTTGGCCCGTTCCAGGTTCGGCTTGTGGTTGTTGCCGATGCGCTTGAGGCCACCGAGCACGTGGCCGGCGGCATCCTCGGAGGCCTTCATGTTGCCGCTCTGGGCCAAGTCCAGCAGGACGTTGGCCAGGGTCCCTTCGGTGCGGCTCAGGCTGACGCCGCCGATCAGGTCGGCCGCGTTTTCCTTGTCCGCCAGCCAGCGGGCACGCTGCGAGGACGCGCCCTTGGTCGAGAGCACGTACACCGACGAGCCGGTCGCCGAACGGTTCTCGGCGGCATCGGCGTGGATCGAAATGAAGATGTCGGCCTTGGCCGCGCGCGCACGCTGGGCACGCATCGGCAGCGGGATGAACACGTCGGTGTCGCGGGTCAGGAACGCGCGCAGGCCCGGGGTGTTGTTGACCTGGCGGGCCAGCTCACGCGCCACGGCCAGCGTCACGTCCTTCTCGCGCTTGCCGGTCGGGCCGATCGCGCCCGGGTCCTGGCCGCCGTGGCCCGGATCGATGGCCACCACCAGATTGCGCATCCCCGGCTGCATGCGGATGCGCGCGGCATCGCTGGGCATGGTCGGGCGCGGCGCTTCGGGGACGACGGCAGGCGTCGGTGCCGGCGTAGCCGGCGTCGTCGCCTGGGCCACGTTCGGGCCCGTCGCCTGCGGTGCACGCGTCACCGGTGCCTGGGCATTGAGGATGGCCGCCGGTGAGGCCGTCGCCGTGGTCACCGGGGTCGGGGCGCTGGCGACCGGCGCAGGTGCCGGCGGTGGCGTCGCGGCCTGGCGGCTGACTGCTGCGGTCAACGCGGCGGTGGCACGGGCCGCCTCGGCACGTGCCTCGGCGCTGGAAGGCGCGGCCGCGGTAGGCGAAGGCGGAGTCGTCGGCGCGGCGGTTGCCGGTGCGCTCGCCGCAACCGTCACCGGTGCCTCACCCGGCCACTCGATCGACAACTTCGATTCGGCGCCCTGCCCCTGCATCAGCGGCTTGAACGCTGCCACCGATTCGGCCAGGTCGAACACCACGCGGAACGTGCCCGGGGTCGGGCTGCCCGTGCGTACGGCGGTCACCACGCCGGCAGCGGCCGGCAGCCGCAGTCCGCGCACCGCGGAGGAATCAGGGAAATCAATGACCAGCCGGTTCGGGCCAGCCAGGCTCAGGGTCTTGTAGCTGCCACCGCCAGCCAACTGGATCTCGGCGCGGGTGCCGGTGGCGCCGGTGTGCAGGCTGACCCCGCGGATTTCACCCGCCCACGCGGAGAAGCTCGCGGCCAGACACAGTCCAGCGGCGACGATAGACGATGCGAACAGGCGGTTTCCCGTAGTCATGGGCGGATTCAATCACCGGAATCCCCCAATTGCAACATGTTTTCCCTTAATAATCCGCAACCTGCCCGACTTTCCTATGGTCAGGGGGTAAAAAGGGGCTGCAAGTCGGGGCTTTCACGCAGTCGCAGAAGCCAGTCAGACCCGACATTACTGCGGGCTTGGAGCACCGCCCGACGGCCATTGCCGTCGATGGACAGCCCGATCACCAGGTCCACCGGCGGCAACCCGCCAGCGCCCCGTTCGGGCCACTCGACCAGCCACAGATCGGCCGCCCCTTCGTCCAGCCCGAGGAAATCGAGTTCGCCGGCACTGCCGATCCGGTACAGATCCAGGTGCCAGGCTTCGCCGTTGGCCAGCGGGTAGCGTTCGATCAGCGTATAGGTGGGGCTGCGGATCGCGCCCTGCACGCCCAGCGCGCGCAGCAGGGCCCGCGCCAGCGTGGACTTGCCCGCGCCCAGGTCACCCTGCAGATGGACTACCGCCTGCGACGGACGGGTGCGGGCCAGCTCATGGCCGAGCAGGTCGGTGCTGTCGGCTTCGGGAAGAAACAGTTCGTTCATGCCCGCCATTATGATTGGCCAACGTCCGAAGATGCGGCAGCAGGTCGCGTGGCAACAGCCCCCGCTCACCCTCGGCCGCCGCTGCATCGCCGGCCAGCCCATGCAGCAGTGCACCGCTGCTGGCGGCATCGAACAGCGCCAGGCCCTGCGCGCACAATGCGGCGATCGCACCGGTCAGCAGGTCGCCCATGCCGCCGACGGCCATGCCGGGGTTGCCGGCGGCAATCACCCGCGGCACCTGCCCGGGCGCCGCCACCACGGTGCCCGCGCCTTTCAGTACAACCACCGCGCCGTAGCGTTCGACCAGGGCCTGTGCGGCGGCAAACCGATCCCGTTGGATACCGGCCGTGTCGCAGCCCAGCAGGCGCGCGGCCTCGCCGGGGTGCGGGGTGAGGATGGCGTGCGGCACGACGCGCGGCGCGGCCGCCAGCAGGTTGAGCGCGTCGGCATCGATCACCAGCGGCTTGCCTGCATCCACTGCGACCGACCACAACGCCTGTGCCCAATCATCCTGGCCCAGCCCCGGCCCCAGGGCGACCACGCTTGCGCGCGCCAGCAGCGGCGCAAGCGCGGGCGCCGACGTCACGGCATGGACCATCGCCTCGGGGCAGCGCGCCAGCAACGGCCCCACGTGCGCTGCCTGCGTGGCCACGCTGACCAGCCCTGCACCACTGCGCAGTGCAGCCTCGACACTGAGCATCACCGCACCCCCGCTGCCAAGGTTGCCGCCCACGCACAGCACGTGCCCGGACTCGCCCTTGTGGGTATTGATGCGCCGGCGCGGCAACTGCGAAGCCAGCACGCCACGCGCCCACCGCAGGGCGGCAGGCGGCACCCCTTCGAATGCCACCGCCGGCACGTCCAGATCGGCCAGCAGCCGCTGCCCGGCGCATTCCAGCGCCGCGCCGGTATGCAGGCCACGGTGCGGCACGATGAACTGCAGCACGCGCACCGCGCGCACCGCCGCGCCCGGCACGTCGCCGGACACGGCGTCCACGCCACTGGGAACATCCAGCGCGAACACCGGCACGGGCACTTCGTTGATGGCCTGGATCAGGGCCGCGTCCGCGGCCTGCGGCGCGCGCGACAGGCCGATGCCGAACAATGCGTCGACGACCAGATCCGCCTGCTGCAGGCAATCGATCGACAGCTCCACCTGCCCGCCCACGGCCAGGTAATCGGTGCAGGCCCGCTGCGCCAGGGCCGTACGCGGCGCGGCGTCCTCCAGGTGCAGCACCCGGACATCGCGCCCCGACTGGCGGGCAAAGCGCGCCAACACGTAGCCGTCGCCGCCGTTGTTGCCCGGCCCGCACACCACCACGATGCGCCGCGCCTGTGGCCAATGCTGCAGCACGCAGTGCCAGCCGGCCTGCCCGGCGCGCTGCATCAGCACGTAGCCATCGCCGCCCAGGGCGGCGG
Source organism: Stenotrophomonas sp. ATCM1_4 (assembly GCF_004348115.1). GTDB lineage: Bacteria > Pseudomonadota > Gammaproteobacteria > Xanthomonadales > Xanthomonadaceae > Stenotrophomonas > Stenotrophomonas capsici. Next base: position 835,698 of record NZ_QPFB01000001.1, on the reverse strand, counting down.
TCGCCTGCGCGTCGATGCGACGGGCGGCGGCGGTATCGAACATCTGCACGGGCTCTGACATGCCACCGATTCTATACTTGCGCCATGTCCGAAGCCGTTTCCGCCGCTACCCCGGCGCAGCTGTCGCTGCGCATCCGCCAACTGGCACGAGAAGCAGGCTTCCAGCGCTGCGGCGTCAGTGGCGTGGAGCTGCGTGACGATGAGGCGCACCTGGCCGACTGGCTGGGCAAGGGCCTGTACGGGACGATGGACTGGATGGCCCGCCACGGCACCCTGCGTGCGCGCCCACAGGAACTGCTGCCCGGCACGGTGCGGGTGATCTCGGTCGGGCTGGACTACGGCCACAAGGACGATGCGCAGGCCTGGGCCACCCTTGATGACGCCGACCGCGCCTACGTGGCGCGCTACGCCCTGGGCCGCGATTACCACAAGCTGATGCGCAACCGCCTGCAGAAGCTTGCCGAACGGGTCGCCGCCGAGATCGGCCCCTTCGGTTACCGCGTGTTCGTCGACTCCGCGCCGGTGCTGGAACGTGCCCTGGCGCGCAACGCCGGGCTGGGCTGGATCGGCAAGCACACCTGCCTGATCGACCGCAACGGCGGCTCGTGGTTCTTCATCGGAGAGATCTACGTCGACCTGCCATTGCCGGTGGATGTGCCGGCCACCGCGCACTGCGGCACCTGCACGCGCTGCATCGACGTCTGCCCGACCGCGGCGATCATCGCCCCGCACCGCCTGGATGCGCGGCGCTGCATTTCCTACCTGACCATCGAGCACGACGGCGCCATTCCACTGGAAATGCGCCCGTTGATGGGCAACCGCATCTACGGCTGCGACGACTGCCAACTGGTCTGCCCCTGGAACAAGTTCGCCCGGCGCACCGACGAGCCGGACTTCCGCGCACGCAACAACCTCGACACGGCCACGCTGCCGGAACTGTTCGCCTGGGAAGAGGATGAATTCCTGCGCCGTACCGAGGGCAGCCCGATCCGCCGCAGCGGCCACGAGCGCTGGCTGCGCAACATCGCCGTGGCATTGGGCAATGCCGCGCCCTCGCCCAGTGCGCGGCAGGCATTGGAAACGCGCAGCAACCACGCCTCCGAACTGGTCCGCGAGCACGTGCAGTGGGCGCTGCAGCGCCACCATGACGCCGACCCGCCGGCGGCGTGAGCCCGCCGGCATTCCATGCGACCATGGCCGCCCGCTCCACCGCCGCAACCGCTGAACCATGAACCGCAGTGCCGACGTCCTGACCCCCGCCCAGCTCAACACGCTGGCGCGTGACCTGCTGGAGAGCAGCTTCCCGCTGGTCTGGGTGGAAGGCGAACTGGGCAATGTCAGCCGCCCGTCCTCCGGGCACCTGTACTTCACCCTGAAGGACGCCCGCGCGCAGGTCCGCGCGGCGATGTTCAAGCCCAAGAGCCAGTGGCTCAAGTTCGTGCCACGCGAAGGCATGCGCGTGCTGGTGCGCGGCCGGCTCACCCTGTACGAGGCACGCGGCGACTACCAGTTGATCCTCGACCACATGGAGGAAGCCGGCGAAGGCGCGCTGCGCCGTGCCTACGAGGAGCTGAAGGCACGCCTGGAAGCCGAGGGCCTGTTCGATGCCGGGCGCAAGCGCCCGCTGCCGGCGCACGTGCGCCGCCTGGCGGTGATCACCTCGCCTTCCGGTGCCGCCGTGCGCGACGTGCTGAGCGTGCTTGGCCGGCGTTTCCCGCTGCTTGAAGTGGAACTGCTGCCTTCGCTGGTGCAGGGCGAAACCGCCGCCGCGCAGATCACCTCGCTGTTGCGCCAGGCCGATGCCAGCGGCCGCTACGACGTGATCCTGCTGACCCGCGGCGGCGGTTCACTGGAAGACCTGTGGGCCTTCAACGACGAACGGCTGGCCCGCGCCATCGCCGCCAGCACCACCCCGGTGGTCTCTGCGGTGGGCCACGAGACCGACTTCAGCCTGTCCGATTTCGCCGCCGACCTGCGCGCGCCGACGCCGTCGGTCGCCGCCGAGCTGCTGGTACCCGACCAGCGCGACCTGGCATTGCGTCTGCGCCGGCTCGCACAGCGGCTGAACCAGTTGCAGGTGCACACCCTGGGCCAGGCCATGCAGCGCGCCGATCGCGCCGCGTTGCGCCTGCAGGCACAGGGCCCGCAGGCACGGCTGGCATTGCTGCGGCATCGGCAGGAGGCTGCCTTTGCGCGGCTGCAGTCGCATTGGCGACAGAAGCAGGAGCGTCGCCGGGCACAGTTGGCGCATGCGGCCGCCGTGCTGCGCGGCGCCCAGCCACAGCGTCGGCTGGCGGCATTGAAGGAACGGCTGGCAGCCCTGGCACCCCGCGCGCAGACCGCCATCAACCGCCAGTTGCAAGCCGATGCACTGCGCCTGCATGGCATCGCCCGTTCACTGGAGGCGGTGAGCCCATTGGCGACCGTCGCCCGTGGTTACTCGATCCTGACCCGCGCCGACGACGGCGCCCTGGTGCGTTCCAGCGCGCACGCACAACCCGGTGATCGCCTGCAGGCCCGCCTGGCCGAAGGCACCCTGCAGGTCCGCGTGGAAACCTCCGAGCCGTAGGAGCGCCTTCAGGCGCGAAGCCGGGAATCCTTCCGCCAACGCCTGCTACTGCAATCCCGGAGGCCATCGGCTTCGTGGCCAAGGCCGCTCCTATCGCTGCGGGGCTGCGTCCCAGGCCTGCACCACGATATTGGTCAACGCCACCGGGTCACGGTCGAAATGGTGCCCACCCGGCCGCTCCACCGTCTGGATGAAAGGCTTGCCGCGCAGGTCGCGGCACAGGCTGTCCTTCTCATCGGTGCCGTAGATGCACTGCAGCGGCATCGCGTGCAGTTGCTCCAGTGCGGGCAACACGGGCGTCTCGCGCGAACGCCCCCACCCCAGCCAGCCACCTACCCGGACCTCGAACGCGGCCCCATGGGACAGGCCCAGCAACGACATGAAACGCACCGACTGCTGCTGATCGGCCGGTAGCTGCGGGTAAGCGAACGGCAATACATCGGCACCGAACGAGTAACCGATCAACGCGATGTCGTCTGCCCCCCAACGCTGCCGGTAGGTCTGCAGGGCCTGGCCCAGATCGGCACCCAGTTGCTGCTGGCTGCGCTCGGCCCAGAAGTACTTCAGGCTGTTCCAACCCAGCACGGAAATACCTTGCTGGTTGAGCTCGCGGGCAATGCCCTTGTCCAGGTCACGCCAGCCCCCATCGCCGGACAGCACCACTGCCAGGCGACGGCTGCCGGCGACCGGCATCTCGATCAGGGGAAGCCGCTGCGTGCCGTCCGGGCGCGCCATCGTCTCCAGTGCGCGGGAAACCAACGCCTCGGCCGGCACCGGCTCGACCGCGACGGCATCCCCACCGCCGGTGCAGGGCCGGGGTTCCGGAGCGCCCGGTGTCACCAGCACCCCGGCGAACTCGCCCGCCGCGGCACCGGCAGCGGTTGCGCGGGCCAACGTGGCCTCCCTGCCCTGCGCGACCAACAACGGCAGGAAGAACTGCCGCGCCCGTGCCTGCTTGAGCAGTTTCTGGGTCAACAACGCCGCATCGTCGGCCATGTTCCTGCAGGTCGATGACCCGCTACCCAGGCGCTGCCGGTACGCCGTCGAATCCACCACCGCCACCCATGCACCACCCTGCGCCAGCGAGGTGAGCAATGGCCGTTCCCGGGCGGACGATTGCGCGCCCTCGGCGAAATAGATCACCACACCGCGTGGCTCGCCCTGCGGTGCCACCAACTGCACGTCACCGTACCGACCGGCGTTGACCGATGCACGGTGGTTGCTCCGGCTGCATGCACTGGCCATCACCACGCACAGCAGCGCCATCACGACGCGTACGACAAGGCACTGCATCGGCCACCGCCATCAACCAAAGGGAAAAACACCCCGCATGTGCCGGCGACCCGGTCGCGGGGTGGACCGCCTACCTTGCCGCTTCGGTGCAGAACTGCTGCCGGTACTGCATTGCCTTGGACATCAGCGCCTGCAGGTTCTGGATGCGGGTGCCGGGGTTGGGGTGCGTCGACGAGAACTCCGGCGGCGACTGGCCACCGCTGTTGGCGCTCATGCGCTCCCACAGCGGCACCGCTTCCTCGGGATTGAAGCAGGCCGCGGCGGCCAGCATCAGGCCCACTTCGTCGGCCTGGGTTTCATGCGAGCGCGCATACGGCAGCAGATAGCCGTAGCCCATGGCCGACATCATCATCTGCTGTTGCTGCGCATCCAGGCCGCCCGCCGCGCCGGCCATCTGCCCGATCTGGGTCAGCTTCTGCTGGGCCATGCGCTGCGCACCATGGCGCAGCAGCGCATGGGCGATTTCGTGACCCATCACGACCGCCACCGCGTCGGCATTCTGCGCCACCGGGATCAGCCCGGTGTACACCGCCATCTTGCCCCCGGGCAGGCAGAACGCATTGGCCTCGTCGGACTGGATGACGTTGACCTCCCAGTCGAAATCACGGGCGAAATGCTGCGGCTCCAGGCCATGCTCGCGGGCCAGCGCGGTCTCGACCACGTCCACCTTGGCGATCAGGCGGCGCGCGATTTCCCGCACCTGCTGGGAGATCTGCGAATCGGGGGCCACCGGCCGCTCCTGGGACAGGATCTCCTGGTAGGCCTGCAGGCCCATGGCCTTCTCTTCCTCGGCGTTGAGCGAGCTGTCGATCAGCACCTTCTCGCCGGTGTAGGGATCAACCGAGCGGTTGCCGAAGTAATAGCAGCCGCCATAGATGGCGAAACCCAGCAGGATCACCCAGCGCAGGTTGCCGAACAGCCCACCGCCACGACGGCCCTGGCCGCCCGCGCTCTGATTGCCGAAGGGATCTTGTCGCATGGTGGGGTTCCGTCTGGTCCGGGGTGGCCGGAGCCGATGTTAGCGCGCCGGCGTGCATGGGCAAGGTCAAATCCCGCGCACCAGGCGGAAGCCGATCCGCGCCGAGGTCACGTCGGAGTCCTGCGACTGCCGCCACGCCGCCCGGGTCTGCTCCGGCGCGTTGGCCCAGTTGCCGCCGCGGATCACCCGCTGCCGGCAGCCGGGGTTGTACCAGGCCGCGCCGTCGGCCGGGGCCCGCCGATAGCTGGCATGCCAGCAGTCGGCCACCCATTCGCTGAGGTTGCCGGCCATGTCGTGCAGCCCCCAGGCGTTGGCGTTGTACATGCCAACCGGCGCCGTGCCCCAGAAGCCGTCGCCGTACCCGATGAAGGCATTGTTCCAGTGCCGCCCACTGGGCGAGACGTCCAGGCTGCCGGTGAAGTTGCCGGTGTTCGGCGGCGGGATTGCCGCCTTCCCCCACGGATAGCGCCCCTGGTTGCCGGCACGCAGGGCGTACTCGAATTCCGACTCGCTGGGCAGGCGGTAGTAGCGGCCGGTCTGCTCGCTCAGCCATGCCGCGTAGGCCTCGGCATCGCGCACGCTGACATGCATGACCGGGCTGTTCGGCGCGGCCCTGACGCCGTTGTAGTCCGATTGCCAATCCACGCCACTGCGGCGGATGAAGTTGCCGCTGCGCTCGTCGTAGACCACCGAATGGCCACGCCGGGTCGCACGCGGGCGCGCATGGGTGGCCTCGACGAAGCGACGGAAGTCGGCCACGGTCACTTCGGTGATCGACATGGCGAAGCCCCGCTCGAAGCGCACCTCATGCTGCGGCCGCTCGGCATCACGGCCACCGATCTCCTCCTGGGTCGCACCCATCAGGAAGGTGCCATGCGGGACCACCACCATCTGCGGCCCGCGCCCGCCATCCTGCAGGGCATCACTGAACACCTGCCGCGGGCGGAAGCTGCCGTAGTGGGTGACCAGCTCGATGCGCGCGCGCAGCAGTTCCACGGTGGCATCGCCGGGCAAGGCGATGCGTTCGGCCTGGGCCAGCTTGTCGCGGGCGTCCTTCAGGCCTTTGGAGGAGGTGAGGTCACGCAGGCCGGTATTGCGCAGGGCATCCAGCTGGGCGGTGCGGATGGCTTCGATGCGGGCCCGCGCATCGATCAGGGTAGGGCCCTCCCCGCGCACGGTGCCAGCCTTGCCCAACCAGCGCTGGGCGGCGGCGAAATCCGAATCCAGCGCCGCCGCCCGCTCGGCACGGCGGATCAGCCCGCTCTCCACGGCCGCCAGTCCCTGCCGGGCGCGGCTGTTGTCCGGATCGGCGGCCAGCACTTCACGGAACGCCGCCTGCGCGCCCCCACCGTCCTCACCGAACTGCCCCAGGCGCAGCGCCTGTTCCCCGGCCCGGTTCAACGCCAGCAGGCGCCGGGCGGTGGCGATGCGTTCCTGCAAGGCCTGTTCGGCCTTGCCTTCCGGCGCCAGGGCCACCGCCACGCTGACCAGCATCGCCGCCTCGGCCAGGGCCAGGCGCTGTCCCTCGGTCTGCGCCATGCGTGCGTTGGCCAGTGCCCGCAGGCGCTGCCGGGCCTTGTCCAGCCCACGCTGCGCGGCACGGTCGTCCGGCTTCTGGGCCAGGATGGCCAGGTACAGGGGAATCGCATCGCCGGCCTCACGGAACAGCCGGTCCTCCGCCAGGGCCTTGTCGGCGTCCTTGCGGGCCTGGGCCAATTGTTCCGGTGCCAGCACGACATCGGGCGCCTGCCAGCGCGGCAACGCGGTGTCCTCCACCTGTGGCACCGGGTCCGGCATGGCGGCCTCGGCATCCCGCTGGCGGGCCGCCGCGCGGGCCTCCAGGCGTTCGACCACGCGCCCGGCCAGCGACTTGCCCTGCCCGTCGGCGGGCGTCGCCGGTGCAGCCGGGGGCGGATCGCCGCAGCCGCTCACTGCCAGCGGCAGCAGCAACACCAAGGTCCAGATGTGGCCAAAACTACGCAAAGCGCCTCCAATAGCCTGCCTGCCCCGTCGGGGCCGGCCCGACGTTAGGCTATTCTCGCCTCCCTGAGCAAACCCTGCAGTTAGACGGAACCCACGTGGCTTATTGGATCAAACACCCATCGGAACTGGACGAGCGCTACCAGCGCCGCCCGACCCGGATTGGACTGGACACCGAGTTCATCCGCGAGCGCACCTATTGGCCGCAACTGGCCCTGGTACAGATGGCGGTCGGTGACGAAGTACTGCTGATCGACCCCCTGGTCCCCGGCATGTGCGAAGCACTCAAATCGTGGCTGACCGATACCTCGATCACCAAGATCATGCACAGCGCCAGCGAAGACCTGGTGGCCTTCAAGTGCGCCTGCGACGCCCTGCCGCGCCCGCTGTTCGACACCCAGATCGGTGCCGCGCTGGCCGGCATTGGTGGCGGCATGGGCTACCAGAAGCTGGTGGCCGAGATCACCGGCACCACCCTGCCCAAGGGCGAGACGCGCTCGGACTGGCTCAAGCGCCCGCTCAGCGACGCCCAGCTGGAGTACGCCGCCGACGACGTGGAATACCTGTTCGCCCTGCACGACGCCATCAGCGAGCGCCTGCAGGCCAAGGGCCGCATGCAGTGGCTGCTGGATGATGGCGAACGCCTGCTGGCCAGCGTCGAGCGCGACGAAGGCGAGCACTGGCCGCACCTGTCGATGCGCTCCTCGCAGTTCCTCGAGGCCGATGCGCAACGGCGCCTGCTGCGCTTGCTGCGCTGGCGCGACCAGCAGGCACGCCACAGCGACAAGCCGCGCAGCTGGATCCTGGACAACGAGCTGGCCAACCTGCTCGCGCGCACGCCGCCGGCCGACTACGACGCCATGCTCAAGCTGTTCGGCCGCTTTCCCAAGGCACCGCGCAAGCTCGCGCAGCCGCTGTGGCAGGCACTGAGCACCCCGCTGGCCGACGAGGCCGAGGCACCGCTCGCCCTGCCCGCCACCGACGGCAACAAGTCCGCGCTGAAGAAGCTGCAGGATGCAGTGAGCAAGCGCACCGCCGAGCTGGAGCTGCCCGAAGGCTTCCTCGCCTCGCGCAAGCATCTGGAAGCGCTGCTGGAGAGCGGCCACTGGCCCAGCGCATTGGCCGGCTGGCGACAGCAGGAACTGGAAGCCCCGCTGCGCGCCCTGTTGCCCGGCAACTGAGCGCGCCGCACGCCACCCGCGACAAGCCCGCCGCAAGGCGGGCTTTTTCTTGCGTGCTGCGTGCACGCCGCGCGATGCGCAGGAAGTGATCGAAGAACATGGGCGCCATGTACCCGTGATGCTCCAGGCACGACGCTTGCGGGCGCCCCGTGTACGCACAGCCCACGTTGGAACGTGGTGCAGAAACGGTGCAGATTCCAGGAACAAAAAAGGGCTCACATTGCTGCGAGCCCTTGAAATTCTTGGTGGCCGAGGACGGAATCGAACCGCCGACACGGGGATTTTCAATCCCCTGCTCTACCAACTGAGCTACTCGGCCACTTTGTTCTCGTTGGCGTTGCCGCCGGCGAGGACGCGAATATTACGCATGTGTTTCGGATTCGGCAAGCGCTTTTCACAAAAATTTTCACATCCGCTGAAATCGCCGCGAAATGACCGATCCGGCAAGGTCCGCACGCTTCCTGCAGCCGTCCCAAGACACCCGCTTCGCCTCCCTACACGGCCCAAACGACTCCATGCACCGCCCAAACGAAAAGAGCCACATCTTCCGATGCGGCCCTTCGTCGAATCATTGGTGGAGCGGAGGAGGATCGAACTCCCGACCTTCGCATTGCGAACGCGACGCTCTCCCAGCTGAGCTACCGCCCCACGCGGTGCTCCGGATTCTACGCGCTGCCTGCGCGTTCGCCAAGGGGCCGTCAGCACAGCAGCAAAGCTTCGCCGGTACGCCTGTCGCCCTGCGGGCCACATCACTCCGAGCTCCCAGCAACCCCGTCAAGACCTCCCGTCCACGAAACCCGGTCTGGCAGGCACGGCACTCGGCCCCTTCCTGTTCCTGTTCCTGTTCCTGTTCCTGTTCCTGTCCCTGTTCCTGATACGCATCCAATCGCCGCCCGCTCGCTTGATCTGGCCCGCGCCCAAGCTACCCACGCCATCGCTGAGTACCTGCAATCGGGTCTGCCACGAATCGGACAAAGCAAATCCCGCGCCCCTACCCTGCAAGACTTAATCGATCAGCGATATCGGGCTTGGGCGACACTGGAACTCAAACGAGGCCACATGTACGCCAATCGGTTGGAGCAGGTCTTCGCCGAACATCTGGACGACCCGCTGACCGGCTTCGACACGGCTTGGGCCGACCAGTGGCTGCAACAGCGCTTGACGACCCCCATTGGCAAGACACGGTGTCCGCCCACTCGTTCGACTGCGGCACGCGATCTGGCGTGCTTGGGGGCGGCACTGTCCAAAGCTGTCAGCTGGTGCCTGATCTCCCGCAACCCGCTGCTGGGGATGCGCATAAGAGGCGGGAGCAGGCGCGGATCCTGCGGGAGGCGGGTGGTCCGGAGGCCAAGTCGAAGCGGAGAAGAGCCAAGGAGCGCCGGGATGCCAAGAAGGCGGCAAAAGCAGCGAAGGCTTCCGGAGGGGAAACACCGCAACGGCACGCCGAGATAAGGGATGCCCCGGCCCTTCGGTTCAAGGTCCCACGTTCTAGAACCCTCCCTACGGAGTTTTGACACCACCCAGAACCACTCAGATAGCGGCTGCTGCTGACGCCATCGAGGCTCCGGCATGTGGCCGCGGTCGCGGTTCACCGACGATCCGCCTTGCACGCAAATCCGATCACCGATGGCGGCGTAACCCTTTCGCTGTATCGGCAACTATTGAGCGCAACGCAGACTTAAGTCGCGAAAGCATCATGCATGGGCCGCCGAGGTGCTTCCCGCATGTGCAAACCGATGCATACGAACCACATCACCAAACGAATCCGCGACATTGCCAGCCTTGGAATCATTCCCGGCAGGCGGTAACAAGTCCGCTCTTGCCCACGTAACCCCCAATCCAATCGCATGCCGGGCTGCTGAAAAACGTGACATGTGGGCGACGGCGGCTTGGCCGATGCCTGCTGTGGCATGGAATTCGGCCCAAGTATGAAGTGCTGGCTCGGGTTCGGCTTTGTACCTATGGTGAAATTCCCCGCTCCCACAATCCACCGGCACAAGCCCAGAGTCCCTCAACCTGAAATCCAGACAACACGACGCTCCCGTATCAAGCCGCACGCCTCGCAAATGTCGTCAGCAACGGAACGCATCGCACCATGCACCCCCACGAAAATTATGGTTACACTCCATTTATGTCCAAGGATGCGGCGTCAAACGGTAGTGGGGATCGTGATCGAAGCTTAGCCACAATCATCTCGAAGGCGTTGCGCATCGCCGATTTTGCATCAATGTCGGTCGTAGGCGATCAAGCAGATTGGGGAGGGGGCTGGAGCAGAAGAATTCGTGCACTCAGGCGGAGGGGAACTTAGGCAGAAATCGTGACCCATGATGAGTTCCGAGGATGCTCTTCATCCGAAATCAGACAATCAAACCATAGCTAAAAATACGCTACCCGACTGAAACCGCGAGGTGAAAGTGAAATTTTTTGTTAAAGTTGCTTTCGCGCTGCTGATGCTCGCTAAATCCAATGCTTCACACGCCCAGATTTATCCATTCGAACTGTACGGAAAGGAGATCGGGCGAGCACAATCACTGGCCCCGATGCCTGCAGATTTCGGAACATTTGGCGAAGACGTAGATTTCAATACCGGCGCAACGACATTCAGAAAGAGCTTCGCAAACATCCCCGGAAATAATTCCTTGAGGGTTTCGGCTGACTATACGTTCAAGGTTTGGGATAGGCTTGGCTGGCCCCCACAGTATGAGTGGGTTCAAGATCTTCCATATATTTCTGGCATTCACTCCACCGAAAAGGCGTCTTCGGGATGGGTTGTTGGCTCTATTGTGTCCTATACAAAAAATCGATGCTCAGATCCGAATCGTCTCGGGGTTGCATTTGTGGTGAGGTCATCAAAGCCTCCACAAGACAATTATCAGTACGACGAATACTGGTCAGGGAACTCCCTTGTCGGGGTGAGTGGCGGGGGCCTAATTTACCCAACGACTAGCAACGACCCAACAATACCCGGCGGAGGCGTACTCTGGGCTACAGAAAATGGGTGGAGGTTTAGTTGCTACACATTAACCGATGGCAGCGAGGGCTACGTAGGACATAGCCCAGACGGAAAGAAGTATTACTTTGGAATTCCGACCCCGGGGCCCGATATAACGCAAGTATCCAGTAAAACTTGGAAGGACGACAATACATTTTTGGAGGTCGCACTCTACAAGATGCCGCTGGTTCGCATTGAGGATCAGCTTGGAAACTGGGTGTCATACTCACCATCCGCAATCACATCGAGCGACGGCAGAAGCATAACATTCACTACTGTTGCAGGAGGAGTCGACGTCATTGCAAACGGGAGAACCTGGCAGATCAGAGGGTCTTCATTATTTAACCCCGATGGCTCCACTTGGACCATCTCCGCATCCGGGGTGATTTCTCCTACATATTCCACATACGCTGGCGCGTGTGTTTCCCAACAGATGATCCCTTTGGCATACTCCGGCCAGATCCTGGTTACGGTAAAAGCTGAATCTGGGGCAATTGGGAATTTCACCCTTCAACCCAGAAGGCATGGATACTCAAATGTCCCTTATGACTGCAGGCATTTGTCAAGTACAGGCCCCACCTATTCGGACTGGATGCACATTATTGATGAGCTCTCCCTTGTTCGTCGTGAGGTTTCTGGACCGGGAGTCTCAACGTTAGTTCATACCATTGACTATGGACCGGTGAATGCCTGCTATAACGCCAGTAGCACCCAAACGCGTCCTGATGCTTGCACTTCGTCCTCACCAAGTTCCAGGTCCGTGAGCGTAGTTGGCTCGAATGGCGCTACCACAAATTACGTTTTTGGAAATAGCCTCAATGGAAACGCGGGCCTCCTGCTTTCGAAGTCAACGAATGGTATTAGGACAGAGTATTTTGAGTACGCCACACCTCATAGCAGCTTTGCTGGATTCGCATGGGGAAATAGAAAGCCCTACAACACAAGAGACTATGCCTTTGTGGTTGAGAAAAAATCCATTATTCAGCAAGATGGACTGAAGTTCATCAGGGAAATTGCAAACGACTGCGGCTCTGGCGCCGCAGCACTATGCATTGATAGCCTCTATAGACCAGTTAAAATATTGCAATACAGCACTCCTTAAGGCCACCCTTGCCCGTTAACATCTGCGGAATCTAATTGGACCGGAATTTCGACGCCTCCCACGCCGCACGATTCAAAATAATGAATAGGCGGGAGAAATTTCTCCAAAATAATCGCCAAGGGATTTGGACGCACTATTTTCACGGAATTGGAATCGACTCATAATGAATATGAACAGAGGCAGATTGACGTTACTTATATTTACTTTAAGTACCACCTGCGGAGCGAATGCGCAAACATATACCTACGAGACGCACAGCAAGCAAGTATCGCTATCTGCCTCTGTATCACCCTTGCCAAATGGTTTCGGCCAATTGGGTGAAACCATTGACTTCAATACTGGTTCGTTAAGCTTCAAAAAGACGATTGTCGAAATTCCCGGAAACAACTCACTAAGAGTGGCAGCCGATTACGAATTCGCCATTTGGGACAGACTGGGTTGGTATTCGAGATATGAACTACGCCGCGCCGTTCCTTATATTGTCGGCATTCACTCGTATGACCATGGGTGGGTTGTCGGTGGCCCTTCAAACTACACCGCCAATAGGTGCTCGGATCCAGCGAGGAAGAGCGTAGCCGCCGTGATTCGATCGACAAAACCACCAAGAGACAATTTCATTCCTGATGACTATTGGGATGGAAATTCGCTTATGGGCGTTGAAGGCGGAGGAATAATTCGCCCTATTGACCAAAACGAGCTGGGCATCCAAGGAGTGAGCGCAACTTGGGCCACAAATGGAGGATGGCGCTTTTCCTGCTACCTCTTGCCGGACGGAAGCGAAGGATTTGTAGGTCACGCAAAAAACGGCGACAAGTATTTCTTCGGCACTCCCGAACGCGGCCCAGATAGCTTATGGATTATGAGCAACTTCAGACCCGATGCAGAGTCATGGATTGACGTATCGTTATACAAGATGCATTTGAGGCGAATAGAGGATAAGTTCGGAAACTGGGTAAACTACGAGCAAGATCGAATAGTGAGCAGTGACGGCAGAATTATAAATTTTTACCCCGATCGCGTTGAGGCCAATGGGAAACAATGGCTACTGACCTATCTTGCAGGCCCAAACGGAACAGGCGTACCGTACAGCTACACTATAACCAATCCTGACAACACGAGATGGTCAGTATCCAGCTCTAACGTCATATCAAGTCCCAGCAGCAACCATGACAGCACCTGCATTTCTGAGCAGAGCTTAACAATGAGCATTGGCGGCGAGACAACTCTAGCCGTGACAGCAGAATCCGGCATCACCGGCACATTTAAAATACAACCCAAACGAAGAGGCTTTTCGCATGTCCCATATCAATGCATGCAGATCAGCACACCAGGCCCTTCATATGCAAACACCCAGAATTATGTGGACGAACCAGCGCTCGTAGAGCGAACAATAAGTGGCCCGGGCATTGAGCCACTTAACCACGTGATCGACTACGGCCCGGTAAACGCCTGCTATGAAACATCGCCTGCCACGAGCACTCCAGACCCTTGCTCCCCCTCTTCTCCGGATTATCGTACCGTGACAGTTACAGGATCGGATGGCACCAGCGAATCCTATACGTATGGAAACAGATATCTCACGAACGCCGGCTTACTTTTAAAACATAAAATTGGCAACCTTCAAGAAACGACATACGAGTATGCCACCCCCTATCAGAATTTCAACGGAATAGGCAAGAGGCGCATATACAATACTCAAGACATTATGGTCGTCATCACAAAAAGGAGAGTCATAAAAAGGGATGGGGTTAACTTTACCTGGTCAATTGCAAATGATTGCGGAATCGGCGCACAGTCACTTTGCATAGACAGTCTTTACCGAGCCACGAAAATCATTACGTCCAGCTCCAATACACCCTGAGGAGATAGGGGATGAGAAAAAGCATTAGCGGCAATCATTTCCCATCATTGACCTTGGCTGCACTTCTTTCGCTGGGCATCGGATCGACTCATGCCCAGAATAACTCACGCACTGAAACCATCACCTACCATGACAACGCCGCCAAGTGGGTGCTTGGGCAGGTCGCCAGCAGATCGGTGGATGGCATCGTAGTCGAGCAGACGACCTTCGACACCAACACAGCCGCCCCCTTGCAGTCTTGGTCATTCGGCAAGCTCAAGCAGACCCTGACCTACAATGCTGACGGCACAGTGGCTACGGTCAAGGACGGCAACAACAACATCACCACGCTGTCCAACTGGAAGCGCGGCATTCCGCAGTCGATCACCTATGCCGATGGCAAGACTCAGTCCGCCGCGGTCAATGACAATGGCTGGATCACCCGGGTCACCGACGAGAACGGCTACGCCACCAACTACACGTATGACGCCATGGGGCGCATGGCGAGCATCGCCTATCCCACTGGAGACACGGTTGCGTGGAACTCCACCACGCAGGCTTTCGTCCAGGTAAACACGGCCGAGTACGGGATTTCGGCAGGACACTGGCGTCAGACGGTAACAACCGGCAATGGTGTCAAGATCAGCTATTTCGATGCCCTGTGGCGGCCGTTGCTAGTGCGCGAGTATGACTCGGGCAACGTAACTGCCACACAGCGCTTTACGGGCTACGAGTACGATCATGAGGGACGGGTGGTGTTTACCTCGTATCCTTCGGCAGCGAGCAACCCGGATAAGGGGATCTGGACAACCTACGATGCCTTGGGGCGAACAAAGTCGGTGTCGCAGGATTCGGAGTTGGGGTTGCTGACCACGACAACGGCCTACCTCAACAATGCGACAGGTCCTTACACCTTGGTCACGCAACCGGGCGGACAGCAGACGCGGACCTGGTACCAGATGTTTGACCAACCCAGCTACGATGCGCCGGTGAAGATCACGCACCCCGAGGGGGCGGTGACCACGATTGCCCGGGATGTGTTTGGCAAGCCCACGAGCATCGTGCGCGGCAATAGTGGCGGTACTGTGCAGGCCACGCGCACCTATACTTACAACGCCAATCAAGAATTGTGCCGGGTGGTTGAGCCGGAAACCGGCGCCACCTTGATGGGCTATGACGCCGGAGGCAATCTCACATGGTCAGGTAGCGGATTCGGCGCTACGTCCGCCTGCCACGCCACCGGCCAGACTGCGGCCATTCTGGCGCGAACCGCAGCTCGCACTTATGACGTGCGCAACCGACTCAAGACGCTAACGTTTCCGGATGGTCGGGGAAACCAAACCTGGACCTACACCGCCGATGGTCTTCCCAACACGGTGTCTGCCGACAATGATGGTGCCAACCTAGTTACCACACAGTACACCTATAACCGTCGGCGGATGCTGACGGAGGAGCGGATGCAGTGGAACCAGATCAGTTGGCCCATTAACTACACCTATAACGGCAATGGCCATCTGAGTATCGAGAAGTATCCCAATGGGCAGAGTGTCGCGTTTGCGCCCAATGCACTCGGACAGCCCACCCAGGCGGGCACTTTTGCCACTGGGGTGAGCTACCACCCAAATGGGGCCATCAAACAGTTCACCTACGGCAATGGCATCGTCCACACGATGACGCAGAACACCCGGCAACTACCGATTCGCAGCACGGACTGTGTAGTGGTCGGCTGCACGGCGGCCGCCGACAAACGATTGGATCTGACCTACGGGTTTGACAAGAACGCCAATGTCAGCCAGATCACCGACAACATCGCCGGTCGTCAGAATCGCAGCATGGTGTACGACGGGCTGGACCGAGTGACGTCGACGACCTCGGCGATGTTCGGCACAGCCACCTATGCCTATGACGTTCTGGACAACCTGATACGGGTCAACGTTGCTGGAGGTAGTGCAGCCCGCAATCACTTTTACTGCTACGACACCAAGTGGCAGCTGACCAACGTCAAGACCGGCAGTTGTAGCGGCGCCAGCGTGATTGGCCTGGGCTATGACGTACAGGGCAATCTCAGCAACAAGAACGGCAAGGTCTTTGACTTCGATTTCGGCAACCGCCTGCGCGGCGTCAATGGCATTGCCAGCTATGTCTACGATGTAGCGGGGCGTCGGGTTCGAGACTACACCACGGCTAGCAAGTACAGTCTTTATGCCCAAGACGGGCGATTGATGTACAGCACCGACGGCCGGCTGGGTGTCAGCACCCAGTATGTCTATCTGGGTGGCAGTCTGGTCGCATTCCGTGAGGCGGTAGGTACGGTCATCACACCGAAGTACCAGCACACCGATGCGCTGGGTAGCCCTATCACGGTGACCGGCGCGGACAAGGCGGTGCTGGAGCGAAGCGAGTACGAGCCCTATGGGCAGGTGGTAAACGCAACGGCGAAGGATGGGCCTGGCTTCACGGGTCACGTACTGGATGCGGCGACCGGCATGAACTACATGCAGCAGCGCTACTACGATCCGCAGATCGGAAGGTTCCTGTCGGTGGATCCGGTGACGGCGTATAGCAACCCGGTGGGGGCGTTCAATCGGTACTGGTATGCCAACAATAATCCGTATCGATTTACGGATCCGGATGGACGCGAAGTGCTGGTGGCACCTGCAGCAACCCGGCAAGTATCTGAATGGATTGCTAAAAATTCTGCCGGCTCGTTCTCAATTTCCGAACAAGGAAAGCTGGCTCTGACCAGCGCCTCGGGCGGACAAGGTGAAAGGTCCTCCTATCTTCGAGATAAGCTTTCAGGAGTGATTGATTCCTCGTCTACGATGCATGTGCAGGTCTTGAGTGTATATGTTGATCCCGTTACATTTGTCCCAGTGAACGTTGACTCGCAGGCGGGCGGCGGACTCACCCGGGCTCTGCCAAACGGGGACGTAGATGTCGTTGTTTCTGGAAACGCAAACAACTCACTGAAATCCGCTTCTGGCGGAAACCTAATTGATGGGCCTGCAGAGATATTTGCGCACGAAGTGGTCGCTCATGCCGCTCCGATCATGATCGGCCCTGACACCGGGAACGGGGTACAAAACGAGAATAAATTCCGATCAGAAGTTCCCGGCTTAGATCAACGTGCAGCTGACCCTAATCACAAGGAGTATTGATCTATGCATTTTTTAACGAATGGAAAGCTCGTTGTTTTTCTTCTATTGCTAGTTTTTGCATTGGAGTGCAGAGCTAATGAGTTCGCTGAAAAGAACCTGGACGAAAAAGTTGCCCATTCAGATTTGGTCGTCATCGGCACGATTAACGAACTAATCAGCTGCGGGTCTCGCATCGTCGGCGAGTGTTCGGCGCGAGCGATAACAGCGACGGTTGCAGTTTCAAATGTTCTGAAAGGTAGCGCTCCTTCGGAGCTTCTGTTCCGCTGCAGCGAACCTTTCGCCGAGGCGAGCCCTAGTGCTTGTCACCCCGGGACGAAATACTTGCTATTTCTTCGAATAGATGGGAACGGAATTTTTCATTCGGTGAATGGCTCGCATGGGGCCTATGAATTGACTAGTCCAACTGAAAACTGATTTAAAATAACAAGCATAAGTTCAGCGCCCTGAATTGCCCAAGGACTTGTAGCCCACTCGATCGTCGCACAGATGCTTAATGATCAAAGGGAAGCCTGCTTACCACCGGCTTCCCTTTGTGCGCCAAGTGGCCAACCTGCTGATCCACAAGGATACCCACTCACTCGCAAGACGCATGGCACATGCGACGCTCTGCGGTTCAAACGATCAACGAGACCAGCCCTTGCCAGTGAAGCTGGTCCTCGTCCTCATCCGCATTGATCCCGTATCGTAGAAGCCATCGTAAATGTCGGCTACTCACTCGCCCTCCCCGACCGCCTTACGCAAAACGCCCGCTGATGAGCGGGCGTTTGTTTAATCCTTGATCGGTGAGGTAGTTCCGGTTTTTTCCGGCCAGCTTGCGAACGCGACGCTCTCCCAGCTGAGCTACCGCCCCACGCGGTGCTCCGGATTCTACGCGCTGCCTGCGCGTTCGCCAAGGGGCGCGTCCATGACCACCGCCACCCAATCCGCCCCAAGCCCACCACGCTTGCCTGACGACGCACGCGTCTCTGCCTCGGGGCGTCGCCCGCACCATCGCTCAACGAACAACCGGGCCGTGCAACTCCACCACCAAGGCACCGCCATCGCGGTTCGATGAGAATCCGGGCGGCGGCCCGATGGAGGGATCGGGCCGCCGCCCATCGGAGTGACGGGCTACCCAGCAACATCACTCCGGCTGCAGCCTGCCAGCCCGGGAGTGAAGCACATGTCGGCGGCAGCTTACGGCGACAAGTCAGTCGCGCGTCGCGCGCCGGTAGTCCAGTGGCGGGGTGTCCCGCTCCAGCAACGGCAGGTACTGGAACCCGGTACCACGTCGCATATCGAATTCCTCGCGGGCCTTGCGCACGGTCTCCGGTGACTGCAGCAGTTGCACGGCCGCCAGCGCCATCACCTTGGCCGCATTCAATGCGCCCTTGTCACCAATGGACATGCCCGACGCGGCCACTGCCTGCCAGCTATGCGCCGGCGTGCCGGGCACCCAGGTCGCGGTGCTCAACCCGGCCGTGGGAACATTCCAGCTCACGTCACCGACGTCAGTGGAGGCACTGCCGGCCAGGTCGGCGCGGTAGGGCTGCAACTGCTGCGCGGTTTCCAGTGAAGGCTTCTTCTCCAGCGTCTGCTGCAGTTGCAGGGCGAACCGCTGTTCGGTCGCGTCGTAATGGACGCCCCCCACCTGCTGCAGCGCGGCCTGCATCACCTGCCCCAGCGTGTCGTTGGGCAGCAGCGAGAACACGCCGCCGGTCTGCTCGAAACTCACCGTGGTGCCGGTACCCATCGCCGCGCCCTCGGCGGCCTTGCGCAAGCGCGCGATCACATCGCGCACCACCGCCGGATCGGTGTGGCGCACGTAGTAATAGGCTTCGGCCGCGTCCGGCACCACGTTGGGAGCCGCGCCACCGTTGCTGATCACGTAGTGGATGCGCGTGCGGTCCGGCACGTGCTCGCGCATCAGGTTGGCCATGTAGTTGAACGCTTCCACGCCATCCAGCGCGGAGCGACCACGCTCCGGCGCGATGGCGGCATGCGCGGCAATGCCACTGAAACGGAACTTGCCGCTGATGTTGGCCAAGGTGGTGCCCTGCGCGGCGGAGTTGTCGGCCGACGGGTGCCAATGCAGCACCACGTCGACGTCATCGAACAGGCCGGCCTTGGTCATGTAGACCTTGCCCGACCCGCCCTCCTCCGCCGGCGTGCCATACAGCCGCACTTCGCCGTCGCGTCCGGTGGCCTCCAGCCACTGCGCGATGGCGCGCGCCGCGCCCACCGACGCCGCACCGAACAGGTTGTGCCCGCAGGCCTGGCCCGCGTCCTGGCCGGCAATGGCGCTGCGCACCGGCTCGGCGGCCTGGGCCATGCCCGGCAAGGCGTCCATTTCAGCCAACAGTGCAATCACCGGACCCTTGCCGCGCGTGCCGTAGGACGCCACGAACGCGGTGGGCATGCCGGCGACACCCGCCTTGACCTGGAAACCGGCCTCGCGCAGCTCTTGTTGCAACAATGCCGAGGAGGCGGTCTCCAGATACCCCAGCTCCGGCTGCTGCCACAGCGCATGCCCCACTTCGGCCTGGCGCTTGACGTAGGCATCGAGCGTGGCAAGGACATCCGACGTGGCCGCCCACGCCGCAGGTACGGGCAGCAGGCTGCACAAAAGGGCGACACGCAACAGGGAATGCTTCATCGGCAGGCACCGGTGCATCAGTAGAAAGTCACGTTGTCGATCTCGAACCAGACCTTGCTGCCCGGCGCACCACCGGCGGAGAACACCAGTTGCTGCAGGTCGTCCCCTTTCCACTGCGCGATGGGTGCAGTGGCGCGATAGGGTGGCTGGCCCTGCAGGGCACTGAATGGCACCTCGACCGTGCGCCATTGCGATTGGGCCTGCAACGGCGCGATGAAGCGGCGGTTGCCCAGCGCGCGTACTTCCAGCCGCAGCTCCGGCGCCGAACCGCGCAGCTCGAAGCGCACCCCCTGGTAGGCGCGCACGTCCACCGGCGCCACCGACCCACGGCTCAATGGCAGGATCGCCGCTGCGAATGCACTGTCCTTGCTGGACAGCTTGGCCTGCGTGGCCAGCGCATTGCCGCCGGTCTCGCGCGCCACCACTTCGGTGACCTGCACGGTACGGTCGTTGCCGCCATCGGCCTCGTCCACGCGCAGGGTATCCAACGCGGTACGGCCGTCGGCGCGCTCGAAGTCATCGATCAGTGCCGCCACCGGCTGCGCCGGCAATGCCAACGCCCGGTTGCCGGCAGGCAGAACGGCCCCCTTGCCGTGCACCTGGCGCCCGGCCACGTAGACCTGCTCGGTATTGCGGATGTCGCTGATGCGTTGCCACGGCTGGCCCTTGACCAGCAACAGGTCCGCGCGCTTGCCGACCTCGATGGTGCCACGATCGGCCACGCCCAGCGCCCGGGCGCTCCGGGCGGTGCCGGCCAGCAGCGCCTCGGCCGGCGTCAGGCCGGCATCCACCAGCAACTCCAGTTCACGCAGCGTGGAGACACCATGCGGCGTGCCGGTCATGCCGGCATCGGTCCCCACCACCACCGGGATGCCGGCGTCATGCAAGGTCTTGACGTTGTGCAGGGCATTGGCGAAGTTCTGCTCGCGCTGGCGCAGCACGTCCGGCTTGGCACCGGTACGGCCGCTGCCATCCACCCGCTCCGGCAGGTACACCGCCAGCGACGGCGCATAGGCGGTGCCATGCGTGCGCATCAGTTCAATCAGTTCCTGGTCGACCGGGCCGTCCTGCACGCTGTGCGCGATCACATCCACGCCGGCGCGTGCGGCGCTCTTGCCGCGCTTGACCATCACCGTATGGGTGAACACCTTCAGGCCGTTCTTGTGCGCCTCGTCGACCAGCGCAGCGAGGGTTTCCTCGTCCATGCTGCTGTTGTCGGCGGCATTGGAGTAGCGCCAGCCATCGGTGAAGGCCTTGATGAAATCGGGCTTGTAGGCGGCCACCGCGCGGACACCGGCGCGCGCGGACTCGGGGGAATTGACCCAGCGCGTGGTGTTCTCGTCGCCCCAGTCGGCACCGTGTCCCAGCGGCGTGCTCATGCGCGCGGCGAACTTCACGTCCGGCGCGGCGATCGAGGACAGCCACTGCCGGCGCGGTGCATACGCCTCCGGCGGTTCGTGGAAATCACTGACCGTGGTCACGCCTGCGGCCATGTACAGGTTGGCCACCTGCGGCAGCTCCGACGGCACCGCGTTCGGCGTCCAGTGCGTATGCAGGTCGAACAGCCCCGGCAACAACGCCTGACCACGCGCATTGACCGTGCGTGCCCCCTTGGGCGCCTGCAGCGCGTCGCCGATGGCGGCAATCCGCCCGTCCTCGACCAGCACGCTGGCCGGATACGCGGCCCGGCCGGTGCCGTCGAACACCATCGCGTCGCGGATCAGCAACGCCTGCGTCTCACTGGCCATGGCCACCACGGTCGCCTGGCCACTGCCCAGCAGCAACGCGGTCGCCAGCGCCAGCAGGCGGGCGCGTCGTTTCTCGTTATGCATGCTCAACCCCATTTCATTGCATGGACCGCGCCATGTGCGGCGCGGCGTCCGGCGAACGCAGGCGGACCTCGTTGCCCTGTTGTTCCACCACCAATCCCAGGCTCAGCGCCACGCTGCGCGCGAAGCCCAGCGGGTCACTGGCCGAGTACAGGCCGACGATGCGGCGGCTGCCCACCAGCGGGTCGTCGATGACGATGCGGGTGTCGCTGTAGCGCAGGAACTGCGCCGCCGCCACCGACAGCGTGTCGCCGTTGAACGACAACATGCCCTCGCGCCAGGCCAGCTGCTGCTGCAGGTCGTCACTGGGCACCGGTTCGATGCGGATCCCATGGCTGCGGTTGGCCAGCGCGCGGTAGTTGGCCACCAGCCGCGTCGGCGCGACCACACCCTGCACGTCGGTGACATCGACGATGCCTTCGCGCACCAGCACCTCCACCCCGCCGCTGCGGCGTTCGGTAAGGCTGACCGCGAAGCTCGTCCCCACCGCGGTCACGTCGGTCTCCTCGGCACGCACCACGAACGGACGCCCGGGGTTCTTGGCCACGTCGAATAACGCTTCGCCCTGCAGCAGGCGGATGTCGCGGCGGGTATCGCTGTAGCTCACCCGCACCTGTGAATCCGAATCCAGCGTGATCGCCGAGCCGTCCTGCAGCGGCACCCGCAGGATTTCGCCCTTGCGCGTGGCGTAGTACTCGGCGCCGTCGTCCTGGCGTTGCACGCCGATGGCCAGCACGCTGACCACCGCGGCCAACCCCACCGCCCAGCGCAGCATCCGCCGCGCCGGCCTGGCCGGCACGTTCGCGGTGAAGGCGCGGTCCATCGCACCGGCCGACAATGCCCGCGCGCGGTCGGTGCGCGCCAGCACCGCCTGTGCCCGCGCATAGGCGCCGAAATGGCGCGCGTCGGCCTCCAGCCAGGCATCAAGGCTGGCCGTCTCCTTCGCCGTCAGCGGCGCGCGGTCTTCCCGCGCCACCCATGCTGCGGCGATGTCATCAATCCCGTTAACGTCTGCGCGCATGCCATGTTTCTCCTGCGGCGGGCTGGTCCGTGCCCGTCTCCGTCCTGTCGCCGTCGCGCTTCATTGCATCCATCAATAGCCGAATGCCTTTGCAGATGTGTTTCTCCACCGTGTTCTCGCTGATCTGCATCCGCTGGGCGATCTCGCGCTGCGAATAGCCTTCCACCCGGCGCAGTACGAACGCCTCGCGGCATTTGGCCGGCAGGCTGTCGATCAACGCGCCGATCCGCGCCAGCTCCTGCCGCGAGGAGGCGGTGCGCTCGGGGCTGGCTTCCTCGGGCAATACCGCCACCCGGTCAATCTCGGCCACCGCTTCGATCGACACCACCTGCGCACGCCGCAGCTGCTGCAGCACCACCGATTGCGCCACCGTGTAGACGTACGCGCGCGGCTGGCGCACGTGCGTCACATCGGCCATCGCCGCCAGGATCGCGTAGGTCTCCTGGATCACGTCGTCCACGTCCTGGCGCACCGACAACCGTCGCTGCAGCCAGTCACGCAGGCCGGGCTCGTGCGGCAGCACGTGCTCGGCCAACCACAAGGCACGCTGTCTTGCCTGCGTTGCGCTCATTGCTTCTCCAGCAGGTCGTCCGGCCACTGCCGGACGCCCGCACCTGCCACGACGGCCTTCATCAGAACGCCTTGCTGACGTTGACGTACCAGTAGCGCGGATACGCCTGGTACACCGCCGAGGAATAGCCGTAGGCATCATCGGACACCGGCGGGCGCTTGTTGGCCAGGTTGTTGGCACCGACCTTCACCGCCAACCCGTTGAGCCAGCCTTCGCGCTCGAACTCGTACTTGACGAAGGCATTGGCCAACGTCTGCGACTTCACCGTCCACGGGGTGCCGTCGGCCAGGGTCAGGCCATTCTCCACGTAGGAACTGGAGTAACGCGCGGTGGCACCCACCGACAGCTGCTGGTAACGCCAGGTCAGCGTGCCGGCCCACTTCCATTCCGGGTTGCCGCCGTTGCCGATCAGGTCGCCACCGCCGGTGATGCGGATCGACGGGTCGACCAGGCCGGTGGCCTTGGCGTCTTCCAGCGCCTGCAACGCCGGCGAACGCTGGCGGTAGAACTCGATCAGGTGGGTGCCGGTGACCGACAGGTCGAAACGACCGATGCGGGTTTCCGGTGAGTTCCAGCTGAAGTTGTAGTCCACGCCACGCAGGGTCTGCGGCTCCAGGTTGACGTACTGGTCGGTGACGTACAGCACCTTGCCCGCGGCAGCCAGGCCGGTACCGGCGAAGCGCGCGATGTCGTCGGCGGTCGGGTCGGCACGCACCACGGCGGCATTGCTGCCGCCCTGCTGGCGCAGGATGTAGTCCAAGATCAGTGCGTTGCCTTCGCCGAACAGGCCGATGATGCCTTCCTGCTCGTATTTGTAGTAATCCACCGCGAAGGTGAAGCGGCCGTAGTCCTCCGGGATGAAGCGCGGCTGGAACACGATGCCGGCACTGGTGTTGGTGGAGGTTTCCGGCTTGAGGTCCGGGTTGCCCGAGCGGCGTGCGGTGGTGGAATAGGTGTAGCCGCCGCAGCCGTTGATCGATGCCTGCGCACCGGTGCGCACGTCGGCCTCGCACTGGATGTAGTCGGTGCGGTTGTTCGAACGGCTCACCACCGTGGCATTGATTTGCTCCAGGTTCGGGGCGCGGAAGCCCTTGGCCCAGGAGCCGCGCAGGGTCAGCCCGTCGAACATCTGCCAGCCCAGCGCCAGCTTGGGCTTGGCGACGTTGCCAAAGTCGTTGTAACGCTCGGCGCGGCCGGCAACCTGCAGGTCCAGCGAACGCACCAGCGGCACGTTCATCTCCGGCGAGACCAGCGGCACCGACAGCTCGGCGAACAGGCCGGCCACGGTACGCGAGCCATAGGTGTCCGGGGTCGGGCTGACACCGTACATGTCGCTCGGGTAGGCAACGCCGGTGATCATGTCGGTGAAGGTCACCGAGCCATCGACGCGCGCGTCGCGGTCATCGCGCTGGGTTTCGTGACGGATCTCGAAACCGGCGGCCATGCCGACATCGCCGGCCCAGGTCTTGAACAGGTCGGGGCGCGAGACCTTGAAGTCCCACAGGAACAGCTCGGTCTGGCTCTGCCGCTTGGCCTTGTAGAAGAACTGGTCCAGCTTGTCCCAGTCGTTGCAGCCACCGCAGAACGGGTTGTAGGCCGAGGCGGTCGGGTTGGCCAGCGCCTGCTGGAACAGCGACATGCTCACCGCATCCTGGGTGTCCTTGACCTTGGCCTTGGAGTACAGCGCCGCGCTTTCCCAGTCAAAGCCGTAATGGAAGCCACGCAGGCCGGCCAGCGCGCGCACCTGGGTGTTATTGACCTCGATGCGGGTCGGTCGCTCGAAGCGGTAGCTGGTGATCGTCACCGGCACGCCATCCGGGCCGATGTTCAACCCCTGAAGGCGGTTCGGGTTGAGCGAGCCATCGGGCAGGTACATCGCCCCGAACGGGTTCCAGTAGTTGCTGGCGGCCACGGTCATCGGCAAGGCGGTGATGGTGTTCACGCCGCTCTGCAGGCTGTAGGCACGCGAGTCGTACAGGCCGGCTTCGCTGAAGAACGAAATGCCGTTCTCGAAATCATGCTTGCCGGTGACGAACAGATTCAGCCGGCGCACGTCCGGGGTGATCGACAGCGGGTACTGCGACTGCTGGTTGTCGCGCAGGTTGGCATCGGCGCCGGAGGTCGCCTTGCTGCCGGACTGCACGCACAGCCCGTCGCCGATGGTCGCCGCACAGCCGCTGTTGGCGGTCGGCTGCACGTGGAAGGCACCGGCCGCCGTGGTCAACCAGGTGCCATTGCGCGAGATGCGCGGGCCGCTGGCGGTGAAGTTGCCCCACGGACTGTTGGTGTTGCGGTTGTCCACCCCGGCCAGGCCTTCGAACGGCGTGCCGGCGAAGTCATCGGCCCGGTTGCCGTTCCTGGTCCAGCCCTGGTCCAGCGAGTTCAGGCCGGTGGTGTTGTAGTAGTTGAAGGCGATGGTGATGTTGGAACGCAGGTCCTCGGAGTTCTTGCCCCACATGCCGTTGACGCCGACATCGCTCAGGTTGGTGCCTTCGCCGAAGCCCTTCTGCACGCTGATGGTGCCGCCGTCCATATCGTCGCGCAGCACGTTGTTGACCACGCCGGCCACCGCGTCGGTGCCGTAGATGGCGGCCGCACCGTCCAGCAGCACTTCCACCCGGCGCAGGTTGGACACCGGCACCGCGTTGGCGTTGTAGGTCAGCACCGGCACCAGGTTGCCGTCGGCCTGGCTCATCGGGTGCACCACGGTGCGGCGGCCGTTGATCAGCAGCAGCGTGTTGCCCACGCCCAAGCCGCGCAGGTTGACCGAGGCGATGTCACCACGCGCGTAGTTGGAGCTGTTGCCGCCGTTGGTACCACTGAAGGAGACATCACCCATCTGCGGGATCGAGCGGTACAGGTCGTCACCGGAGACCGCGCCGGTGGCCTCGATCTGTTCGGTCTGCAGCGTGGCCACCGGCAGGATGGCAGCCGACTTGCTGCCCTTGATCTGGCTGCCGACCACGGTGATCTGGTCCAGCGTGTTCACGTTCGCATTGGATTGCGCCGGCTCGGCTTCGGCGGCGACCGGCTCGACCTGGCTCGACTGCGCCATCGACATCGCGCCCAAGCCCCCCAGCGACGCCAGCATCGGCGTGGCCGCGCGCAGGGTGATCGTGCGGCCATCATCGGAGGCCACGGTCAATCCCGTACCGTCGAGCAGGCGGTTCAAGGCCTGCCGGGTATCCATCTGCCCCTTCAGTTCCCCCACCGCGATGCGCCCCTGTTTGCCTGAATGGGCCGGGGCGATGATCTGGATGCCCGCCTGGCGGGCGAATTCGGGCAGTACGTCCTCGATGTTGCCGGCATCGATATCGAATTGCGGTGGCGCGGCGAACGCCGGGGAAGCGGCACACAGCACCGCCAGAGTCAGACCGCCGCGGATTGCGCTGGCCAGCGGCAACAACTTGAATGAACGCATGAATGAACCCCCAGAAAGTGACGCGGAAGACGGCAGCCGTCAGGCCCCTGCATGTGTTGATGCACCAGGAGCCGGGTTCCGCCATCCCCCCGCCGCGATTGTCGCCCGTGTTTGCCACCCCGTGCCCTGCGCACGCTGCCATACGCCGTAGTATCCTTCGGGACATCTTTAGGACTGGAGGACCGCGCGGCATGCGTTTTCGCCCTACATTCGCCCTGATCACCGTGGCCGCGCTGGCGCTTGCCGCCTGCAGCGGCGGCCCGGTCAAGCGCGTTTCCGAACCTGCCGCCAGCATCCAGCAGCTTACCGTCGGCAACGACGGCAACTGGGACGTCGAGCTGCGCCTGCGCAACTACAGCTCCATGCCGATGCGCTTTGACGCGGTGTCGCTGGCGATGAAGGTTGGTGATGAAGCCGCCGGCACGCTCAGCACGCAACCGGGCGTATCGATCGGCCCGGAGTCGGCCGACGTGGTCAAGGTGCGCCTGCAACCGTCTTCGGCGGCACGCATCGTCGTGGCCGATTCGCTGGCCGGCGGTCGCTCCCTGTTCTATGAACTGGAAGGCACCATCAGCGCCACCCCGGAAGAAAAGAAACAGCGCAGCTTCGACGTCAAATCGCGCAACAGCCTCAACCAGGCACCGGGTCTGCCCGGCGTCCTGCGTTGACCCCCACCCGCTTCCTGCATCGTTCGAGACCGTTCTGATGAGCAACTACAAAGCCCCTGTTACCGATCTTCGCTTCGCCCTGCACGACGTGCTCAAGGCCGAATCCCTGTTCGCCGCGATGGGCCTGGAAGACGCCAGCGCCGACGTCATCGACGCCGTGCTGGAGGAGGCCGGCCGCTTCAGCGCCAGCGTGCTGGCCCCGCTCAACGCGGTCGGCGACCAGACCGGCTGCAAGCTGGACAAGGCCACCGGCGAGGTCACCACCGCCCCCGGCTTCAAGGAGGCCTACGCACAGTTCGTCGAGGGCGGCTGGACCGGCCTGACCGCGGCAGCGGAGTTCGGCGGCCAGGGCATGCCGGAGACACTGGGCATGGCATTGAGCGAAATGGTGTCCTCGGCCAACCTGGCGTGGAGCCTGTTCCCGATGCTGTCGCACGGTGCGGTCGAAGCCCTCAAGCATTACGGCGAGGACTGGCAGAAGGAAGCCTTCCTCAAGCCGCTGGTGGCCGGCCACTGGACCGGCACCATGTGCCTGACCGAACCGCATGCCGGCACCGACCTGGGCCTGCTCAAGACCCGCGCCGAGCCCAATGCCGACGGCAGCTACTCGATCACCGGCACCAAGATCTTCATCACCGCCGGCGAGCACGACCTGAGCGAGAACATCGTCCACCTGGTGCTGGCCAAGCTGCCCGACGCCCCTCCGGGCCCGAAGGGTATCTCGCTGTTCGTCACCCCCAAGTACAAGGTCGACCGCGACGGCAACAAGGGCGAGCGCAACGCCCTGCGCTGCGGCGCGCTGGAGCACAAGATGGGCATCCACGGCTCGTCCACCTGCGTGATGAACTTCGACGGCGCCCAGGGCTACCTGGTCGGCCAGCCGCACAAGGGCTTGCAGGCGATGTTCGTGATGATGAACTCCGCCCGCCTCGGCGTCGGCGTGCAGGGCCTGGCGCAGTCCGAGCGCGCCTACCAGGGCGCGCTGGCCTATGCCCGTGAGCGCCTGCAGTCGCGTGCGCCCAAGGGCCCGTTGCTGGCCGACAAGCCGGCCGACCCGATCATCGCCCAGCCCGACGTGCGCCGCATGCTGCTCACCACCAAGGCGCTGACCGAAGGTGGCCGCCTGCTCGCCGCGCACGCCTACACGCAGCTCGATGCCGCCCAGAACGGCAGCGACGACAAGGCACGTGCCGACGCCGACACGCTGGTCAGCTTCCTCACCCCGATCGTCAAGGCCTGCCTGACCGAATGGAGCATCGAGGCCACCTACAACGGCCAGCAGGTGTTCGGCGGCCACGGCTACATCGCCGAGCACGGCATGGAGCAGTACGCCCGCGACGCCCGCATCACCACGCTGTATGAAGGCACCACCGGCATCCAGGCGCTGGACCTGATCGGCCGCAAGACCGCCGTTTCGCAGGGCGCCGGCCTGAAGCTGTTCCTGGCCGAGGTCGAGCAGTTCATCGCCGACAACGCCAACAACCCGGCCGTGGCCGAGTTCCTGCCGGTACTGGGCGCCAAGGCCAAGGAATGGAGCAAGCTGACCGTCAGCGTGTTGCAGCGCGCCGCCACCAACCCGGAAGAACTGGGCGCGGCCAGCTGGGACTACCTGTTCTACAGCGGCTACGTCGCCCTGGCCTACTGGTGGGCCCGCGCCGTCGCCGCCGCCCAGGTGTCCGGCCATACCGACAGCTTCAAGCAGGCCAAGCTGGAAACCGCGCGTTTCTACTACGCCCGCGTCCTGCCGCGTACCCTGACCCATGCCGCCAGCATGGAAGCCGGCGCCGACCCGTTGATGGCGATGGATTCGGCACGCTTCGGCGACTAAACCCAACGCCCCGACAAACCAAAGCCCCTCTCCCGCAAGCGGGGGAGGGGTTGGGGAGAGGGCAACTTCTATCGCAGCAAGCCCAAAGCCCCTCTCCCGCAAGCGGGAGAGGGGTTGGGGCGAGGGCCGCTTCTATCGCAGGTTGAAGAAGCACACGCCCCGGAACCGCCCCGTCTTTACACAAACTGTCACGCTTCGTGTATAAGCTGTTTTCCCGATGGAGACAGACACTACACCGCGTAGTCTGATCGATACCGGAGCCGACCTTTCCGCTCCGACAGCCGGGTTTTCACTTCCCCCCTCCTTCCACCGCCTCGGTACCGTGCGATTGCTGTCGCTCGATGCGCACGGACGCGTGCTGGACTGGATCACCTGGCAGGACGCCGCCTGCCTCTACGCCCGCGACGCGGTGGCCTGGACGCTCGGCGACCCCTGCCTGCACGTGCACGGGGCGACCAACCGCGACAGTGGCCAGCGCAGCGGCCTGGACCTGCACCCGATCATCGCCTCGCGCGGCCATGCCCGCTCGCGCGCCATCGACCCGACGCCAAACCTGACCAACCCGGCGCTGTTCGCGCGCGACGCGCACCTGTGCCTGTACTGCGGCCAGCAGTTCAGCCGCCCGCAACTCACCCGCGACCACGTGCTGCCGGTCTCCAAGGGGGGGCTGGACACCTGGGAGAACGTCGTCACCGCCTGCTTCCACTGCAATTCGCGCAAGAGCAACCGCACCCCGCAGCAGGCGAACATGCCGTTGCTGGCCGTGCCCTACCGGCCCAGCTGGATCGAACACCTGATCCTGTCCAACCGCAACATCCTGGCCGACCAGATGGCCTTCCTGAAGGCGCAACTGCCCAAGAAGGCCCTGCAGCGCAGCGCCTGAACCGCCCCGGACACCGCATTCGGCATCGACAGTCTGAACAGGTACTTCAGATTGCTGGCAAACCTCGTCATTTCACGCTCACAATTGTTGCGGTTTGCTTGCCCCACCCCCTTTTGGCGGCGAAAATACCGTTTCGATTGAAACGCCACGAAAATGATCGACTCTGCCTCCTATCCGCGCCTGTCGCGCATCCAGACTCCCGATGACCTGCGCAGGTTCGACGAAAGCGAACTGGTCGCGGTCGCCGAAGAACTGCGTGCCTACCTGATCGAGTCGGTAGGCAAGAGCGGGGGTCATTTCGCGGCCGGCCTGGGCGTGATCGAACTGACCGTCGCCCTGCATTACCTGTTCAACACGCCGGTGGACCAGCTGGTGTGGGACGTGGGCCACCAGACCTACCCGCACAAGATCCTCACCGGCCGCCGCGACACCATCCACACGGTCAAGCAGAAGGACGGCGTGGCGCCGTTCCCCAAGCGCGAGGAAAGCGAGTACGACACCTTCGGCGTCGGCCACTCCTCCACCTCCATCTCCGCCGCGCTGGGCATGGCCATCGCGCGCCAGCGCCAGGGCGACACCCGCAAGGCCGTGGCCGTGATCGGCGATGGCGCGATGACCGCCGGCATGGCCTTCGAGGCGCTGGCGCACGCCGGCGGCATGGATGACGAGCCGAACGTGCTGGTCATCCTCAACGACAACAACATGTCCATCTCCGAAGCGGTGGGTGGGCTGACCAAGATGCTCGGCCGCGCCACCGCCAGCCGCACGCTCAACGCGCTGCGCGAAGGGGGCAAGAAGATCCTCGGCGACAAGCGCAACAGCCCGCCGGCGCGCTTCGTCAAGCGCTGGGAGGAACAGTGGAAGGGCATGTTCGTGCCGTCCACCGCCTTCGAGCAGATGGGCTTCCACTACACCGGCCCGATCGACGGCCACGACCTGCCGCTGCTGCTGTCCACCCTGGCCCGCCTGAAGGACGCCAAGGGGCCGCAGCTGCTGCACATCATGACCACCAAGGGCAAGGGCTACGAGCCGGCCGAGGACGACCAGATCGGCTACCACGCCGTCGGCCCGTTCGACCCCAGCAAGGGCCTGCCCGCCAAGGGCGCGCCGAAGAAGCCGACCTACACCGACATCTTCAGCGACTGGCTGTGTGATGCCGCCGCCGCCGAACCGCTGTTGATGGGCATCACCCCGGCGATGCGCGAAGGCTCGGGCCTGGTGCGCTTCAGCAAGGAGTACCCGGAGCGCTACTTCGACGTGGCCATCGCCGAGCAGCACGCGGTCACGCTGGCGGCCGGCATGGCGACCCAGGGCGCCAAGCCGGTCGTTGCCATCTACTCCACCTTCCTGCAGCGTGCCTACGACCAGCTGGTCCATGACGTCGCCATCCAAGACCTGGACGTGCTGTTCGCCATTGACCGTGCCGGCGTCGTCGGCCCCGACGGTGCCACGCATGCCGGCAACCTCGACCTGAGCTTCATGCGCTGCGTGCCGAACATGCTGATCATGGCCCCGGGCGACGAAGCCGAATGCCGGCAGATGCTCAGCACCGGCCTGCAGTACAAGGGGCCAGCCGCGGTGCGCTACCCGCGCGGCACCGGCCCCGGCGCCGCCATCGGCAACGACCTGTCGACGCTGGAGATCGGCAAGGCGCAGTTGCGCCACGCCGGCAGCCGCATCGCCCTGCTCGCCTTCGGCGCCACCGTGCCGGCGGCCGAACAGGTCGGCCGCGAGCTGGGCCTGTCCGTGGTCAACATGCGCTTCATCAAGCCGCTGGACAAGGCGATGCTGCTGGAACTGGCCCGCACCCACGACGGCTTCGTCACCATCGAGGACAACGTGGTCGCCGGCGGCGCCGGCTCGGGTGTCTCCGAACTGCTCAATGCCGAAGCAGTGACGATGCCGATGCTGCACCTGGGCCTGCCCGACGGCTACCAGCACCACGCCAGCCGCGAAGACCTGCTGGCCGAAGCCGGCATTGATGCCAGCGGCATCCGCGCCGCCCTGCTCAAGCGCTGGCCCAAGCTGAAAGACACCGCGGCGCCACTCAGCGCGGCGAGCTGAAAAAAGCCCCGCATCGCGGGGCTTTTCTTTTGAGCGGCTTGCGCACGGGCAAACGCCCTTCAGCCGGAATCAGGTCAGCCACGCCCTGCATTCCCACACCGGGATTTCATCCACGCCGACCAACCGGCTGCGCCGCAGAAGAAAGCCAGCCGCCCCACGCAGGCCCGGATGAATTCCCAGCACCCGGGACGGCGGCGCGCCGCCGTCCCACTCAGTCCTTGCCCGCCGGATTGTCCCGCCGGAACAGCTCCCACTCCTCGACCTGGGTGCCGTCCGGCAAATGGCAGATCCCGTACTCGCCGCCTTCGCTGTTCTTCCTGATCTCGACCTTGCCCCCCTTGTCGACGCAATGCACCGAGGCCGGATTGGCCATGCCCACGCGTGGCACCTCCGCCGTACCGCGTGTGCCCTCGCCTGCCGCGCAGGCCGACAGCGCCCCGGCGATGACCAGGATGGCAATGCAATGGATCCCTCGTTTCATGTCAACTCCCCAGAAGGCTGCAGGCCGGACTGCCCGCTCGGCGCAGGCTAGCAAAGCTGGTGTGCACAACGAAAAAAGGCCCGCACCACGTGCGAGCCCTTGATCTTGATTGCAGTAATTGGTCGGGACGGCCGGATTCGAACCGACGACCCTCTGCCCCCCAGGCATCGGCGCTGATCCGCCTAAGCTACTCATATATATAAGGAACTGGCCCTCTGCATACAGGCACGAAAGCCCGATTTCCTACCTACACGGATCAATAGGTTACAGGTCGATAGGGTGCATGCCCTCATCGTCTCATCCGCTGATCCGGCCCGGGCGCATCATCCCTGCCATGGCCAGACCCGCCCTCCCCGCCGCCTGCCACTGGGCAGGCAGGGAGGGGTTCAACGGGTAAAGAAAAACCCCGCCGAAGCGGGGTTCATTCGTCAGGCTGGTTCCGGCGACTTACGTTTCGGTGACCCCGTTAGCACGAAGCGACCGTTTTTAACTTTGACCTCGTAAGTCTTCGTCTTGATCGATCCTTCGTTCTTCTCGTTGTTGCGCAACGAACCCGAGCGCTCATCGGCCCGGGCAGAACGAACCTTTTTCGCAGTGAATCGCTGCGATCCGCTGTTCATGACGAGACTAGAAATCATGGCTGTATCCCGTGTGGAGATGCTGTAGTTGAGGCTCGTTCAAAAGCCTGAACCCTTCGCCGCGCTTGAGAACGCCAATATGGGTCCTGCCGCCGACTGTCGGGATTCCGCGGGCGAATCGTTGCATGCCCGACTGGGTATTGACAAGAAGCTCGACCAGTTCGACTGCGTACTGGGTGGAAAGGTTCCCGAAGTCGATGTCTGCCTGCTGTGAATCCCAGGGCAGGGTGGGCTCAGTTTGTTCAGTTATGTCAAGGCGCAGACCCTCCGGCAGCGCAATCCCGGCCTCAGCCAGGGCAGCGGACATCTCGTCCAGCACGGATAGGCGCTGCGCAACGATGGCCTCCGCCACCTGCCTTGTGGCGGTGTACATGAGGCTTTGATCGACGCCTCTCGTCAACCGTTCAACGTAGTTGGCCATTCCACCCCAGCAGATTCCGGAATGATCTCCGTCAGGAAACTGCTCCTGCAAGGATCGTGCCTGAACATCGATTTTGAACACCTTGCCGTGGTCATCGTCCTTGCCATAGCCAGCGATGATGAACTGGATAGTCGGGAGGAATGCCCGCTGAGTCTCATCCACATCGCCGAACTGGGCGTCCCAGAGATCGCAAAAATAGTCGTAGAAGGCCGTGGCCACATCCTCCACGTTGTCGTACTGCTCGTTCTTGTGCAGGCGACGAAATCGCTTGGCCTGCTCGGCGATGGTTACCCCGCCCAAGATTGCCAACCCGGCCGTTACTGCCCCAACTGAAGTCCCACCATCGTCATTGTTGCCCGAGTCGTAGACGCAGAACATCTTGCTGACGCCGCCAAAAACAGTCGTCGCGACCTGGGAAACTTGTCGATGATCAAGTGCAATTACAAAGTTGCCGTTGGCATCCCTGATCATTTCGCCATTGGCGTCCCGCGCAAAGTCAGTTCCCGGGGCGAATGGGAAAATAACGCTGTCCACCATACTGGACAGACTGTCGCAGCCAAGAACGATGCTGTCGTAAGTGGCCAATGCAATATTGATCGTCAAGGCGCCCTCCTTGGGCTCACTGTTACGCGGACAGCGGCCAAAGAGGTCCGAAGGCAATGTAATGCCCAGCCGCAGCCCCCCATGCCGCTCTTCCGGATACTGCCAGTACGCTTGCGCGCCGGCAACGCTCCGATCCGTCCCAGAGGCGCCCCGCCCCGGCCGGTGCTACGACCCTCCTGCCCAACCGGGCAATCCACCTACCTGTCCAGAGGCAGGCCAGCGGCCGCCCTGCTCGCTGGATGCTGGGCCACGTGCTCTTGAATCCACTCCAGCTTCCGTGCGACCTTCTCCCGCAGCTCAGCCTCGTGCCGCAGCACCCACCGCTCCCCGCCGTGCCGGCCGGAGTTGAAGTCCGTGCAGCTGCGCAAGATCAGCGGGGCGTGGATGCCGTCTTCGAGGTGCAGGCGGGCGGTCCACTGGCCATGCACGCCGTCGAGCATCGACACGAGGATTTCTCCGTGCAGCGTGAGGGCCGTCGGCAGGGTGTCGAAGCTGGTGCGTGGCCCCCAAACGAACTCGGGTGCCAGGTCGGGGTGTCGGGTGTAGGTGGTCATGGCCGGAGAGGATAGGCACGGCCGTCTCACGGGCTCGGACTGCCACCAACTTCTCGCATGCCTACACCCCCCCCTTGACGATGGCCGTGGCCGTCTGGTTACTATTTGCCTGCGCCTAAAACGAGTGGCGCAGTAACGCAGATGGAGTCGGAGGGTTCACCCCACTTCTGCGAATGCCCCCGACGGATTCCCGCGGACAGGCCTCCTGCAATCCACCTACGGGGTGCGCAGGACTCTTAAATTTCCCTTTAAGAGTTCTCCGCCATGTCATCAAAGACAATAGCGAAGCGCCGCGCTGTGGCGTTCGCAAATCAATCGGGCAATTGCTTCTATTGCGGGCAGCTCATGTGGCTCAACAAGCCGAAGCAATTTGCGCGGAAGCTCCGGATTAGCAGCAAGAAAGCCGCGATGCGCCAATGCACCGCCGAGCACCTTCAGGCACGGGGCGACGGCGGCTCGAACGATCAATCAAACATCGCTGCGGCCTGCCTCTACTGCAACCAGCAGCGCCATCGATCCGCGAAGCCCATGGCCGCGAGTGCGTATCGCCAGCGTGTCGAACGCGAATGCGCAAAGGGCAGCTGGCCCACCCTCAACTAAGCGGCGATTCTGTGCTCGTAGAACGGGTGCCGCTTGTCGTCGAATATTTCGTGGAGCGCCAGGCTGACTGAAAAGTTGCGCTACAGTGACCGCGTGCAGATACGCAAAGCAGGGGCAGTGCATGGAAGCCCAAGAAAGTCGACCTCTTCAACCCGAACTCTCCACCCTACTTGCTCTCTTGGAGCTAATGGACGAAGTGATCGAGCTGGCTCAATCAAGTCATCATCACCACATAGAACAGGACGTCGAGCTCAGCCGAGCTCGATGGGTGCTGCTGCGCTATCTAGCCAAACTACGATTTTCCCCGACCACGAGGTCGGCGGAGGAACAACGCCGCTGCAACATGGCGTTCTATGCCCCCACTATCGAGACGGTGTTCAGTTCAACACACATCCCGCCATCGGCAAGGCCCGCACAAGCGATCAATGCTCTTGTTGAGCCGAGAGGGCTAGTGATTCGTGCAATCCAACAGATCAGAGCGATGACAGGCGACCAACCGAGCGCCTGATCGCAGCCAGGCTGGTGCACATGGGGGTGCAGCCCGAGGCGTCGCTGCACGGCAAGGTCTGAGGCTACAGGCCGGCGGCAGCCAGCCGCTGCAACAGGTCCTCGATCTTGGCGGCCATGGCTTGCTCGCCCGCCTGCCGAGCGGCTCGTTCCCCAGCAATAATGAATGCCAGCAGCTCGTCCATGCGGAAGCTGTACCGATCACCGGCCGGGCGGGCCTCCTGCACGATCTCTCCGTCTTCACCTACTACCTCCAGCAGCTCCGGCCATTGGTCATAGCAGATGAAGCCATAGGCGAACGGGTCGAGGCCATGGCTCTGCATGATCTCGATGGCCCGCTGGACGGTCATGCCGATGTGCTGGCGGGCTGCCGAACCTTTGGCCTCGATCATCGCAAGCCACTGATAGGCCCCGATCTCTCTCCCCAACTCGACAGCGGCAGCCAGCTCAGCAGGGGTGAACGGACGTACTGACGTCTTCTCGCGTGCGTCGGAGGTGTTGATTGTGCCGTTTGCTGCGAACAGCTCAGACCATCTGAATGATGCCGTCCCAAGCTGCTGGGAGTTATCCAGCCCAGGGGCCATAGTCCCAGTGGCGCGAACCAGGGTGAATGCTCGTGCGATCACATTCCCTGCGTCGTCGTAGCGCTGGATTACGAAATCCGACCCTGCATTGCTCCCAGTCTCTGGCTCATTACCTCCGAACAGCATGGCCCAACGATTGACTCCGACAGACCGGCCAAGGAGCGTATTGAATCCATTGGAAACACCCTTGTCGAGGATGAAGTTGACGTTGAATCCTATGTCACCTTTTACGATGAACTGGGAAGCGACACCCGGCTCCGTGACTGTTTTCCGGCCTGAAATCGTTTCAGCGCCGGCCTTGTGGACGACCGACAAATCGTCTGCCTTGGATGCAGGTGCTATCGCCGCCCATGCCGTCAGGTTCGAGGACGCCGGCTGGGCTCCGACGTCGGACGGTCCAAGGACAACATCCCCCGTGTGGGCATTGACCGACTGGACCGGCGCTGCCGCCGCCGCACGACCTGTCGTGAAGTAGAGATTGGTC
Source organism: Stenotrophomonas sp. ATCM1_4 (assembly GCF_004348115.1). Classification (GTDB taxonomy): domain Bacteria; phylum Pseudomonadota; class Gammaproteobacteria; order Xanthomonadales; family Xanthomonadaceae; genus Stenotrophomonas; species Stenotrophomonas capsici. The sequence goes on along the minus strand of NZ_QPFB01000001.1, from coordinate 798,812 downwards.
GAGCCTTCTGGCAGGTCATCGGTCGTCGCAGCGCTGGTCCCAGCCAAGCGCCCGTAGCCGTCTCGCGCCGTCTTCTGCAGTGCCCCGCCGCCGGCGTTGTCCAGCTCAGCAAGGGCGACGGTGGGATCGCCGGCCACGCCGTCACCGTTCGTGACCGCAATGCCCTCGCCTTGCGCGATCGACCGCTGGTACCACTCGCCGTCGCCGCCGCGGGTGGTGAAGCCAGTGCCGGCCAGCTTGGCGAGCTTCTGGATGTTGGCCGGGATCTCGCGGATCAGCTTCCAGACCGTCGGGGCCAGACCGCCAGTCGAACCAGTGTCGGTCGACGGGTTGCGGATGTCAGACGGCTTGACCACCGTCCCGTCTGGCCAGCGCAGGTCCTTTCCGACGGTCGCTCCGGTGGCATCGCTGCCCAGGCGCACCACACGCCCGAGCTGGTCCTTCAACTTGACCTTTTGGCCGGCCATCAGCGCGCCGCCTCCACGGCGCATCCCCCTGCGATCACAGCGGTTCGGTCGGCCTGCCAGCTGTTCCACAACCAGTCGATCACCGCGGCGTCGGCGTCTGCTGCAGCAACAATTCGCGCCGCGCTGTTGAAGCGCCCTGCGGCACTGGCTTGGACGGCATCGGGGGCAGCAGCACCGGCGCCGGTTCCGGTCGCAGGACAGGACCACTGTGGCTGCAGCTGCACATCACCGCGGCGCAGAGCAGCAGCAAGATCACGTTCGGCACGTTTCGCATCGTCGAGGGCCTTCTGGTACTGGGTATCGGATTCGGCCCGGCTCTTGGCCAGGGCAGTGGACGCAGCCTTCGCCTTGGCCGCAACGGCGGCAGTTGAGTCGGCCAGGCGCTGCAGGGTAGTGGCGTGTGCGGCGTTGTCGGCTGCGCGTGCGGCAACCTCGGCCGCGTACTCGCCCTTCCAGTGGCCAGCGCCCCAGCGGTAGCCGAGCGCCACCAACAGCACGACCACCGACGCGATCAGGCCCCAGCGGATGAGGTTTGCGTAGGGGCGCAGCGGATCGAAGTTGATCATGGGGCCTCCGGCGGGATCACCGCGCCAACCTTGCGCATCGCCGATTCCAGCGTTTGCACCCGCATGCGAAGCCGATGGGCTTCTTCCTGGGTTTGCATCCGCAACGTGATCTCCTCCTCCAAGCGCTTCCGCAGCTGCTGGTGCCCCTCCTCGGTGATCTTCAACCGCTCGCCCATGGATGCGAGCCCTTCCCGGAGCTGATTCAACAGGTCGATGTTCGCGTCCGTCTCAGTGCGGTCCTTCTTCCGCGTCTTCAGGACGCCCCATATCTCGCGAACGGCCCACATGGCAAACAGGCCACCAGCGGCCCACCACGGGGCAGTTGCACCCGGCGCCGAGTCGATCATCAGGACACCTCCCCGCCGGCCTGGCGATAAACGTCCAGCAGCCGGTCCAGCTTCTGCTCGTGCTGGCCGTAGCCGGCACCCGGCAGGCTGGCCCAGATGTTCCGCACCTTGGCGATGGCATCGGCGATCTTGCCGGCCTGGATCAGCGGCAGCGCCCGGCGTTCCCGGATCTGCTGCAGCGCGATCAGGTCCTGGCTCAGCGGCGAGAAGTCGCGCAGGTTCAGCGTCTTGCGGTAGGCGTCGTAGTACCGGCGCAGGAGCTGGTACCGGCCCGCGGCCGTGGACTGTATGCCCAGCTTCGGCAGGTCGACCAGCACGCGCGGGTGGTCAGCATAGCTGCCGAACAGCTGCCCGCCGACGATCACGTCATAGCCGCGGTCGCGGGTCGGCTGCCGGCCGTTATCGGTACCCTCGGACCACGCCAGCATGTCCAGGAATGCCTGGACGTTACGGCCACCCGCTGCGGTTTCGGAAATTTCGGCCATCTCGATGCATGCCCCTGTTGGATGGGGGACATGCTGAGCCGACAGGGAGGGGGTTCAACGGGGCAATGAAAAACCCCGCCGGAGCGGGGTCTAAACGACTTCAGCGGCAAGTGACCTGCTCTGATTCATTCAATTTTGACTACGAAGAAGCCTTTTTCCCGGAGGTAACCAGATCGAAGAAAGCCTTCATTAGCCCAAGTTGCGCCGTCGTTACAGGTATATCAGCGTCTCCGGATCCCTGCTTCCTCTTGTCACCTTTGGAGTCATCCGTATCAGTTGCCAGATGCCTCATAGTCATTGCGAGCGACAGCGGAATCGCCGCAAAAATCGCCAGCGCCCCACCAAAGAAAATCAAACCGGGAGACTTACCAACCTGGATGATCTTATAGGCAAAAAGACAGATGCCCATCAAAACAAAAAGGAGGGCAACCAAATAGATCGATATCATCTCTTTGATCAGCGCAAACGCAGACTTACGAAACTCCCGCCTATCCTTTCGCGATTCCAGCTCAGCAGTAACGAGCGCGCCATCCTTGTCAGACAATTCGCCGGCGATATCAAATGCCGGTTCTCCATTTGCCATCACAATAATCCTAGGTTGATCAATCGATACTTCACTGCAGCATCAGAGACACCAAATATGGATGCCAGCTGATGCAAATCAGTAATCCCCTGCCTCACAACGTAATTCTCCATTACCTTGTGGGGCATCAGCAACTCGGCAGCAAAACGATTTGCCGAGACCTCTACGGGATCCCAATTGTTCGAATAGAACGACTTCGCAGTGTCGCGAAAACGATCACCATGTCCCATTACATGATGTCCCAGCTCATGCGCGATTGTGAATTTCTGGCGATTTGGGCTATCGGTCGCTTCGTAACGGATCGTGGGAATGAATCCCCCAATGTACTGACCGCTCACCCCATGGAGAGAAGTGTCGTCCTCGAAGTCAAAGACAGTACCCTCAACCAGAATTCCGAGCGAGCGCGCAATCTCTGCAGGATCAATCGGCAGCCCGCGCGGGCTCCACTGATCTATCAGCAGCCTGTTCGCCCTTGCCCTCTCTTCATTCATAAGATAACTCTTGCCACATGTCAGGTTGCGGCGCTTACGCCGGATTAAGCCATTAAGCTAAGTGCCTAGCCAAAACTTGGCGGGTCGCTTGGAACATGGTACCTGATGGCAATTTCACCAGATGAGACGACGCCTTCGTTCAGGTTTGCTCCGATGCCCGGAGGCATCGATCCAAGTGCTGAACGATCACACGACAGTCCATCCGATCCGCGGGAATCTGTGCGGATAGTGCCAGCCAACTCCCGTTCGAGCAACGCCCCACCCCAACCGGTGCTACGATCCGGCCATCTGACCAGCCTGCCTCACCCCCAGAGGCACCCCCTCCGAAGCCCTGCTATCCTCCGCGCATCAGCGAGGAAGCGGGGCTTTGACGTGGGCATGGACAGGGGCATTTTGGCAGTACTGATCGGCGGCTTGTCAGTGGCAGCCGGCCAGGTGTCCGCGCAGGATTCGCGGTGGAGCTATGTTGGCACGAGCATTGAAAGCCATATGGCTCTAGACACGCAGTCGGTGGAGCGTAGCTCTGCCTTCACTCAGGCATGGGTCCGCGAAGAATCTAAGGATTCGACTTCACATGTGGTTAGGCGGACGCAGTACAGGTTCGATTGCCCGGGGAGGCAGATTGGAACCATCACGTCTGTCTCGTACGCGCCTTCCGGCGCAGTCAGCTCGACCAACACTCCTTCGAGCGTGAACATGCTCCCAGTTGTTCCCGATTCGATGGGTGAGAATGCGTGGGCGATGGCCTGCCCAGCGGAATCGCGTCCCATTGGGCTTAAACAGGTCGGCGATCTCGGCAACAGGCTTAGGGCGTCGGATCCGAACTTCCAGACAAAGTTCGAGATGATCCAAGATCGCGTGGCCTGGATTCAGGAAAATCTGCCCGCAACCATTTGGGCTCGCGCAATTCTTGAGGAATGGGAAAAATTGCCGTGACACATTTTCAGGATGCCGGAATCGCCCCCGCCACCATCGGACAGTACGTCCGGTCGAAGTTCGGCTATTGGGCGAAGCGGTATGTGGGGATGATCACCTTGGGAATCCCCGTCATCGCAGCGGTCCAGATGCGAAATTACGGATTCGAATGGTGGCGCGTTGGCGCCACGGCGGGAGCCTGGGCCCTGTGTTCAGCTGCCGCGCTACTGGTCATCGCTCTGGTCCTGACAGCAGGCGGGTGGTGGCATACCCGCCATTTCCGTAGCCGCTGATTACTGCCCCATCTGCGCGTTGGCCCTGACCTGGGCTCGCAGCGCGTCCATTTCTTCCTGGGTAGGCGCTGCACCCGGCTGACCGCCGGTCACCTCGATCTCCAACGGCTCATTGTTCGCATCCGTGCGCACCGCCGCAATGCTTGCAAGGTAGGCCGCCAGGTCGTTGGCACGCCTGCTCCCGGGCGGCAGCCGCGCCAGCTCGATCAGGCCCTTCCGACCGTCGGAGTTGAGCATCATCCTCGCCACGCCCCGCAGCCCCATCGCCGGTGATGCCGCCCCTACCACCGCGTTCAGGCTCATGTTCTTGATGCCCTCAACGAATCCGCGCGAGGCTTGCGCAACCTCATTGAATGGGCCGGTGCCACTGAAGTTGGCGCCGAACTTGTCGCCCAACCGCCGGGCTGCCTGCATGGCATCCATGACCTCGGACATCTCACCCGGATTGAAGATCGCCCTAAGCTGGTCGACCTTGTCCGGCTTGTCGCCACCCAAGGCCCTCATGAACCCGCTCGCATTGAACGGGATGTGGTTGGCGCCCGCCGACGTGGGGGCCGATTCCGCCGCGGCCAATGCATCGTCCACCAGCAGGCGCTTGTACTGCTGCCACACCTCCGGTTCCTGACGCTCCATGAAGTGCCGCACCTGCTCCAGCTCGGACGGCTTCATCGACCGCATGCTCTCTATGACTTTCTCGGGCGGCAGCGAGTACTGCGTGAACCCGTCTACGTCCACCTTGTCGCCTAGCAGCCGGCGCATGGGACTCTGCTGGATCAGCCGCAGAAGGTCGGAGTGGTTGCGGTACTCGTCGTTTGCCTGCTTCAGCAGCTCGCTTGGCCGAGTAGTGTTTGCCCCCAGCGGAGCAACGCCGTTCTGGCCGAAACCTGCTGCCTCATCCAGGCGGGCGCCCGCTGCGTCAATGTCGTCCGAGATCGCCGCGTACATTCGCTTGGCGAAGGTCTGATTCACGGACCGATCGACGTTGTTCAGTAGGTTCGATTGGCCCCTGGCTGCCTTGCCGTAGGAACTGCGTGATTTCCGAGCCGACTCCAGCGTGAATCCATCCTTGCCGGACAACTCGTCCAGCATCCGCTGCGCCTGCATTCGGATCCGGCGGGGGTCGGCGCCCAGCACGTCCGCATTCTCCTGGATCATGTCCTGAAGCACGCGACGCGTGGCGGCGTAATCGACCACCTTGGCGTCGCCAACCATCCGGCGGATAGCCCCGAACTGCTGGGCGGCCATCTGGTCGCGCCGCTCCACCACCGAGTCGATGGCCTTGTCGACGGCCTGCTGTACACGGTGCCCGACGGTCTGGCCGGACGCGCCATCCGGCGTGATCCGATCCATCAACCGGTTCACGTTGGCAATGGCCTGCTCGGCGATGCGCTTGTCGGCCTCGAAGGCGGTATCTGCTGAAAAGACGCTCTGGCGAGCCATGTTCTCCACGGCCGTCTGCGCTTTGCCCCCGGAGACCATGCCGGGGGTGAAGTCGATGCCAGTGCGCTGGGCCAGCGCCTCGCTCTCGGCAGCGTAGGGCGACTGATTCGCCTTGTTCCCGAAGTAGTTCATCACCCTAGCCAAAGTGTTCGATGGCACGAGTTCCTCGGCTACCCGCATGACGCCACGGCCTGCTGCGGACAGTCCGCCGCCGAACGCTGCGCCCAGCGCGCTGTTTCCCAGTCGCTCGGTCTCGCTCACGCTCGGCTGCAAGGCGCCCTGAAAGGCCCCCCCCAGCGCCGCGTTTCCGATTGCGTTTGCTGCCCCCGCGCCGCGGGCGGCAACACCTACGCCGAGGGTCGGCAAGCTCCCGGCAAGCGCGCCAGCCAAGCTTCCAGCGAACCCGGCACCGGTATCCGTGAGGTCCTCGTCCAGCGCCCGACGCTCTGCCACATGCTCACGCATGGCCCGCTGCGGTTGAAGCCACAGGTCGTTGGTGCGCTTCACGGCATCGGCGAGCATCCCGCCCGGGGCGAAGCGATCGACCGCGGCCTGTGTGATGTTGGCCGGCCGGCTGAACTGGTCAATGACCGTCTGCAGGATGCCCTCGCCGGTGTCGACCAGTCCCTTGCCGATGCCGGCCCGGAAGCGATCGAGGCCGCTCATGTCGTCGGTTGCCCGAGGCGCTTGCGGTGCTGCCGGGGCCGCTGGGGCCGCAGCGGCAGAAGGCGCTGGGAACTGCTTCTGGATCACCGACTCGATGTCCGCATCGGCCATGCCATCGGGGAACTCGGCAATGCTGCCGTCGGGCAGCTCAATCTCGATGGGCATTATTCAAGCCTCCCAGTGACCGGGTTGAACCGGCGGCGGGTTCCAGGCGCCGCTGCGGGCAATTCGGACGGCGCCGGCGTCGCCGAAGGCATGCCTCGCGTCAGTGCCTGGTAGAGCAGATCTGCGTTCACCCCTGCCGGCTTGTCGGAGCTGAAAACCGAGCGACGGGCTACGTCGAAATCGGCATTCGACACCGGACCGCTCGGGTTGTTGATGCGCGCCTGCTTGCCTGCGGCGGAGTTGCTGTAGGCCTCCAGGTCGGCGTTGAACAACGCGCCAGCCCCGGGGATACGCCCCATGATCGGCCCCGCCATCATGCGCCCGCCCTTTGCCACTTCGGCGCGGATGTCCTCCGGCGACATCGCCTCCACGTCGGCGATCGTCTTGCCCAGGAAGGCCGCCGCGAATGCACGCGCATCCTGCGCCATGGCCTGGCCGGCGAACGACGCCTTCAACTCGTCGGAGGACTGCTTGGCCGCTCCGCTACCACCAGCACCTCCTGCAGCACCACCGCCACCGGCGCCGCTGGGGTTCCACTGGCCTGCACGCTGCAGGGCGAACTGGTTCTCGGCAATGGCAGCCCGGCGCCGCGTGGAGTCGGCGCTGGCATAGCTGCTGGCTGCACTGGCGTCGGAGGCGCGCGCGCGGGCGGCGTTCGCTGCGATGCTCGCCCTGCCCTGCTCGGTGGTCGTGATGCCGCCGCCACCCTCCTGGAACACGTTGCTGAGCAGGTTCTGGTCTTCGACCTTGGCCAGCTGCACCGGCTTACCCTCCAGCACGGCCAGCAGCTCGTTGCGAGTGCTCCAGTCCGGCGCATCCAGTGCGCGGGAGCGAATGTCCTGCAGCTGCATGTCGCCGGTGTACCCGGACAGCTTCGTCGGGTCGTACCCGGCGGCCAGGACGGTAGCCAGATCGGCCGGCGCGTTGAGCTTGACCAGCGCCCCGGGCATGTTGGCGATCGCGTCCGCCTCGGACTTCTTGATTCGCGCCTGCGCGATCAAGTTTTCCAGCTGTGCCGCCTTGCTGGCGCCGCGGTTGTAGGCGTCATCCGTTCGCACGCCGCCGGCGAGCACTCGTCCCAGATCATCCCAGCCTGCCATTACGAGGTCCTCCACAGAGACGGGTCGCTGAACCAACTGCCCGCGTTGTTGCCGAAGTTCTGCGTGCCGCCTGCGGCCGCGCCGGACATCCCACCGCCGCCCCCGCCTGCCCGGCCGGCCATGCCCTGGGCTGCGCCGCCCATGAGCTGCGCCGCCGCGGTGAGCCACGGATTGGCGCGCACGTTGCGCAGCTTCAGCTGGGCGATGTAGTCGTCCCCTTCGGCACGGCGGCCGAGCAGGCCGAGGTCGGACTGCAGCCGGTCCGTGGCCTGGGCCTCACGCTGGCGCTGCTGCAGCGGTGCGTCGATGCGTGCCATCAGGTTCGCCGTGGTGTTCGCGTAATCACCGATGCCAAGCGCGGCGTTGTTGGCCGACTGCTGGTAGGCATTGCTGACCGCCCCAACCTGCCCGAGCCCCTGCGTGGCGTTCGACTGCGCCGCCCGCACCTGCTGCAGGTACTGGTTCGCCGCGCCAGTGCGGTCCTGTTCGCTGGTGGACAGGGCGCGCTCGCGCATGGCATCGGAGACAGCCTGATCGGCCTCGGCCTGCCGCCGGCCCTGCTGGGTGATCTGGTTGGCCAGGATGTTGTCCTGCTTCTTGGCCACCTGATCGTTGTTGTATTGGTTGACGCCGTAGGACGCCAACGCGAGTGCAAGTCCGACGCCCATCAGCGGCTCCCCTGCCCGAAACCGGGCGTGTACAGCAGGTTGTAGATGTCGCGGTTGCCGCGACGCTCGGCCGCGTTGTTGCGGCTGGTTTCGTAGATGGAAGACAGGCCACTGAACACGTCGCCGAGGGCATCGGCGTTCATGCCGGCGCGTGCCCCGGCCAGGTTGGCCTGCAGCTGCTGCGCGGCGCGCATGCCGCCGGTCGTCATGTCCCCGCCGGACTGGGCCAGCGAGATCATGTTCAGCCGGCTCTGCTCGTCGGCGTTGCGCAGGTCGTTGACAGCCTTCTGAGCCAGGCGATCTGCCGACAGCACGCCCTGCTGGAAGTCCTCGCCCAGCCGGCGGTTGGCATCGACCGAGGCAGAGCCGCCAGCCAGGCCATTGCGCGCCATCGCGAACTTCAGGCTCCGGTCGGCCGTGGCTTTCTGCCGGTCCAGGTTCTGCCGGTAGAAGCTGCGACTGGCCCCGAGGAAGTCGTTGTAGTCCGCCTCACGCTGCGGACTGCCGTACACCTGATTGACCAGGTCCACGTTCCGGCCGATGTTGGCCTGCCGCAGGTTCTCGGCCTGCGTGGCCTTGTTGGTGGCCTTGCTGGATCCGCCGCCGCCCATCACTCACCTCGCAGTCGGGAAAAGTGGGCGACGTCCTCGCCCCGGATGCCGTACTGGCGCCACACGCCCTCCGGCTTGAACCCCAGCGAGCGCTCGAACCACTCGATGGCCAGCTCCCTGCTGGTGATGGCGGTGGTCTGCAGGCGATGGGCTCGGTCCTCGAACAGCCGGTCCATCAGCCACAGGGTGGCTTTCGTCAGGGCGCGCCACTGCTGCGCCCAGCCATCGGTCGTTCCCACCATCCATGCTTGCCAGACGCCGGCACCTGCGGGGTGGAAGCCGCCGGCAGCCGCGGGCAGGTTGTCCGCCTGCAGCACCGTCACAGCGAAGACGCCGCTCTGTGCAGCAGCATCGATGAACCACCGGATGGCAGCGTCTTCGGAGAACTCCTGCAGGCCGCTGAGCGCAACGAACTGCGCGCGCTCGTCCTCGCGCATGTGCTGGACCAGGTAGACGATGTGCCCGGGCCTGCACGGGACCACATTCGAGGGAAGGCGGGCTGTTTTCATGCCGATATGCTCGGCCAGCCCGCTTTGGGTTCAACGGAGCATCAGGACATCGGGCGGTTGTCCTGCAGGTACAGCTGCAGGGCGTTCCACTGCCAACGCTCGGAGCCGTCGTAGCGCAGCTCCACCGCCAGCGACGGCGCGGCCAGTGGCATCGGGATCACCATGCCCGGTACGGTGTCGGCCGGCACCCGGTACGGTGGGGTGAACAAGCCGCCGTTGCTCTGGTCAATGCCGAAGGACACCGACACCGCGCCGGTACCGACGATGTCGAACCCGTACACCGCCTTTGTGACACCTGGCTGCCCGAAATCCAGCCATGGCCAGCGGATCAGGCCCGGGAACGGGCGCACCTCGCGCACTGGGTCACCACCGCCCGACGGCAGCACGACAACCTCGTCGCCCAGCACCGCCTCGTCCACCCGGTGCACGTAGTCGCCCGAGCGCAGGTACAGCGAGTCGCCGGCGATGGCCCAGTCCTCGACCACGAACGGAAACTCGTAACGCGACCAGGCGCCCACCTGCCCGATCACCGTCATGCTGTACACGAAGACGTGCGTGTCCGTCTCCCGCGGGAACATCAGCCAGTACTGGCCGGCGGCCGGGAAGTACAACCCGAGCGGCACCGCACCGGTGGCCATGGCCGCTTGCACCAGCGGGTCGATGGGCATGCCCACATCGCCGGCCTGGAAGTTGGTGCTGCTGGCGGCGATGCCGACCGTACGAACGCCCTGGGAAGCGAGGAAGAACAGGTCGTTCGACACCGCGGCCATGGCATGGTGCTGGGTGCTGCCCATCGGCAGTGCGTCCAGCAGGGCCATGTTGGCGGGATCCTCGTCCAGCTGCCAAAGCTGGAAGGCCTCCGCGTTGAACGGGATCAGGTTGGCGCGATACAGGCCCATGGCTGCCACGGGGTTGGAGCCGTAGTTCTGCAGCCCTGTCGGCAGGTAGCCGGCATCATCCGCGCTGCTCCAGTCCAGTGGGTTGACCGTGGCGCTGTACCGGACGATGTCGTCGTCGGCGCAGTACACCTTGGATGAGGCAATGGCCACGATCTTCGTGTTCGGGCAGTTCACGTCCTCCACCCGGCGCGACACCGCGCGGAACAGCACCGAGCCGTCGAGCACGTACTCACCCGCGCCTTCCGGCCAATCCGGCTCGGTCGCACCGCTGACGTAGAGCGGCTGGGCCGTCCAGGTCACGCGGGTGGAGCTGATCGCTTCCCAGGTGACCTCGTTGTCGACCACCGTCTGGCCCAGGACCGGCGGCCAGGCCGGCTCGTTTGCAGCGGAGAACCCGGACTCGGGCTGCACGGCGCGGTAGGCCAAGCTGTCCGGCAGGCCGGCAAAGGTGCCCTGCACCTGCAGCTCGTCACCCCAAACCGGGTGGTTGTGGTCTGCAACGGACCAGAGCGTGATGCCGGCGCGGCAGTAGGCAGCGCCAGCCGGGCACGTCGCAGTGACCGAGGACTTGTTCCACCGCCCGCCGCGGCCGTCGTCGACCACGTTGCCCTTGTTCGGGGAACCCAGCGGCGTGTCGCTGGCGTCGAACCACTGGACCTCGACCCAGCCGCGCGTTGCACCGGCGATGGCCGCGCCCTGCTGGATCATGCACGAGGCGGTGATCTGCTTGCCCACCGGCACCACCAGCTGCGTCTGGTTGAGCGCGGTGCCGCCGGGCAGGTTGCCGGCCAGGCGCAGGCAGGCGTTGCCGCTGAAGCCGTAGCCGTTGAAGTACTCGACGTCGCCGCCGTAATCCCAGCCGCTGGAGCCCGAGTTGAAGCCGCCGTTCTGCACCACCGTGGAGCTGGGCGGTGGCATGGTGATCGGCACGACGATGTCGCCAGGCTGGTAGAGCGTGCCGGGCTGCCAAATGGGGTATGCCATCAGACGACCTCCGTGGAAGACGAGCCGCTGCCGTAGCGGTCTTTGACGCTGGGCGGCACCGTCGTGTTGGTCGTGGTGTCCTCGATCGGGTCAACCGTGCCCTGCCCGTTCACGTCCTCCACCACGGTTTCACCGGTGTTGGTTGGCCACGTCGGCTCGATGGTGCCCGAGCGGGGGCTGTCCCCGGTCAGCTCGGTGACCACGTAGCTGTAGCCGTTGTCGACAGTCGGCACGACGACGTCTCCCATGGCCCTGGCCACGTTCGGCGACCACGGCGTCAGGCCGGCGCGGTTGGATTCGACCCGGTAGGCCATGCCGTTGCCGTTGGTCGGACGGACCAGCGTGCCGGGCACGTAGACGTGGTTGGGCTGCCAGATCTCGCCCTTCTCCAGCCAGTAGTGCCGCACCAGACCGTCTTCGAACTCCGCGACCACGTACAGGTAGCCCAGGAATGGCAGCGCGAAGTGGATGTCCTTGATCGGCATGGCGTCGATGGTCGGGTGCCGGATCACCTCGATCTCGACGGCCGGGTCCGGCGACACGGTCACCAGATGCGAGAACGCGACGAACACGCCCTGGAACCACACCAGCCCCTTGGTTCCGGGCGGCAGGTCGACATGGATGCGGGAGCCTGGCCGGCAGGCGATCGTGCGCGCCGCGGTGACGTAGCCGTTGAGCAGGTCGAACAGCGAATCGGCCGACGCCCCACCCTTGTCGCGTAGGCGGGTGATGCCGGCCTTGACCGCGGTGAGTGCTTGGGAGCGCATCCTCAATCCTCCTTCAGGACCGGCCGCACAGCCGGAGGCTGCGGACAGCTGCCCGGGATGTACCTGCGGGTCTGGTGCGAGCCGGCCACCTTGCTGCGAACGTAGGCCGTGGCCTGGCTGGCATAGTTGCCGGCGTCGGCTTGGCCGTAGTGCGCCTTCGCGTTGGCCAGCGCCTGCAGGAACACCGCCTCCGGGTCGACCGTCAGCACGTCACCGTCGGCTTCGATCGGGGACGGCCCGAAGTCGCCCTTGATGCGCAGCTTCCAGCTGTCGTCCGCGGGCGCCGGCCAGATCTCGATGCACTGGCGAATCTCGTAGTGCGATGGGATGCCGGTGATGGCCGAGCCGTACAGCACGGGGTTGATGCCGCAGATCAGCGGCTGCCAGCTCGAATCGCCCTGGGAGATGCCAACCCATTCGAGCTTGTCGGGGTTCAGCACGCGGGGGCAGTCGTCCACGTTGCCGTCGACGTCATAGAACCGCACGCCGGCGGCGAGGTCCCAGGTGAACATCCGACGCAGGCGCATCACCGAGTAGCGGTGGTACATGAAGTCGTGAGCGCTTCGGATGAAGTCGTCCAGCAGCTCCGGCATGCCCGGCGGCAGTGCACCCATGCTCACCTGCACGGCGAAGCCAAGGCGGCGCGCGAGGCGGTTGCGCATCTGCTCCAGCGTCACCGTGGGCTGCGCGTCGTCGCACTCGCAGTTGTAGCGGGTGCCAGGCTCCGGCGGTTCCGGGGTCGGGACGATGGTGAAGTCGCCGATGCTGATGTACTGGCCGGTGACGTTGTGCGCGGGGTCGCTACTCGCCTCCCTGCCGGCGCCAATCGACACGTAGTCGCCGCCATCCGTCGACACGTTGAAGTCGAAGCTGCCGACCTTGGGCAGCGGGTCACCCGGCGAGTAGATCAGCTGGCTGAAACCCAGCGTGCCGCTGACGAAGACCACGAAGTACAGGTAATCCAGCGGGGAGTCGTAGTCGGTGACCTCATAGGCGACCGTGCCGGCAACGATGTTCCCGGCGCCGGGTGAATCTATGGTCGTGATGTTGCCGTTGGCGCGGTCCGAATGGGCGCCATCGATGTTGAACTGCCACGTGCCGTCGACCCGCTCGGCCCCCGTGGCGGTCCAGAGATTGCTGTTGTTCAGAAGATTGGCCATTACGGCTCCCTCACGTGACGGTCGATGGCGGCGGCCAGCTCGGCCGGGGTGGCGTTCTCCAGCACCGCCAGGTCCGGGCGCCGAATCGCGGCTAGCTCCCTGCGGGCCTCGCCTGCATGGGCGCGGCGCTGCCGGCGGCTGCCGCTCTCCATGTCGATGCAGTGGTTGTAGACGCAGACAGGCAGATGCACCGGCTCGCACATGCTCAGCAGGTACTGGTCGGGGTAGAAGCGGAAGCTGTCGTAGCCGAGGCCCTTCACGAACTCGCGGCGGAACACGGCCAGGTGGTGGCGCGAGTCCGGCGCCGGCACGGCCGCTGCCGCATGCACGTGGTTCTCGCCGGTGGTGATCGCCAGGACGCCCGCGGCCAGCTGGTCGGCCAGCACCTCGAATGCGTCGGGCTGCACCCAGTCGTCGTCATCAACGTGCGTCACGTAGGGGAACGCCCCCAGGGCATATCCGTTGGCCCGGGCCTTGCCGAGATGCCCGACGACGCCCGGCAGGTAGTGCACCGCCACGGGGTAGCCCGCGCGCGCCGCTGCCGCCTCGATCGACGCCTTGCAGCGCGCCACAACCTCCGCCGGCGTGTAGTCCATCACCAGCACGTGGACATCAAGCATTTCGCTCTCCTCCAATGAAAATGGCCGGCCGGAGTCACCCCCGACCGGCCGCCGTCACCGCCGCCAGCGGGTCGGGTTACTGCTTGCGGGACTCGCTCTCGTCATCGATCGCGGCCAGCAGATCCTCGCGGGCCTGTCCTTCGGTCTCCGCCGCTTCGATGGCAACCAGGTCCGCATCGGTCAGGTCCTTCAGCTTCTCGGTGATCGAGGCCACGTCACCGGCCAGCAGCTCGGTGAAGTCGGTAGCCTGCGGCGCGTCCTTACCGGCCTTGGCTGCGGCCTTGGCTGCCTTCTTCTCGGCTGCGGTGGGTGCCGGGGCCTTGGCTGCGGCCTTGGTGCCCAACGGCTGGCGGTTGCCGATGAACTTCTCCAGGTCACGCTCGCGATTGAAGTACCGGGCGCGCGCCGCGTCGGAGTCCGCATTGCCGCCGTACTTCTTGACCAGGCCGGCGAAGGCAGTACCCACGTCGAAGTCCTCCACCTGCACCTCATCGGAGGACAGCTCGGTCACCAGCTCCTCCCCGTAGATCTCTTCGAGGATGGACTGCTCGTATTCCGGCACGGTGGTCGGCAGCTTGGTGCTGGCGTCACGGTCGATCAGCAGCGTGACCAGCGTCAGGGTGATCTTGGCCATTACTGCACGCCCTCCAGGGTGATGGGATTGGCGGCAGCCGCGCCAAGCTTCACGAACTTGGGCAGGTCCGCGATCTCGACAACCGGGCCCTGCGTCGCAGTGGCGCTCAGCAGCGTCACCCAGCCGGCGTCACCGGCTTCCGGGGTCGCACCGCTGGCCAGGCCCGGATGGCCCTGCAGCAGCACGCCAGTGGTGACCGCGACGTTCTCGCCCAGATGAGCGAGGCCTTCGCGACCTTCGCCGCCCAGCAGCGGCGTCTTGTTGAGGGCGACGATGGCCGCCCCCGCGATGGTGATGGTGTTCGGCATTTCTTTCTCCTGGCCGGCGAGGCGTACCCCGCCGGCACGTTGGGGGTGATCAGGCGATGCTGAAAACCGCGTTCGAGTTGCGCTTGCGGCAGGTCAGGCCGTAGTCCGCGGTCAGGCCGAAGTAGTACGTGTAGCGGTCGTACACACGCGGCGGGGTGCGGCGGATCATCCAGCGCCCCTTCACGGGGCGCAGGCGGACGGCCTTGCTGTTGAGGAAATAGCCGCGCTTCTTCCACGGATACGTGATCGCACCCTGCTCCTCGTCCAGCGCGTCGAAGGTGGGATCCCAGACCACCTGCACGCCCTTGAAGGCCAGCGCCTTGGTGCTCGGGTCGACCGTCACGCCACCGGTAGAAGTGCCGCCCATGTTGATCTGGCGCCCGATGACCTTCAGCGCGTCAGCCAGCAGCGCGTCGTACATATCCGAGCCCACGGGGATGAAGTCCGGCGCCCCCAGCTTTCCGTAGGTGATGGTCTGACGCCAGATCTTCTCCAGCGTCGAGATCAGGTTGCCAGCCGTGGCCGTGCTGATCCCCATCACCGCCCAGTTGCGCCACCACGGCGCGTTGGCTGCATCCAGGCCACCGATGACGCCCACGTTTGGCGTGGTGCTGACCAGCGCGTCCAGACCCGGCACGGCCTTCGGGTTCGCCGAGCCGTCGAGGTGGATTTCGCGGTCCCAGTTCTCCTGAAAGCCATCCTTCAGCGTGTCCCAGCCTTCCTTCAGCTTGTCCACGATCTGGATATGCTCGGCGTCGGTCATCTGCGCCGACTTGTCGTCGGTCAGGATGATGCCGTTGTTGGCCAGCTCGGTCTCGTTGAGGCTGAAGCCGTCGTGGGCCTCGTAGTGCTGGTACGGCGCCAGGCGGACGGTGTCCTTCCGGTTGAAGTTGACCTGGTCGTCGCCGGAGTAGTTCTGGTAGTTGCTGTCGTTGGTGAACCGCACCTTCTCGTTGAAGATGCCGTTACCGAATACCGTATCGGTCTTCTTGGAGATCAGCCACTGGGCGAGCGGGCGCTCGCTGGTGAACTGGTCGATCGGGTCGTCAGTCGCATAGGACTGCATCTGGTAGTTGGCGCCGCTGGCCAACTGGGCGGGGGTCAATGGCATATCGCACCTCGGAGGGAAAGAGGAAGCCCGAATGGGCGTGGTCTCTCGCGTTCCGAGGGCGCGACTCTCGTTTCAGCGCTACCGGCGGCGAACCCGGCTTACGTCACTCGCGATGCCGGCGTTGGCCGGCTGGATCGCAATATGCGCCAGCCGGCATGCCAGTCAACGGGGTTATGCGGCGTTCGTGTTGAGGCCGGGATTGTCGGGGCGCGGGGTGCCGGCGACATCCGCGCGCGCATCGGCTTCGCTCAACGCAGTTAGGCCCGGCCTGCTGCGCTCGTCCCTGTCGAGCTTTTCACGCAGCTGGAACCCGAGAATCTGCCGCACCTTGGCGAGGGCGTCTGCTCGTGCGAAGTGGCGTCCGAGGGCCACATCAGCCTCGCTGGTGTGCAGGTGCACAGCCTGCCCGGTGACGATGAAACCATTGCGCAGGCGGACGATGCAGAACGTGAAACGTGCGAAGTCCGGATCAATCTCCGGTTGCACGTCCGTCCCTTGATACGAACCCGCCACGCCATCCCGCGCGGTGAAGTACTCGATGTCGAATACCTGGGCCTCGACCTCATCGGTCGTCACGCCCAAGCTGCAGCGGACTGCCTTCTGCTCGCTCATTTCCTGCTCCAGTCGTTGAGCGCCCGCCAGATGGCGAGCGCGAGGGGATGGCGGCGCATCAGCGGCCCTGCGCCTTGGCTGCGGCCACACCGAACGTGAAGGCGTTCTCCTTCGTCGGGGCTTGGCTCAGGTCGAGCCCCGTGGCGCGCGCGGGGTTGTTCGGGGCAGCTGCGGGCTGGCGCTGTGCCGGCGGCGCGACCACCGGTGCAGGAGCGGCCAGATAGGCCCGCTGGATGGCCCCGGCCCACTCCTGTGGCGGCAGCGTGCTCTGGATCACCGCGACCATCGGCTGGATGGCCTTGAACTTGGCGTCGAAGTGCGGATCGGCAGCGCGCAGCTGCTGGCCGAGCGCACCGACCTGCTGCAGGGCCTGCTGGTGCGCCTGCTCGGCGGTGGCCTGCTGCTCCATCTGCTGGCGCTGCCGCTGCTGGCTGTCCTGCTGCAGCGCGGTGGTGCGACGACTGCGGATCAGCTCCTCGGCGGCCGGGCGGGTCATGTCGCCGTCGGCAACCTGCTTGGCCAGGTCGGCATGCTCGCTCAGCGGGTCATAGCCCGGTGCCGGCCGGCCCAGCTGCTTGGCCAGCCATGCCATCTCCTGCTGCATGAAGTCGTAGGCCTGCCCCATCGCGGCCGGGTCACCGGAGTTGATGGCGGCCAGGTAGTTCAGGGCGTTGCCCATCTGCTGCGGATCGGCACCGGTGGACTTGATCGTCTCCTCCCACTGCCGGCCGCGCTCGGCGTCCGGGCGGAGTGCTTCCACCTCCGCGGCGCGCTCGCTCAGTTCGCGGAAACGCTTCTGGGTCCGCTCGTTGTTGATGCCCAGGTCCTTGA
The DNA here is from genome assembly GCF_004348115.1 of Stenotrophomonas sp. ATCM1_4. Classification (GTDB taxonomy): domain Bacteria; phylum Pseudomonadota; class Gammaproteobacteria; order Xanthomonadales; family Xanthomonadaceae; genus Stenotrophomonas; species Stenotrophomonas capsici. Next base: position 781,580 of record NZ_QPFB01000001.1, on the reverse strand, counting down.
TCTCGGCATCGATGGCGTCGGGCTGGCTCGCGGCAGATGCGGCGGCAGCTGCTGCAGCGGCATCGGGCTCACCGCCCTGGCCACCCTCAGCACCACCAGCAGGTGCTGCTGCGCCAACGGTTTCGCCGCCAGCAGCATCGACTTCAGCACCGGCAGCAGCCTGGCCATCAGCGGCAGCGGCGGGCGCACCGCCCTCCTCCCGCACTTCCTGCTCGCGGGCAACTTCCACGCCCTGACTGAAGGCATCCATGGCCCCGGTGTCGGTGGCACCGTCATTGCTGGCGACGGTGGCAGCGGCCTGCGCGGCAGCTGCGGCGGTGCCGTCGTCCTCGACGGTGGTGGTGTCGGGTTCGTTGTGGTCAATACGCACGTGTGTCTCCTCGCTGGCGGCGTGTCGGGTCAAACAGGGGTGATTGCCGGCGGCGCCATTGCTGCCGGGTCGAGCATTGCGGGATCGATGGGCGGCTCACCGCCGGCGGCACCGGCCAGCATCGCCGGGTCAACGGCAGCGCCGCCCGGCAGGCCCGGGGCAACTGGTGCAGGTGCCTGCGGAATGAAGCTGTAGGGGTCGATGCTGGTATCGCCGGCGCGCTTGACCGTCTCAACGGTCAGCTGCTCCAGGCAGTTGGCGATGTCCGGCAAGGCCGCGCCGCGCATCTGGCCAATCTGGATGGCGGCCTGCTGCAGCTGGGGCAGCAGAATCGACCACTGCTGCTGGCGCAGCGCCGTGGCCGGCTTGCCGGACGATCCCGCGCGAATGTCGACCTGCACGACCATGTCCAGCATCTCGGGCTCGGGCACGTTGAACCACAGTGCCTCGTCGCCAGCCATGGCTGCAGCATCCTCGGGCGTCAGCCCGTTGGGCGAGACAGCCAGCTCGGCGGTGTAGCGCGCAAGGTCGGACAGCATCTCGTCCAGACTGTCGCGGGCGTAGCCGATTCGCGACTCGGTGCCCTGCTGCTGGATGTCGGCCTCCGTGGCGGTCTTGGCCACCTGGATGCTGGAAGACAGCGCCTCCTGTACGCCCCAGATCATCTCCAGCTCCGATCGGATCACCTGGGTGTCGTACAGCGCCATGTCGACCGGGTTGTAGCTGATCGGGAACAGCACCTGCGCGGGCGGCACCCCTTTGAGGTCCAGGCCCACCATTTCGCCAGAAGCGGCGTCTGCGATCTTGTTGGCTTCCACGGGATCGAGAGAACCACTGTCGAAGCCCGTCTTCGGGATGGCGCGGCGGCGGTGCTCGCGGTAGTTCGTGCGGACCCGGTTGTACTCGTCCAGCAGCGATCGGGAGCGGTCAACCAGCGACTGCGGGTGGCGCGCCCCGTCGTTCCAGATCACCGCCCAGCTGAAGAACGGGTAGAAGCGCGTCGTGCGCTGATCGGGCTTGAACGGCTGACGCAGGTATCGCGGGCAGCCCTCTGCGACCGTGATGACGTGGCCCGTTTCCTTGTTCCAGACCTCCCAGACGCACACGCAGGCTTTGCTGGTGTCAGCCGCCCCGGCTGGGACTTTGCTGTACTCATCCGTCTGCTCGGCGCCGGCTGTACCACTGAACCCTGCCCCGTCTGCCGTCCTGCCCGGGACGCGGAAGTAGGCCGTGGCCGAGCCCAGAAACTCTGCGGCTTCGGGATACGCGGCCTTGGCCTTCGCCATCGGCATGAACAGCCGCTGGGCGATCCACGGGCTGTCGACGTAGTTCTGGAGGCATGCGCATTCGGGCGCGACCTGGATGTCGTCAGCCCGCACGAAGTCCAGGCACAGGGCGTTGAAGATGATGCGCTCGGCCTCGTCCTCAGCCTGCTGCAGCCGCTGCTCCAGCTCTGCGCGCTGGGCCGAGTCGTCGCCCACCATGCCTTCGGCCAGTTCGGCCTGTAGCTGGTCGATGGCGGCCAGGCTGGACCGCAGGCCGGCGATCTCCTGCTGCAGCGCCGGGTTGTTGCCAGTCTCGCGGTGCCATGCCGCCTTCATCCAGCCGATGGCGACGCTCAGGCCCGAGCGGACCAGCGGGTCTGCCGCCGCCTTGAGCTTGCCCTTCTTCCACAGCCGCCCGACGACAATCTCCAACGTGGTTGCGAAGGCCTTGGCGTCTTCCTTGATCCGTACAGACACCGCCTCGGCCAGCTCCACGCTGACTTCAGGGTCGCGGGCGAACAGGAAGGTCGTGAGGATGCCGACGTAAGTGCCGGCGATCGGCACACGCACGTCGAAAACGTCCGAGTTCGCCTGCTCCTGGCAATACCGACGGTCCAGCGCGTAGCCCTTGCGCGCGTCCTTGTCGAACTCGCGGGCCTCCTCGATGCGCTTCAGCCAGGCCTTAACCGCCCCCTCCTCCTCCAGCGCGGCAGCGGCGCGGCGCTCGGCTTCGGCCTGCTCCATCTCGTCCGCTTCGATTGCCTGCACCAGCTGGTCGCCGGGACCGGTCATAGCATTTCCCTCTTTCGTTGCGTTGCGTCGGCTGCGGCGTCGCTGTATTCGAGCCATTGGCGGCTATGAGGCGTGATCACCCGAGGCCGTTCAACGGAGGTTGGAGCGCGCGCACTGGCCACGGCCGGGAAGCGCGAGTGGATGAAGTAGCCCAGGGCGTCCGGCGGGTGGTCGAAGCCGGTGGTCTTGTCGGGCATGCCGTTCGCGTCGTAGGCCTGCTTCTCCAGCGCCTCGGTCAGCTTCGGGCAGCCAACGGGATTCACCCGCAGGCGCCGGGCGCCCTTGGCGTTGCAGAGCATCGCGTTGACGCTGACCACGCGGGCACGGATGCGGGGATTGGACGGCGGCACGCGCACGATGAACCCTGCGGCACGCAGCAACCCAAGATCCGAGACGCTTGCGTTGTTGGTGTGCGTGCTCTCGCCGCTGGCATCCGGATAGACCGCGATCTGCCGCTCTCCGAACCTCTCCCGCAGCGTCTGGATCATGGCCGGCGTGTCGCGCACTCCGGTGAACTCCTCCAGCGCGTAGGGCTGGCCGGCGCGGATGACGCACGCGATGGCCGTCATGTTCAGCACGTTGAAGTCCATGCCGATGTGGAGCCGCTCCTCGTCGCCGATGGTGGCCAGAGTGCCGTTGAGCTTCCTGTCGTAGGCCGGGTACACCGAACCGGCGGCCAGGTTCACGAACAGGCCGTTGATGTAGGCCTTGACCAACTGCGCCGGGTAGGTCTCGAACAGCGACCGGATGTAGTCGTCCGGAAGGTTGGCCTCGTTGTCGTAGGTGCTGGCGTGCACCTTCCCGTACAGCTCAGCCTTGCTCGGGTTTTCGCTCGGGATCTTCTCGAACTGCTCGTAGACGAAGTTGAAGCCCTCGGGCGTGGTCGTCACGTCGATGCCGTTCTGCAGGCCGGGAGCCTTCACGCGCAGGCGGGCAATGATCTTCCGCCAGGCGTCGTGCGCCTTACGCCGCTTCATGGTGTCGATCTCGTCCACCAGGCCGCGGCCGATCTTGAAGCCCACGATGCTGGCCGGGTTGTCCATCGATCGGCAGATGGCCGTGCCGCGGTACTGCCGGCCGGCGTACAGGTGCACTTCCTTGTTCGACTGGTTGATCTGGGCGCGCAGCCCCCAGTCGAAGGCCACCTCCTCGATCGTCGGGTAGAAGATGTCCCGGATCTGCGGGTAGCTCGGGGCAAAGTAGCCCGTCGGGATGCGCGGGAACTCCCATGCGTGGCGGCACAGCGAGCCGCAGCCTACCCAGGTCTTGCCCGAGCCGAAGCCGCCCACGAACGCCCGGAACTTGTGCGGCAGCTGGAGAAAGGCCGCCTGCGGTTCGTTAAGTGTTGGCACGCTTGCGCCCGCTCACCACGGTGACCGTCACGGCTGCCGGCGGCGGCGCGTCGTCGTTGAAGCCCTCCGGCTTGTCGCGCCAGTGCTCCGGCTTGCGGTTCTTCAGCCAGAAGATCATCGCCGTGGAGTCCGGCGGGTAGTGCTTAATCACCGGAGTGAGGGTCACCTCGCCCAGGTAGCTGCTGACGTGGGTGTCCGGATGGCTGTAGCCGGTAGCGCGCTCGAACAGCGCCCGCTCCACCCGGCTGTCTGCCTCGGCCTTGCCCAGCCTTAGGGCTTCCGAAAACTCAGGGTGCTTCAGCTTCCACAGGGAGACAGTGGACAGCGCCACCTCGAAGAACGCAGCCACCTCAGGGTCGGTGCAGCCCTTGTCGGCGAGGAACTTGGCCTGCTTGGCGAACTCGGGCTTGTACTTGCTGGGCCTGCCGCCCGCGCCTTTCTTCTTGGCCGGCGTCTTCTTGGCTGCCGTGGCGCGAGCCTTCTTAGGAACGGGCATGGTTACCAAACCCCAGTACGGAGCCGCTTTCCGTCACGGACCACCTGATCCGGGTCGGGCAGTGGCACGCTGTCCACCACCAATGCGAAGTAGCGGGTATCGCGCGCCGGATCGACGTACAGGTGCACCACGTAGGTGACCACAGTGAAGCGGCCGTCCGCATTGGCCTCAGGAACGCGGAAATGCTGGAGCGAGGCCAGTATCTGCACCACCCGCCCGTCCAAAGGGCCGCCATAGGCGACAGCGCGGATGGTTCGCCGATTCCCGGAAGGCATGGCGTCACCGTGGGTCATGGCCCCCGGCCGGCCGCACGCGGCCCCCTCCGTGTCGGCTGCGGACTGTTGACGACACCTGCCCGCTGGTCGTGCCGGAATTACCCATAGCGCCCCGGCCGGCGCTCCTGTGATCGGTTCGATGGTGTTGGGCGTCTGGCGGTCGCTCATGACGCCATTACGCCGCAATGGGGAGCAGGTTCAACGGAGGGAATTCCAGCTCCAGCTGGATCGACAGTTCGATTGGCGCGTCAACAATGGCGCCGGCGGGCAGGTGGAACCTGATGTCCTCGGCCAGCACATCGACGTCAGGGACCATCGCCTCTCCACCACCCATCGGGAGCTCGGCATAGATACCCATCACGATCCCGTAGTTCTCGGCGAAGAACTTCTCGGTCCGGGCCTCGCCGGCCATCAGCAGGAACACCTCACCACTGCCGTTGATGGCCACCATGGTTCCCGCGCCACGACCGTGCAGGGTCTGCCTGATTCGCTTCTGTAGCTTGGCCGCCAGGACCTGCAAGGTCGGGCACTCCTCCAGCAGGAACGCCGGCTTGATACGCCGTTCGATCTGCCGGCAAGGCGTCGGGTCACGGTTGCTGCCATGGTTGGACGGGGTCATCGTCTTCTCCTGCGCTACTCGTCTCGCAACTGATCAAGAACCTCGGTATCCACGCGGAACGCCGGAAGCCGGCCGTCGCTGTCGCAGCTGCCTTGCCGGTCGGGGTTCCGCCGGCAGTGGTAGGTGCCGTCGGTCACCTCTCGGAACTGGCAAACCGAGCACCGGCCGTAGCGGCGCAGCCGGGCGGCATAGCGCTTCTCGAACACGGAGCGGCTCACGCAGCCACCTCGACGGGCACTGGCCAGACCAGCCGGCCGGTCCATTCCTCAACCTTGACGGTCCCCGGGTTGCACTCCGCATGCGCGACGGCCGTCTCGTCGTCCGACAGCTGCAGCGGGTAGAAGCCCTCGGGCCGGAAGAACAGGTAGAGCTTCATGCCGCCACCCCGCTCGCCAGCGCCTGCTCTCCGTATAGGGCGATCAGCAGCGCATCGGCCCGGCCGTTGTCCTTCTTGCGGGTCAGCATGTGCGCGACCTCGGGGAACCGCTGGATGGCCAGCTGCCGAGCGGCGTCCTTGTCCTTGCCGATCAGGGCGAACTGCCGCTTCCACACCGCCGGGATGGCGCGGGTGTAAGGAACGCCCAGCACGTCCAGGGTGAAGCGGATGCCGCCGCTGGTCTCGCCGAACCGGAAGGCACTGGTGCCGCCGTCCCCCGGCATCGCGCCGACCTTTTCGACGCAGGCCGACACGTAGGCCCCGGGGTGGGCGGTGCGCTGCTCGCGAATGAAGACGGCCAGGGCCCGCGCATCAATCTCACCCCAACCGTCCACACGGCGGGTCGGCATGTCGATCATCGGGCCGGCCACGCCGTCCAGCAGGGTCACAATGGCACCGGTCAGGCCCGGGTCGATTCCGAAAGTCAGACGCAAGGCGCTCATGCCGAGCCCTCCGCGCAATCGTCATGATCAAGCTCGGCGAGCACTCTGCGAGTCTCGGCCATCATCTCGTCAACGATTGAATTCCAGCCCGGGAACGTATCGGGCCGTCCTGCGCCGCCATTGCTTCCGTCTCGAATCCAAGGCCCTTGCTGCCATTCAAGAACAATGCAGCGTTCTTTGGGCTCGGTGTAGCCATCGCCGTACGACCGGTCCAGCTCCTCCGTAATGTGCCGCCACCGGCCTGCATCAGCCACGGCCGCATCCCGCTCTGCCGTCAGGCGGTCGATGCAAGTCCCGCGTGCCTCGACTAGCAGCTCAGCCCTATCGCGCTGAGAGCGAATCTCCGCCAAATCCTCTCTCAGGCGGTCGATGGCGGATTGGTAGTCGTCCACATGGACGAATCGGCCATCCGGACAGGGCGTGATGTCCTCAACCCTTGAGCCATCGAATCCAATGGCCTCCGTGACATCCCAAAGCACCGGCTTGATCTCGTTCTCGCTCATGCTGCATTCCTCTGGTTGAGCCGGCGCAGGGTTCCGTACTTCGGGCGCTCCGGACTAATGGCAACTCTCAATGGCGCCCCTTTTGACAAGCGCATATGGGCGGTTTTGTACTTGACGCCAGTGCGTTCGCAATGCTCCGGCAACGTGGCTGTCACGCCGTCGATGGTGTAGATCTTGTTGTTACGACGATTCCGCTGCTGTTGCTTCCAGGTGGCCCAGCGGCAATTCGCGGCGCAATAACCCTTGTTGTTGTCCACGCGGTCGATGCTGTGAGCTGGCGAAGGGCGGCGCCCCATGTCTTCGAGAAATGCCTCGAATGAATCCCACCGCGGCTCGATGGAAATACCTCGCCCGCCGTAGTCCGCGTATGCGCGATCCTTGGGGTTGTTGCACCGAGAACGCATCTTCATCCAGATGTTGTACTCAGCACTTGTCGCGCCATTTCGGCGATGCCCATGAGTAAGGCGACTTCCAGCCTTGTTCACTTTGCCTCCCTTAGACGCCTGAGCGTCACGTTCAAGCCGGACAACTCGTCCATCTTCTTGATCAGCCACATGCGCTTCTGGCCGTGCCAGCCGTTGAAGCTGCCTTGGTGGCAGTCCTTGCACAGGGCCACGGTCGTGAAGTGCTGGCCCTGGTTGATGTGGTGGGCGTCACTGGGCGGCGGCGCATCGCAGATGCTGCACGGGAGCAACTTGACGGCCTCCAGGTGCGCGCGCTCTGCCGGGGTGATGGCCTTGGCGTTCTTGGTGCGCATCAGGCAATCCTCCGCGGCTGCTCACCACCGCCGGTCATCAGCAGGTAGTCCGCGCGGACCGCATCGGCCACACCGCTGATCAGGTGCCGGTCGATGTAGTCCGTCAAGCCACGGAAGAACTCGTGGAACTCTCCCTCGTCCATCTCATCGAACGCGATGGACCGGGGCACCTGCACCTCAACCGTCCCGAACTGGCCAAGGTCCACCGCCATCGGGTCGCAGAACACGCCGGCGCGCTTCTGGACCTCCTTCACCGCATCGTGGGCGGTCATCGATTCGAAGCCGTCGACGTGGTCCACCAGCAGGTAGCCGACGGCGTGCACAAGCCGATGGAAGGCAGGGTTCCGGCTCTGCTTCATCTCGGCGCGGATCTCCTTCCCGACAACGAATCGGCGATCGCGCAGCAGCCGCTGGTCGATGTCGTTGGCCGGAACCAGCGCGCCCACCAGCTCGCCGGTAGCCGGGTCCATGAGCCGGCGCACCATCAGGTACACCGGCCGCCGGGCGCGCTTGGCGCGGATCTTCTTTGCTGCAGGGGTGAGGGTCATTCGACTGCTCCTGCGGCCAGGTCCTTCCCGCTACGACGACTGCGCGGCACATCGAAGCCGTCGTCATCATCCCTGCGTGCCGCCGTCCGCAGGCTGTAGTTCGGCTTGTCGCCGAAGTAGCTCTCAAACCGGCTGCATTCGAGGTGGTGCCGCAGGTACGCGGTGCCGGTCTCACCCTGCCGGTTCTTGGCCAGGATGAATTCCGACACGCCCGGGGCACCGCAAGCGTCCTTGGTGTAGTAATCGTCGCGGTAGAGCATCGCGATCACATCAGCGTCCTGCTCGATCGCGCCCGACTCGCGTAGGTCCGCCATGCCGGGGCGCTTGTCGGTGCGCGTCTCAACGCCGCGATTCAGCTGCGACAGCGCGATGACCGGGCACTGCAGGTTCTTGGCGAGCTGCTTCAGGGTCCGCGAGATGTAGGAGACCTCTTCCGTGCGGTTTCCGACTTTGGCTGGCCCAGACACGAGCTGCAGGTAGTCCAGCGCCACAAGCCCCAGGCCGCCAGGCACCTTTGCGTGCATGCGCGATGCGCGCGCCACCAGCGCGTCGACGGGCAGCGACCCGCAATCGTCAATCGCCAACGGCAAGCCCTGGAGGTGATTCCGCGCCACGGCCAGCTTGTGCCAGTCGTCGTTGGTCAACTCCCCCTTCACCCGCATCCGCGACAGGGGAACGCCCGAGTGCATGCTCATCAACCTGGCCAGCAGTTGCCGCCGCCCCATCTCCAAGCTGAAAACCGCCACTGCCCTGCCCTGCTCCGCTGCGGCGCTGTAGCACCACTCCAGCATGTTGGCGGTCTTGCCCATCGAGGGCCGGGCGGCGATCACCATCAGGTCGGTCGGCTCCAGGCCCGGCAGCTTCACGGCCACGCTCTTCCACGGCGGGACCAGCCCGAGTTCGGCCGTGCCGTTGTAGCGGGCCTCCATTTCCTCCCACATACCCTGGATGTCGCCGCGCAGCAGTAACAAGCCGCCGGTGCCGCTGGACTGCACCGTCAGGCTGGCGAACTTCGATGCCGCACCGGAAACCACCGCTTCGGCCTCTGCGTCGTCCGCAGCGTATGCGTCGTTGGCCACGTCGGTGGCAGTAGTGATCACGCCGCGCAGCAATGCCTTGTTGCGCACCACGGCGGCGTACGCCTTGATGTTGGCCGCCGACGGCACTGTAGCGGACAGCTCAACCAGGTAGGCACCGTTCGAGACAAGATCCAGTTTCCCCGCGTTCTCGAACCAGTTGATCAGCAACACGGTATCGAACGGCTGCTCGCGGTCGGCCAGGTCGCAGATGGCCTCGAAGATCAGCTGGTGGTCCCGACGGTAGAAGTCGGCCGGGGTCAGCACGTCCCGGACGTCGCGCAGCGCCTCCGGCGCCAGCATCACACCCCCCAGCACCGACTGCTCGGCCTCGACGGAATGCGGAGGGACGCGCAGAACTGCTCCGTCATCGAGGTAGGAAGGCATGGCGTTCATGCGGCCTGCTCCTGCTCACGGGCGCGCTCCGCATCACGCTCCCGGGCCAGCTGCACGCCTGCAGTCGTCAGCTCGCAGGAGCCGGCATCCGGGAACCACCAGAGCTTGAACCAGTTCCGGCGCACGGCATCGCGGAAGTGGGCCCGCCAGTCCTTCTGCATCCGGCCGCTGTCCTTGTGCCGACCGGCAAACTCGCGCCAGGCCAGGTGCAGGTAGTCCTTCGGGATGCCGGTGTCCTTGGCAAAGGTGAAGATCGGGTCGGTCTTCGGGATCGCGGATTCACCCGCCGCCTGGCAGGCGTCGAGGAATGCAGCGAAGGTGACTTTCTCCCGCTTCCTCCGCCCAGGCTTCGCCCCCTCGGCGGTAGCCGGGGGGGTATGGGGGGGTTCTTTCTCCTGTTCCTGTTCCTGTTCCTGATTAGGCATAGCCTTCGGGGAAGGCTTGCCAGAAGGCTTGCCGAAAGCCTTATCGAAGGCCTTAGTGAAAGCCTCTCCAAGCCCGTAAACACTGGCTCTCAGGTAGTCCAGCGCCTCCCATTTCAGGGGGCATTCGGGGATCAGGTCGAACTCTGCCGCCCAGCTCAGCACCACGTTCGGCGACTCGGGGCGGTTGTGGTTGATAGCCTTCGGCACCCACACCACGCGGGCTTTGAAGTCAGCTTTCACCATGCCTTCCCGGAAGGCTTCCCCGAAGGCTTTGTCGAAGGCTTCCACGTCCCAGTCCAGCTCTTCAGCCATCGCCGCGCGACCAGCACGGAACAGGCCGGGGATCGGGCCAGTGTGCGGACCGGTGATCAGGAACAACCACAGGCCTTGTCCGCACGGCGGCATAGGGCTGAGCCTGCGGAACTTCTCATCGCCCCAGGTACGTACCTCCACCTTGCGGTAACGGCCCTTGGCTTGCCGGGTTTCAATCTCGGCCATCACGCACCCCGCAGCAGCTGCAGGCAGCCGGCGATGTACCAGAGCTGGCGGACGACGATCATGGCGCGCTCGGTAGCGTTCATGGCCAGCGCACCCCCAGCTTTGCCAGCGTCCCGCTGAGGCCAGCAAGCTGCTGCTGCAGCTCGGCCAGCGCCTCGGCAGTGGCAGCCTCGGGGCTGATCAGGAACCGCTCGATCAGGTAGTGAATCGGGGACACGTCGCGGGTCTCGGTGATGTACTTCTCCAGGTCATCGATCGACAGGCCGCGCGGCTTCCCACTGCTGTCGCTGCCGGCCAGCTTCTCGCTGAGCTTCGACGGGGCCATGTCCAACCGGCCGGCCACTGCGGTGACACCGGCGCCGGCGTACACCTGAGCCGCGATGTGTTCGCGCAGTGATCGGTTGCGCGTGAGGCCGTCTTCGTAGGTAATTTGCAGGCTTTTCATGCACTTGCCTCGTTGAGGGGAATCCTTGGGAACACGTTTTCCCCTGCGTTCCCCTGGATGGTTCTGAAAATGGCCGCACCCCAATCGGAGTGCAGCCAGTGCGGAAATCAGTTCAAAGAGCCGGAGCCAACGTCCTGACGCTTCAGCGGATGTGCGGCCGGATCTACGTGATCAGCCGCCGTGGTGATCGGGTGCATGCGCGTCTTGTCGAGCCGCGCAAACGGGAGCGCCCCACCCTTCCCTGCGTCGTTGTGCCGTTCCCAGGAGGGCGTTGAGTGGCTTGGGCATTGGGTGCCCGTCAGCCGGTAGGATTGGTGGTGCGACCCAACCAGACCACTACCGGAGACGGACATGAACTTCGAAGAACGCCTGCAGGCGCTCGAACTCGACCAGATGGAGCGGCTGTCAGCCGAGATCGCGCAGGACTGCGTGTTGATCGCGCTCATAGCGACCCATCCCGATCACCCTGCGCTCCGGGAGACTTTCCAGAGCGTGGCGAACTACCGGCTAACCCAACTTGGCGACGTAGGCTTCGACAAAGGGACGCCAGCGCAGAGCACCAGCGAAGTGTCCGCCCGACTGAAGGAACAGCTCGACGCTTGGAGTCGAAAGCTGCCCTGAGTTCCAGGAGCCGAGATAGCTTCTGCCGATCGGCATCCATCTCAGGCCGCCTCCCCTTCCGGGGCCGGGCGGGATTTCGCGGCCTTCCGGCGTGCCGCCCGCCGGGCCAGTTGCTCTGCAGCCTGAGCCATGTCGACCAGCGCCTTCCCTATCTCATAGGTCGGTTGCATCTGGTTCCGGCGAATCCGATTGATGGTGGACTGACGAGCGCCCACGGCGGCCCCAATGGCCTGCTCCGTGAGCCCCGCAGCGCGGAGGACATCGATGGCGGTTGAAGGGTTCATGGAGCCGGAAGATATCCCGTTCGGGATAGTATTGGAATCCCCAAATGCATTTTCCCCGACGAGCGGTATGCGGGATCATCCGCATATGCATGAAGATGACCTCCCCCGTCGAAACATCCGGCATCTGCTCCACTTGAGGCAGACAACCGCCGCCGACGCCGCAGTGGCCTCCGGCATTGGCCAGTCGTGGGTCAGTCGTTACCTATCGGGCAAGATCAGCAAGCCGAACCCCGAGAAACTGGGCCTGCTGGCGGCCCACCTCGGTGTCTCGGCCAGCGATCTGATGTGGCGGGACCTGACCGCCACCGATCGCCCAGTCGAGTCTCAGCCGGTGGGATCTGAACGGGCCATAGTTGAGGCAGCAGTGAAGCTGGTGCGCGAACTGGAGGCGATGTCCCCCGAGCCCTCGTCGCCAGGCGACCTTGCCGAGCGCCTTTTCGTCGCGATGAAAGTGGTTCGCGACGAGGGTGCCAACGGCATCCTCGATGACAGCAACGTAATAGTTGCACTGCGTCGCTTCGCTGCTGAACTCCGCAAAACAGGGTGAGCTAATGACGATCAGCGATGCGCGTTTGAAGGAACTGGCCACGGAAATGGCGGCAGCTATGGGCATTGCGCCCAAGAAGTCAGGCTCGCCAATGCTCGTCCGTCGGGGGAAAGTAGTTCCTTTCCAGAGAAAGGGAATGGATCCCGCTACGCGTGACATCGTCTACAGCCGCATCCGTGATCTGGCGCGGATGTACTGCCTTTCGTGGCTGATTCGACAGGAAACGGCACACGTGAATGGCACGATCGAGTGCCTGACGGACGAGGATCTGCTGGATCTGAAAGAACGGGTTGAGCGCGCACGCGAGTGTTGCGTTGAGGGGATCAGCTTCGATGATGCTGGCTTGGTTCGAGCACAACGGTTGAGCCTCTAGCATGGAGATCATAGAGAGCTGGTGGCACCGCCTGACAAAGATCGCACTCATTGGCGGCGTTGTGATGGCTTCCCTCGCAACCCTAGCCGTCTCGGCAGTCACCTGGGCACCGCCGGCATCAACCTATAGTTGGAACAGCGTTACAGAGGACACTGGTCCCTGGACTCCCTGCTCGATCACCACCTACGACAGTCCGCCCGCGTCAACCGTAATCTGCGGCGATCTCTACTCTGCGGAGGCGCTCTACTATTCCTTGGTCGAGGCTGGAAAGATTGCAGACACGGGAGAGTTCGGCGCGCTGTCGGAGCATGACAAGGCCAAGACGATGGCCGACTTCCTAGCGCGATACCCCCAGACTTACCGGACCGACCCCAAGCTCTCGCCGCGCAACGTGGCTCTTTCAGCGGGCGCCTTCCTGCTTGCAGTCGTTCTTTCTGGACTGCTCGCAGCGGGCGTTTGGCGAGTGATCCTCTACATCGTCCACGGCGGCGGAGCCAAGCTGGTGCGGTAAGCACACCCGTTCGAACCTACCGTTCGTCGGGAATTGCATAAAAATATCCCTTTCGGGATTGCATTGATATCCCGTTGTGCATATCTTTACCCCGTCGGCCCACCCGGGCCATCCACGGGGCAAGAGACATGGCTACGGCCTACGACCACTGGAAGACCACCGACGACCGGATCAGCGCCCGTGAACAGGCCCGGGCTGAGTTCGTCGCCGAGCGCACCGCCGAACTGACCAGCCAGCGGCTGGCCGACGAAGGCCTGTTCGCTGACGCCATTGCCGAGTACATGGGCGAGGACGGTGGCGAAGGCCTGGCCAAGCAGCTGGCCCGCTTCCGTGCCGCCTACGACCTCGCGGTGACCGACTGCGGCATGGCCGAGGCTGGCCGGGTGTTGTTCGCCGAACTGACCGAGCTCACCCGTGAGCGCATCGAGCGCGACGCCAGCACCGACGCCGAGCACGAAGCGTTCAAGGCCGAACAGGCTGGTCAGGAAGCGCGCTATGGGGTGGCCGCATGAGCGCCATCGACGTGATGACGAGCGTCTCTATCGGTCCTGCCGAACTGGCTGAGATGTTCTGGGAAATGAACTCTGAGCAGCAGGCGGACTTCTTCGCCAAGTTGGACGAAATCGCCGGCTACAAGCTGTGCATGCAGATGGCGGCAGTTGTCCGGGAGATTCAGGAGCGCGGTGACCGTGGCGACCACGCTGCGATGAACGGCTTCCGCACGATGCTGGCCCATTCGCAGGCCTACCACGAAGAAGCCATGGACTACCGCGTATGGGACGCCCAGCGCGCCATCGCTCGCATGGTAGAGCAGGCATGAGCGCCGTCATCCTCTCGCTGCGCCCCTTCCAGACCGCCCGCGACGCTGCCCGAAAGGTTGGCTGGGACGACAAGCTGGTCATCCGCAGCATCGTCCACGAGCAGGCCGAGGGCCGCGACGGCAACGACATCGCCGGGGCGCTGCGCCGCAAGGCTTGGGAAGTCCGCAACAGCTATCGGTCTGGCCCCCTTGGCCCGGGCGGTGCTGCATGAGCGCCTCTGTCGATGTGCAGCGTGTGCGAAACAGCCTCGCCTGGTGCTTGCTTCTGGAGCGAGGGGCGAGCCGACGCGCCCGCTACTTCGAGCGACGGGCCAACAACCCTCGCAACCCCAATCGGGCCGCGTCTGCGCGCGTCGCAGCTGGCTACCAAGCCGACGCAGCGAAGGACCGCCGACGCATTGCCGAACTGCGCGCTGAGTTGTCGAGCGCGACGGGCGGTGCTGCATGAGCTGCCGGCGCGCGATGTTCGACCTGGCCCTGTTCGCCGGCGCCGCTGCATTGGTGCTTGGTGCCTTGGTGGTGCTGCTGGTCCGCGTGGGAGGTGCCTCGTGATGGACGACAAGGACTTCATCGCCGCCATGCAGCGCGGCCTGCCGCCGATCAAGGCGCCCGACCCGCTGGACGTGCTCGAAGCCGCTGAAGGCGTGTGCGCGCAGGAGGAAGACCAGTGATCCGTCTCTGCATCTACGCCGCGCTGATGACCTTCTTCGCCGACATGTTGCGTCGCGCGGTGAAGGTCCACGCCGACTCGTTGCTGCTGCCCATCGCCGTGGTGGTGCTGGTGTTCCTGTTCCTGGTCATCAAGCACACCCGCAAGCAGTGGCGTCGCATTCGTCCGCACCAGACCTCCTTCATCCGCCCGCGCGGTGGCTTCCCGGCCCAGCGCAAGCGCGACATCCGCTGATCCCCGCCGGCGCGGCCGGCCCTACCGAGGCAATACCCATGTTCCAACTGGAAAAGCACGACTCGGCCATCGCCAACGTCAACCAGCGCATCGAGCGCCATGGCGAGGAACGCGAGCTGGCGGCCGACATCAAGTTCACCACCAGCGCCGGCAACAACTTTCTGGACAGCATCGAGAAGGGGTTGAAGGAAGCCCTGTTCCGCAAGCCCGGCAAGGGTGAGCAGCAGGACCTGCCCATCGGTGACACGCCGCTGTCGGCCGTGAAGTTCCCGAGCCTGGAGCCGCTGAAGCTGGCCCACGAGTTCACCGGCTACGAGCTGCAGATCGATGGCCTGCTGGAAGGCGTGGATCCCATCGTGCTGGTCGACGTGAAGCTGAAGCGTTTCGTCATTGAACCGAAGGAAGGCGGCAGCGTCGGCCTGTCGTTCACCGCCTCGGCCAACGTCACGCCCGACGAGCTGGCCGAGCTGTCCGAAGCCCTGATCCGCGAAGACGTGCTGCTGACCCTGACCCCGCCGAAGGCTGCTGCACAGCAGACCGACCTGGCCGCCTGACCACCTACGGAGAGGAATGCGCAGGCTGATGCGCAGCATTGAGGGATGCGAATGGTTGGTGGAACAAGCGCGGCTGTAAGACAAGTTGCCTAACTGCCCGGTAAGCCGCGACCAACCAGTAATACCGGACGACGACCCCAGCCCATCGGGTGCAACTAGGCCGGAAATAGTTCAAGCCGGAGATCAGCACCGGCCCTCTCCTCCATACACCCCGCGAGAGCGAGCAACGCCGGCCTTGGACCAAAGGTGCTGATCGGAGGCGGCAATCCTTCGACACCAGCCGGCAGGTGATTGTGCCGGCACCTCATTCCCACCGCGCCGGCACCGCCGGCAGGAGCTATCCGTGAACGCAGTAGTCGCGATTGAACCCGACAACTTCCCGCAGCCCAGCAATGAGGGCGCGACCATCCTGGCGGTTATCTCGCGTGCCGCCGCAGACCCCAACTGCGACATCGAGAAGATGGAGCGACTGTTGCAAATGCATGAACGCATCCAGGCGCGCCAGGCCGCAGCTGACTTCGCCGCTGACCTTGCAGAAATGCAGGATGCCCTGCCCAGCATCGGCGAGCGCGGCAATGCCGCAGGCCGGTACACCTATGCCTTGTGGGAGGACATCAACACCGCGGTCAAGCCGATCCTGAAGCGCTTCGGCTTTGCCCTGTCCTTCCGCACCGACTTTGCAGACGGCATCGCGGTAACTGGCGTGCTGTCCCACAAGGGCGGCCACCGGGAGGAAACAACGATCAAGCTGCCGGCCGACCCCAGCGGCAACAAGAACGCTGTGCAAGCCGTTGCCTCCAGCGTCAGCTACGGCAAGCGATATGCGGCCGGCGCCTTGCTCAATCTCACCAGCCACGGCGAGGACGACGATGCATTCGCTACTGCCGAGACGGAGGAAAAGCGCGCCGAACGCGAGAAGGCAAAGCGGTGGGTTGCCGTCGCTGACGGGCTGAAATCGCATGAGGTCTACAAGGCGAAGAAGGCCGAGGTCTTGGCCGACTACGGCGGCAATGCCTCTGACCTTCCGCCAAGTGTGCGCGCTGCGTTCAACCGGGCCGGCACAGCAACCAAGCCGCGGGACTGACATGCGCATCCTCGACATTGAGCAAGGTTCACAGGCCTGGTACGCCGCCCGACTTGGGGTCCCGACCGCCAGCGAGTTCGGCAGCATCATCACGCCCAAGAAGGGCGAGTACGCCGCGGCCGCCGACACGTACATCAACCAGCTGATCGATGAGTTGATGCGACCGGAGGCTGCCGAATCGTTCGGCGGCAACCGGCACACCCTGCGCGGCAAGGAACTGGAGCCGGACGCCCGCGAGTACTACGCCTTCGAGCAGGACGTGGTGCCCCAGCAGGTCGGCTTCATCCTTAACGACGCCGGTACGCTCGGCTGCAGCCCGGACAGCCTGATCGGCGCCGACGGCGGCCTGGAGATCAAGTGCCCGGACGGCCCCACGCACGTGAAGTGGGTTCGCGCCGGCGGCATCCCCGACGAGCACAAGCCGCAGGTGCACGGCAGCCTGATCATCACCGGCCGCGCCTGGTGGGACTTCCTTTCGTACTGCCCCGGCTACGAGCCGCTCCTTGTGCGCGTCACGCCCGATGGCTTCACCGAGAAGCTGCAGGGCCACCTCGATCGGTTCGTGCGCGAGTACCACGCCGCACGGGCCAAGTTCCTGCCGGGGGTGGCTTGACCATGCAGCGCGCCACCTACCGAACCGCCGGCATGCTCGCCGCACTGCGCCAGCCGCTGCCCGCGCACATCACGGCGCGAGACATCCTGCGCCGCCATCTGCACGACGCCGGCCGGACGCTGGATTCCCTGGCCACTGCGTGGAACTGCAAGCGGTTCAGCGTGTGGCGCATCTTCCAGCGTACCGAGCGGCCCCTGCAGCCGCATCACGTCGAGGGCGCGATCACCGCCCTTTCCTTGGACGAGTTCGACGCCAACGAGCTGCGCCTGCGTGCTGCACGCGAGGCCGGTTGGTCGATCGATCCGCAATTTCTGCTGGAGCAGAGCAATGGCTGACCGCAACCGATTCACCCGCCGCGCGCCGAAGCGCAACCAGGGACTGAGCTGGGGCCGGTATCCGACCGATGACAGCTCGGCCGTGGTCTACCGCATCTTCCGCCGCGAGCTGACCGGAAAGCTGCACATGGAAGCCCGCACGTTCTTCACCGGCAGCGAGCCGGCGCACGTCGCCAAGGTCCTGCGCAGTTTGAAGCGCCAGCTGCGCGACCGCGTGGACGAGATCGACCTGACCGCATTGGAGGAGCAAGCAGCATGAGCACCAATCCGCACGCCAGCCCGCTGGCCGCAGCCATGTTCGAAGCGTTCGCGCGCAACAGCGGCAACTCGGCTTCCGATCACTTCGACCGCAACGCCGCCGAACAATGGATGCAGCAGGCCCTGGACGAATGCCTGCCCAAGCCCGCCGCAGCGCAGGAGGCGGCGGTGATTGAACAGATCGCACAGCAGTGGGCCGGCTGCATGTACGACGCCCCCGGAGAAACCATTGATATCGGAGAGGCTATTCGTGCAGCGGGCAAGCGAATCGCCCCCGTCGCCGCAGCGCCGGGGATCTACCTCGTGTCCGACATCCTGAGCGACTTGTCGATGGTGGCGGCAAGCTGGATTGTCGAAGCAGCAGGAGCTTCGGCAGACGCGCAGAACCATTGCGCCATGCAGATGCTGGAGGCCATCGAGCGCTGGACGAGCAAGCTGCCCCTGATCGACGCCAGCCCCAAGGGCGGCAGCGATGTGGACCTGCGTGAAGAATTGAACGGGTTTCTTGAGGCGCAGGACGCGCTGGATAACTGGGAGACGGCTGGGCCTAATCGGGATCTGTACGAGTCCGTGATGGCACGCAGGAATTCAGCTCGTCGCGATCTTGATGCCGCCCTGCAGGCCACCAGCGCCGAGGTGGGGTCGTGAATGTCAATCGTGCCGTCATAGCAATGGCTCTCGGCTTGGCGCTGAGGAATCTTGAGCAGCACAAAAACTGGTGCCCGAACTGCGGACGCAGACCGAACGATCTTGCGGGAATTCTTGCGTGCAGTAACCGCGAGTTCCACAAGCAGCCCACCAGCCACGGCGCGGGGGTGTCGGAATGAAGCGGCGCTATAAGTTCATGCGTGAGGTGGTCGGGTGCGGCCGCGTCACTGCCGCTTTCGTGGCCGCGCTCAATTCGCTCTCCGATCTTCCAAGCCACAAGGTCGGGTTCATGCACATCATCTGGGATATGGGGTACGAACATGACCTATGACCAGCAGCGCGCCATTTTGTCGCTTACTGAAGCGAAAGGAATACTTCGTGAACGCGGCGAGAATTACTGCGCCATTCTTATAGCTGATGCCATCGAGATTATTTCCGCCCTGCGCGCCGCGTCGGAGGGGTTCGTGCTGGTGCCGGTGGAGCTGACCGACGAGATGTTCAATGCAGGCTTGTTCGCGCCCCTTGGGGAGAGTTCCGCCGATTTCGTCCATGGGTCATGGGCCGCAATGCTCGCCGCCCGCCCGCAGGGGGTGAAGTGATGGCCGGCGGCATGGAGTGGGTCCGCAAGAACTATGGCGTGCCAGCCAAGCGCGGTGGTCGTGTCGAGTACACCGGGGATGGCAGGCCTGAGCCTGGGACGATCATCTCTGCAACGCCGAGCGGGCACCTGAAGGTCGAGTTGGACAGCCGGCCTCGCGCCGTCAGGCTGCACCCTACGTGGAAGCTGCGCTATCTGGACGCGGACAGCCCGCAGGAGGCGAGCGATGCGTAACTGCAACGCCTGCCAGCGCCTGCTTCCCGATCTGGCCTTCCCGAGCAAGGGCCGCCAGGGCCGTGCCGGCACCTGCACCGTCTGCGTCAACGACCGGAGGCGCTATCGCATGCCACTGCCTCCGATCCCCCGCGACCCCGTCCAAATCGACCTCAACAACCGCGCGGATCGTTGGTATGGCTTTGTGCGGCCCAATCCAGGCTGGAGGATCTGATGAAGCATTCCGACATTTGCGGCCAAACCTTCGGACGGCTGACTGCTGTGCGCAGGGTCGGCACCTACAAGTCCGGTGGGGCGCTGTGGCTTTTCGCATGCGTGTGCGGTGGAGAGACCATCACTCTCGCGTCACATGCCCGAACCGGGCATACCCGGTCCTGTGGATGCTTGTGGAACGAAACACACACAATCCACGGACTCAGCCATTCGGCCGAGTACCAAGCATGGGCCGGAATGCTCGCCAGATGCAATGATCCTTCCGCGAGGGGATGGGATAGATACGGCGGGCGCGGCATTCGCGTCTGTGAGCGCTGGGCATCGTTCGAGAACTTCCTCGCTGATATGGGCGCACGACCCTCGGCAGACCTATCGATTGACCGGGTCAACAATAACGGCAACTACGAGCCATCAAATTGCCGTTGGGCCACGACTGAACAGCAGTCAAGCAACAGGCGCGACAACGTCCATCTGACATTCCAGGGCAGAACACAAACGCTTTCACAGTGGGCGCGCGAGCTCCAGATCAGCCCGGCTGGATTGCATCGCAGACTGAAGCGCCATCCAGTCGAAGTGGCACTGGGTGCAGGAAAGGCTAGCCAAAACACGCCAGTCGCCGCCCGAGCAGCCAAGCCGGCCGCCCTGTGGTTCGGGCCAGTGCGGCCAATGCTGAGGCATGCCGTATGAGCGCCGCTGAAGCGATCGACCACATTGCCATCGGTCACGACCTGGCCCGCAAGGCCGGGGTCAACCTGGACAAGGCCCGGCCACGTACCCGCCGCATGTGGGAGGCGCGCGGCCTGGCCGTGATCGCCCTTGCCCGCGGCGACCTAGCTGAGGCCCAGAAGATCATGCGGCCATTCAACCGCAACAAGAGCGCCCGTGCGGCGCTGGAAGGAGAGGCAGCATGAAGCTGATGCTGGCCCACAAATGGGCTGAAAAGTACTTCGATAAAGACAGCCGGCCAGACCAAAAGCTGATCGGCCGCTGGTGCCGCGAAGGTCGCCTCCCGTGCCAGAAGGTCGTCGGCCAGTGGTATGTCGATGAACACGCCTGGCTGGCCGGCGGTGACGACCTGGTCGCCAGCGTACTGGCGGCGGCGTAACTTGCCATGATGGGACGTGCACGCCATCCGAGCCGCCGCGACTGGCCGGCCAACCTCTATGCCCACCGCGACGGGTTCAAGTATCGGCACCCGATCACCCGCAAAGAACACTCCATGGGCAAGGACAAGGCCAAGGCCTTCGCCGCCGCCAAGAAGCTCAACGCCCTGCTGATGCCCGGGAATGACCTGGTGGGCAAGGTGCTGACCCCTGGCGAGACGGTGGCCGATGCCATCAAGGTGTTCAGGACCGACGACATCCCCGGCCGGAAGTGGGCGCCGAAGACCGCCGAGGTCTACGAAAGCGTGATTCGCCGAATCGAAGCCGGGCTGGGCGGTACCGCCGTGGCCGACGTGACGGTGAAGGCTTGTGCCACCTTCATTCGAGAGGTCACCGAGTCCGAGCGCGCGCGCCAGCAGTTCCGGCTGGTGCTGGGCTGGATTCTGGCATGTGCGGTCGAGGAAGGCTGGATCGACACCAACCCCGCGCTGTCCACCCGCAAGTTCTCTCACAGCCGGAAGCGCGAGCGGTTATCGATCGACGTCTACCGCGCCATCTGGGACCAGGCGCCCCAATGGGTGCGCAACGCCATGGACCTTTCGCTGCTGACGCTGCTGCGCCGGGAAGACGTGGTATCGGCCAGGTTCGCTGACGTGCGCGATGGCGCGCTCTGGGTGGTGCCGTCGAAGACCGAGGGTTCCACCAACGTCCGCCTGCAGATCGCTGCCACCGGCCCCCTTGGCGAGCTGCTTGCCCGCTGCCGTGACTCGGTCGTGTCGCCCTACCTCATCCACCGGCTGCCCGAGAAGGCGCGCCCCAGCAACATGCGGGCCAAGGACCGGGACCACCACACCCAGGTTCTCCCCGAGCAACTATCGCGCGCGTTCGCTACAGCCCGAGACGCCGCCGGCATCGAAGCGGACAACCCGCCGACCTTCCATGAGATCCGAAGCCTGGGCGGTGCCTTGTTGAAGGAAGCCGGCTGGACGAATGAGCAGATCCAAGCGCTGATGGGCCACAGCAACGTGGCCATGACCGAGCACTATCTGGGCGGTCACGAGGCCCCATGGCAAGCCGTCAGCACCGGCATTTCGTTGCCCAAGTAGTGGACGCATAGTGGCCACTTAGTGGCCACAACGAAAAAGGGCTCGCGACGAAAGCCGCAAGCCCTTGTTCTTAATGCAGTAATTGGTCGGGACGGCCGGATTCGAACCGACGACCCTCTGCCCCCCAGGCAGATGCGCTACCAGGCTGCGCTACGCCCCGAACATCTACTGCTTCGCCGTGAGGCGAGCTGGTGATTATACCGGCTTTCACATCGAAAAGTTCAGCGCCGCAGCAATTGCAGCACTTCTTCCAGCTCCATCCGCACCTGCTTGATGATCTGGTTGCTCAGTGCCGATTCTTCCTTGGCACCCTCGCCTTCCAGACGCAGTCGCGCGCCGCCGATGGTGTAGCCCTGTTCGTACAGCAGGCCGCGGATCTGCCGCACCATCAGCACGTCATGGCGCTGGTAGTAACGACGGTTGCCACGGCGCTTGGCCGGCTCAAGGCTGGGGAACTCGGTCTCCCAGTAGCGCAGCACGTGCGGCTTGACGTCGCACAGCTCGCTGACCTCACCAATGGTGAAGTAGCGCTTGGCCGGAATCGGCGGAAGTTCGCGGTTACTGCCCGGATCCAGCATATGCCTCCACCCGCTCCTTGAGCTTCTGGCCCGGACGGAAGGTGACCACCGTACGGGCGGAAATCGGAATTTCCTCGCCGGTCTTGGGGTTGCGGCCCGGGCGCTGGTTCTTGCGCCGCAGGTCGAAGTTACCGAAACCGGACAGCTTTACCTGACGTCCCTGTTCCAACGCATCACGCAACACATCGAAGAACGCGTCGACAAATTCTTTGGCCTCACGCTTGTTCAGACCGACCTCGTCGAACAACCGGTCCGCCATCTCCGCCTTGGTCAATGCCATGCCTGCTCCCTGTATCCCGCCTCAGCCACGGATCTTTGCGCCGTGCCCGTGATCGATCGCCGCCACCACATCGGTGACCACGGCCTCCACGTCACGGTCCGTCAGGGTGCGCGATTTGTCTTGCAGAATCAAGCCCATAGCCAAGCTCTTGAAACCCGGTTCGACGCCCTGCCCGACATACCGGTCAAACAGCACGACATCCCGCAGCAGTTCGCCGCCGGCCTGGCGGATCGTCGCCGCCAAGTCAGTCCAGCTGACCTGTTCAGCCACCAGCACCGCCAGGTCGCGGCGCACCGCCGGGAAGCGCGACAACTCGCCCGAACGCGGCAGGTTGCGCGCGGCCAACGGCGCCAGGTCCAGCTCGAAGCCAATCACGTCGACGTCAATGTCCATCGCCTTGGCCAGGCGCGGGTGCACCTGACCGATCCAACCGATGCACTGGCCGTCGCGCCAGACGTCGGCCGAACGCGCCGGATGGGCGTACGGACGCTGCGAGGCGCGGAACTCCAGCACCGCCCCGGAGGCATGTGCCAGCGACTCCAGGTCGCCCTTCAGGTCATGGAAATCGACCTTGCGCGCCTTCTCGCCCCACTGCAGGGCGGCGGCATCGCCGCACACCGCAGCGGCCACGCGCACGGTTTCCAGCGGTGCGGGCTGGCCGTCGCCCGCCTGCCGGGCGAATACGCGGCCGATCTCGAACAGTCGTACACGCCCCACCTGGCGGGCCACGTTGCGGCCCAGCGTGGCCACCAGGCCCGGCAGCAGCAGCGGGCGCATCACCGCCAGCTCGGCCGACAGCGGGTTGGCCAGCGGCACCAGCCCTTCGTCCTGCCGCCACTGCGACAGCAGCTGCGCATCGACGAAGGCGAAGTTGATGGTTTCCAGCATCTCGCGCGCCACCAGCTGGCGACGCACGCTCAGCTCGTCCAAGCGGGTTTCGCTGGGCATGGCGATGCGCGCTGCGCCACCGGGCAAGGTGGTCGGGATCGTCTCGTAGCCGTGGATGCGGGCCAGTTCCTCGATCAGGTCCTCCTCGATGGCGATATCGAAGCGGCTGCTCGGGCCGGTCACACGCCAGCCGTCCGCCGCAGCTTCGACCTGCATGCCCAGCCCACGCAGGATGCGCTCGACTTCGGCATCGGCGATCTGGATGCCCAGCACGCGCTGGATGCGCGCACGGCGCAGGCCGATCACGGCCGCCACCGGCAGGTCGGCTTCACGCACGGCCTCGGTGACCGGCGCCGGCGTACCGCCGGCCAGGTCCAGCACCAGCCGGGTGGCGTATTCGATGGCGGTACGCGGCAACTGCGGGTCCACGCCACGCTCGAAGCGATGGCCGGCATCGGTATGCAGGCCCAGCTTGCGGCCACGGCCCATGATGGCGGCCGGCGCGAAGTGCGCGGCCTCCAGGAACACGTTGGTGGTGTCGTCGGTGACGCGGGTATCGAAGCCGCCCATCAGGCCGGCCAGGCCGACCGGACGGTCGGCGTCGGTCACCACCAGGAAGCTGTCATCCAGCGCCGCGTCGCGGCCGTCCAGCAGCTTGATCGACTCACCGGCGCGCGAACGGCGCACGCCGATGCTGCCCTTGAGGGTGTCCAGGTCATAGGCGTGCATCGGCTGGCCCAGTTCCAGCATCACGTACTGGGTGATGTCCACCAGCAGCGATACCGGGCGCACGCCACTGCGGCGCAGGCGCTCGGCCATCCACAACGGCGTGGTGGCGCGGGCGTTGACGCCTTCGATCACGCGACCAAGGTAGCGCGGCGCTTCGGCACCGGCGTCGAGTTGGATCGCCAGCTCGCGCGAACCCTGCGCGGCAACGGCATCGGCCGCGAACGGCTTCACTTCACTGCGAGTGGCCGCGGCCACGTCGAAGGCGATGCCGCGCACGCTGAAGCAGTCGGCGCGGTTCGGGGTGAGCTTGATCTCGATGCTCGCGTCCGGCAGGCCGAGGTAATCGACCAGCGACGTACCAACCGGCGCGTCGTCCGGCAACTCCAGCAGGCCGGAGGCGTCGTTATCCAGGCCCAGCTCCTTGGCCGAGCACAGCATGCCGCTGGACTCCACGCCACGCAGCTTGGCCGGCTTGATCTTCAGCTCGCCGATCTGTGCGCCCACCATTGCCAGCGGCGCGACCAGACCCGGGCGCGCGTTCGGCGCACCGCAGACGATCTGCAGCAGCTCGCCCTGCCCGGCATCGACCTTGCACACCTGCAGGCGGTCGGCCTCCGGGTGGCGCACG
Source organism: Stenotrophomonas sp. ATCM1_4 (assembly GCF_004348115.1). GTDB lineage: Bacteria > Pseudomonadota > Gammaproteobacteria > Xanthomonadales > Xanthomonadaceae > Stenotrophomonas > Stenotrophomonas capsici. The sequence continues at coordinate 756,975 of NZ_QPFB01000001.1, read as the reverse complement.
GCTTCGACGATGCGCGCGACGACCACGTTGTCCAAGCCATCACCCAGCGCCGTGACCTCCTCGACCTCCAGGCCGATGGCGGTCAACACCGCGCTCAGTTCGTCGCGCGAAGCGGTGGTCGGTACGTGGCTGCGCAGCCAGCTTTCGGAGAATTTCATGTTGTCACCCTGATGGGAGGCCGGGCCTCCCGTTGCGGTTTCTTTTGTGCCGGTGCCCAGCGCATTGCGCCCGGGGCGGACCGACGTTCAAGCGGCGCCGGGCAAACCCCGACGCGACGGCCCGTCGCTTACGCGAACTGCTTGAGGAAGCGCACGTCGTTCTCGAAGAACGCGCGCAGATCGTTCACCCCGTAACGCAGCATCGCGAAGCGCTCCACGCCCAGCCCGAAGGCGAAGCCGGTGTAACGCTCCGGGTCGATGCCCACGCTGCGCAGCACGTTCGGGTGGACCATGCCGCAGCCCAGTACTTCCAGCCAGCGGGTGCTGCCATCGGGCTGCTGCCAGGCGATGTCCACTTCCGCACCCGGCTCCACGAACGGGAAATAGCTCGGGCGGAACCGCATCTCGAAATCGCGCTCGAAGAACGCACGCACGAACTCGGACAGCGTGCCCTTGAGGTCGGCGAAGGTGGAATGCTCGTCCACCAGCAACCCTTCGACCTGATGGAACATCGGCGAGTGGGTCTGGTCGCTGTCACTGCGGTACACCTTGCCGGCGGCGATCATCCGCAACGGCGGCGCGTGGTCGCCCATGTAGCGCACCTGCACACCGGAGGTATGCGTGCGCAGCAGGCGGCCGTCGCCGAAATAGAAGGTGTCGTGCATGGCACGCGCCGGATGGTGCGGCGGGAAGTTCAGCGCCTCGAAGTTGTGCCAGTCGTCCTCGATTTCCGGCCCTTCGGACAGCTCGTAGCCCAGGCGACCGAAGATCTCGGTGATGCGCTCCAGCGTGCGCGTCACCGGGTGCAGGCCACCGCGCTCGCCATGGCGACCCGGCAGGGTGACGTCGATGTGCTCCGACGCCAGGCGCGCATCCAGGGCGGCATCTTCGAGCAGCACCTTGCGCTCGGCAAGCGCGGTGGACACCGCGTCGCGGGCGACATTGATCGCCTCGCCGGCGGCCTTGCGCGCGTCCGGCGGCAGGGTGCCCAGCTGCTTGAGCTGCGCGGTGATGCTGCCACTCTTGCCCAGCAATGAAACGCGCAGGTTTTCCAGCGTTTCCGGGTTCTGCGCGGCGGCCACATCGGCCAGCGCCTGGGCGGTCAAGGATTGGATGTCACTCATGGAATCGACGGACCTCGGATCGGTTTGCCTTCAGCGGCCTCGCGCCGGGCCGACCCCGTCGCACCGCAGACCCTCCACCACCCCAACAGCACTGGAAGGCCACAAAAAAGAATGGGGAAGGACTCGCGCCCTTCCCCATGCATTGTCTCACTCAGGCCGCCGTGCGTGAACGCACAATGGCCATGGAAAGAACTTATGCCGCCAGTGCGCCCTTGGCCTTTTCTGCCAGAGCGGCAAAACCGGCTGCGTCGTGCACGGCGATATCAGCCAGGACCTTACGGTCCAGGGTGATGCCAGCCTTCAGCAGGCCGTTCATGAAACGGCTGTAGCTCAGGCCGTTGATGCGGGCAGCCGCATTGATGCGGGTGATCCACAGCGAACGGAAATTGCGCTTCTTCTGCTTACGGCCGATGTAGGCGTACTGCTGTGCCTTGATGACCGCCTGCTTGGCGACGCGGAAAACCTTGCGACGGGCGTTGTAATAGCCCTTGGCGAGATCCAATACTTTCTTGTGGCGGCGGCGCGCCTGCACACCACGCTTAACTCGTGCCATGGTTCAGTTCCTCAGAGGTAGGGCAGCATGCGGTCCAGACGGCCTGCGTCTTCTGCGCGGACGTGGTTCGTCTGACGCAGGTTACGCTTCCGCTTGGTCGCCTTCTTGGTGAGGATGTGGCTACGGTTGGCGTGGCCAGCCTTGTACTTGCCGGAAGCGGTCTTGCGGAAACGCTTGGCCGCCGCCCGGTTGGTCTTGATCTTGGGCATTGCTATGTCCTTGATGGTCTCTTTTCACTGGCTGGGCGGTGGCCGTGGCCACGCTTTCCGTCCTTGCCCTTGCCTGTCTAAAGCCCACACTCCCCGAAGGAGGCAGGCAGGTCCTGTTTTGACGCAAACAACAAACCCGGCGAACCGGGCCGCCCATTATGCCTTTCCTCCCAGCCACTTGCAATCACAGGCAAGCGGAAGCGGATCCTGGCTGAACAGGCACGCCAACGGGGAGATGGTCGAAACCCCTCCCCGTTCAGCAAAGCGAAGGCCCGAAGGCCGCCGGCTTACTTCTTCTTCGGCGCGATCATCATCACCATCTGCCGGCCTTCCAGGCGCGGACGCGATTCGATGACGATGTCTTCGCCCAGATCGGTCTCGATGCGGGTCGCCATCTCGCGACCCAGCTCCTGGTGGCTCATTTCGCGACCACGGAAGCGGATGTTGACCTTGACCTTGTCGCCCTCTTCGAGGAAGCGGCGCATGTTGCGCAGCTTGATCTGGTAGTCGCCCTCGTCCGTGACCGGACGGAACTTCACTTCCTTGATCTCGACCTGCTTGGTCTTCTTCTTGGCCTCATTGGCCTTCTTCTGCATCTCGAACTTGAACTTGCCGAAGTCCATGATCTTGCACACAGGCGGGTCGGCCTGCGGCTGGATTTCGACCAGGTCCAGGCCTTCTTCCTCGGCCATCGACAGCGCTTCGTCGCGCGACAACACGCCAATCATTTCACCGTCACTGCCGATCACGCGGACGCGCGGCACACGGATTTCATGATTACGACGGTTCTGTTTGTTGTCAGGGGTACTGATATTGCAATCTCCGAATGGAATCGAACCGGCCCCGGCGGACGTATCCGCGGGGCCGGGGCTCTTGCTTACTTCAATTCAGCCTGCAGCCGCTCGACGAAGGCTTCCACCGACATCGAACCGAGGTCCTCACCCGAGCGGGTGCGGACAGCCACGGCGCCGTTTTCCTTTTCGCGGTCACCCACGACCAACAGATAGGGCACCCGCTGCAGGGTATGCTCGCGAATCTTATAGCCGATCTTTTCGTTGCGCAAATCGGCGTCAACCCGGAAGCCTTGATTTGCAAGGGTTTTGCGAACCTGCTCGACGTATTCGGCCTGAGCGTCGGTGATATTGGCCACCACCACCTGTACCGGGGCCAGCCAGGTCGGGAAGGCGCCAGCGTGGTGCTCGATCAGGATGCCCAGGAAGCGCTCCATCGAGCCAACGATGGCGCGATGCAGCATGACCGGGTGCTTCTTCTGGCTGTTCTCGTCCACGTACTCGGCGCCGAGGCGGCCGGGCATCATGAAGTCGACCTGCATCGTGCCCAGCTGCCAGGTACGGCCGATGGCGTCCTTCAGGTGGTACTCGATCTTCGGGCCATAGAAGGCACCCTCGCCCGGCAGCTCCTGCCACTCCACGCCACAATGGGTCAGCGCCGAACGCAGCGCGCCTTCGGCCTTGTCCCAGGTCGCGTCATCGCCCAGGCGCGATTCCGGGCGCAGCGCGATCTTGATCTGGATGTCATCGAAGCCGAAGTGCTGGTACACCGCCAGCGCCTGCTGGTGGAACGCGGTCACCTCCGCCTCGATCTGGTTCTCGGTGCAGAAGATATGGCCATCGTCCTGGGTGAAGCCGCGCACGCGCAGGATGCCGTGCAGCGCGCCGGACGGCTCGTTGCGATGGCACGAACCGAACTCGCCGTAGCGGATCGGCAGGTCGCGGTAGCTGTGCAGGCCCTGGTTGAACACCTGCACGTGGCCCGGGCAGTTCATCGGCTTGACCGCGTAGGTGCGCTTCTCCGATTCGGTGAAGAACATGTTGTCCTGGTAGTTGTCCCAGTGGCCGGACTTCTTCCACAGGCTCACGTCCAGGATCTGCGGGCAACGCACTTCACCGTAACCGCTGTCACGGTAGACCTTGCGCATGTACTGCTCGACCACCTGCCAGATCGACCAGCCCTTCGGGTGCCAGAACACCAAGCCCGGGGCCTCTTCCTGCAGGTGGAACAGGTCCTGCTGCTTGCCGATGCGGCGGTGGTCGCGCATCTCGGCTTCCTCGATGCGCTTGATGTAGGCCTCAAGCTGCTTCTTGTCGGCCCAGGCCGTGCCGTAGATACGCTGCAGCTGCTCGTTCTTGGCATCGCCGCGCCAGTACGCGCCGGAGATGCGCATCAGCTTGAAGGACTTCAGGAAACGCGTGTTCGGCACGTGCGGGCCGCGGCACATGTCCACGTATTCCTGGTGGTAGTACATGCCCATCGCGGTGATGTCCTCGGACATGTCCTCGATCAGGCGCAGCTTGTAGTCCTCGCCGCGGGCCTTGAAGATCTCGACCACTTCCGCGCGCGGCGTCATCTTCTTGATGACGTCGTAGTCCTGCGCGATCAGCTCGGCCATGCGCTTCTCGATCGCCGCCATGTCGTCCGGCGTGAACGGACGCTCGTTGTAGATGTCGTAGTAGAAGCCCTCGGCGATGACCGGGCCGATCACCATCTTGGCGTCCGGGTAGAGCTGCTTGACCGCATGACCGACCAGGTGGGCGCAGGAGTGGCGGATGATCTCCACACCCTCCTCGTCCTTGGCAGTGATGATGCGCAGCGAGGCATCGTGGTCGATCACGTCGCTGGCATCGACCTGCACGCCATCCACGGCACCGGCGATGGTGGCCTTGGCCAGGCCGGCACCAATGGATTGGGCCACATCCATGACGCTGACCGGGTTTTCGAACTGACGGACGCTGCCGTCGGGGAGAGTGATGTTGATCATGGGATTCACCTGGAGTCACGACCCGGCGGACGGGCCTGGAAACAGCCCGACGGGCGGCTTCGATGGGGATTTGCGGGCAATAAAAAAGCGCCACGACGGCGCCTGGGATCAGGGCGGTGGCGGAAGATCAGCGATGGGCAGTGGTAGTGCTCATGTCACACTCTCGGCCGGCGCGTTGGCGCGGGCCACCTGTCAGCCGGGGGAACTGGCCCGATTCTAGCGCAAAACACGCCCGCTGACCGCCCCTCCCAGCCTCGACAGTCCCGAAGACCGGGAAACAAAAAGCCCCGCGTAGCGGGGCTTTTCTTCTACTGGAGCGGGAAACGAGACTCGAACTCGCGACCTCAACCTTGGCAAGGTTGCGCTCTACCAACTGAGCTATTCCCGCAAGCGGGATCGAACCGCTGACCTCCTGCATGCCATGCAGGCGCTCTCCCAGCTGAGCTATAGCCCCACGTTGTTACCGCGAGCCCGCCATTATGGCAGACTTTCTGTTGGAAAGGAAACTCTTTTTTCCTTTCGGACCATCCTGGGAGGATGATCTTTTCAACAGGATCCCGGCACATGACCGGGACCGTACTACAGTGATGAATGGCGTCCCCACGGGGATTCGAACCCCGGTCGCCACCGTGAAAGGGTGATGTCCTAGGCCTCTAGACGATGGGGACGCGTTATACTCATCAAGTTGTTTCCGACGATCCGAACGGCCTAATGTCCGGATTTGGTGGAGCCAAGCGGGATCGAACCGCTGACCTCCTGCATGCCATGCAGGCGCTCTCCCAGCTGAGCTATGGCCCCGACGTCGCCGAGAAAGAAATAATAGCCCGGCTTTTTTAGGCCCGCAAGACATTTGTGAAAAAATTTCTTCACATCTCGCCAGCGAACAGGTCATCGCGCCCAGGGGCAACTGGCTGAACTCCTACGCACATGGGATGGGCTTCCCGGCTGCCCCGGCAGGAAGCACGCGGCAACGTATCGGCTCAATCCCTGCGAGGAGCATCGCATGCCGGTCGTGGTCATCGTGCTGGCTTTCATCTTCATCAACCTGGGCTGCGGACCGGCCCATGCACAACAGGTGTTCAAGTGCCGCACCGACGATGGGATCGCCTATCAGTCCCTGCCCTGCGACGGCCCGCCGTTGAAGCAATGGACGGCGGCACCCGAACCGTTCGACCGGCACGCGCAGGCGCGCCTGCAGGCCATCGAGCGTGAACTCAAGCGCGCCAATGCCGTTCCGGCACAGCGGACACGGCGTTCCGGCCGACCACCCACACCCGCGGCAGGTGCCTGTGAGCTGGCGCGGCGCGGTCGCAGCCAGGCCTATGCCAAGGCCGGGCTGAAACGGGACTTCGCGCTCTCAAGCCATTGGGACAACCAGGTCCATGCCGCCTGCTGGTAGGGGCTGGACGCTGAAGGGCACGGAGTCGATAGAATCCAGGCAACTCCTCCGCGACCTGTGGCCATGGCCAGATCCCCGCTCCGCTGCCTGCTGTCGCGCCTGCGTCCTCTGGCCTTGTCCGCTGTCCTGCTGTTCGGCATCTGGCCTGCGCTGGCGCGCACACCGGAAGCACCGGACTGGCAACCCACCACGCCCGCGTTCGGGCGCGCACAGAAGGCATTGCTGGACAGCCAGATCAATGCCCTGGCCGCGCAGCGACCGGGCGTCACCGACCTGTACGTGTTGGGCGTGGCCGGGGATGTCGATGAAGACGTCTTCCGCAACGAAGTGCTGTACCTGCGCCAACTGTCGGCCCAACGCTGGGATGCCGAAGGCCGCATGCTCAGCCTGGTCAATCACCCCGATACGCGCGCCGGGGCGCAGGCACAACCGCTGGCGACCTACCAGAGCATTGGCTACGCGCTTGATGCGCTAGGCCAGCGACTGGACCCCAAGGAGGACGTGCTGCTGGTCTACCTGAGCAGCCATGGCCTGGACGACAGCAGCTTCTACCTGCATACCGGACCGGGCCAGGAGGACTACCTCACGCCCGGGGACCTGGCCGAATCATTGAACGAAGCGGGGATCGGAAACGCGGTGATCGTGGTCTCCGCCTGCTACTCCGGCGGCTTCATCCCCGCCCTGAAAGCCCCCAACCGGATGATCATCACCGCGGCGCGCCACGACCGTCCCTCCTTCGGCTGCGGCAACACCGACAGTGCCACCTGGTTCGGGCGTGCCTTCCTGGTGGAAGCGATGAACGCCACCAGCGATTTCGCCGATGCCTTCTCGCGTGCCAGCGCCACCGTGCGCGAGCGTGAAAAGGAAGAAGGCGAGTTGCCATCCGAACCCCAGCTCGATGCCGGCAAACGCGTCAGCAGCGTGCTCGGCAAATGGCGGCTGGGCCTGCCAGAGACGGCCGCCGTGCCCTACCCGTACGTGCATGTGCCGCGGGCCCCGACGGGCGCGCTACGCACCAAGGCACCGGCTGACGGTCGCGCCAACAAGAACGGCTTGTAGGCGGCCGGTGGGCATCCAGATGCACAGGGCCGCGGCATGCAGGGGTTTGGCACTGCCGGCGAAGCACTGCAATGGGGTTCGCAATCGAGGTCGCTGCTACCGTGGCTTCAGCGACGCATGGCTTCGGTAGCCTCGCTGACGGCGGAGGCCGGCAGTACGGTGATCGGGCTGGCCCGCTCCGCAGGTGCCACCAACGTCACCGACGTCGCCGCGATCGCGGTGACGCTGCCGTCGGCGTCGCCACGCGACACCGGATGCCCGGTACTGCGCGGCTGGTCGGCAGCCTGCGCCTGGGGCAACTCGACCACCCGCCCGCGCACGGTCACCCGGTCGCCGGTCCGTACCCGCGAACCCAGCCGCATCGTGTACTCGGCGTCGGCCGGCATGTTGATCGACGTGTCGTAACCCTGGTCGAGCACGAACACCCCGTCGGACGTGGCCGGATTACCATCGCCTTCGTCCTGGATGAACCAGCCTATCGGCGGCGCGGCGCTGCCTACTCCCTCACCCAGGGTTTCCTTCATTTCCTGGCCGACGTCATCGCTGTCACCCATCAGGTTGCGCACGACCACGCCCTCGACGAGCACATCGCTACCCAGCAGCGGACTGACGGCTCCGGTGCCCTGCACCGCGCCGATCAGCTTGCGTGCCGGATCGATGGGTTCGACCACCGTCTCGGTCGCAGGCAACGAACAGGCGCTGCTGGCCAGCATCCATGCCATCAGGGTGACGCACTTCACTTCCTTGTTGCGCATGCTCTTTTCTCTTGCGGTGCGGGTACTGGAATGGTGAAGGGTACGGGATTTGGCGGGGCACTCCCTTGCCGTTGAGGGCGCCGCGCGGAGCAGGCCGTGCGTGCGTCGCGGCCGGGGCGGTTCCTGCCGAGCGGCCCCGCCCATTGGCGTGTTCGTCGTCAGGGACTGGCGGACTGCAGGTGGTAACCGGTGGTGGCGGTATAAGACTTGCCGTTCAAGGTGGTGCGCACTTCGACGGTGTGCTCGCCCTCGGCCAGCCCGGTCGGCAGCGCGGCGCGCCACAGGTGCGTGGAGGGCACGGCTTCGGGGGAGCGATCGTAGCCGCGCAGCGTTTCGGCCAGGTCGTCGGCGATGTTCTCCACCAGCAGCCGCGGGTCGGGCTGGCGGACCTGCTTCATCGCCTGCCACTGGCCACCGTCGACACGGAAATCCACCGGCAGCCCGTCGTGGCCCATGAACACGTTGGCGTACACACCCCAGGCCGGATAAGCGCCCTGGCGCAGCACCTTGGGCGCATGCAGCGCGATCTGATGGTCCGCCGGCGCACGCGCGACCCGGTACTCGACGCTGTACTGCCCATGCGGCTGCACGTTGAGCAGGCCGTAGCCGTTGGGCGTGCCGTCGGCCATGGTCGTATCGGGGATGCCCTGCGCATCCTTCACGCCGGACCAGAACGCGCCGCAGGCGGCGCCGACGTTGTATTCGTGCAACGGACGCGCCCCCTTCCACCCCTGCGCGGCCGACCAGAACACCTGGCTCTGGTTGTGGGTGTGTCCGCTGAGGATCAGCGGGTGCTCCACCTTCTCCAACAGGGCGAACAGGCGGGCGCGGTCCTGCTCACGGAAGACGTGGTCGAACAGCGGGATATGGAGGCCAAGCACGACCAGCTTGTCGCGGCCAACCGTGGGCAGGTAGCGCTCCAGGAAGGCGAACTGGTCCTCGCGCAGGCCGCCAATGTAGGCCGGCTTCTGCCCGGGTTGGGCAAGGATGTCGTCCAGCCCGATGAACACCATCGATGCCTCTTCCCAGGCGTAGGTGTCCGGCCCGAGGTAACGGTGGTAACTGGCCAGCGACGTCGCATCACTGCTCGCGCCGATGTCCATGTCGTGATTGCCGGGAACATGCAGCCACGGCACGCCGAGCGACGTCACCGCACGGGTGAGCGCCGGATACAGCGAGGGATCGTCATTGGTGACATCCCCCAGCGTCATCCCGAGCCGCGCCTGATGCTTGCCACGCAGTGGCTCGATGATGTCGCGCTCGAAATAGCCCACGTCCAGCGCACTGCCGGTCTGGCTGTCGGCCATGACCAGCGCCTGGAAGCTGTCCGGCGCGTCCGGCTGCGGCACCAGTGCAAACGGCCTGCACTGCCCACCCTGCCCATCACGCGGGCGCCAGATGTCCGGCAACCCATCAGCACGGGCGGCCGCAGCGTAGCCGGCAGGCTTGATGACGAAGATGTTCGGTTGCGTGGAGGCCGGGAGCTGATAACGGCCAGCCGTGTCGGTCAAGGCGATGTGCTCGCCATCGGAAATCCTGATGCCGGCCAGCGGCGTTTCGCCCGCATCCTGCCTGCCGTTGCCGTTCGCATCGGCGAAGACACTGCCGCTGCCGCAGGAGGCGGCCGCCACGAACGGCGCACCGGCCAGCAACAGGCCGGTCAACAGGGAATGACGCATGGAATCCTCGGCGGGCGGATGATGTACGGACCTCCATTATCGCCCCGGCGTTGCGACAGCGGCATGGCGGAAACTGGCGGCCGACGGGAGGAGACCGTTGCCGCAGGGAGTGCCGGCCAGGCGGAGAGAGAGCCTGGCCGGGCTTCATCCCCGCCCGCGTTTGCCGGGCCCTCCCTCAGCCGTACCGGCGGGAGGACCTGCATCATTGCTTCAGCCGGCCGCCTTCTCCACGGCCTTGGCGTGGCGCGTCTCCAGCACGGCCACCGCATCCTCCAGCGACAGGCCGCGCGAGCGCAGCAGCACGATCAGGTGGAACAGCAGGTCGGCCGACTCGCCGAGCAGGTCTTCGTCACGCTGCACGACACCGGCCAGCGCCGTTTCCACGCCCTCCTCGCCCACTTTCTGCGCGATATGGCGCGGGCCCTTCTCGAACAGCTGGGTGGTGTAGCTGTTGAGCGGGCGGTCGTGCTCGCGCTGCTTGACCAGTGCGTCCAGCGCGCCGAGGAAATTGCCGGGCGTGGCGCCAAAGCAGCTGGTGGCACCGGTATGGCAGGTCGGCCCGTGCGGGCGCACGCTGACCAGCAGTGTGTCGGCGTCGCAATCGGTACGGATCTCGACCAGCTCCAGGTGGTTCCCCGAGGTTTCCCCCTTCGTCCACAGCCGCTGCTTGCTGCGACTGAAGAACGTGACCCTGCCGCTCGCCCGGGTCTTGTCCAGGGCATCGCGGTCCATGTAGCCCAGCATCAGCACGCGCAGCGTCGCCGCATCCTGGATGATGGCCGGCATCAGCCCGTCAACCTTGGCCCAATCCAGCGTGGCCGGGTCGACCGGCGTGAAATCAGTAGACATCCCTTACCTCGATCTGTTGTTCGCGCAGGAACTGTTTCAGTTCCGGAATGGCGATGGCGCCGGAGTGGAAGACACTGGCGGCCAGGGCCCCGTCCACGTCAGCCTGTTCGAACACGTCGGCAAAGTGCTGTGGCGTCCCGGCACCGCCGGAGGCGATCAACGGCACCGTGCTCACCGCCCGGGCCTGGCGCAACTGGGCAATATCGTAGCCCCTGCGCACGCCGTCGCTGTCCATGCAGTTCAGCACGATTTCACCTGCGCCGCGCTGCTGTACTTCACGCACCCAGTCCAGCGTCAACCGTGCCTCGGCGCGGGTCTTGGCCGGGTCGCCGGTGTAGGAACGCACCCGCCATTGGCCGTCGGGCTCGCGGATGGAGTCGATGCCGACCACCACGCATTGCTCGCCGAAAGCCTCGGCCAGCGCCTCGATCAGCGCCGGGTGCTCCAGCGCCGGGGTGTTGATGGAGATCTTGTCCGCGCCGGCATGCAGCACCGCGCGGGCGGTCTCGACGTCTCGGATGCCTCCGGCCACGCAGAAGGGGATGTCGATCAGACGGGCGACGCGTTCGATCCAGGCCCGGTCCACCGAGCGCCCTTCCGGGCTAGCGGAAATGTCGTAGAACACCAGCTCGTCGGCGCCAGCGTCGCGGTAGCGCAATGCCAGCTCGGTGATGTCGCCCATGTCGACATGGTCACGGAACCTGACGCCCTTGACCACACGGCCTTCGCGCACGTCCAGGCAGGGAATGATGCGGCGGCTCAACATGCCAGGGCCTCGTCGAGTTGCAGCCGGCCTTCCAACAAGGCCTTGCCCAGCACGGCGCCACCGCAACCGGCCACCTTGGCCGCGTGCACGTCGGCGACGTCACGCACACCGCCGGAAGCCTGCACCGCCACCCCGGGCAGCAGTTGCACCAGGTGCGCGTACAGGTCGATGTTGGGACCGGTCAGCATGCCGTCACGGGAAATGTCGGTGCACAGCAGGTGTTTCATGCCGGCACGGGCATAGCGCTGGGCCAGTGCATCCAGGGTGACGTCGGCGGTCTCGGTCCAACCATGTACCGGCAGGCGCCAGACGCCGTCCTCGCCCTGACGGGTATCCAGGGCGATGGTCAGGTGCTCGGGACCGAACTCGGACAACCACGCCAATACGTCGTCCGGCTCGCGCACCGCCAGTGAACCGATCACCACGCGGCTGGCGCCGGCATCCAGGATGCGCGCCACGTCGTCGCGACCGCGCACGCCACCGCCGGTCTGCACCTTCAGTGTGGTGGTCGAGGCGATCTGCGCGAGCAGCGCTGCCAACGTGTAGCCGCCGGCCTTGGCTGCATCCAGGTCGACCAGATGCATCCAACACGCGCCGGCGGCGGCGAAGGCCTGCGCACGCGGCAGCGCGTCGTCGCCATAGGTGGTCTGTTGGGCGTAGTCGCCCTGCAGCAGGCGCACGACGCTGCCATTGCGGATGTCCAGCGCGGGATAGACGGTGAAACTCATGGGAAGTCGGTCTCGATGAAATTGCGCAGGAGGCGGGCGCCGGCGCCGGCGGAGCGCTCCGGGTGGAACTGCGCGCCGCACAGGCGGCCGCGCTGGACCACGGCGGTGAACAACCCGCCGTGATGGCAGGCCGCGACCGTGTCCGATGTCACCGGTGCGGCATAGCTGTGTACGAAGTAGGCACTGGCACCGACGGGGACGCCGTCCAGCAAGGGCGACTCGCGCAGTGCCAACAATTTGTTCCATCCCATGTGCGGCACGCGTACGCCCACGCCCGGATGCAGGCGACGGACCACGCCGGGCAACAGTCCCAGACAGTCGACCTTGCCCTCTTCCGATGCCTCGAACAGCAGCTGCATGCCCAGGCAGATGCCCATCAGCGGTACCTGCAAAGTGCGCAGCGGCTCGACCAGGCCCTGCGCGTGCAGCCGGCGCATGCCTTCGGCGGCGGCGCCGACGCCGGGCAGGATCACCCGCGGCACGCCAACCAGGTCTTCGGCGGTGCGCACCATGCACACCGTCTGCCCCAGCCGCTCCAGCGCATAGCGCACCGAGCCGAGGTTGGCACCGCCGGCATCGACCAGGCCGATCGCGCTCACAGCGCCCCCTTGGTCGAGGGCAGCTCGGTGCCTTCGCGGCGGATGGCCTGGCGCAGGGCACGGGCCAATGCCTTGAAGCAGGCTTCGACCTTGTGGTGGTCGTTGTCGCCTTCCACCTTGAGGTTGAGGTTCAGCCCGGCCGCGTCGCACAGGGAGCGGAAGAAGTGCGGCACCAGCTCGGTGGGCATGTCCCCTACCCGCTCGCGCTTGAAGTCACCCTTGAACACGAAGTACGGGCGGCCACTGAAGTCCAACGCGGCGCTGGCCAGGGTCTCGTCCATCGGCAGCGTGAAGCCATAGCGACCGATACCACGCTTGTCGCCCAGCGCATCACGCAAGGCCTGGCCCAATGCCAGGCCGGTGTCCTCGATGGTGTGGTGCTCATCGATATGCAGGTCGCCCTTGGCTTCGACTTCAAGCGCGAAGCCGCCGTGGCGGCCGATCTGGTCGAGCATGTGGTCGAAGAACGGCAGGCCGGTGCTGATCTTCGCCGTGGCCACGGTGTCCAGGTCCACGAACACGCGGATCCGGGTTTCCTTGGTGTCGCGCTGCACGGTGGCGCGGCGCGGTGCATCGGCCAGCTCATGGGCGATGCCGTCCCAATCCCACTCGCCGCCGAACTGGTCGGTGCGCAGCTGGAAGCCACGGATCTTCAAGTTGTCGGCGAACTGGATGTCGGTGGGACGGTCGCCCACCATGCCCGAGCGCGCCCAGTCGATACCCCGGTCCTGCAGGTACGGCAGCATCATGCCGATGCCCGGCTTGCGGTTGGGGCTGTTGTCGTGCGGCCAGCTCGGGTCGATCAGCACGTCGCGGAAGACGATGCCCTGGCTGGCGAAGATCTGCAGCATCAGGTTGTTCGGGCCGTCGAAGCGCTCCTGCGGGTAGCCTTCGCTGCCCAACCCATCCTGGTTGGAGACGATGACGAACTGGTAGCCGGCATCACGCAGCTTGAGCATCGCCGGGATGACGTTCTTCACCAGACGCAGCTTTTCGTAGGCGTCGATCTGGAAATCGGCCGGCTCTTCGATCAGGGTGCCGTCACGATCGACGAACAGGATGGGGGTCATGTAACGGGCTCCAGCGTGGCGAGGGCGTCGAGGACGCGGTCATTCTGTTCGGGCGTTCCCACGGTGATGCGCAGCGCATCGTGCAGTTGCGGCGCGGCGCGCTGGTCGCGCACCACCACCCCGGCGCGCAGCAGCGCCTGGAAGGCGGCTTCGGCGTCGATGAAGCGCACCAGCAGGAAGTTCGCGTCGGAGGCATACACCTTGCGCACATGCCCCTGCAGCGACAGCGCCATGCGCAGGCGGTCGCGCTCGCTGCGTACGGTGGCAATGCGCGCGCGGGTCTGCTGCAGCGCCTGCTCACCCAATCCCGCCAACGCCAGCGCCGAGCATGGGGTCGGAACGGGATACGGCGCCTGGCAGCGGCGCAACACCGCGATCAGGCCGGAATCGGCGATGACGCAGCCAATCCGCGCTGCCGCCAGAGCGTGGGCCTTGGACAGGGTCCGCAGTACCGCGACGTTGTCATGGCCTGCCAGCAGGCGCGTCGCCGAGGGCGTGTCGGCGAACTCGGCATACGCTTCGTCAACCACCACCAGCGCCTGGCCGCGCAGGGCCTCGGCCACCCGCTCCACCTGCGCCAGCGGGATGCTCAACCCGGCCGGGTTGGACGGCGAGCACAGGAACACCAGCTTGGCGCCGCCTTGTCTGGCGGTGGTGATGATGGCGTCGATGTCCGGCACGAAGCCCGCCGCGGAGTCCTGCAACGGCACCTCCAGTGCGGGCGCGTTCTGCAGGCGGGCACTGACCGCATACATGCCGAACACCGGCGGGGTATACAGCACCGCATCGCGGCCCGGCACGCACAGCGCACGTACCAGCAGGTCGATGACCTCGTCGCTGCCACGCCCGATCAGCAACTGCTCCGGCGCACAGTCGTACAACGTCGCCAGCCGTTCGCGCAGCGCCTGCGGTTGCGGGTCCGGATAGCGCCGACAACTGGCCAGGGGGTCGCCCGGGTTGGCCCACGCCGATTCATTGGCGTTGAGCCAGATCTCGCCGTCGAGCTTGGCGCTGCGCGCCGAGGAATAGCCGGTGAAGCCACGCAGGTCATCGCGTACAAGGTCGAGCACGCTGCTCACGGCGTCACTCCCAGCCGCAGGGCGACGGCGTTGGCGTGCGCGCCCAACCCTTCCGCCCGCGCCAGCGTCAAGGCGCATGGACCGATATTGGCAATGCCCTCGGCACTGGCCGCCTGCACGCTGATCTGGTTCTGGAAGCTGGCGACGCTGACACCGCTGTAGGCGCGCGCGGCGCCGGCGGTCGGCAGGACGTGGTTGGTGCCGGAGCAATAGTCACCCAACGCTTCCGGCGTGTAGTCCCCCATGAACACCGAACCGGCGGCCTCGACCTGTTCCAGCCAGCGGCGCGGTTCGCGCAGGGCCAGGATCAGGTGTTCCGGTGCGTAGCGGTTGGAGATGGCGAACGCCTGGGCGATCGAATCGACCTTGATCAACAGCGAAGCCGCCAGCGCCTGCCGGGCAATGCCCTCGCGCGCCAGCTGCGCCACCTGGGCCTCCACCTCGTCCTGCACGGCGGCGATCAGCGCAGCGTCGTCGCTGAGCAGCAGCACCTGCGAATCCGGGCCATGTTCGGCCTGCGACAGCAGGTCGGCCGCGACGAAGGCGGGATTGGCGCCGGCATCGGCGATCACCAGCACTTCGGATGGCCCGGCCGGCATGTCGATGGCCGCCGCACCGGCCTGCGCAACCTGCTGCTTGGCCTCGGTGACGTAGCTGTTGCCCGGGCCGAACAACTTGTCGCAGGACGGGACGGTATCGGTGCCGTATGCCATCGCCGCAATCGCCTGCGCTCCGCCGATCTTGTAGACCCGGTGCACACCGGTCAGGCGAGCGGCCACCAGCACCGCCGGGTCGGCACTGCCGTCCTTGCGCGGCGGCGTGCACAGCACCACTTCGCGGCAGCCGGCCAGGCGCGCCGGCACCCCGAGCATCAACGCGGTCGATGGCAGCGGCGCGCTGCCGGCCGGCACGTACAGGCCGACGCGACCGATCGGGCGAATCATTTTCTCGCAGACCACGCCCGGTGCGGTTTCCACCGCGTAGGGGCGAGCCATGCCGGCGCGGTGATAGGTATCGATGCGATCGGCCGCCTGCTGCATGGCGATGCGCAGCTCGGCCGGCACCGCCAGCTCGGCGGCCGCAAACTCGGATTCACCAACCTCAAAGCGCTCCGGTGCCACCCCGTCGAAACGGGCACTGATCTCGCGCAGGGCCACGTCGCCGTCCTCGCGCACCTGTGTGATCAACCCGGTGACCGACGCCCGGGTCTGCTCGGCCACCGCCTGCACCGGGCGGGTCAAGGCGCGGGCCTGGCCGTCAGCGTCCAGCGCATTCCAGTCGAGGATGTTCATACCAGCGACTTCTCCACGGCCAGCACCATCAAACCCTGAGCGCCGGCGCGCTCCAGCTCCTCCAGCCGTTGCCAGCTCAGCGCCCCGTTGCACATGGTCTGCAGCCGCACCGCGCTGCCACTACCCGGCAGGCGCAGCAGCGGTTCGGCGTCGGGCAACAGGCGCGCCAGCGCGTCCACGCGCTCCTCGGCGGCGCTGAACATCAGCAGCTTCTGGTCCTGCACCTTGGTCAGGCCATCCAGGCGGCGCAACAGCATCGCCATCAGGCCGGCACGGGCGTCATCGAGTTCATTGACCGGGCCGGCCAGCACCGCCTCGCTTTCGAGCAGGGTCTCCACCGGCTTGAGCTGGTTGGCCGCCAGGGTCGCGCCGCTGGATACCAGATCGCAGATCAGCTCGGCGGTCCCCAGCTTCGGCGCGATCTCCACCGAGCCGGACAGCTCGACCACCTGCGCATCCACGCCCTTTTCCTTCAGCCACGCGCTGAGGACAGCCGGATAGCTGGTGGCGATCCGCTTGCCCTGCAGCATCTGCACGCCCTGCCAGTCCCACTCTTCCGGCACCGCGATCATCAGCCGGCACTGGCCGAAGCCCAGCCCGCGCAGCGATTGGTAGGCATCGGGCAAGCCGATCTGGCGGCGCGCCTTGGCCTGCTCGTCCAGCTCGTTGAGACCCACCACGCCCAGGTCGCAGACACCGTCGGCGATCAGGCCCGGGATGTCGTCATCGCGTACCAGCAGCAGGTCCACCGGCAGCGACTCGCCGAAGCAGAACAGCTTGTCGCGGCTTTGCCGCCAGCTCAGCCCGCAGGCCGCCAGCAGGCTGCGCGCAGGGTCGGCCAGCCGGCCGCTCTTCTGGATGGCGATACGCAACCGGTCACGCGCCGGTGCGGAGGTGGAAGCACTCATTGTTCGGGTCTCAGTTGGATTCGGTCTTGCGCGCAGCCAGGCGCTCGATGGCGGTGAGGTAGCCCCCGGCGCCGTGCTCGAGCGAGCGCGCCACCCGGCCGATGGTGGTCACGCTCACCCCGGTCAGGTCATAGATCTCGCGGTATGGCACGCCCTTGCGCAGCAACGGCACCACCCGCCAGCGGTCGGCCATGGCCTCCAGCTCGGCGGGGGTGCACAGGTCGCGCAGGAAGGCCTGGACGTCCTGCGGCTTGTCCAGCGCGGCCAGCACACGCGCCAGCGCCTTCAACGGGGCATCGGAGGCCTTCTCTTTCTCGGTATCGGGACGTGGCTTCATGACGTATCAATGTATTAGCGTGCTAATACATTAGTCCAAGCGGGCGCGCCG
Source organism: Stenotrophomonas sp. ATCM1_4 (assembly GCF_004348115.1). Classification (GTDB taxonomy): domain Bacteria; phylum Pseudomonadota; class Gammaproteobacteria; order Xanthomonadales; family Xanthomonadaceae; genus Stenotrophomonas; species Stenotrophomonas capsici. The sequence continues at coordinate 739,581 of NZ_QPFB01000001.1, read as the reverse complement.
GTCAAACCCGCAACGAAAAAGGCCCCGCGATGCGGGGCCTTTGTTCAGCAGGATCCAGGATTGTCCGGGCCCGAAGGCCCTACCCACTCAGCGCACCATCGCGCGGGCCTGCTCCAGCTCCACCTGCAAAGTGGTGGCCAGCTCGTCACGGGCGACCTCGAACTGCTGTTCACGCAGCAGGTCCTTGACCGCGACCACGCCGCGCGCCAGCTCATCCTCACCGGCCAGCACCACGAAGCGGATGCCCGCCTTGGCGGCGTACTGGAACTGCTTGCCGATCTTCTTCGGCTCCATCTGCACTTCAGTGTTGATGCCACCGGCGCGCAGGCGACGGGCGATGTCCAGCGACTGCGGCATGGCGGCCTCGTCCATCAACGCGACCATGGCCTGCACGCTGCTCTCGGCGATGCCTTCGATCAGGTTGGCCTCGCGCAGCTGCCAGAACAGGCGGGTCAGGCCAATCGAGATGCCCACGCCCGGCAGCTTGGACTTGGTGTAATGGCTGGCCAGGTCCTCGTAGCGGCCGCCCGAGCAGATCGAACCGATCTGCGGGTGGTCGAGCAGCGTGGTCTCGTAGACGGTGCCGGTGTAGTAATCCAGGCCGCGGGCGATGGAGAAATTCAGGCAATACGCCGGTTCCGGCACGCCCAGGCCCTTGACCAGCTCCAGCACCTCGCGCAGCTCGGCGGCACCGGTACGCAGCGATTCGCTGGCCGACTGGCCGGCATCGGCCAGCACCGCGTCCAGCTTGGCCAGCGCATCGGCATGCGATTCCGAACGTACCTCCACGAACGCCAGGATGCGCTCGACGGCATCCACCGGCAGGCCGAAATCCGGGCCCAGCAGGGTTTCACGCACGTAATCGGCACCGCGCTTGTCGAGCTTGTCGACCTCGCGCAGCACCAGTGCCTGCTGCTGCGGGTCAGCCACGCCCTGGGCCTCGAAGAAGCCGCGCATGAACTTGCGGTTGTTCAGCTGCACGGCGAACTTGCCGATGCGCAGCTCGGAGAACACCGCATTGATGACCGCCAGCACTTCGGCGTCATAGCGGATGCTCAGCGCGTCCTTGCCGATCACGTCCACGTCGCACTGGTAGAACTCGCGGAAACGGCCCCGCTGGGCGCGCTCGCCACGGTAGACGCGCTGCATCTGGTAACGACGGAACGGGAACGTCAGGTCGTGCTCATGCTCGGCCACGTAGCGGGCCAGCGGCACGGTCAGGTCGAAGCGCAGCGCCATTTCGGGCAAGCCCTTCTCGCCGGACTCGGCCGCATTGGCCAGCGCGCCGGTGGACTGCACGAAGTACACCTGTCGCTCGGTTTCACCGCCGGACTTGGTCAGCAGCACGTCGGACAGCTCGAACACCGGGGTCTCCACCGGCAGGAACCCGAAGCGCTCGTAGTTGCGGCGGATGACGTCCAGCATGCGCTGGAACGCGATCTGCTCGCGCGGCAGCAATTCCATGATGCCGGGCGGGGTACGGGGCTTGATCACGGGCGAAACTCCTGCAACTCAGTGGGGTGGACGACCGCCAATTCTAGCGCCAGCCCGCCCCGCTGGCCGCATGAAGTATCATTTGCCCCATCTTCCCCTCACCCCTGCCATGTCCCGGTCTGCCCCAGGCTCCGAGCTTTCCCCCGTTTCGTCCGCTGCCCAGGAAAGCAGCGGCGCGCGTGAATGCCTGCATTGTTCGGTCCGGCACCTGTCGGTCTGCTCGGCGCTGTCCTGCGATGAAGTGCATGCGCTGGAGCGGATTACCGTGTCCCTGCCGGTGCCGATGGGGGCCACCCTGGCCCGTTCCGGGGAGCCGCGCACTTATGTCTATACAGTGACCGAGGGCGCGCTGCGCCTGGTGCGGACGCTGGCCGACGGCCGGCGCCAGGTGAATGGGTTCGTGCTGCCGGGCGACTACCTGGGCCTGAGCGGCAGCGACCTGCACCGTTACGACATCGAGGCCATCGCCGACAGCCGGGTCTGCCGGGTGCCGACCACGCAGATGCGCGACCTGCGCCAGCACCACCCGCACCTGGAGCGCAAGCTGCTGCAGCGCGCCTGCCAGGAGCTGGACGCGGCCCAGGACAACGCCCTGGCGCTGGCCCGCCTGCAGCCGCCGGAGCGGCTGGCCGATTTCCTGCTGCGCCTGGCCGCCCGCGAGGCAACCCTCGCCGGCCACAGCAGCAACCGGGTGTCGCTGCCGATGGGCCGCGGCGACATCGCCGACCACCTGGGCCTGACCATGGAAACGGTCAGCCGCACCTTCACCAAGCTGCGCCAGCAGGGCCTGATCGCCCTGCCCCACCTGAACGTGGTGGAGATCCTGGATTTCGCCGAGCTGCAGAAGCTGGCCAACGACGGCGCCTGAGCGCCCCCGCACAGCAGCGCCCCCTGGGCGCGATGCGGGGACGGCCCCGATGCGATCAGCCCGCGCCGGCCAGCAACGTTTCGCGCAGGGCGGCATAGTCCGGCGGGCACGGGTCCGCATGGGCCGGGCGCTTGAGCAGTTCGGCCAAGGCTGGCGGCACCGGCACCTCGCGACCGATCAACGGCTCGACCACCGATTCGAACTTGGCCGGGTGCGCGGTCGCGGCGACTGCCCAATGCGTTTCGGCCGCGGCTTCACCGCTGGCGCGCAACTGCTCCAGCACCTGCACGGCGGTGGCGGTATGCGGGCAGAACACCTCACCGTGATCACGGAAGCGACGGGCAATGGTGTCGCGGATGGTCGCATCGTCCACCGAGCGCGACACGAAGGCCGCACGCAGCGCTGCGTCGTCGCCGGCATACAGCCAACGCAGGCGCTCGAAGTTGCTCGGCGCGCCCACGTCCATCGCATTGGCCAAGGTCGCCACGCTCGCCGTCGGTGCGTACGCGCCGCCGTTGAAATAGTCCGGCAACACCCGGTTGGCGTTGGTCGCCAGCACGATGCGCCCCAACGGCACGCCCAGCGCGCGGGCGATCACCGCCGCCATCGCATTGCCCAGGTTGCCGGTGGGAATGACGAAGTTCAGCGGCGTTCCGTATGCGGCCTGATGGCTGAGCGCGGCATGCGCGTAGTAGCTCATCTGCGGCAGCAGGCGACCGAGACTGATGCTGTTGGCTGAACTCATTGGCACCTGCGCCTGCAGCTCGGCATCGTTGAGTGCCTGTTTGGCCATGGCCTGGCAATCGTCGAATGAACCGGCCACGCGCAGCGCGCGGATGTTGCCGCCCAGGCAGCCCAGCTGGTGCGCCTGGCGCGGCGATACGCGGCCGTCCGGGTACAGCACCACCACCTGCAGGTTGGGCTGGTTGTGGAAGGCGGCAGCCACCGCGGCGCCGGTATCACCGGAGGTCGCCACGATGATGGTCAGCGGGCGCTCCTGCCCGGCGCGCAGCCGTGACAGGCTGGCAGCGAGAAAGCGCGCGCCGAAGTCCTTGAATGCGGCGGTCGGCCCTTGGAACAGCTCCAGCACGTGATCGTTGCCGGTAGCCAGCGGCTGCAGCGGCGCGGGGAAATCAAACGCCTGCGCGCAAATGGAGGGCAGCGCCGCTTCCAGGCCATCGCCGGCGAAGAACGGCTGCAGCAGTTCGGTGGCGGTCGCCGCCAGGCTGTCGCCGGCGCGTAGCGTGCGTGCGGCCGGCATCTGCTGCGGAACGTACAACCCGCCGTCGGGGGCCAGTCCGGCGGCAATCGCCTGGCTGAGCGTGGCCGGCGGAGAGGCATTGCGGGTGGAGATGAAGTTCATTGCGGTTTCCGGAAAATGTCTGTTCGAGTGCGCGTTCAGAGCAGCGCGGCACCGGGACTGTTCAAGGGGGTAACCCAGGCCTGGCTGCCGAAACCCGCCGCGGCAAAGGCCGCCTGCACGTCGGCGGCAGCGGCTTCGGCAGCCAGGCGCGTTTCAAACCATGCAAACACGCTGGGGCCCGCACCGGAGATGCTGGCACCCATCGCACCGGCGTCCAGCGCGGCCTGCTTGGCCGCATCGAAGCCGACGATCAACGGTGCGCGGCGCGGCTCCACCAGCACGTCGGCCAGGCCTGCACGGACCAGCCCGGCATCGCCGGCGTGGCAACCGGCCAGCACCAGGGCCAGGTTGGTGCTCTGCGCGACGAACTCCTTCAGCTCGTACGTGCCCTGCAGGGCGGCGCGGGCACGACGGGTTTCCAACTGCGCGTCGGGATGGACCAGCAGGCTGTGCCAGGCGTCAGGCACCGCCACCGGCACCAGCCGCTCCAGCGTCGACATCACCAGCCCGCCCAGGAACATCGGCCCAAGGTTGTCGCCGTGGCGGCTGCCGCTGGCCACCGCCTCGCCATCCAATGCGTACAGGTACAACTGTTCGCGCGACAACGGCGCGTCGAGCAGCGCATTGGCCGCTACCAGCGCCGCCACGCACGAGGCCGCCGACCCGCCCATGCCGGAACTGAGCGGGATGCCCTTGTCGATCTCGATCTCGAAACCGAACGGCAACGACAGTGCGTCGCGCAACGCGATCAAGGCCGCGCCCGCGGTGTTACGGGGTGCATCGGTTGGCAACGCCACCGCCGTGCCACGGATCGCGCTGATCCGCACTTCGGGCGCATCGATGCGACGCACCGTCACGGTGTCGCCAACGCCGGGCACGGCATACCCCAACAGATCGAACCCGACCGCCACGTTGGCGACCGAGGCCGGTGCGAAGGCACGCGCCTGGCATCGGCCGGAACCCTTCAGCACCGCACTCACAGGCGCGCCCCCTCGCCCGCGGCGACCCGCAGCACGTCGGCAAACACACCGGCCGCGGTGACTTCCGGGCCCGCGCCCGGGCCCTGCACCACCAACGGGTTGTTGCAGTAGCGGCCGGTGGTGAACTGCACCACGTTGTCGGTCAGGCGCAGGTTGGCGAAGGCATGGTCGGCCGGCAGTTCCACCAGTCCCACACTCGGCGCCTGGCCCGGCTTGAACTGGGCCACGTAGCGCAGCACGCAGCCGCGCGAACGTGCATCGGCCAGGCGCTGGGCGAAGGTGGCATCCACCTCCGGCAACGCCGCCATGAAATCCTCGACGCTGGCCTGCTGCAGCGATGCCGGCACCAGGCTTTCCACCGCCACGTCCTCCAGGCTCAGATCGTGGCCAGCCTCGCGGGCAAGAATGACCAGCTTGCGCGCCACGTCGATGCCGGACAGGTCGTCACGCGGGTCCGGCTCGGTGTAGCCCATGCCACGGGCCTGGGTGACCAGTTCGGAGAACGGCACGCTGCCGTCGTACTTGTTGAACAGCCACGCCAGCGTGCCGGAGAAGATGCCGGCGATGGCGGTGACTTCATCGCCGGTATCGACCAGGTCGCGCAGCGTGGTGATGACCGGCAGGCCGGCACCGACCGTGGCCTCGTAGCGGAAGCGCGCGCCGCTGGCCTCGGCCGCCGCGCGGATGGCGTGGTAGCGGGCCAGCGGGCCGGCACCGGCCTGCTTGTTCGGGGTGACCACGTGGATGCCGGCGGCCAGCCAGCCGGCGTAGCGCTCGGCCACTTCCGGGCTGCCGCTGCAGTCCACGATCAGCGTGTGCGGCAGGCGTGCGGAGAGCAGGTGCTCGGTGAACAGGTCCAGGTCGGCCGGCGACCTGGATGCCTCGAACGCCTGTTTCCACTCACCGTGCAGACCACGCTGGTCCAGCAACATGCGCGTGCGCGAGGTGACCGCGCGCAGGCGCAGGTCGAGCTTGGCCTTGGCCAGCAACTGCGGCTGAGCGGTGTTGAGCTGGTCCAGCAAGGCCGCGCCGACGTTGCCCGGCCCGATCACGCCCACCGAGAACGTCTGCGGCGACAGCCAGAAGCCGGCATGCGCGGCGCGCAGTGCCTTGGTCGCGTCACGCGCGTCGATGGCCACCGAGATATTGCGCTCGGACGAGCCCTGCGCGATGGCCAGGATGTTGACGTGCGCCCGGCCCAGCGCTTCGAACAGGCGCGCCGCCACGCCGGGCTGGCCGGCCATGCCATCACCCACCGCCGCCAGCACGCTCACGCCGGTGGTCAGCTGGACGCGCTGCACCTGGCCGGCGGCCAGTTCATGCGAGAACGCCTGTACCAGCGCCTCACGCGCCTGCTCTGCCTCGCCCTGCTTGACCACGCAGCAGATCGAATGCTCGGACGACCCCTGCGAGATCATCACCACCGACACATGCGCGTTGCGCAGCGCCGAGAACACCCGCTCGGCCGTGCCCGGCACGCCGATCAGGCCGGTGCCCTCGACGTTGAGCACGGCCAGGTCCGGGCTCAGGGTCAGGCCCTTGATCGGGCCGGCGCTGGAGCTTTCACCGGTGATGCGGGTCCCCGGGTGATCGGGCTGGAAGGTATTGCGGATGATGATCGGCAGGCCCCGTTCGATGGCCGGCGACATCGTCTGCGGGTGCACCACCTTGGCCCCGAAGTACGCCAGCTCGCAGGCCTCGTCGTAGCTCAAGGCATCCAGCTGCACCGCTTCGGGCACCACCCGCGGGTCGGCCGAGAGCACCCCGTCCACGTCGGTCCAGATGTGCAGTTCGTCCGCTTCGAACAGCGCGGCGAAGATCGCACCGGAGAAGTCGCTGCCATTGCGGCCCAGCGTGGTGATGTGGCCCTTACGGTCACGGGCCACGAAACCGGTCACCACCAGGCGGCGTGCCGGATGCGACTGCCGCCACAGCTCAAGCTTGGCCGCGCTGGACTTCCAGTCCACGTCCACGCCGAGTTCGCCGTGGTTGACCACCAGCACCTCGCGCGCATCGAGCACGTCGCAGTCCTCGCCCAGCGCCTGCAGGTGATGGCCGAGCAGGTGCGCGGAGAACACTTCGCCCAGGCCCTGCACCCGGTCCAGCACTTCCTGCGGCAGTTCGCCGATCACCGCCAATGCGGCCAGCACGTCATGCAGGCGCGCGAAACGCGCATCCAGCCATTCGACGGTGGCGCCGGAGTGCTCACCCAGCAGCGCGGCGGCGGCGGCGCGGTGACGCGCCCGCAGTTCATGCCAACGTTCTTCCCAGTTCGCATCACCCGCGCCGGCCAGCCGCGCCAGTTCGATCAGCGCGTCGGTCACGCCCTTCATCGCCGAGACCACGGTGACCTGCACCTGCTCCTGGCGCGCCAACAGCAGCTGGGCGACATGGCGATAGCGCTCGGCATCGGCGACGGAGGTACCGCCGAATTTATGGACGACGGTACGGACGGCGGCGTCCGCGGCGGGATCGGCAAGTGAAGCGGCAACTGACGACATCGGATCAACCTCGTTGGGAGGCCCCGACACGCATCTGGATGGAGTTCCCCCGCATCCTGATCCGGGTGCGGGGCCGTGGTTTTCGGAAATTACGCGAAGACGACGGGCCGCACCGGGCAAGTGGTGACGGTAATAGTGGTGGTGGTAATCGAGGTCGCCGGGCCCTGCGCGCGGCACGACACACCCCGGTGGGATGGCAGCGGCTGGGCGGTGGTCAGGGCGGCGAACATGCGTTCAAGAAAACACCGATGGTCGGGCCACTGTCAAGTGTTGCAACGCAAAAACCGGTTTGAAGGCATCGTCGGCGAAGCTGTCGTCAAAAGTTGCAAATGTCACGAAGCATCAACTTCGCGCATCGTTCAATGAAGAACCGCGATCCCTTCACCCACTCATTGGTTGCCGTCGCAACCGGCGTTCCGGTACCGCATTCACGCCGCCGCCACAGGCGTTGCGCGTGATCGCATCGAGCGTACCGAACTGCGCGGAATGACCTACGCCGATTCAGCCACTGGCCCGGTCGGACGATGCGCGGCGGCACTCCATACCACGCCAGCCAACAGGCAGGCGGCCGCGACCAGTTCGATCGGCAACGGCCAACGCTGTTGCCACAGGAAGCCGTACAGCAGGCCGAACAGCGTTTCGAACACGATCATCTGCCCCCCCAGGGCCAGCGGCAGCGCCCGGCTGGCCCGGTTCCAGCAGGCGTTGCCCAGGATCGAGGCGAACAAGGCCACCGCCGCCGCGACCGCCCAGAAGCCGGCCCAGTCGTTGCCGCTGTGCGTGCGGCTGTCACCGAGGAACGCCACCGGTGCCAGCAGCAGCGCCAGCGCCCCGGTCGCCACGCCGGTCAGCAGTGACCAGTCGTGCCCGGACAGCTGCGGCACCCTGGCAAGCCAGCGGGTGTTCCAGACCGAGTACGCCGTCCATGACACCAACGCGCCGACACCGCACAACAGGCCGACCACACGCTGCAGCGTGCTGCCGTGCACATGGGTCGAGCCAACCGCCTCGTAACCCATCAGCACCACCCCGGCCACGCACAGCACCAGTGCCGGCGCCAGCCGCGACAGTGGCACCGCGCCAGGCTCCCGCGAGCCGACGACCGCCACCAGTACCGGCACCATGCCCACGATCAACACCGCGGCGGCACCACCGCTCCATTGCACCGAGATGGACAGCAGCACGAAATAGATGAGGTTGCCGAGCAGGCTCAGCCAGGTCAGTGCCGCCCATTCGATCCGACCGATGCTGGCGCGCAGCGCCGGCCAACGCGGCACCAGCAGCACGATGGCGATCAATCCGTAGACCAGATAACGGGCGGCGGCCAGTTGCAGCGGCGAGAAACCGGACAGCATCGCTGGCGCGAGGAACACCACACCCCACAACGCGCCCGAGGCCACGCCGTTGGCAATGCCCACGCCCATCGATCGATTCATCTCGCACCACGCCATCCTTCGGGCCGCGCAGTGTAGGCCCGCGGTCAGGGCGTGTCTTGACCGAAACTACTGGCCTGGGCCCGCCACTGGCGCGGGCCCAATCCGGTTTCCCGGCGCAGCGCACGGGTCAACGCGCTGTGCTCGGAGTACCCGGCCCGCAGCGCGATATCACTGATGCTGGCGTTGCTGCCCTGCAACTGCTGCTTGGCCCAACGCAGCCGCGTTGCCCCTACCCAGGCCAGCGGCGAAAGGCCGAACTCGCGGGCGAACACCGCATGCAGGCGACTGCCACTGACCCCGACTTCGGCCGCCATCCGTGCCACCGTCCAGTCCGCCCCCGGTGTCTGGCGGACCCGCGCGCACAGGGCCTGCAGGCGTGCACCGCTGCCGGCTGGCGCGAACCAGCGCAGCAGCAGTGGCAAGGGGTCATGCCCGGCAGTGTGGCGCGGGTCCTGCAGGTGCTGCAACAGATGGCGCGCATGCCCGGGCAGGGCCAGCCAGGGGACGCGGCGCAGGTGCTCGAGCGTGTCATCGTCCAATGAACCGGGCGGGCAATCGATGATCAGGCAGCAGTTCTCGCCCCGCCCTTCCAATGCATGGATTTCGCCTGCCGCGACGAAGGCGCCCTGCAGCGGATCGAGTCGACCGCCGTGGCCAGAGACCTCGAACTGCAGGTCACCCCGTACGGGCAGCACCCACTGCGAGAAGTCATGGCACTCCTGTCCGGTCGGAACCGGATAACGGCGCAAGTGGCGGGACGTGGCGGACATCGCCGCAGTCTGCATCGCGGCCTTGCCTGCGGCAATCCGCCTTCCGTCGCACGCGCGCAGCCCACGACGCGAGACGCCCTGCGTTCATGGCATCACGAGGCAGCCGAGGCAGTAAGGGGAGGCAATGGCCGCGCCATGCATGGCCAGCAGGGGAACGCTGGCGGCCCCGACACGATTCGAACGTGCGACCTGTCCCTTAGGAGGGGACCGCTCTATCCAGCTGAGCTACGGGGCCTGAAATTGGGTGCCAAGAGTACAGGCAAGCTCGATCAACGACCAGCATTGCGGAGGGTCGACGCATATCCGCATGCTTGAAGAAGGATGCCCTCCAGGCCGAATCACCACGTTCAGCAGCACACTGTTCCAGACAAACAAGCCCCAAAGCCCCTTGCTGAACAACAAATGGAAGGCGTGGGCGTCACTCATCGAAGGGAGGCGCCTCCGGACATGACCCGGCCACTCTCCGCCCCCCGCTTTGACCGGCCAGCCGCCCCGGCCCGGGCCATGGCCGGACATGCACCTCTGTTACCATTCTGTATTCCGCCCGCCGTTTCCCCCACGCCGGCGGCGGGCATTCAACGCCACAGAAACAGGAGTTTGCATGTCTTCCGAGCTGCTCAAGGCCTTGGGCCTGGACGCCACCAACGCTGGCACCTACCTGGGTCAGGGGGAATGGTCCGCCGCCACCGGCGCCGGCGTCCTCAAGCCGCAGAACCCGACCACCGGCGAAGTGATCGCCGAGGTCCAGGCCACCACCGAGGCCGATTACGAGACCGTGATCGCCCGTGCTCAGGAAGCCTACAAGGTATGGCGCACCACCCCGGCCCCGCGCCGTGGCGAGGCCGTGCGCCTGTGCGGTGAGGCACTGCGCGCCAACAAGGACGCGCTGGGCTCGCTGGTCGCGCTGGAAATGGGCAAGTCCAAGCCGGAAGGCGACGGCGAAGTGCAGGAGATGATCGACATCGCCGACTTCGCGCTGGGCCAGAGCCGCATGCTGTACGGCTACACCATGCACTCCGAGCGCCCGGGCCACCGCATGTACGAGCAGTACCACCCGCTGGGCCTGGTCGGCATCATCTCGGCCTTCAACTTCCCGGTCGCGGTGTGGAGCTGGAATGCGTTCCTGGCCGCCATCTGCGGCGACGTGTGCATCTGGAAGCCGTCCAACAAGACCCCGCTGACCGCCATTGCCACGATGAAGATCTGCAATGACGCACTCAAGGCCGGCGGCTTCCCGGACATCTTCTTCCTGATCAACGACGCCGGCACCGCGCTGTCGGAAAAGATGGTCGACGACCGTCGCGTGCCGCTGATCTCCTTCACCGGCTCGACCCAGGTCGGCCGCACCGTCAACCAGAAGGTCGCCCAGCGCCTGGGCCGCTGCCTGCTGGAACTGGGTGGCAACAACGCCATCATCCTGGACGAGACCGCCGACCAGAAGCTGGCCGTGCCGGGCATCGTGTTCGGCGCCGTCGGCACCGCCGGCCAGCGCTGCACCACCACCCGCCGCCTGATCGTGCATGAATCCATCTATGACAACGTGCTGGCCACGCTGGTCAAGGCGTACAAGCAGGTGGAAGGCAAGATCGGCGACCCGACCGACGCGGCCAACCTGATGGGCCCGCTGAACAGCCCGGAGGCCGTGCAGCAGTTCCTGGCCTCGATCGAGAAGGCCAAGGCCGCCGGCGGCACCGTTGAAACCGGCGGCACCGCCATCGACCGCCCGGGCAACTTCGTGCTCCCGGCGATCGTCACCGGCCTGAAGAACAGCGACGAGATCGTCCAGCACGAGACCTTCGCCCCGATCCTGTACGTGATGAAGTACAGCAACCTGGACGAAGCCATCGACATGCAGAACGGCGTGCCGCAGGGCCTGTCGTCCTCGATCTTCACCCAGAACCTGAAGACCGCCGAGAAGTTCCTGTCCGCGGCCGGCAGCGACTGCGGCATCGCCAACGTCAACATCGGCACCTCCGGTGCGGAAATCGGCGGTGCGTTCGGTGGCGAGAAGGACACCGGCGGTGGCCGTGAGTCCGGTTCGGACGCCTGGAAGGTCTACATGCGCCGCCAGACCAACACCATCAACTACTCCGACTCGCTGCCGCTGGCCCAGGGCATCAAGTTCGACCTGTAAGGTGAGACGGCTCCCGCCACGGCGGGAGCCCGCAGCATGGCGGACGGGCTTCCCGTCCGCTTTCCACATCTGAAATGGAGTTCCATCATGAGCATCCCCACTCCGCGCCAGACCAGCAGCCTTGCCGTGGTCAGCCTGGTTGCCGGCATCCTCGGCTGGACCCTGCTGCCGTTCCTCGGCAGCCTGGCGGCGATCATCTTCGGCCACATGGCCCGGGGCGAAATCCGCCGCAGCAATGGCCAGCTCGATGGCGATGGCCTGGCCGTCACCGGCCTGGTGCTGGGCTGGCTGTCGGTGGCGATGTGGGTGGTGGGCATCCTGGCCTTCGTCCTGTTCTTCGGCGGACTGGCCTGGCTGGCCGCACTGAACTCCTGAGGCCGTCATGGCGCATTCCGATTCCACCCAACGCTTCAGCAACCGCGTGGCGGACTATGTCCGCTACCGGCCCGGGTATCCGGCGGCGTTGCTGGAATGGCTGCACCGGGACATCGGCATCCCCCCGAGTGCCCGCGTGGCCGACATCGGCGCCGGCACCGGCATTTCCTCGCGCCTGTTCCTGGAGGCCGGCCATCCGGTGATCGCGGTGGAACCCAATGCGCCCATGCGCGAGGCCGCCCGCGACTGGCTGGCCGCGGACTACCCGCAGCTCACCCTGGTCGATGGCACCGCCGAAGCCACCACGCTGGCCGACGCCAGCGTCGACGTGGTCGCCGCGGCGCAGGCCTTCCATTGGTTCGACACCGACGCGGTGCGCGGCGAATGGGCGCGCATCCTGCAACCCGGCGGCATCGCGCTGGTGTTCTGGAACTCGCGCCTGCTCGATGCCTCGCCGTTCCTGGTCGGCTACGAACGCCTGCTGATCGAGTACGGCACCGATTACACCGAAGTGGCCGAGCGCTACCAGAGCGATGCGCGGATGCGCGAGTGGTTCGGCGCCGGGCTGCGCGGCATCGCCACCTTCCCCAACGTGCAGTGGCTGGACCTGGATGGCTTGCGTGGCCGCCTGCTGTCCTCCTCCTACGCGCCGCAGGCCGGCCATCCGCGCCACGCGGCGATGCTGCAGGCCCTGCAACAGTTGTTCAACGACCATGCCGTCGACGGCAAGGTCGCCTTTGAGTACCAAACCCGCGCCTTCGCCGGCACGCTGAATTGAGCTTATGTATTCGATTGCCCGTCCCCTGCTGTTCACCCTCGACGCCGAACGCGCGCATGGCCTTGGCCTGTCCGCGCTGGACCTGGCCTGGCGCACCGGCACCACGCCGCTGCTGGCCGGCCGCGTCAAGCCGCTGCCCACCAAGGTCTGGGGCCTGGACTTCCCCAACCCGGTAGGCCTGGCGGCCGGGCTGGACAAGAACGGCGAGCACATCGAGGCCCTGTTCGGGCTGGGTTTCGGCTTCGTCGAGATCGGCACCATCACCCCGCGCCCGCAGGCCGGCAGCCCCAAGCCGCGGCTGTTCCGGCTGCCCAACCACGGCGCCATCATCAACCGCATGGGGTTCAACAACCTCGGCGTGGATGCGCTCGTGGCCAACGTGGAAAAGGTCCGCCATCGCCCCGGCCCGCTGGGCATCAACATCGGCAAGAACAAGGACACGCCCAACGAGGACGCGCTGTCCGATTACCTGGCGTGCATGGAGAAGGTCTACCCGCTGGCCGACTACATCACCGTCAACATTTCCTCGCCCAACACCGCCGGCCTGCGCGAACTGCAGGAGGAACAGGCGCTCAAGCACCTGGTCGCCGGCCTGCGCGAGGCGCAGGAACGGCTGGCCGCCCAGCATGGCCGGCGCGTGCCGATGCTGGTCAAGGTCGCCCCGGACCTGAGCGACCGCGACATCGACGCCGCGGCCCGGGTGCTGGGTGAACTGGCCGTCGACGGCGTGATCGCCACCAACACCACCATTGGCCGCCCATTGGTCGACGCCGACCCGATTTCGAAGGAAATCGGCGGCCTGTCCGGCGCACCGCTGCTGGGCCAGTCCACGCTGGTGCTGCGCCGCCTGCGCGCACGCCTGCCCGAATCGGTGCCACTGATCGGCGTGGGCGGCATCAGCTCCGGTGCCGACGCAGTCGCCAAGATGGCCGCCGGCGCTGCGCTGGTGCAGTGCTACAGTGGCCTGATCTACCGTGGCCCGGCCCTGATCGGCGATTGCGTCGACGCGATCCGCCGCCGCCGTGAATCCCCGTCGCGCGGCGCCGTCGCACCGCTATGACGACTGCTGTTGCCCCCTGGTCGCTCACCGAAAACGCCTCGCTGCAGCACCTGAACACCTTCCACGTCACCGCGCATGCGCCACGCCTGTTGCGCGTCGCCGACCCGGCGGCCCTGCCCGAAGCCCTGGCCACCGTCGTCGGGCAGGCACCGCTGCTGGTGCTGGGCAGCGGCAGCAACGTGCTGATCGCCGCCGACCCCGAAGGCACGGTCCTGGCGTTCGACAACCGTGACATCACCATCCTCGAACACCGCGCCGACCATGCCATCGTCCGCGCCGGGGCCGGGGTGATCTGGCACGAACTGGTGCTGTGGTCGCTGGGCGAAGGCCTGTCCGGACTGGAAAACCTGGCATTGATCCCCGGCACCGTCGGTGCCGCGCCCATCCAGAACATCGGTGCCTATGGCGCACAGGTCGGCGAGTTCATCCAGACCGTCGAAGCCTGGGATACCCGCGAACAGGCCTGGGTGCGCCTGGACCAGGACGCCTGCCTTTTCAGCTACCGCGACAGCGTGTTCAAGCAGGACGCCGACCGTTACCTGATCACCGCGGTCGAGTTCCGCCTGCCGCTGCTCAACGAACTGCGGCTGGACTACGCCGGCATCGGCGAGCAGCTGGACGCGATGGGCATCGCCCTGCCGGTCGCCGCCGACGTGGCCAATGCGGTGATCGCGATCCGTCGCCGCAAGCTGCCCGACCCGGATGTGCTCGGCAACGCCGGCAGCTTCTTCAAGAACCCGATCCTGCCGCTGGAACAGGTCGACGTGCTGCTGCAGCACTACCCGCAGTTGCCGGTGTTTCCCGGCAATGACCCGGGCAACCGCAAGGTCTCCGCCGCGTGGATGATCGAGGCCTGCGGCTGGAAGGGCCAGCGCGACGGCGATGCCGGCATCTCGCCGAACCACGCGCTGGTGCTGGTCAACCACGGCACCGCCAGCGGCGCGCAGCTGCTGGCCTTCGCGCGGCGCGTCTCGGCTTCGGTGCTGGAGACCTTCGGCGTCCCCATCGAGCCGGAACCACGGCTCATCGGCGCACGCTGGTGAGCCGCATTGCGGCCATCGCCCCCCAGCCCGCCCCCGTCCGCGCCGCGCTGCTGATGTTCGGCAGCGCGATGGCGTTCGGCCTGATGGCCATCGCCATCCGCTACGCCACCCGCTACGTGCCCACCCAGGAAGTGGCGTTCTTCCGCAACGGCTTCGGCCTGCTGGCGCTGTTGCCGATGCTGCTGCGGCCGGGCCATGCCCCGTTGCGCACGAAGCAGCTGCCTCGCTACTTCATGCGCAGCGCGATCGGCCTGGCCTCGATGCTGTGCGGCTTCTGGGCGATCGGCCACCTGCCACTGGCGCAGGCCATCTCCCTGTCGTATTCCACGCCGCTGTTCGTGACCCTGGCCGCGGTGCTGTGGCTGGGCGAGAAGGTGCGCTTCCGGCGCTGGGCGGCGGTGATCGCCGGCTTCATCGGCGTGCTGGTGATCGTGCGCCCCGGCTCGAACGGCTTCGCCGCCGGCAGCCTGATCGCGGTGCTGGCGGCCCTGCTCAGCGCGCTGGTGGCCATCCAGATCAAGCAACTCACCCGCGTCGACGGCCCGGATACCGTGGTGTTCTACACCTACGTATTCTGGGTACCGCTGTCGCTGGTGCCGGCCCTGTTCGTCTGGGTCTGGCCCAGCGCCATCGCCTGGGCATGGCTGGTCGCCACCGGCGTACTCGGCACCGCCGGCCAGCTGTTGTGGACGCGCGCCCTGAAGCTCGGCGAAGTCTCCGCACTCACCCCGATCAGCTTCACCCAGCTGCCGCTGGTCACGCTGCTGGGCTGGTTGCTGTTCGACCAGGCGTTGGACCGCTGGACCGTGATCGGCGCACTGATCATCCTCGGCTCCAATGCCTACATCGCCCACCGCGAGGCGGTGCTGGCGCGCCGTGCCGCCACCCAGTCGCCCAGCGCCGCCGCCAAGCCCATCGAATGAGCCCTACAGCAGCATTGCCAACAGCGGTGCCGCAGCGACGTTGACCAAGCCGGCCATCACCATCACCAGCCCGGCGATGGCGCCTTCGCTCTCCCCCAGCTCGCGTGCCTTGGACACGCCCATGCCGTGCGCGCCCATGCCGAACAGCGCACCACGCGCCATCGCACTGCGCACCGGCAGCACCTTGAGCAGCAGTTGCCCGAACAGGGAACCGCAGATGCCGGTGATCATCACGAACACCGCGGTCAACTCGGGGATGCCGCCAATGCGGCCGGACACGTCCATCGCGAACGGCGTGGTGATCGAACGCGGCGCCAGGCTCAGCCGCAGTTCCGGCGACAGGTGCAGGGCGGTGGCCATCCACCATGCGGCCGTGATGGCGATGCCACTGCCCACCAGCACCCCGGCACCGAGCACCTTCCAGTGCCGTGCGATCAAGGCCCGCTGCGCGTGGATGGGCACCGCGAAGGCCACCGTCGCCGGACCCAGCATCGCCATCAGCCAATGGGTACCGCGCAGGTAGTCGTGGTAACTGGCATGCAGCAACGAGGCCAGCGCCAGCAGCACCAACGGCGCGACGATCAGCGGCGATGCCCATGCCCGACCGCTGCGCCGGTACAGCTGCTTGGCGCCAAGGTAGGCCACGATCGTCGCCACGGCCCAGAACACCGGCCACAGCCATTGCGCCGGATGCGCAAACCCAGGGTCAATGTTCATCGCGCTGGCCCCTGCGCAACAGCAGCTCCACCGTCATCGCCGTGGCCGCCATCACCAGCAGCGTGCCGCCGACCACCACCACCAGCAGCTTCAGGCCCAGCCAGCCAAACATCTGCCGGTTGTCGAGCAGGATCATCGCCGCCGGTACGAAGAACAGCAGCATCTCGGCCAGCAGCCAGCGCGCGCCGCCGCTGAAGGTACGCGGTGACAACCAGCCCAGTGCAAAGGCCAGCAACAGCACGCACAAGCCGACGATGCCGCCCGGCACCGGCACGCCCCATTGCCGCATCAGGGCATCGGCCAGCAGCCAGACCGCGACCAGCGCCAGGATCTGCAGCACTCGGCTGCGCCGGAAGCCACGCCGCAGGCCTGCCCGGTGGCGGCGCAGGGAAACAAGGAAGGTATCCATGCCCTCCTGTGTACGCCTGCCCATTGCATAATTAAAATGAATTGATTGAATCCAATGAATTCCAATTAAGAATGGATATCCGCCAACTCCGGATGCTGGTCGAAGTGGTCCGGCGGGACGGCTTCTCCGCCGCGGCCGAGACCCTGTTCGCCACCCAGCCCACGGTCAGCAAGGCCATCCGCCAGCTGGAAGATGAGCTGGGTGAAACCCTGCTGGAGCGCTCCCGCCACGGCGTGCGGCTGACGCCCGCCGGGCAGATCGTCTACCGGCGTGCCCTGGCCCTGCTCGGCGAGCGCGAGGACATGCTGCGCGAACTTGAAGAACTGCGCGGCCTGCAACGAGGCGCGCTTCACCTGGGCCTGGCCTCGCTGGGCAGCGACGTGTTGTTCGCGCCCGCGCTGGCACGCTTCCGCCAGCAATACCCGCAGATCGAACTGCACGTGCAGCAGCGAGGCAGCGAGGCCCTGGAGGAAAGCCTGCGCGCCGGTGAGATCGAGCTGGCCGCGAGCCTGCTGCCCGTGGCCGACGACCTGGAATGGCAGGCCGTGCGCACCGAGCCACTGGTCGCGCTGCTGCCGCAGGCGCACCCGCTGGCACGGCGGCCGTCGCTGCAGCTGCAGGACCTGGCGCAGGTGCCGTTCGTGCTGTTCGAAAAGGGCTTCATGCTCAACCGCCGCATCGTCCAGGCCTGCCTGGCGCGCGGCTTCACGCCACGCGAGGCCACCCGCAGCGGCCAACCGGATTTCATCATCGCCCTGGTCGCCGCCGGCCTGGGCGTGGCCCTGCTGCCGCGCATGATCGCCGTGGCCCGGCCACGTCCGGACGTGGCCGTCGTGCCGCTGGACGCGCCCGAACTGGACTGGAAGATGGCACTGACCTGGCGTCGCGGCGGATACCTGTCCGCCGCCGCCCAGGCCTGGTTGCAGCTGGTCGCCGAATTCGCCCCGGAAGCCGGGCCCGCCTGACGCGGCGAGGCGGTGTCCGCACTGCATGGATTGCCACGCTGTCGCGACGCATTCCTCGCGCCCCGCGCGGGTCAGGCGACGCGTGCGCAGGCGTCCGCCGGTTGCCGCCAGGCCAGCCAAGCCGCCACTGCCAGCAGCATCATCACGGCCGGTGGAAACGCCCCCGCCCCGGCGTGCGTGAGCAGGACGCCACCGATCAGGCCGCCGCCGGCGATGGCCAGGTTCCAGGTGGTGACCAGCATCGATTGCGCCACATCGGCCGCCGCCCCGGCGGCTGTCGCCAGCGCGGTCTGGAACAGGGTTGCCGCGCCTCCGAACGCCAACCCCCAGATCGCCACCGCGGCGTAGACCACCACGGGCATGTCGCCCAGGACTCCCAGTGCAAGCGCAGCGGTGGCAAACAGCCCCGTGCTGGCGAGCGTGAGCAGGCGCAGATGATGGTCGATCCAGAGACCCACGCCGACGATGCCAAACAACGATGCGCTGCCGAACACCAGCAACACCAGGTCCGTCCGCGCCGCCATGCCCGCACGTGCCAGAAACGGCGCGATGTAGGTGTACAGGATGTTGTGCGCCAGCACGTAAGCCAACACCACGAGCAGCACCGGCCGCACCCCCGGCAAGGTGAACACCTGCCGCAGCGATGCCCTTCGACCCTTGTCCTGGCCGGGGAAGTCCGGCAGGCGCAGGCGTACCCAGGCCATCAACAACACCGCCAGCACGCTCATGATGCCGAAGCAGGTCCGCCAGCCCAGCACCTGGCCCAGCAGGGTTCCCGCCGGGATTCCCAGTGACAGCGCCAACGGCGTGCCGACCATCGCAATCGCGATCGCCTTGCCCTTCTGCGACGCCGGCACCATGCGCGTGGCATAGCCTGCCAACAACGCCCACAGCAGCCCTGCCGACACGCCGGCGCCGAAGCGCGCCAGCATCGTCAGCACAAGGTTCGAAGAGAACGTGGTGACCGCGTTGGTCAGCGCGAAGCCGGCGATCGCGGCCAGCAACAACGCCCGTCGGCGCATGCCCTGGGTGGCGGTGGTCAGCGGGATCGCGGCGATCATCGAGCCCAGGGCGTAGACGGTGATGGTCTGGCCGACCCAGGCTTCCGACACCGCCAGCCCCTGCGCCATCTGCGGCAACAGGCCGGCCGGCAGCGCCTCGGTGAGGATGGTGATGAACCCTGCCAAGGCCAGCGCCAGCAGCGACGCCAGCGGCAGGCGGTCGTGCGGACCGGCCTTCATCGGGCACCGCCAATGCCGGCGTATACCGCATCGCGCACATCGGCGACGAAACGCCCGGACATGCCCTCGTACAGGGTGTTGGTGAAAGCGACCACGCTCAATCGCTGCGGCCTGTCCACGAACCAAGAATGCCCGTAGGCGCCGCCCCAGCGCCAGGTCCCGGGGCTTTCCGGCGAGCCCGCCAGCAACGGATCGCGCAGCACCGAGAAGCCCAGCCCGAAGCCGAACCCGGGGGCACCGGCCACCTCCGCTCCCCCGGTCTGGTCGCGCCCGGCCTCGTCCAGCAGCGCGGGCGGCAGCAGCGCTTCGCTGCGCAGCGCCTCGAGCAAGCGCAGGAAGTCGCCCGCCGTACCCGCCATGCCGGCACCCGCGGATGCGAATGCCATCGGGTCCAGGACGCGTGATGGACTGAACGGGATGCCGACCGTGCCTTCAAACGGGGCGACCACCTCGCCCTCGCCCAGCCGATGCGGCACCGGCTGGTCAGTCACATAGGCCACGGCCAGCCGCGCGGCATCGTCCACCACGAAACCGGTATCGCGCATCTCCAACGGGCCGGTCAGCAACGCACGGACCGCCTGCGCCAGCGGTTGTCCGTGCACCTGTGCAACCAGCCGCCCCAGGACATCGGTGGCCAACGAGTACCCCCATCCGGCTCCGGGGGCATAGGCCAACGGCACGCTGGCGATCCGGCGCAGGTTCTCGTCCAGGCCGAACCCGACCGCATCCATGCCGTCGGACACGCCGGCCCGTGCATAAGGCCCCTGCGCGTCTGCTTCGAAGAAGCGATAGCCGAGCCCGGCCGTATGGCTGAGCAGGTGCCGGGGCGTGATGACGGCCGGCTGTCCGTCGGCCAACCGAGGCTGGAACCACGGCAGCCATCGACGGATGTCCACGTCCAGGTCCAGTTGCCCACGTGCAACCAGCAGCAGCGCCGCCATCGACACGATGGGCTTGCTGACCGAAGCAAGCCGGAAGATCGTGTCCAACTGCATCGGCCGCGCCGCCTCGCGATCGGCCATCCCGGCCGCCTGGCGGTGCACCCAGCGCCCATCCCGGCGCACCAGCACCACCGCCCCCACCAGCCGATGCTCGGCGATGGCCTGGTCAACGACGGCCTTCACGGGGGCGCTGAGCGGCGAGCGGTCGGGGGCTGGCGATGGCAAGGACGACGTCATCGTCATGGAAACACCTCACTGCTTGGGGGAGGTGTGACGATAGAAATCCTTCCATTCGGGAAAAAGTGGGCTAAATTTCCGCGCTGTGTGGATACAAACGTCCGCAATCACGCCACGTCAGGGAGCAGGGATGGACAGCCTCAACGGCTTCGTCGTGTTCGTGCAGGTCGCCGAGACCCGCAGCTTCGTGGCTGCCGGGCGGCAACTGGGCGTCTCCGCCTCGGCCATCGGCAAGAGCGTCGCGCGCCTGGAGGAAAAGCTGGGGGTACGCCTGTTCCACCGCAGCACGCGCAGCGTCACCCTCACCGCCGAGGGCGCGCTGTTCCTGGAGCGCAGCCGGCGCATCCTGGCCGAGATCGAAGCCGCCGAACTTGAGCTGTCCCAGGCCAGCGGCGCGCCGCGCGGGCGACTGCGCATCAGCCTGCCCCTGGTCAGTCCGTTGATGCTGCCGGTACTGGGCGAGTTCATGCGCACCTACCCGGACATCGAACTGGACCTGGACTTCACCGACCGCATGGTGGACGTGATCGAGGAGGGCTTCGATGCGGTGATACGCACCGGTGCCCCGGCCGACTCGCGGCTGTCGGCACGCCGCCTGGGTGCCTTCCGGCTGCAGGTCGTGGCTTCACCGGCCTATCTCGCCCGCCATGGCACGCCGCGCACGCCGGCCGACCTGTTGCATCACCAGTGCCTGCACTACCGCTTCCCCAACACCGGCAAGCTGGAAACCTGGGGATTGCGCCACCCCATCGCCGAAGGCGAACTGCAACTGCCACGGACCATGGTCTGCAACAACATCGAGACGCGGCTGTGCTTCGCGCTGCGCGGGCTGGGCATCGCCTACCTGCCCGACTTCGCCATCCGCGAGCCGCTGGCCGACGGACGCCTGCTGCCGTTGCTGGAAGACGCCATCGGCGCCACCGGCGTGTTCCACATCCTCTGGCCGGCCAGCAAGCACCCCTCGCCCAAGCTGCGGGCGCTGGTCGATTTCCTGAGCGAGCGGGTGTTCCCGGACACCGCAGCCATCTGACCTGCCCCACAACCACCCGCGTGCACGGGCGCCTGTGGCTTGCGCCCCCACGCCTGAGCGTGCTCACCAGCTAGAGCGACCGTTTCGTTGACCTGTTGGGCGAAGGCTTCGATTGCGCGAACCGGATCGGCACGTTGCACGATTCCACCCTCATCGCACGTCGGATCGCCCCATCGACGGCAGCCTGGTCGCCAGCCCGCAGTACCTTCGTGAGCATGGCACGCCGACCACACCTGAGCAGTTGGCCGCGCATCAGCTTCTGACCCAGGGCGTGGAGACCTGGCGCTTCATGAGCGACCAACGCGTCATCAGCGTGCCTGCGCAAGGTCGGTTCAGGGCTGACAACGGCGCGGCGCGGGCTGCGGCAGCAATGGCGGGGCTCGGCATCGCCTGCCTGCCCAGGTTCCTCGTCGGCCAGGCGCTGGTTACGGGGGCATTGGTGGCGGCCATGCCGCACTACCCCGTACCTGCGGTGGCATCTACCTGCTGCGCCCATCCGGCCCGGAAGATCCGGGCCCTTGCCGAGCTGCTGATCAGGCACCTGGGCACTGACGACTCCCCTGTGCTGCCGGTCACCTGAACGGTCTGTGCGATAGCGCCCGGACAATATCAGCGGGCGGGTTCAGCGCCCCGGACACCGGCCGAGTCAGCCGCCCGCCGCCCGGCCCCTAATCGCGGTAGGTGTACGTGCTGCTTTCACCGTCGCGCCAGGTCACGTGCGCCTGCAGCCCCTGCCGGTCCCGTGCCTGACCCTGCAGCGACAGCGACGCTGGCCGCTCACTCACCAGGCACAGCTTTTCGAAGGCGTTCACCCAACCGCAGCTACGCAACACTTCGCCGCCCAAGGCAAGCGCCGGCGGTTCCTCATCCAGCATGCCCAGCGCCACCAGTGCCTGCGCACGACCAAGCGCCTCGGCACCGCCCCAGAGATGCGCCGCACCGCCCGAATACAACAGCCATTCCTGGCGCCCGTCCTGCAATGAAGCTTCCAACGCCTCGGTGACCGCGTGCTCGAAATGGATCAGTCTGCCCAGCGCCTTGTCCACGGCACCGGCAAGGCCCTCCCAGCCAGCCTCCCAAGTGAACGGTTGGATCACTTCCCGCTCCAAGTCACCAGCAGGCAACTCCACTTCCTCACCCCATTCGGCGAGGCCACGCGGTTGCACCGACGCCATCGAGGCCAGCAAACCCTGCAGCTCGTCCATGTCGCCGGTGAACTGGCTGAAGTCCGCCGCCAGCGGTGCCGGCTCGCCCATTCCTCCGGACGCCAATTCGCGCAAATGGCGCATGCTGGCCTGCGGGCTGTCGAAGAAGCGTACCGTCGGTGCCGGCAACCCCATCGCTGCATATGCCTTCTCGATGACCGCCCGGCAGGCTGCCCGGTCAATGGCATCGGTATTCAACGCCGCCGCATGGACCTGCGCCGTCACTGCTTTGACCACCTTCTTCTGCTCCGCGTCCAACGTCGCTGGCAACGTCCTTTTCATTCCCACCACTCTTTTGTCACGGTGCATGCGCCCGATCCGCACGCGCTCCACTTCTTCATGCCTGCGGATGTCCGACCTCCGCACGCCCAAGCGTTGATCCTTGCATACGCGCTGCACCGGATGAAGCCCCGGACCGCCCATTCCCAAGGCGCAGAAGCAACAAGGGCGCCCTGCGGCGCCCTTGTTGCTCAACTCACTCCCACTCGATCGTCGCCGGCGGCTTGCCGGAGATGTCGTAGACCACGCGCGAGACGCCACGCAGCTCGTTGATGATGCGGTTGGACACGCGGCCGAGGAAGTCATACGGCAGGTGCGCCCAGTGCGCGGTCATGAAGTCGATGGTCTCCACCGCACGCAGTGCGATCACCCACTCGTAGGCACGCGCATCACCGACCACGCCCACCGACTTGACCGGCAGGAACACCGCGAACGCCTGGCTGGTCTTGTCGTACAGGTCCGCCGCACGCAGCTCCTCGATGAAGATCGCATCGGCCTTGCCGAGCAGCTCGGCGTACTCACGCTTCACTTCGCCCAGGATGCGCACGCCCAGGCCCGGGCCCGGGAACGGATGGCGGTAGACCATCGCGCGCGGCAGGCCGAGCTCGACGCCGAGGCGACGCACTTCGTCCTTGAACAGTTCGCGCAGCGGCTCGACCAGCTTGAGCTTCATGTCTTCCGGCAGGCCGCCCACGTTGTGGTGGCTCTTGATGACGTGCGCCTTGCCGGTCTTGCTACCGGCCGACTCGATCACGTCCGGGTAGATCGTGCCCTGCGCCAGCCACTTGGCGTTACTGAGCTTGTTCGACTCCTCGTCGAAGATCTCCACGAACAGGTTGCCGATGATCTTGCGCTTGGCTTCCGGGTCGCTGACGCCTTCCAGCGCCTTGAAATAGCGGTCGGCGGCATTCACGCGCACGACCTTCACGCCCATGTTCTCGGCCATCATCTGCATGACCTGGTCGCCTTCCTGGAAGCGCAGCAGGCCGGTATCGACGAACACGCAGGTCAGCTGCTGGCCGATGGCCTTGTGCAGCAGCGCGGCCACGACGGACGAGTCAACGCCGCCGGACAGGCCCAGGATCACCTCATCGCTGCCGACCTGCTCGCGCACGCGGGCGATCTGGTCGTCGATAATGTTGGCCGCGGTCCACAGCGTGGCGCAACCGCAGATCTCGGTGACGAAGCGCTTGAGCAACGCCGAGCCCTGCTTGGTGTGGGTCACTTCCGGGTGGAACTGCACGCCGTACCAGCGCTTGTCCTCGTTGGCCATCGCGGCCACCGGGATGCGGTCGGTCACGGCGGTGATGGCGAAGCCCGGCGGCACGTGGGTGACGTGGTCACCGTGGCTCATCCACACATCCAGGCGCGGCTCGCCGTTGTGGTCGGACAGGCCACCGAGCAGGCCGTCGTTGCCCAGCAGCTTCACTTCGGCATGGCCGAACTCGCGCTGGTCGGCGGCTTCGGTGCCACCGCCGAGCTGCTTGGCCATGGTCTGCAGGCCGTAGCAGATGCCCAGCAGCGGCAGGCCGCTGTCGAACACTTCCTGCGGCGCGGCCGGCGCACCCGGCAGCGTGGTGGTTTCCGGGCCACCGGACAGGATGATGCCCTTGGCGCCGAACGCGGCGATCTCGGCAGGATCGTGGTCCCATGCCCAGATCTCGCAGTACACGCCGAACTCGCGGATGCGACGCGCGATCAGCTGCGTGTACTGGGCGCCGAAATCAAGGATGAGGATCTTGTCGTTATGGATGTTGGTCATAAAGCCCGGCAAGTGAACAATGAAAACGGGAGGCAATGCAAAACGAACGGCGGATAGAGAAAGAGGAACGGGACAGCGTCCTCGTTCCTCTTCTGCTTACCGCATCAAGCGCGGTAGTTCGGCGGCTCTTTGGTGATCTGCACGTCGTGGACGTGGCTCTCACGCTGGCCGGCGCCGCTGATCTTCACGAACTTGGGCTGGGTGCGCATGTCCTCGATGGTGGCGCAACCGACGTAGCCCATGGTCGCACGCAGGCCACCGATCAACTGGTGAATGATGCCGCCGACCGGGCCACGGTACGGCACGCGGCCTTCGATGCCTTCTGGCACCAGCTTGTCGGCGGTGGCGGCGTCCTGGAAGTAGCGGTCCTTGGACCCCTTCTCCATCGCGGCCAGCGAGCCCATGCCGCGGTAGCTCTTGTAGGAGCGTCCCTGGAACAGTTCGGTCTCGCCCGGCGATTCCTCGGTACCGGCCAGCAGGCCACCGATCATCACCGTCGACGCGCCGGCGGCCAGTGCCTTGCCGATGTCACCGGAGTAGCGGATGCCACCGTCGGCGATCAGCGGGATGCGGTCCTGCAGCGCTTCGGCGACCAGGTCGATGGCGGTCACCTGCGGCACGCCGACACCGGCGACCACGCGGGTGGTGCAGATCGAGCCCGGGCCGATGCCGACCTTGACCGCATCCGCACCGGAATCCAGCAGCGCCAGCGCTGCTTCGCCGGTGCAGATGTTGCCGCCGACCACCTGCACGTTCGGGAAGGTCTTCTTCACCCAACGCACGCGGTCCAGCACGCCCTGCGAATGGCCATGCGCGGTGTCCACCACCAGCACGTCCACGCCGGCGGCGACCAGCGCCTCGACGCGACGCTCGGTGTCGCCACCGACGCCCACCGCGGCACCGACCAGCAGGCGCGTGGCGGCGTCCTTGGCGGCGTTCGGGTTGTCGCTCTTCTTCTGGATGTCCTTGACGGTGATCAGGCCGCGCAGTTCGAACGCATCGTTGACCACCAGCACCTTCTCGATGCGGTTGCGGTGCAGCAGCTGCAGCACCTCATCGGAGGCCGCGCCTTCCTTCACCGTGACCAGGCGATCCTTCTTGGTCATGATGTGGCGGACCGGGTCGTCCAGCTCGGTTTCGAAGCGCATGTCGCGGTGGGTGACGATGCCAGCCAGCAGGCCGTCGCTGCCCACCACCGGCACGCCGGAGATGTTGTGCGCCTGGGTCAGTGCCAGGACGTCGCGGATGCTGGTTTCCGGGCCCACGGTGATCGGGTCGCGGATCACGCCGGACTCGAACTTCTTGACCTTGGCCACTTCGGCGGCCTGCTGCTCCAGGGTCAGGTTCTTGTGGATGATGCCGATGCCGCCGAGCTGGGCCATGGCAATCGCCAGGCGGGCTTCGGTGACGGTATCCATGGCGGCCGAGACGATCGGCAACTTCAACCGCAGGTCACGCGTCAGGCGCGTGCCGAGGTCGACATCCTTGGGCAGGATCGTGGAGTGAGCGGGGACGAGCGAGACGTCGTCGTAAGTGAGTGCTTCAGCCTGGATGCGCAGCATCGGCGTGCCCGATTTGTGGGGAAGCGCGACATTTTACCCCTATTCGGGGACCGATGTCAGGGGGCTGGTGCGACGCAGTGTCGCGTCCGGGAGGGGATGTTCAGGCGTCCGTGGGGGAAAGCCCTTCCCTCTCTTCGTCCCTGCGCCCATGGCCAAGGGAAGGCGTGGTTCCTGCCTTGGATCAGGTCACGGCAGCGTCTGGCACCGGCTCCCTCCCCAGCGCCGCGGGCGCGAAGGGAGGGCTGGCGAGGGGCAAGCGCCCGCTCGAAATCAGCGCGCGGCTTCAGCGGCCTCTATGGTGTTCTGCATCAGGGTCGCCACGGTCATCGGCCCCACCCCACCGGGCACCGGGGTGATCCAGCTGGCGCGCTGCGCGGCAGCCTCGAAGCCCACGTCACCGACCAGGCGGCCGTCCTCCAGGCGGTTGATACCGACGTCGATCACCACCGCACCCGGCTTCACCCACTCACCGGGGATCAGCTGCGGGATGCCCACCGCCACCACCAGGATGTCGGCGTTGCGCACGGCCTGTTCCAGCACGTCCTTCGGGGTGAACTTGTGGCAACTGGTCACCGTGCAGCCGGCGATCAGCAGCTCCAGCCCCATCGGACGACCGACGTGGTTGCTGACGCCGACGATGGTGGCATTGCGGCCGCGCACCGGCTGGTCGGTGTGGCCGAGCAGCGTGGTGATGCCACGCGGGGTGCAGGGGCGCAGGCCGAACTCTCGCAGCACCAGGTGGCCGACGTTCTGCGGGTGGAAACCGTCCACGTCCTTGCCCGGGTCGATCCGTTGGATCAGCCGGCTGGCGTCGGGGATACCCGGCAGCGGCAGCTGGATCAGGATGCCGTGGATCTTCGGGTCGGCATTGAGCTGGTCGATCAGGTCCAGCAACTGTGCCTCGCTGGTGCCTTCGGGCAGGTCGTAATCGAACGCCTCGATGCCCACCTTCTCGGCGGCACGGCGCTTGTTGCGCACGTACACCGCCGACGCCGGGTCGCCCCCCACTAGCACCACGGCCAGGCCCGGGCGTGAACGCCCGGCGTCCAGGCGCGCATCCACGCGGACCTTCAGGTCGTCGAGCAGTTCTTCGGCGATACGACGGCCGTCAAGGATGCGGGAGGTCTGCGCGGGTGCGGCGGAAACGGTCATGGGGCGTGGGGGCGATGGCGGGGAAGCGTATTGTCCCCGATTACGGCAGGCGCGACACCTCGCCTGCGCCTATCCACGCCATTACCGGGCCGCATCGCCCTCCTCCTGCCCTGCCCCGGCCACCGCGTCGGGATTGAGCGTGCGCGATTCCCGGCGCGGCGGCGTGAACGGCGTGGGCTTGGGCCCGGCCGTGTTGCCGTACAGCAGGCCAACGCCGGCCCCGACGCCGCCGGCCATCTCCAGCTCGAAGCGCTCGGCATCGCGGCGGCGGATCTCCTGGGCCACCAGGTCCGCCTCGAACTCCTCCACGCCCAGCTGCAGCAGCGCCGCCCGGCCAAACTCCACCGCCGATTCGAAGGTCTCGCGGATCTGGAAGTCCACGCCGGCGTGGATCAGCGACAACGAGTGCTCGCGGTCGTACGAGCGCACCAGCAGCTTGGCCTGGGGGAACTCATGCATGGCCAGCTCGACGATGCGGTCGGCCGCGCCGCGGTCGTCCACGCATACCGCGATCGCCGCGGCGGTCTCGGCGCCGGACGCGCGCAGCACGTCCAACCGGGTGCCATCGCCGTAGTAGACCTTGAAGCCGAAGTCGGCGGCGCTGCGGATCATCTCGATGTCGTTGTCGATGATGGTCACGTCCACGTCGCGCGCCAGCAGCGACTGGCTCGACACCTGCCCGAAGCGGCCGAAGCCGATCACCAGCACGGCACCGCTCAGCCCGTCGGCGGCCTCCACGCCATCGGTGGACACCTCCGCCTCCTTCACCAGGTGGCGATACACCAGCATGCACAGCGGCGTGAGGGCCATCGACAGCACCACCACCGCCGTCAGGTTGGCGTTGATCGGTGCATCGATCACGCCCGCGCTCGCGGCGGCGGCGAACAGCACGAAGGCGAACTCACCGCCCTGCGCCATCAGTACGCCACGGTCCAGCGCCTGCCGGTGGTCACTGCCCATCACCCGCGCCACCGCATAGATGCACAACGCCTTGGCCGCCATCATCGCCGGCACCAGCAGTGCGATCAGCTTCCAGTTCGCCACCACCACCGACAGGTCCAGGGCCATGCCCACGCTGAGGAAGAACAGGCCCAGCAGGATGCCGCGGAACGGCTCGATGTCGGCCTCGATCTGGTGGCGGAAGGTGGATTCGGACAGCAGCACGCCGGCCAGGAAGGCACCCATCGCCATCGACAGCCCGCCCAGTTGCATCAGCAGGGCCGACCCCAACACCACCAGCAGCGCGGCGGCCGTCATCACTTCCCGCGCCTTGGCCTCGGCCAGGATGCGGAACAACGGATTGAGCAGGTAGCGGCCCACGACTACCAGCCCGACGATGGCACCGGCACCGATGGCCACCCCCACCCAGCGCGAACCTTCATGCACGCCGGCCTGCGTCGGCGCCATCCAGGCCACCAGCGCCAGCAGCGGCACGATCAGCAGGTCCTCGAACAGCAGGATCGAGACGATCTTCTGCCCCGAGGGCAGGGTCAGGTCACCGCGCTCGGCCAGCAACTGCATCACCACCGCCGTCGAGGTCAGCACGAAGCCGGCCGCGGCGATGAAGGCGATCTGCGGCCGGTAGCCGAACAGCATGGCCACGCCGGTCAACACCGCCGCGCAGGTCACGATCTGCGCCGTGCCCAGGCCGAAGATCTCCTTGCGCAGGCTCCACAGGTGCGAGGGCCGCATTTCCAGCCCGATCACGAACAGGAACATCACCACGCCCAGTTCGGCCACGTGCAGGATCGATTGCGGGTCGGAGAACCAGCCGAAACCGAACGGGCCGATCGCCAGGCCAGCCACGAAGTAGCCAAGCACCGACCCCAGCCCCAGCCGCCGGAACAGCGGGACCACCACCACGGCGGCACCCAGCAGGGCGACGACCTTCACAAGTTCCGTCGAGGACTCGGCTGACATGTTGCTACTCCCAATCTGGAGGGCACACGATAAAGCACATCCTGTGCAAGCGGGATGCAGCGGCGCACGCGCCTGGCGGTCGCTGCGTGGTCAGCCTTGGTGCGAGCAGAAGGCCGCGTAGTCGATGTAGCCCGGGAACGGCACGCCGGGCGCGCACACCGGGCAATCCGGGTCGGCGCTGACGCGGCTCTCGCGGAAGCGCATCTGCAGCGCATCGAAGCGCAACAATCGCCCGACCAGCGGCTCCCCCATGCCCAGCAGCAGCTTGAGCACCTCGGTGGCCTGCATCACCCCGGCCAGGCCCGGCAGCACGCCCAGCACCCCGGCTTCGGAGCAGTTCGGCGCGAACTCCGGCGGTGGCGGCTCCGGGAACAGGCAGCGATAGCACGGCGCCACGCCGCGCTGGCGCCCGGCATCGAACACGCTCACCTGCCCGTCGAAACGCTCGATGGCGGCATACACCAGCGGTTTGGCGTGCTTGATGCAGGCATCGTTGAGCAGGTAGCGCAGCGGAAAATTGTCCGAACCATCCAGCACCACGTCAACGTCCTGCAACAGCGCATCGACGTTGTCCGAGCTCACCCGCGCCTGCACGGCCTCGATGCCGACATGCGGATTCAGGGCCAGCAACCGCTCGCGCGCGGAGAGCACCTTGGCCACGCCCACCGCCGCCTCGGCATGGACGATCTGCCGCTGCAGGTTGCTGCGCTCGACCACGTCGTGGTCCACGATGCGCAGGTGCCCCACCCCGGCCGCGGCCAGGTAGAAGCTGGCCGGCGCTCCCAACCCGCCGGCGCCCAGCACCAGCACCCGCGCCTGCTGCAGGCGCCGCTGGCCCGCCTCGCCTACCTGCGGCAGCAGCAGGTGACGTGAATAGCGGTCGTAGAAGTCGCGGTCCGCCGCGTCCATCTGCGGCTGTACCAGTGGCAGCCCGGCCGTCCGCCAGGCCACCGTGCCGCCAGCGACCGAGGCCACGGCCGTATAGCCGAGCGCCCCCAGCACCGATGCCGCATCGGCCGAGCGCCTGCCGCTCTGGCAGATCAGCACGATCTCCCGATCAAGGACCGGCAGGTGGGTGCCCGGCGCAGCCAACAGTTCGTCCTTGGCAACGCCCAGGGCCCCCTCCGCCATCCCGCCGGCGCGCTCGTGCGCCTGGCGCACATCCAACAACAACGCGCCCTGCCGCTGCCGTTCACGGGCCTGTTCCGGGGTCAATTCACGAATGCTCATCCGCCGATTATCGGCCAACAACCCCCGCAGGAGCGGCCTGGGCCGCAAAGCCAGCGCCCCGCGGACCGCAAGACCTGCACACGGAAGAATCCTTGCCTCGCGCCAAAGGATGCTCCCAGGGGGCCCTGAACGCGGAAGGCGACCTTGCGGTCGCCTTCCGATGCATCACTTCTTGCCTTTCACGTGTTTCATCAAGCGCCGCTTGGCCTTGATCTGCCGCTCGGTCAGTACGTTCTTCTTGCCTTCGTACGGGTTGGCGCCTTCCCGGAACAGGAACGTCACCGGCGTGCCCACCAGCTTGAAGCGCTTGCGGAAGAAGTTTTCCAGGTAGCGCTTGTACGAATCCGGCAGCTCCTTCAGGCGCGTGCCATGCACGATGAAGGTCGGCGGGTTGGTGCCACCCGGATGCACGTAGCGCAGCTTGGAGACATGGCCGCGGATGCTCGGCGGCGGATTGGTCTCGTAGGCGATTTCCAGCGCCTTGTTGACCTCGCTGGTGCTGAACTCATGCGTGGCCGAGGCATGCGCGCGGTGCACCGCGCGGAACAGCTCGCGCAGGCCCGAGCCGTGCTTGGCCGAGATCCGGACCACTTCCGCCCACGGCACGAAGCCCAGCTTCAGCGACACCAGCGTTTCGGCCTGCTCGCGCTGGTAGTCGGTCAGCCCGTCCCACTTGTTGATCGCGATCACCAGCGCACGACCGGCATCGAGCACCGCACCCAGCACGCTGGCATCCTGGTCGGTCACGCCTTCGCTGGCATCGAGCATCAGCACCGCGACCTGGGCCTGTTCGATGGCGCGCAGCGTCTTGACCACGCTGAACTTCTCGACCACCTCCTCCACGCGCGCCTTGCGACGCAGGCCGGCGGTGTCGATCAGGCGGTACAACTGACCGTCGCGCTCCATGTCCACCGAGATCGAGTCACGGGTGGTGCCGGGCACTTCGGAGGCAATCATGCGCTCCTCGCCCAGCAGGCGATTGACCAACGTCGACTTGCCCACGTTCGGGCGCCCGCAGAAGGCAATGCGGATGCGGTTCGGGTCGTTGTCCAGCACCTCGGTCGTGCCTTCTTCGGGCAGACGTTCGATGATTTCCTCGACCAGGTCATCGATGCCCTGACGGTGCGCGGCCGAGATCATCAGCATCTCGCCGAACCCGTAGCGGGCGAACTCCGAACGCACGGCATGCTCGTCCGTGCCGTCGATCTTGTTGATCAACAGCAGCGTGGGCCGCGCAAGCTTGCGCAGCCACGACAGGATCTCGTCATCCAGCGCGGAGGTGCCATCACGGGCATCGACCACGAACACGATCAGATCCGCCTCACCGGCGGCGGCACGGGCCTGGCGCGCGGTGGCGCCGGCCAGCCCTTCCTCTTCACCGGCGATACCACCGGTATCGACGATCAGGAAGGGATTGTCCTCGTCCAAGCGGCAGACGCCGTAGTTGCGATCGCGGGTCACCCCGGGCTGGTCATGGACCAGCGCATCGCGCGTACGGGTCAGCGCATTGAAAATGGTGGACTTGCCGACGTTCGGCCGTCCTACCAGGGCGACCAAAGGCAGCATCGCGTTTACTCCTTATTGGGCCAACCGGAATGCGGTCAGCTTTCCATCAACGTTCTGCACCAGCAGGATGCCGTCGGCGACGACCGGCTGCGCCAGGAGGGCGTCACCGCCACTCTTCGCGCGCGCGGCCAGTTCACCGTCACTCAGCCGCAACCAATGCACGTATCCCTTGTAGTCCCCCACCACGGCGTAGTCGCCCTGGATGGCGGCACCGGTGACCGAGCGACGCGCCAGCGCCTGCTGCGACCACATGGCCGAACCGGAATTCTTGTCCAGGCCGTAAACCGTACCCTTGCCGTCGGTCACCACCACGTTGCCCGACGAAATCGCCACGCCGCCAGCGCCACCATGGTCGCGCGACCACAGCGGACGGCCGGTCGGGCCTTCGATCGCCATGGTCTCGTTCTTGAAGCTGGTGACGTACAGCGTATTACCTTCCAGCACCGGTGCGCCGTCCACGTCGGCCATGCGCTCCAGCTCGGTGCGGCCTTCCGGCGTACCGACCATCTGTTCCCACAGCGGGCGGCCGTCCTGCATGGCCAGCGCGCTCAGGGTGCCATCGTCGTTACCGATGAACAGCACGCCCGGGCCGGTCACCACCGGCGCGTTGCCGCGCACGGTCAGCGTCGGCAGTTCCTGCGAATTGAACCAGCGCTGCTCGCCGGTGGCGGCATCGAAGGCGGTGGTACGGCCATCGTTGCTGCGCACGAACACCAGGCCCTGCGCGACGGCCGGCGCGGTGATCACTTCGCCCGGCACCTTGGCCTTCCACTTCTCGCTGCCATTGGCCGCATCCAGGGCAATCACCTGCCCGTCCAGCGTGCCGATCACGACCAGGCCGTCACCCGCGCCCGGACCACCGGAAAGACGCAGCTTGGGCTGCTTCTTTTCCTTGGCCGGGACGTACTTCCAGATTTCCTTGCCGGTCTGCAGGTCCAGCGCATGCACGCCGCCTTCCACCGCCGCGGCATAGACGCGACCATCGTGCACCAGCGGCGCCTGACGCACGCCGATGCGGCCCTCGCCCTTGCCCACGCCGGTCGACCAGATGCGGTCGACCCGTACGCTCGGCTCGAACTTGACCAGCTCGGCCGGTTCCAGCGCCTTCTTGGCCGCCGCGTCCTTGCCCGCGAACCAGCCCTTGACGGTCGAGCAACCGGTCAGGGTCATCGCGACCAGCACCACGCCTGCAACATACTTCAGCTTCATCAGATCTTCTCCGCCGCAGGATCGGCCACCGTGCCGCCGGCATCCATCAACTTGGTTTCCAGCAGGCGGCGCTGCGGTGCAGCCACGTCAAGCTTGGCCAATGCCTTGGTGTAGAGGTCACGCGCTTCATCACGCTTGTCCTGCGCGATCTGGGCGTCACCGCGGATCTCCAGGCTGGCGCTGTCCTCGGCGTTGCCGATCAGGGTCAGCGCCTCGCCGGCCTTGCCGGTCTCGATCAGCAGCCGCGCGATGCGCTGGTCGATCAGCGTCTTGAACTCGCCTTCGGTCTTGAGCGCGCGCAGCGTCTTGATCGCGTCGTCGTTCCTGCCCGCCTCGACCTGGGCCTTGGCCAGCTCCAGCGACGCCAGGTCGGCGTAGATGCCGGCCTTGCCGCCTTCCAGCGCAGCGACTTCCTTGGCCGCCTCGTCCAGCTTGCTGGACTGCAGGCTGCGGGTCACCGCCTCATAGCGGACGTTGGCTTCAGCCAGCTTGCCGACCTGGTCCTTCTGCCACCATTGCCAGCCGGCGATGGCGCCGATGCCGAGTACCACTCCGCCGAAGATTCCGGCGCCATTCTTGCGCAGCCACGTGCGGACACGTTCGCTTTGTTCGTGCTCGTCGAGCAGGTCGTCAATCGCCATGCGTACTCTCGCCCACCCTGCCGGGGAGCCTTGTTGTATTGATCGGCGCCTTGCCTCAGGGTGAAACCGGCGCCACGGAACCGTCAGAGGATACCGTAAAGCGGGCGACATTACCGCGCTTGTAGGGCGTCAAATCGACGCTCCCGGCCGCCTGCTGGACCTCAACCTCGGCCGCGTTGCCGAGCACCATGTGCCCGACCTGGCCGGCGTTGAA
This sequence comes from Stenotrophomonas sp. ATCM1_4, assembly GCF_004348115.1. Taxonomy (GTDB): domain Bacteria; phylum Pseudomonadota; class Gammaproteobacteria; order Xanthomonadales; family Xanthomonadaceae; genus Stenotrophomonas; species Stenotrophomonas capsici. The sequence goes on along the minus strand of NZ_QPFB01000001.1, from coordinate 705,576 downwards.
GCTACGGGTTTCACCAGCGCGGACCAGGGCCTTCTCGACCGTGGCACCGTCCGGTGCGGAAATGTTGACCCAACTGTCGCCCTTGAAGTTCAACGTCAGCGCCGATGCCGCCGCGGCGGGCCGGGCAATGGGCGCCATCGAGGCCAGGTACGGGCCTTCCTGCCGTGCCGTTGACGTCGCCGGCGCGGCAGCCGGCGACGCGGCGGCGCTCGCCGGGTCAGCGGCAACCGTCGTGGCGGCGGGCGGCACCACGTCCAGCGACGCGGTACTGGGCGGTGCGCTGCGGGTGGTACTGCTGACCACGTACCAGATCGGCACGGCCAGCACGGCGGTGATGACCACATAGACCGCGCGGCGGCCCAAGTTCTCGGCTATCCGCTTCATCGGCGGGGTATGGGTATGGCTGACCAGCTTGGGCGGCTCGACCGGCGCGATCCGCGCCTGCTCCAGCAACTGCCCCAGGTCCACCTTCAGCAGGCGCGCATAGCTGCGCAGCTGGCCACGGACGAACACCGGCGCCCCCAGGCGATCCCACTGCTCGGACTCCAGCGCGGACACAACCTGAATGGGCATTTTCAACTGACTGGCAACCGCTTCGAGCGACAACCCGGCACCCTCGCGCGCCTTGCGGAGCCGCTCACCACATCCCACCGCACTTTCGAAAGCGCTTACATCCGGATCATTGATCACAATGCATCAGCCCTGGGATTTCGAGGCCGCGTCCGAAGGGAACTCTTCGCGCAACCGCTGTTGGAATCGACCGACGGCACTCCTGTCGCCCAGCCGCTCTTCAATATGAATGGCAAGTTGTAACACGGAAACCGTGGCCGGCGCAGCCGCCAAACGCCGCTGGTAGAAGGCCCGGGCCTCGAAATAGCGCCCATGGAGGACCTCGTTGCGCGCCATCGATTCCAGCGCGTAGGCGTTGTTCGGCGCCGACGCCAGCGCCTGGCGGAGGTTGTCCTCGGCGCGCTCGTTCTGGCCGGCATCGAGCGCACAGCCACCAGCGTTGGCCAGCGCCTCGGCCCGGGAGCCGTAGTTCGCATCGGCCAGGGCACGGTCAAACCAGACCAGCGCCTCGGCCGGATGCCCGTGTGAGCACAGCCAGACGCCGTAGTTGTTCAGCTCCGCGCCCCGGCTCGGCGCCAGCTCGGCGGCCTTGCGGTACAGTGCGCCGGCCTCCTCGTCCTGGCCGCGCTGCGAGGCCACCAACGCCTGCGCGGTGAACGCTTCCGGGCGCGAGGCATCCAGCTTCTGGGCGGAGCGGGCGAACTTCTGGGCATCCTCCAGATCACCGCGACCGAAGCGGTCGCCGGCCACGCCCAGCAGCTCGTCGTACTTCATCCGTTTGCGGGTCTGCGCGTCATCGCGCACCTCGTACACCGGCGCGACCGGCTTGTACCCCTTGATCTTGCCGATCCGCGCATTGCGCTCGCCGCAGCCGGCCAGCAGCAGCGCCACGACCGCCAGCAGGAGCAGCCGGTCAGGCCCGCGCATCCCCGTTTTCCTGTGCTTCCAGCAGACGGTTGAATTCGGCCTGGCGGCGGGTGCGGTCCATCACCTGGCCCTTGAGCTGGCCGCAGGCCGCGTCGATGTCGTCACCGCGGGTACGGCGCACCATCGTCAGCACCTGCGCGTCGAGCAGGATTTTCTGGAAGGCGCGGATCTGCCCCTCGTCCGAACGCTCGTAGCGCGTACCGGGGAACGGATTGAACGGGATCAGGTTGACCTTGCCCGAATCCTTGGCCTGCACCGCGTTGTCGAACTGGCGCATCAAGCGTGCCAGCTGGCGGGCGTGCTCGGGCTGGTCGTTGATGCCCTTCATCAGGGTGTATTCGAAGGTCACCGAATCGCGCTTCTTGTTGCCGCGCAGGTAGCGCGCGCACGACGCCATCAACTCGGCGATCGGGTATTTCCTGTTGAGCGGCACCAGCGTTTCGCGCAGCTCATCATTGGGCGCGTGCAGCGACACGGCCAGCGATACGTCGCTCTCGACCGAGAGGCGATCGATCTGCGGCACCAGGCCGGAGGTGGACAACGTCACGCGTTTGTTGGCCAGGCCGTAGCCCAGGTCATCGCGCATGATGCTCATGGCGCGCACGACGTTGTCGAAATTCATCAGCGGCTCGCCCATGCCCATCATCACCACGTTGGTGAGACGGCGCATCTGGTGCGGCACGTTGCCCAGGTGGCGGGCGGCCACCCATACCTGGCCGATGATCTCGGCGGTGGTCAGGTTGCGGTTGAAGCCCTGGGTGGCGGTCGAGCAGAAGGTGCAGTTCAGGCCGCAACCAACCTGCGAGGACACGCACAGCGTGCCGCGGGTCTTGTCCGGAATGTAGACGGTCTCGATGGCGTTCTTGCCATCCACACCCATCGCCAGCAGCCACTTGTGGGTACCATCGGCGGAGGGCTTGTCGAACACGACATTGGGGACGACGACCTCGGCATGGGCATGCAGCTTGGCGCGCAGCGCCTTGCCGAGGTCGGTCATCTGGTCGAAATCGGTGACGTAGCGGTGGTGGATCCACTTCATCACCTGGTGGGCACGGAACTTCTGTTCGCCGAGGGTTTCGACGAAGAACTTCTCCAGGCCCGCGCGATCAAGGTCGAGCAGGTTCTGCTTGCCAGCGGTCGGCGCCGTTTTCGGCAGCGGCTGGATGGCGGGTGTCTGTACGACCTCGTTCACGGCTTCAACCTTCTTTACTGCTTAGCGCGAAACCACTTCAGTGGCGGCGAAGAAGTAGGCCACTTCAATGGCGGCGTTCTCGACCGAATCCGAACCGTGGGCGGCGTTGGCGTCGATCGAATCAGCGAAATCGGCGCGGATGGTGCCCGGGGCAGCGTCCTTCGGGTTGGTGGCGCCCAGCAGGTCGCGGTGCGCCAGCACGGCGTTCTCGCCTTCCAGGGCCTGGATCATCACCGGGCCGGAGATCATGAACTCGACCAGGGCGTTGAAGAACGGACGCTCGCGGTGCACGGCGTAGAAGCCTTCGGCTTCACGGCGCGAGAGCTGCTTGTACTTGGCGGCCACGACCTTCAGGCCGGCCTTTTCGAAGCGGGCGTAGATCTCGCCGATCACGTTCTTGGCAACGGCGTCGGGCTTGATGATGGAAAGGGTGCGCTCCAGCGCCATGGGAATTCTCCGGTTGTTCAGGGCCGGTCGGCCCGAGGGTACATGAAAAAAACCCGCGTGCGGACGCGGGCTTAGCCTGAATTGCGGTGGCTAATTCTACCGGGTGCCCCGGCCCTTTGCACAGCGCCACGTGAATGATGTTGCGACGCAGCATGACCGAGGCGCCCGGCCGGGCGTAGGATCCAAACAATCGTTTGATTGATTGTGACCACCATGGGCAAACCTGCCAGCTTCTCCACCAAGGACCGCATCCTCGGCGCGGCCGAGGAACTGTTCGCCCAGCACGGCTTCGCCGGTACCTCGCTGCGCCAGGTCACCAGTCACGCGGACGTAAACATCGCGGCGGTCAATTACCACTTCGGGTCCAAGGAAAACCTGGTCAATGAAGTGTTCCGCCGCCGCATGGACGAGATGACCGCCGCCCGCCTGGGCCAGCTGGAACAGGCCCGCAGCAGCCAGCCCGGCGACCTGCGCGCGGTGCTGGCGGCCTTCGTCGAACCGGCGCTGGCCCTGGCACAGGACCGCCAGAGCGGCGGCGCCTTCGTCCGCGTGATCGCCCGCGCCTACGCCGAGAAGAACGACAACCTGCGCAAGTTCCTGTCCGACCACTACGGCCACGTGCTGCGCGAGTTCGGCAAGGCCATCGGCGCTTGCGTGCCTGGCCTGAGCAAGGAAGAGCTGTACTGGCGCCTGGACTTCCTGGCCGGCGCGCTCACCTACGCCATGGCCGATTTCGGCCTGATCAAGCGCCCGCACAACATCAGCGAGGCCGCCCACCGCAGCAAGGCCGCGCAGGAACTGATCCATTTCGCTGAAGCCGGTTTCCGTGCAAGCGCACGTACGCCGGATTCGTCCCTTACCTGATCCACCCGTCATCGCAGACCAAAGGTTTATCGATATGTCCAATTCCCTGCTTGTCCGCCGCGCCGCCGTCCTGGGCGCAGGCGTCATGGGTGCGCAGATCGCCGCCCACCTGACCAATGCCGGCGTCGACACCGTCCTGTTCGACCTGGCTGCCAAGGAAGGTCCGGCCGACGGCATCGTGCTCAAGGCCATCGCCAACCTGGGCAAGTTGAGCCCGGCACCGCTGGCGTCCAAGTCGCTGGCCGAAGCCATCACCCCGGCCAACTACGACTCGGGCCTGGAGCAGCTGCGCGACTGCGACCTGATCATCGAGGCCATCGCTGAACGGATGGACTGGAAGCAGGACCTGTACAAGAAGATCGCCCCGTTCGTGAACGAACACGCGGTGCTGGCCTCCAACACCTCGGGCCTGGGCATCAACAAGCTGGCCGACGTGCTGCCGGAAGAACTGCGCCACCGCTTCAGCGGCGTGCACTTCTTCAACCCGCCGCGCTACATGCACCTGGCCGAGCTGATCCCGGCCAAGACCACCGACAAGTCGGTGCTGGAAGGCCTGGAAACCTTCCTGACCACCAACCTGGGCAAGGGCGTGGTGTACGCCAAGGACACCCCGAACTTCATCGGCAACCGCATCGGCGTGTTCTCGATCCTGTCCACCATCCACCACACCCAGCAGTTCGGCCTGGGCTTCGACGAAGTGGACGGCCTGACCGGCCCGCTGGTCGGCCGCCCGAAGTCGGCGACCTACCGCACCTCCGACGTGGTCGGTTTGGACACCATGGCGCATGTCATCAAGACCATGGGCGACACCCTGCCCGACGACCCGTGGCACAAGTACTTCGCCGCGCCGGCATGGCTGGGCGCGCTGATCGGAAAGGGTGCACTGGGCCAGAAGACCGGCGCGGGCATCTTCCGCAAGATCGGCAAGGACATCATGGTCATCGACCTTGAAAAGCAGGACTACCGTCCGGCCGACCGCGCCGCCGCGCCGGAAGTGGTCGAGATCCTGAAGATCAAGAACCCGGCCGAGAAGTTCGCCAAGCTGCGCGAAAGCCAGCACCCGCATGCCCAGTTCCTGTGGGCGACGTTCCGCGACCTGTTCCATTACAGCGCCTACCACCTGGCCGACATCGCCGAAACCGCGCGCGACGTGGACCTGGCCATCCGCTGGGGCTACGGCTGGTCGCTGGGCCCGTTCGAGACCTGGCAGGCCGCCGGCTGGAAGCAGGTGGCGCAGTGGATCGCCGAGGACATCGCCGCCGGCAAGAGCATGAGCAATGCCCCGTTGCCGGCTTGGGTGCTGGACGGCCGAGACGGCGTGCATGCCGCCGAAGGCAGCTACAGCCCGTCGCAGAATGCACTGGTGCCGCGCTCGTCGCTGCCGGTGTACCAGCGCCAGCGCTTCCCGGATGCGCTGCTCGGCGAGAAGTTCGCTCCGGGCGAGACCGTGTTCGAGAACGACGGCATCCGCCTGTGGACCGACGGTGATGGCATCAGCGTCATCAGCTTCAAGACCAAGATGAACACCGTCTCCGACCAGGTACTGGACGGCATCCAGCACGCCATCGGCCTGTCCGAGAAGCAGTTCAAGGGCGTGGTGATCTGGCAGAACAAGGAGCCCTTCTCCGCCGGCGCCGATCTGTCCGGTGCGCTGGGCGCACTGCAGGCCGGCAAGATCGCCGAGTTCGAGGCGATGGTCGCCAACTTCCAGCGCACCAGCCAGCGCATCAAGTACGCCACCGTGCCAGTGGTGACCGCGGTGCGCGGCCTGGCCCTGGGCGGCGGTTGCGAGTTCCAGATGCATGCGGCCAAGTCGGTCGCCGCGCTGGAAAGCTACATCGGCCTGGTCGAGGCCGGCGTCGGCCTGCTCCCGGCCGGTGGCGGCCTGAAGGAAATCGCCGTGCGCGCCTCGCAGGCCGCCGGTGCCGACGGCGACGTGTTCGCCGAGCTGAAGAAGACCTTCGAAACCGTGGCCATGGCCAAGGTCTCCAACTCCGCGGTCAACGCCAAGGAGCTGGGCCTGATGCGCGGCACCGACAAGGTCGTGTTCAACAGCTTCGAGCTGCTGCACATCGCCAAGGCCGAGGTCACTGCACTGGCCGAGGGCGGCTACCGTCCGCCGCTGCCGGCGCGCCGCATCCGCGTCGCCGGCGACGTGGGCATCGCCACCTTCAAGATGATGCTGGTCAACATGCTCGAAGGCCGCTTCATCAGCCCCTACGACTATGAGATCGCCGAGCGCATCGCCACCGTGCTGTGCGGCGGCAAGGTCGACCGCAACACGCTGGTGGACGAAGAGTGGCTGCTCACCCTGGAGCGCAAGCACTTCGTCGAACTGGCCCAGCAGGAGAAGACCCAGGCCCGCATCGCGCACATGCTCAAAACCGGCAAGCCGCTGCGGAACTGAGTGAGCGTGCTTTAGGCGCGACGCCACCGCGTCGCCCTCGCCCGCCCTCACGCTCACACCTATTGAAGAGATCACTGCAATGACCAAGCAAATCCAGGACGCCTACATCGTCGCCGCCACCCGCACCCCGGTTGGCAAGGCGCCCAAGGGCATGTTCCGCAACACCCGCCCGGACGACATGCTCGCCCACGTGCTCAAGAGCGTGGTCGCCCAGGCCCCGGGCGTGGACGTCAACCGCATCGACGACGCCATCATCGGCTGCGCCATGCCCGAAGCCGAGCAAGGCATGAACGTGGCGCGCATCGGCGTGCTGCTGGCCGGCCTGCCCAACACCATCGCCGCGCAGACGGTGAACCGCTTCTGCTCCTCCGGCCTGCAGGCCGTGGCCATGGCCGCTGACCAGATCCGCCTGGGCAATAGCGACCTGATGCTGGCCGGCGGCACCGAGTCGATGTCGATGGTGCCGATGATGGGCAACAAGATCGCCATGGCGCCGAGCGTGTTCGACAACGACCACACCGCCATTGCCTACGGCATGGGCATCACCGCCGAGAAGGTCGCCGAGGAATGGAAGGTCTCGCGCGAAGACCAGGATGCCTTCGCCCTGGCCTCGCACCAGAAGGCCATCGCCGCGATCCAGAACGGCGAGTTCAAGGACGAGATCAGCCCCTACGAGATCATCTCGCACCTGCCTGATCTGGCCGATGGCAAGCGCATCATTACCCGCACCAAGCTCGCCGACACCGACGAAGGCCCGCGCCTTGATTCCTCGGCAGAAGGCCTGGCCAAGCTGCGTCCGGTGTTTCGCAACGGCCAGTTCGGTGGCTCCGTCACTGCCGGCAACTCCTCGCAGATGAGCGATGGCGCCGGCGCGGTGCTGCTGGCCTCTGAACAGGCCATCAAGGATTACGGCCTGACCCCGCTGGCCCGCTTCGTCAGCTTCTCCGTCGCCGGCGTGCGCCCGGAAGTGATGGGCATCGGCCCGATCGCCGCAATCCCGAAGGCGCTCAAGCAGGCCGGCCTGAGCCAGGACCAGCTGGATTGGATCGAGCTCAACGAAGCCTTCGCCGCACAGTCGCTGGCGGTCATCCGCGACTGCGGCCTGGACCCGAGCAAGGTCAACCCGCTGGGCGGCGCCATCGCCCTGGGCCACCCGCTGGGTGCCACCGGCGCGATCCGTACCGCGACCATCCTGCACGGCCTGCGTCGCCGCCAGCAGAAGTACGGCATGGTCACCATGTGCATCGGCACCGGCATGGGCGCTGCCGGCATCTTCGAGTCGCTGTAATCCAACTCGCCGGATGACGCCGAAAGGGCGGCCCGCGGGCCGCCCTTTTTTTGTGCGCATCGACGTGATGCCCTGAAACCAACGCCCTGATGCTTCGCATGATGCAGAAAGCAGGAAGGGCAGCCAGTGGCTGCCCTTCTGCCCGTCAACCTTGAAGGTCGACGCCCTGCAAGCGCGGGGCTTATTCGGTCAGCATCTTCTGCATGACTTCGCGCGCAGGGCCGGCCAGCTTCGGGTTCTCCAGCGCGAAACGGACCGTGGCCTCGACCAGCCCCAGATGCGTGCCGCAGTCGAAGCGGGTGCCCTCAAACCGATAGGCATCCACCTGCTCGCTGGTGAGCAACTGCGCGATCGCATCGGTCAGCTGGATTTCCCCGCCCGCTCCGGTCCCGGTGGACTCAAGCAGTTCGAAGATCTTCGGGCTCAGCACGTAACGGCCGACCACGGCCAGGTCACTGGGCGCGTCCTCCGGCTTGGGCTTCTCGACGATCTGGGTGATATGCCCCTTGCGCCCGTCGAACTTGTCAGTGGCGACGATGCCGTAGCTGCCGGTCTTCTCGTGGGGCACGTCCTCCACCGCGATGACGCTGGCCCCCGATGCCTCGTTGAGATCGGCCATCTGCTTGAGCGCGCCGTCGCCACGATTCCAGATCAGGTCGTCCGGCAACAGGACCGCGAACGGCTCATCTCCGACGATCGGCTTGGCACACAGCACCGCGTGCCCCAGGCCCAACGCCTCGGTCTGGGTCACGAATACCGCGCGCACGCCCTTGGGCAGTACATGGCGGATCTGTTCCAACTGTTCGGTCTTGCCGGCGCGCTCGAGCTTCTGCTCCAGCTCGTAGGCCTTGTCGAAATAATCGGCCACCGCATGCTTGTAGCGGTTGGTGATGAAGATCAGCGTATCGCAACCAGCCTCGATGGCTTCATCCACCGCGTACTGGATCAACGGACGATCAATGATCGGCAGCATCTCCTTCGGCACGGTCTTGGTCGCAGGCAGGAAGCGCGTCCCCAGGCCTGCAACGGGAAACACCGCCTTTTTGATACGAACACTCATCAATGAATCCTTCCAGCTTCTTTGGTGGGGAACGGCACGATCTTGGCCGAGGTACTGGGCACTCCAGGCTCCTCGATCGGCTTGAACTCGGGAATGGTGGCGGTCAGGATCTGCTGCATCGCCTCGATATCATAGGAAGCAATGGCCTTGCGCAGCGCCGCCACGTTGCCAAGCACCATGTCAGCCGAGAACTCACGCACGCCGGCCTCCATCACCTTGGGATGGACGGTCGGCTGGCAGTTTTCGTCGTGGTAGAACAGGCTCTCGTGCAATTTTTCACCGGCACGCAGGCCCGTATAGACAATGGCGATGTCTGCGCCGGGCACCTTGCCGGCCAGCCGGATCATCTGCTCGGCCAGGTCACGGATCAGTACCGGCTCGCCCATGTCCAGCATGTAGATGGCGCCACGCGAGGACGAGGCGGCCGCCTGCAGGATCAACAGGCAGGCTTCCGGGATCGTCATGAAATAGCGGCTGACGTCCGGATGGGTGACCGTCACCGGCCCACCCTTGCGGATCTGCTCGCGGAAGAACGGCACCACGCTGCCGACCGAACCCAGCACGTTGCCGAAGCGTACGGTGACGAAGCGGGTCGATGGCGCGCGCTTGTTCAGGCTCTGGCAGATCATTTCGGCGTAGCGCTTGCTCGCGCCGAGGGCGTTGACCGGATCCACCGCCTTGTCGGTGGAGATCAACACGAAATTCTCGATCCCGGCTTCCGCACAGGCCGAAGCCACGCACTCGGTTGCCAGTGTGTTGTTGCGCACCGCCTCGCGCAGCTGATCCTCGAGCAACGGCACCTGCTTGTAGGCAGCCGCATGGAACACGGTATCGGGACGGAAGGTACGCAAGGCATGGCGGATCACGGCCGGATCGCCACAATCGCCCAACACCCCCTGCACATCCAGGTCCGGGAAATTGCGCCGCAGCTCGGCCTGGATGTTGATCATCAGCAGTTCGCTGATTTCCAGCACGACGACACGGGTAACACCGTGCCGTGCGCACTGCCGGCACAGCTCCGAACCAATCGAACCACCGCCACCGGTCACCAGCACCGTGCGTCCCCGCAGCCAACCGCGGATCAGTTCCCAGTCGGGCAGGATCGGCTTGCGGCCCAGCAGGTCCTCGATGGCCACTTCCTTGAGTTCACCGGGGAGCGAGCTGCCCTCCAGGATATCGGTCAACCGCGGCACGGTCCGGAACGGCAACCCGGTCCGCTCGCACAAGCCCACGATACGCTGCATGCCCGCGGCATCGATGGTTGGAATGGCAATCACGAGCAGTTTGCTGCTGGTCTCCCGGGCAACCGAGACCAGATCGTCGATCTTGCCCAGGATCGGCACGCCATGCAGCTTCGCGCCCTTCAGATGAATCGAGTCATCAACCAGCCCGACCGGCTCATAGTCGCCTGAGCGACGCAGGTCCTTGATCAACCCTTCCGCCGCCTGCCCTGCACCGATGACCAGCACGCGGCGTGCCCGCGCATCCGAATGCACGGACTGATAGTCCTTCCAAGCCCGGTACAGCAACCGCGGCGTGCCCAGCAGCGCTGAAAGCGCAAACGGATAGACCACCAAAACGGAGATCGGAATGCCGTGAAGCCGCCGGTAGGTGAACAGCACAACGATGGCCAGCAGGCCAATGAAGCTCGCCTTGAAGATATTGATCAGGTCGGCAACGCTGGCGAAACGCCACAGGCCTTGATAAAGGCCGACCTTCCAGAACGCGATCCCTTGTATCGCCACCACGGCCAGCACGTCCAGCGAGAACAGCGGCTGGTCAGGCGCGTTGTCCAGCATTGCGTAACGCGCGGCAAACAGCAGCTGCCACCCCAGCCAGACCATGACCAGATCGTGGAGCATCACCGCATAGCGCAGACCACTACCGGGAAATCGATCATGCCAGGATGCCATTCAGTCGCCGTCCTTATTGAAAAGCCCGATGCGCAGGAAACCCCAGGCGGCTGCAAGCGCAGCCCCCCAGCCCAATCCCCCTGCCCATCCCCAAACTAGGGGAAGGCTTGAAAAGAATACCGTAAATGCCACTCCTGACAGCGTAAGACTGGCGTACATGACCGTGACAATGGCGTGACTTCGGCCACGTTTCACGAACCGCTGATACAGATGTTGGGTATGCGGCTGCATCCAGCGCTCACCCTTGAGTATCCGCGCCAACAAGGTGAACCCCGCATCAACGAGGAACACCGACGGCAATACCAGCCACAACGGCGGGGCCAGCACTGTCGTGCACATGCCCAGTGCCAGCAGTCCGGCTACGAGGTAGCCCAGCGCGCCACTGCCCACATCCCCCATGAAGATCCGGGCACGCGGGAAGTTGAACGGGAGAAACCCCAGGCAACCGGCCGCCAACACTGCGCCCGCGATTCCCAGGGGCCAGGGCAAGAGCACTGCCACCCCGATGCCGACCAGCGCCGCCTGACTGGCGGCCAAGCCGTTGATGCCATCCATGAAGTTCCAGATGTTGATCAGCGACACCGCGAGGAAGGCACAGAACGCCGCTTTCAACGGGTCGCCGGTCGCCCCCAGCACTACCCCGCCCAGCATCAGCGATGCAAGCAGGTGAACACCCAACCGTGGTAGCGCGGGAAGTGGCCGATGGTCGTCCCACCACCCGATTCCCGCCACCAACAGCAACCCTACCGCGAAGACCAGCAGCGCGAACGCGTAAGCGGGGTACAGGAAAGCCAGAACGGAACAGGCAAACACCTGCGATGCAACGATCCCGATCCCGCCACCGCGTGGCGTGGTGACCTGGTGGCTGCGCCGCTCGCCGGGAAGATCGACCAATCGACGACGGATCGCGTAGTGGATGGCCAGCCAGGTCACCCATGCCGCCAGCGCCAGCGTCGCCAGCGGCAGAAGTACGAACGGCATCGGCACGGTTCAGAGCACCGCGAAGTTCAGCAGCGGCTTGACCGTGCCCCACTCCTTGCAGCTCGGGCATTGCCAGTGGTGCGTCCTGGCACCGAAGCCACAACGCGTGCAGCGATAGGCCGGATTGCGGACCAGCAACTGGTCGGTGATGTGCTTGAGGTCCTGCAGCGTGGCGACCGGGTCGGCGCCCTCGGCCAGGGTCAGGTCGATCAGCGCCGATTCACCGCGCACCGAAGGACGATCCTTCAGCTGTCGTCCCAGATAGGCGCGTGCAGGCGCAGTGCCTTCCTGCTCCTCCATCAGACGGGTCAACGCCAGCACCGGCGCGATGCCGCGGTAGTGCTCGGTCATCTCGGCCAGGAATGCGCGCGCGCCAGCCAGATCACCGACATTCCGGTAGTTCTTCAACAGCTGCGGCAGGATCTCCGGCAAGTAGTCCGGGTCATTGCGGGCCGCACGCTCGAACGCACGCACCGCGGCTTCGTCATTGCCAAAGTCGCTCTCCAGGCGTCCCTCGATGATGCCGGCACGCACGCTCATCGCATCCGCCGCATTGGCGCGGTTGATCGCCGCGCGCGCATCCTCCAGACGGCCCGCGGCGCGATAGCGCTCGGCCAGCTCGCATTCGAACTGCCCGATCAGCTTGCCCATCGGTTCGTCGGTGACCTGCTCGTAACGGGTGGCGTTCTCGATCGCCTTTTCCCAGTCGCGCTCGGCCTGGTAGATGCTGATCAGGTGCTTGAGCGCCTGCGGCGCACGCTGGTCCAGCTTGGCCAGGTCGGTGAACACGGTTTCGGCGCGGTCAAGCAGGCCGGACTTCATGTAGTCCTCGCCCAAGGCGAGCAATGCCTGCACGCGCTGCGCATCACTCAGGTCATTGCGGTTGACCAGGCCCTGATGCAGGCGGATGGCGCGATCGACTTCGCCGCGGCGGCGGAACAGATGCCCCAGCGCCACCTGCGTCTCGAAGGTTTCCTTGTCCAGCTCGGCGATATGCAGGAACAGCTCGATGGCCTTGTCCGGCTGCTCGTTGAGCAGGTAATTCAAGCCGCGGAAATAGGTACTGGAAAGCCGGCTGACCTGGTTCTCGCTATGCCGTTGCCCCCCACGGCGGCCCACGACCCAGCCGCTGAGCGCGGCAAGCGGCAGGAACAGGAAGAACCAGAACCACTCACTGATGAATTCCATCTGCGATCAGCGCCCGTCGAAAGGAGAAGGGGATTGCGTCGTTTCGGCCGGTGCTGCCGCCGCGTTGGCTGCAGCCACCACTTTGTTGGCACGGCGCAGCTTGGCGTACATCGGCACGACCAGGCCTGCCATCACCATGCCACCGCCCACCAGGGCGCCGAGCAACAGCGAGGCGATGATTGCCACCCCGGAGGTGGTCTTGAGCATCCAGAAGGCCAGGCTGATCTGGATGGGTTGCGAGTTGAGCGAACCAATCACCAGTCCTCCGACGAGGACGGCCAGCAGGAGCACTAAACGAAAAATCTTCATGGCGCCGTCTGCTCCGATAACAAGAGCCGGTAGCTTACCGAATCAGCGCATGAATTCGCAGCAGGAACCGGGCAGGCTCAGGCGGGATCGCTTTCCAGCGGGATGACGGAACTGACGCGCTCGCGCAATTCCTTGCCTGGCTTGAAGTGCGGCACGTGCTTGCCCGGCAGTGCGACCGAGTCACCCGTCTTCGGGTTGCGGCCCAGGCGCGGCGGGCGGTAATGCAGGGAAAAACTCCCGAAACCGCGGATCTCGATGCGATCCCCGGAGGACAGCGAACCCCCCATCATTTCCAGCAAGGACTTCACCGCCAGATCGACATCATCGGCCTTCAGGTGCGCCTGGTGGCGCGCGAGGATTTCGATCAGTTCGGATTTGGTCATTGCGTACTCGCCAATGGCTGGTTCTCTAGCCTGAAGCGGCCCGGACTGATCGTCCGGGCCGCCCAGATACATCTACAACAAGGATGTCCGATTATTACTCGGACTTGTTGCCATTCAACTGCGCGCGCAGCAGGGCACCCAGCTGGGTGGTGCCGCCCGAAGAGGACTGGTATTCCTCCAGCACTTCGCGCATTTCAGCATCGTCCTTGGCCTTGATCGACAGCTGCAGGGTGCGGCCCTTGCGGTCCATGCCCACGAACTTGGCTTCGACCTTGTCGCCGACCTTCAGGAACTGGGTGGCGTCGTCGACGCGCTCGTTGGCGACGTCACGTGCCGACACGTAGCCTTCGATGCCGTCAGCCAGCTCGATGGTCGCGCCCTTGGCGTCAACTTCCTTCACGACGCCTTCGACCTTCGAACCCTTCGGGTTGGCAGCCATGTACTGGCCGAACGGATCCTGCTCCAGCTGCTTGACGCCCAGCGAGATGCGCTCACGCTCCGGATCAACCGCCAGCACGACGGCATCCAGGGTGTCGCCCTTCTTGAAGTTGCGGACCACGTCTTCGCCGGTGGTGTTCCAGCTGATGTCGGACAGGTGCACCAGGCCGTCGATACCGCCGTCCAGGCCGATGAAGATGCCGAAGTCGGTGATCGACTTGATCTGGCCCGACACCTTGTCGCCCTTCTTGTGGATGGCAGCGAAGGTTTCCCACGGATTGGCGGCAACCTGCTTCATGCCCAGCGAGATGCGGCGACGCTCTTCGTCCACGTCCAGCACCATCACTTCGACTTCGTCACCGACCTGCACGACCTTGGACGGGTTGACGTTCTTGTTGGTCCAATCCATCTCGGACACGTGCACCAGGCCTTCGACGCCCGGCTCGATCTCGACGAACGCGCCGTAATCGGTCACGTTGGAGACCTTGCCGAACACGCGGCTGTTGGCCGGGTAACGACGCGAGATGTTGTCCCACGGATCCTCGCCCAGCTGCTTCAGGCCCAGCGAAACGCGGTTGCGCTCGCGGTCGAACTTCAGCACGCGCACGTCCAGCTCGTCGCCGACGTTCACGACTTCGGACGGATGGCGCACGCGCTTCCATGCCATGTCGGTGATGTGCAGCAGGCCGTCGATGCCGCCCAGGTCCACGAACGCGCCGTAGTCGGTCAGGTTCTTGACGACACCCTTCAGGATCGCGCCTTCCTGCAGCTTGTCCATCAGCTGCTCGCGCTCTTCCGAATGCTCGCTCTCGACGACTGCACGGCGGGAAACGACCACGTTGTTACGCTTGCGGTCGAGCTTGATGAGCTTGAACTCCAGCTCCTTGCCTTCCAGGTAGGCCGGGTCGCGCACCGGGCGCACATCGACCAGCGAACCGGGCAGGAACGCGCGGACATCCTTGATGTCCACGGTGAAACCACCCTTGACCTTGCCGCTGATGCGGCCGGTGATGGTTTCGTTCTTTTCCAACGCTTCTTCCAGCTCGTCCCACACCATGGCGCGCTTGGCCTTCTCGCGCGACAGGACGGTTTCGCCGAAGCCGTTCTCGATGGAGTCCAGCGCGACCTTCACCTGGTCGCCCACGCCCACATCGATCTCGCCAGCGTCGTTACGGAACTGTTCGATCGGCACGATGCCTTCGGACTTCAGGCCGGCGTTGATCACGACCACGTCGCCGCGGACGTCAACGACGGTACCGACAACGATGGCGCCGGGCTTCAGCTTGGCCAGGTTGGCCTGGCTGGCTTCAAACAGTTCTGCAAATGATTCGGTCATTGGATTTACTCAGTTGAACACACGGACAGCGGATTCGTTGCGGAAACCCGGACTGTCCAGCCTGTTGTACGACCCCATGCAGGCGGCCGTGTGAATGGAAAAGCCCACCACGCACCATTGCGCAGCGGGGTTGTTGCAACTTCTCTTCGCGACTGCGGCCGGTGCACTGGCCACACTCAACACTGCGTGGATCACGGGCCCGTTGCGGGGACCAGATCCAGCACCTTGGCAACGACGTCGTCGATGCCAATTCCGCTGGTGTCGATGAAAACGGCGTCTTCGGCCGGCTTCAGGGGCGCCACTGCGCGCTGTGCATCACGGGCGTCGCGGGCCATGATCTCGCGCAGGAGGTCATCAAAGTTAACCGAAACCCCTTTTTCTTTCAACTGCTTATGCCGGCGATTGGCACGTTCCTCGGCGCTAGCGGTCAGGAAGACCTTGAATGGGGCATCCGGGAAGATCACCGTTCCCATGTCGCGCCCGTCAGCCACCAGACCCGGCTCGACCCTGAATGCGCGCTGGCGCTCCTTCAGCGCCGCACGCACCTCCGGGATGGCCGCGATCGCAGAGGCCAGCGCGCCCGTGGTCTCCAGCCGCAACTCATCGGTGGCGTCGGTGCCATTGACCAGCACGCGCAGGCTTTCGCCCTGTTCAGCGAACTGAACCCGGGTATCGAAGGTGCAACGCACCAGCGCCGAGGCATCGGAGGTGTCGATATCGGCCCAGCTCGCCGCCACGCCCACCGCCCGGTACAGCGCGCCCGAATCTAGGTAGTGCCAGCCCAGGCGGCGCGCGACGATGCGGCTGACCGTGCCCTTGCCGGCCCCGGACGGGCCATCGATGGTGAGAACGGGGGGGAGCTGGCTCATGTGGCTGCCTGAGTCTGAACGGGAATCGCGCTATTCTAACGCCCCGCGCGGACGCCCCGCCGCCCGATTTGCCGCAACCACTTGAACGCGCATGGAAATGCCCGGTAGAATGGCGGGCTTGAACGAGCGTCATCCTGCATATCCGCGGCCGCGCTCCTGAGATTCCCAACAGTTATCCGCCGAGGTATGCCATGAAAGTCCTGTCCTCCCTGAAGTCGGCGAAGGCTCGTCACCGCGATTGCAAGGTCGTTCGCCGTCGCGGCAAGATCTTCGTGATCTGCAAGTCGAACCCGCGCTTCAAGGCTCGCCAGCGTTGAGCCAACTGGCCTAGGCCAGCACCGGTCGCCGCAAGGCCGCCGGAATCCGCAAAAAGCCGCCTTCGGGCGGTTTTTTGCATCCAGCTTCCGGCACAGACGTGTTCCAGCGCAACCAAACGACGCCAAGCCGGTTTTTCGTCGCCGTTTTTTGCTGTAATCGCCACTTGTCCTCTGGGGAGAAGCGACCATGAAGCAATTGTTCCAAGCACTGACCCTGACCGCCCTGCTGGGCGGGGCACCGGCCGCGATGGCCGACACCCTGCTCATCGACCGCGCCCAGGAAAAGCCGGCCGGCGCCCTGCCGGCACGCGGCGACACCGCGCAGCAGGTGGAAGCCCGCTTCGGCGCGCCGCAGGAGCGGCTGGAGCCGCGTGGCGGCCAGAAGCGCCAGTGGCCGACCATCAACCGCTGGGTCTACCCGGCGTTCACCGTGTATTTCGAACGGCAGCGCGTCATCGACGTGGTGGCCAACCAGGCCAGTCCCGGTGAAGTCGGGCCCAAGCCGCCGATCCGCTGACCCTTGTCCCGGCGGCCGGTGCCGGTCATCGGTCACCGCCTACGCCCGCGCCAGTGCGCCGGGCCCTGAAACTGCAGGAAGAAATGAACGACACGCTCCGCTTCCCGGCCGAATGGGAATCCCAGTCCGGCGTCCTCATCGCCTGGCCACACGCCGACACCGATTGGGCCGAGCGCCTGGCCGAGGTCGAAGAAACCTATATCGCGCTGGTTGCCGCCATCACCCGCTTCCAGCCGGTACTGATCTGCGTGGCCGATGACGACGTCGAGACCTACGCCGAAATGCGCCTGCGCTCTAACCGGATCGACATGGCGCGCGTGCAGTTCGTCACCGCGCCGTACGACGACACCTGGCTGCGTGACTCCGGCCCGATCACCCTCACCCGCGCCGACGGCAGCTTCCAGCTGCTGGACTTCCGCTTCACCGGCTGGGGCGGCAAGTTCGACGCCAGCCTCGACGACCAGCTGGTCGGCGTGTTGCACGGCGCCGGTGTGTTCAACGCGAAGGCTGATGTCCGCAGCATTCCGTTCGCCCTGGAAGGCGGCGCGATCGACACCGACGGTGCCGGCACCCTGCTGACCACCTGGCAGTGCCTGCATGAGCGCCACCCGGAGCGTGACCGTGCCTCGCTGGGCGCGGACATGGCGCAGTGGATGCAGCAGGACCGCGTGCTGTGGCTGGACCACGGCTACCTGGAAGGCGACGACACCGACGCCCACGTCGATACTCTCGCCCGTTTCGCCTCAGCCGACAGCATCGTCTACCAGAACTGCGATGACCCGCAGGACTCGCATTACGCCGAACTGCAGGCCATGGGTGCCGAGCTGGCCGCACTGCGCACCGCCGATGGACAGCCCTACCGCCTGTTCCCGCTGCCGTGGGCACAACCGGTGCTGGACGAAGGTCGCCGCCTGGCGGCCTCCTACGCCAACTTCCTGATCATCGACGGCGCGGTACTGATGCCAGCCTATGGCGACGCGGCCGACGATGCCGCGCGCGACGTGCTAGTGCAGGCGTTCCCGGGTCGCGAGATCGTGCAGGTCCCCTGCCGCTCGCTGATCTGGCAGAACGGCAGCCTGCATTGCATCACCATGCAGTTGCCGGCCGGCCTGCTCAAGCACTGAGCCGGCCGCGGAGGAGCCCGGCCATGCCCGGCTCCTCCGATCACCTTGAACATGCGGAAAGCCGCCGGACAACACCCGGCCGCACGATGCCCGAAGTCGTTCAGCCCCCACCACGTCGCGCCAGCGCATCCGCGCTAACATGCGCGTTTTCCACCGCAGGATCCGCATCACATGAACGCGCGCAGCCCCCTTACCGTCGCCCTGGTCCAGGAGCGCAACCACGGCGATGCCGCTGCCAACCTGGCAGTGATCGAAGCACGCGTGGCCGAGGCCGCCGCGCAGGGTGCGAAGCTGGTGCTGCTGCAGGAGCTGCATAACGGCCCGTACTTCTGCCAGCACGAATCGGTGGACGAGTTCGACCTGGCCGAGCCGATCCCCGGCCCGAGCACCGAACGCCTAGGCGCGCTGGCGAAGAAGCATGGCGTGGTGATCGTCGGTTCGCTGTTCGAACGCCGCGCCGCCGGCCTGTACCACAACACCGCGGTGGTCTTCGAGAAGGACGGCACCCTGCTGGGCAAGTACCGCAAGATGCACATCCCCGACGACCCGGGCTTCTACGAGAAGTTCTACTTCACCCCGGGCGACCTCGGCTTCAAGCCGATCGACACCTCGGTCGGTCGCCTCGGCGTGCTGGTGTGCTGGGACCAGTGGTATCCGGAAGCCGCGCGCCTGATGGCGCTGGCCGGCGCCGACCTGCTGCTCTACCCCACCGCCATCGGCTGGGACCCGGACGACGTGCAGGACGAGAAGAACCGCCAGCGCGATGCGTGGGTGCTGAGCCATCGCGGCCACGCCGTGGCCAATGGCCTGCCGGTGCTGAGCTGCAACCGCGTCGGCCACGAGCGCTCGCCACTGGGCGCCTCGGGCATCGACTTCTGGGGCAACAGCCACATCCTCGGCCCGCAGGGCGAGTTCCTGGCCGAAGCCGGCACCGAACCGACCCTGCTGGTCTGCGACGTCGACCTGCAGCGCAGCGAACACGTCCGCCGCATCTGGCCGTTCCTGCGCGACCGCCGCATCGATGCCTACGGCGACCTGCTCAAGCGCTACATCGACTGACCCAAGGGTGCCCGTGAGCCTGCAGCTGCGTCCGGCCACCCCGGCCGACATCCCCGCCATCACCGCCATCTACGCGGTGGAGGTGGAAGAACTGGTCAACACCTACGAATACGAGGTGCCGGACGAAGTGGAGATGGCACGGCGCATGGCCGACATCACCGCGCGCGGCTTCCCCTACCTGGTCGCCACCATCGACGACCAGGTCGCCGGCTATGCCTATGCCAACAGCTACCGTGCCCGCATTGCCTACCAGTGGACGGTGGAAAACTCGGTCTACGTCGATGGTCGCTTCCAGGGCAAGGGCGTGGGCAGCGCGCTGATGCAGGCGTTGATCGATGCCTGCACCGCGCGCGGCTACCGGCAGATGGTGGCGGTGATCGGTGAACCCAGCAACACCGCCTCGATCAAGCTGCACGAACGTTTCGGCTTCCACCTGGTCGGTATCTTCCGCGGGCTCGGCCGCAAGCATGGCCGCTGGCTGGACACGGTGCAGATGCAACGCGCCCTCGGCGACGGCACCGACAGCGCCCCCTCCAATGAATGACGCAATGAACGACTCCTCGCAACACGCCGGCACTGAACTGCTTGCCGGCCAGCCGGTCCGCATCGTCGAACGCGACGGCGTGCGCTACACCCTGCTCGGCACGGCCCACGTCTCGCTGGCCAGCGTACAGGCAGTGGAAGAAGCCATCGGCAGCGGCCAGTTCGATGCGGTCGCGGTCGAACTGGATCCGCAACGCCTGGTCGCACTGACCAACCCGAATGCAATGGCGCAGCTGGACCTGGTCGAAGTCATCCGCAAGGGCCGCGTGGCCCTGTTCGCGGCCAACCTCGCCCTGGCCGCCTACCAGCGCCGCCTCGCCGACCAGCTGGGCATCGAACCGGGCGCCGAGCTCAAGCGTGCGGTGACACTGGCCAGGGAAAACGACCTGCCGGTGCACCTGATCGACCGCGACGTCGGGCTGACCTTCCGCCGTGTTTCGCAGCGGCTGGGCTTCTTTGGCAAGATCAAGCTGATCGCCGGCCTGGGGGCCGGGTTGTTCTCGTCCGAGGACGTCGGCGAGGACGAGATCGAGAAGCTCAAGCAGGGCGACATGCTCGAGTCGAGCTTCGGCGAGTTCGCCAAGGAAAGCCCGGCGCTGTACGAAACCATCATCGGCGAGCGCGACCGCTACATGGCCACCCGCCTGCGCCAGGAGCACGACAGCGCGCAGCGCAACGTGCTCGCCGTGGTGGGCGCCGGCCATCTGGCCGGCCTGGCCCGCTATCTGGAAACCGACAACGAGCCGCCGGCGCAGGTGCGCGAGCAGCTCGAATCGGTTCCCAGGAAGCGCAACGTCCCGTGGATCACGCTGACCATCCTGGCCGTGGTGCTGGCCGGCATCGGCATCGGTTTCTGGAAGGGCGGCATGAACATGGGCGCGCAGATGCTGGCGATCTGGGCGCTGTACACCGGCGGCCTGGCCGGCCTGGGCGCCCTGCTCGCCGGCAGTCACCCGCTGAGCATCCTCACCGCCATCGCGGTGGCCCCCTTCAAGCCGTTCCGCCTGAGCATCCCGACCGGTGCATTCGCCGCACTGGTGGAAACCCGGCTGCGCAAGCCGACCTACCAGGACTTCCTGCAACTGCGCGACGACGCGCAGACCCTGAAGGGCTGGTACCGCAACCGCGTCACCCGCATCACGTTGACCTTCATGCTGACCAACCTCGGCAGCATGCTGGGGCTGTGGCTGACGGGTTTCAGCGTTTATGGAAAGTTGGCTGGCTGAGCGGCCCCCTTCTCCCACGCGCGCGAAGGCTGTGCAGGGCAGCGGATGAAGGTGCTTTGGCCTTTCGGCATGGATTACTCAAAGCCTGCCCTCACCCCAACCCCTCTCCCGCATGCGGGAGAGGGGCTTTGAGCGGCCTAGCCTGCCATCCAACTCCACGCCAAGCCAGCAGGCGCTTCCTTCTCCCGCATGCGGGAGAAGGTGGTGCGGAGCGCCGGATGAGGGAGCTTTGGCCTTTCGGTTGGATTATCCAGACCCTGCCCTCACCCCAACCCCTCTCCCGCATGCGGGAGAGGGGCACTGAGCAGCTTCAAGCGACCGCAGCATTCACTTCGTCGCAATGAAAAGGCCCGCATCGCTGCGGGCCTTTTCAATTTCAACTTCGGGCGGGATCAACTCTCCAGCGCCACCTCGCGCTCGGCCGGCAGACCGCGCGCGCGACGTACTGAACGTGCGGTGCCCCGGCGCAGGTCGTCCAGCAGTGCGTAGATGGTCGGCAGGAACAGCAGGCTGACCACCGTCGAGAACGCCAGCCCGCCAGCAATCGCGCGGGCCATCGGGTAGTACGGCGGCATGCCGTCGGCGGTCTGCGTGTTCAGGGCAATCGGGATCATCGCCAGGATCGCGGTACCCATCGTCATCATGATCGGGCGCAGGCGCTCGCGACTGCCTTCCACCAACGCATCGGTGCGCGCCATGCCACGCCGTCGCAGGTTATTGATGTGCTCGATCATGACGATGCCATTGTTCACCACCACGCCCATCAGCACCAGGATGCCGATCACCGCCATGATGTTCATCTCGGTGCCGGTCAGCCAGAACAGCCAGTACACACCGAAGATGGAGAACAGCACGCAGGACATGATCGCGGCCGGGAACAGCAACGATTCGAACACCGCCGCCATGATCACCATCATCAACACCAACGCGATCACGATGGCGCGCAGCATCTGGTCCATGCCATCGAAGTTGATGTTGAAGCCGGCGCCATTGAACGTGTAGCCGTAACCCGGCGGGAACTCCATGTCGCCCAGCGTGGCCTCCACCGACTTGCGCGCGTCCTCCATCGACACGTCCTTGGCCAAGCCGGCCTCGATTCGCAGCATGGTCTGCCGGTTCAGGCGCTGAATCGCATTGGCGGCCGGGTTGACGTTGACGTCGACCATTGCCAGCAACGGGATCTCCTTGCCGGACGCGCTGCGCACCATGAACGAAGACAAGTCCTCGATGCTGTAGTGGTCCGAGCCGGCGAAGCGCACGTTGACCGGGATCTCCACATCGTCACGGTGGAAATCCCGCAGCGACGAGCCGCGCAACGCCATGCCGACGAACTGCGCCACCTGCTGTGCGCTGAAGCCGTAGGCCGCCGCGCGCTCGCGGTTCACCTGCACCGCCAGCTCGGAGTTGGCATCACCGATGTCCACGCGCACGTCGCGTAGCTTCGGGTTGCGTGACAGGATCGGCATGATGTCGTCGGCCAGCTCGCGCAGCGTCTGGCTGGAATCACCCACCAGGCTGAAGCGCACGCCCTGCCCTTCGCTGCCCATGCCACCGGGCCAGCCGATGCCGATCTTGGCCCGCGCCGACTGCGGCAGGCCCTTGCGGACCTCCTCCTCGATCTTCTTGCTGATCTCGCGGTCGTCGATGTTCAGGTACAGGCGCGTCTGCGCCCAGCCCTGCTCGGAATAGCGGCTGTACACCCGCTTGACGTGGAATTCCTCGCGGTTGGCGTTGACGAAGTCCTCCACCCGCTGCACTTCCTTGCCCATCTCCTCCTTCGAGTAGGAGCCCTTCCACTGGTAGAAGATATTGATCTCGTCCGGGTCGTTGTCGTCACCGCCACCGGCCGTGTTCATCATCGGGAACACGCTGATCGCCGAGATCAGCACGATGCCGGCCACGCTCCAGCCACGGTGCTCCAGCGTCCAGCGCAGCACGCGTGCATAGCGGGTCTGCAGCCTGCTGATCAACGGTGACTTCACCGCCGGCGGCGTCTTCATGCGTGCCGACAGCATCGGGATCAGGCTCACCGCCACCAGCCACGATGCAAGCAGCGAGAAGGAGATGGTCACCGCCAGCTGCGACAGGTAGATGGTGATGATGTTCTTCTCGCCGAACATCATCGGCAGGAACACCACGCAATGGCACAGCGTACCGGCCGACAGCGCGATGGCGACGTGCCGGGTACCGATGATCGAGGCCAGCTCCGGCTGGTTGGGAAACTTCTCCCGCTCCTGGTAGATGCTCTCCACCACCACCACGGCATTGTCGACCAGCATGCCGACCGCCAGCAGCAGGCCCATCATCGAGATGATGTTCAGGCTGATGCCGGTGAAGTACATGAAGCCCAGCGTCATGATGAAGCAGATCGGGATCGCCATCGACACCATCAGCGTCGACGGCCAATGCCGCAGGAACGCGTACAGCACGATCACCGACAGCAGCAGGCCGATCGCACCGGCCTCCGCCAGCGCGAGCAACGAACTGGTCACCGCCTTGCCCGAGTCGTAGGCCACCTCGACGTCGACCCCGCGCATCGCCGGGTCCTGCTCGAGCACCTTGATCTCCTGGCCCACCGCACGCGACAGGTCCACCAGGTTGGCCGAACGCTCCTTGTAGATGTCCACGCCGACGCTGGGCTTGCCTTCCATCTGCCGCACGTAGCTCATGCGCTGCGGCTGCAGGCTGACATCGGCGACATCGGACAAGCGCGTGCCACGGTTGTTGACCGGCAGGTTGCGCAGGGCCTGCAGCTCCAGCAGCTCGCCGCGGGGCTGCACGCGCAGGCGCCGTCCATCCTCGGTGATCTGCCCTGCGGACACCGAGAAATTGGCCGCCTGCAGCTTCTCGACCAGTTCATTCAGGGCGATGCCATGCGCGCTGATGCGGTCCTTGTCCAGCGCCACCAGCACTTCCTGCTTGGCCACGCCTTCCACTTCCACGCGCGCCACGCCCGGCAGGCGCTCCAGGTGCTGCTTGATGCTGCGCTCGATCATGTCCGCGCGCGCGGTCAGGTCCTCGTTGCTGTTCAAGCGCAGGCTGATCGCCTCCTGGTCGCTGGTGCTCCAGCGCTGCACGTAGTAGCGGCGGAAGTCATCCGGCAGCTGGTCGCGCACCGCGTCGATGCGCTCGCGCGCTTCGGACGCGGCCATGGCGATGTCGCGGCTCCAGTCGCTGAACTCGACCTGGATCTGGCCGCCTTCGGCATTGGCACGCGAGTTCATCGTCTTGATGCCCGGCATCGTGGCAATGGCCTCTTCCACCGGGCGCAGCAGGTTGCGCTCGACTTCCTCCGGCGTCGAGCCTGGATAGGGCAGCGAGACGAAGAAGAACGGGATGGTGGCTTCCGGTTCGGACTCCAGCGGCAGCCGGAACGAGGCGATCAGGCCGATCACCACCATCGACACGAACAGCATGATGGTGGTGACGGGACGGCGGATGGACAGCTCGGTGATGTTCATCCGGTTCAGTCCCTGGCGCCGCCGATGGCATCGTCTTCGTGCGCGATCACCTGCTCGGCCTGCGCGGCGGCCAAGCGTGCACGACGGCCACGCTCGGCATAGAACTCATCCGGCTTGCGGTCCAGCAGGTCGTACACCACCGGGATCACCACCAGCGTCAGCAGCGTGGAGACCAGCAGGCCGCCGATCACGGTGATCGCCATCGGCGAGCGCACCTCGGCGCCCTGGCCGAAGGCCAGCGCCAGCGGCAGGAAGCCGAACACCGCGCACAAGGTGGTCATCATGATCGGGCGCAGGCGCGAGCGCGCACCCTCCACCAATGCCTGGCGCTTGGCCACGCCGTCCTCGCGCAACTGGTTGACCTTGTCGATCAGGATAATCGCGTTCTTCACCACCAGGCCCACCAGCAGGATCAGGCCGATGAACACCACCACCGATACCGGCGAACGCGACAGCAGCAATGCCGCCACCGCACCGACCAGCGCCAACGGGATGGTGAACAGGATGACGAACGGGTGCAGCAGCGATTCGAACTGCGATGCCATCACCAGGTAGACCAGGAAGATCGCCAGCCCGAAGGCGAACAGCAGCGAGCGGATCGATTCGCCCAGTTCCTCGCCCTGGCCACCGATGCGCATGCCGACATCGGTGCCCAGCGGATTCTTGGCGACCATGCTCTGCACTTCGGTGATGGCCTTGCCCAGGTCGATGTCACGCAGGTTGGCCGAGACGATCGCCACGCGACGCTGGTCGGCGCGGTGGATCTCGCTCGGGCCGGTGGTGGCGATGACGTCGGCCACCGAGATCAGCTCCACCGGCTTGTTGCCGCTGGGGTTGACGATCAGCCGGCGGATGTCATCCACCGAGGCACGCTCGGATTCCTGCACGCGCACCAGCACGTCGATCTTGCGGTCACGGAAGCTGTAGCGGGTGGCGACGTTGCCGCGCACCTTGTTGACCACCGCATCGGCGATCTGGCGCGTGGTCAGGCCCAGCGCGGCGGCGCGGTCCTGGTCGAACACGATCTGGATCTCCGGGAAGCCCTGCTCCACCGTCGACTTCACGTCGGCGTAGTGCGGGCTCTGCCGCAACATCGCGGCCAAGCGGTTGCCGGCCACGCGGATCGATTCGAGGTTGTTGCCTTCGATCTCGATCTCCAGCGGCGCGGCCAATGCGAACAATTCCGGCCGCGCGAAGTCCACCTGCGCTTCCGGCCACTGCTTCATGGTCTGGCGCAGGCTTTCGATCAGCGCCGGCTCACGCCGGGTGTCGCTCATTACCACCGAGAGCTTGCCGATGTTCTCGCCGCTTTCGGTCGGGCTGGCGTCCAGGCGGGTACCGGTACCGGACACGCCGTACAGCAGGCGCACGCCTTCTTCGCCGGCATGCTGGCGCTGCACTTCGCGCACCAGCGCATCGGTCCTGGCCAACGGCGTACCCGGCGGCAGCTTGGCGGTCATGTCGAAGCGGTCCTGCGCCAGCTGCGGGATGAGGTCCACGCCCAGCAGCGGCAGCGCGGCCATGGTCAGCGCGAATGCCAGCGCGGCCCCACCGAGCACCGGCCAGGGGCGCTTCAGCGCCGCCGGCAGGATCCGCAGGTAACCGGCCTCGGCGCGGCCGTACGGCGCCATCGCCAGGTCACTGGCCTTGCGCATCACCGGACCCACCACCGCGGCGATGCCGCGGAAGATCCGCACCACCAGCCACGCCAGCGAGAAGAAGCCGTAGCGGAACAGCGCACCCACGCCACGCCCGGCGTAGGCCGCCGGTTTCTTCCAGCGGCTTTCCGGACGCCACGGCTCACGCACCGCCTCGGACGGGAACTCCAGCGGCGGGCGCCCCTTGAGCGCGCTCAGCATCGGGATCAGCGTCATCGACACCACCAGCGACACCGCGATGGCGATCGACACGGTCAGCGCCTGGTCGCGGAACAACTGGCCGGCGATGCCTTCCACGAACACCAGCGGCAGGAACACCGCGATCGTGGTGAGCGTGGAGGCGACCACCGCCATGAACACTTCGCGCGTGCCCTTGATCGCCGCTTCCAGGATGCCCATGCCACGCTCGCGCGCCTTGGCGATGGATTCCAGCACCACGATCGAGTCGTCCACCACCAGGCCGGTGGCCAGTGCCAGGCCGCCCAGCGACATCACGTTCAGGCTCAGGCCCAGCTGGCCCATGAAGAAGAACGTGGCGATGATCGAGATCGGCAGCGACAGCGAGATGACGAAGGTGCTCCAGCCGTCGCGCAGGAACAGGAAGATGATCAGGATCGACAGGATGCCACCGATGACCGCATCGATCTTCACGTCCTTGATGGCGTGGCGGATGAAGACCGACTGGTCCTCCACCATCGTCATCTCGATGTCCTTGGGCAGCTCCTTGCGGATCGTCTCCAGGCGTTTCTCGAGCGCGTCGGCCGTGGACACCGTATTGGCGTCGCCTTCCTTGTAGATGGCCAGCTCCACTGCCTCGTGGCCGGCGCTGCGGATGACTGCCTCGCGCTCCTTGTACCCCTGCCGCACGTCGGCGACGTCCTTCAGGCGCACGCTCGGCGCACCGTTGCTGGTGTCGCTGCGCAGCGCGGCGATCACGTTCGGATCGCTGCTGCCCAGGATCGCCGTCATCAGCTGCGGGTTGGTGCCGGTCGAGCTGCTGGACGAGGCACCCGCCGTGGTGGTCAGCAGCATCTCGCGCATCTGCTCGACCGTGGCGAACTGGTTGACCGTACGCACCAGGTAACGCTGCGAACCTTCCTCCAGGCGTCCGCCGGACAGGTTCACGTTCTCCTGCTGCAGGCGCTGGATCACGTTGTCCAGCGACAGGCCCAACTGGGCCAGCTTGCGCTGGTCGATGTCGACCTGGATCTCATCCTCCAGGCCACCGCCCACCTTCACCGCCGCCACGCCGGAGACCGGTTCGAGCTTGCGCTTGAGGTCCTCGTCGGCATAACGGCGCAGTTCCATCAGGCGACGGATCGCATCGGCCTCGTTGCCGGCGTCCTGCCGGGAGGACAGTGCAAGGCGCATGATCGGCTGGGTCGACGGGTTGAAGCGCAGCAGCACCGGGGCCTTGGCCTCCAGTGGCAGCTGCAGCGTCTCCATCTTGTCGCGGACGTCCAGGCCCGCCTGCTGCATGTCCGTGCCCCAGGCGAACTCGAGCACCACATCGCTCTGCCCGGTACGCGAGATCGACTTCAGCTTGCGCAGGCCCTTGACGATGCCCAACGCTTCTTCGGCCGGCTGCGAGATCAGTGTTTCCACTTCCGCCGGTGCCGCGCCCTCATAGTCGGTGCGCACCGTCAGCGTCGGGTAACTCAGGTCCGGCAGCAGCTCGACCTTCAGGCTGGACAGCGAGATCAGGCCGAACAACACCAGGGTAAGCGTCATCATCGCGATGGTGACGCGGCGGCGCGTGGCGAACTCGATCAGGTCGAAGCCACCGCCGGACGCCGATGGTCCGTGCGCACTCATTGCTTGGTCGCCCCCGCGGCCGGTGCCTGGGCGGCCGCGGCCACCTTCTTCTCCTGCCCGATGACCTGCACGGCACTGCCTTCGCGCAGCGCCGCCTTGCCGGCGATCACCACCTCATCGCCGCTCTTCAGGCCTTCGCGCACTTCGATCCAGCCGGCATCGTCGTAGCCCAGCTTCAGCGTGGCGCGTTGTGCCTTGCCGTCGCGCACGACGTACACGGCCGGCTCACCGCCATCCTCCAACAGCGCGCTGCGCGGCACCACCAACGCGTCGGCACGCTGGTCGTAGTTGATGCTCAGGCGACCGAACATGCCCGGCTGCAGGTCCCCTTCGCCGGAGAACGAGGCGACCACGCGGAAGGTGCCGGTGCCGTTGTCCACCACTGGCGCAACGCGGTCCACCGTGCCGGTGAACGGCTTGCCCGGCAGCGCGTCCACCGCCAGCCCGACCGCCTGGCCCGGCTTGAGCTTGGCGATCTCGCGCTCGGGCACATTCAAGGTCGCCTCCAACCGGGAGCTGTCGACGATGCGGATGATCGGCGAGTTGATCTGCACGAAGTTGCCCGGCTTGATGTCACGCGAAGCCACCACGCCGGCAATGGGTGCCACCACCGTGGTGTAGGACAGCTCCAGCGTCGCCATGCGGTACTGGGCACGTGCGTTCTCAAGGTCGTAGCGCAGCTGGTCCACGTCGGCGGCGCTGACCAGCTGCTGCTGCACCAGCTTTTCGGCGCGGTGGTAGCTGTTCTCCAGCTTGCGCATCTGTGCCTCGCTCTGCGCCACGCTCAGGCGCGCGCGGTCCGGATCCAGCCGCACCAGCGCCTGGCCGGCACTGACCTGCTGTCCTTCCTCGACCAGCACTGCCAGTGCAACGCCCGACGTCTTGGCCACCACCTGTGATTCGGCCCGGGCCTCGAGCGCGGCGGTACCGGCATAGCTGGCGGCAATCGCGCGATGGACAGCCTTGGCCACCTCGACCGGAACCGCGTCGGACGCCTTCTGCTCCTCCGGAGCCTTGGCCTTGGCCTCTTCGCCGCCTGCCTTGCATCCGCCCAGCAGCAGCGAGGTGGTAATGAGAAGTGCAGCGGCGCAGCTTCCGGTGCGGCCGTGCTGAGAGAAGAATCGCGACATCGTCAGGTCCCTGGGGATGCATTGGCGGGGTGTTGTAGCAAAGTATTGCACCACCCCACAGGGACACCATGCCCCAAAGGTCATGCCCGTCCCCTTCCTGCCCACAAATACTGACGCGCCGCAGCATCGGACCGGGTACCGGACCGGTAAATACGCGGGCTATACTCGGCCCGTTCCGTGTCCCCCACGGCGGAACAACAGACCCGCTTACCGGACAAGGAAACCATGCGCCCGCAGCCGCTCGCCGCTTGTTTCGTTCTGGCTTTCGCCCTGACCACCGGGGCCGCCCTCGCAGAACCGCCGTCTGATCCACCCGCCGCACCGCCCCCTGCGCCCGCAGCCGCCGCGCCTGCAGCTCCCGTGGGGAACCCCGAAGCCGGACGCACCCTGGCCTATACCTGCCAGGGCTGCCACGGCATCACCGGCTACAAGAATGCCTATCCCAGCTACCGCGTGCCCAAGATCGGCGGCCAGTCGGCGCAGTACCTTTCCCAGGCGCTGACCGAATACCGCGAAGGCAAGCGCAAGCACCCGACCATGCAGGCCCAGTCGATGAGTTTCAGCGCGCAGGAAATCGCTGACCTCGCCACTTACCTGTCCACCGTCAAATAGGCATCGCCCATGTCGAAAGCAACGCACGCAACGCGCTTGTCCATCGTCCTGCTCGCTGCCCTGGCGCTGGCAGCGTGTACACAATCGGAAGTGGAATCGGCCAGCACCTCCGCCGGCGATCCCGGCCATGCCAGCGGCGAACACGGTTCGAGCTCCTCCGCCGGCCTGCCACAGGGCCGCATCGCCATCGGCGAACAGTTGGCCAACGCCAAGGGCAAGGCCACCGGCCAGAGCTGCATCGATTGCCACGGCGCGGACGGCAACGCCCCGATCGACCCCACCTACCCGCGCCTGGGGGGCCAGTACGGCGATTACCTCGCCCATGCGCTGCAGGCCTATCGACGCGGCGACCGCGACCACATGCTGATGACCCCGCAGGCCGCCAGCCTCAGCGACCAGGACATCGCCGACCTTGCCGCCTACTTCGGCTCGCGTCCCACCCAGTTGCGTGATCTGCACGGCGTGAACTGAGCCGGCCCGGCAACCGAACCACTCTGACAGACGCAAAAATGCCGCCCAGGGGCGGCTTTTTTGCGTGCTGGCGTGTTTGATCCCGCCTGCTTGAGCCTCTCTCCCGCCAACATGCGAGGGACTGGTGAGCGGTTGGGTTTACGCCTCAAGCCGCACCAGCCGCAGGCAACCACCTCAGCGGCTGCCGTTGTCTTCCTGCAGTTCCTTCTTGAACGGGATGTCCGGTGGCGGCCGCGCTTCGGCCGGCTGCTCCTGCATGTTTGGGTTGGTCAGGCCACAGCCACCGCCGAACTGCAGCATCGACACCACGCAGGAAATCTTGCTGCTGCTGCCGGGAATCGGAATCTCGATGCTCTTGATGCCCTTGCGCACCCATTCGGCCAGCAGCGACTCGTTGGGCACCCAATACTTGTCGAACGAGGTCGGAGTGAACTCATAGGGCGGCCGCTTGAGCCAGGTACCGGACTCGGCGATACGCTCACGCGTCCAGCTGTCCGAATCACCGCCCGGTGCGCCCCGCTTCGGCTCCTGGCCCTTCTCGCCGTCCCCGGCCAGGCGCACGCTGCCGTCGGCGTTGAACAAGCCGCGGCCCTGGTCCGACTGTCCGCCGGCGCTGCCTTCCACCTGCCGTCGGGAAGCCCCCCAATCATCCCCGCGCGTGGCCGCGGCCCAACCGCCGGAGCGGTCCTGCGCGGCGGGACCGGCACCGGCACTGCTGCCGGAGCGCGACGATGCCGCGTTCGCCGCCGGGTTGCCGGCGGAGGGCGCGCTGGAGGCGGTCGCTGCCGTCGTCGCACCCGTGGCAGCCGTCGACGTCGCCTGCGCAGCCCCCTCGGCACTGCGGGCCGCCGGTGCCTCCGCAGCACCCGGTATCTGCCGCTCGCGCACGGCCATGCCCGGTGACTTCACCTGCACCTCGGGCGCATTCGAGCGCACCTGCGCCATCGATACCGCTTGGCGGGGCGCCGCCTCTACCTGTCGCTCGCGTACCGCGATCTCGCGCGAGCGCACCTGTACCTCGGCGCCGCGCGCCTGCACGGCCGCCATCTGCACCTGCTGCCGTGGCGCGACCTCCACCTGGCGCTCACGCACCTGCATGTCGGGTGCGCGCACCTGTGCCTGGACTTCCGTCGGCTGGCGCACCTGCGAGGTCACCAGCGGTCGCTCGGTCACCGTTTCCACCGTCCGTTCGCGCACGCGCACTTCCGGCGTGGTCACGCTGGGCTGGCTCACCGCCGGCACCTGCACCGTGGGCGGGGTCAGCACGAAATCCGTGGTTGGTTGCGCGGTCTCGGTGACCTGCAGCGGTTGCGCGACGGGAGGCGCAGGCGTGCGGGTGGGGCTCTCCTCCGCCGGCGCAGGCGATGGCTCGGAAGCCACATCGGCCGCCGCGTCGACTGGCACGTCCTGCCCGCGTTGCGGCTGCGCGGCAGCTGCCATGGACGCGGCATCGCCCGACGCCGCCGGTGCAGCCGGTGCACCCGGTTCCCCCTGTGCCTGTGGCGCACCGCCGCCTTCCGTGTCGGGAGTGCCGCGCCCGATGTATTCGACCTGCACGCGCTCGCCTTCCTCGGCGCTCGCATCCGGCGCATTGCTGCGGATCATGGCCACCCACAACAGCAACACCGCGAACAACAGGTGCAGGCCCGCGCTGAAGAAGCCGGAGAACCAGCGCAGCCTGCGCTGGTCGCGCGGCGGCGGATCGTCGCCACCGTGCCACAACATCAGCGCGATGGCCTGCCACAACGGCATCAATGCCGGCACCGTGCCACGCGCGGGCGCAGCGCGCGCGCCCATCAGCGCGCGCACCTCTTGGTCATTGAATTGGCTGCCACCACGCGATGCACGCGTGCGCAGCCAGTTACTCCAGCTGTACGGCATGCCGGTGCGGCGATCATGCAGAATGCTGGCCTGCCGGCGGCTGGCCAGCAGGTCGATCAACTCGGCAACTGACGTCACCGGCATGCGGCGCTCAACTCAGCCCGCGCTGCCGCGCGGAATGTAAGGCGCCTGGCCACTGCCGTGGTCGGTCGCATCGCGCACGGCGGTCACGCCCGGCACACGGCCCATCAAGGTCTTCTCGATCCCCTGCTTCAAGGTCACGTCGGCCATGCCGCAGCCATGGCAGCCACCGCCGAAACGCAGCAGCACCACGCCATCGGCGGAGACTTCCTGCACCGCCACGCGGCCACCGTGCGAGGCCAGCTGCGGGTTGATCTCGTTCTCGACCACCCAATGCACGCACTCCACCATCGACGCAGCGTCGCCGGGTGCCTCTCCCTTGATCTTGGGTGCCTTGATGGTCAGCTGCTGGGTACCGGCGGACTGGGTGACGAAGTCGATCTCCGCCCCGTCCAGCCATGCCACGCTGGTGGCGGCCACGTACAAGGTGAAACCATCGCAATCCACCGCCCACTCGTCACCGAGCAGTTCGGTCGGCTCGGCGAACTCCAGGCGCGCATCGGCACGCGGCGTTCCCGGCTCGACCGCGCTCAGGCGCACGCCCATGCCGGGCACGGCCTCGCGTTCGATCAACTTGCGGAAATAGCTTTGGGCGGTATCTGAGATCTGGATCATCCGGGTATTCTAGCCGTGTCTTGGTTGACGCTGATGGGACACTGATTCCAGGCGCGATACCGTTCATCAGTCCCTTGCCTTGAAGGAGGCTCCCATGGCCCCAGATCTGATCCCGCTCGTCCAGGCACATTGCATTCCCCGCCGCGGCCACGAAAACCGACTGGGCCAGGCGCGCCTGGCGGAGCTGCTGCCACAGGTCCCCGGCTGGGAACTGGCGGAGAACGGCCAGGCCCTGCTGCGCACCTTCCGCTTCGACAACTACCACGCCACGATGGCATTCGTGAACGCGCTGGCCTGGATCGCCCACCAGGAAGACCACCACCCCGACCTGGGCGTGCATTACGACCGCGCGGTGGTGCGCTTCTCCACCCACGATGTCGGCGGCCTGAGTGAGAACGACTTCATCTGTGCCGCCAAGGCATCCGCACTTACGGAGCAATGACATGAACCTGCGTCTGCTGTTGGGCGCGCTGGCCACCGCCACCGCCCTCGCCGCCTGCAACGGCTCCGACCAACCGGCCGCACCGGCCGTCGCCCCCACCGAAGTAGCCGCCGTGCAGACCCCGCCACCGGACTACCCGGCCGAGCTGGCCTGCGCCGGCGTGGGCGGCAAGAGCGTGCTGCGCGTCGTCGTCGGCCCGCAGGGCACGCCGACCGATGTCACCCTGGTCACCACCAGCGGCAACAGCCAGCTGGATGACTCGGCCATCGCCCGCGTGCGTGAATGGAAGTTCAAGGCCGCCACCCGCAATGGCCAGGCCGTGCCGACCACCATCCAGGTCCCGGTCAGCTTCAACCCGCCCCAGCCCAAGCCGGACGAGTGCTTCGCGATCGAGGAGCGTGCGCGTCGCGGCGGCTGATTGCCCCTGCCCGGCGCCTCCTCCATGCACGCCGTTTCCCTCGACAATCTCTGGGTCGCATTCGGGCTGACCTTCGCTGCCGGCCTGGCCACGGCCATCGGCAGCCTGTTGGTGCTGTTCTCCAAGCGGCCCAACCCGCGACTGCTGGCGTTCGGGCTGGCCTTCGCCGGCGGCGCGATGGTGTACGTGTCGCTGTCGGAGATCCTCAACAAGTCGGTGGCCTCCTTCGCGCTGGCCTATGGCGAGCGCCTGGGCTTCACCTACGGCACGCTCTGGTTCCTGGCCGGCGTGATCCTGGTGGTGCTGATCGACCACTTCGTCCCCAACCCCCATGAAACGCTGGACAAGCAGGACCCCGCGTTCAAGGAAAAGAACCGCAGCAGCATCCGCCGGGTAGGCCTGCTCAGCGCGGTGGCGATCACCGCCCACAACTTCCCTGAAGGCCTGGCCACGTTCTTTGCCACGCTGGAAAGCCCATCCGTCGGGTTGCCGCTGGCCTTCGCCATCGCCATCCACAACATTCCCGAGGGCATTGCCATCGCGGTACCGGTGTACTTCGCCACGGGCCGCAAGTCCTACGCCTTCGGCGCCAGCCTGTTGTCCGGGCTGGCCGAACCGGTGGGTGCGGCGATCGGCTTCTTCGCCCTGGCCGGCTCCCTGTCCAACGCCACCTTCGGCGCGGTGTTCGGGCTGATCGCCGGCATCATGGTGTTCCTGGCACTGGACGAGCTGCTACCGGCCGCCAAGCGCTATGCCAAGGGGCACGAAACCGTCTACGGACTGGTGATCGGCATGGCCACCATCGCCATCAGCCTGGTGCTGTTCAAGTGGTGAGATGAAGAAGGGGGCGATGCCCGCCCCCTTCCCTGCGCCTCACAGCCGGTCCAACGCTTCGGCCAGCTCCGGCGCCAGCGGCGCATTCAATACATAAGGTGTCTTGCCAGCGTCCAGCGCGAACTCCAGCGAAGCGGCATGCAGGAACAGGCGTTTCAGCCCGATCTGCTCACGAAGCCGCTTGTTAACCGCCGGATCGCCGTACTTGTCATCCCCGGCGACCGGGTGACCAATGTGCTGGGCATGCACGCGGATCTGGTGGGTACGCCCGGTTTCGATCCGCACCTCGCAGTACGAATGCCCGCCCCGCCGTTCCAGCACCCGGAAGTGGCTCAACGACGGCTTGCCGCCCTGGTTGACCTGGACATGGCGCTCCCCACCCTGGCGCAGCCCCACCAGCAAGGGGGCATCCACGCTCATCACGCCATCGGGCATGCGCCCGACCAGCAGGGTCAGGTAGCGCTTCTGGATGCCGCCATGGTCCTCGCGCAGCATCGCCTGCAGCTCGCTCAGGGCCGAACGCTTCTTGGCCAGGATCAGCAGGCCGGAGGTGTCCCGGTCCAGCCGGTGGACCAGTTCCAGGTTCAGGTTCGGGCGCAGCGCACGCATGGTCTCGATGGCGCCATGGCTGATGCCACTGCCGCCGTGGCTGGCCACCCCCGAGGGCTTGTTGATCACCAGCAGCTTGGCATCCTCGAAGACGATGGCCAGCTCCATGCGCTGCAGGAAGCTGGCCGGCGGCGGCGCCTTGTCTCCGACTTCACTGAGATTGACGGGTGGCACCCGCACCTCTTCGCCGGCCTCCAGCTTGCGGTCGGCCTTGGCGCGACCACCGTTGACCCGTACCTGGCCGCTGCGGACCAGCTTGTAGACCAGGCTGCGCGGGGCACCCCTGAGCTGGCCGAGCAGGAAGTTGTCCAGGCGTTGGCCTGCCCGGTCCTCGGGGACCTTGATCATGCGCACGCTGGTCTTGCCCGCGGGCGGTGCTTGGCGGTGTTCGGAGTCAGTCATCTGCCTATTTATTCTGCTACACTCGGGGGGCGATATAAGGGTTTGATTTCGTTGGAAGTTGGTCAGGGCCAGAAGCCCCGCTCCCTACGAATCCGGCACAGTGCGCGGCCACCGCCCCCGGGGCGGCCATGTTAGCGGCTCGTCGGCGTTCCCGGCCATCGCCGGGTGTCAAAAGCACCTGAGCTGGACGAAACAAATGTCCCGTGCGACGCCCCGGCCATGGCCGGATGCGGCCGCCGGCCCTGAAACACCTAAAACAAAAATGAGAAGCGCTCCCGCGGCCTGCCGTGGTGTCGTAGCGCTGGAAGCCCAAGCCGCCCTGTCCGCGCCTGCGCGAATGGGCGGCGACCCGTGACCAGAGGCGAAACCCCATGGCGTTCCGCGCGGTAGCAGCGCGCGAGGAACGCACAATGAAGCGAATGCTGATCAACGCCACGCAGGCAGAAGAACTGCGCGTGGCCATCGTCGACGGGCAGAACCTGTACGACATCGACATCGAGCAACCGTCGAAGGAACAGAAGAAGTCCAACATCTACAAGGGCCGCATCACCCGCCTGGAGCCCTCGCTCGAGGCCGCCTTTGTCGAGTACGGCGGGGACCGCCACGGCTTCCTGCCGCTGAAGGAAATCTCCCGCGACTATTTCCAGGCTGGCGTCGACCCGCACAAGGCCGGCCTGAAGGAACTGCTGCGCGAAGGCCAGGAAGTGGTCGTGCAGGTGGACAAGGAAGAGCGTGGCAACAAGGGCGCTGCCCTGACCACGTTCATTTCCCTGGCCGGCCGCTACATGGTGCTGATGCCGAACTCGCCCTCCGCCGGCGGCGTCTCGCGTCGCATCGAGGGTGAAGACCGCGCTGCCCTGAAGGAAGCGCTGGACAAGCTCAACATCCCCGACGACATGGGCGTGATCATCCGCACCGCTGGCGTCGGCCGCGATGCCGAGGAGCTGCAGTGGGACCTGGACTACCTGCTGCAGGTCTGGCGCTCGATCGCCGAAGCCGCGCTGACCAAGCCGGCCCCGTTCCTGATCTACCAGGAGTCGCGCCTGATCGTGCGCGCCCTGCGCGACTACCTGCGCTCGGACATCGGCGAGATCCTGGTCGACACCGAAGAGCTGTACGAGACCGCGCGCGAGTTCATGCAGCAGGTGATGCCGCAGACCCTGCGCAAGCTCAAGCATTACAAGGACGACATCCCGCTGTTCAACCGCTTCCAGATCGAATCGCAGATCGAGGCGATCTACGAGCGCAACGTGCGCCTGCCCTCGGGCGGCTCGATCGTGGTTGACCAGACCGAAGCCCTGACCGCCATCGACGTGAACTCGGCCCGTGCCACCAAGGGCACCGACATCGAGGACACCGCGTTCCAGACCAACCTGGAGGCCGCCGAAGAGGTCGCCCGCCAGCTGCGCCTGCGCGACCTGGGTGGCCTGGTGGTGATCGACTTCATCGACATGTCCTCGAACAAGCACCAACGCGAGGTCGAGAACCGCCTGCAGAACGCCCTGAAGTACGACCGCGCCCGCGTCCAGCTGGGCCGCATCTCGCGCTTCGGCCTCATGGAAATGAGCCGCCAGCGCCTGCGTCCGAGCCTGGGCGAGTCCAGCCAGATCGTCTGCCCGCGTTGCGATGGCCAGGGCCGCATGCGCAGCGTCGAGTCGCTGTCGCTGTCGATCATCCGCGTGGCCGAAGAACACGCCATGAAGGAAAACACCGGGCAGGTGCTGGTCCAGGCCCCGGTCGAGATCGCCAACTTCCTGCTCAACGAGAAGCGCGGCGCGCTGCGTGAGATCGAGCGTCGCCACGACGCGCCGATCATCATCGTCGCCGATGAGCAGCTGCACACCCCGCACTACGAAGTCACCCGCCTGCGCGAGAACGAGCTGGGCGAAGAATCAGGCAAGCCCAGCTACCAGCGTGGCACCCCGCGCAAGCTGCCGGTGCATGCCCTGACCAAGGCCCAGCTGAACATCCCGCCGGCACCGGCGGTGACCCACGTCAAGCACAGCCAGCCGGCACCGGTCCGCGAAGTGGTCGAGGCCGCACCGACGCCGGCACCGGTCGCTCCCGCAGCAGCCCCGGCCGCGGGCGGCGTGATGGGCTGGCTCAAGCGCATCTTCGGTGGCGAAGGCACGGCAGCCACCGCGCAGCCGGCCCAGCCGCAGCGCCAGCACGAAGGCGGTCGCAACAACCGCAATGATCGCAACCAGCGCCGCGACAACCGCAACGGCAACAACGCCCAGAAGGCCGGCAACGGCAACCGCCGCGAGGACCAGCGTCGTGACGAACGCCGCGAGGACCGTCGTGAAGAGCGCCGCCAGAACGGCAACGCGCCGCAGCAGCAGGCCCAGAACCAGAACAACGGCCAGCAGCAGCCCAAGCAGCGCAACGAACAGCAGCAACAGCAGCCCAAGCAGCCCCGCAACGAGCAGCAGCCCAAGCAGCCGAAGCAGCCCAAGCAAGCCAAGCCGCAGGACGCCGACAAGGCCGTCCAGCAGCAGCCCGCTGCCGAGAAGCCGGCACGCCAGCCGCAGGCCGAAGCACCCCGCGCTGCTGCCGTGACTGCCGCCGCCGTGGTTGCCACTGACACCGTCTCGACGGACGTGGCGCCCAAGGAAAAGGTGTTTGCCGCTGAAGTCGCCAAGCCGGTCGCCGTCAGCGACGCCCCACCGGTCGTGGACAGCACGGTTGCCAGCGACGATGCCAACCCGGCCGCCGCTGCCGGTGACGAAGCCGCCGGTGAAGCCGGCAGCCGCCGTCGCCGCGGCCGTCGTGGCGGCCGTCGTCGTCGTCGTGGCAACGCCGAAGGCGCCGCCGCCGGCGAGGTGCTGGGCAATGAATCCGACGAGGACAGCATCGATGAAATCGACGATGGCGAGGTGGCGGACGTTGCCCCCCATAAGTCAGCGGCCGCCCAGCCGGAGTTCGAGTTCGATGACGAGCCGGGTGAAGCCGCTGCCGTGAAGTCTGCTCAGGCTGCAGCTCCGGCCAAGGACACCGTTTCCGCACCGGCACCGAAGGCAGAAGCCGCATCCGCAACCGTGGTCACCGAGCCGGTGGCGGTCACCCGCCCGGTGGCTGAGCAGGCCACCCCGGCCGCACCGGCGACGGTGACGCCAGTCGTCGAACCGGCCCCGGTCGTGATCGAGCCCGCGAAGCCGGAAGCCGAGGCAGCACCGGTCCTCGCCGAGGTCCCGGCTACGGCAGCTCCC
This sequence comes from Stenotrophomonas sp. ATCM1_4, assembly GCF_004348115.1. Taxonomy (GTDB): domain Bacteria; phylum Pseudomonadota; class Gammaproteobacteria; order Xanthomonadales; family Xanthomonadaceae; genus Stenotrophomonas; species Stenotrophomonas capsici. The sequence continues at coordinate 666,980 of NZ_QPFB01000001.1, read as the reverse complement.
AAGGCAGGGGCGGAGGCGCCGGTGACGGTTGACGCACCGGCCGTCGAAACGCCCGTCGTGGAAGCAGCGCCGCTCGCCGCCGAAGCCGCTCCCAAGGTGGAAGCCGCTGCAGCACCGGTGGTTGACGCGCCCGCGCCAGTAGCCCCCGCCGCTGTCGAAGCACCGACAAGCAGCGCGGTCGCACCGGAAAACGGCCAGCTGTTCGAAGCAGCACCGGCCACGGTCGAAGTCACCGACGCCCCGGAAACCCGGAAGCCGGAAGCCGTTGCCCACGTCGAACCGGTCAAGGTCGAGGAAAGCGACAAGGTGGAAGCCGAGTCCGACCAGCCGCGCAACGGCTGATCCCCTCGTCTCATCGCTGTAGCCAAAAGGGCGGCCACTGGCCGCCCTTTTTCATGCATGCAGGCTACCCGCCTCACCGCCGCAGCCTGCAACACCCACCACCGTTCGTGCATGCCTCCTGCATCACCGGCCCTGCCCTTCCATCCGCGGGCAAAAAGAAAGGGCGGCCTCGCGACCACCCTGCCTTCCATGCGATTTGAATTGGCTCAGAGCGCGCGGGCCGGATCACCCACGCCGTACTGCGTGGCCAACCGCGCCAGGGCGATGTTGTCCTGTACCCCCATCTTCTGGAACAGCCGCGCCTTGTGCGTATTGACCGTCTTGGCACTGAGGCTCAAGCGCCGCGCGATCTCTTCCTGGCGATGACCCTGGATCAGCAGCAACGCCACCTCCAGCTCACGCGGGGACAGGGAATCAAATGGCGACAACTCACCCTCCAGGTTCGACAGCGCCAGGTTCTGGGCAATGCTGTTGGCCAGGTAACGCTTGCCGGTGGCAACGTCATGCACCGCGCGGATCAGCTCGCGCGAATCGCCGGCCTTGCCCACGTACCCCGACGCACCGGCCTCCAGCAACCGCTTCGGCATCGGCCCATCCTCCAGCACCGACACGATGATCACCCGCGTGCCATGGTCGCCCTTGACGATGCGCTCGGTGATCTCCAGCCCGCTCAACCCGGGAAGGTGCAGGTCGCACAGCACCACGTCGGGGCGCAGCCGACGGATCTGCGGCAACGCGGCCTCGCCGCTGTCCGCTTCACCGACGACCTCGATGTCGGCCTGGCCGGAGAGGATCATCCGGATGCCCGTGCGCACAAGCGCATGGTCATCGATGAGAAAAACGCTGATGGTCATACCGCAGTCCTCGTACCGAGGTGATAGTTGAAGCCAGAGCCATTGCCCGCCGGGGGCACACGAGGCGACGGTCCCCACCGCCACCCAAGACCAAGGCCTTGCGTATTATCGACCAGAACCCGTCAGAACACTCTGCAACCGGGTCAGCGCTTCGCTGACCGGATCACGCGGCGCATGACCTGCATCCCGTGCCGTCACGACGCTGAAACACTGCAACGACGCCGTTGGAGCTACTATCGCGTGATGCGCGGAGCTGATCCATCAGCCCTTTTCCCCCGCGCATTTAAGATTTTTCTTAGTAAAAATCGCTGACAATCTGACAGCAAATCATGGTGCCGGAAGCGACCAGCGGCGCCGGAACATCACCGTGTGGACGCCGATCACCCAGACCAGCGCGGCACACCAGCCCCCCAGGATATCGGAGGGATAGTGCACGCCTAGGTACACCCGTGACAGGCTGACCAGCCCCGCGAAGGTGATGGCGGCCAGCAGCACCGGCCAACGCCAGCGGGTGTGCCAGGTCAGCAGCACCGCCGCGACGGCCAGGGTCATCGAGCCCATGGCGTGCCCGCTGGGAAAGCTGAACGTGCTCTCCGGGGCGATCGATTCCCACAGGCTCGGGCGTTCGCGCTGGAACAGCTGCTTGCTGCCCAGGTTCAGCAGCGCCGACCCCACGAACGCGGTGGCCGCGAATGCTGCCTTGCGCCAGCGCCGGCGCAGCAGCAGCACCGCCACGATCAGCACATCCAGCGGGATGACGCCCCATTCGTAGCCCAGCTTGGACAGCACCACGAAGAACGTGTTGAGCCCGGGCGTGGCCAGCCCATGCAGGTGCAACAGCAGCGCATCGTCGAAATGGAAGGCTTCGGCCTCATGAATGTCGTCGGCGAGGGTGACGAACCCCGCCAACGGCAACAGCACGCCGACGAACAACAGCACCAGCCGCCACGCATTGTGGGCCAGCCAGCGCCGCACACCGGCGGCTTCGCTCCGGGACTCAGCCGAAGCTTCGCGCATACCGGGTCTCGACGTAGTCGTCGATCAGCGCGACGAATTCCTGGGCGATGTTCTCACCACGCAGTGTCACCTTCTTCTCGCCATCGACGAACACCGGCGCGGCCGGCGTCTCGCCGGTACCCGGCAACGAGATGCCGATGTTGGCGTGGCGTGACTCACCCGGCCCGTTGACGATGCACCCCATCACCGCCAGGGTCATGTTCTCCGCCCCGGGGTGGCTGACCCGCCACACCGGCATCTTCTCGCGCACATGGTTCTGCACCACCTTGGCCAGCTCCTGGAAGAACTCGGAGGTGGTGCGACCACAGCCCGGGCAGGCGGTGACCATCGGCGTGAACGCACGTTGGCCGGTGGTCTGCAGTAGTTCCTGGGCGACGATGACTTCCTGCGTGCGCGCCTGGCCCGGTTCCGGGGTCAGCGAGATGCGGATGGTATCGCCGATGCCTTCCTGCAGCAGCACCGCCAGCGCCGCCGACGAGGCAACGATGCCCTTGCTGCCGATGCCCGCCTCGGTCAGGCCCAGGTGCAGGGCGAAATCGGAGCGATTGGCCAGGTCGCGGTAGACCGCGATCAGTTCCTGCACGCCACTGACCTTGGCCGAGAGCACGATGCGATCGCGCGGCAGGCCCAGCTCCACGGCGGTCTGCGCCGAATCCAGCGCCGAGCGGATCAACGCCTCGCGCAGCACGCGGCCGGCATCCCAGGGCTGCTCGCGCTGGCTGTTCTCGTCCATCAGCTTCGCGGCAAGTGCCTGGTCCAGCGACCCCCAGTTGGCGCCGATGCGCACCGGCTTGTCGTACCTGATCGCGAACTCGATCAGCTGCGCGAACTGGGTGTCCTTCTTCTTGCCGAAGCCGACGTTGCCCGGGTTGATGCGGTACTTGGCCAGCGCCTCGGCACAGGCCGGTTCATTGGTCAGCAGCTGGTGGCCGTTGTAATGGAAGTCGCCGATCAGCGGCACTTCGATGCCCATCATCCGCAGCTTCTCGACGATGCGCGGGATGGCGGCGGCCGATTCGGGGTTGTTGACGGTCAGCCGCACCATCTCCGAGCCGGCGCGCCACAGGTCGGCGACCTGCTTGACGCTGGCCGCCACGTCGGCGGTATCGGTGTTGGTCATCGACTGGACGACCACGGGATTGCCACCGCCCACCTTCACACCGCCGATGGTCACGGCCTGGGTGATGCGGCGGGGCCACGCGGTGGCGTCGGTGGGCGGGGTTGGGCGAGTGACGGCGTCGTACATAGGCGGCATTTTAGCGCGCCGGCCGCCTCGCGGGCATGAACCCTCCATTGCACGACAACCGGCCCGACAGCATACGATGGCGCCCATGGAATCCCAGGACACCTCCTTCCTCCGCACCCTGTGCAGCCTGCGCTGGCTGGCCTGCGCGGGCCAGGCCGCCACCATCCTCGTCGCCACCTGGCTGCTGGGCCTGGAACTGCCGCAACAGCAGCTGTGGGCGGGCGTGTTCGTACTGGCCCTGTTCAACCTGTACGTCCAGCTGCGCGTGCACGACTCCAACCCGGCCCCGGTCACCGCCTTCGGCCATATCCTGGTCGACGTGACGGTGCTGACTTGGATGGTGGGCTGGAGCGGCGGCATCGCCAACCCGTTCGGTTCGCTGTTCCTGATCCTGATCGCGCTGGCCGCGCTGGCCCTGCCCCTGCGCTGGACCCACGCGGTGGCCGCCGCCTGCGTCGGCGGCTATGCGCTGAGCGCGGTGTTCGGCCTGCCGCTGCAGGGTGGCTACTTCAACTCGATGGACCTGCACCTGTGGGGGGCGGCGGCCAACTTCCTGCTCTCCAGCGTGGTGGTGCTGGTGTTCTCCACCCGGCTGGCCGCCGCGCTGCGCGAGCGCGAGAACCAGCTCGCGTTGCTGCGCGAGCGCTTCGTCCGCAACGAGGGCATCGTCGCGCTGGCCACGCATGCGGCCTCGGTCGCGCATGAATTGAACACGCCGCTGGCGACGATGACACTGCTGGTCGATGACATCGCCGAACAGGGAAACGACAACCTGGAAATGCGCGAGGACCTGGAGACCCTGCGCGGCCTGCTGGTGCAATGCCGCGAGCGCGTCCTGGCGCTGGCCGCCCCGGCCGAAGGCGCGCGCAGCCGCGCCGACGTCTCCATCGGCCATGTCCTCGAACAATGGCGGCTGGTGCGCCCGACCATCCAGCTGCGCCGCAATGCCAATGCCCCGCTCGAGCTGAAGCTGGACCCGGGCGTGGGCCACCTGCTGCAGGTGCTGCTCAACAATGCCGCCGATGCCGGCGAGCGCAGTGGACGGGCGCAGGTGGACCTGGACATCCGCGTGCGTGACGGCCAGCTCTACGGTGAAGTGCGCGATTACGGTCCCGGTTTCAATGCCAACGATGCGGCGTTGCCGGGCACACTGTTCAACAGCGGAAAAACCGATGGCATGGGCGTGGGATTGGCCCTGTCCCATGCCACCATGGAGCGCCTGCATGGCGAGTTGTGGATGCGTCCGGCCGAAGGCCAGGGAGCACGCGTCGGCTTCCGCCTGCCGTTGAACACCACCGAGGTAAATGCATGACTGCTCCCGCTTCCCACGGCCTGCTGGTCGATGATGACCCGCTGTACCTGCGTACCCTGCAACGCACGCTGGCGCGGCGCGACATCCAGACCGTGACCGCCACCGACACCGTCAGCGCGCTGCAGCTGGCCACCCAGACGCCACCGGCATTCGCCCTGATCGACCTGAAGCTGGGCACCGAATCCGGCTTGAACCTGATCCAGCCGCTGCGCGAACTGCGCCAGGACATGCGCATCCTGCTGGTGACCGGCTATGCCTCGATCGCCACCGCGGTGGAAGCGATCAAGCTCGGTGCCGATGACTACCTGCCCAAACCGGCGACCGTGCAGATGATCCTGCGTGCGCTGGGCGAGGACGACGAGGGCGGCGAAGAGCCGGACGACGTCGAGCCGCCGGACTCGATGACCCCGATCAGCCGCCTGCAGTGGGAACACATCCAGCAGGCCCTGCATGAAACCGGCGGCAACGTCTCGGCCGCCGCACGCCTGCTCGGCATGCACCGCCGCTCGCTGCAGCGCAAACTGACCAAGCGCCCAAGCCCGGAACGCGACCCGAACCGATAGGCCCGGCAGCAGCGACTTCAGCCGCGGAGCAAGCGTCGCTGGCGAGCCCCCAAAGCCCTCTCCCCAGCCCTCCCCTTCGCTGCGCGAAAGGGAGGGGGCGCAAACAAAAACGCCGTGCATCGCTGCACGGCGTTTTTGCATCAACCTGCGCGCGACAATCAGCGCAGCAGCGCCAGCGCCTCGCGCGTCACCGGATCGGCGATCTCCACCGCCTGCCCCTGCAACGCCGGCAACAGCTGCTTGGCCAACTGCTTGCCCAGCTCCACGCCGAACTGGTCGAACGCATTGATGCCCCAGACCAGCGACTGCACGTACACCGCATGTTCGTACATCGCGATCAGCGCCCCCAGCGACTGCGGGGTCAGCGAATCCAGCAGGATCAAGGTGCTCGGACGGCCGCCCGGGTACTGCCGGTGCGGGTCTTCGCTGTCCTGGCCGTTGGCCAATGCCTCGGTCTGCGCCAGCAGGTTGGCCAACAGTGCCTGGTGGTTGACCGTGTACGGATCATCATTGCGCACGCAACCGATGAAGTCGGCCGGCACGATGCTGGTGCCCTGGTGCAGGGCCTGGAAGAAGCTGTGCTGCACGTCGGTGCCGGCACCGCCCCACCACACCGGCACGGTGTCCACGTCGACCGGGCTGCCGTCGAGCTTGACCCGCTTGCCCAGGCTTTCCATCACCAGCTGCTGCAGGTAGGCCGGCAGCAGCGCCAGGCGCTGGTCGTAGGTCATCACCGCGTGCGTGGCGTAGCCGAGCACGTTGCGGTTCCAGATGTCGGTCAAGGCATGCAGCACCGGCAGGTTGCGGTCCAGCGGCGCACTGGCGGCGTGGGCATCCATTTCCGCCGCACCGGCCAGCAACTGGCCGAAGCGCTCGAAGCCGATGGCCAGCGCGATCGGGAAGCCGACCGCCGACCACAGCGAATAGCGCCCCCCCACCCAATCCCACATCGGCAGCACGCGCTCGGCGGCGATCTCGAACGCCTTGGCCGCACGCTCCGGATTGGCGCTGACCGCGTACAGGCGCGCACTGCCACCCAGCCAGTCACGCAGGATCGCGCCGTTGAGCAGCGTCTCCTGGGTACCGAAGGTCTTGGAGATCAGGATGCCGGCGGTGGTCGCCGGGTCCAGCGTGGCCAGCGTGCGCTGCATCGCCGCGCCATCGACGTTGGAAACGAAATGCACGCGGAAGCGCGCGCCGCTTGCCGGACGCAGCGCATCGGCCACCAATCGCGGGCCCAGGTCCGAACCGCCAATGCCGACGCTGACGATGTCGGTGACATTGCTCGCTTCCAGCTGCTGGATCAGCGCACCCATGCGCTGCTGCACCGCCACCGCCTCGGCGTTGGCCGCAACTGCGACCGGCGCCTGGCTGGCGTTGCCGCGCAGGGCGCTGTGCAGCACCGCGCGGTCCTCGGTGATGTTGATCCGCTCACCGCCGAACAGGCGCTGGAAGCCGCCGGTGACATCGCGCGCGGCGGCCAGCTCCAGCAACGCCTGCAGGGCGGCGGCGTCGTACTTCTGTCGTGCGAAGTTCACATACAACGGACCGACCTTGAGCGCCAGGCGTTTCACCCGGTCCGGCTCGGCGGCCAGCAGCGTGGGGATACCCGTGCCCTGCAAGCGCTGGGCGTGGGTGCGCAATACGTCGAATCCGTTGTACGTGGTCATGCGGCCTGTGCAGGGATGCTGTCGTTGGTGTGGGAAATGCGGTTGTCGCCGTCGACGTAGACCAGCTTCGGCTTGAAGCGGCTGGCTTCTTCCTCGCTCATGCTGGCGAAGGCGGCGATGATGATGATGTCGCCCACCTGCACGTGGCGCGCGGCGCCGCCGTTGAGCGAGATGATGCCGCTGCCGGCTTCGGCACGCAGGGCGTAGGTGGTGAAGCGCGCACCGTTGGTCACGTCCCAGATGTGCACCTGTTCGAACTCGCGGATGCCGGTGGCCTGGAGCAGGTTGTCATCGATGGCGATGGAGCCTTCGTAGTTCAGCTCCGAGTGCGTGACGGTGGCGCGGTGGATCTTGGTCTTGAGCAGGGAAAGTTGCATGGCAATGCCGAAAACTGCGTGTGAAAGCGCGCAGTCTAGCACCCGCATGGCGGCTTGCCCGCACTGCAACAAGCGTGTTCCCGGGGACGGGGCCCGAAGACGCCGATGGCGCCACGAGGGCGCCATCGGCAGTCAGGAACAGGCATCGGCGGGACAGGCGAAGTCCCCTTGCTGCCCCATTCAGAACTCGACGTTGTCGATCAGGCGGGTGCTGCCCAGCTTGGCGGCCACCAGCGCCACGCGGGCACCGTCATGACTGTCCCCCGGCTCGCCCAGATCCGGCAGCCGCACCACCGCGTAGTCCACCTGGAAACCGGCCGCTTCCAGCTGTGCGGCGCCGTCGGCCTCGACCTGCTCGCGCGTCGCGCCCGCCAGGTAGGCCTCACGCATGGCCAGCAGCACGCGCCGGATCACCGTCGCCTGCGGACGGATCTCCGCGGTCAGGTACTGGTTGCGCGAACTCATCGCCAGGCCATCGCCTTCACGGACGATCTCGCCGCCGAGGATCTCGATCGGGAATGCCAGGTCGGTCACCATCTGACGGATCACCGCCAGCTGCTGGTAGTCCTTGCGGCCAAACGCGGCCACGTCGGGCTGCACCTGGTTGAACAGGCGGCTCACCACCGTGCAGACCCCGTCGAAGTGGCCTGGGCGGAAAGCCCCTTCCAGCAGGGCACTCACGCCCGGCACATGGACATTGGCGGCCAGACCCACGCCAAACGGGTACATCGATTCGACCGTCGGCAGCCACAACACGTCACAACCGGCCTGCTCAAGGCCGGTGGTATCGGCCTCCGGGGTACGCGGGTAACGGGTGAAATCCTCGTTCGGACCGAACTGGGTCGGGTTGACGAAGACGCTGGAGACGATCCGGTCAGCGTGCTGGCGCGCCAGCTTTACCAGCGAATAATGGCCGGGATGCAGGTTGCCCATGGTCGGCACGAAGCCCACGCGCAGCCCATCGCGCTTCCAGCCGGCAACGATGGCACGCAGCCGGGCAAGGTCGGTAACGGTCTCGATCATGATGCGTACGCATGCTCCGCGTCGGGGAAGGTACCGGCGCGCACGGCGTCGGCGTAGGCCTGTACGGCACCGGCGACCGAGCCGCCTTCGGCCAGGAAGTCCTTGACGAACTTGGGCCGGCGATGGCCGCTGTCCAGGCCGAGGAAGTCGTGCAGCACCAGCACCTGGCCATCGCAGTCCGGGCCGGCACCAATGCCGATGGTCGGCGCGCTGACCGCGGCGGTGACGCGCGCGGCGACCGGGCTGGGCACGCATTCGAGCACCAGCAGGCTGGCGCCGGCGGCGACCACGGCCTTGGCGTCATCGACCAGTTGCTGGGCGGCATCACCTCGGCCCTGCACGCGGTAGCCACCCAGGCGCAGCACCGACTGCGGGGTCAGGCCCAGGTGCGAGCACACCGGGATTTCACGCTCGACCAGGTGGCGGATGATGTCCAGCTTGAAGCCGGCACCTTCGATCTTGACCATCTCCGCGCCGGCCTGCAGCAGCTGCAGCGAGGCCTCCAGCGCGCGCTCGGGGGTCGCATCCGCACCGAACGGCAGGTCGGCCACCAGCAGCGCACGCTGCAGCACGCGCGACACCGCGCGGGTGTGGTAGACCATGTCGGCCACGGTCACCGGCAAGGTGGAATCGTGCCCCTGCACGACCATGCCCAGCGAATCACCGATCAGGATCAGGTCCACGCCGTTGGCATCGAAGGCGCGGGCGAAGCCGGCGTCGTAGGCGGTCAACATCACCAGCTTCTGGCCGTTGCGCTTGGCGTCGGCCAGGGCCGGGACGGTCCAGGGTTTGCTGTCTGCGTGTGTGCTCATATGGGGGTAACGCTTGGTGATAAGCCGAGCATTATCCCCCTATCGGCGCGATGTCGCAGGTTTTGATGACAGCAAGTGTGTCCCGCACCGTTCCATGGCCCGGGATAAGCGCCAGCGGTGCCACGTCGGCCAGCGGCAGCAGGGCGAAGGCACGCTCGTGCAGGTAGGGATGGGGCACTTTGAGTTGCGGCAGGTCGATGACCTGCTCGCCATAGAGCAGCAGGTCCAGGTCCAGCGTCCGCGGCCCCCACTGCTCGCCCGGGTTGCGGACCCGCCCGAAGGCCTGTTCGGTGGAGAGCAGCTCGGCCAGCAACTCCGGCGCCGGCAGGCTGGTCTCCACCGCGGCGGCGGCATTGATGAAGTCCGGCTGGTCCTGCTTGCCCCAGGCCGGGGTGCGGTACAGGCGCGAGGCCGCCAGCAGCCGCGTCTGCGGCAGCCGGCCCAGCGCCTGGATCGCGGCGCGCACCGTGCCGGGCGCGTCGCCGAGATTGGCGCCGAGCCCGATGCAGGCCATCACCATCGTGGCTTACTCGCCCGATACCGCGCCGCCGGGGCGCCGGCGGCGACGGCGGCGGCGACGCGGCGCCTCGCCGTCCTGCTCGGCATCGACCTCGGCGTGGATCGACTCCAGACTCGATTCCAGCTCGCGGCCGTTCTGCTGCTGTGCTTCCTGCCAGAACGCGATGTCCTGCTCATGCTCCGGCGAGGCCACCTGGCGCAACACCAGGAAGTCGAACGCGGCCCGGAAGCGCGGATGGGTCAGGGTGCGGAACACGCGCTTGCGCTGGCGCGAGGCGAAACGCGACTGCAGCAGCCAGATCTCCTGCATCGGCAGCGAGAAGCGGCGCGGCAGGGCGATCGTGCTCAACTGGTGCAGGGTCACCCGGTCGGCGGCGCGACGCTGCGCCTCTTCCGGGGCCAGGCCCTGCTTCTGCAGGCCGATCAGGGTCCGGCAGAACGCCGGCCACAGCAGCAGCGCGAACAGGAAGGCCGGCGAGACCGGCTCGTCGTTGGCCACCCGCTCGTCGGTGCTGCGCAGGCCGGCGATGACCATCCGGCGCAACGCACCGGTACGGTTGCTCTTCAGCGCGGCGGCGCTCTCCGGGAACAGCACCTGCAGCAGGCCGTAGCGCTCCAGCCCCTCGAAGCTGGCCACGCCGTGGCCAGCCAGGAACAGCTTGAGCACTTCCTCGAACAGTCGTGCCGGCGCGGCCTCATTCAATAGCGTGGCCAGGCGCGGGATCGGCTCGGCGGTCGGCCCGTCGATCTCGAAGCCCAGCTTGGCGGCCAGCCGCACCGCGCGCAGCATGCGCACCGGGTCCTCGCGGTAGCGCTGCTCGGGGTCGCCGATCAGGCGCATGCGCCGGGCCATCACGTCCTCGAAGCCGCCGACGTAGTCGCGGACCGAGAAATCCTCGATGGCGTAATAAAGCGCGTTGCAGGTGAAGTCACGGCGGACCGCATCGTCCTCGATGCTGCCGTACACGTTGTCGCGCACCAGCATGCCGTTCTCGACCTCGCGGTCGCCGCTGCCGTCATCGCTGTTGGCACGGAAGGTGGCCACTTCGATGATCTCGCGGCCGAACACGACATGGGCCAGGCGGAACCGCCGCCCGATCAGCCGGCAGTTGCGGAACAACTGCTTGACCTGCTCGGGGGTGGCGTCGGTGGCCACGTCGAAGTCCTTGGGCCGCCCGTCCACCAGCAGGTCGCGCACGGCGCCACCTACCAGGTAGGCACCAAAGCCGGACTCGCGCAGGCGGTACAGCACCCGCAGCGCATTGGGGCTGATGTCCTTGCGCGAAATGGTGTGCTGGTCGCGCGGGATGACATGCAGCGTGAATGGTGTTGTAACTGGGGAATTGATGGTGGCGCTTCCAATTGGGTTTACGGGATTGCCGAACGGCAACCAGGTGCATATACTAGCGCGCTCGCCAGACGCGACCAAACGCTCCCTTCGTCTAGTGGTTAGGACGTGGCCCTCTCAAGGCTAAAACAGGGGTTCGAGTCCCCTAGGGAGCGCCAACTCCGTCTGCGATACATCAAGAGCCCCGCCCTGCGGGGTTTTTTGTTTTGCGGCCCAGCCCCCTGCCAGGCCCCGCGGCCTGCCGCGAACGAACATCCCCCCGCCCTGCCACGGCATCCTGCACTAGAATTGCCGGGCTCAAAGCCGGACCCCGCCATGCCTTTCGTCGTTACCGAAAACTGCATCAAGTGCAAACACACCGATTGCGTTGAAGTCTGCCCGGTGGATTGCTTCCATGAAGGCCCGAACTTCCTGGTCATCGACCCGGATGAATGCATCGACTGCACCCTGTGCGAGCCGGAATGCCCGGTCAACGCCATCTTCCCGGAAGACGACGTGCCGGCCGGCCAGGAGGTCTTCGTCGGCCTCAACGCCGAGCTCGCCAAGGAGTGGCCGGTCCTGACGGTGCGCAAGGACCCGCCGGCCGACGCCGCCGACTGGGACGGCAAGCCGGACAAGTTGAAACTGCTCGAGCGCTGATCGCGCCGCAGCTCCCCCTATGAAAACGGGCGCCCTGGGCGCCCGTTTTCGTTGCTGGCAGCGGTCCGGCCTCAGCCGGCCAGCTTGGCCTTGAGCGCGGCGATCAGCTTGACCGCGGCCGCGTCCGTCGCCGGCATGCCGCGCGGGTCCACCGCCGACACGTAGGCACCGGCATCCACGGCCACCACGCGCACCAGGAAGTTGCTGCCTTCGTAGCCGACATCATAGGAGCCCAGCAGCTGCGCGCGGCTGGCGATGGTCACCCCTTCGATGCCGCCGAGGGCGTCACCCACCTTGCCGAACACCTCGTCGCGGCTGCCGGCGGCGGTAAAGCCGCTCTGCGAGGAGGCCACGCTCGCCTGCGAAGCGGCCACCGGCTTGTTGGCCGAGGCCAGCGCCGGGATGGCCGCGGCACCGGAGGTGTTGGGCAGGTTCAGATCCGGCGGGACTTCCAGCGGGCGGGCTTCCGGCGCCAGGGCGTAATCGCCGCGCGCACCGCGGTGGCAGCCGGTGGCGGCAATGGTCGCAACGGCCAGCAACGCCAGCGAAAGCACGCGAACAGTAGAGGTTTGACGCATGGGTGAATCTCCGAGGTTCAGGCCGCTGCGATCAGCGGCTGGATAGTTCTTCCAGCGCACCCACGTCGGCGGCCAGATGGTCGGCAGCAGCGTGATGCGGCGCGGAAAGCGGGAGCAGCGGCAGGCGCAGCCCGTGGCCGATGCCAATGCGCTGCAGCAGCGCCTTGACCGGGATCGGGTTGGACTCGACGCCACAGAAATCGTGGTACGGCTGCAGGCGGGCATCCCAGGACTCGGCCGCCTCGTGCCGGCCGGCACGGGCCAGGTCGCACAGGGTCCGGTAAGCGCCCGGCAGGACATTGGAGCCGACCGAGACCAGGCCATCGGCACCGGCCAGGATCGAGCGCGCGGCGGTGCCGTCATCGCCACTGAGCAGGGCGAACGTGTCGCTGCGCAGCTCCAGCAGCGCCTTCAGGCGCGCCATGTCGCCCACCGCTTCCTTGATGCCGACGATGTTCGGGTGCGTGGCCAGCTGGGCCACCGTCTCCGGCAGCAGGTCGCAGCCGGTGCGGCCCGGCACGTTGTACAGCACCACCGGCAGCCCGCCCTGCTCGGCCACCGCCAGGTAGTGCTGGCGCAGCCCTTCCTGGGTCGGCCGCACGTACGGCGGGGTGACCACCAGCGCGTGGGTCGCGCCATTGGCGGCGGCACGCCGGGTCAGCGCGATGGTTTTCGCGGTACCGGACAGGCCGGTGCCGGCCATCACCGGAATTTTGCCGCCGAAGGCCGACACCGCGCTGCGCAGCAGGCTGTCGTACTCCTCGTCGGACAACGTAGCGGCCTCGCCGGTGGAACCGGCGACGACCACGCCCTGCACGCCGGCCTGGCGCTGCAATGCAAGCAGCCGCTGCCAGGCGTCAGGATCCAATGCGCCGTCTTCCCTGAACGGGGTGGCCAGCGCGGTGATGAGACCAGTAATGGACAAGGAATCGTCGCTCTTCGTGGGGGTAAAGAAGCCCGCCAGACGGCGGGTTCGTGACCAAAAGCATGTTACTTGCCGGTCGAAAGCAGGGGCAAGTATGCTGGACGCCAGTGAACGGGCCGCCAGCGGCGCCGTTCAGACTCTCCAGCATTCCGGAACCACCTTGACCGACACCACGCCGCGGCCGCTGCCGACTGAAAACCACCTCCTGATCAACGCCTACACGACGCATCCGGAGTCCCCCCTGCTGTCCGTCACCCGTCGCATCGCCGACAGCGGCTGCAATCTGGTCGACGCCCGCCTCTCCACCGTCGGCCGTGATGTCTCGGTCACCACCCTGGCCACCGGCTCATGGGATGCCGTGGCCAAGCTGGAAGCCATGCTGTCGCGCCTGGAGCGCGAGGAAGGCCTGAAGCTGGTGTGGTACCGCACCGCCGCCAAGCAGGTGCAGTCCAACCTGCTGCCGTACATCGTCGAAGTGATCGCCGCCGACAAGCCGGGCATCCTGTTCCAGCTGGCCGACTTCTTCGACCGCCAGGGCATCACCATCGAGAACCTGCAGAGCACGCGCTACCAGGCCATGCAGACCGGTGCGGAGATGTTCTCCGCGCAGATCACCATCGGCGTGCCTTCCAACATGCACATCGCGGCATTGCGTGACGACTTCCTCGAATTCTGCGACCACCTCAACCTGGACGCGATCATGGACCCGATGAAGTTCTGACATTCGCGCGCCCGTCACAGGCGCGCGGCGTTTCATGTGATTGCAATCGAATTACCCCAGGCTCCGGAAAGGATCCAATGAACATCGGCGACACCCTGGACCGCACGACCCTCGACCTCCCGCTGGCCCTGTCCGGCGGCGCCACCACCACCCTCGCCGAACAGGCCGGCCACTGGCTGGTGCTGTACTTCTACCCGAAGGACAGCACCCCGGGCTGCACCACCGAGGGACTGGACTTCAACGCCCTGCTGCCCAGGTTCAAGCGTGCCGGCGCGCAGGTGTTCGGCGTCTCCCGCGACTCGGTCAAGTCGCACGACAACTTCTGCGGCAAGCAGGGATTCAAGTTCCCGCTGATCAGCGACGCCGACGAGGCCCTGTGCACCGCCTTCGACGTGATCAAGCTCAAGAACATGTACGGCAAGCAGGTGCGCGGCATCGAGCGCAGCACCTTCCTGATCTCGCCCGACGGCACGCTCGTGCAGGAATGGCGCAAGGTCAAGGTTGCCGGCCATGCCGACGCCGTGCTGGACGCCCTGAAGGCCGCCCAGAAGGCCGCCCAAGCCAAGTGACCCACCTCCCGTACCAACCCACGCCACCGCCCTGCCCCGCAGGCGCGGTGGCGTGACCCTGTCCCGCCACCAGGAATCGACGATGACCCGAGGCAAGCGCATCTACGTACTGGATACCAACGTGCTGATGCACGATCCGACCGCGCTGTTCAAATTCGAGGAACACGATGTCTACCTGCCCATGCAGGTGATCGAGGAGCTGGACAACGGCAAGAAGGGCACCACCGAAGCGAGTCGCAACGCCCGCCAGGTGAGCCGCTTCCTCAACGAGCTGATCGAGGCGGCCGGCATCAACAGCGTCAACGAGGGCGTGCCGCTGCAACGTCCGCAGGGCCTACAGCTGCGCGGCGCGCAGAGTGCCGGCCGCCTGTACTTCCAGACCAGCCATTTCGACGCTGGCAAGAGCTTTGGCAAGGTTATCCCGGACAACGCCATCCTCGGCGCGATCCTGGCGCTGAAGGAACAGCACCCGGAAACACCGGTGGTGTTCATTTCCAAGGACATCAACCTGCGCATCAAGGCGGCCATCGCCGGCATCGACTCGGAGGACTACGAGAACGACCGCGCGCTGGACGACTTCAGCCTGCTCTATACCGGCGCCAACGCGCTGCCGGAAGACTTCTGGAAGAAGCACACCGACGACCTGCGCAGCTGGAGCGACAAGGGCCGCACCAGCTACGAGATCCGCGCCACCGACGACGAGGACTGGCATCCCAACCAGTACGTCTACCTGCCCGGTGACGACGAGGTGGAACTGAAGGTCGCCAAGGTCGAGGGCGATGGCCGCGTCGTGCTCAGCCTGGTGGATGATTTCCGCCATGGCTCGCATTCGGTCTGGGGCATCACCGCGCGCAACCGCGAGCAGAACTTCGCGCTCAACGCACTGATGGACCCGGAGATCGACTTCGTCACCCTGCTCGGCACCGCCGGCACCGGCAAGACCCTGCTGGCGCTGGCTGCCGGCCTGGCCCAGACCATGGATACCCAGCGCTACCGCGAGATCATCATGACCCGCGCGACGGTCAGCGTCGGCGAAGACATCGGCTTCCTGCCCGGCACCGAGGAAGAGAAGATGACGCCGTGGATGGGCGCGCTCACCGACAACCTGGAAGTACTCACCCACAACCAGGAGGGTGGCGCCTGGGGCCGCGCGGCCACCAACGACCTGCTCGCCAGCCGCATCAAGATCCGCTCGCTGAACTTCATGCGCGGGCGCACCTTCCTGTCGCGCTACCTGATCCTGGACGAGGCGCAGAACCTCACCCCCAAGCAGATGAAGACGCTGATCACCCGCGCCGGCCCGGGCACCAAGATCGTCTGCCTGGGCAACGTGGAGCAGATCGACACGCCGTACCTGACCGAAACCACCTCCGGCCTCACCTACGCGGTGGACCGTTTCAAGAATTGGCCGCACAGTGCGCACATCACGTTGCGCCGGGGCGAGCGTTCGCGCCTGGCCGATTACGCCTCGGAGGTCCTGTGAAACACCTGCATGTCCTGCTGTCGGCCGGCGCGATCCTCGCGCTGGCCGCCTGCACCCCGTCCAACGTCAAGCCCGGCGCCCTCGTGCCGACCGCGATCAAGGCCGGGCAATCCTGGGTGGTCACGCGTCCGGTTGTCGCCGCGCAAGTGCTGGACACCTGCTCGCGCGACAGCCCGGCCCGCCATGCCGGCGCGGTAACCGGCTACTGGGCCCCCAGCCGCAGCGATGTCGATGCGCTGGAAAGCCACCTGCCGCAGCTGTCCGCCTCGGTGCCGGATGCTGCGCAGTCCAACCGCCAGTACGTCGGCTTCGAATCCGAAGGCAGGCGCCTGATCTACGTCAACGCTTTCCCGCTGCCGGACCACAGCGAGATCAACCCCGCCCGTGAAGCCATCCGCGTCTGCGATGGCGGTCGCCAGTTCTGGGGCGCGGTCTACGACCCGCAGGCCGGCAGCTTCTCCGACGTGCAGTTCAACGGCCCGCCCGCGACGCCCTGAGTGCGAGGGACGTGGGAATACGCCTGCCCACCTGGGTCTGGATTGGTGCCGTCGCACTGTCGTGCGTTGCCGGCATGGTCAACGTGGTCGGCTTTCTCGGCTTCGAGCATCAGGCCGTCAGCCACCTGACCGGCAGCACCAGCCAGCTGGGCATGGCACTGGCCCAGCGCGACTGGCGCAGCGTCGGCCACCTCTGGGGCCTGCTGATCGCCTTCTCGCTGGGCGCCATGCTCAGCGGGCTGCTCATCCAGGACAGCACCCTGCAACTGGGGCGCCGCTACGGCGTGGCCCTTGCGCTGGAATCGATGCTGCTGTTGCTGGCCATCCCCCTGTTCAAGCAGCACCAGGTGTGGGGCGCGATGTCCGCGGCCATGGCCTGCGGCCTGCAGAACGCGCTGGCCACCACCTTCAGTGGCGCGGTGGTGCGCACCACCCACCTCAGCGGCATGTTCACCGACCTGGGCATCGGCCTCGGGCATCTGCTGCGCGGCCTGCCGCTGCAATTGCGACGACTGACCCTCAGCGGCCTGATCATCAGCGGCTTCCTCGCCGGCGGCGTGACCGGCGCCTGGCTGTTCATGCGCTGGCAGTACGACGCGCTGCTGGTCCCGGCCCTGCTGACCGGCCTGACCGGCCTGGGCTACGTGCTGTATCGCCAATGGGCGCTGTTCCGGCATCACTGAGGCAGGCATCGCGCAAACACTGCACAATCGGCGCATGACCCCTTCCACGCCCGTTTCCGCCTTGACCATCGCCGGCTCCGACAGCGGCGGCGGCGCCGGCATCCAGGCCGACCTCAAGGCCTTTGCCGCCCATCGCGTGCACGGGCTGTCGGCCGTCGCCGCGCTGACCGCGCAGAACACCCGCGGCGTCACCGCCGTGCATGTTCCACCGCTGGGCTTCCTGCGCGCGCAGATCGACGCCTGCTTCGACGACTTCGACATCCATGCCGTCAAGCTGGGCATGCTGGCCAATGCCGAGGTGATCCATCTCGTCGCCGATGTACTTGAGCAACGCCGTCCCGCCCACGTGGTGCTGGACCCGGTGATGGTCGCCACCAGCGGCGCCAAGCTGCTCGAAGACAGCGCCTTGCAGGCCATGCGCGAGCGCCTGGTACCGCTGGCTACGCTGCTCACCCCCAACACACCCGAGGCCGAGTTGCTGCTCGGCCGACGCATCACCCATGCCGGTGACGCCGAGGACGCCGCCGCCGCATTGATCCAACTCGGGGCCGGCGCCGTCCTGCTCAAGGGCGGCCACCTGCACGAAGGCAGCCGCGTCATCGACCGCTATTTCGACGGTGTCAGCAGCGAGGAGTTCAGCCACGCACGACTGCCGGTGGACGCGCATGGCACCGGCTGCACGCTTGCCTCGGCCATCGCCGCCCAGTTGTGCCGCGGCCTGAGCGCGGCCAACGCCTGCGAAGCGGCGATCGACTACGTCGCACGCGGCCTGCGCGGCGGCTACCTGCCCGGCCGCAGCGAGGCCATGGTGCTGGATCACTTTGGCGCGGCACCTTCCGCATGATCGGCGAGGCCCGCTTGGACGTCACCACGACCGATGGGCACCGCTTCGAACTGCTGGCGCAGTTGCCTGACCGCCCCATTGCCAGCCTGCTGTGGCTGCCCGCCCTGGGCGTCGCCGCCCGCCACTACCTTCCTTTCGCCGAAGCATTGGCGGCACGCAACATCGCCGTGCTCCTGCATGAGTGGCGTGGCAACGGCAGCAGCAGCCTGCGTCCGGGCCGCCACCAGGACTGGGGCTACCGCGAGCTGCTGCAGCACGACCTGCCTGCCGCCGAAGCCGCGCTGCACGCTGCGCTGCCGGGCCTGCCGATGCGCCTGGGCGGGCACAGCCTCGGCGGACAGCTCGGCAGCTGTTACGCCGGCCAACGGACCGACGAACTGGATGCGCTCTACCTGGTCGCCAGCGGCACGCCATGGTGGCGCAGCTTTCCCCCGCCCCGTGGCTACCTGCTGCCCTTGGCCTATCGCTTCCTGCCCTGGCTCGCCGATCGCAATGGCACCCTGCCCGGACGTCGCGTGGGTTTCGGCGGCACCGAGGCCCGCGGCCTGATCCGCGATTGGGCGCGCGTCGGCCTCAGCAACCACTACGCCGCCGCAGGACTGGATGCTGACCTGGAGGCAGGGCTGCGCCGCATCCAGGCGCCGGTCGCGGCCGTTGTGTTCGATGCGGACTGGCTTGCACCGGCCAGCTCCATGCGCGCCCTGTTGGCGAAGATGCCGGCCGCTCCGAGCACGCTGCAATTACTGTCTTCGGCCCAGCTCAACGTCCGTGCAGATCACTTCCACTGGATGAAATCTCCGCAGTCCGTCGCCTCGGCATTGCTTCATCACGATGATTAAGAAAATTTCACAAAAGCGTTGACGCAGCCGCGGCATATCCGCATAATCTCGCTCCTGACGACGCGCCCGTAGCTCAGTTGGATAGAGTACCTGGCTACGAACCAGGCGGTCGGGAGTTCGAATCTCTCCGGGCGCACCACGTCAGAAAGCAGAATTCAATTCTGCATGCTCCAAAACCTAATGAAATATGCGCCCGTAGCTCAGTTGGATAGAGTACCTGGCTACGAACCAGGCGGTCGGGAGTTCGAATCTCTCCGGGCGCACCATTTCAATAAAAAACAGCAGGCGCAGCCTGCTTTTTTTATGCCCGTCATCTAGGCAACCCCACCTCCCCCCCCCTCCCTCGCATGCGCTCACGCCGCCACAAGGTAGCCGCGCACGCACCCGGCACGAAGCAACCCTCAGACGCGCGCGATCACAGCGCCACGCGCAACATACAGCTCCGCCGCCACCCCAGGCCGCCTGCATCACCCCGGCAGGCGTGCACACACTGGCGCGCACCAAGCAAGGCAACAGGACCACGCACCACTCGCCACCACGGCACCCTGCCGCTTCATGCTTCGCCGTGCGCACCACGCATGCAGGCTCCCGGCTGAGAACGCCCTCAAGGACATGCCCGAAGCAACGCATGCAATTCACCACGACATCACCTCAACCCACTCGCGGCACTGATGACAACGAAGCCGGCAGGCTTCGAACATACGCGCATGCGTCGCACGCCGAGGCAATATCACGGGCAATAAAAAAGCCCCTGAAAAGGGGCTTTTTTAGACTGGCGGAGTGAGAGGCCGATTTGACCATCTCCAGCGTTCTCTCGGCCTCTCAAAACCCTTGCGTATCAACGGTTGAGACTCCACACCCTTATCCTGCCTTCTCATACAATCGCCACCCCAAACATGGGGCAGATGATGGGGCAGATACGATGGCTCGACCTATCCACCGCCTGAGCGCTCGGGCGGTCCAAACTCTCACCAAGCAAGGCTATCACGCCGACGGCGCCGGCCTGTACCTGCTGATCGGACCGACTGGCGCCAAGTCCTGGGTGCTGCGGTACCAGCGCGCCGGACGCCGCCGGGAGATGGGGTTGGGCTCAGCCGCCGTGGTCTCGCTTGCCGAAGCCAGGCAGGCAGCCATCGCCCAGCACAAGCTGCTGGTGGCCGGGGGCGACCCTATCGCCACCAGGCGGGCTGCCAAATCGGCTGGCGCCACCTTCGGGGAAGCCGCCGACGCCTACATCGCTACGCACCGGGCCGGATGGAAGAACGATGCCCAGGCCGAGCAGTGGACCCAGTCCCTGAAGGACTACGGTCCTGCCCGCGCGACACCCGTGGCCGAGGTGGATACCCCCATGGTGATGGCATGCCTGCGCCCGATATGGGAGAACAAGACCGTGACGGCCACCCGCGTCCGCGGCCGGATCGAGCGGGTGCTGGACTGGGCCAAGGTCCATGGCATGCGGGAAGGCGAGAATCCGGCCAGGTGGCGGGGACACCTGCAGAACCTGCTGCCGAAGCCTTCCAAGGTCACCAAAGGCCGGCATCACGCGGCCATGCCGTACCCGGAGGTGCCCGCCTTCATGGCCACCCTGGCTGAACGGGACGGCCGATCCCGCCGCGCCTTGCGTTTCACCATCCTCACAGCTGCTCGCACCGATGAGGTGGTTGGAGCCGATTGGTCCGAGTTCGACCTGGAGGCGCGTGTCTGGACCATCCCGGCCGGCCGCATGAAGGGAGGTCGGGAGCACTCGGTGCCGCTGACCGCCGCGGCCATGGCCATCCTCGAACCCCTCAGCCGGAAGGAGCCGCCGTTCAAGCTGTCCGAGAACTCCATGCTGTACCTGGTCCAGAAGCCGGCGCCCAAGGGGCTGGGCCTACCCTTCACCGTCCACGGCTTCCGGTCCAGCTTCCGCGACTGGGCTGCCGAAGAAACCGAGACGCCCAATGAAGTTGTGGAGATGGCACTGGCCCACGCGATTCGGAACAAGGCCGAGGCGGCCTACCGCCGCGGCGCGCTGCTCGATCGCCGGCGGACGCTGATGGAAGAATGGCAGGCCTTCCTTGGCCTGAACCCTGCCGTCTCAGGATCTGAACCTGCCCACGCCTAGCCTGCGCCAATGGCCCTATCCAGCAGCGGCTTGAATCTCTTCAATGGTCCGACCAGCTCCCGCGTTATACAGCCATGCGATCTCTTCGTCGGTCAGGGACTCCCCTTTGATCCAGCCGAAGTCCTGAACCCTTCCATTGATCTTGAAGTAGTCGCCGCTGCATCCGAAGTAGAGAAGATTTCCAACTCTCGGAACATCTCCAACAACGCTGATTTCGCTGCTGAATGCAGAGTTATTCACGCTTGTTTTCAGAAGATTGTTGCGCCGCTGGCTGAGGACGAAAGCCCATTGGTTGAGGGGGAATGGCCCTGCAACATTTGCAGCTCTATCGGCAGTCCCGTTTGAGAACCACCCCTGAACAGCGCCAGATGATTTGAACCTCATCCCTGCGCCGGCAGAACTGCCCGTGAGGGCGGAGTCATACCTGCACATAATGCCGGTGTCGTTGGTCGGGTTTGCGGCAACGCGAACCCAGCCAAACATGCAATAGTCGCCTGCACCGGCCGCCAGCTTGCTCGTTTCACTGGTAGTGGCGTACCCACAGTTGGCCATCATAGGTGCGGAGCGGCTGCCTGTGCGGCCAGCCCCCACTGCAGGGGCGCTCCCGTATCGAAGTACGGCGTTTTCCGGGCCAGTTCCAAGCACATCCGCCTGGGTTGTGGACATCGTCGCCCCTGACGTGGACTCGAACGGCCAGAAGCAGGTCAGCTTCGCCAAAATCGATACTGCGATCGGATCCGCAGCGCTGACGGTCACCGAACCCGACCACAGTGCCGTACGTCCAGCGCTGTCGCGGACCCGAAGCACGAGCTGGATAGTGGCGGGCGCATTGATACCGAAGGCGGAAGGCACATCCCAGCTCGCCGCGTCGAGCCATGTGGCGGCCTCGGACCCTGTGAGCCACGCGCCCAGCTGGACGCCGGCGGTTCCGGCCGGCCCGACTGCGGTGGCCGAGGCATCGTTCCAGCGCCCGTTGTTGCCGCGCCCTTTGAACTGCTTCCCCCGCGCCGGGGAGCCGATGGGGTTGCCCATGCTGTCCAGGAAGCGGATCAGCCCCTGGTAGCGGCTGCCAAAGTGGTGCCCGGCTGGGTTGTACATGCACCGGGTGTGGATGGTGACGCGCCGGCCGGGCAGGCAGGGAGCGATTGTGTTGTTCCAGGCCTCGACCTCGATGCCGCCCTCGCTGCCCATCCCGCGCCCACCCGGCCACCGCAGCGAGTGCGCGCCCTCGTACCGGTATGCGCTATCGACAACAGGAACCCCGCCACCCCCTCGCGGGGTGAAGCTCCAGCCGCTGGTGTCGCCGGTTTCAAAGCCCGGGTTCTCCAGTGGGGTGACGTACTCGCTGTAGGCCGGCCACGCCAGCACCACCTGCTTTGTGGCGTTGTCGACGGACAACGATGAACCGGGGGGGAGGCTGTCACCGCCAACCTGCTCGACCGTGCAAGGGCCAGCGGGGTTTCGAATCGACAGACGGCCTTCATACGCAATCGCCGGCCGGGTGCTGGGCAACGCCCCCGCAATGAACAGTGGTAGCGCATCGACGTTCTGATCGAGGTCAGGCCTCAGCGACAGGATGGAACTCATCAGTTCGCCCTCATGCCGCGCAGGTAGACCGCCAGGCCCTTGGCCAGCGCGGTGCCGATCTGGTCCACATCGATGGTCACCTCGGCGCCGGCGGGGATGATGCGGTTGGCCGTGACAAATGCCGCGCTGTAGACCGCTGGGGTGGCCGCGGTGATGGTGGTCTTCTCCGCATTGTCGAAGGTGAGCCGGGTGGCGAAGATGCTCACCCCGTCCACATTCACATCGACGGTAAGCAGAACGCCGGCCGCCTGTGCCACGGTCAGGCCCGCGTACAGTCCGTTGGAGCTGACCTCATCCAGCATGAAGTCGTACGGCATGATGAAGCTGTCTTTCGTGGTGCCGACGGCGATGTTGGTGCCCATCAGCACCGAACGGTCGACCAGCCGGAACAGCTGCTTTGCCGGCTCAGTGGTGACCCGCAGCAGGTCGCCGGCCGCCGTCCAAGTGTCGTCCTTGGATGCAATCGCGGTGAAGGTTGCCCCCTGTGCGCGGCTCTCCAGCAGGAAGCCCGTGGGGGGCGCAACGGTAGCCCCGGCTTCCGCAACGATGGCGACCTTTCCAAGGCCGAGCTGCTGGACCATGAAGAACGGCGCGCGGTCGCCTTTGCGCCAGTCTGCGTCCGCGCTGCCGGTGTTGGCCCGGATGGTAAGCGTGACCGGCTGGTTCGAGGTGCAGACGATCAGGGCATTCTCGAACGTCCCGTCGATCAGCAGGGTTTCATCATCCAGCACCACGCGCTGCATCGCGGCTGTGGTCAGGGGGGTGCCGCCGGTCCAAGGCCGGGCGTAGCCTCGCAGCACCGCAAAG
The DNA here is from genome assembly GCF_004348115.1 of Stenotrophomonas sp. ATCM1_4. GTDB lineage: Bacteria > Pseudomonadota > Gammaproteobacteria > Xanthomonadales > Xanthomonadaceae > Stenotrophomonas > Stenotrophomonas capsici. The sequence goes on along the minus strand of NZ_QPFB01000001.1, from coordinate 643,621 downwards.
CCTCGCAGGCCGGCGGCAGGAGCCACTGCAAAGCTCATCACCGAGTCAGCCGGGTCCAGACCGATGTTCACTCGGTAGTCCAGCCCCGGGCGCATGCCAACGAAGTCGAGCGCACCCAGCGTCCGCTCGAAGTAAACGTCGTACATCCCCGGGTCATCGACGGTGGCCTGGGGAATCGGGAAGTCCGTGGCCACGCCATCGGCCAGCCCCTCTCCGTCGTCGTCCTGGAACAGGTAGGTCACCGGCTTGATTCCCACCCCACCACCACCTGATTGGATCTCTTCAACCAGGGTGAGCGTGCTGCGCTTGTTCATCGCATCAGCATCAGCCACGGCGTCGCCGACCCGGATGATCCTCTGCCCCTTGGCGTCCCATACGAATTCGCCAGAGTCCGGGTCCAGAGCTTCGAGCATGGCACCCGCAGCCAGCTGCTGGATCATAAGTACCGGCGAGTCCTGGTCATCATTGAGCGTATTGGCCAGCAGGTCGCCCAGATTCTGATAGTCGGTCATGCGCACGAACGGCATGCGTAGCCGGCGGTCCACCTTGGCGTTCAAGGCCGGGGCATCGATGAACACGACGTTCCCGCCGCCGGGGTTGCCCGAGCCCTCGACGGTGTAATGCACGCCCAGCTGCCGAACCAAGCCATCGACGGTCACCAGCAGGTGCGAGGGATGCAGGATCTTGAAGCTGTACGGGAACACCGTCGTCACGCCATTGGCGATGGAGGTGTTCGGGCCGGAGTATGCGGGAACGGTCATGAGGCAGCGCCATGGAGGACTGCCCAAAATTCTCAGCGTGCGGGGGGTTCCGGTTCCCGACTATTTGCCCCGGTGTTCGTCCAGGCAGTCGGCCGTGTAGGCGCGCTTGTTCTCGCTGTCCTCGAACGCCCCAACGGCACCCACGTAGGCCGCGGCCCACTTCACCCAGTCACGGTCGATCGGCGGTGCGGGTGGTCGCTGTGCAATCGCTCGTTCGCTGCACCCTGCAGGCGGCACGTATGGCTCGGTCGTGCGCCTCCCGAGCAATGCGCAGGATGTCAGCAGCAGCGGCAGGATCAGGGTCGGAAGAAGTCGCATGGATGGCCTCCACCGCCTTGGCGGTGCGCTCGCGGGTTTCGTGGGCTTCCAGGTCGACGGCGGCGGCGGTGTCGCGGCTGATCTGGACGCTGGTGCTGGTGGCTCGGGCCTGGGCTTGCAGTGCCTTGTTCTCGGCTGAGGTGCTGGCGTCCGTTCGCCCCTTCAGGTAGTAGCAGCCGCCGATCGATAGCAGCACCACCACCATTGCCATGGTGATTGCCTGTCGCGGGGTCATCACTGGGATCCTCTGCAGGTGGCCATTTCCCACTGCCGGCGGTCGATGATGCCGCCGCACTTCGAACGCCACTGCGGCAGCGAGCAGTCGCGCTTGGCGCCGTCGATGGTGACGAAGCGCCACTTCCAGATTTCATCGCAGGCGGCGGCGCGCTCGCCGGCGTTCAGGCGTTTGGCCGCGGTGCTCGAACAGAAACCGCTGGTGCCGACGTTGTAGGCGAAGTGGCCCCAGGCCTTCACCTCGTGAAATTCGAACTCTCCGCGGACGCAGCGGCCCATGTTGTGCAGCATGGCCTGCACATAGTCCTGCTCGAGCTTCCCGCACTCGGCGTGGGTGTACCGCCGGCCAGGCACAACGGCCGGCCCGGTGATGCCGGCGCACACGGTCCAGATGCCGCCCGAGTCCCGGTAGGGGACGTACTTCCGCCCCTCGTGCGCGGAGTTGTCCTGGCCGAGCGCGGCGACCAACGCAAGAATCAGCGCGGCCGGCGCAGCGGCAAACCCAAACTTGCGGCCCTTGCCGCTCGGCGCCTGGTCAGCCACGGCGAGCCACCTTGGCAATCGCCCGGCGAATGGTCGCCCAGCGGGCAACCCACCATGCACTCCAATCGCCCCAGTTCTTCACCACCACAGCGAACGTCTGCACCAGGGTGAAGATGATGGTGCAGGCCACGGCCACGTCGCTGAGCGTGTACCCGGGGTTGTACGTGCCGACCGTGACGCCGGCGGCCGGGGCAATCTTCGCCGCGGCCACGGCAAGGTCTTGGGTGATCTGCTCTTTCATCGAGGCTCCGAACGGGTGGACGTTCAGCGCTCGAACACGACCTCATGCTCCCCTGCGCTGTGGCGCCAATCGTCCCGCGCGGTGATGTTCGGATTCCCGACTATCTGCCCCACGCGCTCCGGCGTGTCCGTCAGCGCGCCCGCGCCGGCGTCGATGAAATCGTCCGGCTGCTCCTTCACCGCTGGGTTCCAGTCCTTCATCTGGTCCCAGACCGGCCCCTGCAGAACGCTCATGTGCGCCCAGAGTTGGCCGCGGGTGGTCAGCAACGGCTCGAACGCTTCGAGAATGCGGGTGTTCTTGTTGGCCACGGCTTGTTGCTCGGAGACCCCACACAGCAGGCGCCGCTGCTTCAGCGCGGCCTTCAGCACCGCCGGCGCGAAGGTTCCGATTCCGTTGGTCTCCACCACCACGCGCGGAAGGTTGAAACGCTCCACCAGGTCGCACAGCTGCCAGACCTGCCCGCCGATGATCCGCTTGCCACTGGCGTCGAACTCGGCCAGCTGCCCTACCAACTGCTCGGCGCGGTGCCAATATCGCCGGCCGAACAGGTCCTGCAGGATCACCGCCACGGCGGACACGTCCGAGCGCAGCTTGCCGCTGGCCGGGTCCCAGCGCACCGCGGCACTGGCGATCTGGACGCTGCCCAGGAACATGGCGGTAGCGCCGTTCGCGCGCCGGATCACTGGCTCCATTTCGTAGGGGGTCATGTTCACGGGGTCCAAGCGCACCTCCTCGATGGGCTTTGCCTCCAGCTGGTACTGCGAATCCCAGCCGTTGATGGTCCTGGTCCGCTTCCGGCGGTTCTCCACGTCTTCGCGCGTGAACCGCTCCGGCCAGGCGTTTCCACTGTAGAAGTCCATCAGCGCCGCCGGCGGCCGTTCGAACACCACTTCACCGGCTTCGACCCGATAGTCCCGACCTTCCACCAGCAGGCGCGCCTGCTTGCCGATGCCAAGGAATACGTACAGGCCATCCTCGGCCAATGGGATACGCAGCGGGTAGCGCGTGCGCTCGCCGGTGTCGGTGAACCGCTGCTGGTGGGCAAAGAGCGGAATCTTCAGCACCGCGGCGCCACCTTCCTCCAACTCGGTGTAGATCGAGTCGTGGGTGTGCGGCGTGCCGATGTAGGTGGACTGGGCGCCCGGCACGGCGATGTGCGCGGAGTCATCGATCTTCAGACGCAGGTTCTGCCGCGCCTCCACCGTCTTGATGTTCTTCGGCACCTCCACGTCATCGAAGTCGATGGCGTCAGCGCGGCTGCCGGTGGCGTTGGAGTTGACACCCACCGCCTGCATGGAGGGGTTGCGCGCGTCGGTGGCACCGTTCACCCAGAACTGCTGCGCGCCTGGCTTGCGCGGCAGCATGCCGGCGCAGAGCGGGTGATGCCGCAGAACGTTCAGCGTGTCACGGGTCAGCTTCGTGGCCAAAGGGTCGTCCGCCGCCCAGATCAACGAGCGCGACGCCCGGTTCCGGTAGAGGCCGTAGGCCTTCCATACGGCGTAGATGGTGGACTTGGCTGCGCCGCGAAACACCATCAGGAGCCGGTTGGGCGCTCGGCAGTTGTCCAGCCACACGCAGATGCGAACGTGCAGCACGGGCACCGCCCACCGTTGGCGCCGCGCCCAGATCAGGAAGAACGTGAGGAAGTCGACTTCACGTTCCACTGCGCACCCGGCCGGCCTTCTGCATCTTCGCCAACAGCTTCTTCGCCTCGGCCTCGGCCTCGCGGATCTCGGCTTCCATCGGGTTCTCGCCTTCTTCTTCCGGATCAGCGCCGCCGGTCGGCCCGTTGCGCTGGACCATGCCGATCAGCGAGCCGATGCGGATGGCTAGGCTTATCGTGGCCACCGCGTTCTTCTTGCACCAGTAGCGGTCGCCGCGGTCCTGCTGGGTCAGATCCTTGGCTTGGACGCCTGGCGCTGTCCAGGTGTCTGGGTCTGCCTCCCGTAGCACCTCGTCGGTAAGTTTTTCCTCCAGGTCCTGCAGCCGGCGGTATTGATCTTCACGCATGTCATTCTCCCGCTGCAGCTTCGATGTTCGGAGCCCGGTTGGGCAGCGCCTCTCCCGGCTCCCACCAGTAGGACTGCCCCCACTCCTTCTGCGCCCGTCGCCGCATTCTGCGCAGATATCCCGGGGAAAGCTGCTCCTGCAGGTCATGCATCAGCATGTGGTCGACAGCGCCGCGTAGATACCACAGATTCACGAACGGCATGTTGCCCTTGGCGAACCGCAGCACCTCTGCTCCAAAGTTCTTGCGGGCGTCGTCGGCCTTACCCTCATCCGCAAGAACCCACCCAGCGCCCTTGCGCGCAATGTTGAATGCATCCATCACGTTGCCGAACACCGGCCCCAACATGCTCGTCCAGTTGGCCTGCCCGCCCCTCGTGTCGCCGCCCATGCCGGTGTACAGGATGTCGCCAAAGATGCCCATGCCTCCGCCCTGAGCTGCTGCTGCGAGCCAGAATTTTGGAGTGGTCATGTCGCGCGGGTCTTTCCCGTTCACGAGATCCTTCATCTGCATGGACACTGCGCCGAACAACTGCAGGCTGGCCATCATGGCTACGCTGTAGGCGACCTTCCCTTGCGTGGTTGGAATCGTGCGCAGCCTGCGCAAGTGCTTGTCCACGATGGCCGCAGGGAAGGACTTGAAGAGCATCAGCGAGCGCAACATCTCGCCCCCGAAAGTGCCCGCTTTGGTGCCCTGCTGAATGGTTGCCCTAGTAGTTAGGTCCGGCGCCAGCACGGCCGTTCTGGCCTCACTGTCGATGTAGCCAAGCAGGCGCGCCGTGGCGCGGTTCAATTCTGCCGAGGACAGGCCAGGGATCGCGCGCAGGCCATTTTTGGTGAGCATGCCATCCTGTGAAGGCGCCTTCTGCCAGATGCGCCAATCGGCCTCGGTGACGCCGGCCGACTCCATCCGCCGGCGGCTCATCTCATCGAGCGCCCCCCAGGCGGTTTCGCGGTGCCTGTCCAGCGCCCGGGAAAGCGTGAGGGCAAAGCCCCGACGCAGGCCATTCGTCCATGCTTCCACCAGGGTGAGCTTCATCGTGGTGTTGGCCAGCTTGCTGGTCCAGCCCTGCGCGAGATTGCTCTGGTGCCAGCGCGCCATCTCGCCGGCTATCTCGTCCATGCCCAGGGCCAGATCCTCTGCAGAGGCCTTTGCATGCTTGCCGAACCCACGGACCAGCGACTTCATCGCCTCCCCCATCGGGATGCCCGAGGACCTGGCCACCAGCACCTGCAGTGGCGCGTCCGTGATCGAGGACAGCATCACCCCCTGCAGCTTCACTGCCGTCGTGAAGTTTCGAACCCCTTGAAATGCCTGAGCCATTCCGGGGCTCACGGGTTGGGCCGTCACGCCCGTCAGGGTGTCCCAAGTCATATCCAGAGTGGCCAACTCGTGCCAGGCCGCACGGGCACCAGTGGTGTTGTCCAGCTTCTCGGCGGTGTCCTTCAGGAGCCGATAGGTGCTGTTCGGGTTGGCGCCGAACTCTTCCATGAGGCCGATGTTCTTGGCCATCCCGCCGACGTGGCCGCTGATCGACTCCAGCAGCGAGCCTCGGCCGAACTGGTCGATGTAGTCCATGTGGCTGTCGGCGTCCTTGAAGTGAAGGACGCGGTGCGCGTCATCGAACCTGCTTGCACGCGAGCCCTGCCCGGCCGTGCCCGGTTCCCGCTTGTTGCGTCCTTCCGTGCTGATCGTGTCATAGGCTCCGTCCAGCAGCCGCAACACCTCGGCGTCGCCCATGGCACTGCCATCCTCTGTGACATACCGGTCACGCTTCAGGCGCGGAAACACGAAGTCCATCCAAGCGGCCTTGCCGGCCCGGGCCACTCGGCCCACGTCATGCGCCTGCGGCAGATACCCATAATCCAGCTGTCCGATGTCGGTGCCAGCGGCATTGGAGCGCAGGCGCATATCCTCTAGGGCTGCCACGTAGGTCTGCGCGGCCTTGGCCATGATCGGGTTGCTGGTGTCCGCATCCACAACCGCGCGCGCAAAGGCGCGGACGTTCGTGGGGTCATCCATCAGCCCGAAGAAGCGCGGCTCAACCGCATGAATGGCGTCTGCCAGCTCGCTCATGTACTCGTTGCGCACGCCACTGACGTAATCGTCCGACTGCCGCATGCGCTCGAACAGTGCGGCGTGATGGGGATTCTTGTTGCCCTGGGCGGCCAGTTGCTTTGCCCTGGCCTTCATCCTTTCGGTTTCCCGAACCTGGGCAACCAGCCGCGAGGCCTTACGTTCTGCCGCCTTCTTGGCGTCGGCCAGGGCCTCGAACTTCGCCGCATCCGCTGCCCGCCGCAGTCGCTGATCCAGCGACAGGCCGCGCCATTCGGGATCCGTCCTGGCCAGCTGCCGCATGTGCCGGCGGATATCGGCGTCGATCTTGGCCACCTGCCGCTCGCTCGGCACCCGGCCGATGGCAGCTGCAACTTCCTCAATGCATGCTGGCTGCATCATCCCTTCCTCAAAAAGCAGCTGACCGCTGCGTCATAGGCCTTGGCATCCGTTGATGCCTCATTCAGTTCTGCCTCAATGGCCGCCAGTTCATCGGCGGCACTGCGAAACACCGGCGCACCGTCCGCGTCGGCGCCGGTGGTCACCCGGGCGTCGGGCACGTCGGCAGCGATCTGGCGGGCGGAGTCGATCGGGCTGGCATCCGCGGAATTGCCGCCTTCAGCCCCCGGCCTGCTTGAAGCGGCGGGGCGTGGTACGCTTCCGCCCGAAGCATCCCGGCCGACCTGCAGAAATTCGGCTGCTGCGTGAGCCGGCTCCGGCCGGTGATGAGGATGAGGGTTCTGCCGCCCCTCCGGCCGGGTTGCTTCAATCTCCTGCGCTTTCGCCCGCGCCTTGGTCACCGCGCTCTCGCGCACCGTCATCGACGTGACCACATCCACACCCTTCCCGTTCGCCGCGATCTCCACCACGGACACGCCGTCCTTGCCGCGCGTGGAGCCGCTGGGGGCATCACCCAACACCAGCCATGCCCGCTTCGGGTTGGTCGGGTTGGGCAACACTTCGTCGGCGCGTAGCGTGCCGTCCTGCAGCCGCTCGATCATCGGCCTGGCTATGTCCGGCCGGCTATCGTGGATGTGTTTCAGGGCGCGCGCGGACACCCGCACATCCCGCAGGCCGTCGTGGAAGTCCGGCAGGTACTGCGCCAGGCCGGCGGCGGTGTAGTCATCCATGCGGCCCACACGGAACAGCACGTCCGGCATGGGCGCCTTGTCGCCCTTGCCCAGCGGCGCCACCACGCGGTCGTAGAACGCCAGGGTCTGGTCGAAGTCGTAGGCGGTGCCGGGCGCATAGGTCGGCTGGCCGGCGGTGTCGACCTCCGCGGTGCGGCCGGTGCGCTCGGCGAACACCTCGAACGGTTCCGGCTCGGGTAGCGGCTTCGGCGGCCGGGCCTGCTCGGCCACCTCCACGCCGACGCGGCGCGCCCGATCGTCCCAGTTAGCGATGGCCTCGCCCTTCGTCTTGCCCTTCAGGTACGGATTGGCCGCCAGCTGCTCGGCGGTGATCAGCCGCTCCATCGGCGCGTCGTCGGCTGCGCGGGCAAATCGGCGCGCGGATGCCGGCCCGAAGTGGTGCGCGGCGTACAGGGTGTGATGGTTCACCGGCAGCCCTGCCTGCTCCAGCATCGCGGTGTTCTGCGCATCCAGCGCCGCGACCATCTCCGCCGACTTCGCCGGGTCGCCGCGGGCGGCCAGCAGCTCCGCGTCGGACATGCCCTGCGCCCAGGCCGGCTTCTCGCTGGCGACGATCCGGCGCCACGTGCCGGCCGTGAACTGGTCGATTCCGAAGGCCGAGGATGCCGGATTGGCTGCATCCGCCCTGCCACCCGACTCCAGCGCGTGGCGGTAGGCCGCGTAGTTCGGCGCCACCGCCGGCGGCCTCGACTCCACCGGCAGCAGGAAGTCGGCCGGGCTGATGGTGTCGACCACGTTCACCGACTCGCCGCGTGCCATCTGGTCGAAGGCCTGCTCCAGCGCCTGCTGGCCGCGCACCGCCGCGGCATCGTTCACCGGCGCCGCCGGCATGGCCTTGCGCTGGAAGCTCTCCGCGTTCCGGCCGGTCAGCACCGCGTCGCGCTGCGGAAGCGGTGCCTTCGGGGCGGAGACGTGAGCCAGGCCGCCGAACACCAGGCCGGTGAGCAGGTCGATGCTGCGCGCCTCCACGTCCGCCGGATTGAACGCCTCGGCCTGCTTGTCGTTGCCAGCCGCCTTCAGCGCCGCGTACTGAGCGCCAGAGGACGCGGCGCCAAGGGCAAGGTTCGCGCCAGCGCCGGTGGCCAGCCGCTGCGCCAGCGTGGTGCCGAACGCCGCCGGCAGCTTGAATCCGGCCAGCGTGGACACCGCGCCGATGGTGCCCACTGCCGCCGCGGTGCTGGGCGCCACGCCCTCCTTCACCAGCGCCGCCGGGCGCTCCAGGCCCTCGGTTGCCGCCAGCAGCGATGGGTTACCGCCGCCGGCCGCCAGCGGCAGCACGATTTCGGCCAGCCCACCCAACACCCGGCCGGCCGTGCCGGTCTCGGTGGCGCTGGGCGCCCAGTAGTCCACGGCCGCCTGGCCAGTGTCCTCCACCACGCTCTGGAAGTAGCGGTCCTGCATCGCCGTCGTGGCGCCGCGCCGCGGGCTGGCGATGCCCTGCTTCTCCAGAAAGTCGGCCACGTCATCCGTGGCGAAGGAGGACAGGTAGCTGTCCGTGGCAATGGGCGCCGCAGCGCCGGCCACCGAAAGCGCGGTGCCTGCCCGCGCACCACCCCGAAGCACCCCTCGGCCGACAGCCGCGCCGAGGCCTTCGAAGAATCCCGGCTTCACCGCCGAGAGGTCCAGCGGGTTCGTTACCGCCTGCTCGTCCAGCGCCTTGCGCCCCTGCTGATCCAGATCGAAGACGCTCATGGGCCGCTCCCGGTGATGGTGATGATCAGCGGCTTGCCTTCTTTGTCGCTCAGGAACTCGCGCCCGCGCGTGACATAGAAGTTGCGCTCGCTGATCTGGCGCAGGCCGTAAGCGCCGAAGTTGTCGGTGACAGAATCGGGTAGCTGGGCAGAGCGCGCAGCCTGCAGGAACGCCGCCTCGGCCTCGTCTTCGAAGGTGTCGGCACTCATCCCCCAGGGTGCCAGTACCTCGCCGTTTCCGTTCACGTCCGCCACCTCGCCCAGGGATGCCGTTATCGCCTGCTGTAGGCGCTTGGGGTCAACCTCCCCGGAATGGTCGCCCTCGGCCGCAGACTGCCCCGTGTAGTAGGCGCGAACTGCCTGCATTGCTACATCGGCGGCACCAGCCCGACCAGCGAACAGGGCGCCCGTAGCACTGGTGAACGCCTCACGGAAATCTCGCTCCGGGGGCAGCGGGAACTTGTTGTCGCCCTTGCCTTGGAGAAGCCGGTTTCCCTCCAACATGGTGGCCGCCACGTCCCGCGCTCCAGCTGTGAGATTGGCCGAGAAGGTGTGCTTCTGCAGCGTCACGGATGCCCGCTCCTTCGTGGCCAGCATGCCTGCATAGGCAGTAACCGGCTGCTCAGGCGCCAGCTGCTGCATCACCGCATTGAACACCGTGTCGTCCTGCACGGCAGTGCGAAGCTGCCCCAACATCTCGGCCTGCTGCTTGGACGTGGACTGCTTCATGGTGTCGCCCAGCACCTTCACCTCCTGTGGCAGCAGCACAGCCATCTGCACGCTCTGACCGTACCGCTTGCGCATAGCGTCGATGGTCGCGGCGCGCTCCTGCAGCTGCGCGCCAAGCTCCCAGGCATCCGCGGGACTGGCCAGCGTCTCCAGCTTCAACGGCTCGACCTCTCCGCCCTCGCGGCTTGCATTGAACAGCAGCGGCGTTTCCTGCATCTGCTTCTGCGCCGCCTCGATGGCGGTACGGGTCCGGTCCAGGTTCTGCTTGCGGGTGACTGTTCCGCCCTTGGCCATCAGCTCGGCGTCAGCTGCCTGCAGGTAGGCGGCCTGCTTGTCGGCAGGCATGCGCAGCACCTCCTGTACCTCCCGCTCGGACTGCACGCGCTCGTTGAACTGCGCCTTCAACTCCGGCGAGGCATCGGTGAACACGCCCGCCCAACTGGTCCACATTTCCGGCGTTCCCGGGACGCCACTGGCGATCTGGCGGTCGATCTGATCCAGAACCCGCTGGCCCTTGGCGTCGGCGCGATCCGCTGCGCGCTCTGCTCGGTCGGCCAAAGTCTGCTGTCGGGTCATGACCTGCGAGAGCAGCGCGTTACGCTTCTCCGGGTCCAGCTTGTCGGCGTAGTAGCCATCGGCGGCGGACAGATCCAGCTCCAGCTGCTTCAACTGCCCGGCGTCCTCCCGCCCGAAGATTGCGCGCTGGGTGGCCTGCGTCGTCCACGCCGCGTCGGAGAAGTCCTGCAGGCGCTTGCTGACCACGGCCTGATCCAGCCCTGCCTGCTGCGCGAGCGGCGCGAACGCTCGGGCTCGATCAATCACTGCGGAAATGTCGGCGCCGGGCATGCCGGAGATCTTGCCCAGCTTGTCCAGGGCAGCGTCGAACTGCCCTTTGAAGTCTGCACGGCGAGCGGTGCGCACCACTCGCTCCATCGACTGCGCCCCGCCGGCCTGCGTCCGCTCGATCCCGCGGGTATATGCCAGCTGCAGGGGCTCGGCCAGCCCTTCAATCACGGGCACTTCGATCTTGCCGACGGCGTCTCGGTAACGCCCCATGGCCTCCCCATAGGGGACGGCGCCGGTGGCTACGTCGTCCTCCATCGTGCGCGTGGCGTTGTCCACCTGCAGCTCATAGTCCAACTGGGCGTTGGCCGCCTTCGCGCGCGCCAAGCCCTCGGCTTCCTCGTCCTGCTGGTGCTGGTAGCGGCTGGCGAGCTGCATGCCGGTATTGGCCAGGTCGCCGACCGCTCGGGACACGGCATCCAGTCCCTGTCCGCTCACTCGCGTATGCGCCACAGGGGCCGTAGTGGCTCCCTGCCCGAAGTTGCCCATCGGAATCTTCGCCATCAGCGACCTCCCGCCTTCTTCCAGCCCTTGCCGGAGTTGGTACCAGCGACCAGCAGCGTGTTTGCGGCGCTGAGATAGCCGGCGGTCTGTGCTCGGCTGCCGGCCATCCGCGAGCCCTGTGCCTCGGCGTTGAGCCGGGCTGCGCGGTCACGGCCACCGGCCAGCGTCAGGAAAGCATCCTCGCTGGATGCCCGGCCGATCTCTTGGTCGATCTTCAGCGCGGTGCCGCTGGCCACATCGACGCCCGACGCCGCCAACGCGGCGATGGCCTCCGACTTCTGTTGCTTTCCGGCCTTGCGGATGCGCTCGGCCTCCACGCGGGCCGCGCCCTGCTCGGCGCGCGCGTCGGCCTCTGACTGCGCGGCCAGGTAGTTGTTGTAGTTCTTCTGGGTCTGCCCCTGGTGGACGGCCGCGCCAGCCCCCAGTAGCGCGCCGCCCAGCATGACGATCTCGACGCCAGTGCACATGATCAACCTCCCTTGAATTCGAACACGGTGCCCACCGGCACGAAGCCGAGGCTGCAGTACATGCGCGTGGTGGCCTCCAGATGGACGCCGGTGGTGATGCCCGCGTCGATCAGCACCGCGCCACGGTCGCCGGCCCAGTTCACGAACCTGCGCAGCAGCAGCGCCGCCAGCGCGCCGCCGCGGTGCGCCGGCTCCACGAACAGGCCGAAGTCGCTGGCCACGCGCGCGTCCGTGAAGTAGTGCGGCGCGCACCAGCCGGCGAACACGCCCACCGCCTGCTCCGCCTTCTCGGCCACCAGCAGGCAGCCATCGGCGCCGTCGATCAGGCTGGCGAACAGGCCGGCCATCTTCTCCGCGCTGTACGGCAGGCCGCAGTAGCGGGATTCGGCGTGCATCTGCTCGCCCAGGATCAGCAGCCGTGGGATGTCGGCGTGCGTTGCTTCTCGGATCATTGGTTCACCGTCATGGTCGTGATGACTGCCTGTAGGTGGAACGGGTATGGGTGCGGCTGGACGATCTCCACATTGAAGTCGCCCAGCCTCCAGCCCAGTTGCTCGATGCGCTCGTCGCCGGTCAGTAGTGGCGGCGGCCTGTCCAGCACGCCCAGCCCGGTCTGGCGCGCGAAGATGGTCTGGCCATTGACCTTGGCGCCCGCTGATTCGAGGAAGCGAAGGGTGATCTCCGAGATCCGCACGTTGCTTGACTGGATGCTGCCGGTAGCCCCTATGGCCTCTGGCCGCAGCATCTTCACGCGCGGAGTGAAGTCCAGGCCGATCTCGATGGCGCGCGCCGGCCGCTCGATGGTGATCTGCCCACCGCTCACTACCTGGTCGGTCAGCTCCACGCCGTCAGCCTTCACCTTCACCGTCAGGCCTTCCAGGTGGTCCAGACCCAGCCATACCGTGTCGCCAGCGTCGCTGGTGGCGGTCACCGCGCAGTCGGTCAGGAGATCGGCGTCGAACCTCTCGATGTAGCGGCGCGGCTGTCCGCCCACCTGCCGTTCCACGATGGCCCACACCTGGTCGGCGTCATCGCCTGGGAGCGTGGCCGCTGCCAGGAACCTGCCGGCTGTGATCTGCCGCGACCAGCCGACAACCTCCTGATCCCGGTCGACCGTGCAGGTCGCCAGCTGGCCATCGGTGCGCACGCAGTGCAGGAGGGAATCCGGTTCGGCTGCGTAGGCAGTGCCGCGGATGCCGGCGGCAGTCATGTGGTCGGCCAGCACCGTCAGCTCCGGGGCGCCGTACTGGTCGGAATCGATGCGGTCGGCCGACAGGGCGCGGATCTTTCGGCCGGCGCGCTGCACGAACAGCAGCTCATTGCCCACGCGCTCGGGCGAGATCACGCTGGAGCCGAAGGCCGACTGGCTGCGGATCTGCACGTTGGTCGGGGTGATCGGCTTGTCCAAGCTCCCCTGCAGGGTGAACTCGCCGCCATTGGTCAGCGCCAGGAGGATGCGCAGCTGCGACAGGTGCAGGATTTGGTTCTGCTGGTCGCTGGCCAAGATGAACGAAACCGCGTCATCGTCGTTGGTGCCCAGCTCGAAGTCGAGATACTCACCGATGCGCGAGCCCCACACGGTCTGCGGGAAGCCGGGAGAACCGCCCAGCCACAGCCGCTGCTCAAAGAACGTGCCGGTTCGCGGGTAGCCGTTGGCCCCACCCCACACCTGCGCCTGCAGCAGCCACGCCAGCGGCGGAACAGCGACCGGAGCGGCCATCTCGCGGTGGATGACGCCGGTGGCGCTCGTCGCACTGGTCACGCCGGTGATGCGCACCAACCCGCTGCTCATGTCGATCCAGCTGCCCACATCACTGGCACGGAACCCGGCTTTGTCCAGCGTGAGGGTAATCGCCTGCCCCACGGGCTTCTCGGCGCTTGGGGTGATGGTGGCCATGGGGCTGCCGGAGATCAGCCATTCCCCCGCGGCATAGCTGGTCGTAGCGAACGGTGCCAGCACGTCGACTGTGGCGGTGGTGCCGGCGACAGCCGTGATGCGCCCCAATCCACCCACCGCTTCGATGTCGCGGCCCACGTCGGCGGCCAGGAACACCGAACTGGCGGCGGTGATGGTGCGCCCGGTGCCCACAGAGGAGTCGCTGATGGCGATGTCTGCAGTCGGCCGGACTCCGATCTCGGCGAATGGCTGGGCTACCCACGGCACGTCGTCCAGCACCCACGAAGCATCGCCGAACCGGCGCAGGCGCCGTGTCGGGTACGCCTCGTGGAACAGGAACATGGTGTCACCGCGCTGCACGAACTCGATGGTGGACAGGTCCGCTTCGGCGTAGTCGGTCTGGACTTCGTAGGGGACGAACACGCCCGGTGAGGTTTCCTGCTGCACCTGCGCACCGTTGTCTAAGTAAACGCGCAGGTAGGCGTCGCCCAGTTCCAGCATGTAGCGCTGCTGGCGATTGAATACGTAGGGGATCAGCTCCGCGTCCTTGTCGTGGTGCTTGGCCTGCGCGGTGAAGCGCAGGCCATAGCGGGAGCGAACACCGCCCTGCACCAGGATGATTACGTTCTCCAGCGCCTCGGCGCCGTTGTGGTAGCGGTCGATGTCGCCGCGACCGTAGAGCTTCGGCGTCAGCTCGCCGGCGGTGAAGTTCGTTTGAATGGGGGTGATCTTCATCGGTCACCCCAGCACGCGGCTGCGCAGCAGCGGGAAGTCGCCCAGCGTCTCTGGCGGATCGTCCATGCCATCGACGGCCCTTGCCTCGCGCAGCAGCGCCTGCAGCTCGCCTTGGCGCATTTCCTCCACGCTGGTGCTGGCCGTGATCGGATAGGCCATCCGGGCAGCCATCGCCGCAGTCATCACGTCCACCAGCAGCGGGTCCCACTGTTCCTCGGACGTGTCGGCGCCGTACAGCAACGGCATAACCACCTCATCCGACAGCAGGTAGCGACCTTCTGTGCGGTAGGCGACACGCTGGCGGTTGCGCTCGTCGCCCACGGCCCAGGTGCGCAGCCAGTCACCGGGGAGCATGAAGCGGTTGGCGTAGCCGAACGCCGGCGCCGCGGAGTCGGGGGACAGCAGGACACGACGGGCGGTGCAATTCCAGTAGTGCCCGCGCAGGATGGCCTTACGTACCTGCGGGTACAGGTTGGAAGCCAGCTTTGCCCGGTCGAGGTTCGACCCCATACCCTCCGCCTCGTTGAAGGACGCGATCGGCTTGGCGCCAAGGATCATCAGCGCGTTGGAACAGATTTCGACGGGGTTGGTCATCGGTTGGCCTCAAACAAAACCGGGCGCACGCGGCGCCCGGATGGTGGAACGGTGCTGTCCGGGTTCTGCTCCGGGGTCAGTTGCCGTCGATCAGGTGGCCCTTCAGGGCAATGCTGCCGGCGGCGGTTGCACCTGCGGTCAAGGTGGCGGCCACGTCGTAGTAGACGCCCGGATCGGCGGCCAGGCCCAACACACGCCACAGCGGCCATTCCAGCTTGTCCGGGGTGACGGTGCCCGATTCGATCAGGACGTTCGTGCTGTTCTGCGCGGTGGCCAGGTCGGCCGCCGAGGCAAACAGATCGGCATCCACGACCGCGCCAGCGTTGCGGGTCGGCAGGTCGTACAGGCCGATATCAGCGGCGGCACCGGTGATCGCGGTGGAGGACAGCAGCAGAGCACTGACACGCCAGCTCGAATGCACCGAGAACAGACGCAGGACGCTGGCTGCGCTGTCACCGTTGGCCACAGCAATGACGCCGATGGATTCCTTGACGCGACCGGTGGCGACCTTCGTGGACGCCTGGGTGGAGTTGGTCTGGGAGGGGATGCCGTCGCGCTGCGCGAGTGCGGCGGCCAGCTTGTTCACTACGGCCATGGTATGGACCTCTTGAAATTTGGGGTTGGCTGGAAGCGAGAAAGCGAGGCGGCCGAAGCCGCCCCAGATGGATCAGGTCTCCTGGCAGGCGACCTCAACCACCTTCACTTCCTCGGAGCGCACGGCGCCGATGGCCTGCTTGCCGTACACGCGGGTGTTGAAACCCTTGCCCGGGTCCTTTCCGACTTCGGTGGTGGTGTCCTTGCCGATGCCGAGGGTCACGCCGGACTTCGCCCACGCCAGGCCGTAGCGGGTGGTGCTTTCCTTGTGCAGGCGTTCGGTCGGTACCCAGTTGAAGCCCATCCACTTGCCCTTCATGGTGCCGTTCTGGAGCATCTGGACGGCCAGGAAGTCGGCGCTGGTCAGGGTGGTGTCGGACAGCACATCCGCCATCATCTGCGCGGTGTAGGCGAAGTACAGCTCTTCGCCGTTCTCTTCGTCCGCCTCGTTCTGGCGGAACATCTTCTTGGCCTGGATGATCTTGGCCTTGGTCAGACCCGAGGCGTTCACCGCCACCTTCTGCGACGCCGGCAGGATGATGCTGCCACTGGTGGCGCGCGAGGCGCCGCGCATCGCCGAGATGACCACATCGTCCTTCGAGCGGTTGAAGGCCGAGACCATGGCGCGCACATAGTCGCTGGTCGGGTCGATCAGCATGCGGACCTTGTCCAGGTCATCGATCATGTCGCCGTCTTCCCAGTCGTACAGGTCGACAAAGCGCGTGCCGTGGATCTGGTCGTTGATCGGGGTATCGCCGTGGCGAACCAGGCGGCGCTGGGCGGTGCGCTGACCCAGGAGGTTGATGGACTTGGACATGCCGACGATGCCCGATTCGATGGTGACGCACGATTCAAGGCGGGACGGCATCTGCTGCGCGACGTGCCGGAAATTGTCCGCGAACTGCTGCACGAAGGCTTCGGTGATCTGCTGGCTCATATGGGCTCCGAAGGGGTGAATGGGTCTCGTGCCTGCCCGGTTGTCCCTTTCAGGGCCGTGCGTTCGCTGGCGACGTGCGCGGGCTTGTGCGGTTGTCCGGGTGCCACCCCGGGCCGATGGCGGCAGCATGCGTGGGGGCTGCGTTCGGATTCCCGACTATTTGCTGGCATGAAAAAGCCCCGCACTTGGCGGGGCTCCGGCCTTCCTTGTCCGATGGTCAGCGGGTCGCGGATGCACCCAGCTGCTGCTGCCGCGTGCCGTAGCGCCGCTGGTACAGCTGCTCCATCTTCTGCGACAGCTGCTTGTGCTGCGGGTGCTTGGCATCCATGTACGCCGGGTTGGCGCGGATCTCATCCACCTGCGCCTGCCAGTCCTGCTCGGCGGCCGGGTCGGCGTTGATAGGCTTGTCCTCGCCCATTTCGGCACCGATGCGAGCGGCGAACGCCAGGAAGTCAGGATCGTTACCAAACTTCGCCATCAGGTTGTCGAAGCTGCCCGGCTTGCCCGGCTCGGCGCCGAAGCCCTGCGCCGCGCGGGCGGCTCGCTGCAGGCCAGAATTGAACTCGGCGTCGTCGGTCCACACTGCGCGCAGCGCCTTGGCTGCGTCCTCACTGCTGATCTGGCCGTTGGCCTCCAGCAGCGCCGGCATGAACTGCAGGTACTCGCCGACGAAGAACTGCATGGTCTCGTTGCTGATACCCAAGGCGTGCGCCTTCTCGGACAAGCCCTTGAACAGCGGGTCAGCCATGAAGTCTTCCAGGTCAACGCCCTGCACCAGTTCCTTGCCCTCGGCGTCCTTCGGCACTTCCAGCTTGTACTCACCTGCGGTGGCCGGCACGGTGCCGCTGGGGCGGGTCTTCTCCAACTCGGCGTAACTGGTGGCCAGCTTGCGGGCAGATGCGTCCAGGTCGAGCTGGTCGCTACCCGCCACGTTCACCCGGAACTTCGACGGAAGCCAGTCGGTTTCCTTTCCCGCCCCTTGTTCGAGTAGCGAGGCATTGTTTCCCGCGGCCTGCGCTGCGGCGGCAGCTGCGGCTGCGGCATCGGCACCACCACCGGCGGCCGCGCCGTCGTTTTCATGGCTGTTGCTCATCATGTTCATTGGGGTCTACTCCGTTGGCTCGGTTGATCATGCTGACGATGTGGTCCACCACAGAGCGGGCGCCCTCGCGGTGGTAGGTTTTGAGGACTGCATCAATGCCGCCCTCCAGTTGGGCGGGCCGATGGAATCGGCGCACCAGGTCTTCGAGGATCAGCGCGCCCTCTGCATGGCTCTCGAACACCCGGGCATACATGTGCGGGTCGACGCGCTCGCGGTCGGTCATGCTGCGGCCTGCTGACCAGTGGCCTGTTGCGCGGCAGCCATGGCCACCTGCTCCATCCCCTGCTGTTGCCGGGCCTGCTGGGCGGCCTCCTGCTTGCGCTGCTGGACCTCCAGCACTTCATCCGGCGTGCGCATGACGGCTTTCGGCACCCCAAGCCCGTCGGCGGTGATACGTACCGCTTCAGGGGTGTTCACCTGGTCGAACACGCTGGGGTCCTGCGCTGCCTGGGCGATGGCCCCGAGGTTCAGGTACAGCCGTTCGATGGCGGTCACTTCCTCCAGCCGCTGCGCGCGCGCCAAAGGGCTGACGTATTTCACCGAGAACTCGCGGTCCTGCAGCGACTGTGGCGCCTGGCCCAGCACCCCGGCCCGGTAAGCGATGCCGAAGCAGCGGGTGACCAGCGGTTTCAGGTACTCGGCCTGCAGCCGACCGTAGATCGGCCCCAGCAGCTGGCGGATCAGCTCCACCCGGACGTGCACCTCCGTGGCCGTCATGGCCGGGCCGTCCTGCGGCTGCAGCTGGTCGGCCATCAGGATCTTGCGGATGGCGGCCTGCAGCTGGCTCACCATGAACTCGGCCAACTCGAAGTTGCTGCCGGTCTGCAGCGGCTTCATCGAGTCGACGGAGTTGGCCACGATGATCTTGCGCGGCCCCACCTTCACCGTGCGCGGGTTCAGGACGCCATCGTCCTCGGCGATCCACATGCCGGCGACGGCAATATCCGCGGCGGCGAGTTGCATAGCCTTCAGCTCGTTGAGCATCTTCAGGTCGGGCAGCGCGTCGAACGCCGGCCCCACGCCGTAGCAGCTGTTTGGGATGCGCATCCAGCGCGGAACCACGCATGGGAACTCGTGATAACCGGACTCGCGGATGACCTGGCCGGTCTCAGCCTCCACGACGGTCGAGGCGAACGGCAGGTTCTTGGCCAGGCGGGCGCCAACCACATGCACGGCCCGCGGCTCGATGGCGTGGACCAGCCGCACCATCTCCTGCGGCTTGTCCTTGGCCAGCTTGCGCGTGCGCTCGCTGACGTTGTCCTCGCCGAACTGCGCCACCACTGCCTCGGCGGTCAGCTTGTGCTCGCGGTAGATGGTGTCGACCAGGCCGTCTGCACGGGTGCTGCTGACGAAGCAGCCCGAGATGGCCCACTGCTGGAAGGCATATCCACCCTCCGGCGCCTCATCGATGTACAGCACGAACCAGCCCGCGGCTACAGCATCCAGGCATCCCTCGAAGCCCTCGGCGTCGAAGTTGGACTGGTGGATGTTCAGCCAGATGGTGTCGGCAGACTCGCCGAGCCAGCGCTGGTCCTCCTGCTCCGAGCCGTCCACGTCCAGCTCGAACCAACGCGAGTTGGCCGGGGTCAGGCCCGACATGATCCCCGAGGCCAAGATGCGGCAGCCGTCGGTACCGGTGCTGTCCAGGATCTCGCCGCGCTTGCGCAGCCCCTGCTGGGCGTCCAGCTGTTGGCCGTCGAAGCCATCAGCACGCAGCGGATAGGTCAGCTCGAAGCACTCGCGCCAGACCCGCTCATGGATCTGGCGCTTGGACCTCAGCTCGTTGAGGCGCTTACAGATGCGGGCACCGGAACTCATCAGCCACCGCCCAGGGAGGACTTGCCGACGGCTCCGGCCAGCAGCGACGGAGTGCCGGCGCTACGCGACATGCCGGCGGCACCGAGGGTCATGAGCGAGGATTCGCGGCGGCGCTTCCGGCGCGCGGCCAGTTCCAGATTGGACTCGGTGGCGGCTTTCGCCTCAGCCTGGCGCTGCTCGGCTTCCACATCGCGCTCGACCACCTTGGGGGCTTTGCGGGATCCGCACATGGGCTTCAGGCCTTCGGGGTGGGCTCGGGAACGACCCAGCCGGCATCGGTCAGCACCGGCGCAGGCTGGGTATCGGTGCGGACAGGGCCACTGACCGCGGGAGCGGCCGCTTCCTCGGCAGCCGGCGGCTGGCCGTTGTGCTTGGCCAGCTCTGCATCGATGGCGTTGAGTGCCGTGCTGCGGTTTTTGGCCAGGGCCTCCAGCTCGCGCAGTTGCTGTAGCTGGTCCGGCGTCCACTTGCCCAGCGAGGCGATCAACTCGGGCAGGTTGCCGTTGATCAGGGTCATCATCTCGCCGCGGGCAAGGCGCTCGGCCTCCTGCTCGTGCGTGGGTTGCGACTCGGCAGCCGGCGGCGGGGACTGTTCTGCGGGCTGCTGGGCTGCGCCCTGCTCGATCGCTGGAGTGGCCGGGGATTCGCCCGGGGTCTGCGGCTGAAGGTCTGCGGGTGCGGGCATTGGGGAATCTCCGAAGGGACGCGGCGAGTGTTGCCGCCAGCCGGGTACGGGTTCCCGAACATTTCCCCCTACACCTGCCCCAGCCGTGGCACTGCCTCAGCCGGCTTGCCGGTGATCCCCGCCCAAAGCGCCACCAGCTTCTCGCCGTCAGCAAACTTGGGCTCGGCCCCCTGCTTCCAGCCCCATACCGTCGTCTTCGATATGCCAATGGCGGCGGCAGCCGAGGACGCAGGGACGCCACACCGGCCCAGGTCTACCAAGACCTGGAACCAGTCGACGCGGTCGGGGTCGGTCGCCAGCCTCCGCATGTCAGGCCGCTTCCTCGCCGCAAACGCGCGCGCACGCGCGAGGCTGCAGAGCCGCGGCAGACTCCCGCCCTCCAACCTGCTGCTCCCCATACAGCGCGATCAGCAGTGCATCGGCCCGGCCGTTGTCCTTCTTCCGGGTCAGCATGTGCGCGACCTCGGGGAACCGCTGCAGGCATAGCTGCCGGGCGGCATCCTTGTCCTTGCCGATCAAGGCAAACTGCCGCTTCCATACCGCCGGGATGGCGCGGGTGTACGGCACGCCCAGCACGTCCAGCGTGAAGCGGATGCCGCCGCTGGTCTCGCCGAACCGGAAGGCGCTGGTGCCGCCGTCACCCGGCATGGCGCCGACCTTCTCGACGCAGGCCGAGACGTAGGCCCCGGGGTGCGCGGTGCGCTGCTCGCGAATGAAGACGGCCAGGGCCCGGGCGTCGATCTCGCCCCAACCATCCACGCGGCGGGTCGGCATGTCGATCATCGGGCCGGCCACGCCGTCCAGCAGGGTCACGATGGCGCCGGTCAGGCCCGGGTCGATTCCGAAAGTCAGGCGCAAGGCGCTCATGCCGCCTCCTGTAGCTGCATCGCCAATGGCATCAGGAACGTGATTTCGTAGAACCCGTTGGACAAGGGGCCGACGAGGAAGCCTCCATCCGGATGCGGATCCCATGCGTAGCCACCGCCGCAGCAAACGACGGTGTGGTTGGTGCCGCGTGGACTGCGCCCGCCAAGCAGGTAATAGGCCTTGGGGTTACGCGACTGCATGAAGTCGAAGACCCCTTCAATAGGACCATCCCCGCCGAACAGGACATCGGCGGAGCAAAGCCCCATTGACGCCAGAAACTCAGCCTGCCCAGCCTCCCATTCGTATCCCGGCACCGTGTTTGCGAGCTGGGCGAAGTGAGGAACCTGCCATGGCTCCAGATCCAGCAGGCAGCCAAGTGCTGTCCGGTGGCAGTCGCCGAAGATATCGTTGTGCGGCTCGTGCCGGAACAACTGGTGTCGCTGGATCATGCTGCATTCCTCTGGTTGAGCCGGCGCAGGGTCACGTCCAGCGCGGCAAGTTCGTCCATCTTCATGACCGTCCACATGCGCTTCTGGCCATGCCAGCCGTTGAAGCTGCCCTGGTGGCAGTCCTTGCACAGGGCCACGGTCGTGAAGTGCTGGCCCTGGTTGATGTGGTGGGCGTCACTGGGCGGCGGCGCATCGCAGATGCTGCACGGCAGCCCCTTCACGGCCTCTAGGTGCGTGCGCTCTGCCGGGCTGATGGCCTTGGCGTTCTTGGTGCGCATCACTCGCCAGCCTTGGCGATGCACTCGCCTTCGCTGTTCCGCCACTCATCGCAGGCAGCCTGCGGGCGGGTGATGAAGTTGCCGAAGGAGCAGCGGTCCACCACCGGGTTGTGCACTGGGTGCTTGCGCACCGGTTCCTTACGGATGCGGATCTTGCCGTTCCGCGTGAGCTTCTCCACCATGCGGTACAGGGTGTGCGGCTCGCGGCGGAAGTACAGGCAAGTGGCACACCGAGGCGTGCTCGGATCGTAGCCCTGCAGGCGCTTCTGCCTTTCGTCTGGGGATTCCATCACGCGACGGCCCTCCTGTTGGTCCCGGCCATCTTCCAGAACTCGGCGCGCACCGCGTCGAGCATCACGTGGCTGTAGCGCTTGCCGATGTGCTCGGTGATGCCATCGAACAGGAGCTGAAAGCGGTCCTGCTCCATCTCATCGAAGGCCAGGCTTTCGGCCCGCTTCACCGGGATGGTCTTGATGACCGGCAGCACGGCGGACAGCACCTTCTTGGCCCCGGCCCCCAGTAGCTGCTCGCAGGCATCCAGCACCGCGGCGATCACCGGCGTGGCGTCCATTTCCACCATTTCGCAGCAGACGCCTGATTCGAGCTGCAGCTGCTTCACTGCACTGTGGCAATCCAGCTGCTCCCACCCCTCGACGTTGTCGACCATCAGGCCGCCAATCTTGTGGATGAGGCGATGCTGCCAACCGGCCCGGCCTTCCTTGATATCCAGGCGGTACTCATTGCCCACCCGATACCCGCGGTCCTTGCACAGGCGCTGGTCCATCGGATGCGCCGCAAACCAGCCCGCGCGTTCCTCGCCGGTTTCCAGGATCACGGCGCGTAGCAGGACCGAGTACACCGGCCGCCGGGCGCGCTTGGCGCGGATCTTCTTTGCTGCAGGGGTGAGGGTCATTCCTCGTCTCCACGATGCAGTGCAGCGGCGAGGCCTCGGCGAGCCCTCGGCGCGGGTCCGCCGACTGCTGCCGTAGCACTCGACTGCTTGGGTTCCCACCATTCCGGCAGGTTCGAGAAGCGGAAGTACTCCGGGGCGTAGGCCGCGCGGGCCATGCCCGGCGCGCCGTCGCGCTGGATGGCCACGATCAGCTCGGCCGTGCCTTCCCACCGGCTGTCCTTGTGATAGACCTCGTCGCGGTAGATGAAGATCACCGCATCCGCATCCTGCTCGATCGAGCCAGAGTCGCGCAGGTCGGCCACGATGGGACGCTTGTCACCGTTGCGCTTCTCCACGTCGCGGTTCAACTGGCTCAGCAGCAGCACCGCGATGTCGAGCTCGCTGGCCAGCAGCTTCAGCGCCCGGGTGATGTCTCCGATGCCGGCGGCACGGTTGTCGCCGGAGACGTGCATCAGCTGCAGGTAGTCGATCACCACCAGTGACAACGCCGGGTCCTGTGCCTTCATGCGCCGCACCTGGGCGCAGACGTGCTGCACTTTGGCGATGCGCGGGCGGCTGATGCGCAGGTTGGCCTCGCCAATCTTGCGCGTCCACTGGGTGACGTTCGACCAGTCGACGTCGTCCAGCTTGCCCGAGCGCAGTTTGCCGCCGCTCACACCGGCGAGGTTGGCCAGCATTCGCTTGCCCAGCTCCTCGGGCTTCATCTCGAAGCTGAAGAACGCCACCGACCGCTTGGCGACCAGCGCGATCACCTCAGAAATGTTCTGCGCCAGCGTGGTCTTGCCCATCTTCGGCCGGGCTGCCAACACGTACAGGCGCCCGCCCAGCAGACCGTCCAGCAGCCCATCGAGGTCCTCCAAGCCGGTCGACAGCCCGGTGATGCCCTCGCCGTTGGCAGAAGCGTTCGACAGCTGCTCGAACACCCGGGCCATCACCGGCGCCACTGGCTCCAGGTCGCACGGCTCGTTGTCCAGCAGGCCACCGATGCGGGACTGCGCCTGCCCTACGAGATCCAAGGCGCTGCGGCCCTCGGGGCTGTAGGCGGCATCGATCAGGTCGTGGCCGGCGTCGATCAGGGCGCGCATCTTGGCCTTCTCGGCCACGATCTCGGCATAGGCCCGCACGTTGGCGGTGGAGTGTTGGGTTGCGGTCAGCTCCAGTAGATACGCGCCATCCCCCACCAGCTCCAACTTGCCGCGTGACTCGAACCATTCGCCTACGGTCACCGCATCGTGCGGCTGCCCCTTCTCCACCAAATCCAGCACTGCGCGGAAAATCTGCTGGTGGTCGCGGCGGTAGAAGTCCTCCGGCTTGACCACATCGGCTACCCGTTCCAGCACCTTCGCACCGGTCAGCAGGCTGCCCAGCACGGATTGCTCGGCCTCGATGCTCTGCGGTGGCAGGCGCAGCTGCTGCTGGTCGCCGTACAGGGCCGACAGACGGCTCACCTCGTCACGGGCGGCGCTCATGCGGTCACCTCGGACAGAGCGCGGTCGGCGAGCTTGGCGATGGTCTTCTCGCGCATGAGCAACTCGAAGTCGGGCTCGTAGTTCTCGTGACCAGGGCCGCCCTTGACGCGCCCGGAATAGAACTCATCGTCCGCCGCGGTCTCGAAGTAGAGCTTCCAGAACTGCCGCGTCACCCGCTCGCTGCCGAACAGCCGCAGGCAGAGCTGGCGCACGGTCGGCAACGAGTTCTCGACGGCCTTCAGCCGTGGCTTGTTCAGCACCGTGCACTTGGACAGCAGGCCGTGCGGCTTGGCCAGGATCGCGTTGAACTCAGCTTGGGCGTCCTCGGCGATCTGGCGGATGCGGTCGGCCTTGCGGGTTTTCAGGTCCGGCTTATCGCCCTGCCCTGGCCCGTCGCCAAGCAGGTCCACGCCGTCGGCGTCGGACGAATCCGAGCGAAGCGAGGATAGATCTTTCCCTTCCTCTCCATTCCCCTCCACTCCACTCCACTCCGGGGGTGAGGGCTCGTCGAGGGCTCGCCGAGCATCAAGAGAGAAAGGTGGATGCCTGTAGGTCGGCTTGTCGATTTTCTGGTGCTTCTTCCATCCGGTGACGTGCAGCAATTCCTTGGAATCGTTGGTGTAGAAGACGATCAGGCCATTCGACGATAGCTCGTCGAGTAGTCCCTGAACATCCGACGAGGGAATGTCGTCGCCGGGGAAGATTTCGGCCTTGATGGTCTTGGCACTGGCAACGTGGTTGCCGGCGTCATCGCAGAAATTCCACAGGCCGATGAACATCAGCCGAGCCATCGGCGAGCATTCCATCACCTGCTCACTGGACCAGAACTCGGGTTTGATGGATCGGATACGCGCCATCAGTGATTCCTCAGCAGGTCAGGCTGCGTAGTAGCCGAGCGCCGGACTTCCGCCCGGGCTTGCTCGGCCGCGCAGCGGGACAGGTGCTCGCTCAGTTCCGCGGGGGTAAGCGGCTTGCCGGACTGCGCCAGACGCGCGCACTCGGCCAGCCGGCTCACGTACTCGGCTCGGTTCTTCATTGGCGGCCCTCATCAGGTCGGCCAGGCGCTCTACCTCGCAGATGCCGTCCAGGGCGGCCTGCAGGTTGAGGAACTGGCGCAGGAGGTTGGAGCCGGTGGCGGCACACAGCGGGCCTACCAGCTTGTCGGGGATCGGGCGGGCGCCGTTCTGCATCCGCGAGACGTAGGACCGTGACTTGCCGATGCAGGCAGCCACGTAGTCGAGCTTGTGGTGGCCGGCGCGGATCATCACGGCCAGCGCGTGGGCTGCCGATTCGATTTGCCGGACGATCTGCGATGGGGCGTTCTTCGGGGCGTGGTGCACGCCGAAGGCCAGCCTCAATTCCGTTTGGTTTCCAGTGGTTGCCATGTGTTGCCTATCGTTGCCAAGCCCCGTGGGGCGGAATAAGGGCCCAACCCCAAAGGATTGAGCCGGTGCGTAAATCAGTTCAGAGAGCAGGAGCCAACGTCGTGACGCTGCAGCGGATGTGCGGCCGGATCTACGTGATCAGCCGCCGTGGTGATCGGGTGCATGCGCGTCTGGTCGAGCCGCGCAAACGGGAGCGCCCCACCGTGCCCGGCGACGTTGTGCCGTTCCCGGGGCGCTGAGGTGGCCATGTCAGGCGGCAACGTCTTTGACCGGCGGCTTTGCCCCGGTGGAGTAGAGGTGATGCAACTGCACAGCAGCCATGCCGCCCGGCTCGCGGGTGCGGCCCTGCTTGATGTCACTGACGGTCTGCGGCGACTTGCCGATGGCTCGGCCAATGTCGGTCAGGGACCAACCACGCCCCTCCAATGCCTTGATGCGATCTGCCCAGGTGATTTCCATGTGGGGTGTCCTATGGGTTGCCGGCATTCTCTGGCATCCCATAGATGCATGTCAACGGCATCCCATAATGGTTTTCCGTAATGCTCGCCGCTATGACCATAGGCGACCGTATTAAGGAAGCGCGCAAGCTGCGCGGCATGAGCCGCCCGCAGTTGGCGGAGGCTGCCAACATCAAGTACCCCACCCTTGCCGGCATCGAGAACAACGACCAGGCAGGCACCACCCAGTTGCCGCAGATCGCGGACGCGCTAGGCGTTTCCATTCGCTGGCTACAGACCGGGAAGGGCCAGAAGGACGCGGGCGATACCGGCGCACCCGACGATGGCGACTGGTCCGATATCCGCGGCTACGCCCAAGCCATTGGCCTGGGTGGCGGCCCGGAGGCGCAGGAGTACGCCGAAACCCACAAGCTGAAGTTCCGCGCCGACTCACTGGCCCGTAAACGGCTGCGCCCCAACGCTTTGGCAGTCATGTACGGCCGTGGCGATTCAATGGAGCCGCGGATCCACAGCGGCGACGCCATCCTGTTCGACACCAGCGACACCCGGCCGCGTGATGGGCAGCTCTACGTCGTCATGGTGGACGGCGGCGGTGCGGCGAAGGAGTACCAGGTGAAACGATGCGAGATCATTGATGACTTGGTGTTTTTCAAGTCGGATAACCCGCGCGGCGATCACAACTGGAAGAAACCCAAGCGCATGGACAGCCCGCGACATCCCATTGAGGTCATTGGCCGTGTCCGGTGGATCGGGAGCTGGGAAGGATGAGTCGCCATGGGCATTGGAAGGTATGGGCAACCCTCGGATTGGCGTGGATTGCCCTGATCCTTGTTGGCTCTATAGCGGGTTCCATGCGGGACGGAATCGACAGCGTCATGCCCTCATTCACCGCAGTCCTGCTGGTGAGCGCTGCCTTTGTGATTCCGGTAGTGTCAGGGATATGGGCGGGCCAATGGGCAGCCCGGGTAAGCGGACGCATGTGGGTTGGGTGGGCGGCGGGCCTGACGACAGCCATCGTTGTATTCGTCGTCTGCATGCAGCTCCAGCAGGCTCTGCCAAGGCAATGGCGATACTGGATTCATCGCTTCACCTGACCCCTGCCCGGCTAAGCCGGGTTTCTTTTTGAAAAATATCTATGGAATCCCATTGACACGTAATTATGGGATGCCATAGTCTTACCCCGTCGGCCCACCCGGGCCATCCACGGGGCAAGAGACATGGCTCTCCACCAGACCTACAGCGACCGCCAGCACTCAGCGGCTCGCCAGTTCGAGTTCCAGGAAGACCCGGCCATTGCGCGCCGGGAAGCTGCCGAATGCCTGCAGAAGGCCAAGGCTCCCCTGCTGGCCAGCCCTGCCCTGTTCTCGGAGCTACTGGGCGACCTGACCACCTCCGATCACGAAGCTCTGGCCGCCGCGCTGGATTCCGGCGACGCCATCGAGTTCGCCCGGCTGTTCACTGAGGCCCGCGAGAACTTCGCCGACGCGCTGATCGATGCCCGGGTTGAAGACCAGCCGTGGCTGTCGCGCGGCGCTGCTGCCGAACAGCTGGCGAGGGTCTACGCATGAGCGCGGTGGATGTGCTGGAGGTGATGGATCGTGATGCAGAGCTTGCGCTGAGCTGGAATGGTCGCGCCAAGCCGGAATCGCAGCAGGCTTTCCGTGAATCAAAGGAAGCCCGCGCAGCCGTCGCCGAGCTGATTGAGGCGGCCGGCAGGCTCGAACGCAAAGCCATTGAGCAGGCACGCCTCACATCGTCTGTATTCAATTCAGACGTTGATCGCCTGCGCTCCGCCCTCTCCCGCGTGCGAGGTGCCGAATGAGCGCCGTCATCCTCTCGCTCCGTCCTTTCCAGACCGCCCGTGACGCTGCCCGCAAGGTTGGCTGGGACGACAAGCTGGTCATCCGCAGCATCGTCCACGAGCAGGCCGAGGGCCGCGACGGCAACGACATCGCTGGTGCGCTGCGCCGCAAGGCTTGGGAAGTCCGCAACAGCTACCGGCCTGGCCCCGTTGGCCCGGGCGGTGCTGCATGAGCTGCCGGCGCGTGATGTTCGACCTGGCCCTGTTCGCCGGCGCCGCTGCGCTGGTGCTGGGCGCGCTGGTGGCGCTGCTGGTCCGCGTGGGGGGTGCCGCGTGATGGACGACATGGACTTCATCGCCGCCATGCAGCGCGGCCTGCCGCCGATCAAGGCGCCCGACCCGCTGGACGTGCTCGAAGCCGCTGAAGGCGTGTGCGCGCAGGAGGACGACCAGTGATCCGGCTCTGCCTCTACGCCGCGTTGATGACCTTCTTCGCCGACATGTTGCGTCGCGCGGTGAAGGTCCACGCCGACTCGTTGCTGCTGCCGATCGCTGTGGTGGTGCTGGTGTTCCTGTTCCTGGTCATCAAGCACACCCGCAAGCAGTGGCGTCGCATTCGCCCGCACCAGACCTCCTTCATCCGCCCGCGCGGTGGCTTCCCGGCCCAGCGCAAGCGCGACATCCGCTGATCCCCGCCGGCGCGGCCGGCCCTACCGAGGCAATACCCATGTTCCAACTGGAAAAGCACGACTCGGCCATCGCCAACGTCAACCAGCGCATCGAGCGCCATGGCGAGGAACGCGAGCTGGCGGTCGACATCAAGTTCACCACGAGCGCCGGCAACGGCCTGCTGGACAGCATCGAGAAGGGGTTGAAGGAAGCCCTGTTCCGCAAGCCCGGCAAGGGCGAGCAGCAGGACCTGCCCATCGGTGACACGCCGCTGTCGGCAGTGAAGTTCCCGAGCCTGGAGCCGCTGAAGCTGGCGCACGAGTTCACCGGCTACGAGCTGCAGATCGACGGCCTGCTGGAAGGCGTGGATCCCATCGTGCTGGTCGACGTGAAGCTGAAGCGCTTTGTGATCGAGCCCAAGGAAGGCGGCAGCGTCGGCCTGTCGTTCACCGCTTCCGCGAACGTTACGCCCGACGAGCTGGCCGAGCTGTCCGAAGCACTGATCCGCGAGGACGTGCTCCTGACCCTGACCCCGCCGAAGGCTGCTGCACAGCAGACCGACCTGGCCGCCTGATCTCTGAATCCGCCCGCCCCCTTCGGGCGGTACCGCGGCAACTGGCCTCCCCTCCAGTTCCGCACCCGCGCCGGCCGGGCAATGCCGGCACCTCATTCCCAACGCGCCGGCAGTGCCGGCCGTCATCCGCGAAGGAACTGCCATGTCCGAATCCCTCATTCCCCTGGAATCCGTCAACGCCATCGAAGTGTTCACCGGCGGCAAGCTCGATGACCTGCTGGCGCGCATCCGCGCCGAGGCCGTGACTCTGGTTCCTGATCTCAGCACCGTTGCCAGCCGCAGGGAAATCGCGTCTGTCGCCTACAAGGTCGCACGCTCGAAGACTGCCATTGACGACGCCGGCAAGGCCCTGGTGGCCGACCTGAAGAAGCAGACCGGCGAAATCGACGCAGCCCGGAAGAAGGCCCGCGACACTCTGGACGCACTGCGCGACGAGGTTCGCAAGCCGCTGACCGACTGGGAGGCGGATCAGGAGCGCATCGAGCAGGAGCGCAAGGACGCTGAAGAGCGCGCCCGCGCCGAAGCAGAGGCTGCGCGCCTGGCCGAAATCGCCCGCAAGGAAGATGAGATTCGCGCCCGTGAGGAAGCTGTCCGCGCCGCTGAAGAGGCTGAGCGGAAGCGTGTCGCCGCCGAACAGGCCGAGCGTGAGCGCGTGGAACGCGAGACTCGCCTGCAGGCCGAAGCCGCCGAGAAGGCAAAGCGCGAAGCGGCCGAAGCGGTGGAGCGCGCCGAGCGCGAGGCCAGCGAAGCGAAGGAACGTGCAATCCGTGAGGCTGCCGAGGCCGAACAGCGCGCCAAGGATGCGGCGGAGCGCGCGGAGCGCGAGAAGGCGGAAGCCGTCGCCGCTGCCGAGCGCCGCACCCAGGAAGAAGCCGACCGTGCCGAGCGCGAGCGCCAGGCCGCAGCCGAGGCGCAGCGCAAGGCTGACGAAGCCCGCGCCGCTGATGTTGAGCACCGCCGGACCATCAACCGCGCCGCCGTCGCCGCGCTGGTCGCTGCAGGCCTGTCCGAAGAGGCAGCCGCCACCGCTATCACCGCCATCGTGCAGGGCAAGGTCCCGGCCGTTGCCATCCGCTACTGAGGTCGCCATGAACCAGATGACCACCCGCGCCAATGGTGGCGCACTGATCACCGGCGAGCAGGCCGAAGCAATCCGCCGCGCACTGAAATCCAGCCTCTACCCGGGCGCCAGCGATGACTCCATCGAGATGGTCCTGAGCTATTGCCAAGCTGCAGGGCTGGACCCCATGACCAAGCCGGTACACATCGTGCCGATGAAGGTTTCGACCGGCCGCAAGAATGCGGATGGCTGGGACATCAAGGAAGACCGCGATGTTGTCATGCCGGGTATCGGTCTTTACCGGATCAACGCCGCGCGCACTGGCCAATACGCCGGCTGCAGTGAGCCCGAGTTCGGCCCGATCCGCACGATGGAGATGGATCGCGAGGTCTGGGTGGATGGTGCCAACGGTCGCCGGCAGAAGACGCTGAAGCCGTTCCAGCTGCAGTACCCGGAGTGGTGCCGCGTCACCGTGCGCAAGCTGCTGGGAAGCCAGGTTGTCGAGTTTTCGGTCAAGGAATACTGGCTGGAGAACTACGCCTCAAAGAGCGATGGCACCCCCAACGCCATGTGGGAGAAGCGCGCGTTCGGGCAGCTGGCCAAATGCGCCGAGGCGCAGGCGTTGCGTAAGGCGTTCCCCGAAGCGGTCGGCTCCCAGCCAACTGCCGAGGAAATGGAAGGCAAGGACATCATCGAGGGCGAGACGATCCGCGCTGAGCGCCGCCCACCCACTGCCGGTGCCATCGCCCGCCAAGCGCCGGCCGAGCCGGAAGACACCGAAGAGCGCCGCAAGCTCTATGCAAGCCTGCAGGCCTTCGCCAAAGCCGGCCTGGACGAGTACCAGGGCGCATGGGGCCGGCTCTCGAAAGAGCAGCGCGCCATGATCGGCACCAGTGGCCACGAGGCGCTGAAGGCCATCGCGATGAATGCCGGTGCCGAAGGCGTCGCGGGTGGTGGCATTGCCGCCGAAGAGGTGCCGCTGTGATCCTCGTCAACTGCGACCAGGGTAGCGAGGCGTGGCACCGCGCGCGCGCCGGCGTGATCACCGCCAGCATGTTCGCCACGGCTCGCACGCGTGTGGGCGAGCTGGACGACCGCCAGAAGGCCTACGTAGAAGCGGTGCTGTCTGGCGTGTCGGAGAAGATCGCAGCAGAGCGCGCGGGCTACAAGGTGCTGCCCAAGTCCGCGATCATCGAACGCGCCCTGGCCGGCGAGCCCGTCGGCGACTTCGGCGAGGTGGCCAAGAACTACGCCTTCCGCCTGGCCATCGAACGCATCAGCGGGGAGCCGCTGGACGAGGGCTTCGAGACGTTCGCCATGCGCCGCGGCCACGAGCTGGAACCGGCCGCTCGCGCCGAGCATGAGGTGCAGTCGGGCCTGATCGTCCAGCGTGCCGGCTTCGTCCTCAGTGACGACGGCGCCTATGGCTGCTCCGCCGACGGATTCATCGGCGAGGACGGCGGCTCCGAATACAAGTGCTTCATCAACCCCGAGAAGCTGCGCGCCTTCCACATCGACAACGATGCCAGCGAGGTGTTCGAGCAGGCCCAGGGCTGCATGTGGCTCACCGGCCGCAAGTGGTGGCACATCGGCCTGTACTGCCCCGCCCTGGCCTCCGTGGGCCGGCAGCTGTGGTGGCGCCGGTTCGAGCGCGACGACGCCTACATCGAGAAGCTGCAGGACGACCTGGCCATCTTCAGGTCGATAGTCGATGGATTCGAGCAACAGTTGAAGCAGGAGGCCGCCTGATCATGCAGCGCGCCACCTACCGAACCGCCGGCACGCTCGCCGCACTGCGTCAGCCGCAGCCCGCGCACATCACGGCGCGAGACATCCTGCGCCGCCATCTGCACGACGCCGGCCGGACGCTGGACTCGCTGGCCACTGCATGGAACTGCAAGCGGTTCAGCGTGTGGCGCATCTTCCAGCGCACCGAGCGGCCGCTGCAGCCGCATCACGTCGAGGGCGCAATCACCGCCCTCTCCCTGGACGAATTCGACGCCAACGAGCTCCGCCTGCGTGCTGCACGCGAGGCCGGTTGGTCGATCGATCCGCAATTCTTGCTGGAGCAGAGCAATGGGTGACATGGGCGAAACCTTCGCAACGATGAAGGCTGCGACCAAGCAACACCGCGCTGAAATGCTTGAACAGGCCGATACCTCGGGCTGGGAGCAACTGACCGAATGGCACTACCGCCGTCAGTTCGGCAAGACCCGCGTCGATTGGTGGCCGAGCGGCGGCAAGGCTCAGTTGTTCGTCAAGGGCAGCGGCAGGCCACCACGGATGGTCTACGGCCACAGGAACGTCAATGCGCTCATTGCGCGGCTGAAGGAGCAGAGCAATGGCTGACCGCAACCGATTCACCCGCCGCGCGCCCGGCAAGGGCCATGGCCTGACCTGGGCGCGCTTCCCGACTGTCGACGGCTCGGCAGTGATCTACCGGCTCTGGCGCCGCGACCACCGGCGCAAGCCGCACCAGATCGAGCGCGCGTTCTTCACCGACGCCGAGCCCGCACACATCGCCAAGGTCCTGCGCCAGGCAAAGCGCGACCTGCGCGACCGCGTGGACGAGATCGACCTGACCGCCCTGGAGGAGCAAGCAGCATGAGCCACGACAACAAGCCCGCGGCAGCGCAGGGTGAAATCCCCGAGTCTGTTCTGGACGCGGTGGCCGCTGCCATCGGTTCCGGCGTCTACTACTGCAACCGCACATGGTCGGCATGGAGCTACGGAACCATGGGGCCGGGCGACTTCCACCCGGTCGCGGATGATGGCGACCATGTGGCCGAGATTGCACAGGCTGCGATCGCCGCCATGCAAGAGCATGCCCCCGTCGCCGCAGCGCCGGTTGATGGAGACTTTGATGGCGCGAGCTACAAGCGCATGTTCATCGACGCATGTTCGGCTCTTGCGGAAGTGTCTCGGGAACTCGGCGTAGATCCGGAACAGGGTGGCGCTGAGCCGATCCTTGCAGCCATCGCCAAGCTGAAGGCAAGCGCCCCCGCAGCGCCGGGGAACGACCTGGAGGGTTGGGCATTTGAGCGCCCTTCCGGGGCTGACGTGATCGTGATTTCAGCGCCGAACGGCAACACCTGGATAGCAGAGCCGGACGACCGGCTGCACATGCTTGCTGCTGCAGTGATCGACGCCAGCCCCAAGGGCGGCAGCGACGAGCGGGCGCGTTTTGAGTCATGGGCAGAGAAGCATCGCCGCCTCAGCTGCCCGGGCTACCTCGCACGCCACGCTCTTTCCGGTGCCTACTGCATCCAAGTCACGGATACCGCATGGGACGCATGGCAAGCCGCCAAGCAGGCCACCAGCGCCGAGGTGGGGTCGTGAGCGGCTGGACGCACGCGGGCTTCCGCGACATTGCACGACGTGCTGACAGGCTGGCGTCCGATCTTGCACGCCAAGGTGCAGACGCCGTGACTATCCAGAAGGCTGAGGGAATTTCCGCAGTTGCAATGCGACATGGTTGGACGGACCCACGTCCACATGCACAGCGCAACAAGCAGCCCACCAGCCACGGCGCGGGGGTGTCGGATGGCGATTGAAACGAAGACCGTCACTGTCTGCACCTGTGACCTGTGTCAGCAGGAGTGCGATGCAAACGAGGGCGATATGTCCATCACTGTGAACGGCGGATATCGCGACGTTGGCCCCACGACCCTGGACGCAAGTTGGAAGCTGAAAATCCCTTACGGGCCGCAGAAGCCACTCGCATGCCGAGCATGCATCGAGAAGCTGATGGCCGCATACCTGCGGACAACTGGATGGGAGGTGTCCCGTGAATGACCAGCAGCGCGCCAGGGAGTTGGCATCCCGCCTTGATACGACCGCCTCGGCCTACGGAATGCTAGGCGAAAAGGAACTGCCGACACTGCTACGCGAGGCCGCCGCCGCCCTGCGCGCCGCGCCGGAGGTGCCTGCAGCTCGGGTCACTGAGCCATTGCGCGCAGACGAGTCGCGGCAGGAGCAGGCCGATTCAGCGATCTACAACCGGGGTTGGAATGATTGCCGGGCCGCACTGCTCAATCAGCACCGTGTCGCCATCGTGGCCGACAGTCCGCAGGTTGTTCCGTCGCCCGCACTCGGGGCACATGAAGTGCATCCCGAAGCTGTCGATGTTGGGCTCGACCTCGGAGAAGCCGGTGAACGTCTCGTGGCAGCGGATGCACTGGAGCATGCCTCCGGTGTACGCCAGAACTGTGACGGTTCCGCTACCGCGCCGGCAGCATGGACGGCGGTTCCGGTTGAGTTGACTGACGAGCAGCTGCGAAACGCGAACAGGCAAACCGGCCTCGGCAGGGCTGAACTCAGGGCGCTGTGGGCAACGCTGCTCGCCGCCCGCCCGCAGGGGGTGAAGGATGCGAGTTGAGCCGATCAAGGTGACCGTCTATCGCGCACCTACCGCAGGGCGTCGCTACCTGTCCAAGCGTGCTGCTGTCCGCGCCGAAGCCCGGGCGCTGATGGAGCGCAAGTATCCGACTGAACGTGGAGACGAGACAGATGGATGGCATCACTGGCATTGGTCCGAGGATCCCCGCCTCGCCCTGGTCTATGACCGGCTGGTGCGGATGCTGTCCCGGGCCATGGCGACGGGCGCGAAGGGGGCTGCGAATGCGTAACTGCAACGCATGCCAACGCCTGCTCCCCGATCTGGCCTTCCCGAGCAAGGGGCGCCAGGGCCGCGCGCGCACCTGTGCCGTCTGCATCAACGACCAGCGCCGGCTCCGCGCTCCCCTGCCGCCGGTCCACCCCGACCCGGTGCAGGTTGAGCTGAACAACTGCATGCGCATGTGGTTCGGGCCTGTGCGGCCAATGCCGAGGTATGCCGTATGAGCGCCGCTGAAGCGATCGACCACATTGCCATCGGTCACGACCTGGCCCGCAAGGCCGGGGTCAACCTGGACAAGGCCCGGCCACGTACCCGCCGCATGTGGGAGGCGCGCGGCTTGGCCGTGATCGCGCTCGCCCGCGGCGACCTGGAAGAGGCGAAGAAGATCATGCGGCCATTTGCGAGGAAGCCACGGTGACCACCCAGCAGCTATTCCCCAAGCCGGCCAAGCGGATGAAGCAGCCGCCCAAGGACCTGCTGCGCGAGCAGCTGGCCACGGCCGCCGACGAGATCATCCGGCTGCGCGCCCAGGCGCTGGCCAACGAAGACCGAATCAAGAGCGCCCGCGCGGCGCTGGAAGGAGAGCAACATGGCTGACGAGATCGCGCTGCTGCCACTGAAGGAAGTGAAGCAGAAGGTCGGCATCAGCACGGCCACCATCTACCGCATGATGGCCCGCGGCGAGTTCCCCAAGCCGCGCAAGATCGGCACGAAGTCGCTGTGGTTCCAGCCCGAAATCGACGCCTTCATCCTCGCAGTTGCAGCAGGAAACGCCTGGTCGCCGAACATGGGGCAAAACATGGGGCAGGATCTCGCGGCATGAAAAAAGCCGCTGTAATCAGCGGCTTAGTTCAACACTTGGCGGAGTGAGAGGGATTCGAACCCTCGATAGAGCTTTTGACCCTATACTCCCTTAGCAGGGGAGCCCCTTCGGCCTCTCGGGCATCACTCCGTTTTTCTTGCCCGCTGCGTATTCCGTAGCGGGGCGCGAAGAATAACGTTAAACGAGGTGAAAGGTAAACCCTTATTCGGAAGTTTCTTCACTTCCCGATGCACCCGCATCATCGCCACGCTGGATGCGCTGGAAAATCTCCTCGCGATGCACTGCCACATCCTTCGGCGCGGTGATACCGATACGTACCTGGTTGCCCTTGACACCGAGCACGGTCACGCTGACCGAGTCGCCAATCATCAGGGTTTCGCCTACACGGCGAGTCAGGATCAACATTTTTGCGAATCTCCATGGAACCGGGGGGCTTCCCGCCGGCATTGGCGCGCTTTGAAGCGATGCGCCCCACGACAAAGGGAAAAGACTCCCAATGTTAACGGCAGGGCGCAAAGACCTTCAAGGCAGATTTCTGTTCATGTTCAGGTCAAATGCGGCTTTATCCACGCCAGCACACCGTCAAGGGCCGACACGAGCTTCGGACCATCCTCACCGCCACCCTGGGCCATGTCTGGACGGCCGCCGCCCTTGCCTCCGATCTGACCGGCGACATGGGAGAGCAGTTCCCCGGCCTTGACCTTGCCCAGTGCGGCGCCGTTCACACCGGCGACCAGCGCCGCCTTGCCGTCCTGCACGCCCGCCAGCAGGATCACCGCGTCGCCCAACTGCTGCTTGAGGCGGTCCATGGCGTCGCGCAGGGCCTTGGCGTCAAAGCCTTCCAGGCGGGCGGCAAGCACCTTCACGCCGCCAACCTCGATGGCCGAGGCGCCCAGGTCCTCGGTCGCACCGGAGGCCACCTTGGCCTTGAGTGCTTCCAGCTCGCGCTCCAGCTTCTTCTGGCGCTCGCCCAGCTGGCGGATCTTGTCCACCACGTCCCCTGCACTGCCGCCCAGCAACTGGGCCGCATCATGCAGGCGCTGCTCCTCGTCGGCCACGTAGTCCAGCGCGCCCTGCCCGGTCACCGCCTCGATGCGGCGCACGCCCGAGGACACACCGCCTTCGGAGGTGATCTTGAACAGGCCGATGTCACCGGTGCGCGACACGTGCGTGCCGCCGCACAGTTCGGTCGAGTACTCGCCCATCTTCAGGACACGCACGTGCTCGCCGTACTTCTCGCCGAACAGCGCCATCGCACCGAAATCCAACGCTTCCTGCATGCCCATGTTGTGCACTTCGGCCGCATTGTTGGCACGCACCTGCTCGTTGACCTTGCGCTCGATGACAGCCAGCTCTTCGGCCGTGATCGGCTGGAAGTGCGAGAAGTCGAAGCGCAGGCGATCCGGCGCCACCAGCGAGCCCTTCTGCTGCACATGGGTACCCAGCACTTCGCGCAGGGCCGCATGCAACAGGTGGGTAGCGGAGTGATTGAGAATGGTGGCGCCACGACGCTGGGCATCCACCTGCCCGGCCAGCACGTCGCCGATCTTCAGGGCACCCTGCTTCAACGTACCGACATGGCCGTGGAACTGGCCCGCGAACTTCTGCGTGTCGCCGACGGCGATCTGCAAGCCGTTGCCCACCAGCGTGCCGGTATCACCGACCTGGCCACCGGACTCGGCGTAGAACGGGGTCTGGTCAGTCAGCACGATGACCTCATCACCGGCCTGGACGCTCTCCACCGGACGGCCATCCTTGAGCAGCGCGACCACGGTCAGGCCATCAGCCTGCAGGCGGTCGTACCCCAGGAACACGGTCGGCTTCAGCGTAGCGACCAGTTCGGCGGACAGCGTCACGCCACCGCCGAACTTGCCGGCTTCACGGCCCTTGCGGCGCTGGTCTTCCATTGCGGCGTCGAAGCCGTCGGTGTCCACGGTCAGGTCACGCTCGCGCGCGATGTCCTGGGTGAGGTCAAGCGGGAAGCCGTACGTGTCGTACAGGCGGAACGCATCCACGCCCGGGATCACCCCATCGCTCACCTTGGCGGCGACGTCGTCGAAGATCTTCATGCCGGCGTCGAGGGTTTCGGCAAAGCGCTCCTCCTCGGCCTGCAGGGCACGCACGACCGTATCGACCTGTGCCGGCAGCTCCGGATAGGCCTCGCCCATCTGCTCGACCAGGGTCGGCACCAGTTTGCTGAAGAACGGCTGGCGCACGCCCAGCATCCACCCATGGCGCAATGCGCGACGGATGATGCGGCGCAGGACGTAACCACGGCCTTCGTTCGACGGCAGCACGCCATCGACGATCAGGAACGAACAGGCGCGGATGTGATCGGCGATCACGCGCAACGACTTGTTCTCCAGGTCGGCCGTGCCGGTCAGCTCGGCGGCCTTGCGGATCAACGCCTGGAACAGGTCGATTTCATAATTGGTATGCACATGCTGCAGGATCGCCGCCAGGCGCTCCAGGCCCATGCCGGTATCCACGCACGGCGCCGGCAATGGCTGCAGCGAGCCGTCAGGCTGGCGGTCGAACTGCATGAACACCAGGTTCCAGATCTCGATGAAGCGGTCGCCATCCTCGTCCGGCGAGCCCGGGGGACCACCGGCGATATGCGCACCGTGGTCGTAGAAGATCTCGGTGCAGGGGCCACACGGGCCGGTGTCGGCCATCTGCCAGAAGTTGTCCGACGCGTACGGTGCACCCTTGTTGTCGCCGATGCGCACGATGCGCTCTTCCGGGATGCCCACCATGTCACGCCACAGCGCATGGGCTTCGTCGTCGGTGTGATAGACGGTGACCAGCAGGCGCTCGGCCGGCAGCTTCCAGACCTGGGTCAGCAGTTCCCACGCCCAAGCGATGGCTTCCTTCTTGAAGTAGTCACCGAAGGACCAGTTGCCCAGCATCTCGAAGAACGTGTGGTGACGGGCGGTGTAGCCCACCGAGTCGAGGTCGTTGTGCTTGCCACCGGCACGCAGGCAGCGCTGGACGTCGGCCGCGCGCACGTAGCTGCGCTTTTCCGCCCCCAGGAACACGTCCTTGAACTGCACCATGCCGGAGTTGGTGAACAGCAGGGTCGGGTCATTGCCCGGCACCAGCGGCGCCGACGGCACGATGGTGTGGCCCTTGCTCTTGAAGAATTCGAGGAAATCGCTGCGGATCTGGGAGGTAGTGAATTTGACAGGTGTATTCATGGGGACTGGCAATAAGCTGGCAGACGGGTCCCGACCACCCTGGCGGGCACGGGAATTCGGGACAACCGAAACCCTGAAAGGGTATCAGGCCCAGCCCTCTCAGTCCTCTGGATCGTATCGGGTAGCGCTGCGGATACAGCTGCCGTCAAACCCGCGCCGGGCCAACAGATCGGCGGCCTTGCGCCGTTGCGGCAGTTCCTGCGGGCCGTCCTCGCCAAAACGGCGGCATACCAGCTCACGGGCGTTCTCCGCCCAATCGCCCTCGAACGTGGCCATCGCGGCCTCGATCTGCTCCCCGCTCAACCCATGGGTGCCCAGTTCGGCCCGGATATGCAACGGCCCATAGCCGGTATTGGCCCGGTTGCGGACCAGCGCTTCGGCGAAGCGGGTATCGTCCTGCCAGCCCTCCTCGGCCAGCCGGTTCACGGCGGCGTCCACCGCTTCGGCCTCGATGCCCCGGGCCTTCAGCTTGCGGCCAAGCTCCTTGCGCGAATGCTCGCGGCGCACCAGCAGGCCCAGCGCCCGCTGCAAGGGGGTCTGCTCACGGCGGCGCTTGCCCTTGCCGGCCGCTGGCTCCTCAAACTCGCTCATTGCGTCCATCACCCTCCAGGATGGCGCCATCCCTGGCACAACGGCTCCTGGATAAAATGCCGCGGGAGCGGGACGACGTCACTGACGATGCGCCGCCCGCCCCCACGGGAAACTCATTCCTCGTCCTGCTCGTCGTCGCCTTCTTCACGCGCAGCTTCGGACGGCTGGAACTTCTCGCGCAGCTCGGCTTCCAGGCGCGCGGCGACCTGCGGGTTGTCGCGCAGGTAACCACGGGCGTTGTCCTTGCCCTGGCCGATGCGCTCGTCGCCGTAGCTGTACCAGGCACCCGCCTTCTCGACGAGCTTGGCGTCCACGCCCATGTCGATCAGCTCGCCTTCGCGCGAAATGCCCTCGCCATAGAGGATCTCGGTGATGACCTGCTTGAACGGCGGGGCCAGCTTGT
Organism: Stenotrophomonas sp. ATCM1_4; assembly: GCF_004348115.1. GTDB lineage: Bacteria > Pseudomonadota > Gammaproteobacteria > Xanthomonadales > Xanthomonadaceae > Stenotrophomonas > Stenotrophomonas capsici. Next base: position 604,159 of record NZ_QPFB01000001.1, on the reverse strand, counting down.
TCTTGACCACCTTGATCTTGGTCTGGTTGCCGATGATCTCGTCACCCTTCTTGATCGCGCCGATGCGACGGATATCCAGGCGCACCGAGGCGTAGAACTTCAACGCATTGCCGCCGGTGGTGGTTTCCGGGCTCTGGCCCGGCATCATCACGCCGATCTTCATGCGCAGCTGGTTGATGAAGATCACCAGCGTGTTGGAACGCTTGATATTGCCGGTCAGCTTGCGCAGCGCCTGGCTCATCAGGCGGGCCTGCAGGCCCGGCAGCTGGTCGCCCATCTCGCCTTCGATTTCCGCCTTCGGGGTCAGTGCAGCCACCGAGTCGATCACCAGGATGTCCACCGAGCCCGAACGCACCAGCATGTCGGCGATTTCAAGTGCCTGTTCACCGGTATCGGGCTGGGACAGCAGCAGGTCATCCACGTTCACGCCCAGCTTGGCGGCGTAGATGGGGTCCAGCGCGTGCTCGGCGTCGATGAAGGCGGCGGTGCCGCCCAGCTTCTGGCACTCGGCGATGGCCTGCAGGGTCAGGGTGGTCTTGCCGGAGGACTCCGGGCCGTAGATCTCAACGACGCGGCCCTTCGGCAGGCCACCAATGCCCAGCGCGATATCCAGCATCAGCGAGCCGGTCGGGATGGCCTCGACGGGCTCGACCACACGGTCACCCATGCGCATCACCGAACCCTTGCCGAACTGCTTTTCGATCTGGCCCAGTGCAGCGGCGAGCGCGCGCTTCTTGTTCTCGTCCATCGGGTTCGTCCTCGTCGTTGATTTCGTAGATTTCGTCATGGGGTCCACTGTAGGGGTGTCGTATCGCAAAGGCTGAGACTGGCGGCGAGACGACAAAATTATTGGGCCGGCAAGGATACCGGCAGCAGCACAACCAGCCCTCTAACGTAAGAAAAACAGGTGGTTATGGCTGCGCAATCCGTCCCCATCAGCGGTTCGGCCGGAGCAGGCCGCAATACAGGCCTTCGATCGAGAAGTCCTGGTCGGGCAGCACTTCGATCGGCGCGTAGTCGGGATTGCGGGGCAGCAGGCGGATGCGGTCCTTGGCGATCTTGAGCAGCTTGACCGTGATCTCCTCATCGATCCGCGCCACCACGATCTGGCCCGAGCGCGCGTCACGGGTGCGGTGCACGCCGATCAGGTCGCCATCGAAGATGCCCTCGTCGATCATCGAATCGCCCTGCACCTTGAGCAGGTAGTCCGGCGCCGGCGAGAAGAACACCTTGTCCAGCACCACGAAGTCATCCGAGCCGATGTCCGCGCCGATCGGCAGACCCGCGGCCACGCGCCCCAGCACCGGCAAGCGCAGGATCTGGTCGTTGGCGGCAGGCAGGGCCGGCACGGCGGCGTCTGTCCCGGCCGAGGGGCGTACCACGCGGATACCACGCGCCCGACCCGGCACGCGCTCGATGGCGCCGGCCGCTTCCAGGGCATCCAGGTGATATTGGGCCGAGCGCACGCCCTTGAAGCCAAAGGCACGTGCGATCTCGGTCTGCGATGGGGGCACGCCCTCGGCTTCGATGCGCTCGGCGATCAGGTCGAGGATGGCCTGCTGGGTATCGGTCAGGTTCATGGTTAGTAGTATTGCTACTAACAAAAGCCGCCGTCAACAGGGCAGGAGTTCAGTTGGCTGAACCGCCACGACGTTCCGGCCGGCCAGGACTTCATCCCTGCCTGAATACCCTCACAGGGTTTCCAGGCCGCGCAGCGCGGCGCCCACGGTCTGCCGTCGCACGGCTTCGCGGTCACCCTCGAAATGGAACAACTCGGCGCGGGTGTAGCCCCCACGACGCTTCCAGCCGATCCACACGGTGCCAACCGGCTTGTCCTCGCTGCCGCCACCCGGCCCCGCGATGCCGGTCACCGCCACGGCCACGCTTGCACCCGAGCGCACCAGTGCGCCGGAAACCATCTCGATCACGGTTTCGCGACTGACCGCGCCATGGCTTTCCAGCGTCTGCGGACTGACGCCCAACAGTGCCTGCTTGGCCTCGTAGCTGTAGACGACCATGCCGCTGTCGAACCAGTCCGACGAGCCCGCAACGCCGGTCATGGCCTTGGCGATCCAGCCACCGGTGCAGCTCTCGGCGGTGACCACGTGATCACGCGCCGCGCGCAGGCGCTCACCTAGCTGGGCGGCCAGCTGGTCCAGGTCGAAGTCGGTGGGAATGCTCATGGGAACGTCCGTGGGGGATGACAGCGTTGTAACGCAAATCATCGCCGGATGCGCCCCTTTGCCGAGCCCTGGATGGCAGAAGGGCCACTTGGCGGCCCTTCGATGTCACCACTCCGGTTCCGGCTCCGGCAACAATGCGCGGATCACCGCACCGTCGGCGCCGGCCGCCAGTTTCTCCGCCTCCGCAATGGGCAGGTCTACTTCGATCAACCAGCCCTCATCGTCGGCCTGCTCGCTGCGGATCACCTCCAGCTGATGCAGGCGCGAACGCAGGCGGCCTGCACTGGGCGGCAGCCGGATCGTGCCGGTCACGTGCTGCAGGCCGAGCCGGCGGCCCAGCACGGATTGCAGCAATTCCAGCCCGCGTCCGTCGCGCGCCGAAATCCAGACGCGCTCGCGGCGAGACTCATCCGGCACGCCGTCCTGCGCGTCATGACGCACCTCGGCACCTTCGATCCGGTCGATCTTGTTGAATACCAGCAACTGCGGCAGCTCGCCGGCACCCACCGCCTGCAGCACCTCGTCGACCTGCGCGATGCGCTCCTCGCGCAGCGGATCGGCCGCATCGACCAGGTGCAGCAGGAAGTCCGCTTCGCGCGCCTCGGACAGGGTCGAACGGAAGGCCGCGACCAGTTCGTGCGGCAGATCGCGGACGAAACCCACGGTGTCGGCCAGCATCGCCTTGCCGCCGGGCAGCGCGATGCGCCGCACGGTCGGGTCGAGCGTGGCGAACAACTGGTCCGCCGCATACGCACCCGCACCGGTCAGTGCATTGAACAGCGTGGACTTGCCGGCGTTGGTGTAGCCCACCAGCGCCACGCGCGGCATTTCGCTGCGCACGCGCGCGCGACGCATCTGGGTGCGCTGCACTTCGACCTTTTCCAGGCGCTTCTGCAGTTGCTCCACCCGCTTCTGCAGCAGGCGGCGGTCGGTTTCCAGCTGGGTTTCGCCCGGGCCACGCAGACCGATGGAACCGCCACGCTGGCGCTCCAGGTGGGTCCAGCCGCGGACCAGCCGGGTGGCCAGATGACGCAACTGCGCCAGCTCGACCTGCAGCTTGCCTTCATGGCTGTGCGCACGCTGGGCGAAGATGTCCAGGATCAGGCCGGTACGATCGATCACGCGCCGTTCCAGGAACCGCTCCAGATTGCGCTCCTGCACGGGGGTGAGCTGATGGTTCACCAGCACCAGGTCGGCGCCGGTGGCGTCGGCCGCAGCCTTCACCTCGTCCAGTTTGCCGCTGCCGATCAGCGTGGAGGGGTTGGGCCGATCCATGCGCGCGGCGATGGTCGCCGCGATGCTGGCGCCGGCGGAGCGGGCCAGATCGGTGAATTCCTCCAGCACATCCTCTTCCAGCCGCCCTGCATGCGGCTGGATCAGCAACGCATGTTCGCCCCGTTTCGAGCGGTCAAACATGCGCCGCCACCTGCTTATTCGTTGTCGTCATCGCCTGCCTGGGAACTGCTGTCGGCGGACTGCACGTAACCACCGCCCGGGCCAACCTTGACGTTGCGCGCCGGCACCACGGTGGAGATGGCGTGCTTGTAGACCATCTGGCTGACGGTATTGCGCAGCAGCACCACGAACTGATCGAACGATTCGATCGTGCCCTGCAACTTGATGCCATTGACCAGGTACACCGAAACCGGCACGCGCTCGCGGCGCAATGCGTTCAGAAACGGATCCTGCAAAGACTGCCCCTTGGACATCGTCTACTCCTCGTTATTGTTCTTATGGGCCGGATGGCCGGCACTCCCCTGCCGATCCGGAACCTCGATGGTAACACCGGCCGGGGGCCTCTCAGTTTCCCAAAAACAGCGAAACCGCGTTCCGCAGGCGGTCCATTTCGTGTTGCGGGTCAAACCAGCGGGCATCCAGTTCGCCACGCAACCAGGTCAACTGGCGCTTGGCCAGTTGGCGGGTGGCGAAGACCCCCTTGTCACGGAACTCGGCCACGCTGCCCTGCCCGTCCAGGAACTGCCAGGCCTGGCGATAGCCGACCGCGCGAATGGCCGGCAGGTCCAGCGGCAAGGGCACCTGCGCCATCTGTGGCAAGGCCCGCAGCCCACGCACCTCGTCAAGGAAACCGTGCTGGAGCATCAGGTCGAAGCGCTGCTCGATGCGTTGGTGCAGCACCGAGCGGTCCGCCGGTGACAGCACCAGCTTGAGCACCCGCACCGGCAAGCGGGCGATGCCGGGCTGGGCCTGCCAGTAGCTGATCGGCTTGCCGGTCAGGCGATAGACCTCCAGTGCCCGCTGGATGCGCTGCGGGTCGGTGGCATGGATGCGTCGCGCGGCCACCGGGTCGATCCCCGCCAGTTGCGCGTGCAAGGCTGCCCACCCCGCTTCCCCGGCCTCGGCGGTGATCTGCGCGCGCATGGCCGGATCCGCCTCGGGCATCGGCGACAACCCCTGCAGCAACGCCCGGAAGTACAACCCCGTTCCACCGGCGAGGATCGGCAGCTTGCCGCGCGCGACAATGTCACGCACCGCGGCCGCGGCATCGGCGGCGAACTCCGCCGCCGAGTACGTCTGCCACGGATCGCGCAGGTCCAGCAGGTGATGGGGAATGCCCGCCTGCTCTGCGGCATCCGGCTTGGCTGCGCCGATCTCCAGGCCACGGTAGACCAGCGCCGAGTCGACGCTGACGATCTCGCCGCCATTCGCCTTGGCCAGGGCGATCGCCGCCGCGGTCTTGCCAGAGGCGGTCGGGCCCATCAGGGCGATGGCCAAGGGCCGCTGGTCGACGGCCATCAATCCTCGTCCGGCCAACGCGGCATCGCCGGCGTGTCGGCTCGCGACACCGGCACCGCATCGACTGCAGCCAGTACTTTCAATGCATCCACGGTCGCGGCGACGTCATGCACGCGCACGATCTTTGCGCCGCGCTGGACCGCCAGCAGGTGCGCCGCCAACGAACCGGCAACCCGCTCGGCCGCCAGCGCACGCCCGGTCACATCGCCGATGCAGCGCTTGCGCGAGAAGCCTGCCAGCACCGGCACGCCGAGCGTCAGCAGGCGTTCCTGGGCCGCCAGCAGCGCGAAATTCTGCGCGGTGTCCTTGTTGAAGCCATAGCCCGGATCGACCACCAGCCGGTTACGGGCAACCCCCGCCATCTCCGCGGCGAACACGCGCTCGGCAAGGAAGCGCTGGACGTCACCGGCGATGTCGTCATAGGCCTGCGCCTGCCCCGCCGCGTACGGCCCACCCACCGCATGCATCAGCACCACCGCTGCGCCGGCGCCGGCCACTGCATCCATCGCCCTGGGCTGCTGCAGCGCCTGCACGTCATTGACCATCCCGGCACCGACCGCCAGCGCCGCCCGCATCACCTCCGGCTTGAAGGTATCCACGCTCAGCGGCACCCCGGTACGTTCGTACAGCGCGGCGATCACCGGCGCGACGCGATCGATTTCCTCCTGCACCGATACCGGCGTGGCACCCGGGCGGGTCGACTCTCCCCCGATATCGAGCAGGTCCGCACCCTGCTCCACCAGCGCCAGCGCGTGTTCGACCGCGGCGTCCACGCTGAAGTGCTGGCCGCCATCAGAGAACGAATCCGGGGTGACGTTGACGATGCCCATCACCTGCGGGCGGTCCAACCGCAGCTTGCGGCCGGCGCAATCGAGCATGGGGGCGATATCGAACATCAGCGCTTGTTCCTCGAACGGATCCTGTTGCCGATCAGGCTCAACACCACGCCCAGCACCACGCCGACGAAGATGCCGGTCAGGTAGTTGCCGGTCTTCACCCCGAAGGCAACGCCGGCCACGGTCGCGATGACCATTTCCGGCATGTTGAGCGGTGGTGGCTGCTGCGGCTTGGGGGTGTTCATGTCGGTACCGGGATAACAGGAGTCGCGCCTATTCTCGCCCAGCGCGGGGCGGCCGCAAACGGAAACGGGCCGGAAGGCCGGCCCGTTTCGTCACGCTCATCGCTGGACGGTCAGTGCTGGCCGGCCGGGTCGGTGATCGGCGTCACCGGGCGCTGGTCGTCGCCGCCCTTGCCGTCACCGGTGCGGTCGTTGTTGCCACCCTTGGCCACCCAACCGGCCGGCGGCGACGGCTCGCGGCCTTCCATCAGCGCCTTCACCTGCTCGGCGTCGATGGTTTCCCATTCCAGCAGCGCCGCGGTCATGGCCTCGACCACGTCGCGCTTTTCTTCCAGGATCTTGTAGGCAACGGCGTACTGCTCGTCGAGGATGCGACGGATCTCCGCGTCCACCTTCTGCTGAGTGGCCTCGGAAATGGTCTTGTTGTGCATGCCATAGCCGCCTTCGTCATCGGCGTAGACCATGGTGCCCAGCACATCGGACATGCCGTACTTGGTGACCATGCCGCGGGCCAGCTTGGTCGCACGCTCGAAGTCGTTGGACGCGCCGGTGGACATCTGGCCGACGAAGATCTCCTCGGCAATGCGGCCACCAAACAGGATCGCCAGCTCTTCCAGCATGCGGTCCTTGTACTTGCTGATGTGGTCGTGCTCCGGCAGCTGCCAGGTCACGCCCAATGCCCAGCCGCGCGGCATGATCGTCACCTTGTGGACCGGGTCGGCCTTGGGCAGCGACATCGCCACCACGGCGTGGCCGGACTCGTGATAAGCGGTGTTGCGACGCTCATCCTCGCGCATGACCATGCTGCGACGCTCCGGACCCATGTAGATCTTGTCCTTGGCGTCCTCGAAGTCCTTCATGTCGACTTCCTGCTTGTTGCGACGAGCCGCAAACAGGGCGCCTTCATTGATCAGGTTGGCCAGGTCCGCACCGGAGAAGCCCGGGGTACCCCGTGCCAGCACTTCCGGACGCACGTCATCGGCGGCCGGCACCTTGCGCAGGTGCACGCGCAGGATCTGCTCGCGGCCTTTGATGTCGGGCAGGCCAACCATGACCTGGCGATCGAAGCGGCCCGGGCGCAGCAGCGCCTTGTCCAGCACGTCCGGACGGTTGGTGGCGGCGATCACGATCACACCCTCACCGCCCTCGAAGCCGTCCATCTCGACCAGCATCTGGTTCAGGGTCTGCTCGCGCTCATCGTGGCCACCGCCCATACCGGAGCCGCGATGGCGGCCGACGGCATCGATTTCGTCGATGAAGATGATGCACGGCGCATGCTTCTTGGCCTGCTCGAACATGTCACGCACGCGGCTGGCGCCGACGCCAACGAACATCTCGACGAAGTCCGAACCGGAGATCGCGAAGAACGGCACCTTGGCCTCGCCGGCGATGGCCTTGGCCAGCAGCGTCTTGCCGGTACCCGGCGGGCCCACCATCAGCACGCCGCGCGGGATCTTGCCGCCCAGCTTGGTGAACTTGGTCGGGTCACGCAGGAACTCGACCAGCTCGCCGACTTCCTCCTTGGCCTCGTCGCAACCGGCGACGTCGGCGAAGGTGACCTTGATCTGGTCCTCGCCCTGCAGCTTGGCGCGCGACTTGCCGAAGGACATCGCGCCCTTGGCACCACCGCCACCGCCCTGCATCTGGCGCATCATGAAGATCCAGAAGCCGATCAACAGCAGCACCGGCAGGAACTGCAGCACCAGACCCCAGAAGCCCGGGCCGGTGGCCGGCTCCTGGCGTGCCACTTCGACGTTCTTGGAATACAGCTGGTCCAGCAGCTTCGGGTCGGCCGGTGCGAACAGCTGGCCCTCCGAGCCGTCGGAGCGCTTGAAACGCAGGTGGTTGGTGGTGAGCGTGGTCTTGTCGGTGTACTCGACCGACTTGATCCGGCCCGAGTCCACTTCCTGCAGGAACTGCGTGTAATTGCGCGCATCGCCTGCAGCAACGGCTCCGCCGCGCGGGGCGAAGCTCTGGAACACCACCATCAGCACGACGGCGACAACCACCCAAAGCAGGAGGTTCTTGGTCAGGTCGTTCATCCTCATCGGCTCCGATGTCCCTCTAATTTCTTAACGCGGTCGTATGGTTGAGCTTACTTGATCTGCTTGCGCTTGCCTTGGCCCAGGGCATACACCTCGGGCGAACGCTTGCGCGAGGCCTCCGGCTTGCGGATGGACACCTTGTCATAACGCCGGCGCATCTCGCGCACGTAGTCATCAAAGCCAACGCCCTGGAACAGCTTGATCAGGAACGCCCCACCCCGCTTGAGGTGGTTGTCGGCGAAATCCATCGCCAACTCGGCCAGGTGCATCATCCGCGGCTGGTCGACCGCATCCATGCCACTCTTATTGGGGGCCATATCCGACAGCACAAGGTCTACCGGCTGATTCCCCAGCATGGCTTCAAACTGGGATAGGACGGTTTCTTCCCTGAAGTCACCGTGAAGGAACTCAACCCCGGCCAGCGGCGGCATCTCCAGGATGTCCAGGGCCAGGACCCGGCCGGTGTCGCCCATCTGTCTCCGCACCTGCTGAGACCAACCACCCGGGGCGGCACCGAGGTCGACCACCACCATGTTCGGCTTGAGCAGGCGGTCGCGCTCCAGCAGCTCTTCCAGCTTGTAGGCCGCACGCGAGCGCATCCCCTCCTTTTGTGCCTTTTTCACAAAGGGATCGGAAAAGTGTTCTTTCAGCCAGCGCTGGCTGCTCTTGCTATGGGAAGGCATCGAGAATGGGGCTTACAGGGGTGGTCATGATACCCTGAACCCCCTTGATAACCCGTATTCCTGCATGTCCATTGTCCTGACCCCGGCCCAAAACCGATTCCTGCGCGGCGTGGCGCACGATCTGAAAGCACTACTGCAGATCGGCGGCAAGGGGGTTACTCCCGCCTTCCTGGCGGAGCTGGACGAAGTGCTGGAACGCCACGAGCTGATCAAGGTAAAGGTGGGCGCCGAGGACCGCGAAGCCCGTGAAGCCATCGTCGCCGAACTGGTCCAGGCCAGCGGCAGCGCGCTGGTGCAGCGCATCGGCTTCGTCGCCGTGCTGTACCGCCCGGCCAAGGAAAAGCGCCAGATCGTGCTGCCCCGCGGCTGACCGCCGAGGATTGCCCACATGTTGCTCAGCCGTGAACTGCCGGACTACACCTACTCCCTGCGATCGGCCGATGGCCACCAGGCCCGGGTAAACGACCAGACCCTGCAGCACAGCTTCGTGCTGGCCCCCAACCAGCTGATCGAGAACTGGCCGGTCACCTCCGCCAGAACACTGACGCCCGAGCACCTGGATGCCGCGCTGGCGCAGGACCCGGAGCTGGTGATCCTGGCCACCGGCGAGAAGCAAGTGTTCCCCGCCCCGGCGGTGATGGCGGCTTGCCTGACCCGCGGCATCGGCATCGAGGTGATGAACAATGCCTCCGCCGCCCGCACCTTCAATGTGCTGGCCGGCGAGAACCGCAAGGTCGTGGTCGCGTTCATCCTGGAACCCGCCGCCTGAGCGTTCGCCCATCGCCCAGCGCTCGCCCAACGCAAAAAGCCCGATGCATCGCATCGGGCTTTTTGTTTGATCGCGTCGATACCAAACAGCCGGGAGCGTTCTGCACTTCATCCCGGCCGACGGCGATGCATCAGCGGCTGGGCAGGTACTGCAGCGGGTCGACCGGCTTGCCGTTGTAGCGGATTTCGAAGTGCAGCATGTCGCGCGAGGTGCCGGTGCGGCCCATCTCGGCGATCTGGTCGCCGGCCTTCACGCTCTGCCCTTCGTTGACCAGGCGCTTGCGGTTGTGACCATAAGCCGACAGCCACTGGTCGTTGTGCTTGATGATGATCAGCTCGCCGTAACCGACCAGCCCGGCGCCGGAGTACACCACCACGCCCGGACCGGCCGCACGCACGGCCTGCCCGCTGGAACCGGCGATATCAACGCCCTGCTTGGTGGTCTCGCCGGCCACGAAACGCCCGACCAGCGCGCCGTCGGCCGGCCAACGCCAGCTGATGCCGCTGTTGACCGGCGCCGTGACCGGCGCCGTCGGGGTCGGCGGGCGCGTCGTGGTCGTGGCCGAACCGCTGCCGGACGGCCGCGTGGCGGCGGTGCCGCTGCCCTGCGGATACAGCTTCAGGGTCTGCCCGGGGTAGATCGTGTTGGGATTGGACAGGCCGTTCCACGCAGCCAGGTCACTCGGGGTGATGTTGTTGATGCGGGCCAGGCCGAACAACGTATCGCCGCGGCGTACCGTCACCGTCTGTCCCGGCCGCGGCACCGAGGTACGCGGCGTGGTCGACGCGGCGCCCGCGGACGAGCCACCTGCCGGCTTCTTGACCACCGTGGCCGTACCGCAGGCCGCCAGCGCGATGACCATCGCCACTGCCGCCGCACCGCGGATCCCCTTGCCCAACTTCTTTGCATTCATGCGAATTTCGCTCTCCAGACCAGCCAGCCCACCAGGCCCACCACCAGCACGGTGGCAATCCAGCCCAATGGTTCGATCCAACGACGCAGCGCCTCGACCGCGCGCGCGCCACCGAAGCGGATTACCGCCGCCAACAGGTACACGCGCTTGCCGCGCCCGACCAGCATGCTCAACACGTACTGCGGCAGCGGTACGCCCACGATACCCGAGGCCCATGTGAAGACCTTCATCGGAATGGGCATGAAACCACCCAGCACCAGGAAAGTGAACACCGCCCATGGCGATTCGATCATCTTTTCCTGCAGCGTGGCGATGCCCGACTCGATCGCCGGCAGCATGCCCATCCACTCGAAGACCGGCTTGAGCACCTCGAAGGCGTAATGGCCCAGCGCGTAACCGACCAGGGCACCGGCCATCGAGCCGATCAGGCTCAGCGTGGCGAACCACCAGCCCTTGCGCGGCTGCGCCACGCACATCGGCATCAGCATCACCTCCGGCATCACCGGGAAGATGATCGCCTCGACGAAGCTGAGCACCGTCAGGTAGGTCGGCGCGCGCTCGTGGTTGGCCCAGCGCATCGCGCGGTCGTACAACGGCCCGAAGATCTTCATTGCAGTCCTTGTTCCCGGTTCAATCCAACATGCCCGACAGCAGGGGCACGAAGCTCACCGGCGCCAGTTCTTCCTGGGCGATGGTGCCATCGGCCTGCCGGGTCAACTGCAACAACACCTGTCCGCCCGCACCGCCCACCGGCGCGACCAACCGGCCACCCACGGCCAACTGGTCGATCAGCGCGTCCACCAGCGCCGGCGCGGCGGCGGTCACCACGATGGCGTCATACGGACCATGCTCGGGCCACCCGATACGGCCGTCATCATGCTTGCTGCGCACGTTCATGCCCAGCTGGCGGAAGCGCTTGCGGGCCTGCCGCAGCAGGTCGCCAATACGCTCCACGGTGAACACCTCCAGCCCCAGCGCGGCCAGGATGGCGGCCTGGTAACCCGAACCGGTGCCGACCTCCAGAACGGTCCTGGGCTCCACCGCCAGCACCGCCTCGGTCATGCGCGCCACGACCCAGGGCTGGGAGATGGTCTGGCCATGGCCGATCGGCAGTGCGGTGTCCTCATAGGCGCGTGAGGCCAGCGCTTCATCGATGAACAGATGACGGGGCACGACGCGCACCGCGTTGAGGGCAGCTTCGTTGACGATGCCGGCTTCGCGCAGGCGGTCGACCAGGCGGTCGCGCACGCGCTGGGAGGTCATGCCGATCCCGACTGCCTCCGGCTGCAGGCGCAGGCGCGGGGTCATTCCGCCTTCCCCAGCGATTCGGTGAGCCCGCCCACCCAGCCGGCGACCTTCTCCAGTGCCTCGTAGCGGGTCAGGTCCACCTGGATCGGGGTGATCGAGATATGCCCGGTGCGCACGGCGTGGAAATCGGTGCCGGGCCCGGCATCCTGCTCGCTGCCCGCCGGGCCGATCCAGTACACGGTGTTGCCGCGCGGGTCGGTCGCCGGCACGCAGGCCTCGGCACGATGGCGGTTGCCCAAGCGAGTGACCTCGAAGCCACGGATATCTTCCCAGGCCAGGTCCGGCACGTTGACGTTGAGGATGGTGTCGGCCGGCAATGGATCAGCGATCAACCGCGCCACGATCTCCACCGCCGCACGTGCCGCGCTGCGGAAGTGCTTGGCCTCGTGCTTGTGGGTGACCAGCGAGACGGCCACCGACGGCAGGCCGAGGAAGCGCCCCTCCATCGCCGCGGACACGGTCCCGGAATAGATCACGTCGTCGCCGAGGTTGGCGGCATTGTTGATGCCCGACACGACGATGTCCGGCTCGTATTCGAGCATGCCGGTCAGCGCAAGGTGGACGCAGTCGGTCGGCGTGCCGGCCACCGCGCAGGTGTAATGGTCGATGCGACGCAGCCGTACCGGCTGGTCGAGGGTGAGCGAGTTGGAGGCGCCGGAACGGTCACGGTCCGGGGCCACCACGGTGACTTCATGCCCTGCATTGCGGAGCTCCTCGGCGAGCATCTTGATGCCGGGGGCGTCCACACCGTCGTCATTGCTTACAAGTACGCGCATTAAAGACCTGGATCACTGGATCAACACGCGGCGCCCCCTGCGCGCCGCAACCGCCGGACCATCCTGCGCCTGGCGCCAGGCTGGCCGACCTGAAGGGCCATGATACCGGAATGCGCCCGGCCACTTACCCTGCCATTTGCCGGATACATGCCGCAGGTTACGCTGTGCGCATGTCGTACCCCGAAGATGAAGATGACAGCGCCCTGTTCCGCTCGGCCATCGGCGAAGTGACGCCGATGCGGCCAGTGGAGACACCGGCCACCGGCAAGCCGCGCCCGAAGCCGCGCGCACGCATGGCTGAACAGGATGAATCGGAGGCGTTGGGCGAGTTCGCCCGGCTGCTGCGCTCCAGCGCGCCCCTGGAAGCCGGCGACACCGCCAGCTACCGGCGTGACAACCTGCCGGCGCGGATGTTCCAGCGACTCAAGCGCGGCCAGTACTCGGTGCAGGACGAACTGGACCTGCACGGAGCCACTGCCGCCCAGGCCGAAGGGTTGTTGCGTCAGTTCCTGGGCGAAGCGCGCGACCATGAACACGGCTGCGTGCGCATCATCCACGGCAAGGGCCTTCAGGCCGATGGCGGCGCGCCGGTGCTGAAGAACCTGGTGGACCGCCTGCTGCGCCAGCGCAACGACGTGCTGGCCTTCCATTCCGCCCCGGCGGCACAGGGCGGCACCGGGGCGGTGTTGGTGTTGTTGGCCCATCGCTGACAGGTACCGGCAATCCGAGCGACGGCGCTTTCATCGGCTTCGCGGCCGAGGCCGCTGCTACCGGCGGGGTTATTCCGCGCGGCTGGCGTCGTTGGTCTGGCCCAGTTCGTGCAGCACCGCTGTGGCGTAGCAGCCCGGCGGCAGCGCGAACGACAGTTCGAGCACGTCCGCGGCCAGCCACTGGTGCTGCATCAATGCCGGACGCAAGCGCAGGGCACGACGTTCCTGTTTCAAGCCGGCTTCTTCAAGCCCGGCCCGCAATGCCAGCGCCTGGTCGTCGGACAGCGCCTGTTCTTCCAGGGCACGCGCGGCATCGGTGGAACGCAGCTCGCCGACGCCCCACAGCGGCGCGCTGGGATGGATATCGAAACGCGCCAGGCGCTCGGCCAATACATCACTCATCGGTTCCGGGCCGAACACCGAGCGGCTGCCGTCCAGCATCCATACCTCACCGTCCAACGGCGTGTCCCAGTTACCCTGCTCCACGCGCGCGGCCAGGACGCGGTTGAACAAGGCCGAGCGCGCGGCCGACAGCAGCATCGAACGCTGGTCCTTGCGCACGCGACGTCCGGCAAACATCTGCAGCGCGGCCGGCACGTTGCCGCCATCGCGACCGAAGCGCTGTTCACCGAACCAGTTGGGCAAGCCACGTGCGGCGATCAGTCGCAGGCGCTCATCGATGGCCGCCGCATCACCCTGCAGGTCACGCAGCACCAGCTTGAACCGGTTGCCCGCCAACGCGCCGCGCTGCAGCTTGCGGTTGTGCCAGGTCGAGGCCAACACCTGCACGTCGTCGGACGCCAATGCCGCCAGATCGGGGGCGACCCGCTTGGGCAGGTGCACGCTGAAGCGCTGCGTGGTCACCGCGTGGCGATCCTTCTGCCCGGCATAGCTGACCGCCATTTCCGGCAGGCCGGCCCACTGCGCCAGCTGCTTGGCGACGGCAACGGTATTGGCGCCGCGCTTGCGGATGTCGAGCAGCAGGTGTTCCCCCTCGCCGGTGGCTTCGAACGCCGGCAGCTCGTCCACCTGGAAATCCTCCGGCGTGCTGCGGATCGAGGCCGTCAACAGCGGCGCACCGAACGCCAGCGGCAGCGCGGTCACAGCGCCACCAACAGCACCGTCGCCTGCGCGGCGATGCCTTCCTCACGACCAGTGAAGCCCAGCTTCTCGCTGGTGGTGGCCTTGATGCTGACCCGGTCCAGCGTGATGCCCAGCAGCTGCGCCACCATCTCGCGCATGGCCAGCGCATGCGGCCCGACCTTGGGCCGTTCGCAGATCACGGTGATGTCGGCGTTGCCGACCTGCCAGCCACGTTCGGCCAGCAGCGCATTGCAGTGGCTGACGAAGCGGCTGCTGTCCGCGCCCTTCCAACGGTCATCCGACGGCGGGAAGTGCACGCCGATATCGCCCAGCGCCAGCGCGCCCAGCATGGCATCGCACAGCGCGTGCAGGATCACGTCGCCATCGCTGTGGGCGAGCACGCCGCAACGGTGCGGCACGCGCACGCCGCCCAGCATGATGTGGTCGCCTTGGCCGAAGGCATGGACGTCGTAGCCCTGTCCAATGCGGATGGGCGGAAACGGAGTGGAAGCATTCATGGCAATACCGTACGTCAGAACTGTGCCGGCGCAGCGCGCCGAGCGGGGATATCAGCTGCCGCGACGCGACAGCTCGAACTCGAAGCGGGCCAGATCGGCCGGCGTGGTGACCTTGAAGTTGCCCTCGGCCCCTTCCACCAGCAACGGACGCACACCCTGCCGTTCCATCGCCATCGCCTCATCGGTGACGTCGATGCCGGCAGTGGCGGCGTCGATCAACGCCCGGCTCAACTGGTGGCGTCGGAACAACTGCGGGGTCAGCGCGCGCCACAGGCGTTCGCGCGGCTCGGTACGGTCGATGCCGCCATCGTCGCCGGCCCGCTTGAGGGTGTCGCGCACCGGTGCGGCGAGGATGGCACCCACCGGATCGGCACGGCCGACTTCCAGCAGGCGGGTCAGATCCACCGCGTCCAGGTTGGGACGCGCGGCGTCATGCACCAGCACGAAGTCATCGGCGCGCACGCTGTCCGGCAAGGCCTGCAGCCCCGCCAGCACCGACGCGGCGCGGGTATCGCCGCCGACGCAGGTGAGCACCGGTTTGTCGGCAAAGGAGGTCCAGCCCGGCCAATCGACATCGTTCTCGGCAATGGCCACCATCACCCCGGCCACCCCGGGATGGGACAGCAGGGCATGCAGCGTATGCGCCAACAACGGCTCGCCGTCGGCCAGCAGGTACTGCTTGGGCACCGGGCCGCCGAAGCGGGTGCCACGGCCGGCTGCCGGAACCACCGCCCAGACCTGGGTCATCATGGCACCGGCTCCGTTCCATGCTCGACCGCGGTCGCCGCCGGGGGCGGCGCAGCCGGTGCGACCGGCGCGGCCACGGGGGCGTCCTCCACCACGCGGTAGAACTTCTCGCCGGGCTTGATCATGCCCAGCTCGCTACGCGCGCGCTCTTCGATGGCCGCCTCGCCTTCCTTCAGGTCCTTGACCTCGGCAGCAAGCGCATCGTTGCGCTGCTGCAGGCCGTCGTTGTCCCGCTTCTGGTTGGCGACCTGGGCTTCGAGCATCATTACTTCACCCGAATTGCCCGGGCCGAACCAGAAGCGGTACTGCAGCAAACCCAGCAGTACCGCGAGCACCAGCAGCAGCCAGCGCCAGTTGCGCATCAGCGTCAGCGCTTCAGCGACACGAACGCGTCACGGCCGGCGTAACGCGCGCCGGCACCGAGGGCTTCCTCGATGCGCAGCAGCTGGTTGTACTTGGCCACGCGATCGCTGCGGCACAGCGAGCCGGTCTTGATCTGGGTGGCAGTGGTGGCCACGGCGATGTCGGCGATGGTGGTGTCTTCGGTTTCGCCCGAGCGATGCGAGACGATGGCGGCGTAATGCGCCTTGTCGGCCATCGCGATGGCTTCCAGGGTCTCGGTCAGGGTGCCGATCTGGTTGACCTTGATCAGGATGGCGTTGGCGGTGCCCGACTCGATGCCTTCGGCGAAGATCTTAGGGTTGGTCACGAACAGGTCGTCACCGACCAGCTGCACCTTGTTGCCGATGCGCTGGGTCAGCAGCTTCCAGCCTGCCCAGTCGTTCTCGGCCAGGCCGTCCTCGATGGTGATGATCGGGTACTGGCTGGTCCAGTCGGCCAGGAAGTCGACGAACTGCTCGGAGGTCAGGCGCTTGTTCTCGCCGACCAGATTGTACTTGCCGTTCTCGTAGAACTCGCTGGACGCCACGTCCAGACCCAGCAGGATGTCTTCGCCGGCGGTGTAGCCGGCCTTGCCGATGGCTTCCAGGATGGTGTCCAGTGCCTCGACGTTGCTGCGGAAATCCGGTGCGAAACCGCCTTCATCGCCGACTGCCGTGCTCAGGCCATGGCCCTTCAGCACCGACTTCAGTGCATGGAAGATTTCGGTGCCGGCGCGCAACGACTCGCTGAACGAGCTGAAGCCGACCGGCAGCACCATGAACTCCTGGAAGTCCACGTTGTTGTCGGCATGCGCACCGCCGTTGATGATGTTCATCATCGGCACCGGCAGCGACGGCGTGGCGCCGGTCTTGCCGGCCAGGTACTGCCACAGCGCCTGCTTCTTCGAGGCGGCGGCGGCATGCGCGGCGGCCATCGAAACACCCAGCAGCGCGTTGGCACCCAGGCGGCCCTTGTTCTCGGTACCGTCCAGATCGATCAGACGACGGTCAAGGCCCTGCTGGTCGTCGGCATCGAAGCCGGCCAGTGCCGTGGCGATGGTGCCGTTGATGTTGGCCACCGCGTTGCGCACGCCCTTGCCCAGGTAACGGGTCTTGTCACCATCGCGCAGTTCCACGGCTTCCTTGGTGCCGGTGGAGGCACCCGAGGGCACGGCAGCACGGCCGAAGGAGCCGTCGGCCAGGGTGACTTCGGCTTCCAGCGTGGGGTTGCCACGGCTGTCGAGGATTTCACGGGCGTGGATCTTGGCGATAGTGGTCATGATCTGGGGGATAGGCTCGTTGGTTGAGTCTGAATTCGACGGGTTTCGTAAAACTGCGGGGCAGTTTAAACGATGGGAAGGCCGGCGCGAGGCGTTGCTTTCGGGTGAAAGCGGCCCGCTGCCGGGCCCTGAAACGCCGATGGCCCGTGAAACACGGGCCATCGGTTCAAGCAGCTATCAGACGGTGGATTCGAGGAAACCGTTCTTCTTGGTGATCGAATCCAGCGCCAGCAGGGTTTCCAGCAGCGCCTCCATCTTGTCCAGCGGCCAGGCGTTGGGGCCGTCGGACAAAGCCTTGGACGGATCGGGATGGGTCTCGGCGAACAGGCCGGCCACGCCCACCGCAACCGCGGCACGTGCCAGCACCGGCACGAACTCGCGCTGGCCGCCGGAGCTGCTGCCCTGCCCGCCCGGCAACTGCACCGAGTGGGTGGCGTCGAACACCACCGGGCACTGCGTGTCGCGCATCACCGCCAGCGAGCGCATGTCGCTGACCAGGTTGTTGTAGCCGAAGCTGGCGCCGCGCTCGCAGACCATGATGTCGTTGTTGCCGGTGGACTTGGCCTTCTCCACGACCGGCTTCATGTCCCACGGCGACAGGAACTGGCCCTTCTTGATGTTGACCGGGCGCCCGGCCGAGCAGACCTTCCTGATGAAGTCGGTCTGGCGCACCAGGAACGCCGGGGTCTGCAGCACGTCCACCACCGAGGCCACTTCGTCCATCGGGGTGTATTCGTGCACGTCGGTCAGCACCGGCACGCCGATCTGCTTCTTCACTTCGGCCAGCACCTTCAGGCCTTCTTCCAGGCCCGGGCCACGGAAGCTGGTGCCGGAGGTACGGTTGGCCTTGTCGAAGCTGGACTTGAAGATGAAGTTCATCCCCAGCTTCTGGGTGATTTCCTTGAGCTTGCCGGCGGTATCCAGCTGCAGCTGCATCGACTCGATCACGCAGGGTCCTGCGATCAGGAACAGCGGCTGGTCCAGACCTACTTCAAATCCACAGAGCTTCATTCAATCACCTCGTGATGGTGGAACCTCGCCCCCGTCGGGAACGAAGCTGGAATAAGGGCAGGACGCAGTGAAATCAAGCCGACCACTGTCCCTGCCCTCATCCGCCCCTTGCGGGGCGCCCTCTCCCGCCGGGAGAGGGACGAACCTCAGGCGCGTGCTTCCTTGAGCAGCGCACCACCGGCCTTGCGCTCGCGCGCGGCACGGATGAACCCGATGAACAGCGGATGCCCGCCGCGCGGCGTGGACAGGAACTCCGGGTGCGCCTGGCAGGCCAGGAACCACGGATGCTGGTCACGCGGCAGCTCGACCACTTCCACCAGCGTGTCGTCCATCGACTTGCCGGAGATCACCAGGCCGGCGTCTTCCAGCTGGGTGCGGTAGCGGTTGTTGAACTCGTAGCGGTGGCGGTGACGCTCGGCGACCACGTCCTTGCCGTACAGCTCGTGGGCCAGCGTGCCCGGCTTCAGGCGCTGCTCCTGCAGGCCCAGGCGCATGGTGCCGCCCAGATCGGACTTCTCGTCGCGCTTCTCGACTTCGCCGCTGGCGGTGCGCCATTCGGTGATCAGGCCGATCACCGGGTTCGGCGACTGGCGGTCGTTCTCGGTGCTGTTGGCACCGTCCAGGCCGGCCACGTGGCGTGCGTAATCCACCACTGCCGCCTGCATGCCGTAGCAGATGCCGAAGTACGGCACCTTGTGCTCGCGGGCGAACTGGGAAGTCAGCACCTTGCCTTCGAAGCCTCGGTCGCCGAAGCCACCGGGCACCAGGATGCCGTCCACGCCGTCCAGGCTGGCAAGGCCGGACTCGGCCAGCTCCTGCGCCTCGAGCCACTTCAGGTTGACCTTGGTGCGCTGGCGCAGGCCGCCGTGCTTGAGCGCCTCGCCGACCGACTTGTAGGCGTCCTGGTGGTCGACGTACTTGCCGACCACGGCGATGGTCACTTCATCCAGCGGATGCAGCGCGGCGTCGAGCACCGACTCCCATTCGGACAGGTCAGCCGGACCAGCCTTGTCGCCCAGCTTGAGCTGGTTGACCACGATGTCGTCCAGGCCCTGCGCATGCAGGCCCATCGGCACGCGGTACAGCACTTCCACGTCCGGCACGCTGATCACGGCGCGCTCGGAGACGTTGGTGAACAGCGAGATCTTGCGGCGCTCCGAATCCGGGATGGCGTGCTCGGAACGGCACAGCAGCACATCCGGCTGGATGCCGATCGAGCGCAGCTCCTTGACCGAGTGCTGGGTCGGCTTGGTCTTCAGTTCACCGGCAGCGCCGATGAACGGCACCAGCGTCAGGTGCATGAACAGCGCCTTCTCCGGGCCGCGCTCGGTACGCACCTGGCGGATGGCCTCAAGGAACGGCAGCGACTCGATGTCGCCCACGGTGCCGCCGATCTCCACCAGCGCCACGTCGAAGCCTTCGGTGGCCTCGTCGATGCAGCGGCGGATCTCGTCGGTGATGTGCGGGATCACCTGCACGGTGGCACCGAGGTAATCCCCCCGGCGCTCCTTGCGGATCACGTTCTCGTAGATGCGTCCGGTGGTGATCGAGTTCTTGCGGCTCAACCGGGTGTGGACGAAGCGCTCGTAGTGGCCCAGGTCCAGGTCGGTCTCGGCACCGTCGTCGGTGACGTAGACCTCACCATGCTGGAAGGGGCTCATCGTGCCTGGATCGACGTTGATGTACGGATCCAGCTTCATCATCGTGACCTTCAGGCCACGTGCCTCGAGGATGGAGGCCAGAGACGCGGCTGCAATGCCCTTGCCAAGCGAGGACACCACACCGCCAGTAACAAAAATAAGGGGGGTCACGGCTCACTGCCTCCCGGAAAGCCCTAGTTTAAAGGTTGTCGCCCAAACACCCAAGCGCAGGATGCGGCGAGATCAAAAAAAAGACGCCCCGGCCTGCGCCGGGGCGTCTGTCATCCAGCGGGAAACGCGTCAGCGACGGCGACGGGCTTCCTCTTCCTCTTCTTCACGCGGCGCCGACTGGTCGCCCTGCGCCCTGTCCTGGGCGGCAGCGGCGGCACGGCGCTTGGCCTTCTGCTCGGCCTCGCTCTGGGCCTTGTCTTCCGGCGCCTTCTGGGCGGTCTCGCCCGCCTTCGGCTTGCCGGCGTCCTGCGCCATCACGAAGGGAACCGCCACCACTACGGCAGCAACAGCAGCCAGAGCCAGCATTTTCGACGATTTCATCCGATTCCTCCTGGGAACACCCCGTCCGACGGGACCGGGCTCTTCTTGGACCGGGCATAGGATACCCCGATCCGGCTCGCCCGCCCCTGAATGCCCTGCGTGCAAAAATCGCCGGCAGACCGCAAACTCGCACGTCGCTTTGCGCCTTATCGAGATACATGAACGCCCGCTATAACGCCGCCGACATCGAAGTCCTCTCCGGCCTGGACCCGGTCAAACGCCGCCCCGGCATGTACACCGACACCGCGCGCCCGAACCATCTGGCGCAGGAAGTCATCGACAACTCGGTCGACGAAGCCCTGGCCGGCCACGCGAAGACGGTGGAAGTCACCCTGTTCAAGGACGGCAGCTGCGAGGTCAGCGACGACGGCCGCGGCATGCCGGTGGACATCCATCCGGAAGAGAAGATCCCGGGCGTGGAGCTGATCCTGACCCGCCTGCATGCCGGCGGCAAGTTCAGCAACCGCAACTACACCTTCTCCGGCGGCCTGCACGGCGTCGGCGTGTCGGTGGTCAATGCGCTCTCCAACCTGGTGGAGATCCACATCCGCCGCGAAGGCAGCGAGCACCGCATCACCTTCCGCGACGGCGACCGCGCCAGTCCGCTGGAAGTGGTCGGCAGCGTCGGCAAGAAGAACACCGGTACCCGCCTGCGCTTCTGGCCGGACCCGAAGTACTTCGACACCCCCAAGTTCAACGTGCGTGCATTGCGCCACCTGCTGCGCGCCAAGGCCGTGCTGTGCCCGGGCCTGACCGTCAAGCTGACCGACGAAGCCACCGGCGAAGTCGACACCTGGTATTACGAGGATGGCCTGCGCGACTACCTGAAGGCCGAGCTGGGCGAGCGCGAGATGCTGCCGGCCGAGCTGTTCACCGGCAGCCTGAAGAAGGAAACCGAAGTGGTCGACTGGGCCGTGGCCTGGCTGCCGGAAGGCGAGCTGGTCCAGGAGAGCTACGTCAACCTGATTCCGACCGCCCAGCACGGCACCCACGCCAACGGCCTGCGCACCGGCCTGACCGAGGCGCTGCGCGAGTTCTGCGACTTCCGCAACCTGCTGCCGCGCGGCGTCAAGCTGGCCCCGGAAGACGTCTGGGACCGTGTGTCGTTCGTGCTGTCGCTGAAGATGACCGACCCGCAGTTCAGCGGCCAGACCAAGGAGCGCCTGTCCTCGCGCCAGGCCGCCGGCTTCGTCGAGGGCGCCTCGCATGACGCCTTCAGCCTGCTGCTCAACCAGAACGTGGAGCTGGGCGAGAAGATCGCCCAGATCGCGATCGAGCGCGCCAGCGCGCGGCTGAAGACCGAAAAGCTGGTCACCCGCAAGAAGGTCACCCAGGGCCCCGCCCTGCCCGGCAAGCTGGCCGACTGCATCAGCCAGGACCTGTCGCGCACCGAGCTGTTCCTGGTGGAAGGTGACTCGGCCGGCGGCAGCGCCAAGCAGGCCCGCGACAAGGACTTCCAGGCCATCCTGCCGCTGCGCGGCAAGATCCTGAACACTTGGGAAGTCGCCTCCGGCAGCGTGCTGGCTTCCGAGGAAGTGCACAACCTGGCCATCGCCATCGGCTGCGACCCGGGCAAGGATGACCTCACTGGCCTGCGTTACGGCAAGGTGGTGATCCTGGCCGACGCCGACTCCGACGGCCTGCACATCGCGACCCTGCTGGCAGCGCTGTTCCTGAA
Organism: Stenotrophomonas sp. ATCM1_4; assembly: GCF_004348115.1. Lineage (GTDB taxonomy): Bacteria > Pseudomonadota > Gammaproteobacteria > Xanthomonadales > Xanthomonadaceae > Stenotrophomonas > Stenotrophomonas capsici. Next base: position 582,051 of record NZ_QPFB01000001.1, on the reverse strand, counting down.
GCACTTCCCGGCCCTGGTCGATGCCGGCCATGTGTTCGTGGCGATGCCGCCGCTGTTCCGCGTGGACGTGGGCAAGCAGGTGTTCTACGCGCTGGACGAGGAAGAAAAGCGCGCGATGCTGGACAAGATCGAGCGCGAGAAGATCAGGGGCCAGGTCAGCGTGACCCGCTTCAAGGGCCTGGGCGAGATGAACCCCTCGCAGCTGCGCGAATCCACCATCCACCCCGATACCCGCCGGCTGGTGCAGCTGACCGTGGACGACAGCGAAGCGACCCGCTCGTTGATGGACATGCTGCTGGCCAAGAAGCGCGCGGCGGATAGAAAGGGTTGGTTGGAGAGCAAGGGCGACCTGGCCTCGCTGGAAGTCTGATCGCCGTTTTCATCCAAGAGCGCCGGGATTGCATCCCGGCCTGCGAAGCCCGCCACCATGGCGGGCTTTTTGTTGGCCGTTCCAGCCGCCCGCCGGCGGCGCGACCCCACATTCCGCTGCGAGCTTGCCAGGCAAGCCTCATTCCCTCCCCTTGGCTTCGCCAAGGGAAGGCGCCGGGATCCGGAGCAAATGCCGGAAGCAGAAAGGCCCGCCATTCCTGGCGGGCCTTCGCACTTCTTCGTCGATCAACGACCGATCAATTCCAGCCGATCAACGCGAACAGCTTGAGGATCAGATAGGCACAGCCACCGGCGGCCGGGATGGTCAGGATCCAGGCCCAGATGATGCGCTCGATCACGCCGATGCGCAGCGACTTCGGGTTCTTGGCGAAGCCCACACCCATGATCGCGGTGGAGATGCTGTGCGTGGTCGAGACCGGCATGCCGAAGTGGGCAGCCAGGGTCAGGATCGTCGCCGAGCTGGTCTCCGCGGCGAAGCCGTGGATCGGGTGCAGCTTGACCATCTTGTGGCCCAGCGTCTTGATGATCTTCCAGCCGCCGGAGGCGGTGCCGGCAGCCATCACCACCGCACAGGTCAGCACGATCCACATCGCGATGCCGTCACCGGCATGCGCGTCCGGGTGCATGAAGGCCAGCCAGGACGGCAGGTCGTTCAGCGCGCCGGTCGCTTCGGCACCGATCAGGGTCATGGCGATGATGCCCATGGTCTTCTGCGCATCGTTGTGGCCGTGGGCGAAGCCCATGTAGGCCGCCGAGACGATCTGCGCCTTGCCGAAGAAGGCATTGACCCAGCGCGGACGGGCCAGGCGGCCAAGCACGCCACCGGCGCGCGCCATGCCGGCGATGATCGCCCACAGCAGGCACATCACCACGATGCCGAGCAGGAAGCCCGCCACCGGCGAGGTGATCATCGGCACGAACACCTTCCACAACAGGCCCTTGTTCTGCGCCCAGTCGCCGACGTTCTTGGACCAGATCAACGCGTCCCAGTTGTTGTGCGCGGCCGCCAGGCCGGCACCGCACAGACCGCCGATCAGCGCGTGCGAGGACGAGGACGGCAGGCCTTTCCACCAGGTGATCAGGTTCCAGACGATGCCGCCGAGCAGCGCGCACAGGATCACCTGCGGGGTCACGTCGACCACGTCGGTATTGAGCAGGCCGTTGGCGATGGTCAGCGCCACCGCGGTGCCGGTCAGCGCACCGATCAGGTTCATGCCTGCAGCCAGCATCACCGCCCAGCCGGGCGAGAGCACCTTGGTCGCCACCACGGTGGCGATGGAGTTGGCGGTGTCGTGGAAGCCGTTGATGAACTCGAAGACGAGCGCTGCCAGGATCACCACCAGTACGAGGGTGAGCATCTACCCGCCCCCGTCAGCTGTTTTTCAGCACGATCTGGTAAACCACCACACCGGCCTCGCGGCAACGGTCGATGGCCTTTTCCAGGATCTCGAAGAATTCCTTCAGCAGGAACATCTGCAGGTTGTCCAGGCGACCGGAGTAGATGTCGCGGTACAACTCCAGCATCAGGCGATCGGCTTCGTTCTCCAGCGCACGCAGCTTCTCGTTGAGCGCGGTCATGCGGTCCAGGTTCATGTGGCGCAGGTCGTTGACCATTTCCACCACCACCCCGGCCGCCTGCTCCAGCATCGCCGCGCGCGGCGCGAAGTCGATCTGGTCCAGGTGCTGCACGGCCAGCGAATAGCGATCGGCGAACTTCTCGATCTGCTTGGGAATCTTGTACAGCGCCGAACCCAGCGCTTCGATGTCCTCGCGCTCGATCGGGGTCATGAAGCTGTCCACCAGCGCCTGGCTGATCTTGTCCGAGGCGGCGCGCTCGCGCAGACGGGCGAGCTTGAAGGCATCCAATGCCGGCTGACGATCGGCTTCGCGCATCATCCCGTGCAGCGCCTTGGCGCTGTCATAGGCGGCCTGCGCGGCCTCGTCGAGGTAGGTGTAGAACTGCTTGCCGGAGCCAAAGATGGTCTGCAACGAAAACATGGGGAACCTATTCGCCGTCGCGGGAGGGACGGCACCGGGGGCGAATTATGACGACTAGATGGCAATCAGGGTATTCCCGCGTCCCACCTGAACGAGAAATGTGAACACGGCGTTGCCGCGAAAGGGGCCCGGTTTGCTACTATTCGCCAGCGCCTTCACGGCGCACCCTATGGACGACGACCCTTATCCCCCGCCGCCGCGCCGGATCCCGCTCCTGAGCGCCCGCCGCCATCGCATGCACCCGCCCTCCCTGCCACCAACCCGGGGAGACGCCCGTGTTTGAACTGATCATCGTACTTGCCCTGATTCTTGTGAACGGGTTCTTCGCCATGTCCGAAATGTCGGTCATGACCTCGCGCAAGAGCCGCCTCAAGCAGCAGGCCGCCACCAGCAAGCGCGCCCAGCGCGCACTGGAACTCTCTGAAAAACCAGAGAATTTCCTGTCCACGGTGCAGATCGGCATCACCCTGATCGGCATCCTCACCGGTGTCTACGGCGGTGAATCGATCGGCCTGATGATCGCCGGCTGGCTGCATGAGCTGGCCCCGGGCTTTGCCTATTCCGATTTCACCGGCAAGGCGCTGGCCGTTGCCCTGATCACCTATCTGACGCTGATTTTCGGCGAACTGGTCCCCAAACGCCTCGCCCTGACCCGCTCGGAGAACATCGCCGGCTTCGTTGCGGTGCCGATGAGCTGGCTGGCCCGCATTGCCGCTCCCGGCGTGTGGCTGCTGTCGCGTTCCACCCAACTGGTGCTGCGCGTGCTCGGCCTGGGCAAGACCGAGTCGGCGTCGGTCACGGAAGAGGAGATCCGCATGCTGGTGGCCGAGAGCCACGAGGCCGGCGTGATCGACACCCATGAGCGCGACATGATGAACCGCGTGATGCGCCTGGGCGACCGCACCGCCGACAGCCTGATGACCCCGCGCAACCGCATTGCCTGGCTGGACACCACCGCTGCACCGGAGAAGAACCTGCAGGCGATGCGCGACCATGCGTTCTCGCGCTACCCCGTCTACCGTGGCCACGACCAGGACATCGCCGGCATCCTCGAGGTGAAGTCGCTGGTGACCCGCCTGGACGGCGGCAACGGCTCGCTGTTCGAGAACCTGCGCGAAACGCTGTACGTGTCCGAATCCACGCATGCGATGAAGCTGCTGGAAATCTTCCGCGAGGAACACCAGTCAATGGCGCTGGTCGTCGACGAGTACGGCGAAATCCAGGGCCTGGTGACCATTTCCGACCTGATGGGCGCCGTGGTCGGCCGCCTGCAGGCGGCCGAGAACACCGACGACGACGCGCTGGTGGTGACCCGCGCCGATGGCTCGCTGCTGGTCGACGGCTCGCTGCCGGTGGACGACCTGCAGGAGCTGATGGACGGCGCCAGCCTGCCCGACGCCGAGGATGGCGACTACTACACCCTGGCCGGCATGTGCATGCACTATTTCGGCCGCATCCCCCACGCCGGCGAGTTCTTCGACTGGGCCGGCTGGCGCATCGAGATCGTCGACCTGGACGGCGCCCGCATCGACAAGCTGCTGCTGCACCGCCTGCCGGAAGAAGATGCCGATGACACCACCGGCTGAGCAGGACGACCCGGCACTGGACAACGCCTACCAGAACGAGGGCATCCGCACCCTGCTGGGGATGTTCGAGAAGGGTGACCCGGCCGAGCAGCTGTCGCTGGGGCAGGTGCTGCACGGATTGGAACAGAGCGCCTTCGGCATGTTCCTGTTCATCGCCATCCTGCCCGCCTTCATCCCGATCCCGGGCATTGGCGGCGCGGTCAGCGGCCCGCTGGTGCTGCTGATCGGGTTGCAGTTGATCATCGGCCTGTCGCGCCCCTGGCTGCCGGGCTTCATCGCCCGGCGCGGTCCCAGGCGCGGCACGATGCACAAGTTCCTCAACCGGATCAGCCGCCCGCTGCAGCGCCTGGACCGGATGCTCAAGCCCCGCCTGCCGCTGCTGATCGACCCGCTGCCGGCACGGATCCTGACGGGCCTGCTGTTGATCCTGACCGGCATCCTGCTGAGCCTGCCGATCCCCTTCACCAACTATCTGTTCGGCTTCCAGCTGCTGTTGTTCGCGCTGGCACTGATCGAGCGCGACGGCGCGTTGATGCTGTTCAACTGGATCGCCGCCATTGCCGGCGGCGTGTTCTTCGGCATGGGGTCCGGGCAACTGGTGAGCGGCGTGCTGGAGCTGTTCCAGCGCTGGACCGGCGGCTGAGCGCCCTGCTGCAGCACCTGTAGGGGTTTATCGGCTTCGCGGCCGAGGCCGCTCCTGCGCTGCGTCAACGATTGACTTCGGTCCAGGCCTGCATCGCCAGCTCGAACGAACGCAGCCGCGCGCGGTGCTCGAAGATGTTGGCGGTCACCAGCATCTCGTCCGGGCGATGCCGCTCGGCGAAGGCCTTGAGCCCTTCGGCCACCTGCGCCGGATCACCCAGCACGGTGCAGGCCAACGCCCGCTCCACGCCCGACTTCTCGTGCGGCTCCCAGAACGCCTCGATGTCGTCCAGTGGTGGCGGAATCAGGCCCGGGCGACCGCGACGCAGGTTGACGAAACTCTGCTGCTGGGTGGTGAACAGCCGGCGTGACTCCGCCTCCGACGCGCTGGCAACCACGTTCAAGGCGAGGATCACGTAGGGCTGCGACAGGCGTGCGGACGGGCGGAACTCGCGGCGATAGATTGCCACCGCCTCGTCCATGGCGTCCGGCGCGAAGTGTGAGGCAAAGGCAAACGACAGGCCCATGACCGCCGACAGGCGCGCACTGAACAGGCTGGAACCCAGCAGCCACACCGGCACCTCGACGCCCGCGCCCGGTACCGCGCGTACGCTCTGCCCCGGCTCGGCCGGCTCGAAGTAATGCAGCAGCTCGGTGACATCCTGCGGGAACTGGTCGGCGCTGTCGAAGTAACGGCGCAGCGCCCGCGCGGTGGCATGGTCGGTGCCCGGTGCACGGCCCAGTCCCAGATCGATGCGGCCGGGATACAACGACGCCAGCGTGCCGAATTGCTCGGCCACCTGCAGCGGGGAGTGGTTGGGCAGCATGATGCCGCCGGCGCCGACACGGATGGTCGAGGTCCCACCGGCCACATGACCGATCAGCACCGAGGTCGCCGCGCTGGCGATGCCCGGCATGTTGTGGTGCTCGGCCAGCCAGTAACGGCGATAGCCCCAGCGCTCGGCGTGCTGGGCCAGGTCGAGCATGTTGGCGAAGGCCTGGCGCGGGCCGGCGCCTTCGCAGACCGGCGCGAGATCAAGGATGGAAAGGGGGATCATGGTGCGGCTTCCAAAGACGATGCACGCAACATGGGGGAGCTGGATCGATTAAGGAACAGGCGAAGCCTGAACGCTGTTTTCCGCAGAACTCCCCTGCCCTGCCGCTTCAGGTGTACGCCCGCAGGGAAATGCGCCTGCCCGGAGCCGGCCTCGCCGCGCCGCTACCGGCCAACGGCCGCCAGGACGTCTCAGGCGGCCTGGCCGGCGTCGTGGTCGACCAGCGGCTGCAGCTGCGGGTCCAGCGCCACGCGTTCGTCGAACACGAAGCAGCGGCCGTCGTAGCCTTCGCCACCCACTTCCTCGAAATAGCCCAGGATGCCGCCATCGAGCTGCAGCACGTTGTGCATGCCGTCGTTCTGCATCCACAGCGCGGCCTTCTCGCAGCGGATACCACCGGTGCAGAAGCTGACCACGGTGGCGTCGGACAGTGCATCGCGGTGCGGCGCCAGGGCGGCCGGCAGGTCGGTGAACTTGGCGATCGGCAGGGTCAGCGCGCCGGCGAACGTGCCGTGCGCGAACTCCTGCTCGTTGCGGGTATCGAGCATCACCACGCGCTTGCCATCATCGTCATGGCCCTGCCGCAGCCAGCGCTGCAGCGTGACCGGGGCCACGCTCGGCGCGCGCGGGTAGTCCAGCGGCTGTCCGTCGTCGCGGCGGAAGCTGATGATCTCCGGCTTGACCTTGGCCTTGAGCCGCGCGAACGGCTGCATCTGGCTGTAGCTGTACTTCACCCGCATGCCGGCGAAACGCGGTTCGGCGGTGAGCTGCGCATAGAACGCATCGATGCCTTCGCCGCTGCCGGCCAGGAACAGGTTGATGCCCTCTTTCGCCACCAGGATGGTGCCGCGCAGCGCCAGCGCCTCGGCGCGCTCGAGCAGGGTGGCGGTCAACGCCTCGGCATCGGCCAGGGCAACGAAATGGTAGGCGGCGGTATTGACGATCATAGCCGTATTGTAACGGCCGGCCGGGTTCAGCCGCGTAGCAGCATGAATGGCAGCAGCACCAGCGCAGCGGCCGCCAGCATGCCCAGCAGCACCAGGATCACGTACAGCGGGCGCTGCCTGAACAGGGAGCCAAAGGTTTCAGCGGTGCCATCGCGCAGCGCTGCCTCACGCTCGCCGCGCACCCGTCGCGAGCGCTCGGCCTGGTAGTCGGCCATCAACGCCTTGGCACGCGGATGGTCGTCGTTCTCGCGCAGCCAGATGCCGCCATGCGAGATCCCCCACGGGCTGGGTTCGGTGCGGTACCAGGCGATGCCGTTGCGGTCGAGCAGCTCGCCGACTTCCTGGCGTTCGTCCTGACCGACATTGCGCAGATTGAGTAGCAGTTTGGCCATCGCGCCATGATACCCGGCAGTGATGCGCTACCCTTGCACGCCCTTTCCGCCGGAGCCCGTCATGCGCCGTCTGTTCATCCCGCTTCTGCTGTCCCTGCTCGCCGCTGGCTGCACGCCTCCGGAGCCGCCACCAGGGGGCAGCATCGCCACGTTCGAGCGCATCGACACCCAGCCGGGTACCGGTGCCGAAGCGGTGCCCGGCACCAAGGTCACCGTGCATTACACCGGGTGGCTGTACGACGAACGCACCGCCGACAAGCATGGCGAGAAGTTCGACAGCTCGCTCGACCGCGGCGAACCGTTCGCCTTCAACCTGGGCGAGAAGCAGGTCATCCGCGGCTGGGATGAAGGCGTTGCCGGCATGAAGGTCGGCGGCAAGCGCACGCTGATGATCCCGGCCGAGTATGGCTACGGCAACCGTCGCACCGGGCCGATCCCGGCCGGCTCCTCGCTGGTCTTTGATGTTGAACTAATTGATGTCCAGCCCCGCTGAAAAACACGCCGTGGTGATCGGCGGCGGCCCGGCCGGGCTGTTCGCCGCCGAGCGGCTGCGCGCCGCCGGCCTGCAGGTAGACCTGTACGAGACCAAGGGCTCGCCGGGACGCAAGTTCCTGATCGCCGGCAAGGGGGGGCTCAACCTCACCCATTCCGACCCGCGCCCGCTGTTCGACAGCCGCTATCGCGAACGGCAGGCGCAGGTTGGCCGCTGGCTGGACGGCTTCGATGCCGAGGCCCTGCGCCATTGGGCGCAGGGCCTCGGCGTGGATACCTATGTAGGCAGTTCCGGGCGCGTGTTCCCGGTGGACCGCAAGGCCGCGCCATTGCTGCGGGGCTGGGTGCGCCGCCTGAAGGAACAGGGGGTGCGCTTCCATGTCCAGCACCACTGGCTGGGCTGGAATGGCGACGGCAGCCTGCGTCTGCGCAATGAGGACGGCGAGATCGGCGTGCACGCCGATGCCACCGTCCTGGCGCTGGGCGGCGGCAGCTGGCCGCAGCTCGGCTCCGATGGCGGTTGGACGGCGGTGCTGCAGCAGCACGGCGTGGCCGTGGCACCGCTGCAATCGGCCAATTGCGGTTTCGACATCGACTGGAGCGTGCATTTCCGGCAGCGCCATGCCGGTGCACCGCTCAAGCCGGTGATCGCGCATTGGCCGGACCTGCAGGGCCAGCCGCAGCAGCTTCAGGGCGAGTGCGTGATCAGCGAGTACGGCATTGAAGGCAGCCTGATCTATGCACTGGCAGCCGACCTGCGCGAGACGCTCAACCGGCAGGGCCGGGCGCAGCTGGAACTGGACCTGGTCCCGGGCCGCGAGGAAGCACGCCTGCTCGCCGACCTCGGCCGGCCGCGCAAGGGCCGCAGCTTCGGCGAGCACCTGCGCCGTGCGGCGGGTCTGGATGCGGTCAAGGCGGGGCTGCTGTTCGAAGTGCTGGGCAAGGACGCCGGCAATGACCTGCACGCGGTGGCGCGTACGCTCAAGCGCCTGCCGCTGCGCCTGCTGCGCCCGCGCCCGATGGCAGAGACCATCAGCACGGCAGGCGGTGTACGCCTGGAAGCCATGGACGACGGGCTGATGCTGACCGCCCTGCCCGGCGTGTTCTGCGCCGGCGAGATGCTGGACTGGGAAGCCCCGACCGGCGGCTACCTGCTCACCGCCTGCTACGCGAGCGGGCTGCGCGCTGCCGAAGGCGCGATCACCTGGTTGGCGCAGCGGTAAAGCGCAATACGCGGACGCCATCCCGGCCTGCCGGGAGCACATCGTCGCGAGCGCGCCGAGCCATGCGCGACGATGCTCTCCCGGTAGTACCGCAGCGGAGCATGGCTCCGCGCTGCCGGGGTCAGCGTTCCTTGCTTGCGCGCAGCGCGGCGATGCGCGAGGGCGGGTTGAACGAATCGCTGCGTGCATCGGCCCAGTAGTCGCGGAACACGACATGCTCCGGCACCTTGTTCAGCAGTTCACCCGGGGGCAGATAGCGGTACAGGCTGGAAAGCGAACGGATCTCCACCGGCGACACGCGGCGCAGGATGTGCTCCGGGCCCAGCTCGGACGGATCGTTCAATCCGGCCGCGCCCAACAGGTCGCGCAGCGCGCGCAGGGTGTTCTCGTGGTAACGGAACACGCGTTGCGCCTTGTCCACCGGCTCCAGGTGCCGCCAGCGGCTGGGATCCTGGGTGGCGATGCCGGTCGGGCACTTGTCGTTGTGGCAACTCAGCGACTGGATGCAGCCCAACGCGAACATGAAGCCACGCCCGGCGTTGCACCAGTCCGCACCCAGCGCGATGGTGCGCGCGATCTCGAACGCGCTGGTCACCTTGCCGGCAGCGCCCAGGCGCACGCGGTCGCGCAGGTTCAGGCCCACCAGCGTGTTGTGCACCAGGATCAGGGCTTCGTTCATCGGCACGCCGACGTGGTCGATGAACTCGGCCGGCGCCGCACCGGTGCCGCCTTCGGCGCCGTCGACGACGATGTAGTCTGGCAGCAACCCGGTTTCCTGCATGGCCTTGGCGATGCCGAACCATTCCCACGGATGGCCGATGGCCAGCTTGAAGCCCACCGGCTTGCCGCCGGACAGCTCGCGCAGCCGCGCCACGAACTGCAGCAGCTCGACCGGCGTGGAGAACGCCGAATGCTTGGATGGCGACACGCAGTCCACGCCCATCGGCACGCCACGCGTCTGCGAGATCTCGGCACTGACCTTGGCCGCTGGCAGCACGCCACCATGGCCTGGCTTGGCGCCCTGCGAGAGCTTGATCTCGATCATCTTGACCTGCTCAAGCCGGGCGTTCTCGATGAAGCGCTCCTCGCTGAAGCGGCCATTCTCGTCACGGCAGCCGAAGTACCCCGAGCCCAGCTCCCATACCAGGTCGCCGCCCTGTTCGCGGTGGTAGGGCGAGATCGAGCCTTCGCCGGTGTCGTGGTAGAAGTTGCCCAGCTGCGCGCCCTTGTTGAGCGCGCGGATCGCGTTGGCCGACAGCGAGCCGAAACTCATCGCCGAGATGTTGAACACGCTCGCCGAATACGGCTTGGCGCAATCGGCGCCGATGACCACGCGGAAATCGTGGTGCGGGATACTGGTCGGCGACAGTGAATGGTTGATCCATTCGTAATCCACCGCGTAGGCACTGCGCAGCGTGCCGAACGGCACCACGTCCATCTCGTTGCGTGAACGCTGGTAGATCAACTGGCGCTGCTGGCGCGAGAACGGCACGTCCTCCAGGTCGCTCTGCACGAAGTACTGGCGGATCTCCGGTCCGATCGACTCGAAGCCATAGCGGAAATGCGCCAGCACCGGATAGTTGCGCCGCAGGACACTGCGGCGCTGCAGCACATCCCAGGTGCCGAGCACCGACATCAGGCCAAACAGGGCCACGCCCCAGTACCAGGCAGGCCACTGGCTTGCCAGGGCCAGCGATACCGGCAACAGGATCAGTGCCAGCACATAAACCAGATAACGATGCATTACCGTCCTCGCGGTCGGGGATGGCGGATTCTACAACCGGTCGTCCACTGCCTGCCGGGGCCAGGCCGATTTCACGTCGTAGACCACCACGTCCGGCACACCCAAGGCACGGATGGCGTCGACATCCAGTTCACGGAACTGCCGGTGCGCCACCGCCAGCACCACCGCGTCATATGCGCCGGCCGCGGGTTCATCGGCCAGCGTCACCCCGCCCATGTCGTGCGCGCCGCGCGGATCCGCCCATGGGTCGAAGGCATCGACCGAAGCACCCGCCGCGGACAGCATCTGCACCAGGTCCAGCGCGCGACTGTTGCGCAGGTCCGGACAGTCCTCCTTGAAGGTGACGCCAAGCACCAGCACGCGCACACCGGACAATGCCTTGCCCTTGCCTTCGAGCAGCAACCGCACCCGCGTGACCACGTGCGCCACCACGCGGTTGTTGACCTGGCGCGCGGTATGGATCAGGTCCGGGTGGTAACCCACGCTCTCGGACTTGTGCAGCAGGTAGTACGGGTCCACGCCGATGCAATGTCCGCCGACCATGCCGGGGCGGAACGGCAGGAAGTTCCACTTGGTGCCCGCCGCCTCGAGGACATCGAGGGTGTCGATCTCCAGCTTGTCGAAGATCAGCGCCAGTTCGTTGACCAGCGCGATGTTCACGTCACGCTGGATGTTCTCCACCACCTTGGCCGCCTCGGCCACGCGGATCGACGGCGCCGGCCAGGTACCGGCGGTGATGATCCGCCGGTACAGCGAATCGACCACGTCGGCCGCTTCACGGGTGGAACCGGCGGTGATCTTGCGGATGTCCGGCAGACGCCGCTGGCGGTCGCCCGGGTTGATCCGCTCGGGACTGTAGCCGCAGTAGAAGTCCTCGTTGAAACGCAGCCCCGAACCCTGCTCCAGCAGTGGCACGCAGACTTCCTCGGTGGTCCCCGGGTACACGGTGGACTCGTAGATCACCAGGTCACCGCGCTTGAGCACGCCGGCGATCAACGCGCTGGCGCGCCGCATCGGCTCCAGGTCAGGCTGCTCGTAGGCGTCGATGGGCGTGGGCACGGTGACGATGTAGACGTTGCGTGGTGCCAGCGCGGCGGCGTCGGCCGTGTAGCGGGCATGCACGCCCGCGGCCAGTTCATCGTCTTCCAGTTCCAGCGTGTGATCGTGCCCGGCCTGCAGCTCGGCCACGCGTGCGGCATCGATGTCGTAGCCCAGCACATCCAGCGTCTTGCCGAACTCCACCGCCAGCGGCAGGCCCACGTACCCCAGGCCAATGATGGCGATCCGCGGCTCGGCCGCAGCAGTAATCCGGGCGCTCATGCCGCTCCTGACAATACGAAGGTGGTGCCCGGGGCGGGGATCGAACCCGCATAGCCTTTCAGCTGAGGGATTTTAAGTCCCTTGCGTCTACCAGTTTCGCCACCCGGGCATCGCGATAGCGTGCCTGATCCGGCCGCAATTGTGAATTGCGGCCGGCGTGGCGGGCGGCGCCGGCATCAGATCGCGCGTGAATAGCGGGCCGGTTGCTGGGGCGCCTTCAGGTAACGGTCAAAGCACATCGCGATCAGGCGCAGCAGGGGGCGCCCCTGGCGCGTGGCGGCCACCACGCCATCCCGGCAGCTGGCCAGCCCGTCCTGCTCCAGGCGGCGCAGCGCCTGCAGCTCGTCGGCGAAGTAGCGGTCAAAGTCCACGCCATGGCGACGGCCCAATGCACGTCCGTCCACCCGGCCATGGCACATCAGCTCCTGGATCAGCGCCGCGCGCAGCACATCATCTGCATCCAGTTCCAGGCCACGCCAGACCGGCAAGCCTCCCGCTTCCAGGCGCGCCTCCCAGTCCTTGAGATCACGCGGGTTCTGGCTGTAGCTGTTGTCGATGCGGCTGATGGCGCTCACCCCGAGCCCCAGCAGGTCGGTGTCGGCGTGCGTGGTGTAGCCCATGAAATTGCGATGCAGGCTGCCCGCCCGCTGGGCGCGCGCGAGATCCTCTTCCGGCAGGGCGAAATGATCCATGCCGATGTACTGGTAGCCTGCCGCCGACAGCCGTTCCACCGCCAATCCCAGCAGGGCCAGCTTCTGGTCCGGATCGGGGAGGTCGGCATCGAGGATCTGGCGCTGCGCCTTGAACATGTGCGGCAGGTGCGCGTAGCCATAGATCGCCAGGCGATCCGGACGCACGGCCATCACGGTGTCGAGCGTGCGCCCGAAACCGGCCAGCGTCTGCTTCGGCAGGCCGTAGATCAGGTCCACGTTGACCGAGCGCATGCCGCTGTCGCGGCAGGCCTGGAGGATGGCCATCGTGTCATCGACGCCCTGCACGCGGTTGATGGCGTGCTGCACGTCCGGATCGAAGTCCTGCACGCCAAGACTGGCGCGGTTGAAGCCCAGCGCCGCCAGTCCGGCGATATCGGCCACGCTGACCGAACGGGGGTCCAGTTCGATGGAGAAATCACGCTCGGCGCGCGGGCTGAAACGAAAGCGTTTTCCTAGCCCTTCCAGCAACCGCTGCAGCTGCGCCGGCTCCAGGAAGTTGGGCGTTCCGCCGCCGAGGTGCAGCTGGATGACTTCGCGGGCCGGGTCGAACAACGGCGCGGCGCGGTCCGCCTCGCGCAGCACCTGGTCCACGTAGTGCTCGCCCTTGCTGCGGTCACGGCTGATCACCCGGTTGCAGCCGCAGTAGAAGCAGGGGCTGGTGCAGTACGGGACATGCACGTAGAGCGAGAGCGGCCGCGCCGAGGTGTTGCTGCGTGCGATGGCGGCCTGCAGCTGCGATTGGCCGTAGCCGTCATGGAAGTGCGGCGCCGTGGGATAGGAGGTGTAGCGCGGCCCAGGACGATCATGCCGGCGCAGCAGTTCCGGGTCGAAGGTCCAGCCCAGCGGGTTCAGCAGTACGGGATTCGTGTCCATGGCGCCTAGGATCTGCCAGCCGGGCTGGCCGCGCCTTGAGCCAGATCAATCCGGCCGCGGCCCATGGCTTGATCCAGATCAAGGCCTTCGGCGCGATCGCCTTCTAGGCTGCGGTCCTCGTCATTGCGCCCATCCATCGCGTACCCGCCTCCCCCACGGGCGCGCGGCACCGGCCCCGCTCCTCTCTCCGGAACCCATGAACGACATCGACCCTGCGCCGCCTTCATTACGCCCTGCCGCACAGCAACTTGGCGCGGTGCTCTGGCCCAGCTTCTTCGCCGCCGTGGTCGCCGCTGCGCTGTTCTTCTCGGTGGTAGACCCCCTCAAACTGGCCGCCATCAGCCTGCCGCAGCACGGCATCAGCCGCGAACTGGGCTACACCATCGGCTTCCTGCTGCTGTGGCTGGCCACCGCCTCGGCCAGCGCCGTCACCGCGTTGTTGCTGCGCCCGCGCAGGGATGCCGACGACGGAAGCGCCTTCGAATGAGCCTGTCGCAAGGCAAGCGCGCCCGCACCGCGCTGCGCACGGCCGTCGCGCTGGCGCTGCTGGCCGCGTTCTACCTGCTGCCGTGGCTGCGGCTGGACGGCCAGCCGATCCTGCTGCTGGACCTGTCGGCGCGGCGGTTCCATCTGTTCGGGTACAGCCTGCAGCCGGAGAACGCCCTGCCCCTGTTCTGGCTGGTCACCGCGGCCGCCGCATTGCTGTGCCTGGTCACGGTGATGTGCGGCCGGCTGTGGTGCAGCCATGTCTGTCCGCAGACCGTGCTGACCCGGGTATTTCGCACGCTCGACCAGCTCACCGCCTTCGATGGCCCGGCCGCCCGCTTCGGGCCGGCGCTGCGGCATGTGCTGTGGGCCGCCATCGCCCTGTGGACCGGCATCAGCTTCGTCGGCTACTTCAGCCCCATCGGCGGCCTGATCCATGACCTGACGCATTTTTCGCTGGGCATGTGGGAAGGCTTCTGGATCGTCTTCTACGCATTGGCCACCTGGGCCAACGTGGTCTACCTGCATGAACAGGTTTGCAGCCACCTGTGCCCCTACAGCCGCGTGCAGCACCTGATCACCGATGCACGCACGCCCACCGTCCGCTACATCGCCGCGCGCGGCGAGCCGCGCGGCCCACGCCCACACGGCGGCCCGAGCGTGCTGCATCGCTCGCGCGGGCTGCTCGACCCGGTGACCGCCAACGACTACGTGTTTCGTGCCGCCCATCCGGCCATTGCCGGCGCCTTGCCCAAGTTCAACCCCGAGCACCTGGGCGACTGCACCGATTGCGGGGCCTGCCTGCAGGCGTGCCCGATCCGGCTGGATATCCGCAATGGCCATTCCAGCCATTGCATCGAATGCGGCGCCTGCGAAGACGCCTGCGACGAGGCGATGGTGCTCCAGCATTTCCCCGAAGGTCTGATCCGACGCATGGCGCCGGAGCCGGAGCCGGACGGCAGGCAGCCCCCGCCCGCGCTGCGCGTCAAACCCCTGCTGTTCACGGCCGCCATGCTGGTGGCACTGGTACTGACCATCGTTACCGCCGGGGCGCCGTACTGAGGTTCACCCCCTCCTGGAGGGCAGACACGAAAAAGCCGGCCCAAGGCCGGCTTTTCTGTTTCCACCCCCGCTGCGGGGAGTGGTGGGCGGTACAGGGTTCGAACCTGTGACCCCTACCATGTCAAGGTAGTGCTCTACCGCTGAGCTAACCGCCCCTTTCGCAACACGCGTGCATTGCGGTGGTGCTGCCCGCACCGGGGTACTGCTTCAACAAAAAAGCCGACCCGATGGCCGGCCTTTTTGGATGTCCACTCGACCCGATTCCGGGGAGTGGTGGGCGGTACAGGGTTCGAACCTGTGACCCCTACCATGTCAAGGTAGTGCTCTACCGCTGAGCTAACCGCCCGTCGCTGCAACAATTCACCGTTGCGAGGGCGCGTATCTTAACCAACCCGGCCCGGTTGGACAACCGTTTTCTGCAAAAATCTTCACGCTGGCCACCTCAGCCCAGATTGGCCTCCTTGAGCTTGTGGATCTGGTCGCGCACCCGGGCCGCGTCCTCGAACTCCAGGTCGCGGGCATGCTGGTACATCTTCTGTTCCAGCTCCTTGATCCGCGCCGCCAGTTTGCCCGGGTCCATTGGCAGGTAGTCGGCCTCCGGCTCGGCCACGCGACGCCCCTTGCCCTTGACGCTAGACTTGGCCGAACCCTCCTCGTGCGCCCCTTCCAGGATGTCCACGATGGGCCGCGCCACCGAGCGTGGCACGATGCCGTGCAACTCGTTGTACTCCACCTGCTTCTGCCGGCGACGGTCGGTTTCGTCGATGGCCGCCTGCATCGAGCGGGTCATCTTGTCGGCGTACAGGATCGCCTTGCCGCGCACGTTGCGGGCGGCACGGCCGATGGTCTGGATCAACGAACCGGTCGAGCGCAGGAAGCCCTCCTTGTCCGCGTCCAGGATCGCCACCAGCGATACTTCCGGCATATCCAGGCCCTCGCGCAGCAGGTTGATGCCGACCAGCACGTCGAACTTGCCCAAGCGAAGGTCGCGGATGATCTCCACCCGCTCCACCGTGTCCACGTCCGAGTGCAGGTAGCGCACCCGGATGCCGTGCTCGCCCAGGTACTCGGTGAGGTTCTCGGCCATGCGCTTGGTCAGCGTGGTGACCAGCACGCGGTCGCCCATCTTGATGCGCGCATTGCACTCGGACATCAGGTCATCGACCTGGGTGCCGACCGGGCGGATCTCCACCTGCGGATCGATCAGGCCGGTCGGGCGCACCACCAGCTCGGTGATCTCCTCGCCGGATTCGCGCAGCTCGTACGGGCCAGGCGTGGCCGACACGTAGATGCTGCGCGGCGAGCGCGCCTCCCATTCCTCGAACCGCAGCGGGCGGTTGTCCAGCGCCGAGGGCAGGCGGAAGCCGAACTCCACCAGCGTTTCCTTGCGCGAGCGGTCGCCCTTGTACATCGCGCCGATCTGCGGAATGGTGACGTGCGATTCGTCGATGACCAGCAACGCGTCGGCCGGCAGGTAGTCGAACAGAGTCGGCGGCGGCTCGCCGGCAGCCTTGCCGGTGAGGTGGCGGGAGTAGTTCTCGATGCCGTTGCAGTAGCCGACCTCGGCCATCATCTCCAGGTCGAACTGGGTGCGCTGCGCCAGGCGCTGCGCTTCGACCAGCTTGTTCTGCGCGTACAGCAGCTCCAGCCGCTCCTTCAGCTCGACCTTGATGGTCTCGATCGCCGCCAGCACGCGCTCACGCGTGGTCGCGTAGTGCGTCTTGGGGTAGATGGTGTAGCGCTGCATCCTGCGCAGGCTTTCCCCGGTGAGCGGGTCGAACATGCTCAGTTGCTCGATCTCGCCGTCGAACAGCTCGATACGCACCGCCTCGCTGTCCAGTTCGGCCGGGAACACGTCGATCACCTCACCGCGCACGCGGAAGGTACCGCGCTGCAGTTCGTACTCATTGCGGGTGTATTGCAACTGGGTGAGATGCTTGATCAGGTCACGCTGGTCGATGCGCTCGCCCTTGGACAGGATCAGGCGCAAAGACAGGTAGTCCTCGGGCGCACCCAGGCCATAGATCGCCGAAACGGTGGCCACCACGATCGCGTCCGGTCGCGACAGCAGCGTCTTGGTCGCGGCCAGGCGCATCTGCTCGATGTGCTCGTTGATCGAACTGTCCTTCTCGATGAAGGTGTCCGAGGCCGGCACGTAGGCCTCCGGCTGGTAGTAGTCGTAATAGCTGACGAAGTACTCCACCGCGTTGTGCGGGAAGAACGCCTTGAACTCGCCGTACAACTGCGCGGCCAGGGTCTTGTTCGGCGCCATCACCAGCGTCGGCCGCTGGATCTGCTGCACGACGTTGGCGATGGTGTAGGTCTTGCCCGAGCCGGTCACGCCCAGCAGCGTCTGCTTGGCGATGCCCGCTTCGAAATTGGCCACCAGCTTCTCGATGGCGGCAGGCTGGTCACCGGCCGGAGCGTAAGGCGATATGAGCTGGAAGCTGTCGGACATCGGGAGGCCTTGCCTGCGTGGACTGCCCAGTATAGCGAGCGCCGTGATGACGACCCGGCAGGGACTAACCTCAAGTTCAGGGGCCAGCTCCCCCGAGTCCCGGCACACGCACACCCATGCAGCATGGGACGACCCGATCAGCACGGAAGCCCCGCCCCATGATGGGTCAACAACGTGTCAGCCACCCCGCCAGCAGGGGCTTTTCCCAGATCGAAACACTCGCATGCATTGTCGTGGCCTCCTTGTTGGCAGCGCTCGCCGCGCCGGCAATGAGCGGGCAACTTCGTCATTCCCGGGCAACGGCGTTGCAGAATGCCCTGGTGGGGCATCTGCATCTGGCCCGCCAGACTGCGATCTGGCAGCGCAAACCCACCCTGCTATGCCCCTCCGTGAACGGGAAGCAGTGCACGACAACCCGAAACTGGGCGGAGATCTGGCTGGTCTTCACCGATCCTGACGGCAACCGGCAGCCTGACCTTCCCACCGACATCATCCGGACTGGCAGACAGCCCGCGCCAGCAACCCTGAACCTGAGGAGCAGCGCTGGTCGGAGTCGGGTCCGCTACCTCCCCGACGGCCGCAATGCGGGCTCCAACCTGACCCTTTCGATCTGCACCACCACAGGCCAGCTGCTCAGGCAGGTGGTCGTCAACAACAGTGGGCGCGTCCGCAATGGACGGATCATCGAGGGAGCAACCTGCCCGCCCTGAACGGGGAGTTGCGCGGCCGGGCCGTGCTGAGTAGAATGCGCGTCCCCGCCCGAATAGCTCAGCCGGTTAGAGCACTTGACTGTTAATCAGGGGGTCGTTGGTTCGAGTCCAACTTCGGGCGCCAGATCAAGAAAACGATAAAGCCCGCCGCAAAGCGGGCTTTATCGTTCCTGCGTCTGCGAGAAATGGACGCCATGCTTCCCGACGCAAGGGCACCGTTTCCTGCAACAAAAAAACCCGCCGGTTCCGGCGGGCTTTTTGGGGAATCGTGCGGCGCATCACCAGCAATCAGCAACTGTCGCCGTTCCGCTCTTCGTGCGCACCCCTTGCGCATTGACCGTCAACGTCCCGCACTTGGGATCCTTCTGGCTCGACGTCGGCACCGCCTGCAGGATGTAGGCACGCGCGGTCGGATCCCCTCCCTGGAAGCCTACCTGGTAGAACGCCGCCAAGTCCGCGTCACAACGCGGAGCCGGTGCACCGACATACGTCAGATTGGTTGTGTAGTAACGCTCCATCGTCTGCGCATGCTGCTGCAGGCAGCCTGCCACGGCCGTACGACGCGCCTTGACCACGTACTCCCGGTAGTTGGGATAGACGATGGCTGACAGGATCGCGATCACCGCGACCACGATCATCAACTCGACCAGCGTGAAACCCGCCGCCCGGCCCCTACCTGCAAGCACCGCCCCCCGTTGTGCACGAACCATCTTGTTCACTCCCTTAGTTCCCGATCAGTTCGCGCCAGGAAACGCGCTTGATGTTGCCGTTGTTGGTATTGGTCTTGGTCTTGTCGTAGGTGCCATCGTCAAGACTGGTATACATGTTGTCACCGATGAAGATCGGATTGTTCGGGCTGCTGCCGTAACCGATGCCCGATACCGGCACGCCATCCAGCGAGTCCTTGCTGTCGATCACGCCATCGCCGTTGGCATCGAAGAAGCCGCCGGAC
The DNA here is from genome assembly GCF_004348115.1 of Stenotrophomonas sp. ATCM1_4. Taxonomy (GTDB): domain Bacteria; phylum Pseudomonadota; class Gammaproteobacteria; order Xanthomonadales; family Xanthomonadaceae; genus Stenotrophomonas; species Stenotrophomonas capsici. Next base: position 563,008 of record NZ_QPFB01000001.1, on the reverse strand, counting down.
AGGCGCCCACCCGTGAACGGATCGATCGCCATCGTATAGCCCTTGCCGGTCGGGCTGCACACATCCGCTGAATCCGGGATGCGCGTGGTGCCGATCAGGGTCAGGCCCTGGAAGAAGTTCGGCACCACCATGCGCTCACCTGCCGCAGTACCCGAGGACGGAAGCAGGTTCATGTACCAGCCGTCCTCACCCGTCGTGGCCACGCGCTCGATGACACGCACGTCGTAGCCGCCGACCTTGCCTTCGTTGAGGACGCTCACCTGCTTCAGGCCGCCCGCCCCGGAAATGGTCGAACCCTTGTCGATCAGGCCATACCAGGTCTGCACGTTCTTGTTCGCGCGGTCCGCCGAATTCAGGTAACGCCCCGTACCGTAGAACACCCAGGTCTGCAGGGTCTTGGGGTTCACCGCGACCAACGGGGCCGCCGTGATGGGCTTGGTGGCCCCTGCCGCAAACAACAGGCTGGCGGTTCCCGTCGACAGCTTGAAGCGCCACATGTTGCCCTTGAGGTCACCGGCATACACGGTATCGACCAGGCCGTTGCCTGCAGCGGACCAGGCGTTGATGCCGGACAGGCCATTGTCGCTGCCAGTCGCCGTGGAAATGGTGGACATGCTCCCGTTGGACATGTTGATCACCACCAGCTTGGCGATCCCGTCACTGCTGTTCGGGCCGTTGCCCAGCAACACCTTCCACTGTCCGTCAGCCACCTGCGAAACGATCGGCTGGCCCAGGTTGTTGCCCAACGCTACATCGTTCACTTCCCACATCAGGGTGGGCGATGCCGGGTTGGTCACGTCCAGCGCGAAGACGGTCTTGCCGCCACGCCCCATGGTGCCGACCAGCGCGGTACGCCAGTTCGCACCGTCATACCAGTCCGCCGCGGTCATGGCACCGTCAACCGTATAGGTATGCTCGTAGGCCGGGTCGGTGTACTTCAACGCACCACTGAGCTTGGCCATGCCCTCGGTGGGAACGAATGCAAACAGTTCCTTGCCACTGCTCGCATTGAACGCATGCAGCATGCCGTCGTTGGCACCCACATACACCACCGGAGTACGCGTGGCCTGGACGGAAGCAAACGATGCGTAGTTGCTGGAACCGGTAAAGGTGCTCTTCATGTACAGACGGCTGTTGGGCGCGCCCACATACACCGGCTGCGAATTCACGATGTCGCCCAGCAGGCTCAGGCGGTTACGGAAAGTCCCGCCGTTGCTCTTCTCACCGGAACGATCACCGCGCAGATAGTTCACCACCGCCGCGGACAGGCCGTTGACGGAACCCTGGAACGCGGCAAGCGATCCCCCATTGTTGTAGAAGATCTTGCGCGCGTTGGTGGTGGCGTTGGTCGGCCCCCAGACCGGGAACTGGTCAGCGGCGGACCAGGCCTGCGTCAGTGCACCGGTGGTGGCATTGACGTCATAGGCATACAGGCGCCCCGCCCACTCACGATTCTGGCCGGTGACGAACTGCGCCTGGAACGTGCGTGCACCGGCATCCAGCTTCGTCGAGTTGCTGGCGAACGAGCTCGCCGAGCCCTCCGCCTTCTTGGCGATCGACTCGAAGGCCTGGCGCAGGCTGGCCACCATCTTGTCGGCCTCGCTGGCCACGTAGAAGTTGTCCGGGCGCGGGTAGCTGTTGACGGTGCTCGTCACGCCGCCACCTGAACCACTGGTCAGGTAGTCGGTATTCGTATGCCACCACGACTCCTGCAACGCCTTGGTCGTCAGCGGATCGAAACCCAGTGGCACGTCGAAGCCACCGTACTTGGCGGTGAGCCAGTACTGGTTGGCGGTCTTCGGCTCCAGGATCTGGTTCTCGCGCACGTCCACCCAATAGGTCGAGAGCGTCTGCTTCCCGGTGGTGTTGGGCTTGGCCAGGTCATCCGGACGGATGTCGTTCGTATTGGCGTAGTACGCCAGGCCCGCGATGAAGGCCGAGTTGCCACGACCACTGAAACTGGAGGCATTGGCCTTGGTGGTAATACCTTCCAGGTCAAAGATCTTCTGCGTGTACTTGACCGCCAGGTCGTAGTCCTTGTCCGGCGTATTGGGAATATCGCGGTCTTCGTGGGTGTTCACGTCGCCGATGCCCAACGCCGCGTTCACCTGGCAGGAGTACCGGATCGGATCGTCCCAATCGGTGATGACCGGGAAACCGTCGGCATAGGTGTAGTTGATGTTCCGGGTATAGGCATCGATGTTGCCCTGCCCACGGAAGTAGCGCAGCGCCGCGTAGTACAGCTCGCTCACCGGGTCATTGCTCTTCGGTGCAGCGGTCGTCATCTGGCCGAACTTGTTCAGGTAATTGATGACACCGCTGTCCTGGATGCCGGTGGTTGCGGTGGCACTTGCATCGTCCGGGTCGGGATTACGGCGCAGCACGCCCGTGGTGGAATCCCATTCCGCGTTCGCGTTCACCAGCGTGCCGACTTCCGGGTAGTAGCTGTTGGGGCCGACGAACTTCTGGCGTGCACGCATCACGCCGCCATTCCGGGTGTTCCCCGACTCGTTGAGGAAGCCGAAGATGCTGTACCGGATGCGCTTGGAATACTCCTGGATCAGGCCTTCAGGCTTCCAGCCCTGCGAATACTGGACGCAATTACTCTCCAACCCCGCACTCGCATCGCAGACCTTCACACGCACACTGACTTCATAGACGGTGCCGGCATCACCGTTCTTGCCCGTGGTGAGGGTATGCACCGCCGGGTTGTAGGGCACCGGCGTGGCACCGAGATCGCCGCTGGAAGTGAAGCGCATCTTGTTGCCCAGCCCTGCGATGCGGATCTTCAGGCTGTTCCACTGCGCACCGGTCAGGTTGTTGACCAGGGTGGCATTGGTGGACGACGCGGGGATGGTGCGGTCCGGATACAGACCCGAGCCGTGGTGGCGCGCCTTCTCCAGAACCGTCGTGGTCGGGGTATCCACCACGCGGTACCCACCGGTAAGCCCGGAGCGGAACGGGTCGATGGTCTGGGTGGCCGCCCAGTTCATGTAATTGCCGCTCCACTGCTTTGCAGTGGCGCAATTGAACGAAACCGCCGCACCGACAGGATAGAAGTAGCGGTCCGTCTCGGTGGCACTGTAGTTGTACAGATAGCACTTGGCCGGATCGAAGTAACCCGAATACCGGCGCGACGTGTCGTAGTTGCCGATGTTCGCCTGGCTGATCAGGGTTGGATATTCCACCGACGGCACCAGCACCAGGTTGCCTGGCACGTCGCTGCCCACGTACATCGGTGACTGGGCGATCTCCACGGCCGGCGCCTGGGCCGAGCACAAGGCGGCGAACAGGCCGATGGCGAAAGCGCCAAATCGACTGCTCAACGAACGCGGCTGGACGATTGTTTCGATGGATGTCGTTTTCATGATCTTTCAGAGTCCCAGGACGACGGTACTTACTTGACCGTGATGTTGGATTGCAGGACCACAACCGCGCGATCCGTGACGGCGGCCGGATCATGGCTACGGGCGACGATGCGGTAGAACGACTCGAGCGTCACGCCACCACCGCCACCGTACTGGTTGGCGTTGGCGCTCTGGTTCTGCTGCAGCTCGTCCGTGCTTTCGCGTTGGCCGAGGTATTGGACGTAGTACTGCGGGCGCCCCGCCGCCAGCGTCTGCGTGGCCGTACCGTTGATCCAGCCCGCCCCGCCGCCGCTGTAGGTGTTGGCCGGCGGAATGGGGCACGCCGTGGCCGGATTGCTGCAGTCCACGCCGATCGTGCTCCCCGCCACAACCGCCGCCCGGACGGCGACCTCCGCCTCGCGCAATGCCGATTCGGCGGACTGGAAGGCCAGGCTGCGGTCATACATGTTGCCGCTCATACGCTCGCGCAGCAGCGTGCCGCGGATGCTCGCCAGCCCGATCAGGGTGATGACGATCAGGATGATCAGGACCACCAGCAGGCTTGCCCCCCCCTGCCGCACCGCGTACCCGCGCACGCGCTTGTTGATGTTCATTGCGCACGACTCCTCAGGGTGACCACGTACTCAAGCTGGCGCGACAACGGCGTGTTGCCCGTCCCCACCGCGCTGTCGCTGTTGACGGTGAAAGTGATCCGTATCGACGTCACGTCCTGCCAACCCGCCACCGCGCCGGCGCCGACGTAGTCGGTCGTCGCCGGATCCTGCAGAAACGCCAACTGCATGTCGTTGACACCTTCAACCATTTCCTCGCGGGCAGCTCCATTGAGCACGCGGAACAACGAACGGCCACCGCGACCGTTGTCAGCCACGAACCAGCGCACGCCATTGAGCCTGCTGATCACGGAATTGCGCGGGTAGATATACGCAGGTGCGGACGCGTTGCACGGCGCAGGCAGCACATTGAGGCTGTTGCTGCAGTTGCCACCGTTCGAATGGCTGACGCTGGTCGCGCTGGTCGCACCCGCCCGGAACACCGCCAGCTGCTTGGTGTCGCAGACCATCAGCACGTCATTGGCCGCAAACCTGCTGCCGTTGTCGACGGTGAAGGTCGTGCCCGCATGTGCGCTTACATTGGCGATATCCGAGCCGACGAGCAGCAGCTGCAGCGCGTCGGTCCCGGCGGTGGAGCCGGACAGCGAACCATTGTCGTAGCCACGCACCGGCTGCGACCAGGTGCTCCACCAGTTCGTCCCGCCGAGGTCAGCCACATTGGCGACCGGCAGATCGATGTCGCACGGGTTGCCGCCGGCCTCGCGGATGTCCCGGGCCATCATCTCGAATCCGAACTGCATGTTCTCCTGCACCTTGCCCAGCCCATCGGTGGTCCGATACGCCTGCTGGCTGGAGAGGAAGATCATTGCCACCGCACCGAGCACGACCAGGCCGATGATCAGCGAGATCATCAGCTCGATCAGCGTCATGCCGGCCATCCCCGACCGCGACTGCATCTTCTTCATTGCACGTATGCCACTCATAGCCTGACCACCGTCTGCACCTGGCGCTCGGCGCCCCCCTCCACGTTGTCGGCGTTGTCAGCCGCCGCATTACCCTTGCTGCCGCGGGTGTCATCCCATTGCACGGTGACCGTGCATACCTCGGCCGCACAGGCGATCTGCCCGCAGACGGACTCGTCGTCGTCGGAACCGGCCATGCCGTTCTTCAGCGATTCGATCCAGCGACTCACATCGTTCTGCGCCAGGGTCCCGCCGTCGGGCACCGAGCACTCCATGCCGCCGGTGTTGTATGCGCCGGCCAAGGCCTCCTGCCGGTTGGCCCGCATTGCATCGATGACCGAGTAGGAATAGGCGACGACCTGGCTGCGCTCCAGCGAACTCTGCCCGTTCCGCAATGCGGTGGCCTGCATGGCAGCGATGCCCAGCAGGGCCACGCCCAGCACCAGGACCGAAACCATTACCTCGATAAGGCTCACGCCCGCCTGCCGACGCTTCGAAGAGCCAATCCGCCCGGGGATTGCTGCGGTTCTCATCTGTGGAGCTCCCGTCTCAAGGACATGCGCCGCCACCATCGACCCGGCTGCTGTTGACGCGTGCGGCCGATGTCAGGGTGACGGTACGTTGGTTGTCCGCCGGGCTACCGGTCGGAATACAGAAGGTGACGGCACTGTTGACGGCCGTGCTGGACAGGCCATCGGGACGGAAGGTGAACCGGGCCACATCGGAACTGACCTCGACTGGCGCCTTTGAGGTACCCACGTGCAGCACGGTGCTGTCGGACTCGATCACGGTCAGCCAACTTTCCCAGCCTCCGCCACATGTCGCACCATCGGCGCTGCCACATACCGAAACCTGGGCATTGCGCTTGATGGCTTCACTGCGGGCCAACTGCAGCGAGGCCACCAGATCATTGGACTGGGAGGTCAGACGGTTGGCGTTGATCACCGAACGAAATGACGGCACCGCGATGGCCGCCAGGATCGCGGCAATGGCCACGGTGACGATCAACTCGACCAGGCTGAAGCCCCGCGCGCGCAGGCGCAGGGGCCTTCGACCGGTAGCTCGAAGATTGCTGGGCATATCCTTCCCCATTTGGACGACTTACTCTAATGACCGGCCACGCCCCGCTTCAATGGCTGGGGGACGAACGGGCCGATCCATCGCATGAATGGCAACCCCCACCGCCCCTCCTGGAATCTGGCACGGCATGCCCGCATCCCCTCAGGCAGCACTGAACCCGCTGGACCCCCTTTCGCAGGCCCAGACCATCATCCGGATCATGCTGACCGGCGAGGCGCTGGCCGCCCTGCTGACCCTGTCGCAGAGCGCACGGGTGGACCTGCTGACCTATTTCGGGCTGGCTTCGTTCACCATTCAGTGGGTCGCCCTCGCCTCTCTGGCGATGTTGTACCTGGCAAGGCGCCACCTGCTCCGCGTCAGCCCGACACGGATCGCGGCGGTCGCCCTGGCAGCCCTGCTATGCAGCACATGGCTGGTTACCGCATTGGCATGGGCGGTACTGCACGACACCTGGCTGGTACCGGCCGAAGGCTGGCCTGTTTTTGCCGTGAAACTCACCACCCTGGCCCTGCTGGTGGGTCTGCTGGCACTCGTCGCCTTCCACAGCCATTGGCGACTGCGCCAACTCGCGGTCCGCGCCAAACAGGCTGAACTGGAAGCGCTGCAGGCCCGCATCCGCCCCCACTTCCTGTTCAACACGCTCAACACGGGCGCGGCACTTGTCCACCAGCGCCCGGAAGACGCCGAACGGCTGCTGCTGGACCTGGCCGACTTGTTCCGCGCGGCCCTGGCCGGCCCCCGGGCCATCCCGCTCAGCGAGGAAATCGCACTGTCCCGGCGCTACGCCGAGATCGAGGGGCTGCGCTTCGGTGACCGCATGCGCATCCACTGGGATCTCCCCGATCCGCTGCCGGGTCGCGCGGTTCCCACGCTGTCGATCCAGCCCCTGATCGAGAACGCGATACGCCATGGCGTCGAGCCCTCCCCGTCCGGAGGCGACATCCACGTCCGCCTGGACGTGGCCAGGGACATGCTGAGCATCCTGATCGAGAACGACCTGCCGCCCGCCGGCAGCACTGCGGCACGCGCGGGCCACAAGCTCGGACTGGAGTCCTCGCGGGCTCGCATCCAGGCCCTGACCGGCGGACTGGGCGACGTGGCGACGCGCATCGAGAACGGCCGCCACATCACCCTGGTCACGCTGCCGACCTGAGTCGACTCAGGCCACCACCTGGTAGCACGGTCGGTAGTCACCGGAGATCTTCATGCGGCGCTGCTCCACGAAGGCCCGCAGCAGCGCATCCAGCGCCTGCATCATCTCCGGGTCGCCGTGAATCCTGAATGGGCCGAAGTCCTCGATGCGGCGCATGCTTTCCTCCTTCACGTTGCCGGCCACGATGCCGGAGAACGCGCGTCGCAGGTCGGCGGCCAGGTCCGGCGCCGGCCGGCCCCTGTGCAGGTCCAGCGCGGCCATGGCCTCGTGGGTGGGTACGAACGGCTGCTGGTAGGCCAGTGGGATGTCGACCTGCCAGTTGTAGAAGAACGAATCGCGGTGCGCCAGGCGGAACTCGCGCACCCGCTTGATCCCCTGCGACATCTTGCGCGCCACCGCGACCGGGTCGCCGACGATGATCTCGTAGCGCTCGGCGGCGCGATCGCCCAGGGTCAGGCGGATGAAGCGGTCGATCTGCTCGAAGTACGGCGCCGCGATGGCCGGGCCACTGAGGATCAACGGGAACGGCAGCTCGGCGTTCTCCTCGCGCAGCAGGATGCCCAGCAGGTACAGGATCTCCTCGGCGGTGCCCACGCCGCCCGGGAACACGATGATGCCGTGCCCCAGCCGGACGAACGCCTCCAGGCGCTTCTCGATGTCCGGCATGATCACCAGGTGGTTCACGATCGGGTTCGGCGACTCGGCGGCGATGATGCCCGGCTCGGTGATGCCGATGTAGCGGGTGTTGGTACGACGCTGCTTGGCATGGGCGATGGTGGCGCCCTTCATCGGCCCCTTCATCGCGCCCGGTCCGCAGCCGGTGCAGATATCCAGCCCGCGCAGGCCCAGCTCGTAGCCGACCTGCTTGGTGTAGATGTACTCGTCGCGGGAGATCGAATGGCCGCCCCAGCAGACCACCAGGTTGGGCTCGCTCGGCTGCAGGATGCGCGCATTGCGCAGCACGCCGAACACCGCGTTGGTGATGCCGTCGGTGGTCTCCAGGTCCGAGGCGTACTCCGGCCCCAGCTCGATGGCCATGTAGGCCAGGTCGCGCACCACCGAGAACAGCAGCTCGGCGATGCCGCGGATGATCTCCCCGTCGACGAAGGCCGCCGCCGGCGCGTTGCTCAGGTCGATGCGGACGCCACGGTCCTGCTGGGTCACCTGGATGTCGAAGTCCGGGTACAGGTCGCGCGCGGCGCGCGGGTCGTCCGAAGCGCTGCCGCTGGTGAGTACTGCCAGCGCGCAGCGGCGCAGCAGCTCGTGCATGCCGCCGCTGGAGGCATCGCGCAGGCGCGCCACCTCGGTCCGCGACAGCACGTCCAGCCCGCCACGCGGGTAGATGCGCGCGTCCTGTACCGGCAGCGCCCTCGCTGCCCCTTCACTCTTGGTCATTTCCACTGCTGCTCCTTCTCATTGGCGATCGACTTTAGCGCTGCCCCCATGAAAAGGAAAACGGCCGGGTTGCCCCGGCCGTTTTCGGTTTACATCCGATCAATCAACCGATCAGAACTTGTAGCGGAAGCCCACCTGCAGCGACCAGCGCGATTCCCAATCGGTCAGGTTGACCTTGGTGACCTTGCTTGCGTCGAAGTTGTAGATGTACTTGCCGGTTGCCGGGTCGATGCCCGCCGCTTCCACGGCGCCGCGATCGCTGAACGGCGAGGCGTAGCTGATCTGCCCCCAGTTCTTATTCAGCAGGTTGCCAACGTTCATGATGTCCAGCCAGATCTCGGCCTTGTGACCCTTGAAGAAGGTCGGCAGCTCCTGGCTGATACGCACGTCGAAGGTGTTGACCCAGGCGTTACGCTGGCTGTTGCGCGGAGCAATGCTGCCGCGGTAGCCGGCCAGGCCTTCCTGCGCGTCCAACCAGGCGAAGAAGGCATCTTCCATCGCTGCGCCGCCAGTGAACTTGACGTCGCCACGGCCAGCCGGCACGTAGAACAGGTCGTTGTTGTAGCCGTCACCGTTGACATCGTTCAGGAAGCGCCAGCTATACGGCAGACCCGAGCGACCTTCGTAGAACATCGAGAAGGTGGTGTAGTTGTCACCGAAGAACGCCTTGCGGAACTGCAGGCTGCCGGTAAAGCGGTTCTTGATCTCGTAGTTGGAGGTCGAAGCGACCACATCGTTCGGATTCACGCCGGCGATGTTGTTCCAGTTGGAGATGGCACGCGAAGAGGTCAGCGGGCTGACTTCGGTGGCGTCGGTGTAGGTATAACCCAGCGACCAGCCCCAGGTATCAGTCAGCGGCTTGCTCAGGCTGGCGGTGAACTGGGTGCTGCGGCCCTTGTCGGTGTTCTTCAGCAGGATCACACCGTCGTTGTGCCAGCCGGTCACGTTCTCGTAGCCCGGGATCGTGTCGGCAATGGCACCCACGTTGGTGCTGCTGCCAGCACGCACGCCGGTACGGGTATAGGCGTTGCTCCAGTACATGTCACGGCCGTCCTGGCCGCGCACGGCATTGACGTTGCCCAGGTCCAGGCGCTCGAACGCGATGGCGTCCTTGACCTTGGTGTACAGCAGCTCAACCGAACCCACGATGCCGTACCACGGCAGTTCGTGATCGAACGCCAGGTTGGCCTTCCACACCGACGGCTGGCGGATGCCCTTCTCCATCAGGTTGACCATCATCGTGTAGCCGTTAGCCGGCGACGGCACGGTCGGGTTGTTCGGGTCAAGCGAGACCGGCAGGTTTGCCCAGATCGCTTCGCGCTCAGCCTGACTCATGTTGGCGGTGATGCGCTGGTTATAGCCGATCAGGCCGAAACCGCTGTTCTGGTAGGAGTTGCCCACCCACACGTTGGCCGCTGCCCCCTGGAACAGGCCCAGGCCGCCACGCAGCTGCGTCGGACGTTCGCTGTCGAAGGTGTAGTTGAAGCCGAAGCGCGGCTGCACCAGCGCCTTGTCCAGGGTCTGACGGTTGTCATAACCATAGATCTCCTGCACCAGCAGGTTGTGAACCGGCACGTCATCCAGATCCGGAATGTCGACGCGCAGGCCGAACATCAGGTTCAGGTTGTAATTCACCGCCCAGGTGTCCTGCACGAACAGGCCGGTATTGCGGTGCTTGTACTGCATCGCCACCGAGTCCATACCCTTGCCCGGCACCGGCCCATTCAGGTCATACACCCAGTAGTGGCCGTTGCGGAAATCGTCCAGATTGGCGAAGCCGTAGGTGCCCCAGATGTTCTGCGCGTACAGGTTGTAGATTTCGTTGGATTCCCAATCGAAACCGAACTTCAGGGTGTGATCACCCAGGTACCAGTTGGCAGCGCCGTAGGCATTGGTGGTCTTGGTGCTGATGTCGTTGCCGTGACGGAACTCGTCAGCGCCGGCATTCAGGTACGGCGGGCGAACAGCAGAGTTGCCAGCGCCGCCACCGATGATGATCTGCGGCAGCTTGGAGTAGACGTTGCTCAACGAGTCATAGGTACGGCGGCCGACCTTGAACTCAGTGGAGAAGTTCTCGTTCCAGTCGCTGAACAGCTGGATGACGCTGGTCTTCACTTCCTTGTTGATGTCGTACCAGCGGCTGCTCAGGCCCAGCGCCGGACCGGCGACGGACATGTTGTGACCACCGTAGCTGGTGGACCGGCTGCTGCCGACCAGATTCGGATCAACTTGTTCGAGCTTGGAGAAACGTGCCGAGACACGGTGGTCTTCGTTGATGTTCCAGTCCAGCTTGACGGCGTACTCTTCCACTTCCTGCTTGGTTTCAGCAGGTGCGTCCAGGGTGCCGATGTCAACGCCGTACACTTCCTTGGCGATCTTCTGCGCTTCGGCGATGAACGCCGGATCGATGTCAACGACGTTGGTGGCGTTGGAGCCCCGCGGACCGTAGGACTGGGCGGCGCGGCTGCGCTCGTACTTCTCGTAGTTGGCGAAGAAGAACAGCTTGTCCTTGATGATCGGGCCGCCGAAGGTGGCGCCCCAGGTCTTCTCGTCCTCGAAGCCCGTGAATTTGGCATCGGTGACCGGGTGATCACCCACCATGTCCTTGTCGCGGTAGGTGCCGTAGACCGAACCGTGGAATTCGTTGGTACCGGACTTGGTCACGGCATCCACCACAGCGCCGGTAGCGCCGGTGATGGTGGTGTCGTAGTTGGACACGTCAATGTTGATGGCTTCGATGGCATCCATCGAGACCGGCTGACGCATGGTCGGGAAGCCGTTGGATTCCAGGCCGAAAGTGTCGCTGGTGTTGATGCCATCAATGCGGATCGCATTGAAGCGCGGGTTCTGACCACCGACGGTCAGCTCGCCACGCGACTTGTCGCTCTGGCTGATGCGCGGATCCAGGCGGACATAGTCCTGAATGTTGCGGTTGATCGACGGAAGCGCTTCGATCTGCTGCTGCGACACCGAGGTACCAGCACCCATCTTGTTGGCGCTGAACACATCCGAACCACCGGCAACGGCCATGACCTGCACGGCTTCCAGAGTGGTGGCGGCGAGGTCGCCTGCCAGCGTTCCATTGACGGTATTGGTCTGGCTCAGGCTCAGGTAGACACCTTCTTCGGTCTTGGTGCCTTCACCGGACTTGGTGATGGTGATGGTGTACGGACCACCCACGCGCAGACCGCGGGCATTGTAGCGACCAGCCGCGTCGGTGGTCGCACGGCTGACCGTGCCCGACTCGACGTGGGTGATGGTGACTTCCGCACCTGCCACTGGCTGGCCGCCGTTGTTGGTGACCTGGCCGCCGATACCGGCGGAGGTGTTCTGGGCGAAAGCCGGAGCAGCCGCGAGGGCGGCAATGAGGCCAAGGGTGAGCTTGGACATCCGGATGCGAGGATGATTCATGGGTAGGTAGCCTCGAAACGAGTTGGCGATTGAAAAAAAACGCGATCCATCAGCCCCGGGGTCAACCGGGCGCCTGATCGGCTTGAATCTGGGGGTCCCTTCCGGAGCGGTTTCAGCCGCAACGGTTAAGATAAGGTTAACACGGTAATGACTGTTTATGACTGCAATAAGACAGTTCAAAGGCGACGCAATCGGACAAAAACCGACAAATCAATCGGTTATTGGAGTGACCCGAGGTAGGTCGCCAGGCCATCGAGCAGCATTTGCACGGAAATAGCGACCAGCAGCATGCCCATCAGCCGCTCCAGGGCGGTCAGCGCGCGGGCACCCAGCAGTTTGTACAGCAGGGTGGCCGACATCAGGATGGCGGCGGTCGCGCCCCAGGCCAGCAGCAGGGCCAGGCTCCAGTCACCCAGCCGGTCGGGCTCGTTGCTGCCCATCAGCATCACCGCCGCCATGCCCGAGGGGCCGGCCACCAGCGGGATCGCCATCGGCACGATGAACGGCTCGCCGTCCGGCACCGCCCCCATCAGCCCTTCCGGCTTGGGGAAGATCATGCGGATGCCGATCAGGAACAGCACGATGCCACCGGCGATGGCCACCGATTCCTGGCGCAGGTGCATCAGTTCCAGCGCGTACTTGCCGCCCCACAGGAAGGCCATCAGCACGGCCAAGGCGATCAGCAGCTCGCGCACCAGCACGATGCGCTGGCGACGCGGGGCCAGGGGCTTGAGCAGGCTCAGGAATACCGGGATGTTGCCCAGCGGGTCCAGGATCAGGAACAGCAGCAGGGCCGCCGAGAGGATGGTCACCCGGCCGCGTCCAGCACCTGCCCGCGCCAGGCCGAACCGGCGGCCGATAGCAACGTGACGCAGGCCACGGCATAGGCCGAAGGATCCTGCGCGGCGGTGTCCTCGCCATGGATAAAGGCCCGCGCGCGCAGCGCGGTCCGCATCGGCCCGGGCTGCACGCCACTGATACGCACCGGGCCATTGCGCAGCTCGTGGTGCAGCGTGTCGATCAGGCCACGCAGGCCGTACTGGGCCACGCCGTAGCCGCCCCAGAATGCCTGCCCTACCCGCGCCGGATCATCCAGGCTGAACACCACCGCCGCGTCGTCACGCTGGCGCAGCAGCGGCAGGCAGGCCTGGGTGAGCCAGGCACGTGCGGTCAGGTTGACGTGGATGGCGCGCGAGAACGCCGCCGGGCTGGCCAGGTCGAACGGGGTCAGCCCCGGGAAGTCCGCCGCGCAGTGCAGCAGCCCGTCCAGGCCTCCCAGCTCCGTGGCCAGCCGCTCGGCCAGTACCGCGAAGTCGTCCGGGGTCGCCCCTTCCAGGTCCAGCGGGTAGAGCAGCGGCTCCGGCCCCAATTGGGCCACCGCGTCGTATACACGGTTGAGCTTGGGCAACTTGCGGCCGAGCAGCACCACCGTGGCGCCGGCCGTGGCGCACGCCTTGGCGGCCGCCGCGCCTAGGCCACCGGCCGCGCCGGAAACCAGCACGACCCGCCCCGCCAGGTCCGTTTGCGCCCAACCTTCCGGCTGGGCACTCACGCCTGGCCCGCCTCGGCGACGATGCGCTTGAGCTCGCCGGATTCGAGCAGCTCCAGGATGATGTCGCAGCCGCCGATCAGCTCACCGTGGATGAAGAACTGCGGAAAGGTCGGAAGGTTCGAGAAGCGCGGCAGGTTGGCCCGCACTTCGGGGAACTCCAGCACATTGACCGTGCGCAGGTGCGCGGCACCGGCGGCCATCAGCGCCTGCACGGCGCGGCTGGAAAAGCCGCACATCGGGTACTGCGGCGTACCTTTCATGAACAGGACGAGGGGATGCTGCTCCACCTCTGCCTGGATTTGCTCCATCACCGGCATTCGAATTCTCCTGCTGCGAAAGAACGGCCCGTCCTGGTCGGATAGACTTTCCCGTGGCCACGGATTGTAAGCCGAGCCGACGCATTCCCGGCGCCTTTGCCCTGAAAAGAAATATTCCATGCCCGTCCAACTGCCTGACCTGCCCTACTCCCGCACCGCGCTGCAACCGCACATTTCGGCGCAGACACTGGAACTGCACCATGGCCGCCACCACCAGGCCTACGTGGATGCGGTCAATGCCCGCATCGCCGGCACCGAGATGGACGAGATGCCGCTGGAGGAGATCGTCCGCAACAGCCAGGGGGCGCTGTTCGAGGCGGCGGCACAGGCCTGGAACCACGGCTTCCACTGGCAGTGCCTGCACCCCCGGGCCGGCGAGGAACCGCACGGGGTGCTCGCCGACCGCATCAACCGCCAGTTCGGCGACGTGCAGAAGCTGCGGGAAGAGTTCAACCGTGCGGCAATGGCGGTGTTCGGCTCGGGCTGGGCCTGGCTGGTGCAGCATGCCGATGGCCGGTTGGCGGTCGTCACCACCCGCAACGCCAATACCCCGTTGACCGGCGACAGCACCCCGCTGCTGGTCTGCGACCTGTGGGAACACGCGTATTACACCGATTACCAGAACGACCGCCTGCGCTACCTGCAGGCGTTCTGGAAGCTGGTGAACTGGGACTTCGCGGCCAGCCAGCTGCGCTGATCACCGGTTGGAGCGGCCTCGGCCACGAGGCCTGTAGTGGCCGAGCCCCCACGATCAGGCTCGCCGCGGAGGCCGTCCACGATCCGGAGAGGTCGATCCGTGCCTGTGGCAGCCTTGGGGCGCGCCGGCTTCGCGGCCGAGGCTGCTCCTGCCGAGGTCAGGTGTCGTGGGCGGCGACCGCATCCAGGACGCGGGCCGAATAGACCATCGCCGCGCCGGCGTTGAGGGCCACCGCCACACCCAGCGCCTCGGCGATCTCCTCACGGCTGGCGCCCTGCTTCAGGGCGGCATCCACGTGCGTGGTGATGCAGCCGTCGCAGCGGGTGGTGACGGCCACGGCCAGCGCGATCAGTTCGCGGGTCTTGCCGTCGAGGTGGTTGGTCTGGGCACCGGCACCACTGAGGGTCAGGTAGCCCTTGAGGGTGTCGGGCGAAAGCTTGCCCAATTCGCCGATACGGCCCTTCAGTTCACGGCGGTACGCATTCCAGTCGAGCATGGTGGTTCTCCGGGGATGGACCCGGAGAACCTTACGCCCGCCCGGCTTACGCCGGCGTTACGCCGCCGTCCCGGAGGGACTGGACCACCGGTGCCACCTGTGCCTGCCGGCCCAATGCGGCCCCGACGCGCTCCAGCGCACCGGCCAGCGCCGCGGTCGAATCCTCGCGCAGGTTGGCGTGGCCGACCTTGCGACCGTCGCGCGGCTGCTTGCCGTAGTCATGCCAGTGCCCGGCGGGCTCGGCCAGCACCGGCGCCGGGTCGGGCATCTGGCCGATCCAGTTGAGCATGCAGGCATGGCCCAGCACCCGGGTATCGCCCAGCGGCAGGCCGAGCACGGCCCGGACATGGTTCTGGAACTGCGAGGTCTCTGCGCCATCGCTGGTCCAGTGGCCGGAGTTGTGCACGCGCGGGGCCATCTCGTTGGCCAGCAGCTCCTCGCCACGACAGAACAGTTCCAGCGCGAACACGCCGACATAGTCCAGCCGCTCGGCGACACGGCGCGCATAGCTGATCGCTGTCTGTTGCTGGGCCGCGGACACGGTGGCCGGCGCCAGGCTGGCCGACAGCACGCCATCCACATGCCAGTTGCCGGTCAACGGCCAGGCACGGAATTCGCCGTCGCGGCCGCGCACCGCCACCACGCTGACCTCGCGATCGAAGGCGACGAAGCCTTCCAGGATCAGGCCGGTCTTGTCCGCCTGCGCGCCCAGCGCCTGCCAGGCGGCATCGATGTCCGCCTCGCTGCGCAGGCGGAACTGACCCTTGCCGTCGTAGCCCAGGCGGCGGGTCTTGAGGATGCATGGCAGGCCGAACTCGGTGACCTTGGCCGCCAGTTGCTCACGGCTACCGATGTCGGCAAACGGCGGCAGCGGGATGCCCAGTTCCTGGAACAGGGTCTTCTCGCTCAGCCGGTCCTGCGCCACCGCCAGCGCGGCGGGGTTGGGGAACACCGGCTTGCGCTCGGCCAACCAGCGCGCGCTTGCGGCAGGCACGTTCTCGAAATCGAAGGTGACCACGTCCACGCGGCCGGCAAATTCCTCCAGCGCGGCCAGGTCATCGAACGCACCGACCTGCAGCGGCGCCACCTGACCGGCGCAGGCATCGGTGGCCGGGTCGAACACCACGAAGCGGATGCCCAGCGGCGCAGCTTCCAGCACCATCATGCGGGCCAGCTGCCCGCCCCCCAGAATGCCGACCGTGATCATCGACGCGGATCGTCCGCGGCCATCACGTCGTGGGTCTGGCGCTCGCGGAACGCGTCCAGCGCCGCGCCGATCTGCGGCTGTGCCGGGGCCAGCATGGCCGCGGCGAACAGCGCCGCATTGGACGCCCCCGCATTACCGATGGCGAAGGTCGCCACCGGGATGCCGGCCGGCATCTGCACGATCGACAGCAACGAGTCCATGCCGTTCAGCGCCTTGGACTGCACCGGCACGCCAAGCACCGGCACGGCGGTCTTGGCGGCGAGCATGCCCGGCAGGTGGGCCGCGCCACCGGCACCGGCGATGATCGCGCGCAGGCCGCGCGCTCCGGCCTGTTCGGCATAGCTGAACAGGACATCCGGCGTGCGATGCGCCGAAACAACCTTCACTTCATACGGAACACCCAGGGCATCAAGCTTCTGGGCTGCGTGCTGCATGGTTTCCCAGTCGGAACGGGAACCCATGACGATGCCGACAAGCGGCTCGGAGGGGTTGGGGGTCATTGGCCGTCACCTGCTGCAAAGACGTATTCTAGCCGTCTTCCCCGCAAGACCACGACCTGATGGACCGCAAACTGCTCGACCTGCTCGTCTCCCCCGACACCCGCCAGCCGCTGGCCCAGCTGGAAAGCGCCGGCCTGGATGCCCTGAACCGCGCGATCGGCGCCGGCGGCGTCACCCGGGCCGATGGCAGCGCCCAGGCCCAGCCGCTGCGCGAGGCACTGGTCACCCGCGACCGCAAGCAGGTGTTCCGGGTGGAGGACGGCATCCCGGTGCTGCTGGCCGACGAGGCCATCGCCACCGCCCAGATCACCGACTTCCCGGCCAAGTAATGCTGCCGCACCCGCCGCTTGCCCCGCCGCAGGAACAGATCGACGCCGATGTCGCCCGCGCCCTGGCCGAGGACATCGGCAGTGGCGACGTCACCGCCGCCCTGCTCCCCGACAGCGCCGACATCGCCTACCTGCTGTGCAAGCAGGACGCGGTGATCGCCGGCCGCCCCTGGTTCGACGCCACCCATCGCGCGCTCGACCCGGAGGTGAAGATCCACTGGCGGGTACTGGAAGGCGACCGGGTCAGCGCCGGCACCGTGCTGGCCACGCTGGAAGGCCGCAGCCGCAGCCTGGTCAGCGCCGAGCGCACCTCGCTCAACTTCCTGCAGACGCTGTCCGGGACCGCCACGATCACCGCCCGCCACGTCGAAGCGGTAGCCGGCACCGGCGCGCGCATCCTCGACACCCGCAAGACCCTGCCCGGGCTGCGCCTGGCGCAGAAGTACGCAGTGCGCTGCGGCGGTGGCGACAACCACCGCATCGGCCTGTTCGACACGGTGATGCTCAAGGAAAACCACATCCGCGCCGCCGGCTCGCTGGGCGCGGCGGTGCGCGCCGCCCGGGCGCAGCAACCCACGCTGCCGCTGGTGGTGGAGGTGGAGGACCTGCAGCAGCTGGAGCAGGCCTTGGCCGCCGGCTGCGAACGCATCCTCATCGATGACTTCAGCCCGGCCATGCGCCGCGAGGCGGTGCGCATCGCCGCCGGCCGCATCCCGCTGGAGGTGTCCGGCAGCGTCGACCTGTCCGTGCTGCGTTCCATTGCCGAAGATGGCGTGGATTGCATCTCCATCGGCGGGTTGACCAAGCATGTGCAGGCGATCGACCTGTCGTTGAAGCTCGGCCCGCCGCCGGCCTGACTCACGCCGCCCACACGGCCTCGCCTGCAACACTGGCTTCCTCCACCCCCACGGAGTTCGATGTGGTCTACCGGTACCTGCTGTGCAGCGTTGCCCTGCTTGCCCCCGCCTTCGCCGCGCACGCGGTGGAGGCCTGTGACATCCCGCCCCGCTTCGGCGTGAGCGAAACCGCCAAGGCGGTGGTGCGCGCGGCCTGCGACGAGCACCGGCTCTGGTACCGCCCCTTCATCGACCGCGATGGCCGCATCGCCAGCCTCGGGGTCACCGAGGCCGAAGCCGAGCACCTGGCCGACAACGGCCTGATCGCCTGGCAGCGCGTGGCCGGCTACTGGCGCGAGAGCGGGACGCTGTCGCCGATGGGGGCCATCCCCGGTGCCACCAGCTGCATGCAGCCGGCCGGCAACCGCTATACCGACAGCGACTGCCGCGCTTTCCTGATCGACAACCCGTGGTCGGCGGCCTTCATCTCCTGGGTAATGACGCGTGCGGGCGTGCCCGGCTTCAACCGTTCACCGCGCCACATCGACTACATCCGCGCGGCCTACCAGGGAGGCGCCAACGCCTCGCCGTACCGGTTGGCCGACCCGGCCAACGAGAAGCCCGCCCCCGGCGACATGCTGTGCTTCCTGCGCGATCGCAGCACGTCACTGAACCATGCGGGGCTGATACAGGCGCTGGGCAGCGGCCGTGCCGGCAACTGGAAGTCCCATTGCGAGGTGGTGATCGGCGCCAATGTCGGCGGTGACCGCACGCTGTACCTGGTCGGTGGCAACGTCGCCAACACCGTGGCAATGCGCAAGCTCACCCTGGATCGCACCGGCATGATCGAGCTGCCCAAGCCGTCACAGGCCGCCGCGGACGCGGTCGTCGAAGCGGGCTGCTCGCCGGGCCATGAAGAAGAATGCAACCTCAACCGCCAGGACTGGGCGGCCCTGTTGAAGCTCACCGCCAACGTGCCGATGCAGGGCCCGACGCCGGTGTTCGACGGCAATGCGCCGCTGCCACCGCCACCGGATGAACCGGTCCCGGCGCCACCAACGCGTTGACCGGGCCGGGCTGCGCCGGGCACGGCGAATCGCCTAAAGTGTCGGCATGCCTACCCTGCTCATCCTGATGATCGTCGGCGCGATCGGTTTCGCGTTCTGGGACCGTTCCCGCGCCGCCGCCGACCGCGCCACCGAACTGGGCCGCAATGCCTGCCGCGCCGCCGACGTGCAATGGCTGGACCAGAGCGTGCATGCCACCGGCATGCGCCCCTGCCGCCTGCCCAATGGCTGGATCGGCTTCGAGCGCAGCTTCCGCTTCGACTATTCCTACGACGGCATTGATCGCCACACCGGGCGCATGGTGCTGCGCGGCGGCCAGCTGGTGTCCTTCACCGGCCCGGCCGCCGCCCAGATCGGGCGCCTGCGGCAGAGCACGGAAGACGCCGAGGACGTTTGAGCGTCCGGGTTGGCGGGCGTCGCTACGAACAGATGCCCCCTGCTCGCGGCCGGGGCGGCTCCTGCCGTCGGCGCCGCCCCTGAGCGCGCGCATCCCTGTGTCATTGGCCGTGGTCACATCCGCCGCGACGGCGCGTCCTGTTGACCTAGTGACTTCCGGCGCATTGCCGTCTGCCCGACGGCAAACGGAAAGTGTCCTCATCCGTCCATACAGGGGCCTGGTCCATGCTGCAGATCCGCGGTTTGTCGAAAACCTACGCCAATGGCGTCCATGCACTGAAGAACATCGACCTGGACATCCCGCGCGGCATGTTCGGCCTGCTCGGCCCCAACGGCGCCGGCAAGTCGTCGTTGATGCGTACGTTGTCCACCCTGCAGGAGGTCGACAGCGGCAGCGCCACGCTGACCACCGCCGATGGCACCCGGATCGACGTGCTCAAGGACAAGGACGCGCTGCGCCGCCGGCTGGGTTACCTGCCGCAGGACTTCGGTGTCTACCCCAAGGTCAGCGCGCTCGACCTGCTGGATCATTTCGCCGTGCTCAAGGGCCTGACCGCGCGCAGGCAACGCAAGGAAGTGGTCGAGGGCCTGCTCCAGCAGGTCAACCTGTGGGACGCGCGCAAGCGCAAGCTCGGCACCTACTCCGGCGGCATGCGCCAGCGCTTCGGCATCGCCCAGGCACTGCTCGGCGACCCGCAGCTGGTGATCGTCGATGAACCCACCGCCGGCCTGGACCCGGAGGAGCGCAACCGTTTCCTCAACCTGCTGGCCGAGATCGGCGAGAACGTGGTGGTGATCCTGTCCACGCACATCGTCGAGGACGTGACCGACCTGTGCCCGAACATGGCCATCATGAACAAGGGCCAGGTACTGCTGACCGGCCGACCGGTCGATGCGATCGGCGCGCTGCAGGCCCAGGTCTGGCGCAAGCAGGTCGGCAAGGCCGAGCTGGCCGACTACGAATCCCGTTTCACCGTGCTGTCCACGCGCCTGGTGGGTGGCCACCCGGTGATCCACGTGTTCAGCGCCACCCAGCCGGACCAGGGCTTCGTGCCCGTCGAGCCCGGGCTTGAGGACGTCTACTTCCAGCGCCTGCGCCTGCAGGCGCAGGCCGCCTGACGGAGACGGCCCATGACCCTGAACTTCCTGCGCTTCGAGCTGCGCGAGCAGCTCCGTTCCCCGCTGTTGTGGCTGCTGGCGCTGTTCCTGGCGCTGATGGCCTTCGCCGCGGCCTCCAGCGATGCGGTCCAGATCGGCGGCGGCATCGGCAACGTGCATCGCAATGCGCCGTCGGTGATCAGCTCGCTGATGACCGCCTTCACCCTGCTCGGCCTGCTGGTCACCACCTTGTTCGTCAGCAACGCGCTGCTGCGTGACTTCGAGTTGGGCACGGCCGAGCTGGTGTTCTCCAGCCCGATCAAGCGCCGCGACTACCTGCTCGGCCGCCTCGGCGCGGCGCTGCTGGCCTGCCTGGTGATGTACGTCATCGTCGCCGCCGGCCTGTTCATCGCGCAGTTCATGCCGTGGATCGACGCCGCGCGGCTCGGCCCGGTGTCACTGCAGCCCTACCTGTGGGCATTCGTGGTGATGGTGCTGCCCAACGTGCTGTTCACCACCGCGCTGCTGTCGCTGCTGGCGGCCACCACCCGCAGCATCCTGTGGGTGTACATCGGCGTGATCGTGTTCTTCGTGCTGTATGGCGTCAGCCGCGTGATCCTGGCCGACATCGACAACCAGCAGATCTCCGCCCTGCTCGACCCACTGGGCATCCGCGCGATCAACCTCGCCACGCGCTACTGGTCGGCCGAGGAACGCAACACCGCCGTGCCGGCGCTGGCCGGATTCCTGCTGCAGAACCGCCTGTTGTGGTTGGCGATCAGTGCCGCATTGTTTGCCGCCACCTTCGCCCTGTTCCGCACCCGGCGTGCCGGCACCGGCCGCGCCAGCCGCCGCCAGCGCGGCAGGCAGGACACCGCGCCGGCAGCAGTTGCACGCCCGGCCGCCACCGCGCCGCGGGTGACGCCGACGTTCGCCACCGCCACCCACCTGCGCCAGCTGCTGCGCCAGGTCCGCTTCGACACCTTCGGCATCTTCCGCAGCATTCCCTTCATCGTGCTGCTGTTGCTGGGCCTGGCCAACTTCATCCCGTCGTCGCTGTTCCGCCAGAACATGTACGGCACGCCGACCTGGCCGGTCACCTCGCAGATGCTGGAGGCACTGCAGGGCAGCTACAGCTGGCTGCTGGTGCTGATCGTGCTGTTCTACGCCGGCGAGCTGGTATGGAAGGAACGCACCGCGCGCATCGCCGGCATCACCGATGCCACACCGGTCCCGAACTGGGTGCCGCTGGCGGGCAAGTTCCTGGCGCTGGTGGCCGTGGTGCTGAGCTTCCAGGCCATTGGCGGCGCGGCCTCGGTCCTGGTGCAGCTGTCCAAGGGTTACACCCACATCGAACCGCTGCTGTACGTGAAGACCCTGCTGCTGAACTCCACCGTGTTCGTGCTGATGGGCGGGCTGGCGCTGGTGCTGCAGGTCCTGAGCAACAACAAGTTCCTCGGTTATGCACTGCTGATCCTGGTGCTGATCGGGCAATCGGTGCTGGGGCTGCTGGACTACGCGCAGGACATCTACAACTACGCCAGCGCGCCGAATGCGCCCTATTCGGACATGAACGGCTACGGCCACTTCCTGACCGCGCAGTTCGCCTTCCAGGGCTATTGGGCCCTGTTCCTGGGGGTGCTGTTGCTGCTGTGCGCGGCCCTGTGGGTGCGTGGCGTGGACGGCGGCCTGCGCACCCGCCTGCGGTTGGCACGCCAGCGCCTGCACGGCGGCCTGGGGGTTGCACTGGCCCTGGCCGTGGTGGCCTTCGTCGGCTGCGGCGGCTGGCTGTACTGGAACACCAACATCCGCAACGAGTACCTCTCGCCCGATGCCGAACTGGACCGCCTGGCGTACTACGAGAAGACCTACCGCCAGTTCAAGGACCTGCCGCAGCCACGCATCATCGCCGTGGACAACACCGTCGACCTGCACCCGGAAACCCAGTCGGTGCGCATCGATGGCCACTACCGCGTGCGCAACACGCACGCCGTGGCGATCCCGCAGCTGCACATTTCCATCGCCGACGACAAGACGCTGACCGCACTGGACCTGGGCGCCGCCAGGCTGGACAAGAATGACGCCGACGTCGGCTATCGCATCTACACGCTGGATACGCCGATGCAACCCGGCGAGGAACGCGACATCCGCTTCACCGTCGACATCCACCCGGACGGCATCCCCGCCGGCCAGGCCCAGACCCGGATCGTCGACAACGGCAGCTTCTTCAACAGCGGCATCCTGCCGGGCTTCGGCTACAACGCCGGCGCCGAGATCGATGACCGCAACGAGCGTCGCAAGCGTGGCCTGGGCGAGCCCACGCGCATGCCCAAGCTGGAGGACGAAGCCGCGCGCGTCAACACCTACATTTCCAACGACGCCGACTGGCTGGACTTCCGCAGCACCGTCTGCACCGCGCCGGACCAGATCGCGCTGGCCCCGGGCTACCTGCAGAAGGAATACACCCGCGACGGCAGGCGCTGCTTCGACTACGCCATGGACCGGCCGATGCTGAACTTCTACGCCTACCTGTCGGCACGCTGGGCGGTGCGGAAGGCGGCCTACAAGGACATCCCGATCGAGATCTACTACGACCCCGAGCATCCCTACAACGTGGACCGGATGATCGAGGGCGTGCAGAAGTCGCTGGCCTACTACGAGGCCAACTTCAGCCCGTACCAGCACAAGCAGTTCCGCGTCATCGAGTTCCCAAACTACGTGGGAAGCTTCGCGCAAGCCTTCGCCAATACGGTCCCCTACTCCGAAGCCGTGGGATTCATCGCCGACCTGCGTGATCCCGACAACATCGACTATGTCTTCTACATCACTGCGCATGAGGCAGCACATCAATGGTGGGCGCACCAGGTAATCAGCGCCAACGTGCAGGGCGCGACCATGCTTACCGAATCACTTGCACAGTACTCAGCTCTGATGGTGATGGAGAAGGAGTATGGCCGCGCGCACATGCGCCAGTTCCTGAAGACCGAGCTGGACCGCTACCTGTCCGGCCGCGGTGGCGAGGACGTGGAGGAACTGCCGCTGTACCGGGTGGAGAACCAGCAGTACATCCACTATCGCAAGGGTTCGGTGGTGTTCTACCGCCTGCGCGAGGAAATGGGCGAGGAAGCATTGAACCGCGCACTGCACCGCTTCCTGGAGGCCAAGGCCTTCCAGCAACCGCCGTACACGACCTCGGCCGAACTGCTGGAATTCATCCGTGCCGAGGCCAGGCCGGAGCAGCAGGCATTGATCACCGACCTGTTCGAGAAGATCAGCTTCTACGACAACCGGGTGGTCGAGGCCACCGCGAGCAAGCGCGCCGACGGGCGCTACGACGTGACCCTGCAGCTGCACGCCGACAAGCGCTACGCCGATGGCTTGGGCAAGGAAACGGCCGGCACGCTGGACGACTGGATCGAGGTCGGCGTGTTCGCCAGCGGCGCCTCGGGCAAGGAACACGACGAGAAGGTGCTGTACCTGCAGCGCCACCACATCACCGCCGGCAATCCGACCCTGACCGTGACCGTGGACCAGAAGCCGGACGAAGCCGGGTTTGACCCCTACAACAAGCTGATCGACCGGGTTTCGGCCGACAACCGGAAGCGGATCAGCCTGCAATGAGACAAGAGCCCGCAGCGCCGCGTGATCTGCTGCGCTGCGGATTCCGTACGGCGGCGAATGCGGGTACATTCGGCACCGTACCGGCGCCGCCGGAAGCCGAAACACACCCTGGGAGGGGATACATGCGCACCACCTTCAAAACCCTGTTGCTGGTCCTGCCGCTGCTGGCCGCCGGCTTCTCCGCAAGCGCCTCGGACAGTGCCGCCGGCCGCTGGCGGACCATCGACGACGAAACCGGCCGGGTGAAGTCCATCGTCGAGATCACCCAGGCCGCCAACGGCACCCTGAGCGGCCGCGTGCTGCAGGTGCTGCAGTCCGCCCAGGGCCCGAACCCGGTCTGCAGCAAGTGCGAAGGCACCAACAAGGACAAGCCGATCCAGGGCATGACCATCCTCTGGAACCTGCGCCCGGACGGCACCAACAAGTGGGCCAACGGCACCATCCTGGACCCGGCCAAGGGCAAGACCTACAGCTCCAAGGTCGCCCTGATCGAGAACGGCAGCAAGCTGGAAGTGTCCGGCTGCATCGCCTTCATCTGCCGCTCGCAGACCTGGCTGCGCGACCAGTAATCCGCTTCGAAGCCCCTCTCCCATCGGGAGAGGGGTTGGGGAGCGGGTGCGTCCGCCCATCCCTCATCCTCATCCGCCCCTTCGGGGCACCTTCTCCCGCTGGGAGAAGGAAACACAGCCAGCCCCGGGCCTTCCCGGGGCTGGCTGTTTTCCGACATGCGATAATCCCGCGTTCCCCTGCACCAAATGATGGCCATGACCCGTACCGCGCTCGTCACCAATGCCCTGCCCTATGCCAACGGCCCGCTCCACCTGGGCCACCTGGTCGGCTACATCCAGGCCGATATCTGGGTGCGCGCCCGCCGCTTGATGGGCGAGAAGGTCTGGTACGTCTGCGCCGACGACACCCATGGCACGCCGATCATGCTGGCCGCCGAGAAGGCCGGGGTGAGCCCGGAAACCTTCATCGCCAACATCCAGGCCGGCCATGAGCGCGACTTCGCTGCCTTCGGCGTGGATTTCGATCACTACGACTCGACCAACTCGGCCGCCAACCGCGAGCTGACCGAGGCGCTGTACACCCGGCTCGACGCCGCCGGCCACATCAGCCGTCGCTCGGTGGCCCAGTTCTATGACCCGGCCAAGGGCATGTTCCTGCCGGACCGCTACATCAAGGGCACCTGCCCGAAGTGCAAGTCCCCGGACCAGTACGGCGACAACTGCGAGGTCTGCGGTGCCACCTACGGCCCCACCGACCTGATCGACCCCAAGTCGGTGGTGTCCGGCGCTACCCCGGAAATCCGCGATTCGGAGCATTACTTCTTCGAAGTGGGCCGCTTCCAGGACTTCCTGCGCCAGTGGCTGGCCGGTGACGTCGCCCTGCCGGGCGTGAAGGCCAAGCTGTCCGAGTGGCTGGACGCCGAGGGCGGCCTGCGCGCCTGGGACATCTCCCGCGACGCGCCCTACTTCGGGTTCGAGATCCCCGGTGCACCGGGCAAGTACTTCTACGTGTGGCTGGACGCGCCGATCGGATACCTGTCCAGCTTCAAGAACCTGTGCGCGAAGACCGGTGACGACTTCGACGCCGTGCTGGCCGCCGGCAGCAGCACCGAGCTGCACCACTTCATCGGCAAGGACATCGTCAACTTCCACGGCCTGTTCTGGCCGTCGGTGCTGCACGGCACCGGACTGCGCGCGCCGACCCGCCTGCATGTCAATGGCTACCTGACCGTGGACGGCGCCAAGATGAGCAAGTCGCGCGGCACCTTCGTGATGGCCCGCACCTACCTGGACGCGGGGCTGGCGCCGGAAGCGCTGCGCTACTACTTCGCCGCCAAGTCCTCCGGCGGCGTGGACGACCTGGACCTGAACCTGGCCGACTTCACCGCCCGCGTGAATGCCGACCTGGTCGGCAAGTTCGTCAACCTGGCCAGCCGCTGCGCCGGTTTCATCTCCAAGCGCTTCGACGGCCGGCTTGCCGACGCACTGCCCGACCCGGCCCAGTACGACCGCTTCGTGGCCGCGCTGGCCCCGGTACGCGAGGCGTACGAGCGCAACGACCCGGCCGCGGCGATCCGCCTGACCATGGCGCTGGCCGATGAAGCCAACAAGTACATCGACGACACCAAGCCGTGGGTGATCGCCAAGCAGGAAGGTGCCGACGCCGAACTGCAGGCGGTCTGCACCCAGGGCCTGAACCTGTTCCGCGTGCTGGTCGCCGCGCTCAAGCCGGTGCTGCCGGCCACCGCCCTGCAGGCCGAGGGCTTCCTCAATGCACCGATGACCGGCTGGGGCGATATCGCCGCCCCGCTCACCGCCCACACCATCGCGCCCTACGTGGCGCTGTTCACCCGTATCGACCCCAAGATGATCGACGCAATGACCGATGCCTCCAAGGACACCCTGACCTCCCAGCCCGCCGCCGAGGCCAAGCCGGCCAAGGCCGAGAAGCCCGCCAAGGTGGAAGCCAAGGCCGCGCCCAAGGCTGATGGCGAGGCGGCCGCCTACATCGGCATCGACGATTTCGCCAAGCTCGATCTGCGCATCGGCAAGGTCATCGAATGCGGCTTCGTCGAGGGCTCGGACAAGCTGCTGCGCTTCCTGCTGGACGCCGGTGACCTCGGCCAGCGCCAGATCTTCTCCGGCATCCGCGGCAGCTACGCCGAGCCGGAAACGCTGGTCGGCCGCAACGTGGTGTTCATCGCCAACCTGGCCCCGCGCAAGATGCGCTTCGGCCTGAGCGAAGGCATGATCCTGTCGGCCGGCTTCGACGGCGGCGCCCTGGCGCTGCTCGATGCCGACGCAGGTGCATTGCCGGGCATGCCGGTGCGTTGATGGACCCGGGGCGCGCCCCTGCGGTGCGCCCTTCCCGACCGGAGCGGACCATGCAACTGGCCCTGTTCGATTTCGACCACACCATCACCACCCAGGACACCTACAGCCGGTTCCTGCGGCGGGTGGCCACGCCGGAACAGCGCGCGCAGGCGTGGTGGCGGATCGGGCCGTGGCTGCTGGCCTACCGGTTGAAGCTGATCTCGGCCGAGCGCATCCGCCGCCGCGTCACCGCACAGGTGTTCACCGGCCGCCATGCCGGCGAGGTCAGCCAGCTTGCGCGCGACTACGCACGCGAGCACCTGGCGGGCATGATGCGGCCGGAGATGCTGGAACAGATCCAGTGGCACAAGGCACAGGGGCATACCGTCGTGGTCGTGTCCGGCTCACTCGACCTGTACCTGCGCCACTGGTGCGAGCAGATGGGCCTGCAGATGATCTGCAACACGCTCGAAGTGCAGGACAACCGCCTCACCGGCCGCTATGCCGGCGGCGACTGTGGTCCGCGCAAGGTGGCCCTGATCCGCAAGCGTTTCGACCTGGGCACCTACCAGCGCATCCACGCCTACGGCGACAGCCGCGAAGACAAGCCCATGCTGGCGCTGGCGCACGAGCGCTGGTATCGCGGCAAATGTCTTACCTGAGCCCCTCTCCCTCCGGGAGAGGGGTTGGGGTGAGGGCGAACAGCAGGACTCCCCAATGATTACCCAACCCTCATCCGACGCTGCGCGCCACCTTCTCCCGGAGGGAGAAGGAAGGGCTGCGCTGGTCGAACGTCTGGACCGCCTGCTGCCGCAGACCCAGTGTGGCCAGTGCGGCTTTGACGGCTGCCGCCCCTACGCCGAGGCGATGGCCCGCGGCGAGGCCGGCGTGGATCACTGCCCCCCCGGCGGCGACGCCGGCGCACGCGCATTGGCGCATGTGCTGGGCGTGGCCGCCGTGCCATTCGACCGCAGCCGTGGCGAACACAAGCCCGCGCAGGTCGCCGTCATCGTCGAGGCCGACTGCATCGGCTGCACCAAGTGCATCCAGGCCTGCCCGGTGGATGCCATCGTCGGCGGCGCCAAGTACATGCATACCGTGCTGGCTGACCTGTGCACCGGCTGCGAGTTGTGCATTCCACCGTGCCCGGTGGATTGCATCGCGCTCCGCCCGCTCCCGTAGGAGCGGGCCTCGGTCGCGAAGCCATTGAACGCCCGGATTGCGGGCATCGCCTTCGGCTTCATTGGCGGGCAAAGCCCGCTGCTAGGGTGACGGCGGCACCGTGTATTGCCGGCCAAACCGCCGGCAATCGGCGATCAATGCCTCCACATCGCTACGCATGACAGCGCGCGTACCCAATGGAAAGCTACCGTCCTCGACGACGTCGCTGCGCAGGTCGGTCACCGGCGAGAACGAGGCCGATTCGGCATCCTCCTCCGCCACGCCGGCCGGGTCCCCGCCCTGCCACCGGATCAGCGATTGCGCGTTGTCCCACAGCAGCACCGTTTCCAGTGTCCCGCTCTTCAAGCGGTAGCCCACCGCGCAGAACCGGTTGGGAACGCTGCGATCACCGTGGCGGCGCACGGTGTTGCGCAGCTCCGCCTCGATCTGCATGAACTGCGGGTATGCCAGCGGATCGATCCGCTCCTGCGGCGGATGCGCGTAGATCATCGACGGTATCGATGCGCGTGCGGTGGACGCCGCCCGCGCGGGCATCCCCGTTCCCAGCAACAGGCTGGCAGTCACGACAGACAACAGGCAACGCTTCATTCCCTTTCCCGTTACCAAGGCGGCGACCATGTCGCCGTGGCCCCGGATGCTTCGCGCAGCCGGGGCGGCCAGCCTGCGCCTTACGGCACCACGGCAGTGATGACGATCTCGATCTTCCATTCCGGATTGGCCAGCTTGGCCTGCACGGTCGCACGCGCCGGGGTGGCACCGGCCGGCACCCACTTGTCCCAGGCCTCGTTCATGCCGGCGAAGTCGGCCATGTCGGCCAGGAAGATCTCCGCACGCAGGATGTGGGTCTTGTCGGTGGGCGCCAGTCGCAGCAGGTCGTCGATGGCCTGCAGCACCTGCTCGGTCTGGCCGACGATGTCGGCGCTGGTGTCTTCCGGCACCTGGCCGGCGAGATAGGCCACGCCGTGGTGGACGGTCATTTCCGACATGCGCGGGCCGGTATCGAAGCGTTCGATCATGGGGAGGTATCCCTGTTGTGGAGGTGTGCCCCATTGTGACCGGATCCGTCGGTTTCAGCTGTGCCTTTGTGCAGGCGCCGCCACAACGCCCAGCCCACCCAGAACAGCCAGCCCACCACCAGCGCGATCACCAGCTTCTGGCCCAGCCCGCGCGGGCTGCCACGCCAGAGCACGTGCAGCCACAGCGCGATGAAGGCCAGCCATGCCCAGCCCCAGGCCAGGGCGTACTGCGCACGCCAGCGCGGATCACGGCCAAAACACCACGCCTGGACCAGCATCGCCACGCTCGCGCACAGGAATGCGGTCTGCGCAGCCAGGCCGTGCACCAGCGGTGCCAGCAACGGCGCGTAGCCGGGCAGCCAACTGTCACCGACCGCCACCACCGCCAGCCCCAGGCCGGCCATGCCGAACAGGCCCACTGGCAAGCCGCGGCGCCCCGGCCCCGGCCGCATCTGCGCATGCAGGCCAATCGCCAGCAGCGTGATCGCTACCGCCAGCAGGCAGTACGCGGCCCGCAGGAGCACCCCGTAAGGCCCATGCAGGTACAGGCTCAGGGTCGCCCGCACCCAGTCCAGGTCGCTGCGCTCGAACTGCAGCCACATCGCGCAGCCACTGAACCCCAGCAGGGCCGCCAATACCAGCAGCACCGCGCCGCGTTGTCGGCGGACCGATGTCAGCGCCGTGTCCTGCATGCTGTTCTCCCTCCCGCCATGGCAAGCGCCGAGTCTAAGGCGCCGGCCGTCGACACGCGCGGCTGAAGGCCACTGCAATCCCCGCCACCGCCCTGCTGCCGTCCTCCCGCGGTGGCGCTACTCTTTGCAGCTTCCTCCCCTGCCCCGCCTTCCATGCGCTCACCCGCCGCGATACCGGACCCCAAGGCCGCCCGCTGGCGCAGGCTGGCCGCCATCGCGGCGACCGTGCTCATCATGGTCATGGCGCTGCGCGCCCTGGCCGGTGAGTTCGACGACCACGGCTACCACCAGATCCGCATCGCCCTGCACGCCGTGTCCTGGCCACAACTGGTGTTGGCGACCGTGCTCGGCATGGCCAGCTATGCCTGCCTGATCGGCTTCGATGCGATCGGCCTGCGTCGTGCACGACGCAACCTGCCCGCCAGTCGCGTGGGCATCACTGCGTTCCTTGCCCACGCAGCAGGCCAGACCCTGGGGTTTGCCGCCCTGACCGGCGGCGCCATCCGCATGCGCAGCTACGGCCGCGCCGGCCTGAGCCTGGCCGAGATCGGCCAGGTGGTATTGATGAGCACGCTGGGCTTCGTGTTCGGCGCCTGGCTGCTGCTGGCGCTGGCGTTGTGGCTGGAGCCGGCCGCCGCCGCGCGCGCCCTGCCGCTTTCGAGCGATGCGGTCCGCCTCATCGGCATCGCACTGCTGGCCGCCTTCGCCGTGATGCTGGTCGCCGTCGGACGCGAAGGGCGCAGCATTGGCTGGCGCACCCACCGGGTGTGGCTGCCGGACCGCCGCACCACGCTGGAAGTCACCGCGCTGAGCGTGGTCGAGCTGTGCCTGGCCTCGGCGGCGTTCTACGTGTTGTTGCCTGGCCAGGCCGACGTTGGATTCATCGGCTTTGTCGGCCTGTACCTGGTCGCGGTGGTCGCCGGCCTGGTATCCACCGTACCGGCCGGGCTGGGCGTGTTCGAATGGAGCCTGCTCAAGCTGCTGCCGCAGGTGGCGCCGGCGGCGGTGCTGGCCGCGGCGGTGGCCTACCGGGTGACCTACTACCTGCTGCCCCTGCTCGCCTCCGCGGTGCTGGCGGCGTTGGCCAGCGTGCGCCAACCGTTGCGCAGCGGCGCCGGCGTGGTCTGGGGCACGCTGCGCCCCTGGTTGCCGCAGATCATCGCCTTGGCGGTCTTCGCCGCCGGCACCCTGCTGCTGATCGACGGCACGCTGCCGTCACCGCGCCATCGCCTTCTCACCGCGCCGCTGCCGATCATCGAGACCTCGCACCTGCTGGGCAGCCTCGGCGGCGTGGTGTTGCTGCTGATCGGCCAGGGGTTGCAACGCCGCAGCCGCGTGGCGTGGTGGATCGCGCTTGCGCTGTGCGTGCTGCTGCCGTTGCCGGTGTGGCTGCGCGGTGGCCACGCACTGGTCGCGCTGGCCCTGCCGGTGATCGCCATTGCCTTGTGGGCGGCACGGCGCGAGTTCTACCGCGAGGGCGCCCTGCTCGACGAGGCATGGTCCTGGCCCTGGCTGCGCAACGTGGCGCTGGTGCTGCTGGGAACGCTATGGCTGTTGTTCTTCGTGTACAGCCACGTCGAGTACCAGAGTGAGCTGTGGTGGCAGTTCGCCATTTCCGGCAATGCCCCACGTGCGCTGCGCGCGTTGCTGCTGGTCAGCCTGGTGGTGGTGGTGTTCGGGGTGGCGCGCCTGCTGCACAGCACCCGCACGCCGTTGCCGGCACCGGACGCGGCCACCCTGGCACTGCTGCGCCCGGTGCTCGCGCAGGCCCAGGACACCCAGGCCAGCCTGGCGATGACCGGCGACAAGGCGATCCTGCGCAGCGAGGCCGGCGATGGCTTCGTGATGATGCAGCGCTACGGCGGCTCGCTGATCTCCATGGGCGACCCGGTGGGACCGCCCGACGTGGCCCGCACCCTGATCTGGAAGTTCCGCGAGGAAGCCGACCGGCTCGGCCTGCGCCCGGTCTTCTACCAGACCAGCGGGAACTACTGGCAGACCTACCTCGACCTCGGGCTGACCCTGGTCAAGCTCGGCGAGGAAGCGCTGGTGCCGCTGCAGGGCTTCAGCCTGGAAGGCAGCGCGCGGGCCGACCTGCGCCAGGCCTGGAACCGCGGCAAGCGCGGCGGGCTGTCGTTCCGCATCGTCGATGCGGACCAGGTTGCCGCGCTGCTGCCGGCACTGAAGGCCATTTCCGACGCCTGGCTCGATGAGAAGGCCGGCGAGGAAAAGGGCTTTTCACTGGGCAGCTTCGACCCGGCTTACCTGTGCAGTTTCCCGATGGCGCTGGTGGAAGCCGACGACGGCGTGGTCGCCTTCGCCAACCTCTGGCAGGCACCGGCCGGGCACGAGTTGTCGGTGGACCTGATGCGCCACCGCCCCGACGCACCGAAGGGCACGATGGATTTCCTGTTCATCGAACTGTTCCTGTGGGGCGCGGCCAACGGCTTCACCCGCTTCTCGCTGGGCATGGCGCCGTTGACCGGGCTGGCCGAACACCGCCTGGCCGGCCGCTGGAACCGCTTCGCCAACCTGATCGCCCGCCACGGCGAGCGCTTCTATGGCTTCAGCGGCCTGCGCCGCTTCAAGTCCAAGTTCTCGCCGGAATGGCGCCCGCGCTACCTGGCCGCGCCCGGCGGCGTGCACCTGCCGGCGGCGCTGCTGGACGTCACCCGGCTGATCTCGCTGGACCCGCAGCGCTGATCCGTACCTGCCAGCTCTGGCGGGTAACGGTCCGGCTCAGACGTTGAGCAGCAGGAACTCACGCTCCCAAGAGCTGATCACGCGGAAGAAGGTCTCGTATTCCTTGCGCTTGACCGAGATGTAGGCACGGCAGAAGCGCCGGCCCAGCAGTTCCTGCAGCGGTTCGCACGCCTCCAGGCCATCGAGTGCTTCGCCCAGCGAGCGCGGCAGTTCGTAGCCCAGCTCCTTGGCGTTGCCGGTGATCGGCGGGGTCGGGCTGAGCCCTTCGCGGATGCCGAGCAGGCCGCACGCCAGCGTCGCCGCCACCGCCAGGTAGGGATTGGCGTCGGAGCCGGCGAAGCGGCTTTCCACGCGGCTGTTCTCCAGGCTGTCCATCGGCACGCGCAGGCCGCAGGTGCGGTTGTCGAAGCCCCACTCCACGTTGCTCGGCGACACCTCGCCGAACACCAGCCGGCGGTAGGAGTTCACGTTCGGCGCGAAGAAGCCCATCGCCATCGGCACGTACTTCTGCAGGCCGCCCAGGTAATTGCCGAACAGCGGGCTGTACTCGCCTTCGTTGTCGCCGGCGAACACATTGACCCCGTCCGACGGCCGCACCAGGCTCTGGTGGATGTGCATGGCACTGCCCGGCTCGGTCTCCATCGGCTTGGCCAGGAAGGTGGCGTACACGCCGTGGCGCATCGCCGCCTCGCGCATGGTGCGCTTGAACAGGAACACCTGGTCGGCCAGCGCCATCGCATCGGAATGGGTGAAGTTCACTTCCAGCTGGGCCGCGCCGGATTCGTGGATCAGGGTGTCCACGTCCAGCTTCATCGCGTCGCAGTAGTCGTACATCAGGTCGAGGATGGGGTCGAACTCGTTGACCGCGTCGATCGAATACGACTGCCGCGCCGTCTCCGGGCGGCCGGAGCGGCCGGCCGGCGGCAGCAGCGGGAAGTCCGGGTCGGTGTTCTTCTGCACCAGGAAGAATTCCACTTCCGGCGCCACCACCGGCTTCAGGCCGAGCGCATCGTAGGCGGCCAGCACCCGCCGCAGCACGTTGCGCGGCGCCAGCTCGTGCGGCTGGCCGTTCTTGGTGTAGCAGTCGTGGATGATCTGCGCGGTCGGGTCGGTGGCCCACGGCACCATGCGCACGGTGTCCGGGTCCGGGCGCAGGATCATGTCCGCGTCGGCCGGCGAGGTCAGCTCGTAGTAGTCGTCCGGGAAGTCGCCGGTGACCGTGGTGGCAAACACGCCCTCGGGCAGGCGCGTGCCGTAGTCGTGGCGGAACTTGTCGGCGGGGATGATCTTGCCGCGGGCGTTGCCGGTGATGTCAGGCACCAGGCATTCGACCTCGGTGATCTGCCGCTCCTTGAGCCAACGTAGCAGGGAGCTTTCTTCCTGCACGCTGGCGGCGGTCTTGCGGGTACGAGGACGCGATGTCATGGCGGATCAACTTTGCTTCTGTTTCTGGTAACGGCGACAGGCCTCGCCGAAGGCTTTGAAGATGCCCAGGTGGAACGGGTTTTCCAGCACCCGCCACTCCGGATGGAACTGCACGCCGAGCAGGAAACCCGGCCCGGGCCCGCGGAAGGCCTCGACCAGGCCATCCGGCGCGCGCGCCTCGACCTGCAGGCCCGTGCCCAGCCGGGACACGCCTTGGCCGTGCACCGAGTTGACCTGCACGGTGCCTGCGCCGGCGATGCCGGCCAGCAGCCCACCGGGGCTCAGTGCCAGCGCATGTGCCGGCCCATACTGCACGTCCAGCGGTGAATCCGGGTCTTCACGATGATCGGCCAGGCCGGGTACTTCATGCACCCGGGGATGCAGGCTGCCCCCGAAGGCCACGTTGACCTCCTGGAAGCCCCGGCAGATCGCCAGCACCGGCAAGCCCATCGCCAGCGCCTGCGGGAGCAGCCCGAACACGTTGGCATCACGGGCCGGATCATGCGGGTTGCCGGCCCAGCTCGGGCCACCGTCGTAATGATGCGGCTCGATGTTGCTGGTGGCACCGGTCAACAGCAGACCATCCAATTGTTGCAGCCATGCCTGCGCGGGAAGCGGCGGCTGCAGCAGTGGCAGTACCAGCGGCATGGCCTGTGCCCCATCGACCACGGCACGCACGTATTTCTCACCGACGACGAGGAAAGGATGGGAGCCGATCGGTTTGCGGTCGGTAGGCAAGCCGACCAGCGGCAGGCTGGCCATGCGTCAGGCTCTGGTGACGTGCAGGCACGCTACCCCTGCCCCGCCGATTAGGCAACCACGCATGCCGTTCAAGCAGCGCGCGGCACAATGCAGGGCATCGTCCGCCGCCTGCGCCAAACCGACACACCGTGGCCGTTACACTGCCCGCCCCGACACAATCGCCTTCCATCCCGATGTCCGTGGACGCCCCGTCCGACTACCCGCCCAGCTGGTACGTCGCCAGCCAGCCCTTGCCGCCGCCCCGCACCGCACTGCAGGGCACGGCGCGTGCCGACGTGGCCGTGCTCGGCGCCGGCTACACCGGCCTGACCGCGGCGTTGGCGCTGGCCGAGCAGGGCTACCGGGTCACCGTGCTGGAAGCCGAACGGGTCGGCTGGGGTGCCTCCGGCCGCAATGGCGGCCAGGCCATCGTCGGCTACGGCTGCGAGCAGGACACGCTGGAACGGCTGGTCGGCGACGCCGATGCGCGGCTGCTGTTCGACTTCTCGCGCGACGGCATGCAAATGCTCAAGCAGCGCATCGCCCGCCATGGCATCGACTGCGACTGGCGCGATGGCCACGCCAGCGTGCCGATCCATCCGCGCCAGGAGCGCGCCCTGCGCGCCGACATCGAGCGCATGGCGCAGCGCTATGACTATCCGCTGGAATGGTGGGACCGGGCCCGGTTGCGCCAGGAGCTGGCCAGCGAGCGCTACCTCGGCGCGATGTACGACGCCGCCAGCGGCCACCTGCACCCGCTCGCCTACGTGCTGGGCCTGGCACGCGCCGCCGAGGCCGTTGGCGCCACCGTGCACGAGCATTCGCCGGTGCTGCGGCTCGAACGCGGCCCGCGCCCCGTGCTGGTCACCGCGCAGGGACGGGTCGAGGCCGAATTCGTGGTGCTGGCCGGCAATGCCTGGCTGCAGGGCATCGCGCCGGAGCTGGAGACCCGGATGATGCCGGTCGGCACCTATATCGGCGCCACCGAGCCGTTGGGCGAAGCACGTGCCCGGTCGCTGATCCGCAACGACATGGCGGTGGCCGACGTGAACTGGGCACTGGACTATTTCCGGCTCAGCCGCGACCACCGCCTGCTGTTCGGCGGCCAGGCCAACTACTCGGCACTGCCGCCGCCGGGGCTGCGCGCCAGCATGACCCGACGCATGCGCCGGGTGTTCCCGCAGCTGGCCGACGTGTCGCTGGAATACGTCTGGGGCGGCTACATCGACATCACCCGCAACCGCGCCCCGCACTGGGGCCGGCTCACCCCGAATGTCTATTTCGCGCAGGGCTTCTCCGGCCACGGCGTGGCCAGCACCGGCCTGGCCGGTGAAGTGATCGCCGCCGCCATCGCCGGCCAGGCCGGACGGCTGGATGTGTTCGAGCGGATCCCGCACGGCATCTTCCCCGGCGGCAAGGCACTGCGCATGCCGCTGCTGGTCGCTGCCATGTCGTGGTACAAGCTGCGCGATCTGCTCGGCTGAGCGCGCGGGAAGCGTGGCGCTGGCATGCCCTGCCGGTTCAACCCGAGGATGGCTCTCATCCCGGCGCCCTCCTCGCTCCACGCCTAAAGTCCGGGCGATTGCTGCCGCTATCCCGTCCTGAGACCCCCAGAACCTTTCGCATGGCCGCCTCATCCCAGGCCGGCTTCACCAGCCCGCCGATCACGCCCCTGCCGCAGCGCATCCTGCTCGTGGAGAACTCACGCACCTTCACCACAATGCTGCGTGCGGCCATCGAGCAGCGCCTGGAGCTGCCGGTCAGCGTCGCCTCGACCCTGGCCGAGGCCGGCGAGCTGCTGGAACGCGAGCAGGGCTGGTTCCTGGTGCTCACCGGGCTGGTGCTGGCCGACGGTGACCGTGACCACGTGGTCGACTATTTCGTCAGCCGCGGGTTGCCGACCATCGTGGTCAGCGGCGTCTACGACGAAGACCTGCGCAAGCGCGTGCTGCAGCAGGAAATCATCGACTACGTGCTGAAGAACACCCCCGGTAGCGTCGACTACCTGGTCTGGCTGGTGCAGCGCATGGAGCGCAACCGCCGCATCTCGGCGCTGGTGGTCGACGACTCCCCCTCGGCCCGGTCGTATGCGGCGGCGCTGCTGGGCATGTATGGCTACCACGTCACCCAGGCCGGTGATGGCCCCTCGGCGTTGCATGCGCTGGAAGCGGACCCGGCTATCCGGCTGGTGATCGTGGACCAGGAGATGCCGGGCATGGACGGCGTGGAGCTGACCCGTCGCCTGCGCGCCCTCCGCGCGCGCGACAAGGTGGCGGTGATTGGCATCTCCGGCAATTCCGACCCATCGCTGATCCCGCGCTTTCTGAAGAACGGCGCCAACGACTTCCTGCGCAAACCGTTCTCGCGCGAGGAGTTCTTCTGCCGCGTCTCGCAGAACGTGGACCAGCTGGAGTTGATCGGCACGCTGCAGGACCTGGCCACGCGCGACTTCCTCACCGGCCTGCCCAACCGGCGCAGCTTCCTGGAACACAGCCAGCGCCAGCTGGGCCGTGGCCAAGGCAGCGTGGCGGTGGCCATGGTCGACATCGACCACTTCAAGCACATCAACGACAGCCTCGGCCACGAAGCCGGCGACCAGGCCATCCGCGCGGTCGCCAGCGTGCTGCAGGGCCATACCCGGCCACGCGACATCAGCGCCCGCTTCGGCGGCGAGGAATTCTGCCTGCTGGTCCACGGGCTGGGCGATGACGCCAGCGCGGCGCACTTCGAGCAGTTGCGCCAGGCCATCGAGGCGATCCGCCTGCAGATCGGCGAGAACGTCCTGCGCATGACCGTCAGCATCGGCGTCAGCCGCGACCCGGGCGGGCGCAGCAGCCTGCACCAGCTCATCACCGAGGCCGACCGCCAGCTCTACCTGGCCAAGGCCGACGGCCGCAACCGGGTGCGCAGCATGCAACTTGCGCCAGCGGCGACCACCGGTGCCGCGACGCCTGCACGACTACATTCGTGAACGCTTCCCTGCCGGCGCAGGGCCATTGATCCAGATCAACGCGCCGGCGAAGGTGCGCCCCTAGAGTGCCCCCAAGGAAATCACAGGGAGGAACTCGCGATGGCACTACTGGTTTGGCAGGACGACCTCAACACGGGGGTCGAGGTCATCGACCATCAGCACATGCGCATCGTGGAGATGCTCAACCACCTGCATATCGCCCAGAAGAGCCTGGAACGCGTCGCGGTGGCCGAGGTGATCGACGAACTGGTGGACTACACCATGTCGCACTTCGCCTTCGAGGAAGAACTGATGGAGGAAGCCGGCTATCCGTTCTGCGCCGCCCACAAGCGCGTGCACGAGGTGTTCGGCAAGCGCGTCTCCGAATACCGCATGCGCTTCCAGGCCGGCGAGGACGTCACGGACGAGCTGCGCAACATGCTCTCGCGCTGGCTGTTCAACCACATCCGCGGCGATGACAAGGCCTATGCCGAGCAGGTCAAGCGCCACCTCAACCAGTTTGCCCGCGATCACCAGGAAGGCAGCTGGCTGGGCCGCACGCTCAAGCGCCTGTTCAACTGACCGGCCCCGTGCAGGAACGACGCGGCGGCGGCCGATCCCCTCCCTACGTGGTGCTGCCGCGCCGTTCCTGCCCTTTCCGTCCTGCTGCCCCACAGGCTGATGACTTCCCAGCGCGCCGCCACCAGCGGCTCACGCTTCGACACGTGCCCGTTGCTGGCGCCGGCCAATGGCCCACAACGCCAGCCCGGTAACCAGCGCGGTGACGCACAGGTAGCCGCCCACCGCGGCGATGCCGAACCGGCCTGCCAGCCAGGTGGCCGCGTAAGGGGCCGGTGCCGCACCCAGGATGCCGGCCAGATTGAACGACAACGACGCGCCGGTGTAACGCACCTGCACCGGATACAGGCTGGCCAGCATGGTGCCGCACGGGCCATAGGTCAGGCCCATCAGGAACAGTCCCAGCGACAGGAACAACAGCACCAGCAGCGGGTGCCCGGCCTGGAACAACGGCTGGAACAGCGACCCGAACACGAAGATCGCCACCGTCGCCAGCAGCATCGCCTTCACCGTGCCCTGGCGGTCGCCGTAGCGCGCGGCCAGCGGGATGCCGGCGGCGAAGAACAGGATGCCGACCATCTGCAGCAGCAGGAAATCCTCGCGCGCGTAGCCCAGCGTCTTGGTGCCATGGCCCAGCGTGAACACCGTCATCAGGTAGAACAGCACGAAGGTGGCGAACGCGGCCAGCGTCCCCACCACCACCGCAAAGCCATGCCCCACCAGCACCTCGCGCATCGGCAGGCGCACGCGCTGGCCCTGGTCCAGCGCCTTCTGGAAGTCCGGGGTCTCGCGGATGTTCAAGCGCACCCACAGGCCGACGATCACCAGCAACGCGCTGGCGATGAACGGCACCCGCCACCCCCAGCTGAGGAAGGCGGCATCGTCGAGCACGCGCCCCAGCATCAGGAACACGCCGGCCGACAGCAGGAAGCCCAGCGGCGCCCCGAGTTGCGGGAACATGCCGTACCAGGCGCGCTTGCCCGGCGGTGCGTTCTCGGTGGCCAGCAGCACCGCCCCGCCCCATTCACCGCCCAAGCCCAGGCCCTGGCCGAACCGGCACAACGCCAGCAGCAGCGGCGCGGCCAGGCCGATGTCGTGGTAGGTCGGCAGCAGTCCGATCGCGACGGTGGAAAGGCCCATGGTCAACAACGCCGCCACCAGCGTGGCCTTGCGGCCGATGCGGTCGCCGTAATGGCCGAACACCGCCGAGCCGACCGGGCGGGCGATGAAGGCCACCGCGAAGGTCGCCAGCGACTGCAACAACGCCGCATCCGGGCTGCTGTCGGGAAAGAACAACCTGGGGAACACCAGCACCGCGGCGGTGGCGTAGATGTAGAAGTCGAAGAACTCGATGGTCGTACCGACCAGGCTGGCCGCCAGCACGCGGCGCGGGGAATTCAGGGGCACGGAGGCTGCAGCGGTCGACATGAGCCAGAACAAGGGAAACAGGTGCCGCAGTCTGCCACGCGTCGCCGCCCGGCCCCAGAAATGGTTGCAGCCGTGACCTTCCCACCCCTTACGCCCTACCCGGCCCGCCGCATGACGCCCGCTCACGCCGGGTTTCAACCCCGTGTAACCGCCCCGACGGGATTCCCGTGCAGACTGGATCGGCGGTTGCACCTGTCCCTCCCCTCACACCGGAGAACACCATGAGCACTCCCTCCCCCCGCATCGACCACGCCCCGGACGCCAGCGCCCGCTACTGGCACAACGCCCCGCTCAACACCCTGCCGCCGCCGGACATGGTCGGCAACTACCAGCGCTTCAAGCCCCTGCCCACCGAGGGCATCGCCGAGCGCAAGGCCTGGATCGTCGGCGGCGGCATCGCCGGCCTGGCCGCGGCGTTCTACCTGATCCGCGATGGCCACATGCCGGCACGCAACATCACCATCATCGAAGGCCTCGAGATCGAGGGCGGCTCGCTGGATGGCTCGGGCAACCCGCAGGACGGCTACCTGGTGCGCGGTGGCCGCGAGATGAACTGGAACTACGACAACCTGTGGGACATGTTCCAGGACGTGCCCGCGCTGGAACTGCCCGAAGGCTTCAGCGTGCTCGACGAATACCGCCTGGCCAACGATGCCGACCCCAACTGGTCCAGGTCGCGGTTGATGCACAAGCAGGGCCAGGTGCTGCCCGACTTCACCCGCTTCGGGCTGAGCCGCAAGCAGCAGTGGGAAGTGGTGAGCCTGCTGCTCAAGCGCAAGGATGAGCTGGACGACCTGACCATCCAGGACCATTTCAGCGAAGGCTTCCTGGCCAGCAATTTCTGGTTCCTGTTCCGCTCGATGTTCGCCTTCGAGAACTGGCACAGCCTGCTGGAGATGAAGCTGTACATGCACCGCTTCCTCGATGCCATCGACGGCTTCGGCGACATGTCGGCGCTGGTGTTCCCCAAGTTCAACCAATACGACACCTTCGTCACCCCGCTGGTCCGCCTGCTGCGCGAACAGGGCGTGCAGGTGCGGCTGGGCACCCAGGTGCTGGACATGGACTTCGACGTGCAGGGCGAGCAACGCACCGTCACCGCGCTGCGCACCCGCACCGCCGAGGGCGAGGGCCACATCGCGGTGGCCGCGCGTGACCTGGTGATCGCACTGACCGGCTCGATGACCGAGGACACCGCCTACGGCGACCTGGACACCGTGCCGGTGCTGAAGAAGCGCCACGGCGGCCCGGCCGAGGGCAGCAGCTGGGGCCTGTGGCAGAACCTGGCCCGGCAGTCGCCGGTGTTCGGCAAGCCGGACAAGTTCTGCGGCGACATCGACCGCTCGATGTGGGAGTCGGCCACACTGACCTGCACCGCCTCCCCGCTGCTGGACAAGCTGACCGAACTGTCGGTCAACGATCCCACCTCCGGCCGCACCGCCACCGGCGGCATCATCACCTTCACCGATTCGAACTGGGTGCTCAGCGTCACCATCAACCGCCAGCCGCATTTCCCCGGCCAGCCCAGGGACACGGTGGTGATGTGGGTGTACGCGCTGCTGATGGACCAGCCCGGCAACTTCGTCAAGAAGACCATGCCCGAGTGCACCGGCCGCGAGATCGTGGCTGAGCTGTGCTACCACCTGGGCATCGCCGACCAGCTCGACGCGATCATCCCGCACACCAAGGTGCGGTTGGCGCTGATGCCATACATCACCGCGCAGTTCATGCCGCGCGCGGCCGGTGACCGCCCGCAGGTGGTGCCGCACGGCTGCACCAACCTGGCACTGGTCGGCCAGTTCGTGGAAACCGCCAACGACGTGGTGTTCACCATGGAAAGCTCGGTGCGCACCGCCCGCATCGCGGTCTACACCCTGCTCGACCTGCCCAAGCAGGTGCCCGACCTGAGCCCCACCCAGTACGACATCCGCAACCTGTTCAAGGGCGCACGCGCGCTCAACAACGGCGAACCGTTCATCGGCGAACGCTTGCTGCACAAGCTGCTGGACAACACCTACTTCGCCCACATCCTGCCGCCGCTGCCGAAGCACGAGGGCGAAGCCACCCGGCGCGAGCGCCTGGAGGCGGAGTTGGCCAACCTGCGCGACAAGGGGGGCGTGGCCCTGCAGGGCTTCGCGCAATGGCTGGAACGCTTTGCCAGCCAGTTGCGCAAGGGCGGCAAGGACTGAGCCTGACCCGGGGTGCCCTGACGGCAGGGCACCCTGCCCGCTCGCCGAATCAATCGCCGAGGTGGATCCAGGTCGCCTTCATCTCGGTGTACTTGTCGAAGGCATGCAGCGACTTGTCACGGCCATTGCCGGACTGCTTGTAGCCGCCGAACGGCGCGGTCATGTCGCCGCCGTCCCACTGGTTCACCCAGACACTGCCCGCGCGCAGGCCGCGCGCGACGCGGTGCGCGCGTGCGAGGTCGCGTGTCCACACGCCCGCCGCCAGCCCGTACTCACTGTCATTGGCCAACTGCAGCGCCTGCTGCTCGCCGTCGAAGGTGATCACCGACAGTACCGGGCCGAAGAGTTCCTCGCGGGCGATGCGCTGCTGCGGTGAGACCTCGTCAAACACCGTGGGTTCGAGGTAGCAGCCGCCCTCCACCACCTGCGCACGCTTGCCGCCCAGCAGCAGCCGCGCGCCTTCGGCGGTGCCTTCGTCGATGTAACCGAGCACCCGCTGCAACTGGGCTTCGTCCACCATCGCGCCCATCGGCGCCCCCGGTTCGAACGGATGCTTCGGCTGCATGTGCCGGCCATGCTCGACCACGCGCGCGACGAATTCATCCTTGATCGAGCGTTCCACCAGCAGCCGCGAGGCCGCCGTGCACACCTCGCCCTGGTTGTAGAAGATGCCACTGGCCGCCGCTTCGGCGGCCTTGTCCAGGTCCGGGGCGTCGGCGAACACGATGTTGGGACTCTTGCCGCCGCATTCCATGTACGCGCGCTTCATGTTGGACAGGCCCGCGCATTGCAGCAGCCGCTTGCCCACCGCGGTGGAGCCGGTGAACACCAGCCCGTCCACGTCCATGTGCAGGGCCAGCGGCTCGCCCGCGCCCTTGCCATTGCCCGGCACCACGTTGAACACGCCCTCGGGCACCCCGGCCTCGGCCACCAGCTCGGCGAAACGCAGCGCGCTCAACGGCGACTTCTCCGAGGGCTTGAGCACCACCGAATTGCCGGCGGCCAGCGCCGGGGCGATCTTCCATGCCGCCATCAGCAGCGGGAAGTTCCACGGCACGATCGCCGCGACCACGCCCAGTGGCTCGCGCGTGATCAGGCCGAGCTCGTTGCTGCCGGTGGGCGCCACCTCGCCATACAGCTTGTCCACCGCCTCGGCGGTCCACTGGATGCAGCGGATCACTCCGCCGATGTCCACCCCGCGTGCTTCGCCGACCGGCTTGCCCATGTCCAGCGTTTCCAGCAGCGCCAGCTCATCGGCATGGCGCTCCACCAGCCCGGCCAGGCGCAGCAGCACCTGCTTGCGCCGCGCCGGCTTCAACCCCGCCCACTGCCCCTTCTGGAAGGCACGCCGCGCCGCGGCCACGGCGTGGTCCACATCCCGTTGGCCGCATTCGGCCACCTGCGCCAGCACCCGCCCATCGATCGGGCTGATGCACTGGAAGCGCGCGCCGGACGCGGCATCCACGTAGCGGCCGTCGATGAAGGCGCGGGTGCGCAGCGACAGGCCGTCGGCCAGCGTCTGCCATTGTTCGCGGAGGTGTGGCGTATTCATGGTCTGCTTCCTGTTGCGGGACAACGCGGCGCGGGCCGCCACCGTGCATGGTACGCCGGCCACGCTGCACGGCCGTCATGAATCCCTGCCCTCGCACGGCCAACGGGACTTGCCCCGGCACCGCCCCGGGTCACTACAATGCCCGCCCACGTTTCAACCGGCAGCCGCATGGACATCATCGTCAACGAAGAACTCAAGGCCTACATCGACCCGCTCACGCAGGACGAACATGACGCGCTGGAGCGCAGTCTGCTGGCCGAGGGCTGCCGCGACGCGCTGGTGCTGTGGGGCAACATCCTGATCGACGGCCACAACCGCTACGGCATCTGCACCCGCCACGGCATCCCGTTCAACACCGTGCAGAACACCCGCTTCCAGTCGATGGACGACGTGCACCTGTGGATGATCGAGCAGCACCTGGGGCGCCGCAGCGTGTCCGATTTCCAGCGCGGCGTGCTGGCCCTGCGCAAGCGCGCCATCGTCGAGGCGCGCCGCCGCGCCGAGCAGGAGCAACTGCGCCGGGAGAGCGAAGGTGAGGCCGCGCTGGCCGACGACCACGCCAGCGATGCCGACTCCCCGCCGTGGGACCCGGCACCAAAGCTGTCCAAGGCCGACCTGGCGCGCGAAGCCAAGCTCAGCGCCAGCCAGGTGACCCTGATCGAGAAGATCAGCGCACATGCCGCCCAGGAAGTGATCGAGGCGGTCAAGGCCGGGGAGATCTCGCTCAGCGCCGCCGCAGTGGTCGCCAGCCTGCCGGAAGCCGAACAGCGCGCCGCCGCCCAGGGGGGCAAGAGCGAGTTGAAGGAAGCGGCCAAGCGCGTGCGTGAATCGCGCCGCAAGCCCAAGCCCGAAGCCCGCCCGGAGCCCGACCAGGACGCCCACGACGAAGTGCAGTCCGCACCATTCACCGCGGCGTCCAGCCCCGAAGTGGAGGCGCTGCGCCAGCGCGTGGCCTCGCTCACTGCGGAGAACCAGGCCCTGCGCATGGAACTGGACGCGCTGCGGGCGCGGCTGGCCGCCAGTCGCGCGGAGGAACCGGAAGCGGCCGCCTCCGACTATTGATCGCCACGCGGCCGGCCCCTTACGCTGCGGGCACGCATGGCAGGGAGCACGCGATGGCATCGGCTTCACCCGAACTCGAATCATTCGTCCGCGAGGCCCTGATGCGCGGCCACAGCCGCGCCCAGGTCAACCAGGCACTGCTGGCCGCCGGCTGGAGCGAAGCGCAGGTACGCGGGGTGCTCGATGGCTGGGCTGAGGTGGATTTCGCCTTGCCGGTACCGCGCCCGCGCGCCTCGCTGTCCGCCCGCGAGGCGTTCGTCTACCTGCTGCTGTTCAGCACGCTGTACTTCTATTGCTGGAACCTGGGCAGCCTGCTGTTCAAGCTGATCGAACACGCCCTGC
Organism: Stenotrophomonas sp. ATCM1_4; assembly: GCF_004348115.1. Taxonomy (GTDB): domain Bacteria; phylum Pseudomonadota; class Gammaproteobacteria; order Xanthomonadales; family Xanthomonadaceae; genus Stenotrophomonas; species Stenotrophomonas capsici. The sequence goes on along the minus strand of NZ_QPFB01000001.1, from coordinate 518,289 downwards.
CCGACCCGGCCGATGCACGCTGGCAGATGCTGCAGCTGGGGCCGTCGATCCGCTGGTCGATCTCGGCGCTGGTGATCGCCTTCCCGGTGTTCGCCTTCCTCAGCCACCGGGTCAGCCGCGACGTGGCCCGGCATCCGATCAAGCGGCTGTCGCCGGTACGGCGCTGGCTGACCTACCTGACCCTGTTCGTCGCCGCCGGGGTGCTGATCGGCGACCTGACCACGCTGGTCTACAACCTGCTCGGGGGTGAACTGAGCCTGCGCTTCGTGCTCAAGGTGCTGGCCGTGGCGCTGCTGGCCGGCACCGTGTTCGGCTGGTACCTGGCCGACCTGCGCCGCGAGGAGGTGAGCCCATGAGCCAGACCGCTTGGGGCAGCCGCCTGCTGTGGGCCACCGGTGTGTTCACCGCACTGGCGATCGCGGCCGGCGTCTGGGTGATCGACTCGCCGGCGCAACAGCGCCTGCTCCGCCTCGACGAAAGCCGCCTGCAGGACCTGCGCTCGCTGGAGCAGGCGGCGCGCAGCTACCGCACCGCACATGAGGCGCTGCCACCGGACATGGCCCGCCTGCGCGCCACACCCGGGCTGGACCTGCCGCTGCACGATCCCGCCGGCGGGCCGGACTACCGCTACCGCCTGCTCGACGACAACCACTTCGAACTCTGCGCCCTGTTTGCCACCGACAGTGCCCGGCAACGGCGCTTCGGCGGCCTGGAAGCCGATTGGGCTCACCCGGCCGGCGAGCATTGTTTCCGGCGCTCGATCAAGAACGATGAAGACTGAGGCGTGAACGCCGTCGACGATCCGCGCCGCGCGCAGCTGCGCCGGCTCAAGCTGTATGCGGTGGCGATGCTGCTGGCGATGCTGGCCGGCTTCATCGTCAGCCACCTCAACGGCGAGCGCGGCATCTGGGCCTGGGTCAGCGCGTTCTGCGAGGCGGCCACGGTGGGCGCCCTGGCGGACTGGTTCGCGGTGGTGGCGCTGTTCCGGCGCCCGCTCAACCTGCCGATCCCGCACACGGCCATCATCCCGCGCAACAAGGAACGCATCGCCGACAGCCTGGCGGTGTTCGTGCGCGACCACTTCCTGGAGCCGGAAACACTGCTGGCCAAGCTCAAGGTGTTCGACCCCGCCACCCGGCTGGGCGAATGGCTGGCGCAGCCACAGCAGGCGCGCATGCTCGCCGGCATGGCCCGCGGCTGGGCGGTGCAGGCACTGGACCTGCTCGACGAAGCCGCCGTGCGCCGCGCCATCCAGTCCTTCGTGGTCGAGCAGCTGCGGCAATGGAACGCGGCGGCCACCGCTGGTGAACTGCTCGGCCTGCTGACCGCCGACAACCGCCACCAGCGCGTGCTCGACGAAGGCCTGAAGCGCGTGGCCACCTGGCTGGACAAGGACAGCGTGCGCCAGCATGCCTCGGCACTGATCGTGCGCTACATCCGCAAGGAATGGCCGACGCTGGCCAGCACCGTGGACTGGGTCAAGCCGATCGACGAGATCGGCGATTCACTGGCCGACCGCCTCGCCCGCGCCGGCTTGGAAGAACTGCAGGACGTCCTCTCGCAACCGGAGCACCCGTTGCGGCAGGACTATGCCCGCTGGCTGGGCGACTACATGCAGCGCCTGCGCGAAGACCCGGCGCTGGCCGAGAAGGTCAACACGCTCAAGCAGCAGGTGATCGACCACCCAGCCGTGCAGGAATACGTGCAGGGGCTGTGGAAGCGCGTGCACGACTACCTGCGCGATGACCTTTCGCGCGAGGACTCGGTGCTGGCCGGCTACCTGGAGCGCAGCCTGTCCAAGCTGGGCACTGCCCTCGGCGAGGACCCCGCCCTGCGCGATGCCCTCAACCAGCACATGCTGGCCGGTGCCGAGAAATTGACCAACCGCCTGCGCAACGGCGTGACCACGCATATCGCGCAGACGGTGAAGGCCTGGAACGAGAAGAAGCTGGTCGAGCAGCTGGAACTGAGCGTCGGCCGCGACCTGCAGTACATCCGTTTCAACGGCACCCTCGTCGGCGGCCTGATCGGCCTGCTGCTGCATGCGATCACCGGCTGGCTGAAGTTCTGAGCATCGCCACTTCGTGACCCTGCTCGCTCCTGGGGAGATGAGGTCGTTTGTGACAATGACGCTTGCCATTGCCAATAAGAATCGTTATCGTTTCGTTCATAGGCAGTACGCTTAGCCTCCCGCGGCATGGACGCCCCGCGCGTTCCCCGCCAAGCCCCGTGTACCCCCACTACAACTCCTGCCACGCGATGCCAACGGCCTCGCGTTGTGCACGCGGCTGACTTCAGGGAGCACTACCCCGCAACGTTGCTCACGCATGGCGTGAGGCGTCGCCATGGGCGAATTCCAGGTCGGCCACCCTTTCGCCCACCAGGAAACCACGATGCAACGCCCTGCCCCCACATCCCTGCACTTCTCACTGCTGGCCAGCGCCCTGGCCGCCGCCCTGGCCACCCACGCCGCGCCCGTCCTGGCCGATGACGCCGCCCGCGACCCGGCCACGCTGGATACGGTCAAGGTCGTGGCCGAAGGCGAACTGGCCAACTCCTACACCGTCAAGCACACCGGCACCGCGACCAAGCTGGACCTGTCGCTGCGCCAGACGCCGCAGTCGGTCACCGTCATCACCCGCCAACGGCTGGATGACATGGGCCTGTTCTCGCTGCAGGACGTGATGGGCCATGTCACCGGCGTGCACGTCTCGGTGACCGACAGCGAACGCATCAACTACGTCTCGCGCGGCTACAACATCACCAACTTCCAGGTCGATGGCATGCTCAACACGTTCGGCGGGTCGATCAAGACCAACACCGACAACGTGATCTACGAGCGCATCGAAGTGGTGCGCGGCGCCACCGGCCTGACCACCGGCGCCGGCGATCCGTCCGGCACCATCAGCTTCGTGCGCAAGCGCCCCACCGACACCCTGCAGATGGGCGCCAACCTAACCGTCGGCCGCTGGAGCAACCAGCGCATGGAGTTCGACCTCGGTGGACCGGTGGCCTGGGATGGCCGCATCCGCGCGCGCGTGGTCGGCGCCAAGCAGCAGAGCGACTCCTTCCGCGACGTCTACAAGCTGGACAAGGACGTGTTCTACGGCATCGTGCAGGCCGACCTGAGCGACAGCACCCTGCTGGAGCTGGGGTACGAGTACCAGTCGCCCAAGACCACCGGCGTGACCTGGGGCGTGGTGCCGTACTGGGGCGTGGATGGCAAGCCGGCCAACCTGCCGCGCTCGACCAACCTGTCGGCCAGCTGGAGCCAGTGGCCGATCGTGGAGAAGACCCGCTTCGCGCGCCTTGAGCAGCAGTTGGGCGGCAACTGGACGATCAAGGGCAGCTTCACCCATGCCGACCGCGATACCGATGGCAGCGTCTGGTACGGCGCGGCCGGCAACCCGCGGCCCGACGGCACCGGGGTGACCGCCTACATCTCGCACTTCGCCGAGAAGAGCACGATGGACGTGGCCGACGTCAACGTCACCGGCGCCTTCGAGCTGTTCGGCCACGCCCAGGAAGTGGTGTTCGGCTACGGCCAGTCGCTGCGCAAGAGCAAGGCGCCGTCGATCAGCATCCCCGACTACCCGGACAACTACGCGCAGGTGCCGGACTGGCGCAACTGGACCGGCGACGTGCCGCAGCTGCCCATCGTCCGCAATGGCTACCTCGGCTCGCAGGACGAACTGCGCCAGCGCGGCGCCTACCTGGCCGCGCGCCTGCAGCTGGCCGACCCGCTGCTGGCCGTGGCCGGTGCGCGCTACAGCACCTGGGAAACCCGCAGCTGGCGCTACAGCTACGACAACGCCGGCAACCGCACCGGCACAACCCGTGGCGGCTACAAACCCGACAACACGCTGACCCCGTACTTCGGCCTGATCTACGACATCAACCGCACCTTCAGCGCCTACGCCAGCTACACCGACATCTTCCAGCCGCAGAACTACCGCGACAAGAACAACAGCTACCTGGAGCCGGTGGTCGGCGACATGTGGGAAGCCGGCCTCAAGGCCGAGTTCTTCGACGGGCTGCTCAACACCTCCGTGGCCGTGTTCAAGGGCGAGAAGGACAACGTGGCCGAGCTCGATGACAGCGTGCCGGCCAAGTTCCTGCCCGATGGCAGCGATGCCTACCGCTCCACCGGCAAGGGCAACAAGGTCCAGGGCTGGGAAGTGGAAGCACAGGGCAGCCTCGGCGAGCACTGGAACCTGTCCACCGGCTACGCGCATACCGTGATCGAGAACCAGAAAGGCGTGCGCCAGAACACCACCACGCCAGTCAACACCTTCCGCCTCAACGCCAGCTGGCGTCCGGGCGGCATCGACGGCCGCTTCTGGCTGGGCGGTGGCGCTACCTGGCAGAGCGAGATCTGGCGCAACGGTGCCAGGCCGGCACCGGACTACCTGGTTACCGGGCGTACCGATAGCGTGCGCATGACCCAGGACGCGTTCTACCTGCTCAACCTGTCCGGTGGCTACCGCTTCAACGCCAACTTCAGCGCCCAGCTCAACGTCAACAACCTGCTGGACAAGAAGTACTACAGCAACGTCGGCTTCTACAACGGCGTGTACTGGGGCGAGCCGCGCAACGTGCAGCTGACCCTGCGCTGGAAGCTGTAACGCCTTTGGGGACGCGCCGCACGCGGCGCCGGCCAGGGATGGCCACTTCATGCAGCGCCGGTCGCCACCGGCACTGCCCGCTCCAGCCCTCACCGCAGGTTTCCGTGGACAGCACGCCCATCGCCAGCTCCTGGCTCGCCCGAATCGAGCACTTCCTCGCACGCCCCTGGCTGGGCGTGCTCTCGCGCAGCATCGCCGCCATCGTCGGCGGGTACGCGCTCGCCGCCACTTCCGCGATGTTCTTCGCCCTTGCCCTGCCGCTACCACGCAGCCAGGCCGTGCTGACCGGCATGCTGGTCGCCATCGTGCTGTGCGCCTGCGCCGCGCTGTGGGCGTTCGCCACGCGCAGCGCGCTGCGCGCCTGGCTCGGCATCGTGCTGCCCGCCGCGCTGTTCTGGATGGCCGCCGAATGGCTGGGGGTGATGGCATGAAGAACGGATTCCGCCAATCGATGGCATGGCTGCACACCTGGACCGGCCTGCTGGTCGGCTGGTTGTTGCTGCTGATCTTCATGGCCGGCACCGCCAGCTACTACCGCGAGGAAATCAGCCGCTGGATGCGCCCGGAGCTGCCACGCAGCACGGTCAGCAGCGACGTCGCCGCCGCCAACGCGGTGCGCTTCCTGCAGCGCAAGGCACCGCAGGCCGAGAGCTGGACCGTCACCCTGCCCGATGCACGCAACCCGGCCATGCGCATGTTCTGGCGCAACCCCGAATCGATGGCCACGCCGCCAGCTGAAGGCCAGACGCGGCGGCGACGTGGCGGCGGTCGCTTCGGTGACGCCACCGTCGACCCGAACACCGGCCAGGAAGTCAGCGCGCGCGAGACCCGCGGCGGTGACTTCTTCTACCGCCTGCATTTTGACCTGCACTACATCCCGGTGATCTGGGCACGCTACATCGTCGGCTTCTGCGCGATGTTCATGCTGGTGGCGATCATCACCGGGGTCATCACCCACAAGAAGATCTTCACCGACTTCTTCACCTTCCGCCCGCAGAAGGGGCTGCGTTCCTGGCTGGACTTCCACAACGTCAGTGCGGTGATGGCGCTGCCGTACCACGCCATGATCACCTACACCGGCATCGTCACCCTGATGTTCCTGTACCTGCCATGGGGCGTGAAGGCGGCCTATCCGGACGACCCGGATGCGTTCTTCTCCGAAGCCTTCGCACGCATGGCCGACGTCGAAGGCCCGGCCGAAGGGCGCGCGCCGCCGCTACCGATCCAGCAGTTGCTGGACAGTGCCCGCAAGGAATGGAACGGCGCCGAGATGGCGGGTTTCACCGTCCATCGCCCGGGCGCGGACAACTCGGTGGTCGACGTGCTGCAGCGAGACGGCCATCGCCTGTCGATCGACACGCCCTCGCTGCGCTACGACGCCCTCACCGGCGTGCGCCTGGAGGGCAGCCCGGCACCGGGCGGTGCCACCCAGACCCGCGGCGTGATGTACGGCCTGCACCTGGCCCGCTTTGCCGACTGGGGGCTGCGCGCCCTGTTCTTCGTCTCCGGCCTGATCGGCTGCCTGATGGTGGCCAGCGGCGTGGTGCTGTGGGCGGTCAAGGAGCGCCCCAAGCACGCCAAGTCGGGCAGGACCGGTTTCGGCCTGCGTCTGGTCGATGCCCTGAACATCGGCGCGGTGGCGGGTTTGCCGATCGCCTTCGCCGCCTATTTCTGGGGCAACCGGCTGTTGCCGGTGGAACTGGCCGAACGCAGCGCGGCCGAAGCCAACGTGTTCTTCTACGCGTGGGGGGCCGCCCTGCTGGCGGCATTCATCTGGCCCAAGCGGATGATGTGGGCCTGGCAGCTGTACGTAGGCGCGGCGATGTTCGCGCTGATTCCGCTGGTCAATGCACTGACCACGCACGCCCATCTGGGCGTGACCTTGCTGCAGGGCGACTGGCCGCTGGCCGGCGTGGATCTTTTCATGCTGGTGTTCGGCGTCGTACTGGCCTACTGCGGCTGGCGCATGCAGCACTGGCAGCCCCCCTTGAGTGCGGCGGAGAAGAAGCGTCGCCAGCAGGCGGCCGCCGCGGGAGCGGGCGCATGATGCTGCTCGCCCTGGGGCTGTCGTTCGCGGCGTTCACCGCGCTGTCGCTGGCCATGGAAAAGCACCAGCGCGAGCTGCAGCGCGGCTCCGAACGCACGCCGCTGTGGCGTTGGCTGGGCTGGGGCCTGCTCGCGTTGGCCTACGCGGTCTGCGTCGCCGACCACGGCTGGGCCGCCGGCCCGGTGTTGTGGCTGGGGGCGCTGACCGCCGCCGGGCTGCTGCTGGCGTTCGGCCTGTACCCCTACCGGCCCCGCTGGATCGTGCCATTGGCCTGGGCCCTGCCGGTCATCGGCCTGGCCGCGACCGTCGTGCCCTGAACGCGCAGGAGCGAGATTGGTCGCCAAGCCGATGATGTATCCGGATACGCCTCCATCGTCCAACGACCGGGCGCGCCAGGCAGTATCGGCTTCACGGCCAAGGCCGTTCCTGTCGATAGGGTCAGGGCACCAGCGAGAACAGGTGTGCCGGGACGGGCCGGTCATGGACGATGAGCCGGTTGCGCGCGATGCCCTCGTGCAATGCGCCGGACTTCACCGCCACCCTTTCGCTGGCGGTGTTGCCCACCGCCACCACGATCTCGATGCGCTGCAGGCCTTCGTGGTCGAACCCATGCGCCGCCAGCGCGCGCACGCAGCGTGGCGCGATGCCGTGCCCCTGGCGCGACGTGCGCACCCAGTACCCCAGGTTGCAGAACCGGTGGCCACGCTGGATCTCGTTCAAGCCCGCGCCGCCAAGGAAGACCCCGGTCTGCGCGCAGAAGACCCCGAACTCCAGTGCCTCCCCCAGCTCGCGTCGTGCACGGCAGTCGGCGAACCATGCCAGCGCCTGCACGGTGTCGTAGTCCGGTGTTGCCCATGGCATCCACCGGCCCACGCTCTGGGCCGACTCGCGTACCGCTTCGGCGAACGGCTCCGCGTCGCTGTCCTCGAAGGGCCGCAGCAGCAAGCCTTCAAACACGATGGACGATGCTGCCATGCTGCCTCCCGCGCTCATCGTCTCATCCCAACCGCTGCAGTTCCCAGGCGCGGTGGATGCGGGCGTTGCGCTCGAAATCCGGGCCGATGGTCCTGGCACTGATCTCGCGGCAGCGCGCGAACTCGGCGATGGCGTTCTCTTCCAGCTTGAAGCGGCGGAAGTTGTTGGAGAAATACAGCACGCCGCCCGGCGCCAGGCGCGCCACCGCCGCGCGCAGCAGGCGCAGCTGCTCGCGCTGCACGTCGAAGTCCTCGGCGCGCGCGGAGTTGGAGAAGGTCGGCGGGTCGCAGAAGATCACGTCGAACTGGCCCTGCTCGGCTTCCAGCCACTTGATCGCATCGGCCTGCACCAGCTGGTGGCGGCTGCCGCCCATGCCGTTCAGGGCCAGGTTGTCGGCGCACCACTGCAGGTAGGTACCGGACAGGTCGACGCTGGTAGTCGAAACCGCGCCGGCCACCGCCGCTTCCACGCTGGCCACGCCGGTGTAACAGAACAGGTTGAGGAAGCGCTTGCCGCGTGCCTGCTCGGCCATGTGCCGGCGCAGCGGGCGGTGGTCCAGAAACAGGCCGGTGTCCAGGTAGTCGAACAGGTTCACGCGCAGCAGCGCATTGTTCTCGCGCACCAGGATGAACTCGCCACGCTGCTCGAAACGGCCGTACTTGCTGCCGCCCTTGCCGCGCTCGCGCGACTTCAGCGCCACCTGCTCGGCCGGCACCTGGAACACCTCGCGCGCGGCGGCCAGCAATTCGTTGCGGCGGCGGCGCACGTCGGCATCGGGAATCGTGGCCGGCGCAGCGTACTCCTGCACATGCAGGAAAGTGCGGCCCTTGCCGCCATCCTCGCGGTAGACGTCGATGGCGGCGGCGTACTCGGGCAGGTCGGCGTCGTAGGCGCGGAAACAGGTGATGTCCTCGCGCGCCAGCCAGCTCTTGAACTTCTTCAGGTTCTTGCGCAGGCGGTTGGCCACCATCTGCGCACCTTCGCTCAGCTCGCGCGGCTGGCCATCGTTCTCGCGCGCCGGCACCGCGATGGGGTCGCAGACGATCAGCGCGCACTCGATGGCACCGTTGAACAGCTGGTAGGTCTTGCGCGCGCGCAGGCCCGTGGCGAAGGCCAAATCGGCGCTACCGCACAGCAGGCTGGCCTTCCATTGCGGCACCGCGCGTTTGAGCGCATCACCGATGCGACGGTACAGCACCGCGTCGGCGGCCAGGCGTTCGTCATATGGCGGATTGCAGACCACGCAGCCAATCTCCTGCGGCGGCACCTGCATGTCGGCGACATCACGCACGCCGAACCAGATCGCTTCGCTGACACCGGCCACCTCGGCGTTCTCCTTGGCGGCACGGATCGCCTGCGGGTCGATGTCGCTGCCGTGGATGACCTGCTTCAGCGCGGCACGCCCGGCCTGCTCGCGCTCGCGCGCCTCGCCCATCAGCGCCTTCCACTGCGCCTGATCGAAGCCGCGCCAGCGGCTCGGCGGAATGCTGCCGTGGCGCTGCAGGCCCGGCGCGACATCGGCGGCCATCAGCGCGCCCTCGATCAGCAGCGTGCCGCTGCCGCACATCGGGTCGAGCAGGCCACCACCTTCGGCATGGATCTTCGGCCAGCCGGCGCGCATCAGCACCGCGGCGGCCAGGTTTTCCTTCAGCGGCGCATCGTTCTGCGACTGGCGCCAGCCGCGACGGTGCATCGGGCCACCGCTCAGGTCGATCGAGATGGTGGCGCGGCCCTTGCGCAGCGACAGGTTGATGCGCACGTCCGGCAGATCGACGTTCACCGACGGGCGCTCCAGGCCTTCACCGCGCAGGCGGTCGACCACCGCGTCCTTGACCCGTTGCGCGGCGAAGCGCGCGTGGGTGATGGCGGTGCCGGACACATGCGCGTCCACGGCCAGGGTCAGGTCGGCGTCCAGATGCTCTTCCCACGGCATCGACACCACGCCCTGGTACAGCGCGGCTTCGTCGGGGCAGTCGAACTCTTCCAGCGGCCACAGCACGCGGCTGGCCAACCGCGACCACAGCACCACGAGCTGCGCATCGCGCAGCTCGCCTTCGGCATTGACGCCGGCAATGGTGGCGGTGGCCTTGGGCAGGCCCATCGCCAGCAGTTCGTCGGCGAGCAGGTACTCAAGGCCCTTGGCGCAGGAAACAAAGAATTTCACGGGATCGGATCAACTGTCGGAAAGGAGGGGATGCGGGCGGGCACGACGGCCGGCCCCGGACGGCATCCAGGGGCGCCATTGTAGGCAGTTGCCGGCCAACGCGCCGGAACGCCGGCTTGACGGGGCTCAGAGCGAGCGCAGCAGGGTCTCGAAGGCCTGCGCGGAGGCCTCGACGTTGCGCATCAGCCGGTGGCTGTCATTGACCATCAACAGGCGCGCCGAGCGCTGCCCGGCCCAGCGGATCACCTCCTCGGCCGGGATGATCTCGTCATGCCAGGCGTGCACCACGCTGATCGGCACCGCGGCCGCGTCCAGCGCCGGCATCGGCCCCATCGTGGTCGGCGGCACCATCAGGAACAGACCCTTGACCGGCACATGCAGCGATGTGATCGCCGAGATGTAGGCGCCCAGGCTGGAGCCGCCCAGCACCAGCGGGCCACGCGCGGCCATTTCGCCGGCACGCTGGACCAAGCGCTGCAGCCGCGCCGGCACGTCACCGACCGGGCTGATCTCGCGGCGGGCATCCAGGTCGGTGTAGTCGGGGCGCTCGTGGGTCCAGCCCAGCCGCTCGGCGACTTCGGCCAGCGCGGTGACCTTGGTGGCGTCAGGGCCACTCTCGAAACCGTGGGAAAGGATGCAGTGGCCGCGGCTCATGGCTGGCAGGCGGGAAGATCGGGATTCATCGACGAATGCTAGCATCCGCACATGCCTCTGCCGCCCCCGATCATCGCCGCGCCCCTGCCCTACGAACCATTGCTGGGCAGCCGCGCGCTCACCGACGTCGACCTGGTGGTCATCCACTGCACCGAACTGCCGGACCTGGCCACGGCCCGCCAATACGGCGAGCGCACCGTCTACGACAGCGGCACCGGCAACAGCGGCCATTACTACATCGACCGCGACGGCAGCATCCTGCAGTACGTGGCGCTGGAGCGGGTGGCACACCACGTGCGCGGCATCAACCCGCGCTCGGTCGGCATCGAGCTGGTCAACACCGGGCGTTACCCGGACTGGTTCGACTCACGCACCCAGCAGATGGGCGAGCCCTACCCCGAGGCCCAGATCGCATCACTGGTGCGCCTGCTGCAATGGCTGCCGGACCAGCTCCCGGCGCTGCGCTGGATCGCCGGCCACGAGCAGCTGGACACCGCGCGCGTACCGGCCAGCGACGACCCGACCCGCGAGGTCGCGCGCAAGCTCGACCCCGGCCCGCAGTTCCCGTGGACGCAGGTGCTCGGCGCGGTCACCCTGCAGCCACTGCCGCTCTGAGCCCGGCCTATTCGGCCACGAACTGGTACTTCTCGCCTGCGGTCACCCGCAGCTCGAGCCGGTTGACCGCCGGCGCGATCGGGCACACCACGTGCCGGCTCAATGCGCAGGGCGGGTTCTGCGCGCGGTTGAAGTCGAGCACGACCTCGCCATCACGCGGTGCCGATGCATTGAGGTAACGCGCGCCGCCAAAGGTCTCGCGGCCGCCGGTAAGGTCGGTGAAGATGAAGAACAGGTTGGGCGACAACGGTTCGGAGGCATCCTGCATCGCCTGCAGGCGATAGTGGCGCCCCCCGACCTCGAACTCGGCCTCCCCGGGCGCGACGGCCGGCAATGGCGTGCCGATCGAACTGAGCAGCATCGCCGGAGCCGGGCGCGGGAACGGTTTCCAGCGCGCCACCACCCGCCAGCGCGGGTCCACCGGGAAGTGCTCGATGCCGCGGAAGCCGCGCCGCAGCGCCGCGTTGGTATCCCGGCAACGCCAGCCCAGCACGTTGCCGATCCGCACCAGGTAGAACTCGGCGCTGCCGAAATGCAGCCGGCTGGCCTCCTTTCCATCACCCGCCGGCTGCAGCGTGGCGCCCCGCAGCGGCTGGCCGTTGAGGGTGACGCCGGTGCCCGGGTAGCCCTCGATGGTGGCCTTGCCGGCCGCGTCGATGCTCAGCCGGCCCACCCGCTCCGGCCCCAACGGCAGCCGCACGTCGCTATCGGGCGCGCTGCCGACCGAATAGGTCGTCCCGGCCTCCAGCCGCCCCGAGCCCACGTAGCTGAGCCAGCCCTGCGGCCCGCGCAAGCGTGCCAGGCGCTGCGTGCGCCATTGCTCCACGTCACGCTGGTACTGCCGCACGTCGTAGGGGTGCTGCAGCGCGTCGTTGGCAAACGGGTCATTGGCCGGCGTACAGGCCGCCAGCATCAACGCCAGCGACAGCAGGAACGCCCCTTTCATCGAAACCATGTCTCCCCCGAGGCCCTTGGTTCTTTCGCGTGTCAGCCTACCGCCACGGGTCGTGACGGATCACTGGACCAGCCACTCCAGGAGTCGGCGAACACGCGCGCCCCCGCCAGGCCGGCATGTTCGAACGCCAGCAGCAGGTGGCAGGCGGTCACCCCGGACCCACACATCAGCACCGTCTCCCGGGCGGGCTGGTCACCCAGCAGCGCGCCCAGTTCGGCCTGCAGTTCCGCCGCCGGGCGCAGGCGCCCTTCATGCACGTTCATGCCGAACGGCCGGTTCAATGCCCCCGGCACGTGGCCGGCGACCCGGTCCAGCGGCTCGACGTCACCGCGATAGCGTTCGGCCGCGCGCGCGTCCACCAGCCACCCCGGCCGCTGTGCCAGGCGCGCCTGCACCTCGTCGGCGCTCACCACCTGGTCCATGTCGAACCGGCCCGGATACGGCCCCAGCGCGGTCACTTCCGGCACCTCGCTGTCGAGCGGATGGCCGGCCGCCTGCCAGGCCGCCAGCCCGCCATCGAGCACGGCAACGTTGCGGTGGCCGATCAGGCGCAGCAGCCACCACAGGCGCGCGGCCGCCATGCTGCCGTCGGCGGCGTCATAGGCCACCACCTGGGTGTCGGGGCCGATGCCCCAGCGGCCCAGCGTCGCGGCGAAGGTGTCGCTGTCCGGCAGCGGGTGGCGGCCATGCCCCTGCCTGCCCAGGTCGGACAGGTCGCGGTTGAGGTCGGCATGCAGCGCGCCGGCGATGTGCCCCGCCGCGTACTGCGCCGCCCCCGACTGCGGGTCGGCCAGCGAGAAACGCGCGTCCACCACCCGCACCGCGGTGCTGGCGTTGGCGCGTGCATCGAGCACCTGCACCGACGGCCCGGCCAGCGCGGCGGCCAGGCGGGGAACATCGACCAGCGTGGTCCACGGCAATCCGGTCAGGCTCATCTCACGTGCTCCAGGCGACGACGCAGGTTGTAAAGGATGGCGGCCGTGGCTCCCCAGATGCGCTGGCCCGGCCAGGTGTACTCCAGCACATGCCGCACCCGGCCGCGGTGCTCCACGTCCACGTGGCGCAGGTTGGCCGGATCCATCAGGTAGTCCAGCGGCACTTCGAATACTTCGGCCACCTCGCCCGGCTCCGGGCGCGGCACGAAATCCGGGTCCACCACCGCCACCACCGGCGTCACCCGGAAGCCGCTGATGGTGATGAACGGGTCCAGGTACCCCAGCGCCAGCACCTGCTGCGATGGCAAGGCGATTTCCTCGTTGCTCTCGCGCAGCGCGGCAGCCAGGGGATTACGGTCGCGCTTTTCCATCCGGCCGCCCGGGAAGCCGACCTGCCCCCCGTGGTTGCGCAATGCCTCGGTGCGGCGCGTCAGCAGCACCTGCGTACCCTGCGCGCGCGGCACCAGCCCGGCCAGCACCGCGGCCTCCACCGGCGGCCCCGGCGGCAACAGGTCTTCCAGTTCACTGCGGTTCCAGCCCGGTCCGGCCGGCACGCGGGTCAGCGGAAGCAGGGCCTGCTGCAGGCGATCACGCCCGGCCAGGCGCTCGGCGAAGCTGGCCGCCTGGCGCGCACGCCCCGGCAACACCTGCTCCATCAATCCGCGACGCTCGCTCTCGCTCATGCGCATCCAGCTCCCGATCTCGTTTCCCGTGCGCCAGCACCCTCGGCAAAGGCCTTCCGCGTCCAGTGCGCACACACCGATGCAGGGGCTGGAGACGGCACGAACCGGAGAACCCATCAATTCAGACATCTCCCCAGCTTAGCGCGGCGCGAGGACAGCGCACAGGCTGGACAGGGCGTGATGTCGCGCTGTTCCGCGCGGGTCGGTGATCGCGATGCCGGCGGAACGGCCGCGCCCCAACGGCGGCGCCCTGACGCCTGCACAGTAAAACTTGTGACGGACATCAAGTCTATTGAACTGACGTTCATCCCCATGCACACTCGGGTTGCCGTCAGGGGGAAACACGAAACCACGTCACGCAGTCCGCAGGGTCCGGTGGCACGCCCACCACACCACTGCTGCCTTCGTTGCGCTGGGGCCTCTCGTTTTTCACTCTGTAACGGAGCCAGAAATGAAAGTGGCAAAACCTTCCCTGTTGTTGACCGCGCTTGCGCTGGGCACCTGCCTTGCCGCCCACGCCGCCGAACCATCCACCACCGAAGCCCCGGCCACCACGGCCGAGAGTGGCATGGTCGCCGGCATCGACCCCACCACCGGCAAGCTGCGCAAGCTCACCGACGCAGAAATCCGCGCCCTCTCCGAGAAGGCCAACGCCATGCCCGCCACGGCGCGTAGCGCCGCCGGCAGCAGCACCGCCACCAACGCCGCCTGGGCACGCATGCCGCAGAACAGCGCCCAGGCCACCGCCACCATCCGCACCCATGCCAACGGCATGAGCAGCGCGGAACTGCCGGTCTCGGCAATGAATTCACTCACCGTCGAACGCGCTGCCGATGGCAGCGTGCAGGTGCTGGAGAACGGCGCACCGCCGTCGCATGGACGCCAGGAGGTCAGCAAATGAAGACGCATCTGCTCTGCGCCGTGATCGGCGCCAGCCTGTTCGCCGCGTCGGCCGAAGCGGCCGTGATCACCCCGGTCAACCAGGACCCGGTTGGCAAGGGCCTCAATGACCCCACCGCACGCGCGCCGGAAGGCGGCAACCCGGGCAAGACCGTCGGTGAACAGCGCCGCATCGTCTACCGCTACGCCGCCGACCTGTGGGGGGCAGTGCTGAACAGCGACGTGGAAACCTTCGTCGGCGCCAGCTTCCAGGACCTGACCTGCACCGCCACCGGCGGCACCCTGGGCTCGGCCGGCGCCGCATGGATCGCCACCTCCGCGCCCTCGGGCAGCCAGCTCGGCATGATCTACCACGGCCCGCTGGCCAACGCGATCAACGGCTCGCGCATCAGCATCAGCTCGTCCGGCACCGACATCACCAGCCGCTTCAACAACAACCTGGGCGGCACCAATCCGGACGGCACGCCGTGCATGACCGGTTCGGGCTGGTACTACGGGCTCGATGGCAAGACGCCGGCCGGGCAGATCAACTTCCTGGACGTGGTGCTGCATGAGATCGGCCACGGCCTGGGCTTCTCCGGCTTCGTCGGCTACACCAGCGGGCGCCTGGGCGAACGCACCGGCATCCCCAGCTACTACGGCTATTCGGACGTGTACACCGACAATGCGTTCGACAACCTCACCGGCAAGCGCTTCACCGACGCGAGCATGACCAACGCGCTGCGTGCCACCTCGATCAAGACCCGCGGCGGCCCGGCCTGGAATGGTGCCAGCACCCGTGCGCAGGCGCCGCTGTGGCTGGATCCGGCGGTGGTGCTGTCCATCAGCGGCATCAGCCCCACCCTGGTCACCCAGTTCTACGGCACGGCTTCGTTCGGGCCCAAGGCCACCTCCGACAACTTCGCCGGCAGCGTGGTGGTTGCCAATGACGGCACCGGCAGCGACACCGCCGATGCCTGCGAGGCCCTGCCAGCCGGCAGCCTTACCGGCAAGGTGGCTTACATCAACCGCGGCGGCTGCGCCTTCGAGATCAAGGCCGCCAACGCCGAAGCCGCCGGGGCGGTCGCGGCGATCATCGGCAACGTGGCCAGCTCCGGTGATCCGGGCACCGCACCGGGCATGGCCGAGGATGCAACGGTCACCGCCAACATTCCCACCGTCAGCGTCAACCTGACCGATGCCAACCGCATCAAGGCAGGAGCCCAGGGCGGTGCGGCGATGACCGCGGCGTTGGGCGAAGTGGCCGGGCAGATGGCCGGTGCCGATCCCAGCGGGCGTCCGCTGCTGTACGCCCCTGCCACGGTCGCCAGCGGCTCGTCGTTCTCGCACTTCGAGAGCGTGCTGATCCCCGACGCCCTGATGGAGCCGGCCAACAGTGATGAAACCGACGGTGCCCGCATCGTCGACCTGACCCTGGGCGTGTTCGCCGACGAGGGCTGGGTGTTGAACACCGGCACGGCGCGTATCGGCACCTGCGATACCGGCGTGAAACTGTTCAAGAACCCGGGCCTGATCGCCGGTGCCAACGTGCAGGCACAGGACCGCCTGTGCCGTACCAGCGCCAACGGCAACCGCGGCGCCTACCTGCGCTGCATGAACGACACCGCCTCGGACCTGAAGGCACTGGGCATGGTCAGCAACGTCGAGCAGGCCAGCATCCGCTCCTGCGCGGCCAAGGTGACATCGCTGTAAGCCCGCGCTTCAACCCTGCAGTACCACGACCGGCGCCCGCGTGGCGCCGGTCGTGTGTCAGGCCCCTTTCCGCGTAAGCCCGGAATCGATCCGGATGTACACCCACAAAAAAGCGCCGGTGCTTTCGCACCGGCGCTTCGTGTTTCCGTGCAACTGGCGTGGATTACTTCACGCTGACCAGCTTGATCTCGAACTGCACGGCCACGTTCGGCGGGAACGGGGTACGCGGGTCGGCACCGTAGGCCTGTTCCGGCGGCAGGGTCACTTCCCACTTGGCGCCGGCCGGCATCTGCAGCAGGGTTTCGCGCATCGCGGCCATTTCAACTTCGCTGACCTTGATCGACGGAATCGACTGGGCCGGGCGGGCTTCGGTCGGACGCTGGCCGTACGGGAACGGACCGGCCACTTCCAGCGCAACGGTGCTGGCCTGGGTCGGCTTGGCGCCGTTGCCGGCTTCGATCACGCGGTACTGCACGCCGCTGGCCAGCGCCTGCACGCCCGGCTTGGCCCGGTTGGCGGCGATGAACTGGTCGCTACGGGTCTTGTTGTCGGCGGCGGCCTTGTCGTACTCGGCCTTGGCGGCCTGGGCACGGCTCTGCTCACGGCGCTGGAAGGCTTCCACGGCCGGCTTGAGCTGGTCGGCGGTGATCGCCGGCTGCTTCT
Organism: Stenotrophomonas sp. ATCM1_4; assembly: GCF_004348115.1. Classification (GTDB taxonomy): domain Bacteria; phylum Pseudomonadota; class Gammaproteobacteria; order Xanthomonadales; family Xanthomonadaceae; genus Stenotrophomonas; species Stenotrophomonas capsici. The sequence continues at coordinate 501,381 of NZ_QPFB01000001.1, read as the reverse complement.
TGGCGTAGGCATCCTGCAGGCCCTTCACCACCGAAGCGATGTCCAGCTGCTCGCCGCGACCGGTGAGTTCAGCCAGGTTGTTGCCGTAGTCATAGCCGAAGTAATAGCTCAGCTTGCCCTTTTCGGACGAGACGTCCTGGGCGAATGCAGTGCCGGTGATGGCCAGAGCGGCCACGGCGACCGCGATAGAACGCAACTTCATCAAACTGTTCTCCAGGGAAGGTGTCTCAGGGCAACCATGCCGCTTGAGGCGACGGGTTAGGATAGCCGTCACAAAGGCGCTCCGCCACTGACGACCCGGGCTCTGACCCACATGGGTTCGATTTAGTTCAAAACTCACTTTTTTTTAACTTTTCAGGAGCTTCACCATATGTCCGACGCCCCGGTCTCGATCGCCACCCGCGACGGTATCCGTACCATCACCGTGCAACGTCCGGAAAAGCTCAATGCATTGAACCGCCAGACCCTGGAAGCCCTGGATGCGGCATTCGCCGCGGCCGGCCAGGCCGACGACGTGCGCGTGGTGGTCCTGACCGGGGCCGGCCCCAAGGCGTTCGTGGCCGGTGCCGACATCGCCGAGATGAATGGCCTGACCCCGGTGCAGGGGCGCGACTTTTCGCTGGTCGGCCAGCGCCTGATGCGCCGCATCGAACGCCTGGAAAAACCGGTCATCGCGATGATCAACGGCTTTGCGCTGGGCGGCGGCATGGAGCTGGCCATGGCCTGCCACCTGCGCATCGCCGCCGACAGCGCCAAGGTCGGCCAGCCGGAAATCAACCTGGGCCTGCTGCCGGGCTTCGGCGGCACCCAGCGCCTGCTGCGCCTGGCCGGCCGTGCCGCGGCGCTGGAGCTGTGCCTGCTCGGCGCGCCGATTGACGCCGCCCGCGCCCAGCAACTGGGCCTGGTCAACCGGGTGGTGCCGGCCGCCGAGCTGGAGGCGGAGACGTTGAAGATCGCCACCCAGTTGGCCCATGCCGCGCCGCTGGCACTGCGCGGCATCCTGGACGCGATCAACGTCGGCGGCGAGTGCGGCATCGAGGAAGGACTGGAGTACGAAAGCGCGCAGTTCGGCCTGGCCTTCTCCACCGAGGACATGCGCGAAGGCACCTCGGCCTTCCTGGAACGCCGCAAGCCGGAATTCAGGAACCGCTGAGCTGCACCGATGCCTGCCGTGACCGCCACACCGCAACAGCTGCTGCAGTTCATCGCCGACGACGACATCGACGCCGCCGTGCGCGCCGGGCTGATGGAGTACGCGCCCGAAGCCGCCGGGCTGGATACCGCGCAGGTACAGCCGTTGCTGGAAGCACAGCAGCGCCTGCGCCAGGCCTGGGCCGCGCGTGAACGCCACCGCGCGCGCGATGCACGGCTGGCCCGGCGCGCGGCCGAACGCGAAGCACGCCGCGCGCCACCGCCGGCACCGGACCACAAACCCGCCCTGCCCTCGGCAGCGGCCGCCATCCTCGCCCGTGCCAAGGCACGGGCCGCGGGAAAGCCCACTGCATGACTGCCCCCACCGTGAAGAAAGCCGTGGCGCGCAAGGCCGCGCCCCGCAACGCCGCCACCCCAGCAAGCGCTGCGACGGTGAAGAAGCCGTCGACGCCGCGTGCCAGCAAGCGCATGAGCCGCGAGGAAGTGCGGGAGATGTTCACCCGCCTGCGCGAGCTCAACCCGCACCCCAAGACCGAACTGGAATACAGCACGCCGTTCGAACTGCTGGTGGCGGTGACGCTGTCGGCGCAGGCCACCGACGTGGGCGTCAACAAGGCCACCCGCAAGTTGTTCCCGGTGGCCAACACCGCCCAGGCCATCCTCGACCTGGGCGAGGAAGGGCTCAAGCGTTACATCGCCACCATCGGCCTGTTCAACGCCAAGGCGAAGAACGTCATCGCCGCCTGCGCGATCCTGGTGCAGAAGTACGGGGGCGAAGTGCCCGCCGACCGCGCCGCGCTGGAAGCCCTGCCCGGCGTCGGCCGCAAGACCGCCAACGTGGTGCTCAACACCGCCTTCGGGCAACCGACCATGGCGGTGGACACGCATATCTTCCGCGTCGCCAACCGCACCGGCCTGGCGCCCGGCAAGGACGTGCGCGCGGTGGAGGATGGCTTGTTGAAGGTGATCCCAGGGGAATTCCTGCAGGACGCGCACCATTGGCTGATCCTGCACGGCCGCTACGTCTGCAAGGCGCGCAAGCCGGACTGCCCGCAATGCGTGATCCGCGATCTGTGTCACTTCAAGGACAAGACGGCCGACGCCTGAGCGCGGCCGGCTGCCATCTGCACGACACCTGACCGTAACAGCGCCCGCGTCCAATACGCGGGCATGGGCGTTGCGTGCGCGGAAGGTCGTCGCCGGACTGTCACATTTACGCAATCTTTACGCCCTAGCCTTCGCAGCATCCTCAACCTGCCTGCAAGGCTACCCATCCATGAAACTGCATCGCCAACTCCTCACTGCAGCCGTTGTGTCGGCGCTGTTTGTCCCGGCTGCACACGCCGAAATCGCCATCGATGTCATCGGCGGCTCCGAAATCACCTTCGAAGGCCTGGTGCAGGCTGATGGCAACTGGTTCGACAACGACCGCGCCGACCTGAACGGCGTCGCCAAGAACGGCAAGGACAGCGAGTTCGAGCTGCGCCGCGCCGAGCTGGTGCTCAAGGGCAAGGGCCCGGGCAACGTGGAATGGGTGGTCGGCTACGACGCCAAGGCCGACAAGTTCCTGGACACCAACCTGAAGTACAAGCTGGGCGGCAACAGCAACCACTACCTGCAGGCCGGCCAGTTCAAGCAGCCCAACAGCCTGGAAGAGCTGTCCAGCACCAAGAACAACGACTTCATCTCCAAGGCCACCGTGACCAACACCTATGCCGTGGCCCGTCGCCTCGGCCTGGGCTACAGCATCGGTGACAGCGACTGGTCGGTCACCGCGTCGGCGTTCGGCCGCGAACTGACCCGCGACCTGGCCCATGGCAGCGGCTACGGCGTGCGCGGCACCTTCGCCCCGATCAACGAGAAGGGCAACATCCTGCACCTGGGCCTGAGCTACGTCGATTACGACACCGACGCGGACACCCTGCGCTGGCGCGCCCGCCCGAACGCCGACCTGGCCACCGTGCGCCTGGTCGACAGCGGCGACCTGAAGGACAGCGACCGCATCAGCACCATCGGTGCCGAAGCCATGTACGTGCAGGGTCCGTTCAAGGCCCAGGCCGAGTACTACAACTCCAAGGTCAAGCGCTACGACCATGACAACTACACCACCGACGGCTACTACGTCAGCGGCGTGTGGAACGTCACCGGCGAAACCTGGGGCTACAAGGGCGGCACCCCGAGCCTGGGCCTGCCGGACGATCCGGGCCGTGGCATGTGGCAGCTGGGCGCCCGCTTCGACAGCATCGACCTGAACGACGGTGGCCTGCGCGCCCCGGCCGTGATCGGTGGTGCTCCGCTGGTGGACGGCGTGCTCGGCGGCAAGATGGACATCTGGACCGTGGGCGCCAACTGGTACTGGCGTTCGAACTTCAAGGCCTCGCTGAACTACGTGATGGTCGACAGCAAGAAGTACAGCTCCAGCGCCCGCACCTTCCTCAGCGACAAGCCGAACATCCTGGAAGCCCGCCTGCAGTTCTTCTGGTAAGCCCAGGCAGCGATGATCGAGGAGAACGCCCCGCAAGGGGCGTTCTCTTTTTCCTTGGGGGAACGACCTTGGCCGCGAAGCCCGTCGTCGTTCCGAACGCGGGAATACCCATTGTCGTGATCCTCGTCGGAAGCCAGTCCGCCGTTCGTCGTTTCGCGGCCGGATGCATTTCCGGCCTCGCGGCCAAGGCCGTTCCCTCGCCGGGCGAGCGGCTATGCTGCGGTTCTACGTCATCAACGGATTGATCATGCGCATCGCCCTGCTGCTGTTCCTGCTCGCCCTCCCCGTCACGGCATTGGCCCAGGACTGCGGCGCCGACAGCGCCACCCGCATCCGCCAGGCCTATGCGCAACTGCCCGCCGGCACCCTGCCGGAACATGGCCAGATGCGCATCGACGCCACCCAGGGCGTCTGTCGTGTCTGGCCGGCCGACACCTCCCTGACCCTGATGGCCGTGCCGCTGCTCGGTGAATGGCAGGAGGACGGCTCCTACCGCGACGGCGACCTGGACCTGCTGGTGGTCGACACCACCACGCTGCGCCCGCGCGCCACCGTGCGCCTGCCCGGCGCGATGAGCAGCGACGCCGTCCGCATCGAGGGCGTCAGCCTGGACACCGCCCGCTACCGCCTGTCCGCGGACGTACGCGCGTTCGGCGTGCGCATCTCGCGCAGTGGCTCCTCGCAGCCCAACCCGTTCTCTGACACACGCCTGCAATTGTTCGTGCTGGACAAGGACCGGCTCACGCCGGTCACCGGCCAGATCGTGATGAACCTTTTCAGCGGCGAATGGGACACCCGCTGCACCGGCGAGTTCAACGACGTCGAGCGGACCCTCGAAGTGGAGCCACCGCCGGCACAGGGCTTTGCCACCCTGCGGGTGCGCGAGCGCATCACCGGGATCATCAACCGCGAGGATGCCGCCGGCCAATGCGTGGAGGATCGCCACACGCTGCCGGTCAAGCACTACACCCTGCAACCCAAGGGCCGCAGCTACCCGCTGCCGGAGGCGATCACGGCCAGCTTCTGAGCAGGTTGCGGCTGTCACCGCGTCGTCATATGACAGACGCTGCGTTGTCATCAAATGGTTATGGAATAGGCGCCGGGCGGAACTCACCGCACATTCACCTCCCAGGAGCCATTCGTGATCCACGCCATCAAATCGCGCGCCGTCGTCGCCATCCTCGCCGCGTCGTCCGTGTTCGCCGCCAATGCCACCGATGTCACCGGCGCTGGCGCCTCCTTCATCTACCCGGTCATGTCCAAGTGGTCGGCCGACTACAGCGCCGCCACCGGCAAGCGGGTGAACTACCAGTCGATCGGCTCCGGCGGCGGCATCGCCCAGATCAAGGCCAACACCGTCGATTTCGGCTCCTCCGACGCTCCGCTGCGTCCGGAAGAACTGGCCTCCTCGGGCCTGGTGCAGTTCCCGTCGGTGATCGGCGGCGTGGTGCCGGTCATCAACGTGGCCGGCGTCGAAGCCGGTGCCATGAAGCTCGACGGCCCGACCCTGGCCAACATCTTCCTGGGCCGCATCACCAAGTGGAACGACCCGGCCATCGTCGCCCTCAACGCCGGCCTGGCCCTGCCCGACGCGAAGATCACCGTCGTGCACCGCTCCGACGGTTCGGGCACCACCTTCAACTTCGTCAACTACCTGTCCAAGGTCAACAACGACTGGAAGACCAGCGTCGGTGAAGGCACCAGCGTGCAGTGGCCGGTCGGCATCGGCGGCAAGGGCAACGAAGGCGTCGCCGCCTACGTCAAGCAGATCAAGGGTTCGATCGGCTACGTCGAGTTCTCCTACGCGCTGCAGAACCGCCTGACCTTCTCGCGCATGAAGAACGCCGCCGGCAACTTCGTGCAGCCGCGTGACGAGACCTTCTCGGCCGCTGCCGCCAGCGCCGACTGGGCCAATGCCCGCGACTTCTACCTGGTGATGACCAACGCCCCGGGTGAGCAGGCCTGGCCGATCACCGCCACCAACTTCATCCTGATGCGCAAGCAGCCCAAGACCGCCGAAGGCGCCAAGGCCGCGCTGGACTACTTCCGCTGGATCTACGCCAACGGTGATGCACAGGCCCGCCAGCTGGACTACGTGCCGCTGCCGGACAGCCTTGTCCGCCAGATCGAAACCTACTGGCAGCAGAACGCGCGTTACTGAGTGTAGAGCCGACGAGTCCCTCTCCCTCGTCGCCTCAGGCGCGGATCGAGCGATCCGCGCCTTTTTTTGCACATCCCGGCAGCACGGAATTACGCACCGCCGCGGTGCCAACGGGAAGGCCCTGCCGGGCATGCCCCGGCATTCCGCCCTGGCGTCATCCGGAAGGTCAAACGCGTCACACAGCACCGCTGTCCCGGCCGTTTCCGGACACCCCGTTGCATCCTGTAGCCCATTGATGAACATGGGGTTTTCAGATTTTTTTCAGCATGTAATCAGGCTGTAACAAAAACATCATTTCATAGCCGCATCCGCTGGCGCCGCCAGCCTTTCTCCCGCTATGGAGTGACGCATGAAGCTGCACACGACCGGCCTTGCCGCCCTTTCCCTGGCCATTGCCCTGGGCCTGTCGGCCTGCGGTGGCAACAACGGCAACCCCACCGCTTCCAACCCGGAAAACGCTGCTGCCGGTGCCCCGGCCGCGGGTGACAAGGTTGCCGCCGAGATCTCCGGCGCAGGCGCCTCGTTCATCTTCCCGCTCGTGTCGAAGTGGTCGGCCGACTACAACACCGCCACCGGCGCCAAGATCAACTACCAGTCGATCGGCTCGGGCGGCGGTATCGCCCAGATCAAGGCCGGCACCGTCGACTTCGGTTCCTCCGACAAGCCGCTGTCCAGCGAAGAGCTGGCCCAGGCCGGCCTCGGCCAGTTCCCGTCGGCGATCGGCGGCGTGGTCCCGGTGGTCAACCTGGAAGGCATCCAGCCGGGCCAGCTGCGCCTGAGCGGCGCCCTGCTGGCGGACATCTTCCTGGGCAAGGTCACCCAGTGGAATGACAAGGCCATCGCCGATGCCAACCCGGGCGTGACCCTGCCCGACACCAAGATCACCCTGGTGCACCGCTCCGACGGTTCGGGCACCACCTTCAACTTCTCCAACTACCTGTCCAAGGTGAGCGGCGAGTGGAAGGACAAGGTCGGCGAAGGCACCTCGGTGCAGTGGCCGGATGGCGTGGGCGGCAAGGGCAACGAAGGCGTCGCCTCCTACGTGCAGCAGATCAAGGGTTCGCTGGGCTACGTCGAGCTGGCCTACGCGCTGCAGAACAACATGCCGTACGCGTCGATGCAGAACGCCGCCGGCAACTGGGTGCAACCGACCGCCGAGACCTTCGCCGCCGCTGCCGCCAGCGCCGACTGGGCCAACGCCAAGGACTTCAACCTGGTCATCACCAACGCCCCGGGCGCCAATGCGTGGCCGATCACCGCCACCAACTTCATGCTGATGCACAAGCAGCCGAAGGACGCCAAGCGCAGCGCCGACACCCTGGCCTTCTTCAAGTGGGCCTTCGAGAACGGCCAGACCCAGGCCAACGAACTGCACTACGTGCCGCTGCCGGCGGAGCTGGTGACCCAGATCGAAAGCTACTGGGCCGCCGAGTTCAAGTAATGGAACCACACGGGTGCGCCGCTGGCGCACCCGTGCAGGTTGCAAGCAGTACCCGCAGGACCGTTGTCGTTGTTGCTGTTGTCGTCATTCCCGCGAAGGCGGGAACCGCTCCTGCTTCCGGGGTTGCATCGGGGGTAAAGGCAGGAACGATCCCCGCCTTCGCGGGAATGACGAACGCCTCCGCTTCCCCCGCCACCGCGCGGACAACGTTGCCACCGCTGTGTCCTTCCCGGAATACCGGGGACAGAACCAAAACCGCCTCCCCCTTGGGCCTACGCCGCTGCCATGAATGCCATCGCACCGTCCCTCGCTTCGCCCAGCTCGCGTGATGTGCGCGATGCCCGCAATGACCGGCTGTTCCGCTGGTTCCTGATCGCCACCGTCATCTTCGTGCTGGTCGCCCTGGCCAGCGCCGCGCTGTCCATGCTGTGGGGCGGCCGCCATGCCCTGCAGGAACAGGGCCTGAGCTTCTTCTACTCCGCCGACTGGAATCCGGTGGAGAACAAGTTCGGCGCGCTGGCGCCGATCTACGGCACCATCGTCACCGCGCTGATCGCCATGCTGATCGCCGTGCCGGTGAGCTTCGGCATCGCCTTCTTCCTGACCGAGGTGGCGCCGCGCTGGCTGCGCGGCCCGGTCGGCACCGCCATCGAACTGCTGGCCGGCATCCCGTCGATCATCTACGGCATGTGGGGCCTGTTCGTGCTGGTGCCGGTGATGACCGAGTACGTCACCCCGTTCCTCAACGAGAACCTCGGCGGCCTGCCGGTCATCGGCGCGTTGTTCCAGGGGCCGCCGCTGGGCATAGGCATGCTCACCGCCGGCTTCGTGCTGGCGATCATGGTGATCCCGTTCATCTCCTCGGTGATGCGCGAGGTGTTCCTCACCGTGCCGACCCGCCTGAAGGAGTCGGCCTACGCGCTGGGCTCGACCAAGTGGGAAGTGAGCTGGGACATCGTGCTGCCCTACACCCGCTCGGCGGTGATCGGCGGCGTGTTCCTCGGCCTGGGCCGCGCCCTGGGTGAAACCATGGCCGTGGCCTTCGTGATCGGCAACAGCGTGCGCCTGACCCCGTCGCTGCTGGAGCCGGGCACCACCATCGCCGCGCTGATCGCCAACGACTTCGGCGAAGCCACCGAAACCTACCGCTCGGCGCTGCTGCTGCTCGGCTTCGTGCTGTTCATCGTCACCTTCGTGGTGCTGGCCATCGCCCGACTGATGCTGCTGCGCCTGTCCCGCAAGGAGGGCAACTGATGTCCACCGTCGCTTCCCACAAGGCCGCCGACGCGCTGTACCTGCGTCGTCGCATCACCAACGGCCTGGCCCTGCTGCTGGCCTGCGCCACCGCGCTGTTCGGCCTGTTCTTCCTCGGCTGGATCCTGTGGACGCTGCTGTCCAAGGGCCTGCCGGGCATCAACCTCGACCTGTTCACCAAGATGACGCCGCCGCCGATGCAGGAAGGCGGCCTGCTCAACGCCTTCTTCGGCAGCGCGGTGATGTGCGCGCTGGCCATCGCCATCGGCACGCCGCTGGGCGTGGCCGCCGGCACCTGGCTGGCCGAGTACGGCAATGCGCGCAAGGCAGGCACGGTGGTGCGCTTCGTCAACGACATCCTGCTGTCGGCGCCGTCGATCGTGCTGGGCCTGTTCGTCTACACGCTGTACGTGATGCAGACCGGCGGCCAGTTCTCCGCCTTCGCCGGTGCGCTGTCGCTGGCCTTCATCGTGCTGCCGGTGGTGATCCGCACCACCGACGAAATGCTGCGGCTGGTACCGGTGCAGATGCGCGAAGCCGCGCTGGCGCTGGGCGTGCCGCAGTGGAAGGTGATCATGCAGGTGCTGTACCGCAGCGCCATGGCCGGCATTGTCACCGGCATCCTGCTGGCGCTGGCACGCATCTCCGGCGAGACCGCGCCGCTGCTGTTCACCGCCTTCGGCAACCAGTACTGGAACAGCAACGTGTTCCAGCCGATGGCCTCGGTGCCGGTGGTGATGAACCAGTTCGCCGGCAGCCCGTATGAATCCTGGCAGGTGCTGGCCTGGGCCGGCGCACTGGTCCTGACCGTGTTCGTGCTGCTGGTCAGCCTCTCCGCCCGCGGCCTGCTGCTGCGCAATCGAATTTCAAACGACTGATCCCATGGACCTTCCCATGAACGACCTCAACAACGCCGTGCCCATGCAGCGCATCAACGTGCCTGCCTCCAACCAGGAGCTGCACGCACCGGCGCCGGTGAAGCTGGCCGCACGTGGCCTGGACTTCTACTACGACAAGTTCCATGCGCTCAAGGGCATCAACCTGGAGATCCCCGAAAAGCGCGTGACCGCGCTGATCGGCCCATCCGGGTGCGGCAAGTCCACCCTGCTGCGCATCTTCAACCGCATCTACGCGCTGTACCCGAAGCTGGAAGCGCGCGGCGAAGTGCTGCTGGACGGCGAGAACATCCTCTCGCCCAAGTACCCGATGAACCGCCTGCGCTCCAAGGTGGGCATGGTGTTCCAGAAGCCGGTGCCGTTCCCGATGACCATCTTCGAGAACGTGGCCTACGGCATCCGCCACCACGAGAAGCTGTCCAAGGCCGAGATGAACGTGCGCGTCGAGCAGGCGCTGCGCCAGGGCGCGCTGTGGGACGAGGTGAAGGACAAGCTCAACCAGAGCGCGCTGGGACTGTCCGGCGGCCAGCAGCAGCGCCTGTGCATCGCCCGCGCCGTGGCCCTGCGCCCGGATGTGCTGCTGCTCGACGAACCGACCTCGGCGCTGGACCCGATCTCCACCAGCCGCATCGAGCAGCTGGTCGAGGAACTGAAGAACGACTACACCATCGCCATCGTCACCCACAACATGCAACAGGCCGCGCGCGTGTCCGACTACACCGCCTTCATGTACCTGGGTGACCTGATCGAGCATGACCGCACCGAGGTCATCTTCTCCAACCCGTCCAAGCAGCAGACCGAAGACTACATCACCGGTCGGTTCGGCTGAGCCCGGGCAATGGGGAGCCGGCAGGCGGGAGCGCAGTCCTCCCGCCCCCTGCCCCACCGGACTTCAACGCCCCGCCTCCCCATTCCTGTTTCCCCTTTTCCGGCTGACGCCCATGAACAACCCCAACGACCACATCGTGAAGAGCTACGACGAAGAACAGCAGCGCCTGGTAACCGAGATCGTGCGCATGGGCGAGATGTCCGTCGCGCAGCTGGAGGCGGCGCTGGACGTGATCGAACGCCGCGACGAGAAGGCCGCCCAGCGCATCGTCGCCAACGACGAGGCCATCGACCAGCTCGAACAGCAGATCAGCCATGACGTCATGCGCCTGGCGCTGCGCGGCCCGATGGCGCGTGACCTGCGCGAGATCCTGGCCGGCCTGCGCATCCCGGCCGACATCGAACGCATCGGCGACTACGCCGCCAACGTGGCCAAGCGCTCGATCGCGCTGGTGTCGGTGCCGCCGATGCCGCAGATCCAGGGCGTGCGCGCACTGGGCCGCCTGGCCGCCCAGCAGGTCCGCGCCGCGCTGGTGGCCTACCGCGACAACGACGCCGAAGCGGCGTTGAAGCTGCGCGAGGAAGACGCCCGCCTGGACGCGCAGTACACCGCGCTGTTCCGCGAACTGCTGACCTACATGATGGAAGACCCGCGCAACATCACCCCGTGCACGCACCTGCTGTTCATGGCCAAGAACCTGGAGCGCATCGGCGACCACGCCACCAACATCGCCGAGAACGTCTGGTTCCTCGTGCACGGCGAACAGCCGCTGCCGCCGCGCGAGAAGCGCGACGAAACCAGCACGGTCGACCACGCTTGAGCCTGGCAACGGCCCGCCGGATCCTCGTCCCGGCGGGCCGTTACATGCCGATACAAAGCGATACCGCGGCGGCGGGGAATTTAGTTACGCGTTCATGGATTTTTTCCTAGCGTGGTGCTGCACGCGGCATCCCCGCCGCGTCCCCCAGGAAACCACCATGAAGCGCATCTTCGCCACCGCCCTGTCCCTGTCCCTGCTGGCCTCGGCCAGTGCCTTCGCCGGCCCCACGCAGGACCGCGACCGCCACGACCCGCCGGCACCGTCGCATGCGCAGCAGCACCCGGCTCCCGCGTCGTCCAATGGCGCCCGCCATGCCGCCCCGCAGTCGGCCCATCACGCCCCCCGCAAGGGCGAGCGGCTGTCCCGGCACCATCGTGGAACACGCGTGGCCGACTACGCTCACCATGGCCTGCGCAAGCCCGGAAGGGGCAATGAGTGGCGCCGGATCGACAATCGCTACGTGTTGATCGCCATCGCCAGCGGCCTGGTCGTGGACATCGCCAGCGGTCGCTGAACACCGCCCGTACCGCAACCCCGACAGGCCCGAACCGGGCCTGTCGACACATCCGCTACCCGCACGCACGCCACCGCGCTTGCTAAGCTCCAGCCTCCCCCGCACACCTCTGACACTGGAGCACCACCGCATGGCCATCGATCTCCGCAAGCCTGCTTCCCTCGCCCTGGGTGTCGCGTTGCTCGGGGGCAGTGCCGCCCCGGCCTTCGCCATGACCGACCTGGCCCAGGGCTACGCACTGGCCGCCACCGGCCAGACGCCGCCGGCCGAACAGAAGCCGGCCACGCCGCCGCCGACCGGCACCACCGACGCACCGGCCAAGCATGCCGAGGGCAAGTGCGGCGAAGGCAAGTGTGGCGGCAGCCACGCCGGCGCCGCAGCGACCGCCGCCCCGGCACCGGCCGCTGCCCCGGCACCGGCCGCTGCCCCCGCACCGGCCAAGGCCGGTGACGACAAGGCCGCCGACAGCGCCAAGACCCACGCCGAAGGCAAGTGTGGCGAGGGCAAGTGTGGCGGCAACCACTGACCGCCTCCCCGGCAACCTGCGCGCGCCGGCAGCGGCCAGCGCAGGACTGGGCCTGCGGCGGTCACTGCTGGATGCACTGGCCGCCGCGCCGGCAGGCGCGTTCGATTTCCTCGAATGCGCCCCGGACAACTGGGTGGGCGTCGGCGGCCGGCTGGGCGAGGCACTGGCCGAGCTGTCGCGGCGTCACCCCCTGACCTGCCATGGGCTGTCCCTGTCGCTCGGCGGCCCAAGCCCGCTGGACGTGGCATTCCTGCAGCGCACCCGTCGCTTCCTCGACCAGCATCAGGTCGCGCTGTACAGCGAACACCTGAGCTGGTGCAGCGACGACGGCCACCTGTACGAGCTGCTGCCACTGCCGTTCACCGGCGAGGCCGTGCGCCACGTGGCGGCCCGCATCCGCCAGGCGCAGGACATCCTGGGCCGCCGCATCGCGGTGGAGAACGCCTCCTACTACGCCGTGCCGGCCGCCGACATGGACGAAGCCGGCTTCATCAACGCTGTGCTGGAGGAGGCCGACTGCGACCTGCTGCTGGACGTCAACAACGTCTACGTCAACGCCATCAACCATGGCTACGACGCGCACGCCTTCCTCGCCCGCCTGCCGTCGGCACGTATCGCCAGCTATCACGTTGCCGGCCACCATGACGAAGCCGACGACCTGAAGATCGACACCCACGGCATGCCGGTCAAGCACGATGTCTGGCAGTTGCTGGCGGCCAGCCATGCCCTGCACGGGGTCCGCCCGACGCTGCTGGAGCGTGATTTCAATTTCCCGCCCCTGCCCGAGCTGCTCGACGAGCTGCAGGTCATCCGCCGGTTGCAGCAGGCCGCCGCGACGGAGCACGCGCATGGCTGAAACCCTGGCGCAACTGCAGCAGCGCTTCGCCGCCCACCTGCGCGACCCGGAACGGCAGCCGGCGCCCGATGCCATCGCCCGGCGCCGCATGCAGGTGTATCGCGAGCTGTATTTCAACAACCTGCAATCGTTGCTGGCGGCCAACTTCCCGGTCATCCGCCGCACCCTGGACGATGCCGAGTGGTTGTCGCTGGTCCGCGCCTTCTGCCGCGACCATCGCGCCCACACGCCGTTGTTCACCGAGATCGCGCAGGAGTTCATCCTCTTCCTCGACCAGCGGCCAGCGGACCCGCGCTACCCCTGGCTGCTGGAACTTGCCCACTACGAGTGGATCGAACTGGCCCTGCAGGTCAGCGACGACGCCCTGCCCGCCCACGACCCGCAGGGCGACCTGCTGGACGCCGCGCCGTTGTGCTCCCCCTGGTGCCGGGCCCTGGCCTACCAATGGCCGGTGCATCGCATTGGCCCAGCGTGGCAACCGACGCAGGCCCCGGCCGAGCCGACCCTGCTGCTGGCGCGACGCAGCGTCGATGGCAGCGTGGCGTTCTCCACCGTCTCGCCGCTGCTGTTCCGCCTGCTGGAGCGGCTGGAGCAGTTCCCCGGACACAGCGGCCGCGCGCATCTGCAGGCGCTGGCCGAGGAAGCCGGCGTCGTCGCCGACCCCGCCTTCCTCGCCAATGGCACCGCGATGCTGCAGCAGCTGCGCGAGCGCGCCTGCATCCTGGGCACCGCCCGGTAGGCGCGCCTGCAGGCGCGAAACCCGCCTATCACCGGCCGTTCTTACGCGCTCTGCTACCCTATTGCGATGAACGAACACGTTGAATCGCCCGTCCCGCGCCCCGTTTTCACGCCCATGGCGCAACGCTTCCGTGGCTTCCTGCCGGTGGTCGTGGACGTGGAGACCGGTGGCTTTGACTGCAACCGGCATGCACTGCTGGAGATCGCCGCGGTGCCGGTGGAGATGGATGAGAACGGCCTGCTGTATCCCGGGCAGACTGCCAGCGCCCACGTCATCCCGGCCGAAGGCACCGAAATCGACCCCAAGTCACTGGAAATCACCGGCATCGTGCTGGATCACCCGTTCCGCCTGGCCAAGCCCGAACGCGACGCGCTGGAGCATGTGTTCGCCCCGGTGCGCGCTGCCATGAAGAAGTACAACTGCCAGCGCGCGATCCTGGTCGGTCACAACGCCCATTTCGACCTGGGATTCATCAACGCCACCGTGGCCCGCAGCGGCCACAAGCGCAATCCGTTCCATCCCTTCAGCGTGTTCGACACGGTGACCCTGGCCGGCATGGCCTACGGCCAGACCGTGCTGGCCCGCGCGGTGCAGGCAGCCGGCTTCGAATGGGATGCCAACGAGGCGCACAGCGCGGTCTACGACACCGAACAAACCGCACGGCTGTTCTGCAAGATCGTCAACGCCTGGCCCACCCCGCTGGGCCGCTGAGCGGCCCGCCGCTATCGTGGCTCAGACCGCGCAGGTACGCGCGCGCCCGTCCTGCTTGGCCTGCGCCAAGGCGTTCTTGGCACGCTGGTAGAACAGCACCGGGGCCTGGTCGGCATCGCCCATCTGCACCGCACCGGCACTGAAGGTCACGGCAATCTCGCCTTCACCGCGGCCACCCCATTCGCCGTACTGGCCAAACAGGCGCTGCAGGCGCTGGCAGACCATCTCGGCATCGGCCAGGGTGGTGTCGCCCAGCAGGATCGCGAACTCCTTGTTGCCCAGCCGCGCCGGCATGTCCGAGGCACGCAGGCTGCGCCGCAGCAGTTCGCCCACCTCGCACAGCACCAGGTCACCGACGGCACGCGACCAGGCCGCGTTGATCTGCTTGAGGTGGTCGATGCTCAGCACCACCAGGCACAACGGTCGTTCGCTGCGGCGCGAGGCGGCCATCTGCCGCGACAGCGCATCATCGAAGGCACGCCGGTTGGGCAGGCCGCTGAGGTCGTCCTCGTGCGCCAGCCGCGCGAACGACTCGGCCTGCTGCTGCATCTGCAGCTCCAGCTCAGCCACGGCCTGCTCGGCCGCAGCCAGCCGCTCGGCGGCCTGGCGCCCGTCGCGGGCCTGCCGTTCGGCATCCTGCATCAACCTGGCCAGTTGCATGCGCTGCTGGCCAAGCCGGTAACCGCACCACAGCAGTGCCGCCATCAGCAGCGCGCCGACGCCGGCCAGCACCGGTACCGTGGCCACCGCCAACGGCGGTGCCGGCGGCGCGCCAGCCGCCTGCGCCAACAGCGGCAACGCCAGCAAGGCCGACGCCGCCAACACGGCCTTCCGGCGCTGTCTGCGCGTGCGCTTGCCACACCTGTCAACCGCCCCCGGCGTACCTGCCAGAACCGTATCCCTTGCCATCGATCTGCATCCCCGGATAGTGCGGCGATACTAGCAAAGACACCGGCCCCGCCAGGCGACCTCCTTCACAGCCCGGCGCTGCGGATGCCCTCCCCGCTCAACCGCGCTGACCAGTCTCCCACTGCGGCTGCTCCCACCGCACCACCGCCTCCAGGCCGCCGTCAGGGTGGTTGCGCAGCACCAGCGTGGCACCGTCCTTCTCGGCCAGCGCGCGGGCGATGGTCAGGCCCAGCCCGGCACCGCCGGTCTCGCGCGAACGCGAGGTCTCCAGGCGCAGGAATGGCGTGAACACCGCCTCCAGCTCGTCGCTGGCCAGGCCGGGCCCATGGTCACGGATCACCACCTGCACCGCATCGCCCTGCCGGCTCGCATGCACCTGCACGCCACGCCCGTACTTGACCGCGTTGTCGACCAGGTTGGAGAACAGCCGGCGCATGGCCAGCGGGCGCAGCATCAGCACGGCACCGCAGTTCTGCTCCAGCGTGGCGTCATGCCCAGCCTCGGCGGCATCCTCGACCACGCTCTCCAGCAACGAATCCAGGTCCAGCGCGGCACGCTGCTCGGCGCTTTCGGCGCTGCGTGCCAGCTCCAGGCCCTCGCGGATCAGCGCCTGCATCGCGGCCAGGTCACCGATCAGGCGCTCACGCAGTTGTTCGTCGGCGACGTTCTCCAGGCGCAACCGCAACCGGGTCACCGGTGTCTGCAGGTCGTGCGTGATCGCCGCCAGCATCTGCGTGCGTTCGCCGAGGTGGCGCTGCAACCGCTTCTGCATGGCATTGAAGGCTTCGGCGGCACGCCGCACTTCCAGTGGCCCGCTCACCGGCAACGGATCGCGTTGCAGGTCCTGCCCCAGTCCGGCGGCGTGCGCGGCCAAGCGTTCCAGCGGGGTACTGGCCATGCGCGCGACCACGTAGGCCAGCACCGCGATGGCCAGCCCCAGCAACGACAGGAACCACGGATCGAACGCCGCCGCGGGGCTGCGCGCGATGGCCGGGTATTCCAGCGCCAGCCGCACCGGGGTGCCGTCGCTCAGCTTCAGTTCGACCAGGCGGCAGCGCGGCGGCGTGAACGCCGGGTCATGCACATGGCGACGGCGCTCGCCTTCCCGGCGCCCCGGCGGCGGGGCCGGTGGACGCATGAACTGCGGCAGCGGCACCATGCAGGCGCGGAAGCTGGTGGCCCGCACCTGCGCACCGGCCACCACGCCACCGCGCTGCGCCAGGGTCTCCATCAGCGCCGTGTCCGGCGCGCCGGTACGGAACGTGTCCTTGACCACCCGCACGCTCGGCCCGCCCACCGCCAGCAGGCGGGCGCGCAGCTCCGGGTTGCCATCGAGCAGGTTGACGAAGCCCTGCAGGCGGTCGGCGATGCGCGCCAGGTTCTGCCGTTCGAACTCCTGCTGGCGGCGGGACTCGGCCAGCAGCGTGGCGCCGATCGCCGCGACCATCATGCCGACCAGCAGGATCACGAACAGGCGTCCCGTCATCGAGGACAGGAACCGGCGCAGGCGCTTCATTCCAGCGTCACCGCGCTGGCGAACACGTAACCCTCGTTGCGCACCGTCTTGACCAGGCCATCGCTGCCGCCGGCATCGCCCAGCTTCTGGCGCAGGCGACTGACCTGCAGGTCGATCGCGCGGTCCTGCGACTCGTAGTTGCGGCCGGTGCTCAAGGCCACCAGCTGCTCGCGCGAGAGCACCTTGTTGGCATGCGCGACGAACACCCGCAGCAACCGGAATTCGGCGCCGGACAGCATCACCACGCGCCCGGCCGGGTCGACCAGGTGGCGATGCTCCAGGTCGAACACCCAGCCGGAAAAGCCCGCCCGGCGCATCGCCAGCGGCTCCAGGTTGGCCGGCAGCGCCTCGGTCCGCCGCAGCACGTTGCGGATGCGCGCCAGCAGCTCACGCGGCTCGAACGGTTTGGCCAGGTAATCGTCGGCCCCCATCTCCAGGCCCAGCACGCGGTCGATCGGCTCGCTGCGCGCGGTCAGCATGATCACCGGCGTGGCCGAACGCGCGCGGATCTCGCGGCACAACGCCAGCCCGTCCTCGCGCGGCAGGTTCAGGTCGAGCACGATCAGGTCGATGTGCTCGCGCGCCAGCACCTGGCGCATCTGGCCGCCATCGCCGGCCGTGCTCACGGTGTAACCGGCCCGTCCCAGCTGTTCGGCCAGCAGGCTGCGGATGTCGCTGTCGTCGTCTACCACCAGGAGGCGGTGCATGGTCTGTACTTCCGTCATGGCGCCATGATCCATGCTAGCGGATCAACGTGCGCGGGCGCGCCTGTATCGGCATGTATCGATCACCGCAGCCGATACACACCGTTACACAGCGTGCCGGACCGGACACAGAACGATACAACCCGTGCATTGAGGCGGCATCTTCCGCTGGCGACACTGGCACTGTCGCCGCGCCCTGCGGCCCGCCATGAGTGTCCGATCATCGTGAAGCTGCTGCCCTCTTCCCGCCGCAACCGCCTGCTGCTTGCCGCCGCCATCATCGTCCTGGCCGGCGCGGCCGCCGCCTGGGCGCTGCGCAAGCCCGCCGCGCCGTCACTGGCCACCTCGCCCGTCACCCGCGGCGACCTGGAGCAGACGGTCGATGCCACCGGCGTGATCGATGCCTACAAGCTGGTCAGCGTCGGTGCGCAGGTGTCCGGCCAGATCAAGTCGCTGAAGGTGCAGCTGGGTGACGTGGTCAAGCAGGGCGACCTGATCGCCGAGATCGACTCGGTCACCCAGCAGAACAGCCTGAAGAACGCACAGGCCGCGCTGGAGAACATCCGCGCCCAGCGCGCGGTGCAGACCGCCTCGCTGAAGGAATCGGAGCTGGCCTTCGCCCGCCAGAAGGAAATGCTGGCCGCCGAGGCCACTTCGCGCGCCGACTACGAGGCCGCCGAGGCCAACCTCGCCAGCACCCGTGCGCAGATCCGTGCGCTGGACGCGCAGATCATGCAACGCGAAACCGAACTGAGCACCGCCCAGGCCAACCTGGGCTATACCCGCATCACCGCGCCGATCGACGGCACCGTGGTGGCGGTGGTCGCCGAGGAAGGCCGCACCGTCAACGCCAACCAGTCCGCGCCGACCATCGTCAAGCTGGCCCGCCTGGACCTGGTCACGGTCAATGCCGAGATCTCCGAGGCCGACGTGGTCAAGGTCAAGCCGGACATGCCGGTGTACTTCACCATCCTCGGCAAGCCCGACCACAAGTACGAGGCCAGGCTGCGCACGGTCAATCCGGCCCCGGCCTCGATCAGTACCGACAGCACCACCTCCAGCAGTTCGTCCTCCTCCAGTTCCAGCACGGCGGTGTACTACAACGCGTTGTTCGACGTGGAGAACCCGGACGGCACGCTGCGCATCGACATGACCGCGCAGGTTTCAGTACTGCTGGCGCAGGCCAGCGATGCGCTGCTGATCCCCACCGTCGCACTCGGCCCCAAGGTGCCCGAAGGCGGCCCGGCAGGCACGGGCGCGCAGCGCGAGCCGCGCAGCCTCGGCGAGGCCCAGCGCCAGCAACGCCAGGCACGGGCGCGGCCGGATGCCGCCGCACTGGCCAACAGCAACAGCTACATCGTGCGGGTGCTTGGCAAGGACGGCCAGCCGGCGCCACGCCGCATCAAGGTCGGCCTGAACAACGGCTCCAGCGTGCAGGTGCTCGAAGGGCTGGAAGAAGGCGAGCAGGTGGTGGTGGGCGAAGTCACCGATGCCGAGAAGGCCAGCGCACGTGGCAATACCCGGGGACCGATGAGCCCGATGATGGGCGGGCCGCGTCGATGAGCCAGCCGTTGCTGCAGCTGCGCGAGCTGCGTCGCGAGTTCCCGGCCGGCGAGGAAACCATCGCCGTGCTCAAGGACGTCAACCTGGACATCCATGCCGGCGAGATGGTCGCCATCGTCGGCCAGTCCGGCTCGGGCAAGTCCACGCTGATGAACATCCTCGGCTGCCTGGACCGTCCCACCGTGGGCTCGTACAGGGTCGCCGGGCGCGAGACCGGGCGCATGCAACCGGACGAACTGGCGCAGCTGCGCCGCGAGCACTTCGGTTTCATCTTCCAGCGCTACCACCTGCTCGGCGACCTGGACGCAC
The DNA here is from genome assembly GCF_004348115.1 of Stenotrophomonas sp. ATCM1_4. Lineage (GTDB taxonomy): Bacteria > Pseudomonadota > Gammaproteobacteria > Xanthomonadales > Xanthomonadaceae > Stenotrophomonas > Stenotrophomonas capsici. The sequence goes on along the minus strand of NZ_QPFB01000001.1, from coordinate 481,996 downwards.
GCGGCAACGTCGAGGTGCCCGCCATCTACGCCGGTACGCCGGCGCAGGCCCGTCGCAGTCGCGCCGAGGCACTGCTGGCACGGCTGGGCCTGTCCGACCGCATGGGCCACACGCCGGGCCAGTTGTCCGGTGGCCAGCAGCAACGCGTGTCGATCGCGCGTGCACTGATGAACGGCGGCGAGGTGATCCTGGCCGACGAGCCCACCGGTGCGCTGGACAGCGCTTCCGGCGAGGAGGTGATGAAGATCCTCGGCGAGCTGCATGCCGAGGGCCACACCATCATCATCGTCACCCACGACATGCACGTGGCCGAGCACGCCCAGCGCATCATCGAGATCCGCGATGGCGTGATCATCGACGACCGCCGCAACGACGCCGCGCCACGGTTCCCGGCCCAGCAGCGCGCCACACCGGTGAAGACCGGCGGCAGCGCCTTCCAGGCCGCGCGCGACCGCTTCCTGGAGGCCTTCCGCATGGCCTTGCTGGCCATGAACGCGCACCGCCTGCGCACCTTCCTGACCATGCTGGGCATCATCATCGGCATCGCCTCGGTGGTTTCGGTGGTGGCGATGGGCAATGGCTCGCAGCAGGAGATCCTGAAGAACATCTCGGCGCTGGGCACCAATACCATCGACGTCTACCCCGGCAAGGGCTTCGGCGACATGCGCTCGGCGCGGGTGCAGACCCTCAAGTCCAGCGACGCCGACGTCCTGGCCCAGCAGAGCTACATCGACAGCGCCACGCCCAGCGTCTCCAGCTCGGTGACCGCCCGCGTCGGCAACAAGGCGGCCTCGGCGCAGGTCAGCGGCATCGGCGAGCAGTACTTCCGGGTCAAGGGCATGACGCTGGTGTCCGGGCGCTACTTCGATGAAAGCGAGGTCAAGGGCCTGGCGCAGGTGGTGGTGATCGACGAGAACACCCGCACCCAGCTGTTCGGCAGCGACGACCCGCTGGGCAAGGTGGTGTTGCTGGGCAACGTGCCGGCACGCGTGATCGGCATCGCCAAGCGCCAGTCGATGGGCTTCGGCGGCAGCACCAACCTGAGCGTGTGGGTGCCCTACACCACGGTAATGGCGCGCATGCTCGGGCAAAGCTACCTGAGCAGCATCACGCTGCGGGTCAAGGACGACACCCCGATGGATGCGGCGCAATCGGCCATCACCCGGCTGTTGACCCTGCGCCACGGCACCGAGGACTTCTTCCTCAGCAACACCGCCGAGATCCGCGAGACCATCGCGTCCACGACCCGGACCATGACGCTGCTGATCGGCGCCATCGCCGCCATTGCACTGGTGGTGGGCGGCATCGGCGTGATGAACATCATGCTGGTGTCGGTGACCGAGCGTACCCGCGAGATCGGCGTGCGCATGGCCGTGGGGGCGCGCCAGAGTGACATCCGCCAACAGTTCCTGATCGAGGCGGTGCTGGTGTGCCTGCTCGGCGGCATCCTCGGCATCGTGCTGGCGCTGGCCATCGGCTGGGCGTTCCGCACCTTCGGCGCCAGCTTCACCCTGCTGTTCTCCACCGGCTCGATCGTCGCCGCCTTCGCCTGCTCGACCCTGATCGGCGTGGCGTTCGGCTTCCTGCCGGCCCGCAATGCCGCCCAGTTGGACCCGGTGGAGGCATTGGCCCGCGAATGAAGATGACCATGACTGCCTATCGTCCCCTGCTGCTTTCCGCCGCATTGACCACGGTGCTGGCCGCCTGTGCCACCACGCCCAGCGCCGATCCCGCCGCCCATCTGCCGGTACCGGCGCAGTACGGCCGCGGCGATGCCGCCGCCAACGCACCGGTGCAGGACATCCAGCGCGAGGTCACCGCACCGCCCGCCGACATCCGCGCCGACGCCTGGTGGCAAGGGTTCGCCGACCCACGCCTGGACCAGCTGATCGCACGCGTGCTCGACAGCAACACCGACATGGCCTCGGCCGGACTGAAGCTCGAGCGCGCACGCGCGCAGGCCGGCCTGGCCGGTGCCGACCTGTGGCCGCAGGCATCGGGTTCGGTCAGTGCCAGTGCCAGCCGCAGCACCGACCGCGGCGACGACTGGTCCCGCAACCACGGCGCCAGCGTGTCGCTGGGCTGGGAGCTGGACCTGTGGGGCAAGCTTCGCGGCCAGCGCGACATCGCCCGCTGGGAAGCGCAGGCCACCGCGCAGGACCTGCAGAGCACGGCCTTGAGCCTGGTCGGCCAGAGCTGCGAGCTGTACTGGCAGCTGGGCTACCTCAACCAGGCCATCGCCACCGGCCAGGCCAACCTCGATCGGTTGGAGCGTACCGCCGCGCTGGTGCAAAGCCAGTTCAAGGCCGGCGCGGTCTCGCGGCTGGAGGTGCGCCAGGCGCAACAGAACATCGAGAGCCAACGCGCCGCGCAGGCCCAGCTGGAACAGCAGCGGGTGGAAACCCGCAACGCACTGACGGTGCTGCTCGACGGCCAGCCTTGGCCGCTGGCCGATGAACCGCAGAACCTGGACGTGGCGCGGAGCCCGGCGCTGGCAGAAGGGCTGCCGACCGAACTGCTGGCACGTCGCCCGGACCTGCGCGCGGCCGAGCTGCGCCTGCGCCAGTCGCTGGCCAGCATCGAGGTCACCGCCACCAGCTACTACCCGAGCCTGAGCCTGAGCGGCAGCATCGGCAGCTCCAGCCCCTCACTGGGTGAGGTACTGACCCATCCGGTGGCAACGCTGGGCGCGGGCCTGAGTTTGCCGTTCCTGAAGTTCCGGCAGATGCAGCTGGACATCGATTCGGCCGACCTCTCCTACCAAATCGCCGCCAATGATTTCCGCCGGACGCTGTACACCGCACTGTCGGAAGTGGACAACGCCCTGTCCGCGCGCACGCGCCTGGCCGAGCAGCTCGCCGCCGCGCAGGCCTCGTACGAGGAAGCCGTGGAGATCGCGCGGCTGTATGAAGTGCGCTACCGCGCCGGCGCGACCGACCTGCGCACCTGGCTGGAAGCCGAGCAGACCCGTCGCAGTTCCGAGTTGTCGCTGGCGCAGGTCAAGCGCAGCCAGCTGGTCAACGACGTGACCCTGTACAAGGCGTTGGGGGGTGGGACCCCGTGATGGAAGCCCCTCGCCCCGCGGGAGAGGGGTTGGGGTGAGGGCACGCATCGCGGCACGCAAAAGCAACAGCACCCTCATCCGGTGCTCCGCACCACCTTCTCCCGCAGGCGGGAGATGGGAGCGATCACGCCATCCGGCAGCCCCCGCACCGCTCGCAATCCAAGCCTTCTCCCGCAAGCGGGAGAAGGGAGTCATCACGCCATCCGGCAGCTCCCGCACAGCCTGCAATCCAAGCCCCTCTCCCGCCCGGCGGGAGAGGGGTTGGGGTGAGGGCCGCTTTTACGACGCGGGCGCAATCCCATGCGCACGCAGCACATCGCGCACCTTGTCCAAGGGAATCGCCTCCACCGTCTTGCCGTTGCCACTGGTGGTGGTCGCCATGAACAGGGCGTTGTAGACCGCCTCTTCCACCGCATCGACGCTGGCCTGGAACACCGCGCTCATCGGCTCGTTGGCCAGCTCCGTGGTCTGCAGCAGGCGGGGCGCATCGAAAGCCCGTCGCACCGACTCGGCGGTGGAGAACGCCAGCACGTAATCGCCGCTGCCGTTGGAGGCCGAGCTGCCGGTGCGCCCCAGTCCCATCATCCCGCGCGAGGCCAACCGCTTCAGGTTGCGGTCCGACAACGGGGCGTCGGTGGCGATCACGATGATCACCGAGCCGTCGCCCCGGTCATCGGCCAGGCCGCGCGTGTTGTCCTGCATCGCTACCGCGTTCTGGAATGCATAGCGGTCCAGCGCGCGGCCGACCGGCGCGCCTTCCACCTGCAGCACGCCGCCGAAGTTGGCCTGCACCAGCACGCCGACCGTCCAGCCGCCGAGGCTGTCGGGCAGCTTGCGCGAAGAGGTTCCGATCCCGCCCTTCCAACCGAACGCCACCGTGCCGGTGCCGGCGCCGATGCTGCCTTCCTGTACCGGCCCGCTCTTGGCGCTTTCCAGTGCATTCCGCACTGCCCCGGCGGTGATCGGCCTGGCGCGGATGTCATTGAGTCCGCCGTCGTTGGTTTCGCCGACCACCACATTCAGTGAGCGCACCTGCTGCATGTCCGGCTGGGCCAGCATCCACTCGGCCATCGCATCGGCTGCCTTCCACACGCACAACGTGCAGGTCAGCAGGATCGGGGTTTCCAGCTCGCCCAGTTCATTGACCTGGGTGCTGCCGACGAACTTGCCGAAGCCATTGCCCACGTGCACCGCCGCCGGCACCCGCGAGCGATAGGCATTGCCCGGGTGCGGCAGGATCGCGGTGACGCCGGTGCGCACGCTGTCGCCCTCGGCCAGCGTCACCTGGCCCACGCGCACGCCGGCCACGTCGGTGATCGCGTTGTAGTGGCCCGGCGCGAAGATGCCCGGGGCCACGCCCAGGTCACGGGCGCGGGCGCGCGGGGCTTCCTGTGCGGAAGCCACCAGGGCGCACAGCCCCAGCAGCGCCGCAGTCAGTCGAAGGGAGAGACGATACGGCGCAGGGAGCATGTGGTTTCCTCTTTACAGTCGTTGGCGGACAGCTTCGAACAGCGCCACGCCGGTGGCGACGGAGACATTGAGGCTCTCGATGTCGCCCGGCATCGGGATGCGCACCAGCTGGTCGCAGGTTTCGCGGGTGAGGCGACGCAGGCCATCGGCTTCGCCGCCCATCACCAGCGCCACGTTGCCGCGCAGGTCCAGCTGGTGGAGGGTGGTGTCCACCTCACCGGCCAGGCCGTACACCCACACGCCCAGCTTCTGCATGTCCTTGATGCAACGGACCAGGTTGGTCACCGCGACCACCGGGATGCGGTCAGCGGCGCCGGCACTGACCTTGCGCACCGTGGCATTGACCGGCGCGCTCTTGTCCTTGGGGATCACCACGGCGGTGACGCCGGCGGCGGCCGCGCTGCGCAGGCAGGCGCCGAGGTTGTGCGGGTCCTGTACCTCATCAAGCACCAGCACCAGCGCCTTGCCCCCGGCGGCCTCGATCAGGCCTTCCAGTTCGTTCTCGGCCCACAGCTTGGGCGCGGCGTACCGCGCGGCCACGCCCTGGTGGCGCACCTGGCCGGCCACGCCGCCCAGCGCCTGGGCGTTGACCTTGCGCACGTCGATGCCCTTGCGCAGGGCTTCTTCCTCGATCTCGACCAGGCGCGGGTTCTTGGCACCGGCCTCGATCAGGACCTCGCGGACGTTCTCCGGGTCCTTTTCAATCGAAGAAGCCACGGCATTGACGCCGACGATCCATTGGTTCTGCTTGCTCATGGGCGTCACATGGGGAAATTCGGGGGGTGGCAATGGTAGGCCCAATCGGGCCGGCCCGCAGCTGCCACCGGCCTGCGGGGACTGCCCGGGCGCCGCCACGCAGCGGCGGCACCCCGGTCCTCAGTACTTCTGCTTGGTCCGCTTGGCCGGCTTGCCGCGCTCGGGCAGCGGCGGCAGGCCGCTGTCCATGGCCTCCCCGTCCAGCTTCTCGACCAGGCGGAAGTCGATCTTGCGCTCCTCCATGCTGGCCTTGAGCACCAGGATCCGGACCCGGTCGCCCAGCCGGAACGCGTTGCCGCGGCGGTCGCCACTGAGCGTCTTGCGGATCGGGTCGAACTGGTAATAGTCGTGCGGCAACTGGGTCACGTGGACCAGGCCGTTGACCTTGGACTCGTCCAGCTCCACGAACAGGCCGAAGCTGGTCACGCCGCTGATCACGCCATCGAACTGGCCACCGACGTGCTTTTCCATCCACGCCGCGCGGAAACGCTCGTCGACCTCGCGCTCGGCCTCGTCGGCACGGCGCTCGCGTTCGGAGCACTGCAGCGCCAGGGCTGCCATCTCGCGCGGGGTGTAGGTGTACTTCTCGCGCGGCGCGCCGGTCAGCGCGTACTTGATCGCGCGGTGCACCAGCAGGTCGGGGTAACGGCGGATCGGCGAGGTGAAGTGCGCGTACGCCTCCAGCGCCAGGCCGAAGTGGCCGTTGTTGTCCGGCGAATACACCGCCAGCGACTGGCTGCGCAGCAGCACCGATTCCAGCAGCGCCGCGTCTGGGCGCTCGCGCACCTTCTTCAGCAGCTTGGTGTAGTCGCCCGGCTGCACCTTGCTCCAGGCCGGCAGGCTGAGCTTGAACTCCTTCAGGAATTCCAGCAGGTCGGCGAACTTGGACTCCGGCGGCCGCTCGTGCACGCGGAACGGGGCCGGGATGTGCGTGGACAGCAGGTAGCGCGCGGCCTCCACGTTGGCCGCGATCATGCACTCCTCGATCAGCTTGTGCGCGTCGTTGCGCACCATCATGCCGGCCTGGGTGACTTCACCGCGGTTGTCCAGCACGAAGCGCACTTCGGAGGATTCGAACTCGATCGCGCCACGACGCTCGCGCGCCTTGGCCAGGATGCGGTACAGCTGGTGCAGGCTCTCGATCTGCGGCAACAGCGGGCCGATGAAGGCCTTGGCGTCGGCATCGTCCTCGCCCACCGCGGCCCACACCTGGGTGTAGGTCAGGCGTGCATGCGAGTTCATCACCGCTTCGTAGAACTTCGAGCCGGTCACCTGTCCGTCGCGGCCCACCTGCATGTCGCAGACGAAGCACATGCGGTCTTCCTTCGGCCGCAACGAGCAGATGCCGTTGGACAGGGTCTCCGGCAGCATCGGCACGACGAAGCCGGGGAAGTACACCGAGGTGGCGCGCTTCTGTGCTTCATCGTCCAGCGGCGTTCCGGGACGCACGTAGTTGGACACGTCGGCAATGGCCACCACCAGGCGGAAGCCATCGCGGTTCGGTTCGCAGTACACCGCGTCGTCGAAATCCTTGGCATCCTCGCCATCGATGGTCACCAGCGGCATCGAACGCAGGTCCACGCGCGTGCCGATCATCGACGGCTCGACCGTCATCGGGATGGCGGTGGCTTCGTCCAGCACTTCCGGCGGGAACTCGTACGGCAGCTCGTGGCCGTGGATGGCGGTTTCCACCACCAGCGACGGGGTCAGCTTGTCACCCAGCACCGCGATGATCCTGCCGATCGGCGGGCGCCGCGAATCCGGGGCGTGGGTCAGCTCGCATACCACCAGCTGCCCATCCTTGGCCCCGCCGGCGGCATCGGCCGGGATCTGGATATTGCGCTGGATGCGCTTGTCGTCCGGCACCACATAGCTGATGCCGGCCTCGACGCTGAAATGGCCGATCAGGCGGTTGACGCCGCGCTCCAGCACGCGCGCGATGGCGCCTTCGCGGCGACCACGGCGGTCGATGCCGGTGACGTTGGCCAGCGCACGGTCACCGTGCATGACCTTGCGCATTTCATACGGCGACAGGAACAGGTCGTCGCCGCCCTCGTCCGGGCGCAGGAAGCCGAAGCCCTCCGGGTTGGCGATCACCACGCCGGGGATCAGGCTCAATGCCAGCACCGGGGCGAAGCCGCCACGGCGGTTCTGCACCAGCTGCCCATCGCGCACCATCGCCCCGAGGCGCTTGGCCAACGCATCGGCGCGGTCCGGTTCGGTCAGGCCCAGCTGCGCGCCGATCTCCTCGGCGTTCTGCGGCCCCTCGCAGCGCTCCAGCAACTGCAGGATCGCCTCGCGGCTGGCGATGGGCTGGGCGTAGCGCTCGGCCTCGCGTGCGGCGTAGGGGTCATCGAAGGCCGGGGCCGGGCCTGCCTTGCGGCGGCCGCGCACGAAACTCTGTGGCGAGGCGTTGTCCGGCGTCTTCTTGCCGCGGCCGGGCTTGGCCGGGGCGGTCATGCTGTCCGGCATCCAGGCCGGCAGCTTGGTGGATTTGCGGGCCTTGCCCGGCGCCTTGCCCGGCGTGCTGCCGGAGGCGGACTTGTGGGCCTTGCCGGCCCCAGTGGTCTTTTTGTTTTTCATCGCCCTACATGGTACCTGCTGCGCCGTGGATACAGTGCGTACGCCGTCAAGCGCGGCGGATGTGAAAAAACGTTGACAAAGCCTGTCACCCCGGCCAAAATCGCCGGCCTGAAATGCCCAGGTGGCGGAATTGGTAGACGCACTAG
>NZ_QPFB01000001.1:299936-473877 GCF_004348115.1 Stenotrophomonas sp. ATCM1_4 | reverse complement strand
ATCTCGTTGAAGCGAGCCGCCTACTTTAGCAGGCTTTTCGTTTCCGTCAACACCTTTTTGCGAGGCGGTGACTTCTTACTTTCCCTGCGCTGCGCCTCTTGCGAGGCCCCTGCGTCGGGGGAGGGAAAGTATGTGCTTCTTCTGCGGCTTTGTGAAGGGGGTGTGGAGGCTTTTTCTTACTTTTGTTTGGGCGGCCTGTTTTGAGGCCGCCCAAGGCGGTGAGGCAGTGCCTGCTCCCCCTACACATATAAGGAGCGCTACGACCTTCCCCTCACCCCAACCCCTCTCCCGCTTGCGGGAGAGGGGCCTTTCTGCCGCGAGCCGGGAGATCACGAGCCCGGAGATCCCTGGCGTGCTGGGTTCGGGCTCAGCCGGCGACCAGCAGGACGCGGGCGAAGGTGCGCTTGCCCACCTGCAGCAGGCCTTCGAAGCCCGGCTGCAGGACGGTCTGTGCGTCTTCGATCACTTCGCCATCGACCTTGACCGCACGTTCCTTGAGCTTGCGCGAGGCTTCGGAGTTGCTGGGGGTCAGGCCCGCGGCGGTCAACAAGGCGCCGATACGCAGGCCTTCGGCCGGCACGGTGACTTCCTGCAGCGGCAGCTGGGTGATGTCGCCCTGCCCGGTCACCGCCGCGTTCCAACCGGCAATGGCCTGCTCGGCGGCGGCGGCATCGTGGAAGCGGGTGGCCAGTTCGCGCGCCAGACGCAGCTTGATCTCGCGCGGGTTGATCGTGCCGGCTTCAACGTCGGCACGCAGCTGCTGGGCTTCGGCAATGGAGATGTCGAAGCTGAGCAGGTCGATCCAGCGCCACATCAAGGTGTCGTCCACCTTCATGGTCTTGGTGACGATGTCGATGGCCGGTTCGCTGATGCCGATGTAATTGCCCAGCGACTTGGACATCTTGTTGACGCCGTCCAAGCCTTCCAGCAGCGGCATGGTCAGCACGATCTGCGGTTTCTGCCCGTAATGCTCCTGCAGGCCACGGCCCATCAGCAGGTTGAACTTCTGGTCGGTGCCGCCGAGTTCGACGTCCGCCTCCAGTGCCACCGAGTCGTAACCCTGCACCAGCGGGTAGAGGAATTCATGGATGGCGATGGATTGCTGGGCGGCATAGCGCTTGGCGAAGTCGTCGCGCTCGAGCATGCGCGCCACGGTGTGCTGGCCGGCCAGGCGGATCATGTCCGCCGCGCCCATCTTGCCGAACCACTCCGAGTTGAAGCGGACTTCGGTCTTGTCGCGGTCCAGCACCTTGAACACCTGCTCCTCATAGGTGCGGGCGTTGGCGAGCACGTCTTCCTTGCTGAGCGGCTTGCGGGTCAGGCTCTTGCCGGAGGGATCGCCAATCATGCCGGTGAAGTCGCCGATCAGGAAAATGACCTGGTGGCCGAGGTCCTGGAACTGGCGCAGCTTGTTGAGCAGCACGGTGTGGCCCAGGTGCAGGTCCGGGGCGGTGGGATCGAAGCCAGCCTTCACGCGCAACGGGCGACCACTCTCCAGGCGCTGGCGCAATTCATCCAACTTGAGGATTTCATCGGCTCCGCGGCCGATCAGGGCAAGGGCTTCATCAATGGGGGACACGCTAAAACTCCCGGCTTCGCCGTTAAAAACATGAATGGTGTTAAGTGCAAGTTAACCACGCCGGCAGATCGAAAAGCCATATGGCTCAATGGTTTGACGCGGTATTGATAGGTGTCTATGTTACCCCCGTTTGAGCCCGCGCTCCGGGCCGGTCAGAGAAACCACCGATGGCACAATCCGATCATGGCGATGCGCGCAAGCAGCGCATCCAGGAAAGACGCAACGTCCTGCACGACACGGCCCTGCATCGGAGGCTCAAGGATCATCTTCCCGCCGCGTTCAACGAACGCTGGACACGGCGCCATTGGATCCACGCCAGCCTGTTCGTGACCATCGGCGCGCTCGCCGCGACGATCGTGCCGGGGTTCTCCAATTCCATCGACAACCCCCTGCCCGCCTCGCATGCCTCGTTGGCGCTGCCCTTGCCGCCGCTGGCGCTGGCACGCCAGGGCGAAACGCCCGGGGACAGCTGGCAGATCCTGCGCGTGCAGCGTGGCCAGACCCTGAGCGACCTGTTCGAAGCGGCCGGCGTGCCGGCCACGGTGATGCACCGCGTGCTGGAACACCCCGGCACCCGCGAGGTGCTGACCCGGCTCAAGCCCGGCACCGAGCTGGCGTTCGACCTGCCGGTGAACGGCAGCCTGCGCACCCTCCGGTTTGACCGTGATGCCAGCCACCGCGTCGAACTCTCCCTGCGCGATGACCAGATCAGCGAGAAGGTGACCGAGCGGGCGACGAGCACCCGGACGGTGGTCGCCAGCGGCGAGATCACCAGTTCGCTGTACGCCTCCGCGCGCCGCGCCGGGCTCTCGCCCTCGGCCATCGCCACGATGACCGACGAGATCTTCAAGTACGACATCGACTTCTCCAAGGACCTGCAGCCGGGCGACCGCTTCAGCGTGGTGATGGACGAGACCTGGCGCGAAGGCGAGCGCATCGACACCAGCAAGATCCTGGCGGCCACGTTCAACACCGGGGGCAAGACCTACACCGGCTTCCGCTTCGAGCGCGGTGGCAAGTTCGAGTACTACGACATCAACGGGCGGCCGCTGAAGAAGAGCTTCATCCGCATGCCGATCCCGTTCGCGCGGTTGAGCTCCAACTTCGGCGCGCGCCGACACCCGGTGCTGGGCACCATGCGCATGCACAAGGGCGTGGACTATGCCGCGCGCACCGGCACCCCGATCATGGCCGCCGGTGATGCCCGCGTGCAGTTCGCCGGCACCCAGCGCGGTTATGGCAACGTGGTGATCCTGGACCACGGGCGCGGCTACACCACGCTGTACGGCCATATGTCGCGCCTGGGCAGCTACCGCACCGGGGCGCGCGTGCCGCAGGGCGCGGTGATCGGCTACGTCGGCTCGACCGGCCTGGCCACCGGCCCGCACCTGCACTACGAATTCCGCGTCAATGGCCAGCACCGCAACCCGCTGTCGGTGACGATGCCGCCGCCGGAACCGCTCAAGGGCGCTGAACTGGCGGCGTTCCGTGCGCAGACCGCGCCGGCCATGGCGCGGATCCGCGGCATGGAGGAAGCCATCTACGCCGATGCCGGCAGCGCCACGCCGGCGCCGACGCAGACCGCCAGCGCGGCGGCACCGACCGGCAAGCGCGGCTGATCCAACCGCCGCGCGTTGACGCCACGGGCAGGGGGCTTGAAGCTTCCCTGCCCGTTTTCATCCGGCTTCTGCCATGACCGCCATTGATCCCCGCCTGCCGTTGTTCCTTGGCCTGATGTCCGGCACCAGTGCCGATGGCATCGATGCCGCGTTGGTGCAGTTCCCGACCGAAGGCGGGTGCCATTTCGTGCAAGGCCATACCCATGACTGGGAGGCGGACACGCGGGCGGCACTGATCGCGTTGGGCCAGGGCCATGAGCCGGCCTCGCTGGATACGCTGGGGCAACTGGATGCACAGGTGGGAATCGCGTTCGCCGCGGCCGCCAACCGGTTGCTGGCCAGTGCCGGCGTGGACGCCAGACAGGTGCGCGCGATCGGCTCGCATGGGCAGACCATCCGCCACCGGCCACTGGCCGCGCCGGGGTTCACCTGGCAGATCGGCGATGCCAACCGCATCGCGGAGTTGACCGGCATCACCACCGTGGCCGACTTCCGCCGCCGCGACGTGGCCGCCGGTGGCCACGGCGCACCGCTGATGCCGGCCTTCCACCTGGCCATGCTGGGCAGCACCGACGAGGACCGTGCCGTGCTGAACCTGGGGGGCATCGGCAACCTGAGCCTGATCGCCCGCGACGGCAGCCTGCGGGGCTTCGACACCGGACCGGCCAACGCGCTGCTCGATGGTTGGTGCCAACGGCACCTGGGGCAGGCCTTCGATGCCGATGGCGCGTTCGCGGCCAGCGGCCAGGTCGATGAAGGCCTGCTGGCGCGCCTGCTGGCCGAACCGTGGTTTGCCCTGCCACCGCCGAAAAGCACCGGCCGCGAACAGTTCCACCTGGCCTGGGTGGAGGCGCGCTTCGACGGCCGGCCACTGGCACCGGCCGACGTGCAGGCCACCTTGCTGGAACTGACCGCGGCCACCGTGGCGGACGCGTTGCTGGCCCACCTGCCGCAGGTGCGGCGCCTGCTCGTCTGCGGCGGCGGTGTGCGCAACCCGCAGTTGCTGCGCCGGTTGCAGGCTCGCTTGCCGGGGGTGGTGATCGGCTCCAGCGCCGAACAGGGGCTGGACCCGGATTACATGGAAGCGATGGGCTTTGCGTGGCTGGCGCAGCAGACGCTGGCGGGGTTGCCGGGCAACCTGCCCAGCGTCAGCGGGGCCCGTGGGCCGCGGATCCTGGGCGCGATCCATCCGGCCTGAGCCGGCTTGACTGGGCGGGGATTGCATCCACGCCAATGCGCGGGGAAAGCGCTGCTGGCCAGCCCGTGGGCTACAGGTCGGCGCCGGCGGGCAGTTCGTGCAGGGCCTTGATGGCTTCGGTGAGGACGTCGACTTCGCGGTTCTCGAAGCCGCTGCGGACTTCGTGCTCGCTGGAGAACAGCCCCTGTTCGAGCAGGATCAGGCAGGTCTGCTCATGGGTCCAGCCGCGCGCCACCGCCAGGCGGCGGATGCGCTCAAACAACAGCGGGTCGATATCCCGCAAGGTCACTTCGGCCATGTCCACCACGTCAACGGTCCGGTGGATCCCCCGGCGGCATCATCAGCGAGGCGGCCGGGGGATTCAATACGAACCGGCCGGCGGTTCAGCCGGCCTCGACAACCCGGGTGGTGGCATCCACCTCGCGGCGCAGCCACCAGGCCATCAGCAGGCCCGGCATGCCGACCACCACCGAGACCAGGAAGAACACCTGCCAGCCATAGGCATCGGCCAGGACACCGGCAAACGGCCCGACGAACACCCGCCCCAGCGTGGCGAAGGCCGACAACAGCGCGTAATGGGTCGCCGAGAAGCGGGTGCCGCACAGGCCACTGAGCAGCGCCACGAACGCCGCCGTGCCCATGCCGCCGGCGAAGTTGTCCAGGCTCAGCGCGAACAGCAGCAGGCCGTCCATCGGCGTGGGCGTGTCCAGGTGCACGATCAGCAGGTTGAAAGCGGGCACTTCCACCGTACCCCAGGCGCCGGCGCCCTCGCGGGCCAGCAGGTAGAACCCCAGGTTGGAGACCAGCTGCAGCACCCCGAAGGCGATCACCGCCGTGGACAGGCGCAGGCGCAGCAGGAAGAAGCCGCCGACGATGGCGCCGACGATGGTCATCAGCAGGCCGATGGTCTTGTTGGCCAGCCCCACCTCGGCCTGGCTGAAGTGCATGCCCTTGAGCAGGAACGGCGTGGACAGACTCAGCGCGAAGGCGTCGCCGACCTTGTACAGCACCACCAGCGCGAGGAAGGCGCCGGCACCGCGCATGCCGAAATAGCTGCGCAGCGAGGCGTTGAGGGTTTCGAAGCGCACCCAGCGGGTGACCCCCAGGCCCAGCACCATCGCCGCGGCGATCTGGGTGATGACGAACACCAGCCGCACCCAGCGGTCGCTGCTGTCCGGGTCCAGCCCGACCAGCACCAGCAGCTGGTGTGCCAGCCAGGCCCCCGCCGCCACGCCAAGCACCAGCGCCAGGAACCCCCACACTTCACTGCTGGCCTTGGAGACCGGAGCCTTGAAGCGCGCCGGCAGCGGCGGCATCAGCACCAGCGCCAGCACGCCGACCACGGCCGCCAGGCTCGCCATGACCCGGTACACCTGCGGCCAGCTCTGCCACTGCTCGGCCCAGATCAGGGTGATGCCACCGGACAGGACCATGGCCAGTCGATAGCCAAGGACGGTCAGCGAGCCGCCCAGGCCGCGTTCGGCCGGCTGCAGCAGGTCGGTGCGGTAGGCATCGATCACCACGTCCAGGGTGGCCGACAGGCAGGCCACCACCACCGCCACGGAAGCGAACAGGCCCAGGTTCCGCGAGGGAGAGAGTGAACTCATCACCAGCAGCGCCGCGGCCAGAGCGAACAGCATCAGCACGATCCAGCCGCGCCGGCGGCCGAGCAATGGCAGGTCGAAGCGGTCGATCAGCGGCGCCCACAGGAACTTGAACGTGTACGGGATGCCGATCAGGGACAGGAAGCCCAGGGTGACCAGGTCCAGGCCTTCCACCGTAAGCCACGCCTGCATGGCGCCGCCGGTCAGCGCCAGTGGCAGGCCGGAGGCGAAGCCCAGCAGCAGGATCACGAACAGGCGGCGCAGCCGCGGCAGGCCGCGATGCGGGGCCTCCACCAGCGCTTCGGTCACAGCTCGTAGTCCACGCTGAACGGGGCGTGGTCGGAGAATCGCTGACCGGTGTAGATCGAGCAGCCGCGCAGGCGATCACGCAGCCCCGGGGTGACGAACTGGTAGTCGATGCGCCAACCGACATTGTTGGCCCGGGCCGCGCCGCGGTTGCTCCACCAGGTGTAGTCCTCGCCGGTGGGGTTCAGCGCGCGGTAGGCGTCCACCCAGCCGCGGCCGGTGGCCGGGTCGGCGTGCTCGGGCAGGTCGGCGCACAGGCCGTTCAGCCAGTCGCGCTCCTCGGGCAGGCAGCCGGAGTTCTTCTGGTTGGACTTCCAGTTCTTGATGTCCAGCGCGCTGCGCACGATGTTCCAGTCCCCGCACAGCACGTAGTCCCGGCCGCTGGCCAGCCACTGGTCCAGCACCGGGCGCAGCCACTCCATGACCTCGAACTTGAAGCCCTGGCGCAGTTCGCCGGACGAACCGGACGGGATATAGAAGGAAACCACGCTGAGGTTGCCGAAGCGGGCCTCGATGTAGCGGCCCTCGTCATCGAACGGCGCCCAGCCCAGCCCGGTGCGCACCTCGTCCGGTTCGCGCCGGCTCCAGATCGCCACGCCGCTGTAGCCCTTCTTGGTGATGGCGTCGCGGTAGAAGCAGTGGTGGCCGTCCGGGCGGAACAGCGCGTCGGTCAGCTGCGACTCCTGCGCCTTGGTCTCTTGGATGCAGAGCACGTCGGACTGCTGCCCCAGGAACCACTCGCTGAAGCCCTTGGTGGTGGCCGAGCGGATGCCGTTGGCGTTGAAGCTGGTGATACGCATGAAAAACCACTGATGGGCCGGGAATGGGCACAGCATACCGCCGGGAACAGCATTCGCCGTAGCCATGCATTAACCTAGTGCCCTTCAAACGACGACTAGAAAGTGGATTTTCATGAGTAACCACCGTTCCCGCTTCCTGCAGCTGGCGCTGAATGCCGACGCCCTGCGTTTTGGCCAGTTCACCCTCAAGTCCGGCCGCTCCAGCCCGTACTTCTTCAACGCCGGCCGTTTCGACACCGGACTGGCCCTGGCCCAGCTGGGCAACTGCTATGCCGATGCCATCGAGGCGTCCGGGGTGGCCTACGACCAGTTGTTCGGGCCAGCCTACAAGGGTATCCCGCTGGCCACCGCCATCGCCTGCGAGTTCTCCCACCGCGGCCGCGACCTGCCGCTGACCTTCAACCGCAAGGAGGCCAAGGACCACGGCGAGGGCGGCAGCCTGATCGGCGCCGACATGGCCGGCCGCCGCATCCTGATCGTCGATGACGTGATCACCGCCGGCACCGCCATCCGCGAGGCGCTGGCCATCATCCGCGAGGCCAACGGCATCCCGGCCGGCATCGTGGTGGCCCTGGACCGCCAGGAGATCGCCTCGGAAGAAGACCGCCGCTCGGCCGCCCAGGCCGTGGCCGCTGAAACCGGCATTCCGGTGATCGCGGTGGCCAACCTGGCCGACCTGCTTGCATTCGCCTCCGGGAACCCGGAACTTGTCGGCTATCGCGAACCGTTGCTGGCCTACCGTGCCCGCTACGGGAGCAATCCGACAGGCTGATCGCAGGGGGCTGCCATGACGCTGATTCCTTCCCGGACAGGTACCACCGCACTGGCGCTGCTGGCAGCGCTGGCGCTGCCGGTGTCCGCGCAGAACAAGCCGGCCGACGCCGGCAAGAAGCTGTATTGCTGGAACCAGGGGGGCGAACGCATCTGCTCGGACACGCTGCCGAGCGAGGCGGTCAACAGCGCGCGCGAGGAATTCAACGCACGCAGCGGCACCCGCAGTGCCGAGGTCCAGCGTGCGCTCACCGCCGAGGAACGCGCCGATGCGGCACTGGCGCGGGCCCAGGCGGAGGTGGACGCCGCCGCGGTGGAAACGCGCAAGCGCACCGAGCAGGCGATGCTGTCCACCTATGGCAGCGAGGATGCGTTGCGCCGCGTATTCAACGAGCGCGTCGCCATCGTCGACAACAACATCAAGACCGCGGCCTACAACGTGACCAGCCTGCGCGAAGCGCTGGCGGCGCAGCTGGCATCGGCCGGCAACAAGGAACTGGCCGGGCAGAAGGTGGCCGACAAGCAGGCCCAGGACATCCGCCAGCGCCATGGCGAACTGCTGGCCCAGTTGCGCCTGCAGGGGGCCTTCGAGGCCCAGCGCAGGGCGCTGGACGTGGAGATTGCCCAGACCCTGGCCCGCTACCGTGAGCTCAAGGGCATCACCGCGCCGGCCGACGCGCCGCCGGCACCGGCCGCCGCCCCGGCACCGGCGCAGGGATGACCGACGCGTCCTGAGTCATGTGAACCCAAGCGGCCTTCGGGCCGCTTTTCTTTTGCCCGGTTGAAGCCCCCCGCTCCCCTCGATGGGGTGCATCGCACCCGGCCGGAGCGCGGGGCGCGGTGACCGCATCGCGCGCCGTGCCGGACCATGCGGCGTTCCCCCACTTTTTATGTGCTTTTTACGCCAATCCCTGCCCGTCGGCGTCGAACGTTTACGCCCTGCGGGAGGACGATGCCGGCCTTGAACGGGGTGATCGGCGTATCCAAGGCCGGTGCCCTGCCCTTCCATCAACGGGCATCGGCCATCCGGTGCCCCTACCGAGGTGTTCCATGCCCGGCTGGCTTTCCCTGTTGTGCGGCGTGGTGGTGCTGATCGCCGCCGCCTACCTGCTGTACGCGGTCCTGCGACCCGAGTCGTTCTGAGGACCGCGCCATGACCGAAACCCTTGTCATCCTGTTGGCCGGCATCGCGCTGGCCTGGCCGTTGGGGCTGTACCTGGCGCGGCTGATGCGCGGCACGCCCATGCGCATCGACATCCTGTTCCACTGGATCGAGAAGCCGCTGTACCGCGTGCTCGGCGTGGACCCGGCCCATTCCATGTCCTGGCGTGGCTACGTGCTCGCCTTCCTGATCAGCAACCTGGTGCTGGCCGTGCTGACCCAGGCGGTGTTCATGACCCAGGCCTGGCTGCCGTTCAACCCGGACAACATCCCCAACCTGCGCTGGGACACCGCGCTGCACACGATGGTGTCGTTCCTGACCAACACCAACCAGCAGCACTACAGCGGCCAGGCACAGCTGTCCTACCTGTCGCAGATGACCGGCATCACCGGCCTGCAGGTGATCACGCCGATGATGGGCCTGGCGCTGGCGGTGGCCACGCTGCGTGCGTTGTTCGCCAAGGCACCGGCGGCCACCACCGCCGACACCCATACGCCGGTACGCGTCACCGTCGGCAATTACTACGCCGACGTGGTGCGCCTGTGCCTGCGCTTCCTGTTGCCGCTGTGCCTGCTGTGGGCGCTGCTGCTGACCTGGCAGGGCGTGCCGTCCACCCTGGCCGCGGGCCCGCAGGCCACGCCGATCGATGCCAGCGCCGGCATGGCGACGCAGAAGATCCCGCTGGGCCCGGTGGCCGCGATGGTGGCGGCCAAGCAGTTGGGTGCCAACGGGGGCGGCTGGTACGGCCCCAACAGCAGCGTGCCGCTGGAGAACCCGACGCCGCTGTCCAATGCACTGGAACTGGTCGGCATTGTGCTGATCCCGATCGCGATCATCTTCATGATCGGCCGTTTCACCGGGCGCTGGAAGTTCGCGGCACTGGTGTTCGGCTGCATGCTCGGCATGTCGCTGCTGTCCACCTTCGCCAGCCTGTGGTCCGAGGGCCACAGCGCCACCGCCGCCAGCGCACTGCTGATGGAGGGCAAGGAAACCCGCTTCGGCGCGGATGGCACCGCGCTGTGGGCCACGCTCACCACCCAGGTGCAGAACGGCTCGGTCAACGGCATGCAGGACTCGATGAGCCCCCTGACCGGCCTGGTATCGCTGGTCAACATGCTGGTCAGCGCGATCTGGGGCGGCATTGGCTGCGGGTTGCAGCAGTTCCTGGTCTACATCCTGATGGCGGTGTTCCTGGCCGGGCTGATGACCGGGCGTACGCCGGAACTGTTCGGCCGCAAGCTGGAAACCCCGCAGGTGCGACTGCTGGCGGTGCTTGTGCTGTTGCAGCCGATCACCCTGCTCGGCCTGACCGCACTGACGCTGGCCCTGCCCGGCCTGGCCGGCACCTCCAACCCCGGCTTCCACGGCATCAGCCAGGTGTTCTATGAGTTCACCTCCGCCTATGCCAACAACGGCTCGGGGTTTGAGGGGCTGGCCGACAACACCCTGTGGTGGAACCTGAGCTGCGCGCTGGTGCTGGCCCTGGGCCGTTTCCCCGTGCTGATCATTCCGCTGGTCATCGCCTGCCAACTGGCGGCCAAGCGGCAGGCCCCGCAGAGCGCGGGCAGCCTGCAGATCGAAACCCCGACCTTCGCGCTGACCCTGGTCTGCGTGATCGTCATCCTCACCGTGCTGCAGTTCATGCCGGCATTGGTCCTCGGCCCGGTGGCCGACCACCTGAGCCTGGCACTGCAGGGAGCCTGATCCCCATGAATGCTTCTGTTCCACATGCCGGCGTACGCCGCCCCGCCCTGCTCGATGCCGCCGGCTGGCGGCGGGCACTGCTGGAATCGGTGCGCAAGCTCGCCCCGGCCCACCTGCTGCACAACCCGGTGATGGCCATCGTCATGGCCGGCACGCTGCTGGCCTTGCTGCTCACCCTCAGCGGCAATGCACCGCTGGGCTTTGGCCTGGCCGTCACCGCGATCCTGCTGGTGACGGTGCTGTTCGGCAATTTCGCCGAAGCCGTCGCCGAGGCGCGTGGCCGGGGCCAGGCCGCGTCGCTGCGGCGCGCACGCCAGGACCTGGTCGCGCGCCGCCTGGCCACCGCGCTGGCCGGTGCAGGCGAGGACAAGGTCGCTGCCGCCGAACTGCGCCCGGGTGACCTGGTGATCATCAGCGCCGGCGAGTTCGTGCCGGCCGATGGCGAGATCGTGCGCGGCCTGGCCACCATCAACGAGGCCGCCGTCACCGGCGAATCGGCCCCGGTGCTGCGCGAGGCCAACACCGACCGTTCCGGCGTGATCGGTGGCACCAAGGTGCTGTCCGACGAGATCGTGGTGCGCGTCACCGCCGAGCCCGGCCACAGCTTCCTGGACCGCATGATCGCGCTGGTGGAAGGCGCCAACCGCCAGAAGACGCCCAACGAGATCGCCCTGACGCTGCTGCTGGCGGCGATGTCGCTGACCTTCCTGGTGGTGGTGGCGACGTTGCCGGCCATCGCCGGTTTCGTTGGCGTGACGCTGGACCCGCTGCTGCTGATTGCATTGCTGGTGTGCCTGATCCCGACCACC
Organism: Stenotrophomonas sp. ATCM1_4; assembly: GCF_004348115.1. Classification (GTDB taxonomy): domain Bacteria; phylum Pseudomonadota; class Gammaproteobacteria; order Xanthomonadales; family Xanthomonadaceae; genus Stenotrophomonas; species Stenotrophomonas capsici. The sequence continues at coordinate 462,325 of NZ_QPFB01000001.1, read as the reverse complement.
ATCGGCGGCCTGCTGCCGGCCATCGGCATCGCCGGCATGAACCGCGCGTTGCAGGCCAACGTGCTGGCCAAGTCCGGCAAGGCGGTGGAGGTGGCCGGCGACGTGGACGTGCTGCTGCTCGACAAAACCGGCACCATCACCTACGGCGACCGCCAGGCATCGGCCTTCCACGCGCTGGCCGGCATCAACGGCGACCAGCTGCGCGAGGCGGCGCTGCTGTCCTCGCTGGCCGACCCGACCCCGGAAGGCAAGTCCATCGTGCGGTTGGCGCGCGAGCAGGGCTGCGCCACCGCTGAACCGGAGACGGCCGACTACCTGGCCTTCTCCGCGCAGACCCGCATGTCCGGCGTGGACCTGGCCGGCGGCCGCAGCATCCGCAAGGGCGCGGCTGACGCGATCACCGCGCATGTCCTCGCGTTGGGCGGCAACGTGCCCAACGAGCTGCAGGCGCGCGTGGACCAGGTCGCGCGCGGCGGCGCCACGCCGCTGGTGGTCAGCGAAGGCCGGCATGTGCTCGGCGTGGTGGAGCTGGCCGACGTGGTCAAGCACGGCATGCGCGAGAAGTTCGCGCAGCTGCGCGCGATGGGCATCCGCACGGTGATGATCACCGGCGACAACCCGCTGACCGCCGCGGCCATCGCCGCCGAGGCCGGCGTGGACGACTACATCGCCCAGGCCCGGCCCGAGGACAAGCTGGCGCGCATCCGCAGCGAGCAGGCCGGCGGCCGGCTGGTGGCGATGGTCGGCGACGGCACCAACGATGCGCCGGCACTGGCGCAGGCCGACATCGGCCTGGCGATGAACTCCGGCACGCAGGCGGCCAAGGAGGCCGGCAACATGGTCGACCTGGACTCGGACCCGGCCAAGCTGCTGGCGGTGGTGGAAGTGGGCAAGCAGCAGCTGATCACGCGCGGCGCGCTGACCACCTTCTCGCTGGCCAACGACGTGTCCAAGTACTTCGCGATCCTGCCGGCGCTGTTCGTGGCCGCCATTCCCTCGATGCACGCGCTGGACGTGATGCAGCTGTCCAGCCCGCGCAACGCGGTGCTGGCCGCGCTGATCTTCAACGCGCTGGTGATCCCGGCGTTGATCCCGCTGGCGCTGCGCGGGGTGCGCTTCCGCCCGGCCACCGCCACCGCGCTGCTGCGCCGGAACATGCTGGTATACGGGCTGGGCGGCGTGCTGCTTCCCTTTGCGGCCATCAAGGCCATCGACCTTCTTCTTGCCATGGTGTTCGGCGCATGAAACCCACGACTTCCACTCTCCTCTGGCGCCCGGCCATCGGCCTGTCGCTGTTCGGCCTGATCGGCACCGGGCTGGTCTATGCCATCGTCGCCACCGGCATCGCCGGCGTGCTGTTCCCCGCCCAGGCCGATGGCAGCCTGCTGCGTGATGGCGATGGCACGGTGCGCGCTTCGTTGCTGGTCGCGCAGCCGTTCAAGGGCGATGGCTACTTCCAGGCACGTCCATCGGCGGCCAACTACGATCCGATGGCCGCTGCCGGCAGCAACCTGGCGCGCAGCAACCCGGACCTGGCCAAACGCGTGGCGGATGCCACCGCCGCCATCGCGACCCGCGAGAACATCGACCCGGCGAAGGTGCCGGGTGAACTGGCCACCCAGTCCGGCAGCGGCCTGGACCCGGAGCTGTCGCCGGCCGCCGTGCAGGTGCAGGTGGCCCGCGTCGCACGGGCACGCGGCTGGCCGGTCGAACGCGTGCAGGCAGTGGTGGAGGCGCAGGTGCAGGGCCGTCAATGGGGCGTGTTTGGCCAACCACGGATCAACGTGGTCGCGCTCAACCGCAGGCTGGACGAGGCCATGCATGCCCCGTGATGCATGCGCGACCGGCAACGGCGCACAATCGCGGCCATGAACGACACCCGCAGCCGCCAGGCCGACGCACTGGTGGAAGGCCTGCAACGCGATGCCGGCGGCAAGCTGACGGTCTTCCTCGGCGCCGCCCCCGGCGTCGGCAAGACCTTCCGCATGCTCACCCGCGCCCAGGAACAACTGCGGCGCGGCGTCGACGTGGCCGTGGGGCTGGTCGAGACGCACGGCCGCGGCGATACCGCCGCGCTGCTGGACGGCCTGCCGATCATTCCGCTGCAACAGGTGGACTACCACGGCCATCGGTTGCAGGAGATGGACCTGGACGCGGTGCTCGCCCGGCACCCGGCGCTGGTGCTGGTCGACGAGCTGGCCCACCGCAACGCCCCCGGCAGCCGCCACGAGCGGCGCTGGCAGGATGTGATGGAGCTGCTCGACGCCGGCATCGACGTCTGGACCACCCTCAACATCCAGCACCTGGAAAGCCTCAACGACGTGGTGATGCGCATCACCGGCGTGCGCGTCAGCGAAACCGTGCCCGACGGGGTGTTCGACCGCCTGCACGACATCGTGCTGGTCGACCTGCCGCCGCGCGAGCTGATCGAGCGCCTGCAGCAGGGCAAGGTCTACGTGCCCGAACAGGCCGCGCAGGCACTGCAGGCGTTCTTCTCGCCGGCCAACCTCACCGCGCTGCGCGAACTGGCGATGCAGGAGGCCGCCGACCGCGTGGACAGCAGCCTGCGCGAGACCCGCGCCGCGCGTGGCGAAGGCAACCTGCCGCTGCGGCGACGGGTGCTGGTGGCCATCGACGGCGGCGGCCAGAGCGAATACCTGGTGCGCGTCGCGCGGCGCATCGCCGAGCGCCGCGATGCGCCGTGGACGGTGGTGACCGTGCAGCACCGGCGCCAGGACGAAGCCACCGGCCGCGAGATCGATGCCGCCTTCGCGCTGGCGCGCCGCCTTGGCGGTGAAGCCGAACTGCTGCACGGGCCCGGCATCGCCGACGCGCTGCTTGACTACGCCGCGCACAACGCGGTGTCCTCGCTGGTGCTGGGCCGCACCCGCGAACGACCGCTGGCGCGGCTGTTCAACCAGACCCTGACCCAACAGCTGATCCAACGCGGCGCGCATTACGAGATCACCATCATCAGCACCCCGCAGGCCCGCGCCCGCGCACGCCGGGTGGGGCTGTCGCTGGATACCGGAAGCTGGGCCAAGGACGCCGGGCTGGCGGTGCTGGCCACTGCCGTGGCCTGCATCGCGGCGTGGCTGGGCGAACGCTGGATCGGCCTGAGCGACCTGGCGATGGTGTTCATCGTCGCGGTGGTGCTGGTCGCCGCACGCACGCGCATGAGCGCGGCGGTACTGGCCGCGACGCTGTGCTTCCTAGCCTACAACTTCTTCTTCATCGCCCCGCGCTTCACCTTCGCCATCAGTGCACGCCAGGGCGTGATCACCGTGTTCCTGTTCCTGGCCGCGGCGCTGGTCGCCGGCCGCCTGGCCTCGCGGCTGCGCATGCAGGTGGTGGCGCTGCGCGCGGCCAACCGCCACGCCACGCTGCGCCAGGCGCTGGGCCGGCAGCTGGCCGGTGCCGCCGACAACGCGCAGGTCGCGCACGCCGGGCGCGCTGCGCTGGAACAGGCGCTGGATGCGCCGGCCTGGGTGCGGTTGGCTGGCGATACCAGCACCAGCGGCAGCGCCGCGCCCGGCGACACCGACCTGGCCGCGGCCGACTGGGCGCTGCGGCATGGCCAGCCGGCCGGCCGCTGCACCGACACGCTGGCCGGCGCCGACTGGTGGTTCCTGCCGCTGCTCGACGGCGAAGGCCGGGCCATCGGCGTGGCCGGCCTGCAGTTCGGCCGGCAGCACCCACGCCTGGCACCGGAACAACGGCAGCTGGCCGAGGCCATGGCCGACGACATCGCCCAGGCCGCGCTGCGCACCCAACTGGTCACCGAGCTGGAAACCGCCCACCTGCACAACGAGACCGAACGCCTGCGCTCGGCGCTGCTGTCCTCGGTGTCGCACGACCTGCGCTCGCCGCTGGCGGCCATGATCGGTTCGGCCGACAGCCTGTCCAACTACGCCGAGGCCATGGATGCGGTCGATCGCCGTGCGTTGCTCGACACCATCGTGGTCGAGGGCGAGCGCCTGGACCGCTACATCCAGAACCTGCTGGACATGACCCGGCTCGGCCACGACGGGCTGAAGCTCAACCGCGACTGGATCGGCGTGGACGAACTGATCGGCTCGGCGGCGCGGCGCCTGCAGCGCTACCAGCCCGAGGTGCGGCTCAGCCTGGATATCCCGGCCGACCTTGCACCGATCTGGGTGCATCCGGCGCTGGTCGAGCAGGCGGTGTTCAACGTGATGGAGAACGCCGCCAAGTTCTCCCCGCCCGGCGTTCCCGTGCAGGTGCGTGCACGCCAGCAGGACAGCACGCTGCGCATCGAGGTGATCGACGAAGGCCCGGGCATCCCCGATGCCGAGCGCACGCGCATCTTCGACATGTTCTACAGCGTGGAACGCGGTGACCGCGGCCGCCAGGGCACCGGCCTGGGCCTGACCATCTGCCAGGGCATGATCGGCGCGCATGGCGGCCAGGTCGAGGCGCTGCCGGGGCGCGACGGACGCGGTACGCTGGTGCGCATGACCCTGCCCCTGCTCACCCCGCAACCGGACCCCGCGCCCGACAATGGCTGAAGCTCCCGCCATTCCGCCGGCACGCGTGCTGGTGATCGACGATGAAGTGCAGATCCGCCGCTTCCTCGACATCTCGCTGCGCGCCCAGGGCTACGCGGTCAGCCAGGCCGCCACCGGCAGCGAGGGCCTGCAGCAACTGACCAACGAAGGCGCCGACCTGGTGGTGCTGGACATCGGCCTGCCCGACATGGAGGGCCACGACGTGCTGGCCGAACTGCGGCAGTGGAGCCAGGTGCCGGTGATCATGCTCAGCGTGCGCGCCGGCGAGGCCGAGAAGGTACGGGCGCTGGACAACGGTGCCAACGACTACGTCACCAAGCCGTTCGGCACGCAGGAGCTGATGGCGCGCGTGCGCGCCCTGCTGCGCAGCCGCAGCACCGACAGCGAAGGCCAGGTGCCGGTGTTCGACGATGGCCACCTGCACATCGACCTGGCGCGCCGCGAGGTGCGCATCGACGGCGAAGCGGTGGCGTTGACGCGCAAGGAGTACGCGCTGCTGGCGCTGCTGTTGCGCAACAGCGGGCGGGTGGTGACGCAGCCGCAGATCCTGCAGGAAATCTGGGGCCCGACTCACAAGCACGACACGCATTACCTGCGCATTCTGGTCGGCCGCCTGCGCCACAAGCTGGGCGACTCGGCGTTGCAGTCGCGTTACCTGTTCACCGAACCGGGCGTGGGCCTGCGCTTCGGCGGCGCGTGAGCCGCCGCCGGCAGGAGCGCCCTCGGGCGCTCCTGCAAACGCGAAGGCCGCCCGCACAGCGCGCGGACGGCCTTCGTGGCGACACACCAGTCCGGTCAGAAGCCCAGTTCGGTGCCTTCCGGCAGGATCTGCTGCAACTGCGTGCGGAACACGCCCTTGATCCGCTCCAGCGCCGCCTCGCTGTCGCCTTCGAAGCGCAGCACCAGCACCGGCGTGGTGTTGGAAGCACGCACCAGGCCCCAGCCATCGTTGAAGTCGGCACGCAGGCCGTCGATGGTGGACAACCGCGCACCGGCGAACGGGGATTCCTCCAACTGCGCGGCAGCGACGAACAGCGCCACCTGCGCATGCTGGGTGCCCTCTTCCACCGGCACCTTCAGCTCCGGGGTGGAGATCGCATCCGGCAGCTCGGCGAACACCTCCTCCGGCGATTCCTCGCGCTGGGCCAGGATCTCCAGCAGGCGCGCGGCCGAGTACAGGCCGTCATCAAAACCGTACCAGCGCTCCTTGAAGAAGAAGTGGCCGCTCATCTCGCCGGCCAGCTCGGCATCGGTCTGCCGCATCTTCGCCTTCATCAGCGAATGCCCGGTCTTCCACATCATCGGGCTGCCGCCGTTGCGCAGGATGCAGTCGGCCAGCTTGCCGGTGCACTTGACGTCGTACAGCACCATCGCGCCGGGGTTGCGCATCAGCACGTCGGCGGCGAACAGCATCAGCAGGCGGTCGGCGAAGATCACCTTGCCTTCGCGGGTGACCACGCCCAGGCGGTCGCCGTCGCCGTCGAAGGCTACGCCGAGGTCCGCGTCGAAACGCTTGACCATCTGCACCAGGTCCTCGAGGTTGTGCGGGTCGCTCGGATCGGGGTGGTGGTTGGGGAAGGTGCTATCCACGTCGCAGTACAACGGGATGACCTCGGCACCAATGGCCTCCAGCAGCTGCGGGGCGACCGCGCCGGCCACGCCGTTGCCGGCGTCGGCCACCACCTTGAGCGGGCGGTCCAGCTGCACGTCATCGGCGATGCGCTGCACGTAATCGTTGATGACCTCGCGCTCGGATAGGTTGCCCGGCACATCGGCACGCTTGAGCTGGCCTTCCTGGATGCGCGTGTACAGCGCGGTGATCGCGTCACCGGACAGGGTTTCCCCGCCGATGACGATCTTGAAGCCGTTGTAGTCCGGCGGGTTGTGGCTGCCGGTCACCGCCACGCAGCTGCCCGCGCGCAGGTGGTAGCTGGCGAAGTAGACCACCGGCGTCGGTGCCATGCCGATGTCGATGACATCGCAGCCGGCGCGGCGCAGGCCCTCGATCAGGCCATCGGCCAGCTCCGGCCCGGACAGGCGGCCATCGCGGCCCACCACCACCTCACGCAGGCCCTGGGCCTGCATCTCGCTGCCGATGGCCTGGCCGATCAGGGTGGCGACGTTGCCGGTCAGCTCGGTGCCGACCACGCCACGGATGTCGTAGGCACGGAAGATGCCCGGCACCACCGCCTCGGCGCCCGGTTCCGGACGCGCCGGCGCGTCCTCGCCGGCGGCGCGCGCGGAGGTGGCTGCGGCCACCGGCAGGGGTTCCTGCTCCAGCGCCTGCTGCAGGGTCATCGTGTTGTCGTCGACCACTTCGGTGGTGCGGCGCAGGGCCGGCAGCTTCAGGCGCTTGCGCCCCACCAGCATCAGCACGGCCAGCGCCAGCAGCAGCACCGCCACCACCGCGCAGGCGACCATGCCCAGCCCCATCGGGCCTTCACCGATGTCCGGCAGTTCGGCCACCACGCGCAGGCCGGTCTCGCCCACCGGGCGGGCCAGTGCATCGGCACCACCACCCAGCCCGGTGTTGCCCTTGGCGACGATGGTGAAGCCGCCCTGGCGCAGGCCGAGGAAGGCACTGCCCGGCGCGTCGATCGTGTCGAAGACCGAGGTCAGGCGGTTCAACGGCTGGCGGATGTACACCACCGCCTCGCGCTCGCCCAGCCGCACCGGTGCGGCCAGGCCCAACCGCGGCGCACCGCCGTCGCGCACCACGCGCGCCACCGGCTTGCCTTCGGCCAGGGCCAGTTCCAGCAGCGACAGCCGTGCATAGCCGAAGGCGGCCGGATCGGCGTAGGCCTCCATCAGGGTCGAATCCAGCACCACGGCGTCTTCGACGCCGTTCCACTTGTCGCGGATGGCCAGCGCGCTGGCCTGGGCGTCGCCGCCGGCCAGGGCAGCCTTCACCGGTTCCAGCTGCAGCTGGCTGGCGAACTGCCGTGTCTGCCCGTCCAGCGCCTTCTGTACGCCCGCCACCGCCTGGTCACGCGACTGCTCCAGCGCCGTGCCGGTATCGGATTGCAGCCACTGGTTCACCGCGCTCCAGCCGAACAGGCCGGCCAACAGCAGCACCAGCACCGCAAGCAGCGGTGTTGAACGGCCCAGCGCGATGCGCGGGCGCCCTTCTTTCCCTTGGCTCATCGTGTTTTCCCCTGTCAGCGCACCCCGGTGTGGCCGAATCCACCCGCTCCACGTGCGCTGTCGATGAAAGTATCCACTACCTGCAGGCTCACGCGTGCAATCGGCATCACCACCAGCTGCGCGATGCGGTCGCCGGGCTCGATGGTGAAGGCTTCGCGGCCGCGGTTCCACACGCTGATCAGCAGCGGGCCCTGGTAGTCGGCATCAATCAGCCCGGTACCGTTGCCCAGCACGATGCCGTGGCGGTGGCCCAGCCCGGAGCGCGGCAGCACCACCGCGCACAGGCCCGGGTCGGCGATGTGGATGGCGATGCCGCTGGGCAGCAGCGCCGCGTCACCCGGTGCCAGCGCCAGCGGCGCCTCGATGGCCGCGCGCAGGTCCATGCCGGCGCTGGCTTCGGTGGCGTAGGCCGGCAACGGCCATGCATCGCCGAAACGGGGGTCCAGCAGCTTTACCTGCAGGGGCTGCAATGCGTTGGGGTTGCTCATGCGTCCAGTCTCTCCGCGATCAGGTCCAGCAGTTGTTCTGCCAGTTGGGTCTTGGCGGTGCCGGGGAACTCGCGCTGGCCACCGTTCCAGTAGGCGGTGGCCGCGTTCTGGTCACTCTCGAAGCCACCGCCGGCGACGCCGACCTGGTTGGCGATGATCAGGTCCAGGTGCTTGTCGGCCAGCTTGCCACGGGCGTACTTCTCCACGTCGTGGGTTTCGGCGGCAAACCCGACCACCAGCTTCAGCGCCTGCTCCTGCGCGGCCACTTCGGCCAGGATGTCGGCGGTGCGGACCAGCTCCAGCACCAGGGTCTGGCTGCCGGCGGTCTTCTTCAGTTTCTGCGGCGACACCTGGCGCGGGGTGTAGTCGGCCACCGCGGCGGCGCCGATGTAGATATCCGCCGGCAACGCCGACAGCACCTCCTCGCGCATCTGCGCGGCCGAACGCACGTCGATGCGCTCCACGCCGGCCGGCGTGGGCAACTGCACCGGGCCACTGACCAGCACCACCTGCGCGCCCTGGCGGGCGGCCGCGGCGGCCAGCGCATAGCCCATCTTGCCGCTGGAGCGGTTGCCGACATAGCGCACCGGGTCCAGGTCTTCATAGGTCGGGCCGGCGCTGATCAGCACCCGGGTCCCGTTCAGGCGGCCGGGCACGGCCGCCGCCGGTGCGGCCAGGTTGGCCGCCAGCGCGCTGACGATGGCCTGCGCCTCGCTCAGGCGGCCCGGTCCGGATTCGCCCTCGGCGAGCGGGCCGTCTTCCGGACCGATCACCTGCACGCCGCGCGCGCGCAGCAGGCTGATGTTGGCCTGCGTGGCCGGGTGCAGCCACATGCGGTGGTTCATCGCCGGGCAGACCGTCAGCGGCGCGGTGGTGGCCAGGCACAGCGTGGTCACCAGGTCATCGGCGTTGCCATGCGCCAGCCGCGCCAGCAGGTCGGCGGTGGCCGGCGCGATCACGATGCGGTCGGCCCAGCGCGCCAGTTCGATATGGCCCATGGCCTGCTCGGCCGCGCTGTCCCACAGCGTGGTGCGGGTGGGATGGCCGGACAACGCCTGGAAACTCAGCGGGGTGACGAACTGCTGCGCCCCGGCGGTCATGGCCACCTGCACGGTGGCCCCGGCGTCACGCAGGCGGCGCACCAGTTCCAATGATTTGTAGGCGGCGATGCCGCCACCGACGCACAACAGCAGCTTCTGTCCTTCCAGCGGCCGCAAGGACGCCGGGGTACTCGGGGAAACGCTGGTCACGAGTGGAAATTCCTAGCTGCACAAGAACGATTAGCTTAACCGAAGGGTATCTCCGGGCCGATCCACCTTTTGCTCATCAACACCCAACCTGCCGGCATGCACATTCGTGACTGGCCACGCACCGAACGCCCCCGCGAGAAGCTGCTGGCACGCGGTGCCGGCGCGCTGTCCGATGCCGAACTGCTGGCCATTTTCCTGGGCTCCGGGTTGCCTGGCCGTGATGCGGTGCAGACCGCGCGCGAACTGCTGCAGGCGCAGGGCTCGCTGCGGGCCCTGCTGGACCGTGAACCGGCCGCGCTGGCACGCCTGCGCGGGCTTGGCCCGGCCCGCGCCTGCAAGCTGAATGCCGCGCTGGAACTGGGCCGCCGCCACCTGGCCACGGCGCTGGAGCGCGGCACGCTGCTCAGCGACCCCGACGCGGCCGGCCGCTACTTCGCCCAGCGCCTGCGCCACCATACGCAGGAGGTGTTTGCCGCATTGTTCCTGGACACCCGGCACCGGGCGCTGGCCTTCGAGGAGCTGTTCAGCGGCACCCTCGACAGCGCCCAGGTCCATCCGCGCGAGCTGGTCCGGCGGGCCCTGGCCCACAACGCCGCGGCGGTGATCGTCGGCCACAACCACCCCTCCGGCGACCCCGAGCCCTCGGCGGCCGACCGCGCCCTCACCCGGTGCCTGCGACAGGCGCTGGCGCTGGTGGAGGTGCGCCTGCTGGACCATTTCGTGGTCGGTGACGGCCCGCCGGTGTCATTGGCCGCGCGTGGCTGGATGTGAAGCCCGTCAACGCGGTTTTGACAATCCTGACCCCCACCTGCGGCGATCCGGGGGCGGTTGACCCACAGGTCGGGTAAAATGGTCAGTTCCGCGCTTCAAGCAGATAGTCCACGTGAAACCCCAACTCCGCGCCCTCATCGGCCAAGGCATCGAAGCCTTGCGCGCCAACGGCACCTTGCCTGCCGACACCCTGCCGCCGGAATTCGTGGTCGAGCGACCCAAGACCCGCGAACACGGCGACTTCGCCACCAATGCCGCGATGCTGCTGGCCAAGGCCGCGCGCAGCAACCCGCGCGCACTGGCCCAGGCGCTGGTCGAGGCCATGCCCGCCAGCGATGACATCGCCAAGGTCGAGATCGCCGGCCCGGGCTTCATCAACTTCAAGCTCGCGCCGGTGGCCTACCAGCGCGAAGTGGTCAGCGTGCTCAAGGAAGGCGCCGACTACGGCCGCAACCTGAGCGGCAACGGCCGCTCGGTCGGCGTGGAATACGTCTCGGCCAACCCGACCGGCCCGCTGCACGTCGGCCACGGCCGCGCCGGCGCGATCGGCGACTGCATCGCCCGCGTGCTGGAAGCCAACGGCTGGAACGCCAAGCGCGAGTTCTACTACAACGACGCCGGCGTTCAGATCGAGAACCTCGCCAAATCGGTGCAGGCGCGCGCGCGCGGCTTCAAGCCGGGCGACGCACAGTGGCCGGCCGACGCCTACAACGGCGACTACATCGGTGACGTGGCCAAGGCCTACCTGCTCGGCCAGACGGTCGAGCTGGAAGGCAGCCAGGTGGTCGGTGCCAAGGACGCCGAGGACATCGAGGCGATCCGCCGCTTCGCCGTGGCCTACCTGCGCAACGAGCAGAATCTGGACCTGGCCGCGTTCGGGGTGGATTTCGACATCTACTTCCTGGAAAGCTCGCTGTACAAGGACGGCAAGGTCGCCGAGACCGTCAACCAGCTGATCAGCTCGGGCCACACCTACGAGGAAGGCGGCGCGCTGTGGCTGCGCTCCACCGATTTCGGTGACGACAAGGACCGCGTGATGCGCAAGTCCGACGGCACCTTCACCTACTTCCTGCCGGACGTGGCCTACCACCTGAGCAAGTGGCAGCGCGGCTACGAGCGCGCCATCACCGAGTTGGGCGCCGACCACCACGGCTCGCTGGCGCGCGTGCGCGCCGGCCTGCAGGCGCTGGACCTGGGCATCCCCCAGGGCTGGCCGGAGTACGTGCTGCACCAGATGGTCACGGTGATGCGCGGCGGCGAGGAAGTGAAGCTGTCTAAGCGTGCCGGCAGCTACCTGACGCTGCGCGACCTGATCGAGGAAGTGGGCAGCGACGCGGTGCGCTGGTTCCTGATCGCGCGCAAGCCGGACTCGCAGCTGACCTTCGACATCGACCTGGCCCGCCAGCAGAGCAACGACAACCCGGTGTTCTACGTGCAGTACGCGCATGCCCGCGTCTGCTCGCTGCTGCGCCAGGCCCAGGAGAAGGGCCTGGACTACAAGCAGGCCGACGGCCTGGCCGCGCTGTCGCTGCTCGGCGACGAGCTGTCGCTGGAACTGATGAACGAAATCTCGCGTTACCCGGAAGTGGTGGAAGCCGCCGGCGCCGCGCTGGAACCGCACCAGGTCGCGCAGTACCTGCGTGAATTGGCGCACGCTTTCCACACGTGGTATCACGGGACGCCGGTGCTGGTGGACGACGGGGCCTCGCGCAACGCCAAGCTGACGCTGGCCTGCGCGGCCCGTCAGGTGCTGGCCAATGGCCTGGGCATCTTGGGCGTGAGCGCCCCCGAAAAGATGTAAGTCAAGGAGACGCAGTAGAAATGGCAGCACGACGCGGCAAGACACAGGCACGACGCAACAGCGGCAACGGCACGCCCGGGTGGGTGTGGCTGGTCGCCGGCGCGGCGATCGCTGCCGTGGTGTTCCTGGCGGCCCCGAACCTGTTCAAGAAGGACGGCGACGGTTTCCTGCGGGTAGGCCCGCAACCCAACCCGGACGCGCAGCCGGCGCCGGTCGTCGATGCCGACGTCGATGCGGGCGTGGATGTGCCACGGCCGGCCGCGCAGGCGGCCACCAAGCCGGAAGACAAGCCTGCCACGCAGTACGAGTTCTACAACCTGCTGCCAGGCACCGAAGTGCAGATGTCCGACGCCGAGCTGGCGGCCAGTGCCAAGGCCGAGGAACAGCGCCGTGCCGCGGCTGCGCGTGCCGCCGCAGCGGCCAGCGCCACCCCGCCGACCGAGGCGCAGCGTGCGCAGGCCGCGCTGGAAGGTCGCCCGCTGCCGGCCACCGCCGCCCTGCCGGCACCGGTCAGCGAAGCACCGCGCCAGCCGACGCCGGTAGCCGAAGCCCCGCCGGCCCGCCCGGCCCAGGTCGCCTCCGCCCAGCCCGCTACCCGGCCGGCCGCGGCAACCCCGGCACCGGCCGCCGCCACACCTGCGGCAGCCAGCGAGAACGTGCGCTACATCCTGCAGGCCGGCGCGTTCGGCGCTTCCGGCGAGGCCGAAGCCACCAAGGCCAAGCTGGCGATGATGGGCCTGGCCGCGCGCGTGGAATCGGCGCAGATCAACGGCAACACCGTGTACCGCGTGCGCATGGGGCCGTACGGCACCGCCAGCGAACTGGCCGAGGCCAAGTCCAAGCTCGACGGCAGCGGACTGCAGGCGATGGCGATCAAGGCGCAGTGAAGTCGCCTACGGCGGCTTCACCCCAAAGTTTGTGAAACAAACTTTGGGCCCCGTGCCCCTCTTCTCCAAATCCCCGCGCCTGTCGGCGCGCCCCCTTTACTCAAGGGGGCTGCTGCGACTGACAGATCACTTGAAGAGCCCTTCGAACATTCAGGCCCTGACATCGCTTTGGTGTTGGGGCTTTTTGTTTGTGCCGTTGTAGCCCGGGTAAGCGGAGCGCACCCGGGGCTTTGAGTGCGCGCCTGCTCGAAATTCAATCTTTTTGCGACGTTGATTTACCTGCAAAGAGCACCCCTCCTCAACCCTCCCCAGCGCCGCAGGTGCTGGGGAGGGTTGAGGAGGGGTGCTTTGGCTCTTGGCTCTTGGCTTTAGCCCTTCTCCCGCCTGCGGGAGAAGGGTTGGGATGAGGGGGCGCTTTGGCTTTGGCCCTTTGCTTGAGGCGGCGACCTCCCCACACCCGCACCACCGCAAAGTGCGAAAATCGAAATCCCTGCCCCAAGGATTCCGCAATGTCCAAGACTGCATTGATCACCGGTGCCACTTCCGGCTTCGGCGCCGCCACCGCCCGTCGCTTCGCATCGGCCGGCTGGAAGGTGATCGTCACCGGTCGCCGTGCCGAGCGCCTGCAGCCGCTGGTCGACGAATTCGGTTCCGGCACCGTGCATGCGGCGGTGTTCGACATCCGCGACAGCGCGGCCATGCAGGCGGCGCTGGCGGCATTGCCGGCCGGCTTCCGTGACATCGACCTGCTGGTCAACAACGCCGGCCTCGCCCAGGGCACCGCCGCGGCCCAGCACGCCAGCCTGGACGATTGGCGCACCATGATCGACACCAACATCACCGCGCTGGTCACGCTGACCCATGCGCTGCTGCCGAAGCTGATCGAACGCCGCGGCGCGATCATCAACATCAGTTCCACCGCCGCCATCTACCCGTACCCGGGCGGCAATGCCTACGGCGGCACCAAGGCCTTCGTGAGCCAGTTCTCGCTGGGCCTGCGCTCGGACCTGCACGGCACCGGCGTGCGCGTGACTGCGATCGAACCGGGCATGGCCGAAACCGAATTCACCCTGGTGCGCACGCACGGCAACCAGGCCGCGTCGGACCAGTTGTACAAGGGGGCCGACCCGATGACGGCTGCCGACATCGCCGAGCAGGTTTTCTGGGTGGCCACGCTGCCGCCGCACCTGAACATCAACCGCCTGGAACTGATGCCGGTCAGCCAGTCCTTCGCCGGCTTCCAGGTCGCGCGACAGGCCTGACCACCACAGCGGCGGTCGTGCGGACCACGCATCCACAGACAAGGAGACGCAGCGAGATGGAACGCCCCGGACATGCCATCGCGGCACTGGCCCTGACGGCCGCATTCACCGCCATGCCGGCCGCGGCCAGCAACACCTGCGCCGCGGCCGAAACACAGCTGTTCACCTGCAACACCACCAACGGCAAGCAGGTGCTGCTGTGCGATGCGGGCGATACGCTGCACTACACCTTCGGCAAGCCTGGACGGCCCCCGGAAATGCAGCTGAAGGTGCGCCGCGAAGAGGCCTCCACCTGGCAATGGGAAGGCATCGGGCGGGCGATCTCCTATTCGATCAACGTGCCCAACGGCAACACGGTCTATGACGTGTTCTGGAGCGTGGACCGCATGACCGACGAGCACGAAGTGCAGGCCGGCGTAAACGTGGAGGTCAATGGTCGCCACGTCGCCACCGTGCGCTGCAACGCGGACAGCGTTGAACAGGCGATGGAAGGCGTGGACCTCAAGCCGGCCAGCTGACCCCTCAACGGGCCAGCCTGGCCGGCGATGCCTTCCTGCGCCTCAGTACAGCGACGCCTGCACCGTCACGCCCAGCCAGCGCGGAATGCCCGGCTTGTACGAGTTCCAGGTCAGCGGCACGCCGGTGTCCTGGTCGAACAGGTTCCTGGCCACCAGGCTGATCGCGAAGCGGCCGTCCTGGCGGCCCAGGCCGATCGAGAAATCGGTGGTGCCCAGTGGATCGGTCCTGGCGTACCGCGACAGCAGCGTGTCGGTGTAATAGCTGCTCTGGTAGTTGTAGTTCAGGTTGGACTGCAACGCCCACACCTGCCCCAGCGGGTACGAGAAATCGGCGAACAGGTTGCCACTGACCTTCGGCGCACCCGGCAGGGTCTTGCCGCTGGCGTCGTAGTACGGGCCGGCCGGATTGCCGCCGCCCAGCTCGGCCGGGTTCGGCGCGCGCGGGAACTTGCGGTAGGTCGCGTCCGTGTACGCACCGGAGAAGCGCAGCGTGGTGTACGGGATGCCGAAGTAGGCCACGTCCAGTTCCAGGCCGCGGGTGCGTACCTTGGGCACATTGCCGAGCGCGGCCACGTAGGCCGGCTTGCCGTCGTTGTTCAACGCGGTCTGCACTTCGTCGTAGACGAAGGTGTTCTGGATGTAGTCGTTGATGTCCTGCAGGAACACGGTGCCGGCCAGCGAGAGCTTGTCATCGAGCAGCAGCGACTTGAAGCCCAGCTCCCAGGCCTGGGTGGACTCGGCCTTGGCCGGCACCGACTTTCCGCCCAGCGCGGTGGCGCCGACGATCTGGGTGATGCCCGGCTTTTCGCCGTAGCGGTACGAGCCGTACATGGTCAACGCGTCGTTGATGCGGTAGTTCGCGCCGAGCACGCCACTGAACAGCGTCTCCTGGTACTCCGGCGCGGCAACCTCCAGGTAGGAGCTGCCGATGCGGCCGGCGCGGATCGCCTTGGCCGCGGCCACCTGCTGGCGTTGCCTGGTGCTCAGCGCGCCGTAGGTGGTCGCACCGAAGTACTTCTGTGCGACCAGGTCGGCCAGTGCCAGCTGCGCGGCGTTGTTGCCGGCGGCGAGGTTGCCGGATGCATCGTTGACAAAGCCGTTGTAGACGACGTTGTTGACCTTGGCCGGGTTCAGTTCCCCGGCGAAGCCGTCGGCCAGGATCGCGCTGCCGGCGCGGTTGTTGCGGGTCTCGCGGCTGACACGCAGGCCCGCGTTGACGCTGAAATCGTCGCTGACCTCCCACTTGATGTTGGAGTACGCCGCCAGCGTCTTGTTGTCGTAACGCTCCTTGCGCTGGGTGATCAGCCCGTAGGTGGAGTTGAACAGCAGCAGCCGGCCGGCGGCATCCACCGCGTTGGGCAATGCCGGGTTGATCGGGTCGAGCAGGGCGTACTGTGCGGCGTTGGCGTAGTAGGCGCCGGCATCGGTGCCGTAGCGCTCGGTCTGGCTGTAGTTGGGGAACTTGCCGTGGAAGTAGAAACCGCCGGCACGCAGGCTCAGGCCGTCGCTCAACTGGCTGTCCAGGCGCAGCTCCTGGCTGAGCTGCTCGAAACTGGTCTGGGTGCCGCGCGGGGCACGCAACCACTCAAAGCCGGTATGCGAACCCGCCCCCTGCGAGAAATCATAATCGCGCCAGCCGGTGATCGAGGTCAGCGTGGTGGCGTCACTGAGCTTATAGGCGACGTTGGCGGTAACGCCGGCGGTCTTGTAGGTATTCGGGTACTCGCCGATGGTGTTGACGCGCGGACGGTAGTAGTCATCGATGGTGTAGTTCGGGTTCTGCGCGAACCAGCGCCGCTGCAGCTTGCCGAACACATCCTCGGCGTAGTTCACCTGCCCCGGTTGGCCGGTGACCGGATTGGTCCAGTCGTAGGTGGCCGGCGTCCTGGTGTTGAACCAGAAGCAGTTCTCGCAGATCTCGCGGCCCTTCGGGGTGACATCCACCGACAGATTGGCTTCCAGCCTGTCGTTCGGCGTGAACAGCAGTTGCGCGCGCACGTTGGTGCGGTCGGTATTGCGCCAGCTGTAGTGCGTGTCGTTGGCATTGTCGAACGGACCATCGGCCGCCTCGCGGTTCACGCTCAGGCGGTAGGCCAGCTTCTGGTCGATGATGGCACCACCCACCACCGCGGTGGCGATGGTGGTGTTGCGTTCGCCCAGCGTGATCGCCGCGCGCGCTTCCGGGGTGAAGCTCGGTTTGCGGGTGGTGATCTCCACGCGCCCCACGTTGGCCGCGCGACCGCCTTCGGTGCCGTTGGGCCCACGCACCACCTGCACCGACTCGATGTCCAGGTAGTTGCTCAACGCGGAGATCGCATTGATGCCGTGGCCGACACCGTCCACGCTGACGCCGACGCTGGGTTCCAGCACGCCGGCGCCGGCGGCCCAACCCACGCCACGCACGAAGATCGAGGCGGTGTTCGGGTTCTGCCACGAGGTGCGCACGTTGCCGATGCGATTGACGATGTCGCGGAAGTTGTTGACGTGGAACTTCTCCAGCTCCTCGCCGGTGACCGCCGAGATCGACGCGGCCTGCTGCTTGATCTGCTCGCTCTTGACGATCACCGCATCCAGCAGCGCTGCATCCCCGACGTCCGATGCGGGTATCGGCTCGACCGATGCCTGCGCCGCGGTATTCGGCGGCGCTGCGGTGCCGGCTTCCGGCGGGAGGCCGGCCGCCTGGCGCAGGCGCGCGATCTCGGCCTTCAACTGCGCGTTCTCACGCTGCAGCTGTTCGGCCGATTGCGCATGGGCCTGCGACGGCGACAACATACCGGCCAGCGCAGCGACGATCACGCAGGCAAGCACGGAGCGTGCAGGCAGATGACGGCTGTGCCCCGCGATAGCGGGACTGATGGTCTTGCGATGACGCTCGTGCTGGGACTGCATCCGTACACTTCCTCTGATCGGGCTGAGCGACGGATGCTAGGAACTCGTTCACACGCTGAATAATGACCGCATCGCATGAGATCCTGCGCTCGGCGGTATCAGCCAGCAGGAGATGCCGGCGGTAATAACAGCATCGCCATCGGCTATTTCCGCGTATTCAGTGCAACGTGGAAAGTCGGCAGTCATCCGGCCATCCGGCCCGCTGCGGAGTCCTGCCTGTCATGTCCATCGCACGTCCGTTGTTCCTTGCCCTCACCGTGCTGTCCACGACGTTGCTGCTGCCACCGGCATCGGCGGCGCCGTCGAGCACGCCGTTGCGCGACTACCTGGTCGAGAAGAAGGCCGCCATCCAAGCGCAATCGGCGCAGGATGGCGTGCCGACCGCCATCCACACCAAGGTCACCGCCGAAAGCCGCTCGGGCGTGCGCCGCCTGCGCATCGGGCCGACCGGCACCTTCCAGTACCTCAGTGACAGTGGCCGCGACTACGCCGGCTACAACCTGGGCGCGGGCTCGTGGGATTCGCTGGTGGGCGTGCTGTCCAGCGCCATCGCCGACGAGTACCTGGTGCAGGCCGCGGCGGCGAACATCCCGATCGATGGGCTGGACGTGGTGTTCACCAGCATCCCCAAGCGCAAGAGCGCCAACCTGAGCTACCCGAACAACCTTTCCTACGTGGCCTACATCGACTCGCCGGCCACCGATGCGCAGCTGCAGGCGCTCAAGCGCAGCGTCCACGAGCAATCCTCGGCGATCAACCTGGTGACGCAGGCGCAGCCGATCAGCCGCATCGAAGTGGAGTACATCCAGACCCCGGCCACGCGTGACCCGAACCTGCCGCCGGGCCTGCGCGATTTCATCACCCAGGAGAAGCGCCCGGCCGTGCTCGCCAAGCAGCGCGAAGCCGCGTCGGGCACGCCGGCCAACCCCGAAACGCTGGTCGCGCGCGCGCATGTCGAGCCGCACACCGGCCTGCGCCAGGTGTTCATCGGCAAGGACGGCTACCACCTGCAGCTGCATGACAGCGCGCCCGGCCTGCTCGGCTACGGACTGGCGCCGACCGCCGAGGAACACCTGATCGGCGTCACCACCACCTGCCCCACGCATATCTTTGAAGTGCAGGCCGGTGCGCGCAACGTGCTGCTGGATTCGCTGGAAGTCACCGCCGACGCCGATCTCAGCCCGCGCTTCGGCAGGAACGTGAGCGGCCCGGCGCGCTTCCACAACATCCGCTACACCGCACGGATCGAGTCGCCGGCGTCGGAACAGGAGATCCTGGCACTGCGCGACGCGGTAGAGGAAACCTGCCCGCTGTACAACCTGGTCAAGGATGAGCAGACGCTGGAAGGCAGCATCGTCCACGGCGCTTACAAGGGCAGCTGAACTGCATCGCGCCGACATCGCGATGCAATGCGAACGGCGGCGCAAGCCGCCGTTTTCTTTGGGTCGGATGCCGCAAACGAAAAAGCCCCCCTCCCGCACGCGGGAGAGGGGCGCATCCACCACCGGGCTCAGCCCAGCGGTTCGTCCGACAGGTAGGTGTAGCCGGTCAGGCCCGCTTCCAGCGCGGCATCCAGCTCGGCGGCACGCTCGGCCGACAGGTTGGCCGCGGCCACGCGCTGCTTGTAGGCCGCGCGCAGGTCGTCGAGCTTGTAGCCCACGTAGTCCAGCATCACGTCGGTGGTGTCACCGCGACGCTGCTGGGTGATCGAGTAACCATCGGCGTCGGCCACCACTTCCACCGCGTCGGTGTCGCCGAACAGGTTGTGGATGTCGCCGAGGATTTCCTGGTAGGCGCCGACCAGGAAGAAGCCGATGCGGTAGCTCTCGCCGTGGCGCACCGCGTGCAGCGGCAGCGAGCTGTCCAGGCTCTCGTTCTCGACGTAGGTCTTGACCATGCCGTCGGAGTCGCAGGTCATGTCGGCGATCACGCCGCGGCGGTCCGGGCGCTCGTTCAGGCGTTCGATCGGCACGATCGGGAACACCTGGTCGATGGCCCACGCATCGGGGATCGACTCGAACACGCTGAAGTTGACGAAATACTTGTCGACCAGGCGCTCGTTCAACTCATCCAGCGCCGGGCGGTGGCTCTTCTCGTCGTAGCTCAGGCGCGCACGCACGCCGTGGGCGATCGCGTAGAACAGGTCGTCGATGCGCGCCCGCTGCGGCAGGTCGATCTGGCCCAACGCATAGGCGCTCAGGCCTTCGGCATGGAAGTGCTGCGCCTCCTGGAACAGCTCCACCGCCGGACGCTGGTCCAGCTCGTCGTGGATCTCGCGCAGGTGGCGGACTGCGGCCGGCTCATCGTCGTGCGCCTCGGGGATGCGGCCTTCGGCGGCCTGCTCCACTTCGGACACGTTGGCGATCAGCACCGCGTGGTGGGCGGTCATCGCGCGGCCGCACTCGGTGACGATGCGCGGCGGGGTCAGCCCGTGTTCCTCGCAGGCCTCGGCCAGCGGCTGCACGATGTTGCTGGCATAGGCGTTCAGGCCGTAGTTGATCGAGCAGTAGCTGCGCGAGCGGGTGCCTTCGTAGTCGATGCCCAGGCCGCCGCCGACGTCGACGTGGCTGATCTTCGCGCCCAGGCGCGAGAGCTCGACGAAGTAGCGGGTGGCCTCGCGCATGCCGTTGGCGATGTCGCGCACGTTGCTGATCTGGCTGCCCATGTGGAAGTGCAGCAGGTTCAGGCAATCGGCGTACTCGGTGTCACGCAGCGACTTCCACAGGTCCAGCAGCTGCCGCGGCGACAGCCCGAACTTGGCCTTGTCGCCGCCGCTGTTCTGCCACTTGCCGGCGCCCAGCGAGGCCAGGCGCATGCGCACGCCCAGGCCCGGCTTCACGTCCAGCGCCTTGGACTCCTCCAGCACCAGCTTCAGCTCGGAGGGCTTCTCGATGACGATGTAGGTCTGCAGGCCGAGCTTGCGGCCGATCAGCGCCAGGCGGATGTATTCGCGGTCCTTGTAGCCGTTGCAGACGATCAGCCCGCCCGGCCGGCTCAGCGCCAGCACCGCCATCAGTTCCGGCTTGGAGCCGGCTTCCAGGCCGAAGCCCTCGCCGTGGTGGCTGGCCAGGGTGCCGGCCACGCCACGGTGCTGGTTGACCTTGATCGGGTACACCGCGGTATAGCCGCCGGCGTAGTCCCAGTCCGCCTGGGCCTGGGCGAAGGCCGCCTGCAGCTTGCCCAGGCGCTCTCCCAGGATGTCCGGGAAGCGCACCAGCAGCGGCAACTTGGCGCCTGCGGCACGGGCCGAATCGACGATCTGCGGCAGGGAAACGGTGACGCCCGCGCTACCGGCGGGGCGGACCACGACATGCCCTGCGGCATCGACGTCAAAATAACCATCGGACCAGTGCGGGATCGAATAGGTCTTGCGGGCCTGTTCGAGGGACCAATCGCTCATCGGCGTAGCAACTCTCGGCTGTGGATAAATAAGGACGCGCATTCTAACGCCAGCGGGGCACCGGTCCGTTACAATCCGCGCCCGCGCCACTTCCTCTCTCGGACCGGGAGAGGGATCGGGGGTGAGAGTAAGCGTGAAACCTGACTATGACAGGCTTCGCCCTTACCCTCATCCGCCCCTTCGGGGCACCTTCTCCCGGTGGGAGGAGGACAGCCCCAGCATTCAGGAATCATCATGACCTCCAACGAAAACTGGTTCATCGAACACTTCCAGCCGACCGGCTCGGCCATTGGTTTCCGCATCACCGGCAAGCTGGACGAAGTGCAGTCGCTGTTCCAGAAGATCGAGATCTACGACAGCACCGACTGGGGCAAGTTGATGGTCATCGACGGCGCCATGATGCTGACCACCAAGGACAACTTCTTCTACCACGAGATGATCAGCCACCCGGTGCTGTTCACCCACACCGCACCCAAGCGCGTGGTGATCATCGGCGGCGGCGACTGCGGCACCCTGCGCGAGGTGCTCAAGCACCCAGGCGTGGAGAGCGCCACCCAGTGCGACATCGACGAGCAGGTCACCCGCATGGCCGAGAAGTACTTCCCGGAACTGTGCGAATCCAACGGTGACGCGCGCGCCGAGCTGCTGTTCGACGACGGCGTGGCCTACATGGCCAACTGCGCCCCGGGCAGCGTGGACGTGGTGATCGTGGACTCCACCGACCCGGTCGGCCCGGCCGAAGGCCTGTTCAACAAGGCGTTCTTCGAGAGCTGCTTCCGCGCCCTGAAGGACGACGGCCTGCTGGTGCAGCAGAGCGAGTCGCCGCTGGCGCTGCTGGACCTGATCAAGGACATGCGCGCGGAGATGGGCAAGGCCGGCTTCCAGTCGTTCAAGACCCTGCCGTTCCCGCAGCCGTGCTACCCGACCGGCTGGTGGTCGGTGACCGTGGCCAGCAAGCAGGCCGGCTTCGGTTTCGGCTTCCGTGAGGCCGATGCGGCCGCCAAGCCGTTCGACACGCTGTACTACACCGCCCCGCTGCATACCGGCGTGCTGGTCAGCCCGCCGTTCGTGGCCAAGGCACTGGGCGAGTAAGCCACCCAGGCCCGCCGTGGTGACCCAACCCCGCGCCCGCAAGGCGCGGGGTTTTTCGTTTGTGGTGATGGCGAGCGCAAAGGCCCGGCAGTGGTGCAAGCCAACCAGCGCAACGATCCTTTCCGTCACGCGATTCCTACATTTTTTTTACATTCAGCAATTCGTGGACTGTTCAGTTTTATAATTCGGCCACTCAACACGAATCACCCCGAAGACCGGCAGTTCACGACGCTTTCCGCGCCCACGCCGCGTCAGGAAGGTCTGCCATGAATTCCCTGCCCGCCTTTGACGGTGAACATGCCGTCGTCCCCACCCCCAACCTGCTCAAGCGCGGCGAACGCCTGCTCGAGCCCGACGTCTACCGCACCGAGCTCGATGGCCGGCCGGCCGTGGTCAAGGACTACCGCCGCTACCGTGGCACGCCGCTGGCGCCGGTCGCGCGCCTGCTGGTCCGCCGCGAGGCCCGGGTGCTGGAACGCCTGAAAGGCTGGAAACATGCGCCGGCGCTGCTGGGCACCCTGGGCGGCCTGGCGCTGGGCATGGAGTTCATCCCCGGCGATACCCTCAGCGCCGGCGTGCAGGGCGTCACCCAGGAAGTCTTCGACCAGCTGCAGAACGCGCTCGGCCGCCTGCATGCCGCCGGCATCACCCACAACGACCTGCATGGCACCAACGTGGTGGTCAGCGCCGGCGTGCCGGTGCTGCTGGATTTCACCTCGGCGTGGCGCTCGCCGCGCTGGTTGCGCAACGGGCCGATCAGCCGCCAGCTGCGCCGCAGCGACATGAAGAACCTGGTGAAGATGCGCCAGCGCCTGACCGGCCAGCGGCCGAGCGCCGAACAGGTGGCACTGCTGGCCGAGCCGGGCTGGGTGCAGGCCATTCGCGGTACGTGGAAGCGCCTGTACCGGCGGATCAAGGGCCAGGAGTGACCACGCGGGGCGCGCAGCCCTGGCGTGATGGGGCCTGATGCGTTGGTTCCGGGCGGAACCGGGAGCCGGAGCCCCCTCCCCGGCGATGCGCTGCCGGGATGGCGTCCCGGCCTGCGCGGCGGCTCAGAGCGCGTCGGCGTCCACTTCGCCGGTGCGGATGCGCACCACGCTGCCCAGGTCGTAGACGAACACCTTGCCGTCGCCGATCTTGCCGGTACCGGCCGCCTTGACGATGGCTTCGACCACTTCGTCGGCCTGGGCGTCGGTGACCGCCACCTCGATCTTCACCTTGGGCAGGAAGTCGACCACGTACTCGGCACCGCGATAGAGCTCGGTGTGGCCCTTCTGCCGGCCAAACCCCTTCACCTCGGTGACGGTGATGCCGGCCACGCCACGCTCGGCCAGCGCTTCACGCACATCGTCCAGTTTGAACGGCTTGACGATGGCCATGATCATCTTCATCGGTCGCTTCCCTCGGGTTATCTGTCCGAAGGATACCCTCTACGCCGGTGCGCTTGGCCACCCCGGCCAAGGTGCCGGCATGGGCATTACGGACTATCCTTACCGCCTGTCATAACGGACCCCGATGCGCCGCACGCCGCCGACCCACTAGGCTCGGCCAATTCCTGCGGAGACCCACCATGATCGACCTGAACCACATCGACGAACTCGCCCGTCGCCTGAGCGACCTGGTACCGCCGGGCCTGCGTCAATCGCGCGAGGAGCTGCAGGCCACCTTCAAGAGCGCCCTGCAGGCCGGCCTGGGCAAACTGGACCTGGTGACCCGCGAGGAGTTCGAGGTGCAGCGCGCCGTGCTGCTGCGCACCCGCGAGAAGCTCGAGGCGCTGGAACAGGCCGTCTCCGCGTTGGAAAGCCGCACCGACACCCCGTCCGCCTGAGCCGGGCCCGATGAGCCTGGCGCTGGTGCACAGCCGCGCCCGCGCGGGTGTGCACGCGCCCCCGGTACGGGTGGAGGTACACCTGTCCGGTGGCCTGCCTTCGAGCCAGATCGTCGGCCTGCCCGAGGCCGCCGTGCGCGAATCGCGTGACCGCGTGCGCGCCGCCCTGCTCTGCGCGCAGTTCGAGTATCCCGCGCGGCGCATCACCATCAACCTGGCACCGGCCGACCTGCCCAAGGACGGCGGCCGCTTCGACCTGCCGATCGCCCTGGGCATCCTCGCCGCCAGCGGCCAGATCGACCGCAACGCGCTGGCCGGACATGAGTTCATCGGCGAGTTGGCGCTGACCGGCGAGCTGCGCGCGGTCGACGGCGCGTTGCCCGCGGCCATTGCCGCCGCGCAGGCGCAGCGCACGCTGGTGGTCGCCGAAGGCAATGCCGCCGAAGCGGGGCTGGCGCGGCATGCGCAGGTCAAGGTGGCCCGCACCCTGCTGGAGGTCTGCGCCGGCGTGAGCGGCGCCAAGGCGTTGCCGGAGGCAAGCGTGCCGATGGCCACGCCTTCGCCACAGCCGGACCTGGCCGATGTGCGCGGCCAGCAGCAGGCGCGACGTGCCCTGGAGATCGCCGCCGCCGGCAGCCACCACCTGCTGATGCTGGGTTCGCCAGGCTGCGGCAAGACGCTGCTGGCCTCGCGCCTGCCCGGCATCCTGCCCGATTCCAGCGAAGCCGAGGCCCTGGAGACCGCGGCGGTCGCTTCGTTGAGCGGGCGTGGCTTCGATCCGGCGCACTGGCGCCAGCGCCCGTTTCGAGCCCCACACCACACCGCCAGCGCGGTGGCGCTGGTGGGTGGTGGGTCGCACCCGCGCCCGGGCGAGATCTCGCTCGCGCACAACGGCGTCCTGTTCCTGGACGAATTGCCGGAATGGAACCGCCAGGCGCTGGAGGTACTGCGCGAACCACTGGAGTCGGGCACGGTCACCGTGTCGCGGGCGGCGCGCAGCCTGGAATTTCCGGCGCGGTTCCAGCTCGTCGCCGCGATGAACCCGTGTCCATGCGGCTGGGTGGGGGATGCCAGTGGCCGCTGCCGGTGCCCGCTGGAAGCCATCCGCCGCTACCGGGCGCGTATCTCCGGACCGCTGCTGGACCGCATCGACCTGCACCTGCAGGTGCCGCGCCTGCCGCCGGCGGAACTGCGCGGTGATGCACCACCGGGCGAGGACAGCGCGACCGTGCGTGCGCGGGTGATGCAGGCACGTCACCGGCAGCTGGCGCGGGCCGGCAAGGCCAACGCGCACCTGGGGCAATCGGAAACCCTGCGCGATTGCACGTTGCAGGCGGCCGACCACGACCTGCTCGAACAGGCGATGGAACGGCTGCAGCTGTCGGCGCGCTCGATGCATCGCATCCTGCGGGTGGCACGGACCATCGCTGATCTGGCGGGGGCCGCGGCGATTGAACGGGCGCACCTGACCGAGGCGATCGGGTACCGGCAGCTGGATCGCGGGAGCGCGGCGGGGGACCCGCGGTAGTCCTGCGTGTGGCGTTGGGGCGTCAGGGGCGATCAACGGCCCCGCCCCTTGCGGGAGGGGCGGAAGCGGGCCGATGACGGTCGGCAATGGCCTGCGCAACGGCGGCCCGGGGCAGGAAGGGCCAGGGAAGACGCGATCATGTGAGACGCGACGCTTCCCCGATTCATGCAACTGACCAACAATCCGCCCACCATTCCCGCGTGCAGCGACGGAGCCGTCCCATGGAACGCATCGAACGCCCCTACTACCCGATCATCTACGTGCGCGGCTATGCGATGACCCGCGACGAGATCGTGGAAACCACGTCCACGCCGTTCATGGGTTTCGAGGCGGGCTCGACCAAGATGCGCCAGGCGCAGGACGGCTCGGTGGTGAAGTTCGTGTTCGAATCGCCGCTGGTGCGGCTGATGAAGGACCACAACTACCGCGACGTGTACGAGTTCGGGGCCGAGCGGCGCGACCGCATCTCGCCGCGCTGCATCGTCATCCACCGCTACTACGACCCGGCCGACCCGGCCTTCGGCGATGGCCGGACGCCGTCCATCATCGATGCCGCCACCAGCCTGGGGCGTCGCATCGAGGAATTGCGTGACAGCGTCTGCGGCAACAACGCCGCCATGCGCCGCGACTTCCGCGTCTACCTGGTCGCCCATTCGATGGGCGGGCTGATCTGCCGCTGCCTGCTGCAGAACCCGGAGGTGGCCAGTGCACAGACCCGTGCGATGGTCGACAAGGTGTTCACCTACGCCACCCCGCACAACGGCATCGAGGTCGGCGGGATCAACCTGCCCAACCTGCTGTCGATCAATGACCTGAACAACTTCAACCGCACCAATATGGGCAAGTACCTAAAGGTACCCAAGGACAAGGTCAACACGCTGGGCAAGGCGGAGTTCCCGCCGCAACGCATGTTCTGCCTGATCGGCACCAACAGCCGCGACTACGCCGCCGCGCATGGCCTGTCCTCGTTCGCGGTGGGCGCGCTGAGCGATGGCCTGGTGCGCATCGCCAACGCCTACGTGGAAGGCGCGCCACGCGCCTTCGTCAACCGCAGCCACAGTGGCTACTTCGGCATCGTCAATTCCGAGGAGGGCTACCAGAACCTGGTGCGCTTCCTGTTCGGCGATACCTGCGCCACGGCGCAGCTGGACATCACCGCCCTGCCCTTCCCGCCCGAGATCGAGGCCGCGCGCCGCAAGGGCAAGAAGATCCAGTCCTCCTACTACATCGAGTCCACGGTCGCCCCGCGCGGTGCGTATACCTACGAGCTGACCTCGCGCACGCAGGCCAACCAGTGCGCCATCCGGCGCAGCTACGATGAGATGTTCAATGCCGACGGCAGCGTGCGCCGCGAGGCACGCTCGCCGGTGCTGTTCTCGGTGTTCCTGGACAGCGGCAGGATCATGGCCGGCAGCGAGATCGCCTTCTCCATCGACCTGGCGGTATGCAATGCCGGCTACGAGGTCGATGGCGCGCTGTTCCTGAAGAACCACATCCCCGGCGAGCACCTGTTCCGCAACACGCTGGTGCTGTTCGCCAAGCCGGCCGATGGCGGCGGCTGGCGCCTGCGCTATGTCTGGAGCGACGACCAGTGGGCCGGCGGGCCGAAGAACGAGGCCGAGCTCGACGCCGCGCGCACCAAGGCGATCGGCATCGTGCAGCAGGCACCGGATGTGTTCTCGGTGCCGCTGCGCTCGGCCAAGGGCTTCGCCGCCGAGCTGAAGCTGTCCCTGTCGGCCTGGCAGTGAGGGCCGCGCTCAGCGGCCCCATTCCGGCGGCGTGAACAGCCCCGGGCGTGCCAGCGGCGACGCGGTTCCCGCGGCCCGGTCCAGCTCCTGGTTGAGGCTGTCCACGAACACCGGCTCGTTGAGGTAGGCCACGTTCAACCGCGTCCACGGCGAGACCCGTTCCGGATCCAGCTGGAACAATGCGCCCGGGGCCAGCACCACGCCGCGCGACAACAACCGCGTGGTCAACTGGTGGGTGTCGGTGATGTTGGCAAAGCGCGCCCACAGGTACAGGCTCTGCGCCGGTTCGGCGAACACGGTGGCGCCCATGCCGTGCAGCACCTCCAGGCCCCGGGTGGTGGCCGCGCGGGCGCGATCCTGCAGGCGTTTGACGTGGCGCAGGAAGTTGCCCCCGCGCAGCATCGCCTCCAGCACCCGCTCGGCGTACTCGCTGCCTCCCAGGTGCAGCAGCAGCTTGATGTCGGCCAGCTCCTCGACGTGGGCCTTGTCGCCGGCGATGAAGCCCACCCGCAGCGAGGCGGACACCGATTTGGAGAAACTGCCGACGTAGATGACGTTCTTCAGCTGTGCCATCGCCGATACGCGCGGCGTGGCGTTGGCCTTGAAGTCGGCCATCGCATCGTTGTCGACGACCAGCAGGTCATGCGCGGCCGCGAGCTTGGCCAGGCGCTGCGCGACGTCGGCCGAGATATCGGTGCCGGTGGGGTTGTGGGCCACCGACTGCATGAAGAACAGGCGCACCTTGTTCCGCTGCAGGATGGACTCCAGCACGGCCAGGTCCGGGCCATCGGCGCGCCGCGGCACCGCCACCAGGTTGGCCCCCTGCAGGCGCAGCTTGCCGTACAGCGGGTGGTAGCCCGGCTCCTCGACCAGCACCGTGTCGCCGGGACGCACGTGGCAGCGGATGATGATGTCCAGGGCGTGGTTGGCACCGAAGGTGGCCACCACCTGTCGGGGGCCGACCTCGATGCCGTAGCCGGCCAGCCGGCGGACCAGGTGCTGGCGCAGCGGCAGGTGACCGTAGCGGTTGCCGTAGCGGAACAGGTTGGCCACGCCGGAGCGGACGATATGCCGGTGGAAGCGGTCCACGCGCATGTCCATCAGCCACTCCACCGGCGGGAAGCCCTCGCCCAGATGCGCGCGGCCGGGTTCGCGCACCGCCTGCTGGCGCATCAGCCAGATGGTGTCGATGGCCTGGTTGTAGGCCGGTGGATCCTCGTCGGTATCGCGCTCGCCCAGTCCGGCCATCTCGCGCACGTAGAAGCCTTTGCCATGGTGTGGTTCGACCAGGGCCCGCTCGCTGAGCAGATCGAAGGCGGCGATCACGGTGTTCTTGGAGTAGCCGTTCAATCGGGCGTACTCGCGCAGGGAGGGAAGCTTGTCACCGGGCTTGAGCGCGCCGGCCAGTATCTGCCGGCCGATATCGGTGGCGACTTTTTCAGCCAGGGAGAGAGGGGGGTAGTCGACAGTCATGGTTGTCCATACGGCAGATGCGTCCAATCGCGCCACAGGGATGACGGACCCAATGCGTGTGCCCGTCGGCGAGCGGACTGTCCATGGATGCCTGAAGCATCGGGGCCCGCATCGCAGCGCGCCGCTACTGTCGTCGCAAACTGTACCTCCGGGCGAAGCGTGCAACGCAACGCTCCATCCCGGTTGGGCGACAGCACAGGCGACTTCTTATGTGTACCAGATGCGACGCCGGGCGCAGTGGAAAACCTTGCAGAACATGTCGGTGCTGACATGGATCTGCATGGACCGATCCAGCCATCGCATTGAACGTCCTTCGGCACCGCGCTCGCTCCACGCACGATGTCGTCGCGTGTCAGCCCTGCCACAAAGCGCGGCAAGGCCCGATAAGGATTTCATCTGGCTTTCACGCCAGCGGCATCAACAAAGCACGCCGGATGCCGGCGATAGCCGCGCTTCCGCGCACAGATCCAGCAATGGATCGCTTCGTCCCATCGCATCCTTGCAACGGGACGTCGGCACATGCGCACGATGCGCAGGTGCCGGTGGCGCTCAGTCGGCGCTGCAACGCAGCTTCAGCTCCACGCTGCTGTCCTTCGGCAGGCCGGGAATCGTCAGGCCGGTGGTCGACTGCAGCGCGGCCACGGTAAGCGGTGTCGGGCAGCTGGCGCCGCCAGTGCTGGTGCAGGTCAACGCACTGCACGCCAGGCCAGCCACCGCCGGGTCGCGCACGACCGCGCCGTCCGCCGGCTGCGGCCCCTTGTTGCCGATCACCAGCGTGTAGTCGAACGGCATGCCCGGCACCACCGCGGCAGCGTTGTTGGTCTTGGTGATGTACAGGTCGACATCACTGCGCTCGTTGACGAACTCGCACTGGTAGACCTGCGAGGTGGCCAGCGTGCCGGCCGGCAGCGTGTAGGTGCTGCCGTTGAGAGCGCCCAGCACCGTGCCCTGGCTGTTCCGGCAGGTCGCCGACGCCAACCGCCAGCCCGGGGCGACCGTCTCGCTGATGGTCACCGCCTGCGCGGTCACGTCCACCGTGTAGGGCTGCACGCCGTTGGCGGCGTTGCCGTCCGCGTCCACCTGCGTCGGCGTGCCGGCGGTGGTGGTGGTCACCTGGCCGCTGGCATGGGTGCGGGTATTGGTCAGCGCGAAGGAGAACGGCCCACCGGTCGCGCCGGTGGTGGTCTTGCTCAGCGCGATCACCGGCGGCAGGGCCGGCGGCGGCGCGGCCGGGCACCGAGCGCCGTCCAGGTTGCTGGAGGTGGGCGCATTGGGTGCCAGCACGTCATAGAACATCGCACCGCCGCTGCCACTGACGTTGAAGATCCGATAGACCAGCCCCGGCGGCGTGGTCGCACCCGAGCGGTAGGCGTACATCGTGCCCGCGCTGTCGAAGAAGATGCCGCCCCAGCCACCACTGCCCGGTGACAGCGGCAGCGCCAGCGGCAGGTCCACCTTGGCACCCGTGGCGGAGTTGACCCGGAACACCACCCCCGTGGTGTTGTTGACGCCGTAGATGTTGCCATCGGTCGGGTGGAAGGCCATGTCCGAGGACTGCGCGAAGGCGGTCGTGGCCACCGGCGAGCCGACCACGGCGTTGGTGGCCACGTTGATGTAATAGAGGCTGCCGGCGTTGGCGGCGGCGTAGTAGCCGGTCCCCGGCTGGACGTCGGCGACGACGAACTGTCCGCTGAAGCCCAGCCCGCTCGGCGCTGCGGCGAACGGCAGGTCGGCCACGCCGTTCTGGCCGATGCGCACCAGCCGCGGTACGTCGCCGGCACCGGTGCCCTTGTAGTAGCCCCACAGGTAGCCGTCCTGCTGGCGGAAGCCGATGCCGTTGACGCCGCTGTTGGCCAGCGGGCCACTGGTGCCGAGCAGGCTCATGGCACCGGTGCTCAGGTCCATGGTGTAGAGGTTGCTGTCACGGGTGACGAAGGCATCGGTGGGGCACGTGGCAAACGGCGCCGGGCACAGCACGGTGAAGTTGGCGGTGGCGCTGTTGTCGTCCGGGTTCATGTCCGAGAAACCGGAGCTTGCCGGGAACACGGCTGCGGCGGTGTTGCTGACGGTGGCGTTGCACTGCGCGCTGTCGGTGACGTAGCCGGTGATGCTGAAGGTCAGCACGCCGCCCGGGGCCAGCGTGTAGTTGCTGGTGCTGATGCTGCCGGTGCCGCTGGCGGCCGGGCAGGTCGAGCCGCTCGAAGCGCTGCAGGCCCAGGTGGCGTCGCGCAGCTGGCTGGGCAGGCTGTCACTGAACAGCGCCGCGTTGGCCGGGGTGATCGTCGGGGCCTGGTTGCCCGCGTCGACGGCGTTGATGTCCTTGTTGGTCAGGGTGACGGTGTAGCTGAGCCGGTCGCCCTTGGCGGCCTGCGGCGTGGACACCTGCTTGGTCACCACCAGGTCGGCCGGGGCACGCACGAACACCTCGCGCACCTCATGCACGTTGACGTAGCCGCCGGTGGAACCGCCAAAGCCCAACCGCAGGTTGGCCGGGGCCGCGTAGGCGAAGTCCTGGTTGCTGATCAACTGGGTCATGGTCTCCGGCGTTGCGCCGTAGAACACGTTCACCCGGTAGCCGGTGCCGCTGCCCTTGGGGACCAGCACCAGGCGCACGCGCCGGTTGGTCGTCGGGCGCGAGGTCACGCCGGTCACGTCCAGGGTCTGCCCACCGGGCAGGGTCAGGCCGGCCACGTAGGGGTTGCCGCTGCCGACCGGGCCACGGATGGCGATGCTCTGCGGCTGGCGGGTGGCGCCGTGCGGCGTGATGCCGGTGCAGGCATCGGTCACCGTCCGTGCGTCGCTGGAGAAGTTGCCGAACTCGTCCAGCGCCACCGCGAGGTAGCCGCCGTTGCCGTGGCAGAAGCCCAGGCTCGCGCCCGGCTTGGCGCCGGCCATGCTGCCGTTGGCGTCGTACAGGAACGCACTGATGCCATCGGCGCCATTGGATGCCACGCCGCCCCAGCTGACGTAGTCGAACTCCAGCAGCACGCCGCTGGAGGACGGGAAGCCCGAGCCGGTGTACAGGCTGACGCCGGCCTGGTTCTGCCGCTTGGTGGTCAGGCGCAGCCAGCCACTGCCGTTGGCATCGTTGGTGTTGGTATCGGAGATTGCGCCGTAGCCGCCGGTGAGGATGTTGCTGTCATCCACGGTGCCGGCGTTGTCCACCTTCGGGATCGACCAGCCTGGCGCCGTGGTGTTCCGGAAGCTGGCATTGACCACAAACTGCGCCTTGGCCTGCACGACGTGGCCAGCCAGTGCACCGGCCGCCACCACCACGATGGCTTTCTTCCAACTCATCAAGATCCTGTCCCCCATGACTCTCTGGCGTCGCACCCGGCCACCGGGCCAGGCGCACGCCGCTTGGTTTGGTTCAATGACGGGAAGCCCGCGGGTGCTTCCCGAAGGGATGGCGCGGGCCAGCCGCGCCAGCGGTCCGCGCATCAGTAGCTGCCCACCACGTTGAGGAACCACCCCCGGTGGTCGTAGTCGAAATCGGTGAGCTTGTCGCTGAAGTCGGTGAAGTTGTAGCCGACGCCGACACGGAAGTTACGGCCGATGTCGCGGTCCAGCCCCACCAGGGCACCCTGCCGGCGGCCACCGTCCTTGACCGCCAGCGAGCGGTACTCGGCCAGTGCGTGCCAGTTGGTGGTGACGCCATAGCGCACCTGCCCGGCCAGGAACGTCGCCGCCGAATCGGCCCAGGCCCCGGTCATGCGGCCCATCCGCACTTCGCCCTCGCGGCGAGCCGCCTTGAGCGCGAACTCCCAGTGGTTGAGCGGGCGGTACACGCCCTCGAACGACAGCACCTGGCTGCGCTGGTCGTAGTAGGCGCTGCTGGTATCCTGCGCCAGCGTGGAGACGTCGTACAGGTACGTGTAGCGGCCCAGCAGTCCCCAGCGGGTGCTGTTGAACGGGCGGTAGGCGAAGCCGAGGTTGCCTTCGATAAACTTCGCCCCGGCCAGCGGATCCAGCGCGTCGTCGGTGTCGGAGTAGTTGAAGCGCGCGGCGATGCGCAGGCTCTCGCTGAACTTGTGGGTCAGTGCATTGGTGGTCACCCACTGCACGCGGCGCTCGGCGCCGCTGTCCTTGCGCCACTCCAGCTTGCTGCTCCACTGCGTGGCCGACGAGGTGCGGCCACCGCTGAGGCTGACCGCGCGCCGGTTGATGTTGCCGGTGCCACGGTCCAGTTCCGCATCCTGCAGCTGGAAGCCCAGGTTCCAGCCCACGCCGGGATAGAAGTCCATGCCGAAGGTGTGGGCCAGCCCGGTTTCGTTCGGTGCCTTCAGGTACTGGCTCTCGTTGAACACGTTGACCTGGTTGGACAGGCGCCAACGCTGGCCCAGCGTCCAGCCATCACGCTGGGTCGGGCTGAACAACGAGTCGTAGCTGCTGCTGGTGGCGTTGGTGAAGGTGTAGTTGCCGTAGATCGAATGGTCCGGGGTCAGCCGGTACTCGGCATTGACCTGCGCCGCATCGCCGCGATCACCCTGGGTGACTTCCGCACCGACGCTGGAGAGGTTGCCGAACTGGTAGTTGCCGCCCAGCGTGACCGCATCATTGCTTTCGTACTTGCCACCATCATCGTCCAAGGTGACCTGCGCGGTGCCGTACAGGTCGAGCATGTTGCCGAAGCGACGCTTGTACTGCAGTGCGCCCAGCGTGCCGATGCCCTGCCCGGTGTAGCGGTTCTCGTCGACGCGGCGCAGCTCGGCACTCAGGGTGTCGACGTCGGTGATGCGCCATTCGCCGGTCAGCTGGCTCTGCTCCAGGTACTCCGCGCCGCGCTCGGCGCGGCTGTAGCGGCCGTAGAGGTCGATATCCGGGCTGAGCTGGCCACGGAACTCGGCGCCGTGCTCACGCACCTCCTCGCCGGTGTCGTAGCGGGCGATCGAGTAGCCGGCGTCGACACGGCGCATCCACGCGCCGGCCGACCAGTCCAGCGCGGTCCAGCCCATTTCCTTGAAATTGACGCGCGCCTCCACCGAGGTGGCATCGCCCTGGCGGCGTGCGCCCAGGCCGGAGTTGAGCTCGGCGAAGGTCAGGCCACCGTTTTCCGAATAGAACACCGGGGCGCTGGTGGCCTCGGTGCGGGCACGTTCCACCTTCACGTAGGTGCCGCGCCCGGCCTGCAGGGTGAGGTCGGCCGACGCCAGCGTGTAGTCGTCGCCGGCCCGGTTCTCATCGACGTAGGTAGCCCCCACGCCAACGTGGTCGCCGAACCAGTGCTTGGCGCGCACGCCCGCGGTGACCTCATCGGGGTTGAAGCCGGTCGGCAGGTATTCGTAGTCGACCAGCAGCACCTGGGTGTAGCCGTCCAGCGGGGTGTCGCGCGACAGGCGCGGCAGCCCATCCCGTGTGACGATGGACAGCGCGTCGGACAGGATCAACCGGCCCTGGAAGTTGTCGACCTGGTAGTCGGCACCGGGCTGCAGGTCGATGCGCTTCTCCACGCGGCCGGTGGTGGCATCGCGGATCTCGATGGCGACCTTCTCCGAGCCCGGCAGGATGTCGTTGTGGCGCAGGTAGTACAGGCTGCCGCCGGTGCCGAGGAATTCGCTGTGGCCCGGCGCGGTCTGCGCCTCCGAGCCGAACGCGCGCACTTCGCTGCGGGCATCGCCCCACGGGTTGGTCGCGCGGCTGCGCCAGTTCAGCGCGCCGCCGTACAGCGAACGCGAATACTGGCCGTACTCGGTGCCGGTGAAGCCGGTGTTGAAGTTGCCCCACAGGGCCTGGCTCTTGTCCCAGTCCACCCGGACGTACAGCCGCCCCTGCGTGTCCACGTCGCGGTAGGTGGTGGAGTCGTCGCCATAAACCGGGTAGTACTGGTCTGGGTCCAGGCGGCGGAACACGTCCTGCGGATCGGCATCCCAGAAGCCACGGAACATCTCGTTGACTTCGCGCTCCTGGGTATCGGCCTGCGCGGTGACCAGGTACTTGCCCTTGACCTTTCCCTTCAGATAGAACGCCAGGCGGCCGTCGACCACCAGGTCCTTCTCGTAGCGATCATCCTGGCCCAGCGGTTCCAGCGAGCCGGACACGCTGTTGCCAGACAGGGTGAAGTCGGCCAGTGCCACGGCGAACATGTAGCGGCCGGTGACGTCGATGTCCAGCTGGTCGCGCACCGTCATGCCGTGGGTGCCGGCACTGATGTCGATGTCGAAGCGGTGCTGGCCCACCGGCACCAGGTACTCGGCGACCAGCTTGCTCTCCATGTCCACCGGCTGCATCTGGCCGTTGATGCGGACGCTGGCCTGCTCGGGCAGGTTGCGGCCCTGGATGCGGATGCGCGAGCCGTAGATCGGGATGTTCTGCTGGCGCAGGCTGTCGCGGCCGAAGCTCTGGTCGACCAGGCTCTGCAGCTGCGCATCGTCGGTGCTGAACGCAGCACCCTTGCTGCGCTCCACCGCGTTGCGCAGCATCTGCGTGCCGCGCTCGGCTTCTTCCGGGCGCACCAGCTGCAGCCGGCTCGGGTAGGTTTCGTCGACGCTGCCATCGGCGCCGTAGGCACGCACGATGTAGACCAGTTCGTCACCCACCTTGGGCCGGTAACCGGACGGCAGGCCGCCATCCCATTCCAGCGTGGTCGAAGCGGCCACCGGCAAGGCGACGGTGGCGACCGGATCGACCAGGTCGGTGTCGGAGGCACGGAACACCCGCACCTCGGCACGCTGGATGAAGGCCGAATAGTTGTTGAAGGCGTAGAACTGCACAGGCTTGGTGATGCGGCTGCCATCGAACGGCACCAGCGACGGTGCCGACAGGCTGAAGGACGGCTTGCCCAGGTTGGGGTCTTCCGTGGCCCAGATCACGCCGCCATTGGGCAGCTGCAGCGACCACTTGCCAATGGCCACGGCCTGGCCCGGCTGCAACGGCATCGCCGCCTCATTGCCCGGCTTCTCCGCTTCCACCGACACGCGGCGGTCCGGGGCCAGTGCAGCCGAGCCGCTGGCTGCCTGCGGCACCACGGTCTCGCGCTTGCCGCGGCTGTTGATGCGGAACAGCATGCCTTCCTGCCCATTGCAGCCTGCGGCATCACAGGCTGGCTCGACCGCATCGGTTGCCGGGCCACGGGCAATGGCCGGCGCCTGCGCGGCCTGGGCGTAGACCGCCGGGGCCATGCCCGACAGCGCGCACAGCAGTGCGTAATCCAACAGTTTCATCTTCATGGCTTGGCCTCCTGGACAGCACGCTCAGATGGGGCGTTGAGCTCGCCAGGGACGATTTCGACTCGAACATCCTTCCGCTGCGCTTCGGGCATGGCGGCGGTGATGGCATCCAGCACCGCCCTCGCACGACGCATCCCCAGTGCGTCGTTGTGGGCATCGGAAGCCCGGCGGTCGGCATGGCCGGTGATCTTCACCACCCGGCCGTCCATCTCCACCAGGTACGCACCGATGCGACGCAGCAGCGCGCCGTACTCCGGCTTGATGTTGGCCGTGTCGGTGTCGAACAGCACGTTGCCCAGCACCGGCCAGGACGACAGCCCCACCACCGTGCTGACCGCATCGGTGGTCACCGTGCGCAGGCTGACCCGGGTACGCGCGGCGACCTCGGCGGGCAGTTCGGCCACCAGCGCCTTGCGCACCGCCACGGCGCGCTCGAAGGCCAGCAGCTCGTCCTCGCCCTGCGCACCGATCACCACCTCCCCACCGTCGTGGGCGCGGACCTGCTCGGCCATGCGGCCGATCATCGGCTGGTACTGGCTGCGGATCTGCGCGCTGGCCGGAGCGAACATCACCTGGCCCAGCTCCATCTCCACCTGCTGCATACCCTGCCCCTTGACCAGGCCCGGCGGCAGCTTCACGCCGAAGTCGAAGCGCACCGGCAGCCCCGGGGTGATGCGGCGTACCAGCGGGTTGGCCGTGGTGAACACGCTGCCCGGCGGCAGGGTGGCCGGGTCCACCTTCAGGATGAAGTTGCGACCGCGCTCGTCGCGTCCGCCGTCGATGCCGATCAGGTTGTAGCGACCGAACTGGTCGGTCTCCACCAGCAGCCCTTCGACCGAGGCGATGCGCACGCCCGGGATGCCGCGCTCGTCCACGCCTTCGTTGCGGATGACGTAGTCCACGCGGTAGCCGCCCTCGACCTGGCTGATGCGCCGTTCCACGCTCGGCACGGCCGCGGTCAGGCCGCGGGCGGCGTCGCCGCCGTCGGCGCTGACCACGGTGGTGCCGGTCGCGTCCATGCGCAGCGTCGCGCCCTGGCCGGTGGTCAGCACGAAGTCGCCGGTGAACTCGGGCGCACGCAGCAGCTGGCTGACCACCACCTCGCGTGCCTGCGCCGGATCGGCGTCGGACTGGCGCCCACCGATGCGGCCGATGGCGATGCCATGCAGCAGCGGCGCACTGGCGTCGGGCTCGGGTTGCGGCCCCTTGCCGTGATCGACCGTGGTGGAACTGGCGATGTATGCGCCGGCGGCGAAGCCGCCCTGCACGCGCACGTCGGTCATTTCGGCGCTGTCCTGCCAGCCATCACCGTCGCGGTCGTCGAACACGGTACCGATCAGGGTGGATTCGTCGGTCATCGGGTCGGCCACCATCTGCACCGTGGCGGTGGCCACGTTGGAGACGCGGCTGCCGTTGTCACGCATTTCCGCCGTGTTGGTGTGCAGGCCGGCGCGCACGCCGGCGCCCACGCGCAGCAGGTAGCTGACCGTGGCACGGCCACCACTGGCGATGTCGATCTGGTCCACGCGGATCGGATGGCTGCCGACCTGGCGGCCGACGCCGTCACGGTCCGCCACTTCCAGCGAGCCTTCCACCAGGGTGAAGCCGGCTGGCGGGGTATCGACCAGCGTGCCGTCCACGACGTCGACGCTGCCGATGTTTTCCAGCGTCACGGTGTAGCGGACCAGGTCACCGACCTTCACGTCGCGCGGGTTGGCCTGCTTGGTGACACGCACCTGGGTGCTGCCTTCGACGGTCAGGTTCACCGTGGCGGTGTCGCAGACCGGGGTTGGCACCGACAGGTCGCAGATCCGGTACACGAAGCTGTCCTGGCCCACGAAGCCCGGGTTCGGCGTGTACACGCAGCTGCCGACGGCGCAGCTCACCGTGCCATTGCCCGGCGGGGTCAGCACCGTCACCGACGCCGGATCCAGCGGCACCCGGGTGGTGGTGTCGTTGCCGATCACGTTGACGCTCACGGGCGTGTCGACCTCGGTCCTGCCCGTGTCGTCGATAGCCTCGATTCGGTTGGGCTTCACCACGATGACGACGGTGGCCGTGTCGCAGGACGCGGTCGGCCTGGAGGTGTCGCACACCCGGTAGACGTAGGTATCCGTGCCGGTGAAGTTCGGGTTCGGCGTGTAGGTCACCGAGCCGTCCGGGTGGACCACGACGCTGCCATTGGCCGGCGGCGTGACCACGGTGACGCTGCCCGGGTCCAGCGGGATGCCGGTGGTGGTGTCGTTGCCGGTCACCGGCGTGGTGACCGGGGTGTTGGGCTCGGTGGTATCGGCGTCGTCCTTGGCCTCGATTTCGTTCGGCAGCACGGTGATGGTCACCGTCGCCGTCGCGCAGTTGGCCGGATTGCCGTTCTCGCAGATCCGGTAGGTGAACGTATCGGTCCCGGCGAAACCCGGTGCCGGCGTGTAGGTCACCGTGCCGTCGGCGTTGATCACCGCATTGCCATTGGCCGGCGTGCTGACCTGGGTCACCGTGACCGTCGTCGGATCCACCGGTTGGCCGTCGAGGCGGTCATTGCCCAGCACCGACACCGTCACCGGCGTGTTCTGCGGCGTGGTCGCCGCATCGTCGCTGGCGGTGATCGGGTGCGCCTTCAGGGTGATGGTCACCGTGTCGGTCGGCGGCACCAACGTACCGCCGGTCGGCGTGCCGTTGGCGGTGGCGATGTTGGTCACCGTGCCTGCAGTCACGTCGGCCTGGGTCACGGTGTAGCTGGCCGTGCAGACCGTACTTGCAGCGGGTGCCAGCGACGTCACCGGGCAGCTGACCGTGGCGATCCGGTCATCGGCCACGCGCAGGCCGTTGATGGTCACGTTGCCGGTATTGGTCACCGCGTACTGGTAGGTGATGACCTCGCCCACCACCGCATAGGTGGCCTGCTGGGCGGTCTTTTCGATGCTCAGCGATGCGTTCTGCACGACCGGCGTGGTCACCGTCGGCGCGCAGTCCGCCGCGGTGGCACAGGCATCGCGCGTACCGGTGGTGACCAGCGCGGTGTTGATCACCTTGCCGGCATCCACATCGGCCTGGGTCACGGTGTACGTACCGGACAGGGTGCAGGTCGCACCCGGCGCCAGCGTCGTGCAGCCGATGCTGGACGGGGTGAGCTTGCTGTCGGCCACGAGCACGTTGACCAGGGTCATGTTGCCGGCGTTGGTGGCCACCACCGAATAGCTGATCGCATCGCCCACGCCATACGGGCCCGGCGAAGTGACGGTCTTGGTCGAGGTCAGCTTCGGGGTCTGGGTGATCGGTGTGGTCACCGTCGGCGCGCAGTCTCCGGCGGTGGCGCAGGCGCCCGGGGTGTCAGTGCCGATGGTGGCGGTGTTGATCACCTGGCCGGCGTCCACGTCGGCCTGGAGCACGATGTAAGAACCGCTCAACGTGCAGCTCGCGCCCGGTGCCAGCGTCGCGCAGGTGGTGCTCGACGGCGACAGCTTGGTATCGGTGACCACGACGTTGGTCAGCGTCATGTTGCCGCTGTTGGTGGCCACCACCGAATAGCTGATCGCATCGCCCACGCCATACGGACCGGTCGAGGTCACGGTCTTGGTCGAGGTCAGCTTCGGCGTCTGCGTGATCGGCGTGGTCACCGTCGGCGCACAATCCCCCGCCACGGCACAGGCACCGGGCGTATCGGTGGTGATCGCGGCGGTGTTGATCACCTTGCCTGTATCGGCATCGGCCTGAAGCACGGTATAGGAACCGCTCAACGTGCAGCTCGCGCCCGGTGCCAGCGTCGCGCAGGTGGTGCTCGACGGCGACAGCTTGGTGTCGGTGACCACGACGTTGGCCAGCGTCATGTTGCCGCTATTGGTGGCGACCACCGAATAGCTGATCGCATCGCCCACGCCATACGGACCGGTCGAGGTCACGGTCTTGGTCGAGGTCAGCTTCGGGGTCTGAGTGATCGGCGTGGTTACTGTCGGCGCACAATCCGCCGCCACGGCGCAGGCATCGGGCGTATCGGTCGTGATCGCGGCGGTGTTGATGACCTTGCCCGCATCGGCATCGGCCTGCAGCACGGTGTACGAACCGGTCAGGGTGCAGCTCGCGCCCGGTGCCAGCGTCGCACAGGTGGTGCTCGACGGCGACAGCTTGGTGTCGGTGACCACCACGTTGGTCAGCGTCGTGTTGCCGCTGTTGGTGGCGACCACCGAGTAACTGATCGCATCGCCCACGCCATACGGGCCGGTCGAGGTCACCGTCTTAGTCGAGGTCAGCTTCGGGGTCTGGGTGATCGGCGTGGTCACCGTCGGCGCACAGTCGCCGGCGGTGGCGCAGGCACCCGGGGTATCGGTCGTGATCGCGGCGGTGTTGACCACCTGGCCGGCATTGATATCGGACTGGAGCACCGTGTACGAACCAGTCAGGGTGCAGCTCGCGCCCGGTGCCAGCGTCGCGCAGGTGGTGCTCGACGGTGACAGCTTGGTATCGGTGACCACGACGTTGGCCAGCGTCATGTTGCCGCTGTTGGTGGCCACCACCGAATAGCTGATCACATCACCCACGCCATACGGGCCGGTCGAGGTCACGGTCTTGGTCGAGGTCAGCTTCGGCGTCTGCGTGATCGGCGTGGTCACCGTTGGCGCGCAGTCGCCTGCGTTGGCGCAGGCGCCAGGCGTATCGGTGGTGATCGCGGCGGTGTTGATGACCTGGCCGGCATTGATGTCGGACTGGAGCACCGTGTACGCGCCGGTCAGGGTGCAACTCGCGCCCGGTGCCAGCGTTGCGCAGGTGGTGCTCGACGGTGACAGCTTGGTATCGGTGACCACGACGTTGGTCAGCGTCATGTTGCCGCTGTTGGTGGCCACCACCGAGTAGTTGATCGCATCGCCCACGCCATACGGGCCGGTCGAGGTCACCGTCTTGGTCGAGGTCAGCTTCGGGGTCTGGGTGATCGGCGTGGTTACTGTCGGCGCACAATCCGCCGCCACGGCGCAGGCACCGGGCGTATCGGTCGTGATCGCGGCGGTGTTGATCACCTTGCCCGCATCGGCATCGGCCTGCAGCACGGTGTACGAACCGGTCAGGGTGCAGCTCGCGCCCGGTGCCAGCGTCGCGCAGGAGGTGCTCGACGGCGTCAGCCGGGTGTCGGTGACCACCACGTTGGTCAGCGTGGCGTTGCCGCTGTTGGTCGCGACCACCGAATAGCTGATCACATCGCCCACGCCATACGGACCGGTCGAGGTGACCCTCTTGGTCGAGGTCAGCTTCGGATTCGGAATGT
The DNA here is from genome assembly GCF_004348115.1 of Stenotrophomonas sp. ATCM1_4. Taxonomy (GTDB): domain Bacteria; phylum Pseudomonadota; class Gammaproteobacteria; order Xanthomonadales; family Xanthomonadaceae; genus Stenotrophomonas; species Stenotrophomonas capsici. The sequence continues at coordinate 421,300 of NZ_QPFB01000001.1, read as the reverse complement.
CGACGATGGCAGTGCCTTGGCAACGCTCGTCCGACGGACAACTCGCATCACCGCCGCCGGTCACATTCGCCACGTTGGTCACACGGGAGGCCGCCGCAGCGGTGGGCGTCACCGGGATGACGAAGCTCACCGCATTGCCGGCGCCGATCGCCATGCCTGCGGCAACCGTACACGTCACCGTCTGCCCGCTGGCAACGCAGCCCGGCGGCAGGGTGCCGATACTGAGGCCCGCAGGCACCGAATCGGTGATGACCGCCGGCGCCGTGGTCGCGCCGCTGCCGACGTTGGTCAACGTCAACGTGTAGCTGGCCGGTGTTCCAATCGTGAAGGTGGTGGAACTGGCGGACTTTTGCAGGCTCAGTTGCGGCGAGGTGATGATCGTCGTCACCGCGCTGCTGTTGTTGCCCGGGGTCGGGTCGGAGGTGCCGGCCGGCGCGGTGACCGTGCCGGTGTTGACCACGCCCACGCCGGACGTCCCGGTCGTCGCGGTGGCCTGCAGGATCACCGTGCAGGTCGCATCCTTGGCACCGGTGAAGGTGCCGCTGACCGTGTTGGCCGATGCGCCGGCCGAACACGCAGCCGCCGGGACGGCACTCAGCACGCTCACCGAGGTGAAGTTGCCCGGCACCACGTCGGCGAAACTCGCCGACGTCACCGCGCTCGGCCCGATGTTGCGGATTTCCAGGCGGAAGCGGACCACCGCGCCCTGGTTCACCGTCGCCGTGCTGGAAACGAACGTCGCACCGCCATCGGTGCTCTGGGTCTTGATGATGGACAGGTCCGACTCGCGCGTGAGCGGATCGGTATCGGCGGCCGTGCACACGCCGTTGCTGAAGGCCACGGAGTTGGCCGGCGTCGATTGGCCGGCGAGCGTGGTGCAGGTGGTGCCGACGTTGGTCACGCCACTGGGCGGGGCCACCGTGGCTTCATTGCGGACGTTCTGCGCGTGCACTCCCAGGGGAGCGAGCAACAGCCCGACGAGTGCGAACACCCCCGGACGCATGACGCGACCGATGCTGGAAACAACTGGCTTGGCAAACACACGCAGCTCCAATGGGCCCGCCAGGCCCATGCATTAAACGCGCTCCCCCCGTGCACGCTGGAGCGGCGATCCGAAAGCAGAAAAAGCCCCACTTCCCCCGACGCGGCGTTGCCCGACCCATGCCTGACGGCTCCCCTGGCACGGATCCGGGGCGGCGCAAGCCTTTGCGCCGCAATCACATCCGAATATCAGATGCAATGTCTTGAAACGCTACACGTCACAATTTATGACGAACCTACGTCACAGTTTCGAACGAAATATTAGCGAAGCCCCCTCATCGCCAGATGAAGGAAATTTCACGACGTAGCGGGAACGCGGCTTTTTCCGGGCTGGAGCGCCCTGTGCGCTGCGGTGGCGATGCCCACACCGGCAGCTTTTTCCTTGTGCTGGCGCTGTTTCGAGTGTCTTGGCGCCCAGCGGAGGCGCATGCTGCCGTCAGCGGTGTGGTCGCGCCGTGATCAGCCGGCGCCCGGCGCCGGCGCTGCACCGGATGTCGCGGCGGACAGTCGAACGCCTGGATGCAGCCGGCCGCGGTTGCCCGGGACCGGCCGGATGCGCAGCAACCCTGTGCAGCACGGCCGGGCCGCCCATCCAAGTCATTGATTCGAAACATGAAGTTACCGGGACAGGGACTACCCGGGCGCGCATCACGGCAGCATGTCAGGCCTGAACATCGCGCGCCGGCTGATGACCTTGCCGGCCACCATGAATGCGCCGTCGCCGGTGTAATGCAGCGTCCGCGGATGGCGCGGGGAAGGCGCCACATGCGCCTTGACGACTTCGAAGATGAAGAAGTTGTAGCGCTCCACCAGCGCGTCATCGCGCAGCCGGCACTCGAAGTGCGCGTGGCATGCCGCGACCAGCGGAGCGCGAACGATGCTGGCCTGCGCCGTCGCCAGGCCATACGCGGCGAACTTGTCGACCTGCGCGCCGCTGCTGTTGCCCACGCGTACCACGCTGTCCACCAACGCCTCGGTCGGCACATTGATCACGCACTCGCGGCTGCGGCGGATCATCTCGAAACTGTGGTTGCCGCGGGAGATCATCAACCCGACCAGTGAAGGCGAGAACTCCAGTACCGTATGCCAACCCAGCGTCATGACGTTGGAACGCCCCTGCCAGTGCGAGGAGACCAGCACGATGGGGCCGGGCTCCAGGTAGCGGCGCACGTTCTGGACCGGGAAATCCTGCTTCTGGCGAGGCGATGGCATCAGCGCGCTCCTGTGGTGACCCCATCATGCCGCCACGCACGCCGCCCTGCCAACGCACCGACCGCCGTCGACACGCGACGGCCGGGCGCGAACGATCAGGCGGGCTGCAGGCCCGGACGGCCGTGGGCGATGGCATAGCGTCGCCAGCTTTCCAGCTTGCCGCCGGGCTGCATCACCTGGTCCAGCGTCTTCATGTCGCCGATCCAATGGTCACGGGTGACATCACACAGCACGTAGCCGCGTTTGTCGGTGGTCGCCTTCAGGTGTGGGCTGTGCTGCAGCAGGTTGCGCGCCAGTGCATCCTCGCCCTGGCCGTCGCCACCGGAGGTGATCGAGGTGGCCAGGAACTCGCTAGAGATCACCCCGCTGTCGGCGTTGTCCTGCACCAGGTCGCTGGCGTAGTGGCGGTGCGCATCGCCACAGGCGGTGACGACATTGCCGAACCCCACCCGCTGGATGTGATCAAGCAGGCGCCGGCGGCTGTCCAGGTAGCCGGACCACTGGTCGTCGGAAGACACCAGCACCCCGTCCTTCTCGCGCAGGTAGTTGCCCAGCGACACCTGGTGGGCAATCGTGTGCCAACGCGGCGTGGCGTCGGACAGGCCATCGAACAGCCAGCGTTCCTGCGCCGCGCCCACGATGCTGCGTTCCGATGATTCCACCAGGGCACGCTGCGTCATGTCGACCTGGCGGCTGCGGTACTGGCGGGTATCGAGCAGGTGCAGGTCCATCAGCGTGCCGTAGCGTGCGCGCCGGTACATCTGCATGTGGCCATCCCGCGGGAAGGCACTGCGTCGCAGCGGCATGTTCTCGTAATAGGCCTGGAAGGCCTGTGCACGGCGCAGCAGGAACAGTTCGCCTGGCGTCCCGTCCTGATCCTCCGCGCCGGCCCAGTTGTTGTCCACCTCGTGGTCATCGAAGGTGACGAACCACGGCGCGGCCGCATGCGCCGCCTGCAGGTCGGCATCGCTGTGGTATTGCGCGTAGCGGCGCCGGTAATCATCCAGCGTGTAGGTCTGCGGGCCCACGTGGTTGCGCAGGTTGGTGAATGGCTGCCCGTTCATGCGGCGCACGCCGGGCTGGCTCTCGCCTTCGTAGATGTAGTCGCCGTAGTGGAAGACGAAGTCCAGCGGCTCCTCGGCGATGCAGCGCCAGGCGGTGTAGTGGCCCTCTTCGTAGTGCTGGCAACCGGCCACCGCGAAGCGGACCCGGTCCACCTCGGCCGTGGGTGACGGCAGCGTGCGGGTGCAGCCGGTCGCACTGGCGTGGCCCGCAATACTGAAGCGGTACCAGTACGGCCGTCCCGGCGCGAGCCCTTCCAGCTCCACGTGCACCGAGTGGCCCAGTTCCGGATGCGCCAGCGCCGACCCGCTGCGCAGCACCCGGCGCATGCCCGCGTCATCGGCCAGCTGCCAGTCCACGATCAACGGCCGCGCCGGCATGCCCCCGCCGTATTGCAGCGGCTCGGTGGCCAGCCGCGTCCACAGCACCATGCCATCCGGCGCGGGGTCGCCCGAAGCCACGCCCAGGGTGAACGGCGTGCCGGCAAAGCGTGGCGTGGCCAGCAGGTTGCGCGGGTTCAAGGCCTTGGCATCCAGCTCGGCGGCCAGGGCGGCGGCGGTACCCATCCATGCGCCGGCCGTGGCCAGCCCGGACAGCACCAGGAAGCGCCTGCGGTTGATCTTGTCCATGGCGCACCTGCTCAGTTGTAGATGATGTGGAAGTAGTAGAAGCGGCCGTAGTCGTCGATCTCGGTACGGAAGCGCCCGTCCGGCCCAGTGCTGTAGGTCGGCTGCGTGTTGAACAGGTTCTTGGCTTCGTACTTGAGCGTGAAGTGCTTGCTGACCTTGTGGCTGAAGGCCAGGTTGAAGGTCATGTACGGGTCGTAGTACGAGTCCAGCCACTGCGTGTCACCGAAGTCCACCAGCATGCGCGTGCGGTAGGTGCCGGAGACGCGCAGCTGCGCCTTCTGCCAGGGCATGCGCCAGATCACCGAACCATTGAGCGACCAGTCCGGCTGGTACAGCAGGCGGTCCAGGCGGCGTTCGGTGCCGTCGCTGATCTTGTAGTCGGTCTGCCCGTCCAGGCGGGTGGCATTGAAGAACATGTCCAAGCGCTGGCGGCCCCAGCGCAGGTTGCGGTTGGCCACGGCGAACTCCACGCCGCGCAGCTTCGATTCGTCGGTGTTCATCGGCTGGGTCACCCGGTAGGTGGTGTCACCGATGTCCTGGAAGGTGGTCAGGGTGTAGATGTCGTCCTTGATCACCTTGTCGAACAACGCCACCGAGACGATGCCGTTGTTGCCGTTGAAGTACATGTCCCAGGCCAGGTCGATGTTGGTGGCCCGGCGTGGGTCCAGGCCGGCATTGCCCTGCTTGATGGTGCAGAAGCCACGCCCGTCCTGGTCGTCGCTGCAGCTGCTGCTGGTGGCCTGGGCGATGTTGCTCGGCGTCGGCCGGCCCAGCGTCTGGCTGGCCGAGAATCGCAGCCGCTGGTCCTCGCCCAGGCTGAAGGTGGCGTTGAGCGACGGCAGCAGGTTGCTGTAGCCGCCGCTGCTCCTGCGGAAATCCGCGGTGTACGTGGTGCCGCCGTTGGCGCTGTACGGGCTGTAGGCGTCGAACAAGGTGTCGTCGTAGCGCAGGCCGCCGATCAGCAGCAGCCGGTCCCAGGCGTAATGCGCCGAGACATAGGCATTGGCGATGTCCTCCACGTACTTGTAGTCACTGGTGAAATCGGCGTTCGGGTAGGCCGCGTCGTTGTTGCCCAGCGTCGGCAGCAGTTCCTCGGTCCACTTGGGGTTGTCGATCAACGGGAAGCCCGGCACCGTGCCCAGCAGCGTCGCGCCCGGGTACAGGTAGTCGTTGAGCGTGGCGCCGGTCTTGTAGTAATCGAAGTCGATGTCCTGCCAGATGTTCAGGTGCCGGTACTCGGCGCCGGCGGCCAGCCCGAAGCCACGCGCATCGGCACCGATGTTGTGGGTGAAGTCGACGCGCAGGTTGTCGATCGTCTCCTTGGCATCGCGCGGCGAGATGTACGCCTGTGCCGGGTTGAGCTTGAGCGCCGAGCTGGTCAGCAGGCTGGGGTCGGACACGCCCACTGCATTGGGGAAGCCATGCTTGTCGTTGGCATAGTCCACGAACAGGTTGCTGGGATAGGCACGCACGCCCCAGTAGGTCTGGGTGTTGTTGAAGGTTTCCTCGGTGTGGCCGCCGCGCAGGGTCAGCCGGGTGTCCTGGCCCAGGTCCCAGCTGAAGTTGGCGATCGCACCACGGTTGCTGCGGTCCCAGCGGTCGTGCCGGTTCTTGATGTAGATGCTGTTGATCTGCGTGGTGCCGCCCTCGGCGGTCTGGTCCCGGATCGGGAACTTGGCGTTGGAGTACAGGTCGGTCTTGTTCATCGTCGAGTTCTCGTAGAACCGGTACGAGTACAGCAGCAACGAGCCGTAGAACGGGTCCTGCGAGGGCTTCCACTCCAGCTTGGCCGAGCCACCGAAGTTGGTGATGAAGTTGGTGTAGGTGCCGGTGCTGAAGTTGCCGGGCGCGCGCAGCCCGTTCCAGCCCTTGAGTTCGGTCGGGTCGGTGCTGCCGTCGGTCAGGTACTTGCCCGCGTCGTTGAAGTAGTAGTTCGACTCCACCCAGCGCTTGGTGCTGTTGCGCGAGCGCTGCTCGTAGCGTGCCACCGCGACGATGCCGAACTGGTCATCGGCGCCGAACTGGTCGGAGAACACCAGCTTGGCGCTCTTGCCGAAGTGGCCGAGCGTCTTGTGGTCACCGCCGGCACTGCGGTCGACATTGGTCTGGGCGGTGGAGTAGATGCCGGCAACGTCGGCGAACACATACTTGCCGGAGCGATCGAACGCACTGCGGCTGATGATGTCGATGACGCCGCCAATCGCGTCCGGCGCCTGCTCGGCGCTGAAGCTCTTGTAGATGTCGGTGCGGGTGCCGATGTCGCTGGGGATCAGCTGCAGGTTGTTCATGCGCTCGCCCGAGCCGCTGCCGCCGACGCTGGCAATGGCGATGCCGTCGATGGTGGTGTAGTTGAGGTTGGCCTGCACGCCGCGCACGGTGACGTAGCGCGGCTCGCCGGCGTCCTCCACCGCACTCAGCCCCGGCGCCGCCATCAGGCTTTCGGCGAGCGTCTCGTCGCCGTAGCTGTCCATCTCGTCGTAGATCACCGAGTCCTTGATCACCGGTGAGTGCTTCTTCTGGTCGATGACCTCGTGGGCGGCGATCACCTTGACCGTGCCCAGCGTCGCGGCGGCGGCCGGGACGCTCTCGCGCGGCCTGGGCGGCGGCGCGGCCGGCGCGCGCGGTGCCGGTGCCGGGTCGATGGCGATGACGTTGCCTTCCATCACCGTGTAGCCCAGTCCGGTGCCCTGCAGCAGCGTGTCCAGCGCCTGCCTGACCGTCGCGCCCGGTGCCACCGCACCGGCCATGCGTGGCGTGCCGGCGGCCGCGTACAGGAACTGCACCCCGGAGCTGCGCGAGAGCTGCTCCAGCGCGCGGTTCAGTGGCTGTGCCGCGATCGGTGCGGCCAGGCGCGCCTCCAGCCCCTGTGCAGCGGGCGCGGCGGCATGGCCGGCAAAGCAGGGGGAGAGTGCGAGGACAACCGAGAGGTAGAGCTTGTTGCGCATCACGATTCCTGGGAGGAGGTAGGCAGTTGCGCCGCCGTCGAAAGCGAAGACGGCCTATTCCAGGAATGAGCGGGAAAGCGCGGGAATGGAGAACGCGGATTCGATGAAATTTTTTTGACAGCCATCGCTCAGCGGCTGGATACGCGCACCGTGTCACCGTCACGTTCGACCACGAAGCGCGGGTCACGCGCCAGGAACGCCTGCAGCGCATCGATGCGGTGGGCTTCCAGGCTGCCGGACAGGCGCATCGCCGCGGCGCGCGCGTCGATGACCTGCACCTGCACCTGGTTGTGCCGGTTGAAGGCGGCGGCCACCTCGTCCAGGCGCTCGTCCAGGAAGGAGACCTTGCGCTGCTGCCAATCCAGCAGCATCGACGCCGGCATGTCGAGCGGCTGCACCGCCTGGCTGGCGTGCTCGATCAGCACCACGCGCCCGGCATCCAGCTGCGCCAGCCGCCGTGTGTCCCCGCGCCCGCTCCATATCTCCACTTCACCCGACACCACGCCGACACGGGTGCCCTGCAGGCGGCGCGCCACGTCGAACACCGTGCCGATGTCGCGGATGCGCAGCCCCGCCACGTTCACCTCGAACGGCCGGCGGTCGGCGGCGACATCGAAACTGGCTTCGCCGTGCAGCAGTTCGACCTGCCGCCCGAACCAACCCATGCGCACCTGCACGGTGCTGTCCGCGTTGAGCCGCAGCTTGCTGCCATCGGCCAGCACGATGTCGCGCAACTGGCCGTGCCCGGCACTGAAGCGCGTCGGCTGCGGCCAGAGGTGCGGGGCCAGCCCGCCCACTGCCAGCAGCAGGCAGGCCGCGACGGCCAGCGCGCGCCAACGCCACGGTGCGCGCTGCGGCTGGCGATGCCGCGGCGCGACGGTGAAGAAGGGCACGACATTGCCCTGCGCGCGGCCAGTTCCCGCACGTGCCGGTGTCGGCGCCATCGCCGCGCCCACCTGGCGGTGCAGGTTCAGCGCGCGCAGGTAGGCGCGCACGTGTTCGGGCGAATGCTGCAGCCAGGCCAGGAAGGCGGCTTCCTGGGCGGCATCCAGCTCCCCCTGGCGATGGCGCAGGAACCAGTCCAGCGCCTGCTGGCCGGGATCTTCGGCATCGGCCCGCGATGACGCCTGGCTCATGCTTCCTCCGTGATGCACAAGGCTTTCCTGCAGGCCTCCAGGCCCTTGCCGATGTGTTTGCGCACCATGTGCACGGACACGCCCAGCTCGGTGCCGATCCGGCTACATTCCAGGCCTTCGCGGTAATGCAGCTCCATGACCTGGCGGGTGACCTCGGGCAACTGCGCGATGGTGCTGCGTACGTCGCTCCAGCGCTGCATACGCTCGAAGTCGCCTTCCAGGTCCTCTTCGCTCTTCAGTACCTCGGCCAACAGGTCCACGTCCTCCAGGGCCGGCTGCAGGCTGCGCGAACGCGCCTGCTCGCGCGCCAGGTTGGCCGCGACGGTGTACAGGTAGGCTTCGGGGTTGGCGATGGCCTCGGCGTTGTCGCCGGTGCTGCGCAGCAGCCGCAGGTAGACCTCCTGGGCCAGGTCCTCGGCATCGGCGGCGTGCGAGCCCCGGCGGAGGAAGAAGCCACGCAGCAGCCTGCGGCGCAGCGCATAGCTCTTCTCCCAGATCCGTACGCTGCTCACGACCGCCCACCGAGGCACAGAGGCGGCGCATCATCGCGGCCGATGATGACAGCGGCATTGCACGCCATCGGGCGCGCCTGCCCTGCCCATCGCTGGCCTGCATCGGCCGGACCGGCTGCACCGGCACGGCGCGGAAAAGCAGAAACCCCGGATCGCTCCCGGGTTCCTGGGCATTCCGGGAGGTTTCCGGAAGTGAATCTGGCGCCCCGGAGGGATTCGAATAAGTTCTACATCTATCTGATTAACATCAATTTTCAAAAATTAGAACAACCTTAATGCCCCCGCACATGCCCCCAATCGATCTCGTGACAAGGATTGCAATCCGCAACGCATAATTTTCGCTGAACTGATCATAAGCAACCCCCATTCCCTAGATTCAGTTAGCCGATCAATGCAACGCGCAGCGCCGATTTGCGCGCCTCTTTGACTTGCGCGTCACCCTGGTAGCTCCTTCTACGTGTCCGCACCAACTCGGGCGACCCAACCTAGGAGAATGCGCAGACTTTCGTGTAGCTCGAAACCCTGTTGCCGAAAGAATCTGCACCCGGACCATCATCGAAGCCAACCACCGTGCTGTGCCTAACCTGACCGGCAACGACCGGCCAGGAGCGGACGTTCGCAATGCTCGAGTTAAACCGCGCCGCGGAGCGGCGCCGGCTTGAATGAACTGTTAGGCCTCGTACCCTGGCTGTTTATGCCGAATAGCCCTCAGGTACAGTGCAACAACACGGGAAACGTCTGAGTCCGATAGTTTGGCAAGCTTGGGCCCGGTAGAGAGCTCCACATGGGTCCTGTCAGCGGACAAGACCAAAGGCTCTGCTACCTCCGCGATCGCTTGATTCCAGCGCCACGTGGTGGGCAGGCAATGGATTTGGTGATCGAAAGCTGCAAGGACATCAACAAGAGACACACTTGGTGCCTCTAGAAGGCGGGTTTCGATCAGTTCGCGTAGCTGCGTGACTTGGCCTGCCATGTGCGTTCTCTAAAGCCTAACTCCGGAATTAAGCCGACCCGCGAAGCTGCGTCGGCTTGAATGAACTGTTAGGTGTTGACCCGGGAAATTCCATCAACTGCTCCAGGCAAGGTGGCCGGCGACAAGAGAAGCTAAAAGAAGAGTCAGGCATAGCAGGCAGAGCCAAAAGCTGATGCATTGTGCTGCGGTCCGTAGCGCTTTGTTGGTGATCAGGGCATAGCCTGCGGCTGGAACAACAACAAGCATGACAACGGAGGATAGGCCCATAAGAATGAGGAGCGGGCCTTTGAGGGGAGTGCGGAAGTCCAGGGCGATCAAGCTCGCCAGCGAGATAAGCCAGGCTCCAGATAGAGTGAAGAGCAAAGGTGTAGGCATCCCGACCGCGGCACGCATTTCCATATCAGCACCTATCGCCTGAATTAAGCCGAGCCGCGAAGCGGCTTCGGCTTGAATGAATTGTTATGCCCCATTTGCGGTGGCCCTTTTTGAGCGCCATGCAGCCAAGGCTTGAATGACGTGCTGCAGCCTAGCGACCTGCTCTTGGGAGAGTGGCGCACGCTTGGCCCTGCGGAGTATTGACTCAAACATGTAGCCAGACCGGAAGAAATAGGGACGAAGCTCAAGGAAGCAGATAGCAGCCTCCATAGACTCGGCGTCACCAGCCACGATGCGGTCCAGCGCCTCCTCAAAGCCGCCGGGAAATGCTAGTTCGTTGTATCTAGAGTGGAAGATCTCGCAGGCGCGCTCCCACTCTTGGCGTTTGTCAGGACTTCGATCCCGCTGCGCGAATGTCTCGTGCACGCGCGCATGCAACTGCGCGACCTCCTCGGCGTTTGATTGAATCAGCAGCTTGAGGCGGTCTGAGGGATGGGGCATAACTACCTAATAGACGGACCCGTGGGTCCGGTTATACGACTTATCCACAAAGCACCGTATGGCGGGCTTTCCCCTTGATACAGCTCGATCTTAGGGCCGCTGGGTCCGGCTAACAACCCAGCGTACAACCGGACCCAGCGGTAGGCTCGGCGGCCGCACCAATGGCTGCTATGGGTCGCATGACACCCAGCCGCCAGGAGCGGACATGGTCCCGAATGATGGCCGGCTTCAAACCAAGGCGATTCAAAGTACCGTTAACCTAGAAATCCAGACACGCCCCTTTGCGGGATCGTCTCAAAGCACGGATGCTTGCTTCCAGAATCACCAACAGGAGACGTCAGCACCCAACGTTGGTGCATGTTACTAACGCTCCTACGGACCATTCCAAAAGCCGGTCAGCATCATGCAGAACGCCTCACCGGGACTTGCATTCATCAGAGTAGCCCCGGTCCTTCACGCCAACAGAACCAACCCCCACACGGTAGCAACCATCGTCAGCGCCACGGCCTGCGCCGCGCTACCCATGTCCTTTGCACGCTTGGAGAGTGGATGGATCTCCAGCGAAATGCGGTCAACAACTGCTTCTATGGCGGAGTTGAGAAGCTCCACCAGCAGGCTTATGAAGCACACTGCAAGCAGCATCGCACGCTCGAAGGCATTGATCTCCAATACAAATGCACCGAGTATCAACGCACCGTGCAGAGCCAGAAGCTGACGAAATGCCGCCTCGCTTCTAAAGGCTGCGACAAAGCCATCCCGCGAATACAGAGCCGTATGGATGATCCGTTTGACGCCAGATCTCCCGTGCTCGAACTTGCCTTCTTTCGCAGACTCCGATGCTTTCATCCGACTTCTCCTGCCCGCTCCCAAAGGCACAGTGTGCGAATCTCGATGTCAGGACCTTGTCAGACCCGATACTCGTCAGGAAACTATCGGCGCCCAGGCCGCCATGCCTGCGCGATATACATCAGCCAATGAACGACGCAAGCGAAAGTTTTTTACCATCCGGTTGGCCCGCCTGACCGGGTGGCCTCATGCACAGCACGAGTGCCCGACTGGACACCTCCGGCACGATAGTTCGACCTCGCCCGCCCCGACGCCGCATGACATTGGAATCGATGCTTACGTCGCTCCGCTCATATCGAGCGTGAAGCAACAGCCCGTGTCCGAGCTTTTCACCGTCATCCGCCAACCAAGATGCTCGACGATACGCTGTACGATCGAAAGACCAAGGCCCTCGCCACTTTGCTGCGAACCAGCGAGGAATCGCTCGAAATGGCGGGGGTCAATACTTGGCGGAAGACCGGGGCCAGTATCAGATATCGTAAGCCGGCCACCCCTGAGAACTATACGGACCTCACCCTCGTCCGTGTACTGGCAGGCATTCCTCACGAGATTCCAGACAACACTGCGTGCCAGTTCCGCATTGGTATGCAGCCTTGACTCTCCCACGGCATCAAGCACCAGGGCTACGGGCTTTCTTTCCAACCAGGGTTCGCAACGCAGCATGCACTCCTCAATCAGCGGATTCAGAAGAATCTCAGTCCTAACCAATCCATGAGGATCACGTGATAGCAGCAGCAAGCAAGCAAGCTGTCGCTGCATCTCATGCGTAGTACGCAGGATCCGCTCGCTGCTCGCGATCAGATGGCTCCCTGCAGGCAGTTGGTGCACGATTGTTTCTGCTGCGCCGGCGATGATCGCCAATGGTGTTCTCAGCTCATGACTCGCGTCACCAGCAAAGCACCGCTCGCGCTGCAGGAACTGCTCAGCCTCGTCGCTATGCTTTGCGAAGGCACGTGCCAACACACCAATCTCATCACGCGCGTCCTGAAATGGAAACGGCATTTGCTTGCCTTGAACGGCCTCGGCCAAGCGCGTGATGGGGGAAATAACCCGTGCTGCGGTCAATCTGCCAATCCAGAACGCACAGAATATGCAAAAGAGTATGACAACAGCCGCGTAGGCATCTATTACATGCTCAAGATATGCATATCGCTCAGCATCCTGCAAAAGGTAGTACCGCTCTCCATTCAAGTCGAAGACCAGCAAGTGCCATACATCAGGCTGCTCGACGTTATGGTAGCCCGGCTGGTATTGAAGCAAGGTGCTTGGTACCGACCGCGAATCATAGAGCCTACTGCCTGCTTTCATGCTCGGCTGCAAACCCTTGGTTATGTCGCCCTCAATCTGCAGCGCTTCACCATGAAGCCCTTTCGATATCACGTAGGCTCTCAGATCATCGTAGTCAAGCTGCTCGGCTGCGACTACTACCCCCATGACGCCCACCATCAGCAGCACGAACGAAATCGTGATGCGCGTCTTCAGCGTCACCTGGCGAAAGATGCCTTTCATGGTGAGACTTCTACCCCACTCATTCCCGCACGGCCTTCACAGAGGCGTGAAGCCGCCAGCCCACCCCATGAACAGTTTCGACAAGGGCACTGGAGAAGCCCCTGTCGATGCACTGACGAAGCTCATGGATATGCATTCGCAAAGCGCCGCCTTCCGGCGGTTCCTCACCCCAGAGCAAGTACTCCATCTCCTGCTTCCTGACAACATCAGGAGCAGCGCGGACCAAACGAAGCAGGAGCTTGTGAGTGCTCGGCGTCAAGGTGACGACATGCCCTTCGCGCACCGCTCGGGGAACGCGGCTATCTACCTGTAGGTCCCCCCAGACCAGCTCCCCCTGCACATGCTTTCCCTGCGCCCTACGAACCAGAGCCTTGATGCGCGCATCGAGCTCCTTCAATGAGAAGGGCTTTACAAGATAGTCGTCGGCTCCCGCTTCAAACCCTTGGACCCGATCATCCACGGGGTCCCGTGCTGTCAACATCAAAACCGGGACGGGATCCTGGAACTCCTCCCGCAGCCTACGGCACAGGGCCATACCATCCAGCCGCGGCAACATCAGATCCAGGAGAATAGCGTCGTAGTCGTTCTGTGTAGCCATCCTCAGGCCGGAAGCACCATCGCGCGCATCATCCAAGAGGTATCCCAGAGGTTCGAAGAACGCATACAGATTCGCCACCAACTCCGGGTTGTCCTCAATGATGAGTAACCGGATCATCGGCGAACAATCGACTGACGACTTCCTGACAATGGCTTCTCGAGACTGCGCGGACTTTCTGTTCATTGGAACCGTGCGTGCTTCATCGCCTGACATCCTTGCGCCTGCATCCGATCCAGCTTGGCTGGATAGTCGCACTATTCTTCACCAGCATCGGCAATCCCGCCCTTTGGAAGGCGCTCACGGCCGCCATTGAAATCCATGATCCGCATAGCTTCTTCTTCTTCCTGAGCCTTCCGATCTTTCTTTTCTTCGCCTTCAATATTCTGCTGACGCCGATACTGCTCGTCCCCTATCTGCGCAAGCCGCTACTGGCGCTGCTCATCATCATCAGCGCGGGCTGCAGCTACTTCATGCTGCACTATAACGTACTGATCGACCGCAGCATGGTTCAGAACTTCTTCGAGACGAACCAGGCAGAGCTGGCGTCCTACATTTCGCTTCCACTGCTGCTGACGATCATCGGGCTCGGCGTGCTTCCCGCGACGATGCTCGCCCTGTCCAAGGCCAGGAACGCCAGCCTGTCGCGAACTGCGCTGTGGTGGACCGGCAGCATTCTCGTCTCCGCGATGACTGTTTCCATTATTTCGCTGGGATTCTACAAAGACTATGCGTCCCTACTCCGCAACAATCGTCATATCCGCGACCTCGTCCTCCCCCTGAATGTTGTCCGCCATGCACATGGCTACCTGACGAGCAACCATGATGCAAAACGGCAGCCCCTGCAGCGCGTCGGCGAGGATGCCATTCGCCTTCCCCGCTCCCCTGCCGCCCGACCAAAGCTAGTGATTGTGGTGGTCGGCGAGACGGCCCGGGCGCAGAATTTCCAGATCAATGGCTATCCTCGCCCAACTAATCCTTCCCTATCCCGGCATTCGGACATCATCAGCTTCAGGAATGTATCGTCCTGCGGCACGGCCACGGCGATCTCCATTCCATGCATGTTCTCGCGCATGGGCCGTTCGGACTACGACGGCGCACGTGCCGCATCTGAGGAGAACCTGCTCGACATCCTCCAACGCGCCGGAGTTGAGGTTCTGTGGCGGAACAACAACAACGGCGGCTGCAAGGGCGTCTGTGATCGCATCTTCACCGAGGACATGCCACGCATGGAGATCGCTGGCGATTGCCCAAACAAGGATGGAACCTGCCATGACAGCGTGCTGCTGCATGGGCTCCAGGCACGAATCGACACCATGCATGGAGATGCCCTGGTGGTGCTGCACCAACTCGGGAGCCACGGGCCAACGTACTTCGAGCGCTATCCGCGACACAATCGGGTCTTCATCCCGACCTGCGACAGCAACCAGATCCACAGGTGCAGCAGGGAGGAGCTGACGAACACGTATGACAATACGCTGCTGCAGACGGACGAGATGCTCGGCCGGACCATAGCGCTACTGCAGCACTACTCCGATGAACGCGACGTTGCGCTGGTCTACGTCTCCGACCACGGGGAATCATTGGGCGAGCGCGGCATGTACCTGCATGGCACGCCCTATGCGATCGCGCCACGCGAGCAGACCCACATCCCGATGATCATGTGGTTATCGCCGCAGTTCCTGCAGAACGCCGCACTGGACCACGCCTGCCTGCGTCGGAACGCCATGCACAATGCATACAGCCACGACAACGTCTACCACTCGATGCTAGGGCTATTCGACGTCCAGAGCGCGGTCTACCAACCGACGCTGGATGCCTTTGCGCCCTGCAGAACCTAGGCGGACAAGCCGCGGCCGTACGGCGGGAAGCCGCGATCCCGCCCGCGGGTCAGGCGCCGTGATCCAGGCGGCGCGGAAGAACGTGCCGGCGGCTGCGGCCAGCGCAGCCCCTGCGGGTGTGGCCATACCCACTTCGCCCGACGGCATTCGCATGCCTGGCGTGGGACGGCGCCCGTGACACGGCCGCCTAGCCTCCTGTCTGCCCGGACCCTGAGATATAGCGATCCCAGTAAGCAGCAAGCTGGATGGCCTGACGCGTACTGAGCTCGCTACTAATCTTCCGCCTGAGGTCACTCTGGTCGGCATCCCCCAGCCTGGCCCGCTCACGGGCTACTTCCAGCAGCGCGCGTTGCCGAACAGTCAGATTTCCAAATGGGTCGAAGTAGGAATCCAATCGCGTCCGATCCTGAACCCCCGTCCAGGTGAAGGCGGCAGTTCCCGCCTGCTGGGCCACCCGCTGATACACGTCGATCGCTTCGGCCGCGCCCATCCGTCCGGCCAACAGGGCCGCGCGCGCCTGAAGCAGCCGGGTCTCCGGGGTCTGCCCATGCTTTTCCAGTGAGATCAGTGCGTTGCCCACGTACTCATGGTCGATGTTGCCGGTGTCAGCCTGCACGCCGAGCAGGTTGAATGTGGCGATGGCGGCGTAGTGGTCACGCCGCCACGCCGCCGCCAGCTCGCTCCGGGTGGGATTCCCGAGTGCCGACGGCTGAACGATCTCGATCCCTGCATCCGTGGACAAGATGCTCTCTATGTCGCGCTTATGAAACTCACCAACGATCAGGACCACCGTCGATCCGGGGCGTGCCTTGGCAGCACTTGCAAGACGCTTGGCCTGTAGGAACGTCCGATACAGGTACATGCGCCGTGGCAAGTCGTGCTCAGCCTTCACTGCCGGCGTTGTTGCCCAATGCACGATCCGCTGCGTGTTGTCCGGATTGTCGGCATGAAACAACGTGCGTCGCAGCTGGGCGGGCTCGGCAAAGGAGAGGAATTGTTGGTAGCCCGATTCGGGCCTTACTTCCGGAACGGAGGACAGATCAAGATCAAATCCCAGCCTGGCATCCTCGGCTGAAGGCTGCCAGTCAACGGGGCACAGCACGATTCCATTCTCCCTTGCGAAGGGCACCGCTACGTCCTGGATCTCATAGGTGAACTCGTAATAGCTATTGCGGGCGAACTCCTCCGGAGACCGCTCGATACAGATTGCATCGGGATCGGCACGGGCGAGGAACGCAGCCAGGTGCGCCGGGCTGTCCGCCGGAGCCACGAGCTGCCCCGCATGGTCAACCCCCAGTACGATGACCTTCGTTCTCGCCTCGTCCTTCGCTGCTGCAGCGGCGAACGACGCGCAGAGCATGACCACGCAAGTCCATCGTGATCTAGCCATGACCTAATCCTTTCTGGAACTGGAAGCAGCGCGATTCTAGGTGGAAGGCTGCGCATGCACCCGTGCCATTGGTTGTAGTCAGACCTGCTCCCCCTGTCGTCCGCGTCCATGGGACAAGGCTGTGCCTGGTAGACGCCACCGGCGCAGCGGGCCGTCCGGAAGCCCACTGAGTTTCTTCCAGGTGCGCAGTAACATTCTGTGCGCGACGCGATCTGCATGGCATGCGAGATCCCCGGCTCCCGCGTTACTTCGCCAAGCCCACTCCACATGCCGTTGGGTGCTGGCAGGGACGAGCCATCAACCATTGCTTGAACGCGGTACCGGTCATCGGATGGGCGAACAAATACCCTTGGAACCGGGTGCAACCCAGGCTGACCAGCAGGTCTCGCTTTTCAACGGTCTTCACTCCTTCGGCCAGTGCATCCATTTCCATCACGTGCGGTATCTCGATGATCTTGTCCAGTAGGCGCCGTGTTCCCTCCTAGTTGACCGCCTCATCAACGAATCTCCTGTCGATCTTCAGTTTCCGGACCGGCAGCGCGCGCAGGGTGGACAACGAGGAATAGCCCGTTCCGAAATCATCGAGCGCCCAGGTGATGCCCATTCTTTCGAATGCCATCATCCGACCGATGATCGGCGCGGCGTCCATAGACAGTGCCGACTCGGTCAGCTCGGACTCCATCAGCCCCGGGTCATCCCGGAGGAATGTATTAGCGCGGACGCGGCGCCCAGGAATTCATCGTCCAGGAGCTGCACCGGACTGACATTCACCGCCAACGTCGGCGCGCGGGTCGCCGGATCACGCGACCAGTCACGCAGGGTATCGCAGCCCTGGCGAAGGACCGCTAGGCCAAGATCACAGATCAGGGCACTGTCCTTGGCCAGCGGGATAGAGGCATCAGGCGAAAGCAGAGTGCCGGATGGATGGCGCCAACGCACCAGTGCTTCGGCGCCGATGACGGCGTCGGTGCTGAGCAACTGCGGCTGGTAGTGGACTTCAAACTGGCCCTTCCGGACAGCGCGGGCAAGATCGCGCTCCAGACGCAGACGCTTGCCTATCTCGTTGCGATAGAGCGCAAAGATCACCACCAGCAGGGCCATCGAGAACGCCGCGTTCAACCTGGCCCCCCAGGCACGCACCTCCAGCGGAGGTGAAACCCTCGGGGCAAACGGGTCAAGTGCCCCGATCGCAAATGCCGAGAACATGCCCAGGCATGCAAGCGGAAATGGCAGCGAGCCATACCGGTCGCGCGCCTCGAACGTAGACGCCCCCCGGCGGCAAGGGGTAGCAGGAACAGGTGCGCCGAACGGGGTACCCAGGCGATCGGAGCATCAATCAGCGCGATCGCGCAGAGCACCAGAAGTATGCCATGCGGCACGATCGACCATGCGTGTCCCCAGGACACCTCACGACAGGCCAGGACACACCGAAACACCGGACAGGGTGCAGCATCCGAAGGTAGCAGACGTACTGCCCGCCCCGATCGACTGGCCTCTCATCCGGCACCAATGCTGACGATGAGCGTGATCCCCGCCCACGGCCTTCGATGGCACGCGCAGCCGAATGACCAATGACCCACGCATTTCCACGCGAAGGAAGTTCTACTCGGTGCACCATCCCGAGCATGACCGGCAATGCGTATCAGATCGCACCTTTTTCTATTCGTGGTTCTCTTTGCCTGCGTGCAGTCCGTACTTGCCCAGGCACGAACCGGCGTTGGCTTGCGCACCATTGAAGTGCAGGAGCCACGGACCGGCACGGTCATGCCCGCCATGATTTTCCATCCCACCGTCGAAGACACCGCGACCACAAAGGTCGGCACCTACGAGATCGAAGGCGAGTTTTCCCGGCCGACAGCTCCCGGCAAGCATCCGTTGGTACTGCTGTCGCACGGCCATGGCGGAAGCGCTGTCGGTCACCATCCGCTGGCAGTATCGCTGGCCCGCGCCGGCTACATCGTTGCCGCGATCGAGCATGCCGGGGACAGCTATCGCGACCAGAGCGGCTTCGGCACTGACAGGGTTCTATTGGGTCGGGCGTGGCAGATATCCGCCCTTCTGGATGCATTGATGAAGGCCCCCGAACTGGGGGAGCGAATCGATGCTGATCGGATCGGTGTCGCCGGATTCTCGGCGGGGGGCTACACCAGCCTGCTGCTGTTGGGGGCCACCCCCGATGGAGCGAACCACGCCAAGTACTGCACGCAGTTCCCGCAAGACGAGGAGCTGTGTGTCCTCTCCCCGAGCAAGGCCATCCATTTCGACCAGAGCCTGCAGACTACCGATCCGCGCATACGCTCTGCCTTCGTGATGTCACCGTTGGCGGTCTTCTTTGACAAGGAGTCTCTGGGTGCCGTTACCCGACCGGTCTTCGTGCATGCCGCGATGGCCGATACTGTGCTCAAGCCCCGCTGGAACGCACTCGCCGTACGACATGGCGTGCGCAATCTGCGCGGATGGCGCGGCATCGTCGGGGCGGACCACTACGTCTATCTGGCGCCCTGCCCCGCGTCGATGGCTCGCTCTGTGCCGGAGCTCTGCCGTGACCCAGCGGGTATCGACCGGGAGCGGCTACAGGTCGAGGTCGCGGAATCGGCACGTTCGTTCTTTGACGAGACGCTGCTCGATGCAGGGCCCAGGTAGCTCCAGCCTGCGCCACGGCGATGCCCGGTGCGCCGGGCCGGCGACATGCCATGCCCACCTGCAGCCCCCCCGCAAGCCCCGGGCACGCCGCCGTGCATGCGCAGGGACGCATATCCGGGATGCCGACCTGTTCTGACCCGCCTTTCACCCTCCGGGCAGCACGGACCTGCCGCTGCTTACCCTCGAGCGGCGCCCGTCCCCGCACGTGATTCCAGCACTTCCTGGAGCACGACACGGGGAATGCTCCGCCATGCGTCCCCGCCACCTGCATACCTGCGAGCTCGACTGCAGGATTCCCATACCTGGCAGAAGCAAGGGCAGTGCACGCGGTATGATGCCGCCGTTCCCGGCAATTGCAGTTATCACCACAGCAGCCCCATATCGACCAGATGCGTTCCGTAGACGGTCGCTCGGGCAGAAAAGGCAGGGGCTGCAAGGCCCCACGCCATGCTTCCATCCCTTGCACCTGTCATCATCTGGGCGGCAGTGGCCATCGCCACTGCGGGCCTGTTGTTACGGCCCTTCCGGATTCCGGAATTCGTCTGGGCACTGATCGCCGCCGCGCTGCTGCCTCTCACCGGCACCGTTTCGGTCCCCGCGACCGTTCGTGCGGTTGCCGAAGGAGGGGATGTTTACCTGTTCCTGGTCGGCATGATGGTGCTGGCAGAGCTGGCACGGCGCGAAGGACTGTTCGACTGGCTGGCGCTGTTTGCGATCAGGCACGCCCGTGGCTCGGGACGGCGCCTGTTCGACCTGGTCTTCCTGGTCGGCACGATGGTGACGGTCTTCCTCTCCAACGACGCCACGGCAGTGGTCCTGACCCCGGCGGTCTACGCGGCATGCAAGGCCGCACGCACCAACCCGCTACCCTACCTGTTCGCCTGTGCATTCATCGCCAATGCCGCAAGCTTTGTGCTGCCGATTTCCAACCCGGCCAACCTGGTGGTGTTCGGCGAGCACATGCCACCTCTGCCGCAGTGGCTGGCCCAGTTTACGCTACCCTCGTTGGCTGCCATCGGCGCGACCTACCTCGTGCTGCGCTGGGTGCATCGACGGGAAATCGCACAGCCCCTCATCACTACCCCGGCGCACCGCCCGCTCTCCGATGGTGGCCGGTTCAGTGCGTTCGGGGTGCTGTTCACCGGTGCGGTGCTGCTGGCCACTTCCGCATTGGGGGGGCCGCTGGGCCTGATGACGTTCTGTGCCGGCGCGCTGAGCTTGGCCGCGGTTTGCCTCCGCCGACGATGCAGCCCACTCCCGGTCCTGCGCAATGTGTCCTGGGGCGTGCTGCCGCTGGTGGCCGGCCTGTTCGTGCTGGTGGAAGCAGTAGCACAAACGGGCATCATCCAGTCTGCTGCCAGCGCGCTGGAAGCCATCGCACACGGTTCGCCGCACCAGGCCGGCTGGATAGCCGGCACCACGGCGGCGGCATTGAGCAACCTGGCCAACAATCTACCGGTTGGCCTTGCCTCCGGCTCACTCGGACAGATGGCCGAACTGCCTGCACAGACACGTGCGGCCCTGCTGATCGGCGTGGATCTTGGCCCGAATCTCTCTGTCACCGGCTCGCTTGCCACCATGCTCTGGCTGGTCGCACTCCGCCGTGAAGGTGAGCATGTCAGCGCGCTGGACTTCCTGCGTGTCGGCGCACTGGTGATGCCACCAGCACTGATCGGTGCACTGCTGTTGCTTTGATCAGCAGCAGGACGCCGGGGACCGGCACGCAGCCGGCGATACGCGCGGCGGACTCCCATCCGCGCCGGAGGGGGCGGGGCCATGGCCCCGCCTCGTTCTCAGTGCGGCGAGCACTCTACCCGTACGTCGTAATCGGTGCCGACACTGATGTGGTCCAGCGAGACAGTGACTCCCGGACTGCCGCGCAGGGCGAAGGGCACCTCCAGCCTGCCCATATCGGCACCGGCCGCGGCCAGGCACTTGAGCGGCACACCAAGGCGCGCCCACTTCCCGGCCGGAAGCTCCGCAAGCGCGCGCCTGACCGGCAAGTCACCCTGGCAAGCATCACCGCAACGGGCCGCCAGGGAAACATCCGCATCGGCCGGAAGCCGATCGACACGGACACTGGCGATCATCAGCGCATCGCCATTGGTCTCGCGCGTCAGGTCAAGCGAAGGCGCGGCGTGCAGCTCCACCACGCCTCTTCCACCGAAGACGAACTGGCGCGCCCCTTCCTGCACATTGGTATTGACTGCAGTCATCACCACTGCCCTGTCCTGCGTGGCCGCACTCGGATGGGTGACGTCCACTGCCTTCCCGTCGGTACCAACCAAGCGCAGCAAGATGCCGGCCGGTGCCACGCCGCGGTCGAACAGCATGTTCGTGCGTCGTGCATCCAGATCGATGCCCGGATCCTCCGGGAGTGCGCCCAGGTTCCCGTCGCTGGCATACGTCAATCCGTAACCATAGGCGAACTGGGGGTCATAGCCCTTCTGGCCGACATTATTCAGGTACTGGTCGGCGCGACGCGGCCACGAGAAGCTGAGCGTTCCCTTGAAGTCATGCTGGATCGCGCCGGTGGGCGTGCGCAGCAGCACATCCGCGATGCCTGCCCCTTCCGAACCAGGCAGCCAGGCAGCAACGAACGCATCGGCAGCATTTATCTCCCGGTTCATCCACAGGGGGCGGCCGCTCAGGAACACTGCGACGACCGGAATGCCATCGGCCTTGAGTTTCCGGATCAACTCCAGGTCGCCCGACTTCCCGCCCTTGAGCGTGAGATCGGGCACGTCACCCTGGAATTCGGCGTAAGGCTCTTCGCCGAACACGACTACTGCGACATCCGGCTTGGTGCGGTACGCCCCTTCCACAGCCAGTTCCGCACTTCCACCGGCCGCCTCCACTTGCGCCTTGAGGCCATCCCAGATGGTATCGGCATTGGGAAAGTCGGCGCGCTGTGTACCGTCACCCTGCCAGGTAAGCGTCCAGCCGCCGGCCTGCTTCTCCATGTTGTCGGCACCATCCCCTGCCACCAGCACACGTTGGCGTGGCGCAAGCGGCAACAGGTGATCCTGGTTCTTCAGCAGGACCAGCGATTCACGTACCGCGCGCCTGGCAACCGCACGGTGCTCCGGCGCACCCAGCATCTCGAACTTCCCCCCAAGCGCACGCGCCGAGGGCTTGGGTTTCTCGAACAGGCCCATCCTGAACTTGACTCGCAGAATGCGGCGCACGGCGTCATCCAGCCGGGCGATTGGCAAGGTTTCATCCTTCGCATGCGCCAATGTGCTCTCGTACATGCCCTTCCAGCTGTCGGGAGCCATGGCCATGTCCAACCCTGCAGTGTAGGTCTTCGCACAATCGGTATTGGTACATCCCCGGATCTGCCCGTGGCCGTTCCAATCGCCGACGACGAACCCACCGAAGTTCATCCGATCTTTGAGGACGTCGGTCAGCAGTACACGATGGCCATGCATCTTCTCACCGTGGAAACTGTTGAAGGAAGCCATGACGGACTGTGCTCCAGCCTCAATCGCAGGAAAGTACCCAGCACCATGTACGTCTCGCAGCTCCGCCTCGCTGACGGTGGTATCGCCCTGATCCTTTCCGCCATCGGTTCCTCCGTCTCCCAGGAAGTGCTTGACCGTGGTCATCACGTGATGGTCATCGAGGAACCCGGCTTCTCCGACCTTGCCCTGAAGCCCCTCCACGAACACGCCCGCATAGCTGGCGACCAGCGCCGGGTCCTCCGAATAGCCCTCGTATGCGCGCCCCCATCGGTCATCCTGCGGGACCGCGACTGTAGGCGCGAAGGTCCATTCCATCCCGGTGGTACGCGTCTCGATCGCGGTAATACGGGCAATCTCGCGCAACAGCTCGGGGTTTCTTGTGGCCCCCAGACCGATGTTGTGTGGGAACAGCGTCGCGCCAACAACGTTGCTCTGACCATGCATGGCGTCGATGCCCCAGATGATCGGTATCGCCTTTCCACCACCGCGTGTGTCCATCGATGCCTCCCAGAAGGCATCGGCCAATGCCAGCCATTCCGCCGGACTGGCGTTGTACCGTCCTCCAGGGTCGGAGCCGCCACCGGCCAGGATTGAACCGAGCCGGTACTTGCGCACATCGTCAGGCGTGATGCTCGCAATATCTCCCTGGACCACCTGGCCGACCTTCTCTTCCAACGTCATCGTCGCCAACAGGGCATCGATGCGCTTCTCCACTGTCGGATCGGGAGCCAATGGCCAAGACGGCTGCGGCCAATGCTGCGGATTGATCCTGCCGGGGGCCTCGTGGGAGGACGCATGTACGAAGCCCACGCAGAGGCTGGCCATGGCCACGGCGACGCCAAGCACCAGAGGCTTCAACGGCTTGAGGCTCGCATGGGGACGAAGGGGGGGAAGGCTGGGCTTCATGAGCGAGGGTCTTCCTGGTAGCGCGACGAATGTAAGGGGGCACAGGATTGTGCGTGTCGCCATGACAGCGTTGTCAGGCCGGTAGAGAATAGCGTCAATACGCAATGATGGCTTGCTGCAGAGCGGCAAGTAGAATTTCCACTAAAGTTGCATCCGCATCTAAGTGCGAGAGCCCTGCCTGGAGGGTAGTGAGAACTATATGAATGGGAATAAGCGGGCTGCGCCACAACCTAACCAGGCACCGGAAGGCAAGCCTGGACGCGTGCGCATCGAGGACGTGGCCGCTATAGCCGGCGTTTCCATGAAGACCGTGTCCAGGGTGCTCAATAGCGAGCCAAATGTATCCGAACAGACGCGCAAGCTCGTCGAGGCCGCGGTCGAGAAACTCCACTATCGCCCCCTGCCATCGGCGCGGGTGCTCGCCGGCAGACGTTCCTATCTGGTTGCCATGTTGTTTGACAACCCCTCGTCGAACTACCTCATGGAGATCGAGCTCGGCGTGCTCGACGCATGTCAGGCGCAGCATTACAACTTGATGCTCGCGCCCTTGGTATACGACGCGGCGGATATCGTGACCAAGGTCGAGTCATTGGTCATGCAGTCACAGCTCGATGGCGTTGTGCTCACGCCCCCTCTCACTGACGACAGCGGGCTGCTTGAACGTCTGGTAGCTCTGGGAATTCCCTATTCCAGCATCTCCGCCAAAGAGCAGAACCGGCACGTAGGCGTCGTGGTCGATGAGATTGGCGCCGTTTGCGCGCTCATGGCTCACCTGGTCGAACTCGGCCATACGCGTATCGCCCATATCAAGGGCCATGCCGCCCATGGGGCCAGCATGTGGCGCCTGTCAGGCTATCGCGAGGGACTGCGCCGCGCCGGACTACGTTATGACACATCCTTGGTGGTTGATGGTGAGTTCTCGTACGAATCGGGTTACGCCGGCGCCAATGCGCTACTGAAGCTGCCCGAGAGACCCACGGCGATCTTTGCCGCCAACGATGACATGGCTGCCGGCGTCATCTGTGCCGTCTGCGAGCATGGGCTATCGGTCCCGGGCGACATATCTGTATGCGGATTCGATGACACCCCCATCGCTCGTCAGATCTATCCACCGCTGACCACCATACGGCAGCCCACGCGCGAGATGGGACGGATGGCAGCGCAGGAACTGCTCAAGGAGATTCGCGACATGGGCAGCGGCGGTGTGGTTGACGTGCCTTACACCCTGCAGGTTCGCCGATCCACCGGAAGCGCGCGCCGTTGAAGGCATCGAGCGCTGGTCCTTGCCAGCGCTCGATGCCCGACCAACTCAATCTGCCTGCCGGGAAGCCACTCCCAATGACAGCGCAGTCATTGCCCTCCCCCACCCTGAACCTGGTGGGGAGGCCCACTTGCGAGGCGGCAACGACGCAGCAGGAGAACGCCCTGATTGCTCGATATCCACGTGGATATCAATGGCCACCGGCAGCGGCCAGCTTGTCCAGATCGATGCCTTGACGCCGCAGGATACGCGCCGCGACGACGGCATAGACCGCCAGGTAGGCAAAGCACAGGACGCCTACCACGAAGCTGTAGTGCACACCGACCTTGTCGGCAAGCGTGCCCTGAGCCCAGCTCACCAGGCCACCGCCCATGATCATCATGATCAGCAGGCTGCTCCCTTGGTTCGTCGCATTTCCCAGCCCACTGATGGCCAGAGTGAAAATGCACGGCCACATCGTGCTGCAGAACAGTCCAACACTGATGAAGGCAATAACGCTGGTCATGCCGGTGGTGAACATGCCAACCAGCTGGGCTGCGATTCCACACAGTGCGAAGTACAACAACATCCGCGAAGGATTGCCCTTGCTTGCCAGCGTTGCCAGGATCATCAACGCAATGACCGGTGCGTAGTGATAGAACTGGGAAGCATCATGGCCTGACACGGCATTAACCAGGAGGTACACCCCGAAGGCGATGAACGGAAGGACCAGCATCAAGGCCTTCCTGATACCCGAGCTGACGTCGAACGCGCCTGCGGCCCCGCCCCAGCGACCAATCATCAAGCTTGCCCAGTACAACGAAACAAACGGCGCAATCAGCGCTGTCTCGATTCCCAAGCCTCCCTTTTCCGCCGGCAACTCCAGATAGGCGGGCAAGTTGTCAATGGTCGAAACCTCCACCCCGACGTACAGGAAGATGCCAATCATCCCCAGTACCAACTGTGGGTATGCCAACGCAGACTTCCGGTGAATCAGCTTGCTGCTGTCCTGTGCTTCATCGGCCGATAGCTGCTCAAGGTCGATGTGATTAGGCACCGAAGAGAACTTCAGGAACAGAGCCACAAGCACGAAAGCCAAACCCAGTACCAGATACGGTGTCTTGACACTCTCGATGCTGGCCTCGGTGTTGCCAGCGGCGACACTGCCAAAGATCGCGATGCTCACCAGCAGTGGGCCGATGGTCGTACCAAGATTGTTGATTCCCCCTGCCATCGTCAACCGCTGCGACCCCGTCGCAGGGTCTCCCATGATGATGGCCAGCGTGTTGGCCGCAATCTGCTGCAACGAGAATCCCAGGCCAACGATGAAAAGTCCCGACAGCATCAGGTTGAACGACCCAAGGTTGGCCGCGGGGTAGAACAACAATGCCCCAACTGCCGAGATCAGCAGACCAATACAGATTCCGTTCTTGTAACCGACCCGGTTGAGGAGATCGGACCCGATCGCCTTGGAGACCGCCGCATATATCAACGAACCCACCGTATAGGCCACGTAGAACGCTATCGCTACGTACATGCTCTGCGCCTGCGTGAGATCGAACGCTTTCTTGAAGACGGGGATCAGTATCCCGTTGCTGGCAGCTACGAAGCCCCAGAAGAAGAACACAGTAATCAGTACGCCGAACTGTGACCAGCGGGTCTTTTGCTTCATGGAATCCCCAAAATGCACGCGACTGGCTTTGCGCCATGTACGGGTAAAGCCTGGGGCAGATCGATCTCGATCCGCCCCAGGATGAACAACACGGACGGGTCAGAACTGATAGCGCAGACGCAGGCCGTAGCTACGCGGATCGTTGAGGAAGCGCACGTCGATCCCGGAGCCGACCAAGGCCTTTTGAGATACATCCTTGTCCAACAGGTTGTTGCCCCACGCCTCGACGCGCCAATGTCCATCCAGCGAGGTAAATCCAACGCCGGCATTGACGGTGGTGGCACCCTTCTGACGGTCCGGGAAGCCCGCCTGCCGGGCGCTCTCGGTATGATCCAGGATGATTGCATGTGTCGTCGGGTCTTCCCTGATGAACTGCACATCCCGATTGTTGTACTGGGTCAGGTAGAACGCCGAGCGATAGGACGCCAGTACCTGCCAGTCCAGCGTGCCGAACGGCAATTCCATGGTGTGCTGCAGGCGCGCATTGAAGGTCAGCTTCGACGCAAGCGGGAGTTCGTTCCCGGACAGGTCGATCATCGACGTCGCTCCACCAGCGTCATAGTTCTGGCTGCGGACGTCAGCGACCGTGCCGCGCTTGACCTCACTGTCCATCCAAAGCGCGTTGAGGTTCAGCATGACGTTGTGCGGGAAGCGCAGCACGCTCTCGAACTCCAGACCATATACGACCGACTTGCCGACGTTTCGATTGACCAACGAGTAGCCGGTAGCCTCCCCTCTTTCGTTCACCGCGATCACCGCCAGATCCTGGAACACCTGGTCGCTGTAGTCGTAGTAGAAGCCGCTGACATTGAAGGTGGAGGTCCGGCCCAGCATCTGGAACGAGTTCTTGCTGCCGATCTCATAAGCCACGATGGACTCGGGCTTGAATGTCTCGGGGATCTCCTCCGGGTCGAAGGTGTCGTTGAAGCCACCCGCCTTGTGCCCACTGGAGATCAGGCCATATAGCAAGTGGTCCTCAGCCAGGTCGTACTCGAAGCCGGTACGCCAATCGGTGAAGCTGAACTTGCTCTTGCCGAACTGCTGCGCCGGGATGCCGCTGACCTGCACCCAGCTCTGGTAGGGGCAATCGACCGTGTCACCGCCGATGTCGGGACGATCCACGCAGCCAAAGCTCCCGCCATTGGGAACAGCACCGATCTGCTCCAAGATGGTGTCGTTGCGGCCGTGCTTCAGGATGCCCTGCAGCAGGAAGCGCGCCATGTCGGCTTGGGAGGTGATGTTGCTGACGTCGAAATTGGGGCGACTCATGAAAGCCGGCTCGAAACCCTCCGTACCGAGACGGGTGGCAAAGTCACCGCCCACACCCGGCAAGCCCAGCGCCCAGTTTCCACCGATGCCGTAACGGGACTTCTTTTCTTCGGTGTAGCGCAGGCCACCCTTTACGCGTAGGCGATCGGTTACGTCGAAGGTGCCATCAGCGAATGCCGCCGAGGAGCGACCGTTGACCTTTGGCATGGTGAACTCGGTACCCGAGTACCACCTACCCTTGTCGACCAGGGAGAGGTATCCGACCTGCTGGTCTTCATTGAAGTGGAACAGACCGGTCGTCCAACGAAGGCGCTGGTCCTGGCCGGATGACAATCTCAGCTCGTGGATGTACGACTGGGATTGCGTCATCCAGTACTGCGTCGAGTAGTTGTCGTAGTCGATGCCACCCGGGTTGCTGGAAGATGCCTGATCGATGTTGCGACCTGGCCATAGAATCCCTTCGCTCTGGGCGTTGGTCTGCTGATAGTCCACGTCTCGATAGCTGGCGTTGTACTCCAGGGCCACCGCACCGAAGTCGTATGTCACATTGGCTTGGGCACCCCAGTTCGTGCTGTCAAGCTTTCCCTGTGCACCACGGTAGACAACCTTGCGCAGGTCGACGTCATCAGGCATGTAGCCTGCCTTCGCGGCGGTATAGACGTTGGCACCCGGGTAGCCGGTACCCCCTTCCTTGCCCATGTCAGCCATGGCGAACACCGACAGCTTGTCGTCCGGCTGGTACAGGAACGACACGCGTCCGCCGCGCTCATCCTGGATCCCGGCCGGGTCGAGATTCTGCGCTCTGCCTGCGTTTTCAAAGGGCGAGTCCTTCTCAACCTTGTATCCCGCCACACGAATGGCCGCCCAACCACCCAGCGGCATGTTCAGAGCGAATTCGCCTCCTCGATGGTCACGATTCCCCGCTTCGGCCTGTACGTAACCGCCAAAGGCGTCCAGGTCCGGGCGCTTGGTGATGATGTTGAGCGTGCCGGCCAACGCGTTGCGTCCCCGCAGAGTACCCTGAGGACCCTTGTTGATCTCCACTCGCTCAACGTCATAGAACATCCCGCCCAGTCCTCTCGGACGCGGGATGTAGGCGCCATTGATATGCGGCGCTGCACCGGGATCGCCAAGCTCGGTGTTGTTCGACGAACCCACACCACGGATGAATATCTCCAGGTTGCCTTCCTGGTTTGCCATGCTCATGCCCGGGACCATCGCCTGGATGTTCCGGAGCTCGTTATTGATGCCCAAGGCCCGCGTGTCATCGGCGGAGATCGCTTGAGCAGTACCCGCGTACTTCTGCAGATCCTGCTCGCGGCGCTCGACAGTGACAATAACCGTATCGAGCGTGGATGCGCCCCGTGCCTCTTCGGCCTTCGGTGCGGCCTGATCTTCGGCGGCAGACTGGGCTGCGGCGGATGGCGCTGCCGCCATGGCGATCAGGGACGCAAGAATTGCACTCGCAAGTGCCCCCTGCTTGCAGTAGTTGGTCATAGGCTCTCTCCCCTCTATTCCAATTAGTTGTCTTTGTTTTGGCACTTCCACGAACGCTGCCCTTGTACGCGCACACTGACAACGCTGTCAATCGACATTTATGCCAGCCGCCCAACCCTTTGAACCTGCGTGGAGATTCAATCAGCTGCAACCATTTTTCGCCGCACTGCAGCATCACTGGTCCTGGATGCCGTCCTGTCCCTTGAATGCGCTTCCTAGCTCCCCGGGACTTGATCGCTGAAGCGCCTAGACATGCGCTTGGCCACATTGAATGTGCGGTCCTCAGCTAGAGCATGGATTCATCAGTTAAAGATCCGACACATACAAATTCCAGTACTGCACAACTCTGCAGGATCGCCATGGATAGAGCGAACGCGGAGTGAGTCTTGAAATTGAAATGCCATGCTTGACGGTACGCCATCATCATCGACTGGATCGAGATGAAGAAGGAGATTTCCCGGGATTTAGTGGACACCTGACCGAGGGTGGCGATGCGCTGCCTCGAACTCGTCACGACTGACCCCGCCTAGATGGCCGTGGCGGCGTGTTGGATTGTAAAACCCATCTATGTAGTCGGATATGCCCGAGGTCGCCATGTCGCGATTCGCGCAGTTGCACTTCTTGATCCGTTCCTTTCTCAAACTGCTGAAGAAGGACTCAGCGACCGCGTTGTCCCAGCAGTTGGCACGTCTGCTCATGCTTGGCTCAAGGCGGTTGTCTTTACAGAAACGCCGCCATGCATCGCTTCCGTACTGCGAGCCTTGATCCGAGTGGATCAGGGTTTTGCGAGGACGTCGGGTAATCCCCCCGCTTTTAGCGGCTGCCAAAAGTGGAGCTATGCGGCCATCGCACCCGCGACCTCCGGCGTGACAGGCCAGCATTCTAACCAGCTGAACTACCGCTCCGCATTAACTTTTTTAGTTTTCCTTCAACCAAAGTGGTTTCGAGAAAACAAGGCCCCCGATCGCTCAGGGGCCGGTATGAAGTGGCGGAGCGGACGGGACTCGAACCCGCGACCTCCGGCGTGACAGGCCAGCATTCTAACCAGCTGAACTACCGCTCCACTTTCAAACTTTTCGTTGGTGCTTATTGGTGGGTGCTGAGGGTTTCGAACCCCCGACCCTCTCCTTGTAAGGGAGACGCTCTACCACTGAGCTAAGCACCCCCGGTGAGCCGCTTAGTTTACAGCGTCCTTCAGGGCTTTACCAGCCTTGAAGGCAGGATTTTTTGCAGCGGCGATCTTGATCTCTTCGCCGGTCTTCGGATTGCGGCCGGTGCGCTCGGCGCGCTCGCGAACCTGGAACGTACCGAAGCCCACCAGAGTCACGGCATCGCCCTTCTTCAGGGCCTTGGTGATCTCGGCGATGACAGCGTCAACTGCACGGCCAGCCTCGGCCTTGGACAGGTCAGCAGCAGCGGCAACGCCATCAATCAATTCGGTCTTGTTCATTCTGTAAAACTCCCTTTGCGGCAAATCCGCGGAATAGTTGGGTGGGTCGCTGCCGCTATGGCAAGGCAACGACCGGAGATCCTGCATTCACACCACATCGCAGAACAGCGTGTGCGCGAGTGGCACTTTTATACCAGCGCCCCCCTACCCACGCAAGCTGAAAAGCCAATAACGGCGCGGGTTTCGGGGGGTTTTGCGTTCACATTTCAATGCTTGACGCGCGCACTCGGAGCTGCCTTGGACTTGCCACGGACAGTGACACGCTGCGCAGTTTTACGCGTCTTCTTCGGCGCCAGCGGCGACTCCAATGCGATGTCCAGCACCTCGTCGATCCACTTCACCGGGACGATCTTCAGATCGCGGGTGACGTTGGCCGGGATGTCCGCCAGGTCCTTGCGGTTCTCATCGGGGATGATCACCGTGCGCACGCCACCGCGCAGCGCGGCCAGCAGCTTTTCCTTCAGGCCACCGATGGCGGTGACGCGCCCGCGCAGGGTGATCTCGCCGGTCATCGCCACCTCGGCCTTGACCGGCACCTTGGTCAGGGTCGACACCAGCGAGGTGACCATCGCGATGCCGGCGCTCGGGCCGTCCTTCGGGGTGGCACCGTCGGGCACGTGCAGGTGCACGTCGTGCTTCTGCAGGAAGTCCACGTCGATGCCCAGCGCCTGGGCACGCGCACGCACCACCGACAGCGCCGCGGTCGCCGATTCCTTCATCACGTTGCCGAGCTGGCCGGTCAGCGTCACCGCGCCCTTGCCCGGGATCAGGGTGGACTCGATCTGCAGCAGGTCGCCGCCGACCTCCGTCCAGGCCAGGCCGGTGACCAGGCCGATCTCGTTGGCTTCCTCGGCGCGGCCGAAGTCGAAGCGACGCACGCCCAGGTACTTGTCCAGGTTCTTGCCGTCGACCACGACCAGCGCCTTCGGCTTCCTGGCACCCTTCCTGGCCTTCTTCTCCACCTGCGGGCCCGCCAGCGCGATCTCCTTGACCACCTTGCGGCAGATCTTGGCGATCTCACGCTCGAGGTTGCGCACGCCGGATTCGCGCGTGTAGTAGCGCACGATGTCGCGGATGGCGTCTTCCTCGACCGACAGTTCCTCGGTCTTCAGGCCGTTGGCCTTGAGCTGCTTGGGCACCAGGTAACGGGTGGCGATGTTGAGCTTCTCATCCTCGGTGTAGCCGGGGATGCGGATGACCTCCATGCGATCCAGCAGCGGGCCTGGGATGTTGAGCGAGTTCGAGGTCGCCACGAACATCACTTCGCTCAGGTCCAGGTCCACTTCCAGGTAGTGGTCGTTGAAGGCGTTGTTCTGCTCGGGGTCGAGCACTTCCAGCAACGCCGAGGACGGGTCGCCACGGAAATCCATCGACATCTTGTCGATCTCGTCGAGCACGAACAGCGGGTTCTTGCTGCCGACCTTGTTGAGATTCTGCACGATGCGGCCCGGCATCGAACCGACGTAGGTACGACGGTGGCCGCGGATCTCGGCCTCGTCGCGCACGCCGCCCAGCGACATGCGCACGAACTTGCGGTTGGTGGCCTTGGCGATGGACTGGCCCAGCGAGGTCTTGCCCACGCCCGGCGGCCCGACCAGGCACAGGATCGGCCCCTTCATCTGCTTCACGCGCGACTGCACGGCAAGGTATTCAAGGATGCGGTCCTTGACCTTGTCCAGCCCGTAATGGTCGGCGTCGAGCGTGTCCTGGGCGACCTTCAGGTCCTTGCGCACCTTGGTGCGCTTCTTCCACGGCACGCCCAGCAGCCATTCCAGGTAGTTGCGCACGACGGCCGCTTCGGCCGACATCGGCGACATCTGCTTGAGCTTGTTGAGCTCGTTCTTCGCCTTGGCCTCGACGGCCTTGGGCATGCCGGCCTCGGCGATCTTGCGGGCCAGCTCGTCCAGCTCGCCCGGCGCGTCGTCCAGGTCACCCAGTTCCTTCTGGATGGCCTTCATCTGCTCGTTGAGGTAGTACTCGCGCTGGCTCTTCTCCATCTGCGACTTCACGCGGCCTCGGATGCGCTTCTCCAGCTGCTGCACGTCGATCTCGCCATCGACCAGGCCGACCAGCATTTCCAGCCGGTCACCGACCTGCAGCGTTTCCAGCAGCTTCTGCTTGTCGGCCAGGCGCACGCCGATGTGGGCGGCGATCGTGTCGGCCAGGCGCGCCGGCTCCTCGATGCCGGCCAGCGTCTGCAGCAGCTCCGGCGGCAGCTTGCGGTTGGTCTTGACGTACTGCTCGAACAGCGACATCAGCGAGCGGGCGATCGCCTCGATCTCGCGCGGCTCGCGCGACTCGTCCGACTCCAGCTCCACGCCGTGGCCCTGCAGCGCGCCGTCCTGCTCGTAGACCTTGTCCACGCTCACGCGCGACAGGCCCTCGACCAGCACCTTGATGGTGCCGTCGGGCAGCTTCAACAACTGCAGCACCTGGGCCAGCGTGCCGACGGTGTACAGGTCCGCTGCCGCCGGGTCGTCGGTTTCGGCCGACTTCTGGGCCAGCAGCAGGATGCGCTTGTCCGCCTCCATGGCGCGTTCCAGCGCCTGCATGGACTTGTCGCGTCCGACGAACAGCGGAATGACCATGTGCGGGAACACCACCACGTCGCGTAGCGGCAGGACCGGCAGGTCGAGGACTTCGAGTTGGGACTGCGCCATGGCGGGCTCCACTGAATTCGGGGAAGGCTGAATAAAAAAGCCGATGGCCCCGTTATGGGGCCATCGGCTGGGGGTTGCAAGAGGCGGAAAATCCCGCAGCTGAACCACAGAATCCCGGTTCAGCCCCCTCTGAGACTGGCTCAGTCGCCGGACGCGGCCTTGGCCGGTGCCGGCGGGGTCTGGTAGATGATGTACGGCTCGGACTTGTTCTCGATGACCGACTCGTCCACCACCACCTTGCTGACGTTTTCCTGCGACGGCAGGTCGTACATGGTGTCCAGCAGGACCGACTCGACGATGGTACGCAGGCCACGGGCACCGGTCTTGCGCTTGAGCGCCTTCTTGGCGATGGCCGACAACGCGTCCGGACGGAACTCCAGCTCCACGTTCTCCATCTCGAACAGCTTCTTGAACTGCTTGGTGATGGCGTTCTTGGGCTCGGTCAGGATCTTGATCAGGGCCGGCTCGTCCAGCTCCTCCAGGGTTGCCACGACCGGCAGGCGGCCGACGAACTCCGGGATCAGGCCGAACTTGATCAGGTCTTCCGGTTCGACTTCGGCCAGCACCTTGCCCACTTCCTGCTTGCGCTCGGCGCTCTTGACCTTGGCACCGAAGCCGATGCTGCTGGTTTCCGAGGAACGCTGCTGGATCACCTTGTCCAGCCCGGCGAACGCGCCGCCGCAGATGAACAGGATGTTCTTGGTGTCCACCTGCAGGAATTCCTGCTGCGGGTGCTTGCGGCCACCCTGCGGCGGGACGCTGGCCACGGTGCCTTCGATCAGCTTCAGCAGCGCCTGCTGCACGCCTTCGCCGGACACGTCGCGGGTGATCGACGGGTTCTCGCTCTTGCGCGAGATCTTGTCGATTTCATCGATGTAGACGATGCCCTGCTGCGCCTTCTCGACGTCGTAGTCGCACTTCTGCAGCAGCTTCTGGATGATGTTTTCCACGTCCTCGCCCACGTAGCCGGCTTCGGTCAGCGTGGTGGCATCGGCCATGGTGAACGGCACGTTGAGCAGGCGCGCCAGCGTTTCGGCCAGCAGCGTCTTGCCGGAACCGGTCGGGCCGACCAGCAGGATGTTGGACTTGGACAGCTCGACGTCGTCGCTCTTCTGACGGCTCTCGATGCGCTTGTAATGGTTGTACACGGCCACCGCCAGCGTGCGCTTGGCACGGTTCTGGCCAATGACGTACTGGTCGAGCACTTCGAGGATCTCGCGCGGCTTGGGCAGCGAGCTGCGTGCCGACTGCGCCTTTTCCTCAAGCTCCTCGCGGATGATGTCGTTGCACAGCTCCACGCATTCATCGCAGATGAACACGCTCGGGCCCGCGATCAGCTTGCGTACCTCGTGCTGACTCTTGCCGCAGAACGAGCAGTACAGAATCTTGCCGCTGCTGTCCCCGGAACGACCTTGCCGGTCTTCGCTCATGCTTCGCTTACCCAGTTGCTTCCCCCTCTGAACAGGGGGTTCGATTTCGAGAATAGCACAGGGCCGGATGGACGCCAGTCCAGTTCCGACCCTGCAAAAAATGCCGTATTTTCGGCCACTTGCACCGTTACCCGGCCTGGATCGACTCGTCCGGACGACGCTCCAGCACCTGGTCGACCAGACCATAGGCCACCGAGTCGGCCGCGCTCTTGAAGTTGTCGCGCTCGGTGTCGCGCGCGATGGTCTCCAGCGACTGGCCGGTGTGCTTGGCCAGCACCTCGTTCAGGCGCGAACGCAGGGTCAGGATTTCACGGGCATGGATGTCGATGTCCGTAGCCTGGCCCTGGAAGCCGCCCAGCGGCTGGTGGATCATCACCCGCGAGTTCGGCAGCGCATAACGCTTGCCGGCCGCACCGGCCGCCAGCAGCAACGCGCCCATCGAGGCGGCCTGGCCGACGCAGATGGTGCTCACGTCCGGCTTGATGTACTGCATGGTGTCGTAGATCGCCATGCCGGCGGTGACCACGCCACCGGGCGAATTGATGTAGATGCTGATGTCCTTTTCCGGGTTTTCCGCTTCCAGGAACAGCAACTGCGCCACCACCAGGTTCGCCATGTGGTCGTCGATCGGGCCGACCAGGAAAATCAGGCGCTCCTTGAGCAGGCGCGAATAGATGTCATAGGCGCGCTCGCCACGGCTGGTCTGCTCGACCACCATCGGAACCATGTTCAGGGCTTTGGCTCGGTTGTCCATTTCGTGAGGCACCTATTCTTGAGAAGTAACCCCCGCGCCGGAGCGCGGGGACGGAACGCCCGCCGGTTTACTGGCGGATGGCTTCCTGGAACGACAGCGCCTGCTCGGTGTGCTGGGCACGCTCGGCGATCCAGTCGATGACCTGCTCTTCCATCACGCGGTTCTGCAGGCCAGCCATAAGCTGGGGATCATTACGGTACATCTCAATGACCTGTTCCGGCTCTTCGTAGGTCGAGGCGATCAGGCGCATGGTTTCGTTCAGGCGCTTCGGGTCCAGGCGCAGCTCGTTCCTGCGGGCCACCTCGCCGACCAGCAGGCCGACCAGCACGCGCTTGCCAGCCGCATCCTTGAAGCCTTCATGGGCATCGGCCGGGACATCGCCCGGGTTGCCGCCCTGGCGGCGGATGGCATCGATCTGCTGGGCCAGCATCGAGCGGGCTTCACCCTCGACCAGGCGCGGCGGCAGCTCGACCGAGGAATAGGCGGCGATCAGCTGCTCGCCGACTTCGCGGCGCAGGCGGTTCATCAGCGCGCCCTTGAGCTCGCGCTCCAGGTTGGAGCGGATGTCCTTGCGGAACTGCTCCAGGTCGCCGTTCTTCACGCCGAAGCTCTTGATGAAGGTGGCGTCCACTTCCGGCACGTCCTGCTCGGACACTTCCACGGCCTTGACCGTGACCTTGACCGACTTGCCGGCCAGCGCCGGCACGCGCCAGTCAGCCGGGAACTCGACGTCCAGGACCTTTTCCTCGCCCTTGGCCAGGCCGACCAGGCCCTTCTCGATCTGGTCGAACATCATGCCCTGGCCGATGATGATGGTGCCCTTCTCGGTGCCTTCGGCCGGCAGGCGCTCGTCACCGGCCTGCGACCAGGTTTCCAGGCCGACCAGGTCACCTTCCTGGGCGCCACGGGTGACCG
Source organism: Stenotrophomonas sp. ATCM1_4 (assembly GCF_004348115.1). Lineage (GTDB taxonomy): Bacteria > Pseudomonadota > Gammaproteobacteria > Xanthomonadales > Xanthomonadaceae > Stenotrophomonas > Stenotrophomonas capsici. Next base: position 384,833 of record NZ_QPFB01000001.1, on the reverse strand, counting down.
GCTTCCAGGTACGGCGCTGCTGGCGCAGGTTCTCGATCATCTGGTCGATGTCGGCGTCGGTGATCTCGGCGGTGTGGCGGACCACGGTCAGCTTGGTCACGTCGACGTCACCGAAATCCGGAATCAGCTCGACGGTGGCCACGAAGTCGAACTCGCCTTCGCCGGCCTTGTCGATGCGCGGGTTGCCGGCGATGCGCAGCTCGTGCTCGCGCAGGGCGGCGTCGAAGGTTTCACGCAGCAGGCCGTCCATCGCCTCGGCGCGCACCTGCGGCCCGAAACGCTGCTCGATCACCTTGGCCGGCACCTTGCCCGGGCGGAAGCCCTTGATACGCGCGGTACGCGCGATTTCGCCCAGACGCCCGTTGATGTGGGTCTGCAGACGTTCGGCCGGCAGCGAGAAGCTCAGGCGGCGTTCCAGGTTGCCGGTGGATTCGATCGAAGCTTGCATGTTGACTCCTGCCACCGGTGGCGACGGCCCCCGGCACGATGTGGTGGTTGAAACGATCCCAGGCGGCGGATTTCCGCCGCAGCCCTCTAGTTTGGCCGATAACGGCCGGCACCGCCAGCAGTGGGGGGCCATTCAGGGCGGCAGGAAGCGCGCCCGGCGGTGGGCGCGGTGAACCGGGCAATGGTGCGAAAGGGGGGACTCGAACCCCCACGCCTTGCGGCACTGGAACCTAAATCCAGGGCGTCTACCAATTCCGCCACTTTCGCAAGGCCGGTTCAGGGGCGCCATTGTTGCAGGCCAACCCCGAAAGCGGAAGCCGGGACGAACGCGGCAACCGGCAAGAAAAAAGCCACCGGATTGCTCCGATGGCTTCAATTTGGTGGGCTGTCAAGGATTCGAACCTTGGACCTATTGATTAAGAGTCAACTGCTCTACCAACTGAGCTAACAGCCCTGAAACTTCGGCGCGAATTGTACACCAGCGGTGTTTTTCGCACCAGCCCGAAAACACGGGGCCTACACTTAAAGAAAAAGCCACCGGATCGCTCCGGTGGCCTTTCAAAATGGTGGGCTGTCAAGGATTCGAACCTTGGACCTATTGATTAAGAGTCAACTGCTCTACCAACTGAGCTAACAGCCCTGAAAATCAGGAGGCGAATCTTAACGCATCCTTCTTTTTTTTGAAACCCCGAATTTCACCTCGGTGCTTCTTCATTCAGTGGGGTGGCTGAGGGGATTCGAACCCCCGACCACCGGAATCACAATCCGGTACTCTAACCAACTGAGCTACAGCCACCACTGAAACAACAACCTTGCCTACCGCTTGCGCCGATTGGCGCGCCCGACAGGAATCGAACCTGTAACCGCCGGCTTAGAAGGCCGGTGCTCTATCCAGTTGAGCTACGGGCGCTCAAGACCGGATCGTCGCACTCCGGTGCGCCTTGAGTGCATCGGATGGTCGGGGTAGAGGGATTCGAACCCCCGACATCCTGCTCCCAAAGCAGGCGCGCTACCAGACTGCGCTATACCCCGGCGGTGAATCTCTCCGGTGCCCCGGAAAGGTCGGCTATTGTCGGAACTGAAGCCGGATCTGTCAACGACAATTTTCACTTTCGTCGATGCAGGTATGCTGGGTGGGATAAACCCTCCTCACCCAGCCATGGAGCATTGCATGCGCAGCGGCAATCCGGCCCTTTCCGAATCCACCTTCCTCGACCTTGGCAGCGGTACCGTCGTCTCGCGCGGCGCCGATGCGATGACCATCAACGGCACCGTCAACAAGACCGGCATCCTGCTGCTGCTGGCCGTGCTGACCGCCGCCTTCGCCTGGAACGGCACGATCAGCGACAGCGGCGAACTGCTGCCGGCCGCCAAGCTGTACCTGTGGGGCGGCATGATCGTCGGCTTCATCCTGTCGCTGGTGACGATCTTCAAGAAGACCTGGGCACCGGTCAGCGCGCCGCTGTACGCCCTGGCCGAAGGCCTGTTCCTGGGCTCGATCTCGGCCATCTACGAGGTGCGCTTCAACGGCATCGTGTTCCAGGCCGTGATCCTGACCTTCGGCACCCTGTTCGCGCTGCTGTTCGCCTACCGCAGCGGGCTGATCAAGGCCACCGAGAACTTCAAGCTGGGCGTGGTCGCGGCCACCGGTGGCATCGCACTGGTGTACCTGGCCACGATCGTGCTGGGCTTCTTCAACATCCAGATCCCCTACATCCACCAGTCCGGCCTGATCGGCATCGGCTTCAGCCTGTTCGTGGTGGTGATCGCAGCGCTGAACCTGGTGCTGGACTTCGACTTCATCGAAAGCGGCGTGGAAGCCGGCGCTCCGAAGTACATGGAGTGGTACGGCGCGTTCGGCCTGATGGTCACGCTGGTGTGGCTGTACATCGAGTTCCTGCGCCTGCTGTCGAAGTTGCAGTCGCGCAACTGAGCCGACCGTCATGCAGGAATCGAAGGGCGCCGCGAGGCGCCCTTCGTGTTTGTGTTTTCCGTCCTGATGGGCGAAGGGCCAGGGCCTTGGATCCGCCTGCGAGTGGTTGCCTGCAGCGACACGCCTTACCCCTCCCCAGCCCTCCCCTTCGCCTGCGGCGAAAGGGAGGGGGCAGTGGCATCGGCGTGGGTGGCGAGCGGGCAAAAAGAAACGGAGCGCTTGCGCGCTCCGTTCTGGTTGAACCACAAGCGTTGGCCGGTGGATCAGATGCGGCTGGCGATGGCCTGGGCGAAGCCCATGGTGGTGCCGGTGCCGCCCAGGTCGCCGGTCAGCGAATCCTTGGCTTCCATCGTGGCGACGATGGCCTTGCGCAGGCGCTCGGCGTTTTCCGGCTGGCCGACGTGGTCCAGCATCTGTGCAGCGGCCAGCATCAGCGCGACCGGGTTGGCCTTGCCCTGGCCGGCGATGTCCGGCGCGGTGCCGTGCACGGCTTCGAAGATCGCCGCGTCCTTGCCGATGTTCGCACCCGGGGCCAAGCCCAGGCCGCCGACCAGGCCGGCGCACAGGTCGGAGATGATGTCGCCGAACAGGTTGGTGGTGACCAGGATGTCGAACTGCTCCGGACGCATCACCAGCTGCATGCAGGCGTTGTCCACGATCATTTCCTGGAATTCGATTTCCGGGTACTGCGCGGCGACTTCACGCGCGACGTTCAGGAACAGGCCCGAGGTCGACTTGATGATGTTCGCCTTGTGCACGGCGGTGACCTTCTTGCGGCCGGTGCTCTTGGCCAGCTCGAAGGCGTAGCGCACGATGCGCTCGGAACCCTTGCGGGTGATGCGGGTGCCGGAGAACGCGGTCTCGCCGTCGGCGGACACTTCCTGGCCTTCGGCCAGGTAGGCGCCTTCGGTGTTCTCGCGCACCGTGATCATGTTGATGTTCTCGTAGCGCGACTTGGTGTTCGGGAACGAGATGGCCGGGCGCACGTTGGCGTACAGGTCGAACTGGCGGCGCAGGGCCACGTTGATCGAGCTGAAGCCGCCGCCCACCGGGGTGGTCAGCGGGCTCTTCAGGGCGACCTTGTTGCGGGTGATCGATTCCAGCGTGGCAGCCGGGATCAGCTCACCGTGCTTTTCCAGCGCGACCAGACCGGCGTCCGCATCTTCGTACTGCAGCCCGGTGTTGAGCTTGTCCAGTACGAACAGGGTGGCGTCCATGATTTCCGGGCCAATGCCATCGCCGCGGATGACGGTGATTGTCTGCGTCATTTGTTAGGTATTCCGAACAGGGAGGAGTGATAGCGCCATCCGGCTGCCCGGATACCGGCGCGTATGAAACAGTTTCAACTGTCAATTATGCCTGATCCGGCCCCCTCCCCCAACTGGACCATGGTCTGGGGTTCAGCCGTGGTCGTGCCCGGCCGGGACCTCGGCGGCACCGCTCTCCAGCTGGTCCAGGAAGTCCACCGCGCGGCGCAGGTGCGGGATGACGATCGACCCGCCGACCACCAGCCCGACCGAGAAGGTCTCGAAGAACTCCTCGCGGGTCACCCCGGCCTCCTTGCACTGGGCCACGTGGTAGCTGATGCAGTCGTCGCAGCGCAGCACCAGCGAGGCGACCAGGCCGAGCAGCTCCTTGGTCTTCACGTCCAGCGCGCCGGCCTGGTAGGTCTGGGTGTCCAGCGCGAAGAAGCGCCGCACCACCTGGTTCGGCTCGGCCAGGATGCGCTGGTTCATGCGCTGGCGGAACTCGGTGAACTCGGCCACGCGGTCCTTGTCGGTGGGCTGGCTCATGCGCCCTGCCCCGCCAGCAGCGGCTCCAGCTTGCCGGCGCGATGCAGGGCCATCATGTCGTCGTAACCGCCCACGTGGACCTGGCCGATGAAGATCTGCGGCACGCTGGTGCGACGGGTCAGGGACATCATCTTCTCGCGCTCGGCCGGGTCCAGGTCGATGCGGACTTCGGTCCAGGACTGGCCCTTGCTCTGCAGGAAGTTCTTGGCCGCCACGCAGTACGGGCAGACCGCCGTGGAGTAGATGGTGATCTCCGGCGCGCCTGCGCCATTGGCTTGGTTGCTCACGAGGAAACTCCCGACAGGAAATGTTGTCTGTATATGGTAGCTGGCGACTGGATTTTCCACGCCACCGACAGAACACTGCGGATTAACCTGTGCTTCACACCGCGGCACCCGTTCCCCGTCATCCTCCGCCCTGCCTCTTCCGGAGCTCCCGCTTGCGCACGCTTCTGCTCGCCACCGCTGTCACCCTGGCCTTGGCCACACCGCTGTCCCGGGCCGATGACACCAAGTTGCCGGACATCGGCTCATCGGCCGGCGAGCTGCTGACCCCGGCCCGGCAGGCCGAGTACGGCGGGATGATGCTGCGCGAGCTGCGCAACTACGGTTACCTGCTGGACGACCCGCTGGTGGACGACTGGCTCAACACCATGGGCCGGCGGCTGGGCTCCAACAGCGCCCAGCCGCAGCAGAAGTACACGTTCTTCATGATGAAGGACCGCCAGATCAACGCTTTCGCCACGCTGGGCGGCTACATCGGCATGAATGCCGGGCTGGTGCTGACCTCCGAGCGCGAGGACGAGGTGGCCGCGGTGCTGTCCCACGAGATCGCCCACGTCACCCAGCAGCACGTGCTGCGCGGGGTGGAGCGCGCCCAGCGCGACCAGATCCCGATCCTGCTGGGCATGCTGGCGGCGGTGATCGCCGCCCAGCAGGCCGGCGGCAATTCCTCCGGCGACGCCACGATGGCGGCGATCACCTCCGGCATGGGCCTGATGCAGCAGCGGCAGATCAACTACACCCGCTCCAACGAGTCCGAGGCCGACCGCCTGGGCATCCGCACCCTGGCCCGCAGCGGCTACGACGTGGATGCGATGGCCGGCTTCTTCGAGCGCATGTCCGCGGCCATGCGTGGCAACGAGGGCGGCTACTCGACCCCGGACTTCCTGCGCACCCACCCGGTCAATACCACCCGCATCAGCGAGGCCAAGTCGCGCGCCGAGCAGATGAAGAAGGACACCCTGCTGCTGACCACGCAGACGCCGACCGGGATCCACCAGGAACGGGTCAACCCGGCCATCCCCGATACCACCGGCGACCCGCTGTCCAGCAGCGGCAACCCGCTGCTGCCCTCCGGCCTGCAGCTGTCGCTGCCCAGCAGCAGCCTGCCGCGTGGGGCCACCGGCCAGTTCGACTGGGCCCGCGAGCGACTGCGCGTGCTCAGCGCCACCACGCCCTCGGAGCTGATCCGCGAGTACGAAGGGCTCAAGCGCAGCCAGAAGAACGGCCTGACCGACGCCCAACGCTACGGCGTGGCGATCGCCCGCCTGCGCGACGGTGGCACCGCGGCCAGGCAGGCCCTGCAGGAACTCCAGCAGCTCGACGGCGAGTACCCCGACAACCTCTGGATCGAACTGGCGCTGGGCGAGGCGGAGTCCCGCAACGGCCAGTTCGCCCAGGCCAATGCCCGCTTCGACGCACTGATCAGGCGGCTGCCGCAGAACCGGCCGGTCGCGCTGACCTATGCGCGGGTGCTCAACGAACAGGGGGGCGAGGACGCCGGCAAGCGCTCGCAGGCGATGCTGCGGCCGTTGCTGGCCCGTTCCGGCGACGACCCGGTGTTCCAGGCCACCTTCGCCCGGGCCAGCGAACTGGCCGGCGACACCACCCGGGCCAGCGAAAGCTACGCCGAGGCCGCCTACCTGAACGGCCGTCCGGAACAGGCCCTGATCCAGTTCCAGGCCCTGCTCAAGCAGCCCAGCCTGGATTACGTCACCCGGGCCCGGGTCGATGCCCGGATCGAGTCGATCATGCCGACCGTGCTGGAAATGCGCCGGCTGGGCCAGCGTGACCCGGAGATGTCACGCAACTGACCGATGCTGCACGGGCGCCAACCGGTACGCCGCCCGCGCTGTCACAAACCCGTCATCAAACCGTAGTCTACTGGGCGCATTCCCGCTTGATGGGCACTAACGGTAGGCACGACGTGCAGAAACGCATCCTGATTGTCGATGACGAACCCGCGATCCGTGACATGGTCGCCTTTGCCCTGCGCAAGGGCGAGTACGAACCGGTGCATGCCGGTGACGCCCTCGAAGCCCAGACCGCCATCGCCGACCGTGTCCCGGACATGATCCTGCTGGACTGGATGCTGCCCGGCACCAGCGGCCTGGAACTGGCCCGGCGCTGGCGCAAGGAAGCGATGACGCGCGATGTGCCGATCATCATGCTCACCGCCCGTGGCGAAGAGAACGACCGCGTCGGTGGCCTGGAAGCCGGCGTGGACGACTACGTGGTCAAGCCGTTCTCGGCACGCGAACTGCTGGCGCGGATCCGCGCGGTGATGCGCCGCACCCGCGACGACGATGAGGACGGCAGCGTGTCGGTGGGCACCATCCGCATCGACGGTGCCGCCCACCGCGTGTTCGCCGGCGACGTGCCGGTGCCGATCGGCCCCACCGAGTACCGCCTGCTGCACTTCTTCATGACCCACCCCGAACGCGTCTACACGCGCTCGCAGCTGCTGGACCATGTCTGGGGCGGCAGTGTCTACGTGGAGGAGCGCACCATCGACGTGCACATCCGCCGCCTGCGCAAGACGCTGGAACCGTTCGGCGCGGAAAACATGGTGCAGACCGTCCGTGGCGCCGGCTATCGGTTCTCCGCTTCGATCTGAGCGGTGATGCGGCCGGCAGGCCGTGCCATACGCTTGATGCTATAACCCGGGTTCACCCGCATGAACCCTCCGCGCCACCCCGAGAACGCAATGCCCCGCCAATTCCGATCCGCCTGGTTGAAGACGCTGGCCACCGTGGCCGTGCTGTTGCTGCTGGCCGGATTGCTGGGGACGTGGACCGGTCATCCGGCCCTGTGCGTGGCGGTGGCGGCGCTGCTGGTCCTGACCTGGCACTACTGGCGACTGCGCCAGGTGCTGCTGCGCCTGACCGCACGCCAGCGCTGGGAGACCAGCAATGGCGTGGGCGTCTGGAACGAGCTGGACCGGCTGCTGTACCGCAACCAGCAGGAGATGCGCGTGCGCAAGCGGCGCCTGATCGAGATGCTGCGCAGCTATCGCGCAGCCGCCGCCGCGCTGCCCGACGCGGTGGTGGTGGTGGACCGCAACACCCAACGCGTGCAGTGGTTCAACGAAGCGGCCACCAGCCTGCTCGGCCTGCAGCACCCGGCCGACATGGGCGCGGCACTGGTCGAGCGCCTGCAGCCGCTGCCGCTGGCGCATTGGCTGGCCGGCGGCCGCAACGCCGAGCCGATCCTGGATGCCAATTCGCCGGTCGACCCGGGCATCCGCCTGCACCTGCGCCTGATCCCGTACTCGGACCACCACTGGCTGCTGGTGGCGCGCGACGTGACCAAGCTGCTGCACCTGGAACAGGTACGCCGCGACTTCGTGGCCAACGTCTCGCATGAGCTGCGCACGCCGCTGACCGTGGTGCATGGCTACCTGGACATGATGGACCCGGAGGACTTCCCCGATACCGGCCCGATGCTGTCGGAGATGCGCAAGCAATCCCAGCGCATGGCGCAGCTGGTCGAGGACCTGCTGACCCTGTCACGGCTGGAATCGCAGCAGCACACCGAGTTGGAAACGGTGGCGATGACCTCGATGCTGGCCTCACTCAAGCGCGAAGCCGAAGCGCACAGCCAGGGCCGCCACACCATCACCGTCGAGGACCAGGCCGGGGTGGACCTGGCCGGTTCCAACAAGGAACTGCACAGCGCCTTCTCCAACCTGCTGACCAATGCGGTGCGTTACACGCCCGCCGGTGGCAGGATCAGCCTGACCTTCGCCCGCGAGGGCAAGGGCGCGGTGCTGGCGGTTACGGACACCGGCTACGGCATCCCGGCCAACCACCTGCCGCGGCTGACCGAGCGCTTCTACCGCGTGTCCAGCAGCCGCTCGCGCGAAAGCGGCGGCACCGGGCTGGGGCTGTCGATCGTCAAGCACATCCTCGGCCTCCACCAGGCACGGCTGGAAATCCGCAGTGAAGTGGGCCAAGGCAGCACCTTCGCCTGCCATTTCGATGCCGAACACGTACGTCCGCGCAGCAACTCCCCCTCGATCTCGTCCACGGAAGACTTCCCGGCATGAACCCGCCCTCCCCCGCCCCCGTCGCTGCCCCCGAACTGTTGCGAGATCCGGCGCTGTACATCAACCGGGAGTTGTCGCAGCTGGACTTCAACTTCCGCGTGCTGGCCCAGGCCAAGGACGAGCAGGTGCCGCTGCTCGAACGCCTGCGCTTCCTGTGCATCTCCTGCACCAACCTGGACGAGTTCTTCGAGATCCGCGCCGCCGCCGTGCGCCACGCGCAGGAGTTCGGCCTGCCGCCGGCGCCGGACGGGATGAGCCCGCAGGCCATCCTGAGTGCCATCCACGACCGTGCCGCCGAACTGGTGGACCAGCAGTACCGCTGCTGGAACGAAGTACTGCGCCCGGCACTGGCCGAGGCCGGCGTCGGCATCCTCGCGCAGAAGGCATGGACCGCGCGCCAGCACCGCTGGCTGCGCGCCTACTTCCGCAACGAGATCATGCCGGTGCTGTCGCCGCTGGGCCTGGACCCCTCGCACCCGTTCCCGAAGATCCTCAACAAGTCGCTGAACATCGTGGTCGTGCTGAAGGGCACCGATGCCTTCGGCCGCGCCGGCCACCTGGCGCTGGTACGCGCGCCGCGCTCGTTGCCGCGCATCATCCAGCTGCCCGAGTCGCTGGGCGGCCCGCAGAACTTCGTGCTGCTGTCGGCGGTGCTGTCGACCTTCGTCGACGAACTGTTCCCGGGCATGGAAGTACAGGGCGCCTACCAGTTCCGCGTCACCCGCAACTCCGAGCTGGTGGTGGACGAGGAGGAAGTGGAGAACCTGGCGCTGGCGCTGCGTGATGAACTGGTCGACCGCGGCTATCGCCCGGCGGTGCGCCTGGAGATCGCGCACGATTGCCCGAAGCCGATCATGCAGACGCTGCTTCAGAACTTCGGCCTGTCGGAGAACGCGGCCTACCGCATCAATGGCCCGGTCAACCTCAATCGCGTCATCCAGGTCTATGACCTGCTGCAGCGGCCGGACCTGAAGTACCCGCCGATGAGCCCGCGCGTGCTCAAGACCTCCGAAGGCATCTTCGAGTTGGCCGCGCGCAACGACATCCTGCTGCACCACCCGTTCGATTCCTTCAGCACCGTGCTGGAGCTGATCCGCGAGGCGGCGGTGGACCCGAACGTGCTGGCGATCAAGCAGACCCTGTACCGCACCGGCAAGGACTCCGGGATCGTGGAAGCGCTGATCCTGGCCGCGCGCAACGGCAAGGACGTCACCGTGGTGGTGGAACTGCGTGCGCGCTTCGACGAAGAGGCCAACCTCGGCCTGGCCGACCGCCTGCAGGATGCCGGCGTGCAGGTGGTGTACGGCGTGGTCGGCTACAAGACCCACGCCAAGATGCTGCTGATCGTGCGCCGCGAGGGCCGCAAGCTGCGCCGCTACGTGCACCTGGGCACCGGCAACTACCACAGCGGCACCGCCCGCGCGTACACCGACCTGAGCCTGATCAGCGCCGATCCGGACATCGGCAACGACGTGCACCTGCTGTTCCAGCAGTTGTCCGGGCTGGCGCCGAAGATGAAGCTCAAGTGCCTGCTGCAGTCGCCGTTCACCCTGCACGCCGGTCTGATCAAGCGCATCGAGCGCGAGACCCGGCTGGCCCAGGAAGGCAAGCCGGCACGCATCATCGCCAAGATGAACGCACTCAACGAGGCGCAGGTGATCCGCGCGCTGTACGCCGCCTCACAGGCCGGCGTGCAGATCGACCTGATCGTGCGCGGCGCCTGCACCCTGCGCCCGGGCGTGGCAGGCGTCTCGGACAACATCCGGGTGCGCTCGATCGTCGGCCGCTTCCTGGAGCACAGCCGCGTGTACTGGTTCGGCAACAACGGCGCGCCGGAGCTGTACTGCGCCAGCGCCGACTGGCTGGAGCGCAACCTGCTGCGCCGCGTGGAAACCTGCTTCCCGATCCTGGACAGCGACCTGGCCAAGCGCATCTACCGCGAAGTGCTGCAGAACTACCTGGACGACAACCTCAACGCGTGGGACCTGCAGGCCGACGGGCGTTACCTGCAGTGCCAGCCGGCCCCCGGCCAGCCGCCGCATTCAGCCCAGCAGGCCCTGCTCGAAGCGCTGTAAGGCAGGGACCGGGGAAGCAGGAACGAGGAGTGGAGGGCCGCTGCTGCAGCGCCCTCCGGCGACATCGTCGCACCCGCGTGGGCGGCGGCGGTGATCGAGCGAGCGGTGCGCCGCCTGTTTTTTCCCGTTCCTCACTCCTCTTCACTCCCTCCTGCCAGTACCATTCCGCCATGCCCCAGTCCTCAACGACCCCACCGCCCCTGCAGGACGGCGACCTGCTGGCCGCCATCGACCTTGGCTCGAACAGCTTCCACATGGTCATCGCGCGCTACCTGCTCGGGCAGCTGCGCGTGGTCGATCGCCTGCGCGAAACCGTGCGCATGGCCGACGGCCTGGACGGCAAGGGCGGCCTGTCCGCCGACGCCCGCCAGCGCGCGCTGGAATGCCTGGCCCGGTTCGGCCAGCGCATCCGCAACATCCCGCCCTACCGGGTGCGTGCACTGGCCACCAACACCGTGCGCCAGCTGCGCTCGCCGCTGTCCTTCCTGATGCCGGCAGAGACCGCGTTGGGCCACGCCATCGAAGTGGTCAATGGCCGCGAGGAAGCCCGCCTGATCTACCTGGGCGTGGCGCATGCGCAGCCCCCGAAGCCGGGCCAGCACCGGCTGGTGATCGACATCGGGGGCGGCTCGACCGAGTTCATCATCGGCGAAGGCATGCAGACCCTGGAGCGCGAAAGCCTGCAGGCCGGCTGCATCGCCAGCACGCGACGCTTCTTCCCCGGCGGCAAGCTGAGCAAGAAGCGCTGGAAGGACGCACTCACCGAGATCGGCGCCGAGTTCCAGCCCTTCGCCAACAAGTACAAGGCGCTGGGCTGGCAGGAGGCGCTTGGCTCGTCGGGCACCCACAAGGCGATCAGCGAGATCTGCGCGGCGATGAAGCTGAGCAAGGGCGCGATCACCGCCGAGGCCCTGCCGCAGCTGCGCGAGGAACTGCTGCGCGCCAAGCACATCAACGACATCAACCTGCCGACCCTGTCCAGCGAGCGCCGCCCGATCATCGCCGGCGGCGTGCTGGTGCTGGAGGCGGCGTTCCAGTCGCTGGGCCTGCAGAAGCTGCTGGTCAGCAAGGCGGCGATGCGCGAAGGCATCCTCTACGACATCATGGGCCGTGCCAGCGACAACGACCCGCGCGACGAATCGGTGGCGGCGCTGACCCAGCGTTACGCCATCGACACCACCCAGGCCCTGCGCGTGGAATCCACCGCGCAGCGCCTGTTCGAGCAGGTGGCCGAAAGCTGGAAGCTGGATTCGGACGATGCCCGCATGCTGGGCTGGGCCGCGCGCCTGCACGAGCTCGGCCTGATGATCGCGCACAGCGGTTACCACACCCACGGCAGCTACGTGATCGAGAACTCGGACATCTCCGGCTTCTCGCGTCAGGAACAGCAGATGCTGGCGGCGCTGATCCGCACCCATCGCCGCGGCGTGTCCAAGGCCGCGTTCGATGCCCTGCCCGAGCGCCTGCTGCTGCCGGCCAAGCGTACCGCCGCCCTGCTGCGGCTGGCGGTGCTGCTGCACCGCGCGCACGAGCCGGACCCGATCCCGACGCTGGAGCTGTCGGTGGACGGCAACACGCTGTCACTGGTCCTGTCCAAGGACTTCATCGACGCACGGCCGCTGCTGCGCGCGGACCTGGTCGGCGAAGCCGAAGGCATGCTCGGCCTGGGCATCAACTTCCGGCCGTTCGTGGCCTGACCTCCCGCACGCGGCGGACGGAAGCCAACGGGCTCATGGCGAGGGCGCCGGTTGCGCCAGGGCCGCGAACTCCGGCCCGGCCACCCGCAGGTTCTGCCGCAGGTAGGCGCGCAGGCGCTGGCCGGCGGGTTCGGGCACCGGCCCACCCAGATGCCGCTGCAGCATCGTTTCCATCGCGAACAGGTACGCCTCGCGGGGGATCGGGTCGACCGGCGAATGCCCGCCTTCCGGGTCGACCAGCAGGGTGACCGGGGTGGCCTGCGCCTTCAGCGTGGCCACGTAATGGGTGACCTCGCGGATGGCCACGGTGCGATCCACGGCCCCGGCCATCACTAGCAAGGGCCGGCGCATCCGCGCCGCATTGGCCGATGGTGACTGCGCGTGCAACCGCGCCCGGGTCGCCGGCTCGGTGGCATCCAGTGACAGTGCGCGCAGCGTCTGCCGCAACGAACGATCGGGCAGGTCCCCCTGCTCGCCGGACATGACCAGCCAGCGCATCGCCCAGCCCAGGTCCGCGGGCGGCGCGCCGGCCACGCCGACCTTGAACAGCTCCGGCTGGAAGGTCAGCCCCAGCAGCGTGGAGTAGCCGCCGAAGGAATGGCCGACGATGCCGACGCGCTGGGGATCGCCGATGCCCTGCGCCAGCAGCCAGCGCACGCCGTCGACCACGTCCTGCTGCACGCGGCCATTGCCGTAGTCGCCCTGCGGCGCGAACGTGTACGCGCGGCCATGGCCGGTGGAGCCGCGGAAGTTGGACTGGAACACCACGTAGCCGCGATTGGCCAGGAACTGCGCCACGCCATCGAAGCCGGGGCGGAAGTGGCTGATCGGACCGCCATGGACCTGTGCGACCAGCGGCGCCCGCGCCGGATCCACGCCCGGCGGCAACAGCACGAAGCCATGCACCTGCATGCCATCGGAGGCGCGGTAGGACACCGCAACCTTGCGCGAGAGCTGGCTTTCCGGCGGTGCCTGCCCGGCCACCGCGGGCGCATCGAGGATGCGCCGCAGCCCGCCGCGCCGTGCGTCGTACAGGTACCACTGCGGGTCGCGCAGGGTCGCCGCGCGCGCGGACACCAGCCACGTCGAGGATGCGCCGGCGGCCTGTACGCCGATGTCGCGCCCCGGCAACTGGCGGGCGATGGCCGCCAGTACCGGTGCCGCCGCGCCGATGCCATGGGTGGTGGCCACGGTGCTGCGGTAACTCGCCGCCACGGGCTGCTGGGTGGCCGGATCGAGCACGACCTCGTCCAGGTCGGCCTCGTGGCGCGGATCCTCGTGCAGCGTCCGCAGCGTGTCATCGGCCTCCAGGCGCAGCACGCGGCGGAAGTTGCCGCCGGGGTTGCCGTCCAGCAGCAGGCTGCCGTCGTCCATCGCCGCCAGCAGGTTGACCCGTTCCAGCGGCTCCAGCCGCAATACCGCCCGCAGCCGGCCATCGGGCTGCACCCGGTACAGGGCGTCGTGATCGCCATCGAAGCGCGCCAACGCCACGATCCGCCCGGCCGCGTCCAGCGCGACGTCGAGGACCCAGTGCGCGTCTTCGCGCAGCACGCTGCGCTTGCCCTGCGCGTCCATGCGGACGATCCGCCAGCGCTCGCCATCGCCGGCCACCACGCGCTCGCGCAGCAGCACGGCCGCCGGCTGCGAAGGGTCGACCTTCATCACCTGGCGCTGCTCCACGCCGCCCAAGGGGGTGCGCATGCCGCCGGCCGAATGCACCGGCACCATTGCCAGCGAACGCGGTGCATGCAGGAACAACCAGCGGCCATCACGCGACCAGGACAGTTGCCGCGCCTGGGTACGGCCGACCAGGACCCTGGCCGCACCACCGGCGGTGGGCAGCACCATCAGGCTGCGCGCCTGGCCCTGTTCGCGCAGCCAGGCCACCTGGTCACCGCCCGGCGACAACCGCACGGCGGTGAGTGCACGGTCTTCCAGGAACGCGGCGCGTGGCAGACGCGCAGCGGGCGCCAGCGCGCGTTGCGCAGCGGCGGCGCTGTGCAACGTGGGGTCCGGGCCTGCCGCCGGCACGTCCGCGGCCACGCCCATCAGCACAAGCAGCGCCAGCGCCGCGCAGGCGTCACGGAACTTGCTCATCATCATTCTCCATGGGTTTCCTGCCCGTTCCCGCACCACGGGAACGGCACCGTTGCGTTCAGGCGATGGCCGCGTGCGTCGACGCAGCGGGTACCGGCAGCGGTTCGCGACGCGGATACATCAGCCACAGGCTGACCAGCGCCGGCAGGCCGACCACGCCGCACAGCAGTACCCATGCCCAGCGCTCGCTCGGTGAATGCGATTGCCGTGCGCTCACCCAGATCGCACCCAGCAACGACGCCAGGCAACCGGCCAACGCCAACCACACCATTCCGGTTGGAACCGGCTGCGGGGGCGCACGCAGTGGATCCGGCGCCGCATACAGGTCCTGCGCACCGAGGCACAGCGTGCGCAGCACCGGCGACAGCCACCAGATGCGCGCCGGATAGGCCGGTGGCAGGTCGACCTGCAGCGCGCGGCGGGCGACCGGATGCACGCGCCCCTCGCCGTCGACGCGCAGCACCTGCTGGAACGGTTGCTGCAGCTCGCTGGACCACACGCCCCAGGTGTAGGTGAACGACACCAGATAGCTATCCAGCAGCTCGATCATGTCCATCCGGCTGAGGTTGCCCACCGCCGCCGGCATCGGCACGCGCAGCAGCGGCTGCATCCGGTCCAGGCCGTTGGCCGCTTCGCGCCCGGGATAGAAGTAGGCCGCACGGTCACTGAGCGCCAGCACGTTGTCCCCGGCCGGTGCGGGCGGGCTGGCCATCACCTCGCCCTGCGGCAGACGCACGCGTTCGAAGATGCGCTGCTGCTCGCTGTCGTACTGGTAGGCCGCGTTCGCGTTGAACAGGTAGCCGTCGTCGTATTGCAGCGTCGGCGCCGGGAACGCCGCCTGCGCCGGACCCGCCCCCAGCACACCGCGCGCGCGGCCGTCCAGCGTGCCGTAGCCCACGAAGCGCATGCCGTCGTGCGTGAACACCCAGCGCACCCTGTGTTCGGCGTCGTCGAACTCCATCGGCGCCACGTTGGTCAGCTCGCCCCGCCGCGGCAGGCTGCGCAGCGGGTAACGGGTGACCACGTCGGACAGGGCGATCTGTTCACGCCACAGCGCCGCGTCCGGGTCGCGGCTGTCGGCGATGCCGGACAGCAGGATGTCCTTGCCCTGGGCACGTTCGGCCTCGATGTAGCCGCCCTTCGGCGGCACCGGCATGTTGAGCGGATGCGTGCCGGAAAGCGTCCAGGTCATCTCCACGGCGAAGCCCAGCATCCAGATCAGGAAGTAGGCCCCGACCTGCACCGGCAGCGCGGTCAGCACCACCGCGGCGAAGCTGCGCGGTGGTGCCACCGGATCGGGGCGGAAGGCGATCGCCACCAGCACCACCAGCAGCGCCAGGATCGACAGCTGCACCGCGAGCATCATCACGCCGGAGGCCTGCGCGAACATCAGCAGCACCGGCAGCACCACCACCGCGAACGAATGACGGCGGTTGGCGACCATCGCATAGGCACCGGCGGTGTAACCGATCAGGCCGATCAGCCAGGCCGCGACCGGCAGCATCCAATGCCGCAGGTCCACCACCCGCGCGGTCATCGTGTCCTGGTACAGGGCCACCAGCGCGATCGGCAGCGCCATCGCCACGAACAGCAGCACGGCGCCGGCGCCCCCCAATGCCGCGACGATGCGCAGGCGGTGCATCGGCCGGTGCAGCAGGCTGAGCCACTGGTTCGGCCGGCGGTAGCTGCCCATCTGGTACAGGCCCAGCAGGGTGCCCGATACCGCATAGGCCACGCTGAAGACCTGGTAGACCTGCAGCGGCTGCTGCGCCAGGTCGACCAGCCGGGTCAGGAACCCGAGGATGCCCGCATGCACCACCGCCGCGGCGATGGTCCACAGGCGAAAGCGCTGCAACTCGCTCTTGAACAGATCGATCATGATCGTGGGCTCCTCAGGCCGCCGCGGGGGCGGCATGGTTCTTGGCCAGGAAGGCATTGACGGCACGGTCCAGGCTGACCGCCATCGACTGCACGTTGCGTGCGCCGCACGCGCGCAGGAAGCGCTCGAAGCCTTCGTCCTGGTCGAGCACCAGGTAGTGGTGCAGGCCATCCAGGCGCTGCACTTCCAGCAGGCCCGGCACGGTGCGCGGGTCCGGCCCCTTGAACGGGACATCGGCGACCCAGTGGCTGACCCGCGCGGTGAAGTCCTCCGGGGCGGACATGTGCTTCAACTGGCCGCGCTCGAGGATGATCAGGTTGTCGGCGACCCGCTCGATCTCCTCCATCTGGTGCGAGCAATAGATCACCGTGCAGCCATCGGCCGCATTGCTGTAGAGCAGCGACTCCAGGAACGCACGCTTGGCGACCACGTCCAAGCCCAGCGTCGGCTCGTCGAGCACCAGCAGTTCCGGCCGCTGCGCCAAGGCCAGCGCCAGGTTGAAGCCGGCGCGTTCGCCGCGCGAGAGCTGGCCGATCTTCTGCTCCGGCAGCACGTGGTAATGGCCGATCACGCCATCGAAGGCCTGCTGGTTCCAGCGGCGGTACTGGTGGCGCTGCATCGCGGTCACCTGCGACACCCGCATCCAGCCCGGCAGGGTGTGTTCCTCGTTGACGAAGCCGATCCGTGCGCGGTCGGCCGGGGTCAGCCGCTGGCTGTCCTTGCCCAGGATGCACGCCTGCCCGCTGCTGGGGGGCATGAAGCCGAGCAGGACCCGGAACAGGGTGGACTTGCCGGCGCCATTGGCACCGACGATGGCATGGATGCGCCCGCGCGGGATGGCCAGGTCGAGCCGGTCCAGCGCCAGCTTGCGGCCGTAACGCCTGCTCAGCGCCCGGGTCTGGATCACGTAGTCGGTGTCAGTGTGCATGTCGGTTCCAATGCCGCGCCGGGGCGGCTCAGGCGGTCTTGCGGGAGGTCAGCTGCTGCAGTTCGTGGGCCAGGCGGGCCTCCACGGCTTCGTCCGGGAAGCCCAGCGGGATCACGTCGTTGACGAAGCGGCCGATGGCCTCGTCGAGCCGGCGCTCGCGCTCGGCATCGGACAGGCGCTGGCGGGGCGCAGCCACGTACAGGCCCATGCCCTGCCGGGATTCCAGCCAGCCCTCGGTGGTCAGCTCGGCGTAGGCCTTGGCCACGGTGTTGGGGTTCACCATGAGTTGCTGGGCCAGACCGCGCACGCTGGGCAGCTGCGCACCGGGCGCGAGCGCGCCGGTGGCGACCTTCATCCGTACCGCGTCCACGATCTGGCGCCCGATCGGGCGGGGATCGCCGGTGGCGATCTGGATCATCAATGCCTGGGTGCGTGCCATGTCCTTGTCCATCAACTGTACTATTTGAAATAGTACAGATAGATCAGTCAGTGCCGTCAAGCCCCGTCCGATGAAACGCCCGCAGGACGACCCGAACCGGTGCCCGCGGCGACGAACGTCATGGGCCAGTCATCCACACGACACGCATTGGTCACTGCCGGTGCCCACGCTGTCGGCAAAACGGAGGCACTGCCATGCGCTATGCGATCGTCACCGAGACCTATCCGCCGGAGGTCAACGGCGTGGCCTTGACCGTGCAGAGCCTGGAACAGGGCCTGCGCCGCCGCGGCCATGACGTCGAACTGGTCCGGCCACGGCAGAACCAGGACCCGCCGGCCGCGTACGAGCTGCTGGTGCGCGGCGCGGCATTGCCGCGCTATCCCGGCCTGCGCTTCGGCCTGCCCGCCCCGCAGCGCTTGGCCCGGCAATGGCAGCAGCAGCGCCCCGACGCGATCTACATCGCCACCGAAGGCCCGCTCGGCTGGTCGGCGATGCGCGCCGCGCGCCGGCTCGGCATCCCCGTCGCCTCCGGGCTGCATACCCGCTTCGACGAATACCTGCAGGACTACGGCGCGGCATGGCTGCAACCGGTCGCGCTGGGCTGGATGCGGCGCTTCCACAACCAGGCCGATGCGACGCTGGTGCCAACCAACGAACTGCAGCAGTTCCTGGCCGCGCAGGGCTTCTCGCGGGCACGCCTGCTGGCACGCGCGGTCGACGGCAGCCAGTTCGACCCGCAACGCCGCGATGCCGCCCTGCGCGCGCAGTGGGGCCTGCCGGACGACGGACTGGCGGTGATCCATGTCGGTCGCATCGCCGCGGAAAAGAATCTTGGGCTGGCGGTGAAGGCATTCCGCCGCATCCAGCAGGTCACGCCGGACGCACGCTTCGTCTGGGTCGGCGATGGCCCGCTGCGCGAGAAGCTGGCCAGCGAGAACCCAGACTTCATCTTCTGCGGCATCCAGCGCGGCGAGGCATTGGCACGGCATTTCGCCAGCGGCGACCTGTTCCTGTTCGCCAGCCGCAGCGAAACCTTCGGCAACGTCACCCTGGAAGCCATGGCCAGCGGCGTGGCGACGGTGGCCTTCAATTACGGTGCCGCGCGCGAACACCTGCGCAGCGGCCATAGCGGAGTTGCCGTGGAGAACGAGGAAGGCTTCATCAACGCGGCCGTGCAGCTGGCCGGTGATGAGGAGATGCGCACCACCCTGGGCGCCAACGCCAACCGCGCGATGCAGCGGCTGCACCCGGAACAGGTGGTCGCCGAATTCGAAGCCCTGCTCGATGAACTTGCCCTGCGGAGACGTGCCCATGTCGTTGCTGCCGCCTGAAGGTATCGCCGCCCGCGAGGCACGCTGGTGCCGCCGCGCCAACCGCTACGGCCGCCGCCGTGGCATCCGCATCGTGTTCTCCACGCTGAGCCGGCTGGGCGATGGGGTGTTCTGGTACATGCTGATGGGCGCCCTGGTGCTGGCCGATGGCCTGGACGGCCTGCAGGCCTCGATCCACATGGCCATCACCGGGGCCGTCGCACTGACCCTGTACAAGGGCCTCAAGCGCTGGACGCGCCGCCTGCGCCCGTTCGCCGCCGACGTGCGCATCCGCGCCTGGGTCGCGCCGCTGGACGAGTACAGCTTCCCCTCCGGCCACACCCTGCATGCGGTGTCCTTCACCGTGGTGGCACTGGCC
Organism: Stenotrophomonas sp. ATCM1_4; assembly: GCF_004348115.1. Taxonomy (GTDB): domain Bacteria; phylum Pseudomonadota; class Gammaproteobacteria; order Xanthomonadales; family Xanthomonadaceae; genus Stenotrophomonas; species Stenotrophomonas capsici. The sequence goes on along the minus strand of NZ_QPFB01000001.1, from coordinate 365,527 downwards.
TACTACCCGTGGCTGGCACCGCTGCTGGTGCCGTTCACCGCGGGCGTGGCGATGTCGCGCGTGGTACTGGGCCTGCATTACCCCAGCGACGTCCTGGCCGCCACCGGCATCGGCCTGCTGCTGGGGACCGCCTCGCTGCAGCTTTCCCCGCTGCTCGCCGGCTGAGGCCGGCGGGCGCGCGTGGCCGCCGCGCACGCCCTACAATGCGCGCATGACCACGTTGTTCATCTCCGATCTGCACCTGGACCCCAGCCGTCCAGCCATCACCGAACTGTTCCTGGCCTTCCTGCGCGATGAAGCCCGGCAGGCCGAGGCGCTGTACATCCTGGGCGACCTGTTCGAAGCCTGGATCGGCGATGACACGCCCTCGGCCGCAGCCGATGCGGTGGCCACCGCGCTGCGCGGGATCAGTGATGCCGGCGTGCCGGTGTACTTCATCCGCGGCAACCGCGACTTCCTGGTCGGCAACGACTACGCGGCCCGTGCCGGCATGCGCATCCTGCCGGATCCGGCGGTGATCGAGCTGTATGGCAAGCCGGTGATGCTGCAGCACGGCGACCTGCTCTGCACCGACGACGTCGCCTACCAGGCCTTCCGCGCGCAGACGCGCGATCCGGCATTCATCGCGCAATTCCTGTCGCAACCGCTGGAAGCCCGCATCGCCTTCGCACAAAAAGCGCGCGCGGCCAGCCAAGCACGTCAGTCGGAGATGAAGGAAGGCGACCGCGCACAGTTCGAGACCGTGACCGACGTGGCCCCGGCCGAAGTGGCCGCCACGTTCCAGCGCTATGGCGTGGACACGATGATCCATGGCCACACCCACCGCCCTGCGATCCACACCCTGCAGGCCGGCGATCACGCCTGCACGCGCATCGTGCTCGGCGATTGGTACGAACAGGGTTCGGTGCTGCGCGTGGATGCCGACGGCTACCGGCTGGAAACGTTGTTCGCATCCCCCTGATGCGATAGCGCGGGCTCTGCTTGGCCGTGAGCGTCGCCGCCCACGTCCAGAGCCCCCTCCCCACCCCTGCGCCCTTGCCTGCGGCAAAGGGAGGGGCAAAGCATCACTCAGGTGGCGTGACAGCAGGCGTCAGGGCGCTTTCACCGGCACGGCCGGATCGCGGGCGCAGCCCTTGAAGGTGTCCTTGCCCAGCACGAACTCAGCGGTGAACGGGTGGTTGAGGTCGGACATGCCGTCCGAACAGGTCGCCCGTTCGATGGTCAGGCGGAATGCGTTGTCGCCCTCGCCGCCCTGCACCTGCAGCAGCCCGTCGACCAGGCTGCGCGCACCTTCGAAATGACGCGGCGCGTCCTGCGTCTCCGGCGTGGTGTAGTCCAGCTTGCTACCTTCCACGCGCACGCCCCAGAACGGCTCGGTGCCCGATGCCTGCAGCACCTGCGGGAAGTCAGTGCTTGCCGCGACGACCGGCTCTGCCGCCGGGGCCGGGGCTGGCGCGGGGGTTTCAGCCACCGGCGGCGCCGGCTGGCTGCAAGCGGCCAACGTGGCCAGAAGCACGAGTCCCATGTATGCCTGCTTCATCCATTTTCTCCTTGGTTGGGCAGCGGTGAAGGTGGCTACCTTCGCATCCCAGCCTGTGACGGCACGTGACTGGCGTCAATCGGACGGGCGCTGAAATCCTGCTTCATCGGGCGATGCTCCCACCCGGCGGGTGACGGGATCCCTCCCCTGTCCGCGCGCCAGTCTCAGCCGGCCTGCTCGACCAGGTTGGCCAGCTCGTCCTCGTCGAAGCCGGCCAGCAGGCGGGCCTCGATGTTGAACGGGCCATGCAGGTAGCCACCGGCGTACTCGCGCAGCAACTGCTTGAAACGCGCGCGTGGCTCGACGCCGGCGCGTTCGCAGTACCAGCGGTACCAGCGCGAACCGGCGGCGACATGCGCCACTTCCTCGCGCAGGATCACTTCCAGCACGTCGGCGGTGGCCTCGTCGCCGAGCGAACGCAGCTTGGTGATCATCGCCGGGGTGACATCCAGGCCGCGCGCCTCGAGCACGCGCGGCACCAGGGCCATGCGCGCCAGGCCGTCATGCGCGGTCTTCTCGCACATTTCCCACAGCCCGTTGTGGGCGGGGAAATCGGCGTAGTCATGGCCATGCGCCAGCAGGCGCTCGCGCAGCAGCATGAAGTGGCGCGATTCGTCATCGGCGCAGCTCACCCAGTCGGCGTGGAAGCTGCCGGGCAGCCCGCGGAAGCGATACACCGCATCCCAGGCCAGGTCGATTGCGTTGAGTTCGATGTGGGCGATGGCATGGATGAAGGCAGCACGCCCTTCCACCGAGCCCAGGCCACGGCGCGGCAGGTCACGCGGATGCACCAGCACCAGCTGCGCCGGCCGGCCCGGCATGCGGATCGGCTCGGGATCGGGGGCGTGCGCGGGCAGCTTCAGGGTGCCGCTGCGAAAACGCGCGGCGTAGTGCTGGGTGAGCGCGACTTTCTCTAGCGGGTCGGCGGCGGCCAAGCAGATGCAGGCGGCGTCGAGCAGTGAAAAACCGGCAGCTTCGGGCGGTGGCAGGAATGTTGTGCCTGCAACTGCAGGCTGTGCTTGTTGCGGGTTCATGGGTGCTCGCATGGTGCCGCTTCTGTTCTGCCCTCTCCCCAACCCCTCTCCCGCAGGGAGAGGGGCCCAGGCGCATCAGGCGCGGCGCAGCGTCTTGGCTTCGTCCGAACGCAACTGCTGGATGCGCTCGAAGTAGCCCGGCTCGATGCCGGTGACGTAGTGGCCGTTGAAGCAGGAGGAGTCGAACTCCTTCAGCTCCGGGTTGCCTTCGCGCACGGCCGCTTCCAGGTCTTCCAGGTCCTGGTAGACCAGCCAGTCGCAGCCCAGGTGCTGCTCGATCTGCTCGACGCTGCGCTGGTTGGCGACCAGTTCCTCCACCGCCGGCATGTCGATGCCGTAGATGTTGGGGTGGCGCACCGGCGGTGCGGCGCTGGCCAGGTAGACCTTGCGTGCACCGGCGTCGCGCGCCATCTGCACGATCTGCTGGCTGGTGGTGCCACGCACGATCGAGTCGTCGACCAGCAGCACCACGCGGTTGCGGAACTCCAGGTGGATCGGGTTGAGCTTGCGGCGCACCGACTTCACCCGCTCGCCCTGGCCCGGCATGATGAAGGTACGGCCGACGTAACGGTTCTTGACGAAGCCCTCGCGGTACTTCACGCCGAGCACGTTGGAGATTTCCAGCGCGGCATCGCGCGAGGTGTCGGGGATCGGGATGATGGTGTCGATGTCGTGGTCCGGGCGCAGGCGCAGGATCTTCTCGCCCAGCTTCTGGCCCATGCGCATGCGCGCCTTGTGCACCGAGACGTTGTCGATCATCGAATCCGGGCGTGCGAAGTACACGTACTCGAAGATGCACGGGGTCTGCTGCGTGTTGGTCGCGCAGATCTCGGTGAACAGCTCGCCGCGTTCGGTGATGACCACCGCTTCGCCCGGGGCCACGTCGCGCACGCGCTCGAAGCCGAGCACGTCCAGCGCCACCGACTCGGAGGCCACCACGTACTCGTCGCCTTCGGCGTGGCTGCGCTTTCCCAGCACCAGCGGACGGATGCCGTGCGGGTCGCGGAAGGCCACCAGGCCCAGGCCCAACACCACGCTGACCACCGCGTAGCCGCCCTTGCAGCGACGGTGCACGCCGGCCACGGCGCGGATCGCTGCTTCCGGGGTGAGCATGCGCTGCGCGTCCAGCTCGTAGGCGAACACGTTCAGCAGTACTTCGCTGTCCGAATCGGTGTTGATGTTGCGGCGGTCGGCCTCGAACACCTGGCGACGCAGTGCCTCGGTGTTGATCAGGTTGCCGTTGTGCGCCAGCGCGATGCCGTATGGCGAGTTGACGTAGAACGGCTGCGCCTCGTCGGTGCCTTCCGAGCCGGCGGTGGGATAGCGCACGTGGGCGATGCCGATACGGCCCTGCAGCAGCCCCATGCGACGCTCGTCGAACACGTCACGGACCAGGCCGTTGCCCTTTTCCACGCGCAGGCGGGTGCCGTTTGCGGTGGCGATACCCGCGGCATCCTGGCCGCGATGCTGGAGGACGGTCAGGCCGTCATAAAGCTGCCCGGCGACGTTCTGGTTGCCGACGATTCCGACGATGCCACACATGTTGCGCGATCTCCGCTGGGCGCAGGCGCCCGGTTAACGTGAAGGTGGCCGTGCCTGGCCCTGTGCCCCGTCCCGCGTGGAGTCGGGGTGACCCGGGCGCACCTGCGCCGGATCGATGTTGGAGGGCAACGCCCCCGCCGGGTCCACGGACCCACCTGCGCCGGGCTGCCCGGCTGGCGGCTGTCCGCTGCCCGCGTCTGTCTCGTTCGGTCGCGCATTATCGCCTGCCAGCACCGACTTGCCCAAGTCCATCAGCACGTCGTGCGGCAATTCAGTCAGGTCCGGCGGCTGCGGCAGTTTTCCACGCAGCCAGCCCACCATCGGCTGCAGCGGCGGCAACAACACCGATTGCTGCCATTCCGGCTTGCCGGGCATCGAGGTGAAGCCCAGCACCAGCACCACCAGGACCGCCAGCAGCACGCCGCGGACCACGCCCAGGCCGAAGCCCAGCAGGCGGTCCGGCCACTTCAGCAGGATCGTGGAATCGACCAGGCCGCGCAGCGCCATGCCCAGCAGCATCAACGCCAGCAGCGCACCGACGAAGGCCAGCACGTAGCCGCCGGCGTACTCACCGGCGGTGGGCTGACTGCCACCGGACAGCACCCGCGCCACCTGTTCACCGAAATGGAACGCCGCCCAGCCCGAGACAACCCAGGACACCACGCCCAGCACGGTCGCCAGCAGGCCGCGCATCAGCCCGATCAGGGCCGACAGGGCGATCACGGCCAGCAGGATCAGGTCAATCACGACAGGCCCGGTCCGGTCCCGGCGCGGTATGGGCCGGGACGGCAGTCATCGCTCGCATCAGGGATGCGGACGGACCATACCCGGGATGCCGACCTTGGCGGCCACCTGGGCCTTGAGCTGGTCGGCCTCGGCGCGGCTGGACACCGGCCCGACCCGGACGCGGTTGAGCGTGCCGTTGTCGGTACGCACCTGCTCGACGAAGGCGCTGAAGCCGGCCGCGCGCACGCGGTCACGCAGCGCATTGGCCTCGGTCGGCTGCGAGAACGCGCCCAGCTGCACCGCGAAACCGACGTTGCTGGCGGCCGGGGCGGCCGGTGTGCGCACGTCAGGACGCGCCGGGGTGGTCGCCACCGGCTTGGGGGCCTCGGGTTTCGGGGCCGCCGGCTTGGGGGCTTCCGGCTTGGGCTCCGGACGCGGCGTGGCGGCCACCGGGCGTGCCGGCTCGGCCGGCAGCGGCTCGCTGCGCACCGGGGCCGGCGCAGGCGCCGCGGTCGCGGTGCTCGGTGCCGCCGGGGTCTCGGCCGCGGCATTGAGCACCACCACCTGCGCATTGACGTCGTTGCGGACCTTGCCTGCTTCCAGTCGCACCAGTTCGGCCTGGGCGCGGTCGGCGTACGGCCCGATGCGCACGCGCCATGCCGGGCGACCGTTGATGGTGTCGGCCTGGCTGAAACCCGGCAGGTTGGATTTCTTCAGGTGCGCGATCACCGCATCGGCATCGGCCTGGGTGGCGTAGGCACCGAAATTGACCGCGTAGTTGCCTGCCGCCACGGCCGCGGGCAGGCCATTGGCCGGCGGCGTGGCCGGCGCCTGGGCGGTAGCGGTTTCCGGGGCGGTGGCCGGCATGCCCAGTGCCCCGCCGGCCGGTACGCTCGGTGCGACCAGCGGCAGCTCACGGGTTTCGAACTGGCCCGCGGCCGGGGCCTCGGGCGCCTGCAGCGGGACATCCTGCACACCGCTGTCCGGTGCCGGCCCCTTGACCAGCATGGGCAGGAAGATCACGGCCAAAGCCACCAGAACGATGGCACCAATCAGTCGCTGTTTCAGAGGAGTATCCACAGATGGCTTACGAGCGGCGTGGCGGAATGCCCCGGCGATTATATGCGTGGCGTTCGGCGCACGGCCTCAGCCAGCTGAACGAAGCAATGGCAGGGCGTCGGCGACGGTGTGGAACGAACCGAACAACAGCACCCGGTCACCCTCGGCCGCCTGTGCCAATGCCGCATTCAGGGCCGTCGCCACGTCCTTGGACAAGGACGCCGACGCTGCCGGGGTCTGCTGCAGGCGCTGCTGCAACTGCGCCGCACTCTGTCCACGCGCGCCGTCCAGCCCGGCCAGGAACCAGCCATCGACCTGCGCGTGCAGGGCCTGCACCACGCCCTCGGCGTCCTTGTCGGCCAGCGCGGCATAGACCGCCAGGGTACGGCCAGCGACCGGCTGCGACTTCAACGCCGCGGCCAGCGCGGCGGCGGCCTGCGGGTTGTGGCCGACGTCGACCAGCACTTCCACGCCCTTGCGCTGGAAGCGCTGCAGGCGGCCATCGATGGCCGCCCCCGCCACGCCCTGTGCCCAGGCAGCGCGCGGCACCGGCTTGTCCAACGCGCGCAGCGCGGCGATGGCGGTGGCGGCGTTGTTGCGCTGGATCGGTGCCCACAGCGCCGGCTGCGGCAGTTCGATGCGGAAGGAGACATCACGCCAGCGCCAGCGTTCGGCATCGATCGGCTCGGCGAAGAAGTCGCTGCCGAAGCGGATCGCGTTGGCGCCCAGCACGTAGGCACGCCGCAGCACGCTGGAGGGCGGGTCGATCTCTCCCAGGATCACCGGCTTCCAGCCACGGAGGATGCCGGCCTTTTCCTCGCCGATGGCCTCGCGGTCGGTGCCCAGCCAATCGGCGTGGTCGATGTCCACCGTGGTGATCACCGAGACATCGGCATCGATCAGGTTCACCGCGTCCAGGCGCCCGCCCAGGCCGACTTCCAGCACGGCCAGATCCAGCTGCGCCTGCGCGAACACCCACAGCGCGCACAGGGTGCCGTATTCGAAATAGGTCAGCGGGGTGTCGCCGCGGGCATCCTCGACCGCGTTGAAACCCGCCACCAGGGTGGCATCGTCAACGTCGGCGCCATCGATGCGCACGCGCTCGTTGTAGGCCAGCAGGTGCGGCGAGGTGTAAGCCCCCACCTTCCAGCCGGCGGCTCGGGCGATGGATTCGATGAAGGCCACGGTCGAGCCCTTGCCGTTGGTCCCGCCGACCACGATGCTGCGCTTGCCTGGCTGCCCCAACTGCATGCGTGCGGCGACCTCGCGCACGCGCTCCAGCCCCATCGCGATGGACTGCGGGTGCTGCTGTTCGATATGGGTGAGCCACTGGCCAAGCGTGGCGGGACGTGCGGAAGACATGCGGGACGTTCTCGGATCATGGGCCGGCGCGACGGCCGGCAGCGCGTTGCGCGCGGGAAAGGCGTCCATGATACAGCGGGCCTTTCCGATGCCCCCCATCCCGCCGTGCGGACCACGTTCGGCACGGGTATGGCCGATGACACCCCAGGCACCCCTCCCCCGCCCTCCCCTTGCCCGCGGCAAAGGGAGGGGGCAGAGCAGCAGTGCCGGGCTGGGTCAGGGTGACGTGGCTTTACAGCGCGCGGTGCTTGGCCTCGCCGAAGAACGGGGTGTGATGCGCGCAATCATTCAGGCGCACCACTTCCAGATGCTCCACGTCCGGACCTTCCAGCAGATTCAACGTGGTCGGGGCCTGGCGGAAGGTCCACAGCTTGGCGATCGGCAGGCCCAACACCTTGCACAGGATCACCCGGTTGACCGCGTCATGGGCAACGACCAGCAACGTGTCGTCCTCGCCCAGGCCTTCGGCGGCCTTGGCCAGGCCGCGCCAGCTGCGGTCCAGCACCTGGCGCAGCGATTCGCCGCCCGGCATCAGCACGGTATCCGGCTCCTCGCGCCAGGCGCGCAGGCGGGCCGGATCCTTGTCGTGGATCTCGCTGGCGAGCAGGCCTTCCCACTCGCCATGGGCGATTTCCTGCAGGTCCGGCTCGGTCAGCAACATCTCCGCGCGGGCGCTGCCCAGCGCGGCCTTGGCCGTGCTCTGCGCGCGGCTCAGCGGCGAGGCGACGGCGCGGGTGATCTGCACATCCGCCAGGCGCTCGCCCAAGGCCTTGGCCTGGGCCTGGCCCACCGGCGAAAGGGGAATGTCGATCTGGCCCTGGTAGCGGCCTTCGGCGTTCCACGGCGTTTCGCCGTGACGGGCAAGCAGGATGCGCATGCAGCAAGTTCCATTCTTGGGTGTGGGGCCCGCCCGGTGCTGGCAGCGGGAGGCGCATCATAGCCCGAGCAGACGGTGACGCCGCCCACGGTTTCCTTCGATACGGATCCCCCGCGGCGCCCGGATCCGGCGCATCACCGCAACAGACCACAACATGCGTGACACAGTCGCGCGCCTGTTCCTCGCGTACGATAACGGCTCCCTATCGGTGCCACGGTGTCGCATGAGGGCCAGCACCCTCCACGCCCCCGACGCGGCATGAGCAGCCCTTCCCCACCTTCGACTCCCGTCCCCGCTGAATTCCGCAACGAACGCCGCGATCGCTGGTTCGCGGCGCTGATCAGCCTGCAACTGCACCTGCTGATGCTGGTGCTCCTGCTGCACTCCAATCCGCCGGTGGTTTCCTCGCCGCAAGGCGCTTCCGGCGGTGGCGGGCGGGTCAAGGTCGATTTCGTCGGTGAAGCACCGCCATCGCCGCGACCGGCCCAGAAGCCGCCGCAGCCCAAGCCCAGCACCACCCCGCGCGCGCAGCCCAAGCCGCTGGCCCAGCGCCGCAGCGAGGACCGCAAGCCGGTGCCCGAGGCCCGTTACATCGAGCCGCCCAGCGCTCCGGAACCGGACAATACGCAGGCACCGGTGCAGGCGCAGGCTCAGGCCACCCCGGCGACGGCGGAAGCCCCCTCCGACAGCGTGCAACGCCGTCCGCAGACCTGGACCGGGCGCCCACCCGGCTGGGTGGAGAAGCCCACCGTCCCGGAAGACGGGGTTTCCAGCGGCATGGGCAACCGCACCGGCAACCGCGTCGACCGCAGCGGCGGCGAGCCCTCCATGGAAGTGGGCGGCTACCAGATCATCTACGACCTGATCAGCGACACCAAGCTGCGCACCTGGATGGAGCAAGGCAAGACGGAACTCTCCATCCCGCTGCCCGGCACCACCTACCTGATGGTCTGCCCGGCCGAAGTCGCCCTGCGCCGCGGCTCCAGCAAGTGCCGCATGGTGCCGGCCGGCTCACCCGAGCTGAAGGACATCGGCGACGCACGCGACTTCGTCATCGTGATGTACGTCTACCGCTACGGTGAACTGCTGTGGCGTGGCCCCGGGCCGTATCGCTGAGGCAGGTGACGGCGGCCGGAGCCCCCTGCCCCACACGCAGAAGGCCCGGGCGGTCTCCCGCCCGGGCCTCCATTCAAGCGAACCGACGCGCGCTTACTTCGACGCTTCGTCCATTTCCTTCAGCAGCTGCGGCGCCGGCGCCACTTCCTGCATGATCCAGCGCATGTAGCGCTCGTCCACCGAGATCATGCGGGTCATCACCGGGTCGAACACCCAGTTGCTGGCGACCGATTCCCAGATGCCGTCGAAGGCCAGGCCGACCAGGCGACCGTGCGCGTCGAGCACCGGCGAGCCGGAGTTGCCGCCGGTGATGTCCAGGTCGGACAGGAAGTTCACCGGCACGCTGCCCAGGCGGGCATCCTCGAAGCCGCCGTAACGCTTGGCCTTGACCGCATCGATCAATGCCTTCGGCGAATCGAACGGATCGGCACCGGTTTCCTTGGCGACCACGCCTTCGACATTGGTGAAGGACGGCTGCACCTTGCCATCCAGGCCGGTGTAACCCTTCACGTTGCCGAAGGTGATGCGCAGCGACAGGTTGGCGTCCGGGTAGACGAACTCGCCCTGACTCTTCTTGTAGTCGGCGACCGCCTGCAGGAACAGCGGACGCGCCACCAGTTCCTCACCGGTACGCACCTTGCGCTGGTGCTCGATCTCCAGCAGTGCCGGCATCACCGCCACCGCGTACTGGATGGCCGGGTCGGTGCTGGCCTCGAAGGCGGCCTTGTCGGCGTTGAGCCACTTCAGGCGTTCGTCCAGGTTGCCCAGCTTGGAGCCGTCCAGGCGCGCGACGGTCGCGTTGACCGCAGCGGCGTCGGTGCCACCGATCCACGTATCGAACGCGGCCAGGTGCTGGTTGGCCGGCAACTGCGCGTACTGCTGCAGCCAGTACTGCTGGAACTGCCGGTCCATCGCCGCCACGTAGCGGCGGTCCATCTGCTTCAGGCCACCTTCGATAGCCGGCAGGTCACGCTCCTGGTAGCCCTCTTCGCGCTGCGCGTCCGGCTTGGCCTTCTCGATGGCCAGGCGGTACAGGCGCACGGCGGTGCCCAGCGTACCGGTGCGGTTGAGCATGGCCAGGTTGAGGTCACGGGCCTGGTTGGCGCGCGACTGCAGGCCCAGTGCCTGCAGCTGGGCGTAGGCATCGGCCGCCGGCTGGCCGGCGGCGCCGCGCCCGCGCAGCCATTCCAGCACCGCCGCTTCCTCGCGCTGCTTGTGCGCCAGCACGTTGTTGCGCTTGAAGCCGTCCAGCTGGCCGTCGTAGTTCTTGCTGGTGTTGTTCCAGCCGGCCATGCTGGCGGCGTACTTCACCGCGATGTCCGGGTTGTCCTTGCTGGCCGCCTCGACCATCGCGATCTGTTCCTTGTAGGCCTTGGCGATGCTCGGGTAGGTCCAGTTGGCGGTGTTCTCGAACTCGCTGACCAGCGCGTAGCGGTCGGTGCGGCCCGGGTAGCCGGCCACCATCACGAAGTCACCCTCGCCCAGCGGCTGGTTGGCCAGCTTCAGCCAATGCTTGGGCTGGTACGGCACGTTGTCGGCGGCGAACGCGGCCGGCTTGCCGTCCTTGCCGACGTAGGCGCGGTAGAACGAGAAGTCACCGGTGTGGCGCGGCCACATCCAGTTGTCGATGTCGCCACCGAACTTGCCGACGCTGCCCGGGGGCGCATAGGCCAGGCGCACGTCCTTGATTTCCATGTTCTTGAACAGGCGGTAGGTGTTGCCGCCGGAGAAGCTGTACAGGGTGCAGCTGTAGGCGTCGTCGCTTTCGCACTCGGCGATCAGGCGCTTTTCCAGCGCTTCCAGCGCCTCGGTGCGCTTGAGCGGGTCGCGGCCGGCGCCGGCGATGGCAGCCTTGGCCTGCGCGGTGACGTCGGTGATGTCATCGAGCACGTAGATGCGGGCGTTCGGGCCGGCGCTCAGCTCGTCCTGCTGGGTCGGCGCGTTGAAGCCATCCTTGATCAGGTTCTTCTCGGCGGTCGAATTCAGCTGGATCGAGCCGTAGGCGCAGTGGTGGTTGGTGACCACCAGGCCCTGCGGCGAGACGAAGCTGGCGGTGCAGCCACCCAGCGCGACCACCGCGCCCATCGGGTCGCCGGTCAGGTTGGCCAGCTGTTCCGGGTCCAGCTTCAGGCCGGCCTGCTTGAGCGGGCCGGCGATCTCCGGCAACTGCTGCGGCACCCACATGCCTTCAGCGGCCTGAGCGGCCTGGGCCATGCCCAGCCCGGCGACGATGGAAAACGCAAGCAAATTCACGCGCATGAGGCAGTTCCGAAAGGTTGGAACGGCCGATTGTAACGATTGGAACCGCCAGCTTCCCCTGCCATCGGTCAGTACGGGGCGGTTACGGCGTCGGGCATATAATCGCGGCTCTTTTTCACACTGCGGTTTTCCTGCAATGGCACAGACGATGAAGGCGCTGGTGAAGCGCGAAGCGACCAAGGGCATCTGGATGGAAGAGGTGCCGGTGCCCACGCCCGGCCCGAACGAAGTGCTGATCAAGCTGGAGAAGACCGCCATCTGCGGCACCGACCTGCACATCTACCTGTGGGACGAGTGGAGCCAGCGCACGATCAAGCCGGGCCTGACCATCGGCCACGAGTTCGTCGGCCGCATTGCCGAAATCGGCCCGGGCGTGACCGGCTACGAGATCGGCCAGCGCGTCTCGGCCGAGGGCCACATCGTCTGCGGCCACTGCCGCAACTGCCGTGGCGGCCGCCCGCACCTGTGCCCGAACACCGTCGGCATCGGCGTCAACGTCAACGGCGCCTTCGCCGAGTACATGGTGATGCCGGCCAGCAACCTGTGGCCGATCCCGGACCAGATCCCGTCCGAGCTGGCCGCCTTCTTCGACCCGTACGGCAACGCCGCGCACTGCGCGCTGGAATTCGACGTGATCGGCGAGGACGTGCTGATCACCGGTGCCGGCCCGATCGGCATCATCGCCGCCGGCATCTGCAAGCATATCGGCGCGCGCAACGTGGTGGTCACCGACGTCAATGATTTCCGCCTGAAGCTGGCCGCCGACATGGGCGCCACCCGCGTGGTCAACGTCGCCAACCAGTCGCTCAAGGACGTGATGAAGGAACTGCACATGGAGGGCTTCGACGTGGGCCTGGAAATGAGCGGCAACCCGCGCGCGTTCAACGACATGCTCGACTGCATGTACCACGGCGGCAAGATCGCCATGCTCGGCATCATGCCCAAGGGCGCCGGCTGTGACTGGGACAAGATCATCTTCAAGGGCCTGACCGTGCAGGGCATCTACGGCCGCAAGATGTACGAGACCTGGTACAAGATGACCCAGCTGGTGCTGTCCGGCTTCCCGCTCGGCAAGGTGATGACCCACCAGCTGCCGGTGGACCGCTTCCAGGAAGGTTTCGACCTGATGGAACAGGGCAAGGCCGGCAAGGTCGTGCTGAGCTGGAACTGATCGCCAGCGCGATGCACACGAAAGGCGCCGCAAGGCGCCTTTCGTTTTGGCAGGAACGGTCTTGGCCGCGAAGCCGATGCCCCTCCCGATCGCTGCCATGCCCATCAGGCCAGTGACGCGTGCTTCGCGGCCAGGGCCGCTCCTGCCGCACCCATGAAAAAGGCGCCTTGCGGCGCCCTTTTCATTCACGGCCCGAGGTGGATCAGGGCACGTCGACGGCGATGGTGAACACCACGCCCGGCTTGTAGGTGTCCGACTCGCGGCGCAGCGCCGGCGCGTCCGAACCGAAGGTGTCGTAATAGCCCAGGGTGGCGGTGGCCGGGCCAAAGCCCTTGGAGACCGACACCGAACCATCGTAGTAGTCCGAGCGGCGCGGCCATTCGTTTTCCTTGGCCTTGATGGTGGTGTAGCCCACCGAGGCGCCGACCGAGAAGCCGGTATCGCCGATGTCATAGCTGGCTTCCACGGCGCTGTAGGTCTGCTTGGCGTCGCTGTTGCTGTAGTCGTCGGCATAGCCGAGCAGGCCGCTGACGGTCACCGGGCCGTTCCAGGTCACCTTGGCCAGGTATTCGTTGTAGTCGATGTTGCCGTAGCCGGAAGACGAACCGACGTAGGTGTAGCGGTTCACGCCCAGGTCCAGGTTCCAGCTGTCGGACAGGTCCTTGTTCCAGCCGACGGTGTAGTCGACTTCGAAGTTCGGGCCGCCCTCGCCGAAATCGACGTTGGAGCCCCACACACCGGCATACAGGCCGAACGGAGCGGTGTAGGTGGCACCGGCCTGGAAGGCAGCGCTGTTGTCGCTCTGCGACACGCCACGGAACACGTAGTCGGTGGTCACGCCGTAGGTAAGGCTGAACGGGGAGCTCGACTCCTCGCTCTCCTGGGCGCAGACGGCGAACGGAACGGACAACAGGGCGGCGCAGGCTACGGCGACAAGGCGCTTGCTGTGCATCATGCGGATCTCCAGGCAGTGGGGGGCGTCGGCCGGCGGCAGCGCCGGTTCACGAATTTTTAACCACAATGATATTGCGATGCAACATCCACCGCCCCCACGCACACGCCCCTGCCCTGTTCAGCCGCCTTCGGCGGCGAACACACCGTAGCGGCGCGCCGCCAACCGGATGGCCTGCCCGGAGGCATAGACCGGGCTGCCGGGCGGCAGTTCGACCTCCACGTCCGCCGCGCTTCCCTGCAGCTGCGCCCGCAGCCGTTGCCGCGGCCCGCTGCGCTGCACCGAGCCGACCGTGGCGGGCCAGTCGCCCTCGGCGTCCACCACCAGATCCTCCGGCCGCACGAAGACCTCCAGCGCCTCGGCATCCGGCAGCGCCGCCGTCCGCGGCCACCGCGCGCCCGCCACCTCCAGCACCGGCCCCTGCAACCGCGCCGGCAAGCGGTTGGCCTCGCCGACGAAGCCATACACGAACGGCGACGCCGGCCGGTCGTAGACCTCGCCGGGCGTACCGACCTGTTCGATACGGCCCCGGTTGAGGATCGCCACGCGGTCGGCCAGCTCCAGTGCTTCTTCCTGGTCGTGGGTGACGAACACGGTGGTCAGGCCGGTGCGATCATGGATCTCGCGCAGCCAACGGCGCAGGTCACGCCGTACCTGCGCATCCAGCGCACCGAACGGCTCATCGAGCAGCAGCACCCGCGGCTCGATGGCCAATGCGCGGGCCAGGGCCACGCGCTGGCGCTGGCCGCCGGACAGCTGCGCCGGATAGCGCCCGCCCAAGCCTTCCAGCTGCACCAGCGACAGCAGTTCCTCCACCCGCGCGTTGATGCGCGCCTTCGGCCAGCGCTCGGCACCGCGCCGCACCTCCAGCCCGAAGGCGATGTTGCCGCGCACGTCCAGGTGCTTGAACAGCGCGTAGTGCTGGAACACGAAGCCGGCCCGGCGTGCCTGCACGCTCAGGTTGGTGGCGTCCTCGCCATCGAACAGCAGTTGCCCCTGCTCGGGTTGCTCCAGTCCGGCGATCGCGCGCAGCAGCGTGGTCTTGCCCGAGCCGGACGGGCCCAGCAGCGCCAGCAGCTCGCCGCTGCGGATGTCCAGGCTCACGCCATCCAGTGCCGGAAACGCACCGAAACGCTTGCCCAGGTGTTGGATGCGGATGTTCATCGTGACTCCTCAGTGGCGGTGCGCGGCGGACAGCGATTGGCCGTGGCGCCATTCCAGGTAAGACTTCAGCACCAACGTCAGCAACGCGGTGCCGGCCAGCAGCGAAGCGCAGGCAAATGCCGCGCTGTAGGCGTACTCGTTGTAGAGGATCTCCACGTGCAGTGGCAGCGTGTTGGTGCGCCCGCGGATGTGGCCGGACACCACCGACACCGCGCCGAACTCACCCATCGCCCGCGCGCTGCACAACAGCACGCCGTACAGCAGGCCCCAGCGGATGTTGGGCAGGGTCACCTTCCAGAACATCTGCCAGGCGTTGGCGCCGAGCGTCAACGCGGCCAGTTCCTCGTCGCTACCCTGCTGCTCCATCAGCGGCATCAGTTCGCGGGCAATGAACGGGAAGGTCACGAACACCGTGGCCAGCACGATGCCGGGGATGGCGAACACGATGCGTGGCAGCTGCAACAGCGTGTCGCCCAGCACCGGCAGGTGCAGGCGCAGGCCGTCCTCGATCAACGGCCAGAACCAGCCATCGCGCCCGAACAGCAGGATGAACACCAGCCCCGCCACCACCGGCGACACCGAGAACGGCAGGTCGATCAACGTCACCAGCCAGCGCTTGCCCGGGAAGCTGTGCTTGCTGACCACCCACGCCGCCGCCACGCCGAACACAAGGTTCAACGGCACCACGATCGCGGTGACGAGCAAGGTCAGCTTCACCGCCGACAACGCATCGGGCTCACTGATCGCCACCCAGAACGCATGCACGCCCCCACGCAGCGCTTCGACGAACACCAGCAGCAACGGCAGCAGCAGGAACGACAGCAGGAACCCCAGCGCACCGAGGATCAACAGCACCTGCACCCCGCGCGGCTCGCTGGTCACCTGCTGCCGCGCACGCACCTTTTCACCCTGCTCCACCTGCACCGGCAACTCCAGGACCTGTTCGTTCATCGCGTGCCCCGCCGTTGCAGCCAGGCCTGCAGGCTGTTGACCAGCAACAGCACCGCGAAGGACAGCAACAGCATCGCCCCGGCAATCGCGGTGGCGCCGGCGTAATCAAACTCTTCCAGGCGGATGGTGATCAGCAGCGGCGCGATCTCGGTACGGTTGGGCAGGTTGCCGGCGATGAAGATCACCGAGCCGTACTCGCCCACGCCGCGTGCGAAGGCCAGCGCGAACCCAGTCAGCATCGCCGGCCACAATGTCGGCACCACCACCCGCGTGATGGTCTGCAGGCGCGAGGCACCCAAGGTCGCCGACGCCTCTTCCAGCTCGCGCTCGGCCTCGGCCAGCACCGGCTGCACGATCCGCACCACGAACGGCAGGCCGACGAACACCAGCGCCACGACGATGCCCAGCGGCGTGTAGGCGACCTTCAGGCCCAGCGGTTCCAGCCATTGGCCCACCCAGCCCTGGCCGCCGTACAAGGCGGTCAGAGCGATGCCGGCCACCGCGGTCGGCAATGCGAAAGGCAGGTCGATCATCGCGTCGCACACGCGCCGGCCTGGGAACGAATAGCGCACGAACACCCACGCCACCCATGTCCCCATCACCGTGTTGAACGCAGCGGCGGCAAAGGCCGTGCCGAAGCTCAGGCGCAGCGCGGCCAGCACGCGCGGCTCGGTCCAGATCTGCCAGATCCCGGCCAACCCCAGTCCGGAGGCCTTGAGGAACACGCCGGCCAACGGGATCAGCACGATCAGGCCCAGCCAGAACAGCGTCACGCCCATCCCAAGGCCAAAGCCAGGCAGGACCCGGCGCGGGCGCCGCACGCGCGGCGGCAGTGCTTCAGCGCTTGCGGCCACCGCTTACTTGCTCGCCTGGATCTGGTCGAACAGGCCACCGTCGGCGAAGTGCTCGGCCTGTGCCAGTTCCCAGGAGCCGAACGCCTGGCGGATGGTGACCAGCTGCACCTGCGGGAAGCGCGCGATGTCGGCCGGCGCGGCGTACTGCGGGTTGCGCGGCCGGTAGTAATGGCGGGCGGCGATGCGCTGCCCTTCCGGCGAGTACAGGTACTGCAGGTAGGCCTGCGCCACCTCGCGGGTGCCATGGCGGTCGACGTTGCGGTCCACCAGCGCCACCGACGGTTCGGCCAGGATCGACTGGCGCGGCACCACGATCTCGAACTTGTCCGGGCCCAGTTCTTCCTGCGCCAGGAAGGCCTCGTTCTCCCAGGCCAGCAGCACGTCGCCGATGCCGCGCTGCACGAACGTGGTGGTCGCGCCGCGCGCGCCGGTATCGAGCACCGGCACGTTGCGGAACAACGCGCGCATGTAGTTCAGCACCTTGTCGCGGTCGCCCTTGAAGATATGGTCGGCATAGGCCCACGCGGCCAGGTAGTTCCAGCGCGCGCCGCCGGAGGTCTTCGGGTTCGGCGTCACCACCGACACGCCGCTGCGCAGCAGGTCCGGCCAATCGCGGATGCCCTTCGGGTTGCCCTTGCGCACCAGGAACACGATCGTGGAGGTGTACGGCGCGCTGTTGTCCGGCAGGCGGCTTTCCCAGTTCGCCGGCAGCAGCTTGGCCTTGTCGGCGATCGCATCGACGTCATAGGCCAAAGCCAGCGTCACCACATCGGCCTCGATGCCATCGATCACCGCGCGCGCCTGCTTGCCCGAGCCGCCATGCGAGGTTTCGATGCTGACGGTGTCGCCCTTGGTTTCCTTCCAGTGCTGGGCGAAGGCGGCGTTGAAATCACGGTACAGCTCGCGGGTGGGGTCGTAGGAAACGTTGAGCAACTGCACGTCACGCGCGACGGCGGTGCCGGCTCCGAGGGTCAACAGCAGGGCCAGCGTGGCCACGCCGATGCGGGGGAGGAAGGAATGCTTCACGAAGGCTCTCCGTCAGAAGGAAACTTGCAGGCGCGAGAAAACGGCTTTTTCATCCGGCAGCCGTGCGGCGCCGGCAGTGGCATCGAAGCGGCTCTGCAGGTAGTTGGTGGCCAGCTTGAGGTTCGGCGTCAGGTACCAGTTCGCCCCCACCGTCCACGCGCGGATGTGCGAGGCCGAGGTAGCCGGATCGGCGTAGAACGGGAATGCCGCCTCGTCGATCTCCAGTTCGCCATAGCGCGCGGTGAGCTCGAACGCACCCAGTCCGCCGTTGACGCCAAACGGGCGCGACGGTGTCACTCCGCGGTAGCTGGCGTCCTCGCCGCTCAGCACGTAGCTGGCCGTGGCCTGCCAGGCGCGGTGTTCCATCGCCGTGCGCCGTGCATCCCGCGCCACTTCCTGCCGCGAGACGATGTACTCGGCCTGCAGGCCGAAGCCATTGCGGTAGAACCATCCCTGCGGCGACCAGCGCAGCGTGTCGCCGTCGGCGATCACCGCGCTGCGGTAGTTGAAGAACGTCGCCTGGCCGGGCGAGCGGTAGCGCGGCAGGAAGTTGTTGCCGCTGCCATGCTTCTGCCCGGCGCTGGCCCCCAGGCCGAAGCCCAGTCTTGACCACGCGCTGTCCGTGCCCTTGAGCGGCTCGAAGAACACGCGGCCGGCATACTCGAAATCATCGTCCGGATTGCTGGTCACCGCATCACGGCCATCGACCGTGCCGTTGAACACGCCCACCGCGTAACTGAAACGGCCCTTGCCCAGCTCACCCTGCAGCTGCACGCCCAGGTCACGGTTGGGCGCCAGCTCGCTGACCAGCGCCCGCTCGACGTCCACCAACGCGGCCGACGACTGCAGGCGTTCCAGCCCGACCGGTGAGGTGAACTTGCCCACCCGCAACGTGTAGGCCGGATCGAACCGCAGATCCGCATAGGCATCCACGATGGTGGCGCTGTCTCCGGCGAACTCCGGGGTGAAGCGATAAGCCACCCGCTTGCCCAGCGAACCTTCCAAGATCGGTCGTGCGGTGCGCAGCAGGAAGGTGTCGTTCTGACTGCTGTTGCCGACGAACACGCGGGCATCACCCTGCAACAGGCCGCGCAGCTTCAGCTCGTAGTTGCCGTCGCCGGACTTGAACGACGCCCCCTTCTGATCAACGGTGATCTTGGGCGCCGCCTTGGCTGCGGCCACGCGCTCCTCTTCCTGCAGCTCCAGACGGCGCTCGATGATGCGCAGACGCCGGTCCAGATCGGCCAGACCGGCACCTTCGGCCGGCGTGTCGTCGGACACCCCGGCCAGACGCTCCAGACGCTCCAGACGCTGCTGCAGCTGCTCGACCGTCAACTGCTGCGCCTGTGCCGATGACCAGGCGCCACACACCGCCAGGGCCAGGCTGAGGGACAACAGCTTCCTGGTCGGCAGGGTGAACAGGGGGCGTGGGGCGGTCATCGACGGCTCCTGGCGGGCATTGGGCAGGCTGCTGATGCTGCGGGCGCACACGTCCGGGGAGAAATGACTTCCGGCGCGGCGCTTATAGCCATCGCGCATGACGCCCGCCGCGCTCACCCCGGTGCCGGTAAAATCGGCGTTCCTTTCCGCCGCAAGACCCTGCCATGACCGCAACCGCGAACACCTCCCCGCTCACCCGGCACTACGCCGAGGAACTGGACACCATCCGCGCGCAGGGGCTGTTCAAGTCCGAACGCATCATCACCAGCCCGCAGTCGGCCGAAATCACCCTGGACGACGGCCGCAGCGTGCTGAACTTCTGCGCCAACAACTACCTGGGCCTGGCCGACCACCCGGACCTGATCCAGGCGGCCAAGGATGCGCTGGACACGCACGGCTTCGGCATGGCCTCGGTGCGCTTCATCTGCGGCACCCAGGACCTGCACAAGCAGCTGGAGAAGCAGATCGCCGAGTTCTTCGGCAAGGACGACACCATCCTCTACGCCGCCTGCTTCGACGCCAACGGCGGCCTGTTCGAACCGCTGCTGGGCGAGAACGACGCGATCATCTCCGACGCGCTCAACCACGCCTCGATCATCGACGGCGTGCGCCTGTGCAAGGCCAAGCGCTTCCGCTACGCCAACTGCGACATGGCCGACCTGGAAGCCCAGCTGCAGGCCGCCGACGCTGCGGGTTGCAAGACCAAGCTGATCACCACCGACGGCGTGTTCTCGATGGACGGCTTCATCGCGCCGCTGGACGAAATCACCGCGCTGGCCAGGAAGTACAACGCGCTGGTGCACATCGACGAATGCCACGCCACCGGCTTCCTCGGCGACACCGGCCGTGGCTCGGCCGAGGTGAAGGGCGTGCTCGACAAGATCGACATCATCACCGGCACCCTCGGCAAGGCCATGGGCGGTGCACTGGGTGGCTTCACCTGCGCCAGCGCCGAAGTGGTCGAACTGCTGCGCCAGCGCTCGCGCCCGTACCTGTTCTCCAACTCGCTGCCACCGCACGTGGTGGCCGCCGGCATCAAGGCTTTCCAGATGCTGGCCGCCGCCGACGACCTGCGTGCCACCCTGCGCGAGAACACCGCGTATTTCCGCGAAAGGATGACCGCCGCCGGTTTCGACGTGAAGCCGGGCGTGCATCCGATCAGCCCGGTGATGCTGTACGACGCGCCGCTGGCGCAGAAGTTCGCGCAGCGCCTGCTGGAAGAAGGCATCTACGCGATCGGCTTCTTCTTCCCGGTGGTGCCGAAGGGCCAGGCGCGCATCCGCACCCAGATCAGCGCCGCGCACAGCCGCGCCCACCTGGATCGCGCGATCGATGCCTTCACCCGCATCGGCAAGGAACTGGGCGTGATCAAGGGCTGATCCGGCCCCACCGCGACAAACGAAAACAGGCGCCCCAGGGCGCCTGCTTTTTTACTGCTGGTGCGGCGCCGGGTTCCGCTGGAGCCTTGCCGATTTGCCCGGGCATCGCATGCCAGGCCTGGCCCGTCACACCAGGCCCTCACCTGCATCAGTTCTTGGCCGCCGCGTCCGCCGCTGGCGCGCCCTTGGCCACGCGGATGCCGTTGGCCTTCATCCAGGCGTCGAACTGGTCGGCGCTCATCCTGTTCTCGCCCTGCTGCATCAGGAACCGGTAATTGCCCAAGGCATCTTTCTCGGCGGTCGGTTCCTGCACGGTCACCGTGATCGGCTTTTCCTCGACCTGTGCCACCGGCTTGCCCGACGACGCGCAACCCACCATCGCCGCCAACGAACCCATCAACACCGACACTCCGGATACGCGGATAAGAGCTTGCATGACCATCACCTCTGGAAAACCGAGGGCCAGTCTAATCCATCACTGCAACAAATCCAGCTATTTCACTGAATTTTATGGAATAAATCAGTCGCCAGGCGCACGTAGCGCATTCAGCTCCGCGGCATCCAGTTCCCGCCACTGCCCCTTGCCCAGCGTCCCCAGCTGCACCGGGCCGATCGCCACCCGCATCAACCGCAGCACGTCGAAGCCCAGCACCTTGAGCAGCCGGCGGATATGCCGGTTGCGGCCTTCGTCGAGCACCACTTCCAGCCAGGCGTTGCGTCCGCCCTGCTGCAGCACCTGCACCGAATGCGCGGCAAGGTGTTCACCGGCATCGTCGATCCCTTCGTGCATGCGTGCCAGCTGCGCCGCATCCGGCACGCCGTCGATCTGCACGCGATAGGTCTTCAACGGCCCCGTCGCCGGATCGGTCAGGCGCGCGGCCCACTCCGGGTCATTGCTGAAGAACAGCAGCCCTTCGCTGGCCTTGTCCAAGCGCCCGACCGGCGCCAACCACGGCAAGCCCGCCCCGTCGAAGCACTGGTATACCGTCTGCCTGCCCTGCTCGTCCTGCACTGTGGTCACCAGGCCGCGCGGTTTGTTCAGGGCGATGTAGATGCGCCTTTCCGCCACCAGCGGCTGGCCATCGAGCAGCACCACGTGGCGTCCGGCAACCACGGGGAACTCCGGGTCGCGCACCAGGCGCCCATCCACGCGCACCCGCCCCTCCAGCACGCGCCGGGCCGCTTCGCTGCGCGAGCACACCCCGGCTTTGGACAGCACCCGCGCCAGTCCGTGCCGCACCTGCGTCGCCGCGGCGCCCTTGGCCGAATGCAAACGCCCGCCTGGCTTGGCCGGGCGGACGTTCGGGGAAGACGTGGGCTTGCGCGGACGCATCAGCAGCGGCGCACGGCGCCTTCGTCCTTACTTGGTTTCGGTGGCCGGCTGCGCTGCCGGTGCCGCCTCGGCGGTGGTGGCCGCATCCGGGGCCGGGCGCGCCTTGACCACGCGCACGCCACGTGCCTTCATCCAGGCATCGAACTCCTCGGCGGTCATGCGCTTGCCGTTCTGGCTCATGTCAAAGCGCCACGGCGTGTTGTCGAACTCGGTCTGCGGCTTGTAGGCGGCCGGGTCATTGGCATTGATCGCCGGGCGGGCCGGGATCGCGCTGGCGACGTTGTTGCAGCTTTCCACGCGCAGGCGCATCAGCACGCGGTCCAACGACTGCTCCTCGCCACCGGCCGAACTCAGCACGCCGGACGGCATGCCCAGCTGGCCCGGGCGCACGTACAGCTCCGAGGCAACCGGGGCGATCACCGTGGCCGGCAGCGGAGCAGGCTGCATCGACGGCGCCGAGCAATCCACTGCTGCGTGGGCGGCCGGCACAGCGGCCAGCACGACAAGACCAGCCAGGGCGATACGCAGCATCAGCAATTCCATTAGCGAAGAGAACGCGGCGAGTGTAGGCAGCCCCCGCATCGCTTTCAACCGCTACGTGCAGCTGTCTGCGGCTGACTGCGATCCACGTCATGCCATGCACGGTGCCGGCGCAAAAAAAACAAGGCCCGGCTTTCGCCGGGCCTTGCATTGCATCAAGTGAAGCGTCCGATCAGTTCTGGACGTTCAGCTCGGTGCGGCGGTTCTTGGCGCGACCTTCCGGGTTGTCCGAACCATCAGCATTGGTGTTCGGAGCAATCGGACGGCTCTCGCCGTAGCCGATCGGGCCCTGCAGACGCGAAGCCGACACACCGTTGGTGGTCAGGTAGTCGTACACGGCCTTGGCGCGGCGCTCGGACAGCTTCTGGTTGTAAGCGTCGGTACCCTTCGAGTCGGTGTGACCGGCAACTTCAACGCGCAGATCCGGGTAACGCTTCAGGATCTCGGTGGCCTCGCTCAGGATCGCAACAGCGTCCGGACGCAGGGTGGCCTTGTCGAAGTCGAAGTTCACGCCCTTCAGGTCGATGGAGACCGGCACCGGGCAACCGTCCGGACCGATGGTCTGACCCGGCTGCGAGTTCGGGCACTTGTCGTCGCAGTTGTTGACGCCGTCACCGTCGTCATCCAGGTCAGCGCAGCTCGGGGCGACCGGAGCCGGGGCCGGAGCAACAGCGGCAACCGGGGCCGGGCCCAGCGGGATCACGACGCCGACCGAAGCCAGCACGTCGCCGAACCAATCCTGGTCGTCGCCAGCCAGCGACGGAGCGATGCTCTTGTCGTCGAAGTCAGCGCGGTAGGCCAGTTCGGCACGAACGGCAACACGCTTTTCGAAGGTGGTCTGCAGACCGACGCCGACCTTGGCGGCCAGGTTGCCGTCCTTGCGGTCCAGCAGGTTGCCGGCCTGGGTCAGGTACTCTTCTTCAGACTTCTGGTAGCCCAGGCCTGCCAGCAGGTACGGGTTCCAGCCACGGCCTTCCTGGATGAAGTGGCGACGCAGGTCCAGCGAAATGCCGTACTGCGACCAGTTCTTGTTCTGGTTTTCGTCGAAGTTCGGGTTCTGGTAGTTCAGCTCACCGTCCAGCGACCAGTTCGGGCTGATGAACTTACCCAGGCCCAGCGTGGCGAACGGGGCGTCGTTGGTGCCGCGATCGCCGTCCTGGAAGTTGAAGCCGGCCGAACCGGTCAGGTACCAGCGGTCGTCGAATTCCTGGGCCGAAGCGGCCTGGGCGAAAGCCAGACCACCGAGCAGTGCGGCGGTAAGGATCTTCTTGTTCATGAAATACAGCTCCTTGTTTCGGGGGTATGAAACCGGTAGAGGCATGGTCCAGCACAGCGATATCGTTCGTCGCGTTCAGAGACGGCCGTTTCCGCACGCCATCGCGGTGCACATTATGCGCTGGGCCGTGAAGGCGATGTTAACGGTCATATAACAAATTGCGCGACCACCAGACCTCTACGTGTCCGGCTGAGCGCACCGTATACAGCTTCATCAACCCGTGCAAGAGCCTGACACAGCAGGGTTTCCCGGCTTTTTGCTGCAATGCGGTCAATTTCGTCCGTTAAGCCCGTGAAAATACTGGGATGCCGTCGCAGTTACCGCCAGCTGAACCGTTTGCTGAGTATGATCCGGCGATCCCCCCTGCAACGGAACTTTCCCGCATGAAAGCGATCGGCCTGACCCGTTACCTGCCCATCGAAGATCCCGATTCGCTGCAGGACCTGTCCGTGGACCCGCCTGCCAGCCCGCAGGGACATGACATCCTGGTCCAGGTACAGGCGGTATCGGTCAATCCGGTGGATACCAAGCTGCGCGCCCCCAAGGCCGGTGAGGAAAGCCCGGCCCGCATCCTGGGCTTCGACGCCGCCGGCACGGTGGTGGCGGTCGGCCCGGAGGTCACCGCGTTCGAGGTCGGCGACGAGGTGTACTACGCCGGTGACGTGACCCGCCCCGGCTGCAACGCGCAGCTGCAGCTGGTCGACGAACGCCTGGTCGGGCGCAAGCCCACCACGCTGGACTTCGCCGAAGCCGCCGCGCTGCCGCTGACCACCCTGACCGCCTGGGAGCTGCTGTTCCAGCGTATGCCGTTCCAGCTGGATGGCCGCCGCAATGCCGGCAGGACCCTGCTGGTGATCGCCGGCGCCGGCGGCGTCGGCTCGATCGCGATCCAGCTGGGCCGGCACGCCGGCTTCACCGTGGTGGCGACCGCCTCGCGCGAGGCCAGCGTGCAGTGGTGCCGGCAGATGGGGGCCGAACATGTAATCGACCATCGCCAGCCGCTGGCCCCGCAACTGCAGGCACTGGGCATCACCCAGGTGGATGCGGCACTGAACCTGGCCGACACCGACCTGTACTGGCAGCAGCTCGGCGAGCTGCTGGCGCCGCAGGGTCATGTCGGCCTGATCGTCGAGCCGTCCGGCGCGTTGCGCATCGGCGACCCCTACAAGGCCAAGTGCATCGGCATCCACTGGGAAATGATGTTCGCCCGTGCCCGCTTCCGCACCGCCGACATGATCGAGCAGCACCGCATCCTGACCCGCGCTGCCAGCCTGATCGATGCCGGCGAACTGCGCACCACGCTGACCGGGCGGCTCGGCAGCATCAACGCCCGGAACCTGCGCCAGGCGCACCAGCAGCTCGAGTCCGGCCGCACCATCGGCAAACTGGCGCTGGAAGGCTGGGATTGACCCCGCCGCGTTGCAGCCTGCCAGGCGGTGTCGCCGGACGATGCCGCCTCCCCTCCTGCAGGGCCGTCGCACGCGCGGCGGCCCGCCACTGGTTGACGCCATGCCCCGCCTGTTCTTTCCGCGCCTGCTGCAACTGCTGCTCGGGCTGTTCCTGTTCGGCATCGCCTCGGCGCTGATGATCCGTGCCAGCATCGGCATCGCCCCGTGGGACGTGCTCAGCCAGGGCGTTTCCCTGCGCAGCGGGCTGTCGTTCGGCTGGGTCACCAACCTGATCGGCGTGGCGGTGCTGCTGATGTGGCTGCCGCTGCGCCAACGCCCCGGGCTGGGCACGGTACTCAACGTGCTGTTGATCGGCCCCAGCGCGCAGCTCGGCCTGAACCTGCTGCCGCCGGCCAGTGGCCTGGTCTGGCAGGTCCTGCTGTTCGCCGCCGGCCTGCTGCTGATGGCGCTGGCCACCGGCCTCTACATCGGCGCCCGATTCGGTCCGGGCCCGCGCGACGGCCTGATGACCGGGTTGCATGCACGTACCGGCTGGCCGATCTGGAAAGTGCGCACCCTGATAGAAGCCAGCGCGCTGCTGCTGGGGTGGTGGCTGGGCGGCAACGTCGGCTGGGGCACGCTGGCCTTCGCCGTGTTCATCGGCCCCTTGTGCGGGCTGACCCTGCCGCTGTTCGATCGCCAGCGCGCGCTGTCCCCTGCCGTGGACGGCCGCCGGGCCTGAGCCCGTTCGCGCGGCATTGCCCAAGGCAACACACCGGACCTCAGCGCCGCTTCTGCAGCACCTGGTCGCGGATGTACCAATCGCGCAATGCCACCCCGGCGGCGACGCGGCGTGCGCGGGCCGCGCTCGCCGCGTCCGGTGCGACGCCTTCGACGGCCAGGTGGCGGGCGTCCTTCCATGCGTGCAACTGGGGGGTGGCGAGCGGCCACAGCACGCCCTGCGGGGTGTAAAGGCGATCGAACTGGGCCAGTGCATCGCCGCCGTCCCCGGCGGCGCCCCACAGGTTGCGACCGGTGGCGAAGTACGACTGCCCCGGCAACGCCAGCGACACCACGGTGGGAATCAGGTCGGCATGCCCGGCGAAGGCGCGGGTATCGGGCACGCTGCCCGCGGGAGCGAAGGCCTGCGGTACCCGCAGCCAGGCGAACACGCGGTCCACGTCGACCTGCTCGGCCGGCAGGTCGTAGCGGTAGTGGGTCCGCAGGTTGTGGTCGCCGGCCGCGGCGATGATGGTGCGCTCGCCGAGCGGGCTTTCCCGCAACGTCTGCAGGAACGCGCCGAACTCGTCGGCCTGGTACTGGTAGGTGGTCAGCATGCGCCGCAGCTCGGCGGTGTCGGGCAGCGCGCGCGGACCCAGTGCCGCCGGATCCTGCGGCAGCGTGCGGTGCACGGTGTCCAGCTGGAACGGAGGGTGGTTGCTGGTGGTCAGCAACACGAGGAACAGCCGCTCGCCATCGGCATCGGCCTTGGCCAGCAGCGCCTGGGCGAAACGGAACAGCCAGGCGTCATACAGGCCCCACTCGGTGCCATCGGCCTTGGGGAACTGCTGGCGGATGTCACGCGCGTCGTAGACGCGGTCGAAGCCCTGGCGGGTGAACGTGGTGCCGATCTCGCGCCAGTCGCTGCCACCGCCGTAGACGAAGGCGGTGCGGTAACCGGCGCGCTTGAACGGCAACGCGGCGGAACTGTCGAAGGTGATGCGTGCGTTGCGACCAACGGTCAGCGGCGTGATCGGCGACCCCAGCAGCAGGTTCTCCAGTTCCGGGTGGGTCCCGTTCTGGCCGGCGATGAAGTTGTCGAAACGGTAGCCATGGGCGAGCTCGCCACGCAGGCGGCCCAGCATGTCGTTGCCGGGGCCGTCGCTGTACAACAGGTCCTGGCCGAACGACTCCAGCAACCCGACCACCACGTGCGGCGAACTGGACAGCGGGCGCGGCGTGCCGGGCGCGGTCGGGAACAGCGCAGCCCGCACATGGCCCGGCTCACCGGAAGGCAGGCCCGCGGCGTGGGCCGCTTCCTGCAGGCTGGCGAACCCGAGCCGGTGCACGCCGACCAGCGGGTCGGTGCCGACGTCGGTTTCCTTGGCGCGCACGCGTGCGGCGCGGTAGAGCGTCAGCGGCGCGTTGAGCACCAGCGCATTGACGAACGGGTCGGCCGAGACGGTGACGTCGCGACGCACCAGCGGGAAGGTTCCCACCGAACCGCGCGCCAGCAGCAGCAACAGCACGCACTGCACGACCAGCACGGCGGCCTTGCCCCAGCCACCGGACCCGGCCGGCCAGCGCAGGCCCAGCCATTGCCCCAGCCGCGGTACCAGCCAGCCCAGCGCGAGGCCGGCAACCAGCAGGGCCAGCACGCCGGGGACAACCGGGTAGTCGTCCCAGACGGTCTGCAGGATCGCCCCGGTATCGTCCTCGAACATGCCGAAGACGATCGGGTCGAACCGCGTCTTGTAGAAGGCGTAGTAGAAGTGCTCGCAGATGGACAGCAGCGCGAACAGCAGCAGGATCGCGACCAGCAGCCATTGCGCGCAGCGCACCGCCTGCTCGCGCCGGCCCGACAGCCACAGCGGTGCGGCCAGCAGGGCCACCAGCAGCGCGGACACCGCGCCGGCCACCAGGTCATAGCGCATGCCCTGCCACAGCACCGGCCACAGCAGCTCGCTGCCCCGGCCCGCGCCGGCATAGGCCAGCCACATCGAGACCCGCGCCACCGCACCGAACATGGCAATCCCTGCCACCAGCAGCCACAAGCGCGGGAACAACCTCGCCCCTGCGGGCGAAGAAATCTGTGTATTCAAAATAGTGACGCCCCTGTCCTGCCAGCGCTGGAACCCGGCCGGCCGGCACGGATTGTAATCCGATGACAACAATCATTTGCTAGGCAGGGCGCCTTCCCCGCCGGCGGTTTCGGCGGGGCGCCAGGGCGAGGATTGAGAAAAGACGGCCTTGCCCCTCAGAATGGGGGTATTCCGTACGCAAGCGTATCCAAGATGCCGCCAGCCACCGACACCGCCTATCCGCACCTGTTCGCACCGCTGGACCTGGGCTTCACCCAGCTCCGCAACCGCATCCTGATGGGCTCGATGCATACCGGCCTGGAGGACCACAGCCGCGACTTCCCCAAGCTGGCCGCCTATTTCGGCGAGCGCGCGGCCGGCGGTGCGGCGCTGCTGGTCACCGGCGGCTTTTCACCGAACATCGCCGGCTGGCTGGCGCCGTTCGGCAGCAAGCTGTCCTGGCCCTGGGAAGTGGGCCGGCACCGCCCGGTCACCGCGGCGGTCCATGCGCACGGCGCCAAGATCTGCCTGCAGCTGCTGCATGCCGGCCGCTACGCCTACCACCCGTTGCAGGTGGCCCCCTCGAAGCTGAAGGCACCGATCAACCCGTTCACCCCGCGCGCGCTGAGCAGTTGGGGCGTGGACCGCCAGATCGCCAGCTACGCCCGCGCCGCCCGGTTGGCCCGCGAGGCCGGCTACGACGGCGTGGAGGTGATGGGCTCGGAGGGCTACCTGATCAACGAGTTCATCGCCCCGCGCACCAACAAGCGCAGCGATGCCTGGGGCGGCGACGCCAGCAAGCGCATGCGCTTTGCCGTGGAGATCGTGCGCCGGATCCGCGAGGCCTGCGGCCCGGACTTCATCATCATCTACCGGTTATCGCTGCTGGACCTGGTCGAGGACGGCAGCAACTGGGAAGAGATCCTGCTGCAGGCCAAGGCCATCGAAGCGGCCGGGGCCACGATCATCAACTCCGGCATCGGCTGGCACGAGGCACGGGTTCCGACCATCGCCACTTCGGTGCCGCGCGCGGCGTTCACCGGCGTGACCGCCAAGCTGCGGCCGCACGTCAACGTGCCGGTGGTGGCGGTCAACCGCATCAACATGCCGGACGTGGCCGAACGGGTGCTGGCCGATGGTCACGCCGACATGGTCTCGCTGGCACGCCCGTTGCTGGCCGACCCGCACTGGCCGGCCAAGGCCCGCGCCGGAAAACCGGAGACCATCAATACCTGCATCGCCTGCAACCAGGCCTGCCTGGACCACATCTTCGTCAACAAACGCGCTACCTGCCTGGTCAACCCGCGCGCCGCGCACGAGACTGAGCTCGTCTACCGCCCGACCACAGCGCCCAAGCGGGTAGCGGTGGTCGGCGCCGGCCCGGCCGGCCTGGCCTGCGCCACGGTCGCGGCCGAGCGTGGCCACCAGGTCACCCTGTTCGATGCCGCCGGCGAGATCGGCGGGCAGTTCAATGTCGCTAAGCGCATCCCGGGCAAGGAAGAGTTCCACGAGACCCTGCGCTACTTCCGCCATCGCCTGGCCGACACCGGCGTGGACGTGCGCCTGGACACCCGCGCCGACGCCGCCACGCTGGCCGGCTTCGACGAGGTCGTGGTCGCCACCGGCATCCTGCCGCGCCGGGTGGACTTCCCCGGTGCCGACCACCCGATGGTGGTGAGCTACCTGGACGTGCTGCTGGGCCGGGTCCACGCCGCCGACAAGGTGGCGATCATCGGCGCCGGCGGCATCGGCTTCGACGTCGGCGAGTTCCTGGTCCACGAAGGCCCTTCGCCGGCGCTGGACCCGGCACGCTGGATGGCCGAATGGGGCGTGGACCCGAGCTTCAGCAACCGGGGCGCGCTCACCCCCCCGCAGCCCGAAGCGCCGGCCCGCAAGGTCTGGCTGCTGCAGCGCAGCCCGGGCAAGCCCGGCGCGCGCCTGGGCAAGACCACCGGCTGGATCCACCGCGCCACGCTCAAGGCCAAGGGTGTGCAGATGCTGGGCGGGGTCGAGTACCTGGGCGTGGACGACCACGGCCTGCGCATCCGCGTGGATGGCCAGGAGCAATTGCTGGACGTGGGTACCGTGGTGGTCTGCGCCGGCCAGGAGCCGCAGCGCAGCCTGGCCGCCGAGCTGCAGGCGCAGGGCCGCAGCGTCCACATCATTGGCGGTGCCGACGTCGCCGCCGAACTGGACGCCAAGCGGGCCATCGACCAGGGCAGCCGGTTGGCCGCGGCACTCTGAGGGTCCGTGCACGCCGGGCAACCCGCCCGGCGGCGCCGCGTCACCGGCCCATGCGGCACACACTGCCGCCTTTTCCGTGATGCAAAGCACAGTCACGGCCCGGGCGGCGGGGTCGAAAACGGTCCCGCCGATCGGTTCCGGCCCCTGCAACAAACCTGAATGTCAAGAATCCGCATTCAGGAAAAGTTTGGGATCGCCCCCCTACCTTGCGCGCACTTCTCGCTCACCCACCAGTTCCGGTGAGCAAGGCGCGGCCCTCCCCGATCTGATCGAGGGCCGCCCACGGGGCGGCCCCGATGCCACG
The DNA here is from genome assembly GCF_004348115.1 of Stenotrophomonas sp. ATCM1_4. Lineage (GTDB taxonomy): Bacteria > Pseudomonadota > Gammaproteobacteria > Xanthomonadales > Xanthomonadaceae > Stenotrophomonas > Stenotrophomonas capsici. The sequence goes on along the minus strand of NZ_QPFB01000001.1, from coordinate 335,189 downwards.
GCCGCCTCCCCATAACGCCAAGTCGCGGTTGTCCCTGGTTCCATCCGATATCCGGAACCCGGCGGCCGTGGCCCACACGGAGCAAGGAGATTTATGAAACTGGCCTGGATTCTCTGGCTGTCGCAGATGTTGCCGCAGCCGGCAGCCGACTCGTTGTGCCTGAGCACCACCGTTTACCTGGAAGCCCGCGACCAGACCCTGCGCGGCCAACAGGCCGTCGCCGAAGTCGCCCTGCGCCGCCTCGACAGTGGCCTGTGGGGAGACTCGATGTGCCAGGTGGTGACGGCACGCAAGCAGTTCGCCCCCACCCTGGTGGCACCGGGTACCCAACTGCGCAATGACGACGCCTGGGCCGAAGCCGTCGACGTGGCCTTCGCCGCCGAGCGCAACTGGGCGCTGCCGGCCGGGGAGCGCAAGGAGATCGTGCCGGGCGCCAGCCACTTCGCCGCCCACGCCATCGCCAGCCCGAGCTGGCGCAACGCCTACCAGGTGGCCACCATCGGCGGGCACACCTTCTATAAGGTGCAGTCGCTCAAGCCGCGTTCGTCCTGAGCCCGCGTCCCAGCGCCCGGACAGTGCGTGCCACCGCGCCATCACCGGTCATTCCCCGGTTGTGGCGATAATGCGGGTCCATTCCCTTCCTCCAGGACCCGCATGAAGCTCTACACCAAGCCAGGCGCCTGCTCGCTGGCCGACCACATCACCCTGATCTGGTCCGGCCTGCCGTTCGAGGCGGAGGTTGTCGACTACGCCACCATGAAGTCGCCGGAATTCCTGGCCAAGAACCCGGCCGGTGCGGTGCCGGTGCTCGAGGACGACGACTGGGTGCTGACCCAGAATGCCGCCATCCTCCACTACATCAGCGGCAAGGCCCCTCAGGCCGCGCTCGATGGTGGCAGCGACCTGCGCACCCGTGCCGAAGTGGACCGTTGGCTGTCCTTCGTCAACGCCGACGTGCATCCGGCCTTCCACCCGATCTTCGGTTCGACCAAGTACCTGGGCGACGAGGCGGCCATCGCGCTGACCCAGCAGAACGCGCGCGAGAAGCTGCGCGGCTACTTCCAGCGCATCAACGACCGCGTGGCACAGGTCGACTGGCTGGGCGGCACGCCGCGCCCGTCGATCGCCGATGCCTATGCCTTCGTGACCCTGCGCTGGGCCCGTGGCACCCAGGTCGACCTGAGCGGCCTGGACGCGCTGGACCGCTATGAGCAGCGCCTGCGCGCCGACGCCGCGGTGCAGGCCGCGATGCAGGCCGAAGGCCTGAGCTGAGCCCCGCGCCACCGCGTACATCACGGGCCGCCGGTACAGTTGCCGGCGGCCCGTTGCGTTTTCGGCGCCCTCGCCGGCTCAGCGCACCGACACCGTCATCATCAGCTGCGGCGTCTGCCGGTAAAGGGCCGGGTACTGCTGCCTGAGCGCCTCCACCTTCGGCAGGTCGTTGATGCGCACGTACAGCGCATCCGGATGCAGCGCGAGGTAGTTCTGGTGATAGCCCTCGGCCACGTAGAACGCCTTGCCTCCGTCCACGCGGGTGGCCAACGGCGCCGGGAACACGCCACTGCGCTGCAGCTGCGCGATGTAGGCCAAGCTCGCCGCACGCATGCCCGCATCGTCGGCATAGATCGCCGAACGGTACTGGCTGCCATGGTCCGGCCCCTGCCGGTTCAACTGGGTCGGGTCGTGCACCACCGAGAAGAACACCTGCATCAGCTGCGCGTAACTGACCTGGGCCGGGTCGTAGGTGACCTGCACCGCTTCGGCATGATCGGTGGTTCCGCTGCTGACCCGCGCATAGTGGGCGTCGGCAGCGCTGCCACCGATGTAACCGGACACCGCGCTCTGCACGCCCTTCACGTGCTGGAACACGCCCTGCACGCCCCAGAAGCAGCCACCGGCAAACACCACCCGGGCGTGCCGCATGCCAGGCTGGTGCAGGTCCGCCGCGCCGGCGGCGGCCGGCACCGGGACCTTGGCCGGCGCCGCCTGCACCGGCCGGCCCATGCCCAGCGCCATCGCCATCAGCAGGCCGGCAACGGCCATCGCGATGCCGCCGGCCACCCATTTTTCCGCTGCGATCTTCATCGTCTGCTCCCGGTTCAACCAAAGGTGAAGGCATAGGCACGCACGTCCGGATCCAGGAACTCGATCTCGAAGCTGCGTTCCTGGACATCGCCGTGCTGGCGGATCAACTGGTACAGGCGGTTCTCGTCGACCACGCCCTCACCGCTGGCCGATACGTCGCCACCGGCGTCGGCACCCGGGGCCTTGCCATCGATGCGCACGCGGAAGCGCACCGGATGGGCCGGGTCGCGGGGCGCCAGCACCAGATGCAGGTCACGGGCATGGAAGCGGAACACGATGCGACCGCCGCGCTGCTGCAGCTGCGCGTCTTCGCCCTCCACTTTCCAGCGGCCGCCGAGCGCCCACTGGTTGAGCTGCAGCGACGTGGGCGCCTGGTAGTCAGCCACCTGGCCGGGTTTCTGCCCGCCCGGCGAGGCAAAGTGCTCGGCGCGCGCATGGCCAATGTAGGTTTCCGGCGACCGCAGGTTGTCCATGTCCGCCTGCAATGCCACGCCTTCCTGTGCGCCGCCCATCATGGTCGGCGCCTCGCCGGGCAGCGGGTTGCCCGCCTCGCGCAGCAGCTGGCGGATGATCTGCTCGGAGTTGGCGTAGTCGCCCTCACCGAAGTGGTGGGCACGGATGCGCCCCTGCGCATCGATGAAGTAGTGCGCCGGCCAGTAGTGGTTGTCGAAGCCGCGCCAGATCGCGTAGTCGTTGTCGATGGCCACCGGATAGGTGATGCCCAGTTCCTTCACCGCACGCTCCACGTTGTCGCGGTCACGTTCGAAGGCGAACTCCGGTGCATGCACGCCAATCACCACCAGCCCGTGGTCGCGGTAGCGCTCGGCCCACTGCCGCACGTACGGCAAGGTGCGCAGGCAGTTGATGCAGGAATAGGTCCAGAAATCGACCAGCACCACCTTGCCGCGCAGCGTTGCTGCCTCCAACGGCGGGCCATTGAGCCAGGCCGTTGCACCGGCCAGCGAAGGCAATGCGCCCTCGACCGGCAGGGCCGCACCCGCGCCGGGGTCAGCGGCCATCATCATCATCGCCGGCCCCGCCCCGCGGGCAGGCGTGTGCCAGCGGTCCAGCAGGCCCTGCTCCAGCCGGGTGGTACTGGGCGTGGAGGCACGGGTCAGCAGCCCGGTGTCCCAGCCCATCGCGATCGCAACCACCGCCAGCAATGCCGCCGCGCCCAGGCCCCGCCGGATCCACTCGCTGGTCCCCAGCCGCCGCTTCAACGCCGCGAACACGCGCCCGCCGACCCACACCGCCAATCCCAGCGCAGTGGCCGCGCCCAGCGCATAGGCCAGCAACAGCCCGGAGGTGCCGGCATTGGCGCCCTGCAACGCCGCACCGGTCAGGATCAGGCCGAGGATCGGCCCGGCACAAGGCGCCCACAACAGGCCGGTGGCCACGCCCAGCAGCAGCGAGGTCATCACCCCGCCCCGGCCGGCATCGGCGGCACTGTCAGCCACCGTGCCCAGCCGCGCGCCCAGCCGCTGCAGCGGCGACAACAGGCGGTCGGCCAGGGCCGGCCACAGCAACGCCAGCGCGAACAGCGCCATCACCACCAGCGCGATCCAGCGCCCGACCTGGTTGGCCTGGACCACCCAATGGCTGCCGACCGCCGCCAGGCTCGCCACCACCGCGAACATCAACGCCATCCCCAGCAGCAACGGCAGGCCGCTGCGCAGGAACGGCCGGTCGGCCCGGGCGAACACGAACGGCAGCACCGGCAGGATGCAGGGGCTGAGCAGGGTGAGCACGCCACCCAGGTAAGCCAGCACGAACAGGAGCATGGAGGGATCCTTGTCGGGGAACGTAGATGGCGCTCAGGCCGCCATGAACTGCAGGGCCACGCCGTTCATGCAGTAGCGCAGGCCGGTCGGGCGCGGGCCGTCGTTGAAGACATGGCCGAGATGGCCGCCGCACCGGTGGCAGTGCACGGCCGCACGCACCATGCCGAAGCTGGTGTCGCGCGCCTGTTCCACCGCGCCGTGCAGCGGTGCCCAGAAACTGGGCCAGCCGGTGCCGCTGTCGAACTTGGTGGCCGAGGAAAACAGCGGCAGCGCGCAACCGGCGCAGGCAAACGTACCGCGCCGATGCTCGTCGTTGAGCGGGCTGCTGAACGGCCGCTCGGTGCCCTGCCCACGCAACACCGCGTACTGCCCCGGCGTCAGCAGCTGCCGCCATTGCGCGTCGCTGTGCATGACCTCGAAGCGGTGCCCGGTGGCGGCGGTCGCCGGCGCGGCCCGGCCGCAGCCACTGAGGCCGAACAGGCTGGCCGCGGCCAGGCTGCCACCGATGCCCAGCAATCTGCGGCGGGTGAGGGACATGGCCAATCTCCTGGCAGGGATGATGTGCCCATGCTGTGCCCGCGACGGTCAACGAATCCTCACGCAGAGTTAAATTTTCCGTGACACATCGCCGCCGTTATCCATCGACAATGGCGCCATCTCCCCGCTGGCCCCGACCTGCCGATGAGCAGTGCAAAACGTGTCCTGATCGTCGAGGACGATGCCCACATCGCCAACCTGCTGCGCATGCACCTGCGCGACGAAGGCTATGACGTCACCCACGCAGCCACGGGTGACGAAGGCCTGCGCCTGCTCGAGGACCAGCAATGGAGCGCGCTGGTGCTGGACCTGATGCTGCCCGGCGTGGACGGGCTGGAGATCTGCCGGCGTGCGCGTGCGATGACGCGCTACACGCCGATCATCATCACCAGCGCGCGTGCCAGCGAGGTGCACCGCATCCTTGGCCTGGAACTGGGCGCCGACGATTACCTGGCCAAGCCGTTCTCGATGCTGGAACTGGTGGCACGGGTCAAGGCGCTGCTGCGCCGTGTCGAAGCCATGGCACAGAACGCCCGCATCGATGCCGGCGAGATCGAGACCGCCGGCGTCCGCATCGACCCGGTGGCACGCACCGCGCAGGTGGACGGCACCCCGCTGGACCTCACCCCGCGCGAGTTCGACCTGCTGTACTTCTTCGCCCGTCATCCGGACCAGGTGTACTCGCGCATGGACCTGCTCAACCAGGTCTGGGGCCATCGCCACGATGGCTACGAACACACCGTCAACACCCACATCAACCGCCTGCGCAACAAGATCGAACGCGACCCGGCCGAACCGCGGCGCATCCTCACCGTGTGGGGGCGCGGCTACAAGCTGGCCAGCGACGACGGGAGCACGGCATGAACCGGCTCACCCTCTCCCAGCGCCTGTCGGTGGTGTTCTGCGCATTGTTGCTGGTGTGCTGCGGCGCGTTGGCGTGGATACAGATGCGCAGCACGCGCATGCACGAGCAGGAAACCGTGCAGCGCCTGTCACGCGGCCTGGCCGAGCACATCGCGCGCCGCGGCGAATTGATGGATGCCGGCGGCATGCGCGAAGGCGAGGTCCGCGCGCTGTTCGGCAAGCTGATGGCGGTCAACCCCAGCGTCGAGGTCTACCTGCTCGACGACCAGGGCCGCATCCTCGGCCACGACGCGCCGGATGGGCACCTCAAGCGCGACCGCGTCGACCTGGCCCCGGTGCAGGCGCTGCTGGCTGGCGCGGCCTTGCCGATCCTCGGCGACGACCCGCGCAGCCTCGGCGGGCGCAAGGTGTTCAACGCCGCGCCGCTGGTCGTGCAGGGCCGCCAGGTCGGCTACATCTACGTGGTGCTGGTCGGCGAACAACACGAGGCATTGGCCGCGAACGTCGCCGCCAGCACCAGCCTGCGCACCACGTTGTGGTCGCTGGCCATCGTCGCGGGGGTCGGCCTGCTCGCCGGCGTGGTCGCCTTCCGCTGGGTGACGCGGCCGCTGCGCCAGCTCACCGATGACATCCAGGCCTTCGACATGGAAGCCGGCGCACCGGCCAGGCTGCCCGCACCGCGCGCCCCGCGGCCGGGCGAACGCGATGAACTCACCATCCTGCAGCACAGCTTCACCCACATGGCCCAGCGCATCGGCGAGCAATGGCAGCAGCTGCGCCAGCAGGACCTGCAACGACGCGAACTGGTCGCCAACATCTCGCACGACCTGCGCACGCCGCTGTCCTCGCTGCATGGCTATCTGGAAACGCTGGCGCTCAAGGACGCCACGCTCAGCCCCGAGGAACGCCAGCGCTACCTCGCCATCGCCCTGTCACAGAGCAACAAGGTCGGCCGGCTGGCGCAGGCACTGTTCGAACTGGCGCGGCTGGAGCACGGCGGCGTGGTGTTGGACCTGCAGGCCTTCTCGCTGCCGGACCTGGTCCAGGACGTGTTCCAGAAATTCGAACTGGCCGCGCAGGCGCGCCGGCAATCGCTGCGCGCCGGGATCCCGGCCGGGCTGCCCGCCGTGGAGGCCGACCTGGGACTGATCGAGCGCGTGCTGACCAACCTGCTCGACAACGCCATCCGCCACACGCCGGAAGGCGGGCACGTGCAGGTGACCCTGCAGGCCGTTGCCGGCGAGGTACAGGTCAGCGTTTCCGATACCGGCCCGGGCATTGCCCCGGAGCGGCGCGCGCAGTTGTTCAGCACGCCGCCGGCACTGGGCAGCCAGCGCCCGGACAGCGGCGGGCTGGGCCTGTTGATCGTGCACCGCATCCTTCAGTTGCACCACCGCCGGATCACGCTCGCCGACAGCGACGAAGGCGCGCGCTTCGAGTTCTCGCTGCCCGTCGCCGGAAGGCACCCGCGCCCGTCCGGCAACTGACCGCCGTCCATCGCCGGCGGCCATGCCTCAACCAATCTCGCGGATCACCTCACCCTGCCCGTCGCGCAGCAGCGTCGGCCGTACCTCCACCTGCAAGCGTCCGCCCGGCAGCGGGTAGAGGCCGCGCTCGGGCCGCACACTGGCCAGCATCGCCGCCAGGCTGGCATCGGACAGCACGCAGCGCACGCTGTCGGCGTCACTCTGCACATCGTCGGCGACACCCGGCTCGAAACGCCACTGGCGGTCATTGGCCAGGATCAGCAGCGGTTTGTCGTGATGCAGGCGCAACGGCAGCAGTTCCAGCACGCTGGCGACCTGGCCGGCGCCCAGCACCAGCGTGGTCAGTGGCCCTTCGACCGACCAGTCCAGCATCTCCACGAACAACATGCCGGTGCTGGAGCCTTCCCGCTGGCTGCCTGCCTCCAGTTGCGCCGCCACCGCCGGATCCTCCAGCAGCGAGGGCCGCGCCAGCTCGGTGATCCACAGCGGCATCGCCGGCAGGAACACATCCAGCACGCCCTGCGTGGACCAACGCTTGACCGCCGCCATCTCCTCGTCGGTCAGGCCGACCAGCTGCAGGAACGCGAGCCGGCCGTTGGCGCTGGGGATCGGCGGCAGCTGCGGGTCGTTCACGAATGCCAGGTGGCGCAGCTGGGTGGGGCTGTCCAGCGCGATCGGGCCATTGGCATCGAGGTGGTGCCCGGCTTCGAACACGTTGCCACTGCTGAACACATAGCGCGCGAGGTTCTGCAGCAGGTTCATCGGCCAGCTCGGCGGGGTGCCTTCACGGTGTTCGCCAGGTTCGGCGGCCAGCCGGAAGGTCAGCTCGAAGCCGAAGCCGCTTTCCTCCAGGTCCTCGCTCTGCTTGTCGTACAGCTCGGAGAACCCGTAGGTGACGTAATGCCAGTGCGGCTGCGGCGCATCGTTCCAGTAGATGCTGATCCCATCCAGCGGATCATTGCCACCGAGCGTATGCGACACCACGGTGCCGTAGTGCTTCGGCTCCTGCCCCGGGTACAGCGCCGCCAACGCGGCGTTGATGGCATCCCATCCCGCGGTGCTGATCCCGCCGTTGTCCTGCTGGTCCATGCCTGCTGCTCCACTGGGTACGAGCGACCATGATAGTGCCCGTGCGGTGGATCGCCGGCATGCCGCGCGGCCGTCCGGCCGCGCGGCGGTCAGGCCAGTACCTTGGCGCGCGTCTCTTCCAGCCAGCGGCTGGCGAATGCCGGGCTCTTGGCCTTGCCCAGCGCACCGGCCACGTCCGGCCACAGCTGCTCCAGCCCCGGTGCATCGCGGCAACGGTCGATCCTGAGCTGGATCATGTAGCCCTTCAGGCCCAGGTGCTTGCGTACCGTTTCGGACATCCAGTCACGCAGCTGCTGGTAGCGCAGCGGATCGTCGCCCAGATGGCTGGTCAGCGGAACCACCGGCACCGCCGGTGCCCGATCGACGCTGCCACCGACCACTTCGATCAGCCCCAGCGCCGAGAGTTGTTCAAGCACGTCATCCGGCGCACGCAGCCCCAGCGCCATCTGCCGCAGCTCGTTGCCGTCACGCTGCCCGTCCACCAGCAGCAGTACCGACCGCAACCCTGCGGCCAGGCGCAGGCCACGGTCCTCGATTTCCTGGCGGCCAGCGGCCGTCTTGGCATGGATCAATGCCATTCCCCCTCCTCGGTTGTGCATCGCAAACACGGCACGCGCCATTGACCCGGGGCCCCCGCCCCGGATCCGCTTACCTGTACACGTACCGCCCCCTTGCGATCGCCGCCCTTGCGGCCCACCGGCCCGGCTGCGCTAGGTCCCCAGCGCGCGGCGGATTTCCTCCAGAGCGCCCGGGTCGTCGAGTGTCGACAGGTCCCCCGGGTCGCGCCGTTCCGCCAATGCCTGCAACGAACGCCTCAGCAGCTTACCCGAACGCGTCTTGGGAAGCGCGTTGACGATATGCACGTGGGCCGGACGGGCCACCGCTCCCAGCGAGCCGGTCACCCGTTGCACCATCTCCGCGGCCAGCCCCTCGACCTCCTCGGCCGTGGCGGCCTGCTTCAGGGTGACGAATACCAAGGGCACCTGGCCCTTGAGCTCATCGTGCACGCCGATCACCGCCGCCTCGGCCACCCGGGGATGCCCGGAGATGGCCTCCTCGATCTCGCGCGTGCCCAGCCGGTGCCCGGCCACGTTGATCACGTCATCGGTGCGGCCAAGGATGAAGGTGTAGCCGTCCTCGTCGCGGATCGCCCAGTCCAGCGAGCTGTACAGCAGCTCCTTGAAGTGGCTGAAATAACTCTTGAGGAAGCGCTCGTCGTCGTTCCAGACCGTGCTCATGCATCCCGGCGGCAACGGCGGCTGGATCACCAGCACACCCTTCTGGCCCGGTGCCACTTCCGCCCCGCTCTGCTCGTCGATCACCTTCATCCGGTAGCCCAGGTTGGGGAAACCCGGCGAGCCGAACCTGACCTGCTTCATCTCCAATCCAGGCAACAGGGTCAGCGCCGGCCAGCCGGTTTCGGTCTGCCAGTAGTTGTCGATCACCGGCTTGTGCAGCGCACCGCTGATCCACTGTGCGGTCGGCTCGTCCAGCGGCTCGCCGGCCAGGAACAGGTACTTCAGCTCGGACAGGTCGTGGCGATGGATGAAGTCCACGTCGTGCTTCTTCAGCACGCGGATGGCCGTGGGCGAGGAGAACATCGTGCGCACGCCGTACTGCTCGCACAGCGCCCACCAGATGCCGGCATCCGGATGGATCGGCAGGCCTTCGTACAACAGCGACGTGCAGCCACCGATCAGCGGCCCGTACACGTTGTAGGAATGCCCCACCGCCCAGCCAACATCGGACGTGGAGAACATCACCTGCCCCGGTGCGCAATCGAACACCGTACGCATCGACTGCGCCATCGCCACCGCATAGCCCCCCACGTCACGCTGCACGCCCTTCGGCTTGCCGGTGGTGCCCGAGGTATACAGCAGATAGCTGGGCTCGTTGGATTCCAGCCACTCCACCGGCACTTCCGCCTCACCCACCTGCGCGCGCAGCGTGGCGTAGTCCTCGTCACGGCCGGGCACCTTCGGCTCTGCGGCATCCAGCCCGCGCGAGACGATCAGCACCTTCGGCGGCGGGGCCTGCGCTTCCGCACAGGCGGCATCGACCATCGGCTTGTAGGGGATCACCTTGCCACCGCGCATGCCGGCATCGGCCGCGATCAGCAGCTTCGGCTGGGCATCGTCGATGCGCAGCGCCAGGTTGTGTGCCGCGAAGCCCCCGAACACCACCGAATGCACCGCGCCGATGCGCGCACAGGCCAGCATCGCGAACACCGCCTCGGCCATGTTCGGCATGTAGATCACCACCCGGTCACCACGGCCGACCTCCAGCCGCTTGAGCACCGCAGCGAAGGCGTTCACTTCGCGGTACAGCTCGCGGTAGGTGATCTCGCGGGTGATGTTGGTCTCGGTGGAAATGGCGACCAGCGCCAGCTGGTCGGCACGTTCGGCCAGGTGCCGGTCGACCGCGTTGTAGCAGAGGTTGGTTTCACCGCCGACGAACCAACGCCGGAATGGCGGATTGGAGTAGTCCAGGATCTGCTGCGGTGGACGATGCCAATGGATCGCCTTGGCCTCCTCGGCCCAGAACGCCTCCGGCGCTTCGATGGAACGGCGGTAGATCTGCTCGTACTGCATGACACCCTCCGGAACCTGCCTGGCCTGAGCCGAGCATAGTCCGGAGGACAGGGGCCGCTCCCTGCGACGATGGTCGTACGACCAAAGCCGGCCCTCACCCCAACCCCTCTCCCGCGTGCGGGGCGAGTGCCGTACGCGCCGCAGCAATTCGAGCCCCTCTCCCGTGAACGGGAGAGGGGTTGGGGTGAGGGCCAGCAGGCTCAGGATCCCTGGAACGGGCTCCGCGAAACAAACGCCATCATCTCCCCACTCACCGGATGCACGAACTGCAACCGGCATGCATGCAATTGCACCCGCTCGGCCGGCTGCGCCCCGTACATCACGTCACCCACGATCGGGTGGCCCAGGCTGGCCATGTGCAACCGCAGCTGGTGGCTGCGCCCGGTCACCGGCTCCAGCTCCACCCGGGTGCGCTGCAGCTGCAGGTCACGGTCCAGCACCCGCCAGCGCGTCAACGCCGGCTTGCCGCGCTCGAAGTCCACCATCTGCCTGGGCCGGTTCGGCCAGTCGCAGATCAACGGTAACGCGACTTCACCGGCATCCCCTTCGATCACCCCCTGCACCACGGCCTCGTAGCGCTTGCTGACCACGCGCTTTTCGAACTGCGCCGACAACGCCGCCTGCATCACCTTGCCGCGCGCATACAACATCAGCCCCGAGGTCACCTGGTCCAACCGGTGCACCGTCAACGCATCCGGATACAGCACCTGCAGGCGCGACACCAGGCAATCCTGGTTCTCCGGCAGGCGGCCGGGCACGGACAGCAACCCGGCCGGCTTTTCGGCAACCAGCAGGGAGTCGTCAAGGTAATGGAGGATGGTTTCGTCGTTCATGCCGATCAACACAGCGCCTGGCATTGCAACACGCAGTGCCCTACAAAAAAGGGGAAGCCGTAGCTTCCCCTTTTCATTCCATCACGCTGGCGCGCTGCGATCAGAGCAGGTCGGCCACGCCGGCGCGCTCTTCTTCCAGCTCACCCAGGGTGATATCGATGTACTTCCTGGAGAAGTCGTCGATCGGCAGGTCCTTGATGATGGTGTACTGGCCGTTCTCGGTGGTCACCGGGAAACCGAACACCACGCCTTCGGGGATGCCGTAGGAGCCGTCGGACGGTACGCCCATGGTCACCCACTTGCCGTTGCTGCCCAGCACCCAGTCATGGATGTGGTCGATGGCGGCGTTGGCAGCCGACGCGGCCGAGGACAGGCCACGGGCGGCGATGATGGCCGCGCCACGCTTGCCGACGGTCGGGATGAAGGTGTTGGCGTTCCATTCCTGATCGTTGATCAGCTCGGCCACCGAGGCGCCGCCGGTGGTGGCGAAGCGGTAGTCCGGGTACATGGTCGGGCTGTGGTTGCCCCACACGGTGAACTTCTCGAAGCTGTCCACGGTCTTGCCGGTCTTGGCGGCCAACTGGCTCAGGGCGCGGTTGTGGTCCAGGCGCAGCATGGCGGTGAAGTTCTTCGGATCCAGGTCCGGGGCCGACTTCATGGCGATGTAGGCATTGGTGTTGGCCGGGTTGCCGACCACCAGCACCTTCACGTCACGCTTGGCAACGGCGTTCAGGGCCTTGCCCTGCACGGTGAAGATCTTGGCGTTTTCCAGCAGCAGGTCCTTGCGCTCCATGCCCGGGCCGCGCGGACGCGCGCCGACCAGCAGGGCCACGTCGACGTCCTTGAAGGCCACCAGCGGGTCGGCGGTGGTCACCACGCCGGCCAGCAGCGGGAACGCGCAGTCTTCCAGCTCCATGACCACGCCCTGCAGGGCGGCCTGGGCCTTTTCGTTGTCGATCTCGAGCAGCTGCAGGATGACCGGCTGGTCCTTGCCGAGCATTTCGCCGGAGGCGATGCGGAACAGCAGGGCGTAACCGATATTGCCGGCAGCGCCGGTTACGGCAACACGAACGGGTGCTTTCATGGGGGTTTCCTCTGCTAAGAAGCGTTTTGTGGGGTCAAACCCGGCCGCCGCCGCACGGCGGAAACCGGGCCTCAAGCAAAAACGGCCGCCTGCACGGCGACCGTCGAATCCGGATCAGGCCGAGAGGATCTTGTTCCACTCAGCGACGCGGTCGGCCTTGGCGGCCAGCACGGCGTCGACATCGCCCTCGATGGTGATCTTGTTGATCGCATCACCCTGCTTGACCGCATCGACCACGTCCAGGCCTTCGAGCACCTTGCCGAACACGGTGTGCTTGCCGTCCAGCCAATCGGTCTTGATGTGGGTGATGAAGAACTGGCTGCCATTGGTGTTCGGGCCGGCATTGGCCATGGACAGCACGCCGCGCTCATGGCGCACGCCGTTGTTGGTCTCGTCCTCGAAACGGTAGCCCGGGCCGCCGCGGCCGGAGCCTTCCGGGCAGCCGCCCTGGATCATGAAGTCGGCGATCACGCGGTGGAACGCCAGGCCGTCGTAGAAGCCGTGCTTGGCCAGGTTGACGAAGTTGGCGACGGTCAGCGGCGCCTTGTCGGCGAACAGCTCGACCTTGATCGGGCCGCGGGACGTATCGAAGTGGGCGATCAGGGACATGTGGATCCTTGGGAAGTGTGTGTTTCCAGAGCCGCCTAGTTTACACCTCACTTTCCGCCCTCGCCCCCCTGCCCAGCCGCCGGAGGCTGGCCTGGCGGGGGCGTCAAGGCTTGCTGAATGGGCCATTCCGCCGGTCACACGGATTTTTCGCGAAACGTCATTGTCGACGTATAATGTTGAACTCATTTCTCCAAATCCGGCGCCGACTGGCCCCCTTTCGCATGTCCATCGAAAATCTTCGCAACATCGCCATCGTCGCCCACGTCGACCATGGCAAGACCACCCTCGTCGACCAGCTGCTCAAGCAGTCCGGCACCCTGTCCGAGCGCACCGTGCTGGCCGAGCGCGTGATGGACAGCAACGACCAGGAAAAGGAACGCGGCATCACCATCCTGGCCAAGAACACGGCCATCAAGTGGAACGGCAACCGCATCAACATCGTCGACACCCCCGGACACGCCGACTTCGGCGGTGAAGTGGAGCGCGTGCTGTCGATGGTCGACTCGGTGCTGATCCTGGTCGACGCGATGGACGGCCCCATGCCGCAGACCCGCTTCGTCACCCAGAAGGCCTTCGCGATGGGCTTCAAGCCGATCGTCGTGGTCAACAAGGTCGACCGCCCGGGCGCCCGCCCGGACTGGGTCATCGACCAGGTGTTCGACCTGTTCGACAAGCTCGGCGCCACCAACGAGCAGCTGGACTTCCCGATCGTCTACGCCTCGGGCCTGAACGGCTACGCCGGCCTGGAAGACACCGTCCGCGACGGCGACATGACCCCGCTGTACGAAGCGATCATGAAGTACGTGCCGGTGCCGGAAGTCGAGGCCGATGGCCCGTTCCAGATGCGCATCAGCCAGCTGGACTACAACAACTTCGTCGGCGTGATCGGCATCGGCCGCATCCAGCGCGGCAAGGTCAGGAAGAACCAGCCGGTCATCGTGATCGACCGTGAAGGCAAGAAGCGCCAGGGCAAGGTCCTGCAGGTGCTGGGCTTCATGGGCCTGGAGCGCATCGAGGTCGAGGAAGCCCAGGCCGGCGACATCATCGCCATCTCCGGCATCCAGGAGCTGACCATCTCCGACACCGTCTGCGCCCTGGACAACCCCGAAGCGCTGCCGGCCCTGACCGTCGACGAGCCGACCATCTCGATGACCTTCCAGGTCAACAACTCGCCGTTCGCCGGCAACAAGGACCTGTCCGGCGGCAAGTTCCTGACCAGCCGCCAGCTCAAGGAGCGCCTGGAGCGCGAGACCGTGCACAACGTGGCACTGAGGGTCGAGCAGCTCGAAGACGCCGACAAGTTCCTGGTCTCCGGCCGTGGCGAACTGCACCTGTCGGTGCTGATCGAAACCATGCGTCGCGAAGGCTACGAGCTGGCCGTCTCGCGCCCGGAAGTGATCATCAAGGAAATCGACGGCCAGATGATGGAGCCGATCGAGCAGCTGGTGGTGGACATCGAAGAGCAGCACCAGGGCGGCGTGATGGAGAAGCTCGGCACCCGCAAGGCGCTGCTGGAGAACATGGAACCGGACGGCAAGGGCCGCGTGCGCCTGGACTTCAAGATCCCGGCGCGTGGCCTGATCGGCTTCCAGAACGAGTTCAAGACCCTGACCCAGGGTTCGGGCCTGCTGTTCCACGTTTTCGACCACTACGGCCCGAAGGAACAGGGCGCCATCGCCAAGCGCCTGAACGGCGTGATGATCGCCAATGCCCCGGGTGCCACCCCGGCCTACTCGCTGGGCCCGCTGCAGGAACGCGGCAAGCTGTTCGCCGCTGAAGGCGACAACGTGTACGAAGGCCAGCTGATCGGCATCCACTCCAAGGACAACGATCTGACCGTCAACGCGATCAAGACCAAGCCGCTGACCAACATGCGCGCTTCGGGCAAGGACGACGCGATCCAGCTGACCCCGGCCATCAAGTTCTCGCTGGAACAGGCCCTGGACTTCATCGATGACGACGAACTGGTCGAAATCACCCCGAAGGAAATCCGCCTGCGCAAGAAGCACCTGACCGAGAGCGACCGCAAGAAGGCCTCGCGCGCGGGCTGATCCACTTGGCCGGCAACACGCCCTACAACCCGGATCCGCATGCGCATCCGGGTCTGGCAGCCATCGCGCTGCTGGAAGCGGGAAAGGCCGTCCTGGCCTTTCTCGCCGCCGCTGGCCTGGAAATCTCCGGGCCGGCGCCGCTGCGCACCATCATCAATGCGCTGATCCTGCGCATCGGCGGCGATCCCGAACAGGGCTCGTTCTCCTCGCTGCTGAACCTGATCACCCCCGACACCGTGCACCTGGGCGCCGCCGCCCTGGTCGGCTATGGCCTGCTACGCGTGCTCGAGGCCTGGGGCCTGTGGCGCGCCAAGGCCTGGGCTTCCTGGCTGGGCTGCATCTCCGCCGCCCTGTACCTGCCACTGGACGTGTACGCCATCATCAAGCACCCCGGCTGGGCCTCCTGGCTGCTGCTGGCGGTCAACGTCCTCGTGGTCTGGGTCCTGGCCCGCGATATCGGCAAGCGCCGCAAGCACTGAGCCACGTTTGGTCGTGCCGAGTCATGCTCAGCATGGGCCTTCCCCGCAAAGCGTCAGCGGAGCATGGCCCGTTCCAGGCCTTAGCGAACGCCCTGCTTGCGCACGATCGCCATCGCGATCTCCAGCGACTGCTCGTAGTTCAAGCGCGGATCAACACTGGAACGATAGGCACGCTCCAGGTCACGCTCGGTCAGCTCCCGCGCGCCGCCGGTGCATTCGGTGACGTCCTCCCCGGTCAGCTCCAGATGCACGCCGCCCAGGCGCGTACCGGCCGCGGCATGCAGGTCGAACGACAGCTCGACCTCGTTGCGGATGTTGTCGAAGCGACGCGTCTTGAAGCCATTGCTGGTGCTCTCGGTATTGCCATGCATCGCATCGCACACCCACAGCACCCGCCGGCCGTCGCGCTTCACCGCGTCCAGCAAGCGCGGCAGCTTCTCGGCGATCTGCGCCGCCCCCATGCGGTGGATGAAGCTCAGTCGGCCCGGCTCATCGTCCGGGTTGAGCACGTCGATCAGACGCAGCAGCTGGTCCGGCTGCACCGACGGCCCCACCTTGATCGCGATCGGGTTGCGAACGCCGCGCAGGTACTCCACGTGTGCACCGTCCAGCGCGGCGGTACGCATGCCGATCCACGGGTAATGCGTGCTGAGGTTGAACCAGCCGGTCTGGCGCGGCACCTGCCGGGTCAACGCCTGCTCGTAGGGCAACAACAGCGCCTCGTGCGAGGTGTAGAAATCCACCCGGTTGAGGTTGTGCACCTGCGCGCCGGAGAGCGTCTCCATGAAGCGCACCGCATCGCCGATCGAGGCCACCATCTCCTGGTACTCTCCGGCCAGCGGCGAGCAGCGCATCCACGCCAGGTTCCAGTACTCGGGGTGGTGCAGGTCGGCGAAGCCCCCATCGATCAACGCCCGCACGAAATTCATCGTCAGCGCCGAGCGCGAGTGCGCGGTGATCATCCGCTGCGGGTCCGGCACGCGCGCGGCCTCGGTGAACTCCGGTGCATTGATCACGTCACCGCGATAGCTCGGCAGGGTCACGCCATCGCGTGTCTCGGTATCGGCAGAACGCGGCTTGGCGTACTGGCCGGCGAAGCGTCCGACCCGGATCACCGGCTTGCGCAGGCCGTGCACCAGCACCAGGCTCATCTGCAGCAGCACCTTGAGCCGGTTGGAGATGGTGCCCGACCCGCAGTCGGCGAAGTTCTCGGCGCAATCGCCCCCCTGCAACAGGAAGCGCTTGCCCTCCTGCGCCTCGGCCAATTGCTGCTTGAGCGCGAAAATCTCCCAGGAGGTCACCAGCGGCGGCAGTTGCCGCAACTCGGCCAGCGCCGATTCCAGCGCCGCCGCATCAGGATAGGTCGGCATCTGCAACGCCGGCCGGCCACGCCAGCTGTCGGGCGCCCAGGTCGAATCGATGGCGGCCACGGGCTGGGAGGGGGACAAACTCATGGGGGATTACCGTTTCAGTACGTGGGAAATAGTCAGAACAGGCGCGTCTTGCGCGCGCGGAAGCCTGCATACAGGGCACCCAGGC
Organism: Stenotrophomonas sp. ATCM1_4; assembly: GCF_004348115.1. Classification (GTDB taxonomy): domain Bacteria; phylum Pseudomonadota; class Gammaproteobacteria; order Xanthomonadales; family Xanthomonadaceae; genus Stenotrophomonas; species Stenotrophomonas capsici. The sequence continues at coordinate 318,160 of NZ_QPFB01000001.1, read as the reverse complement.
CCAGCAGCACGAACCACACCAGGCTCCACATCGGCATGCTCAGGCCCAGGAACGTCCAGTCGATGTTGCCGCAGTCACCGGTGCCGGTCAGCACGGTGCGGAACACCTCGAACGGGCCCATCGTTTCGGCCAGGAAGCTCAGCGGCGGACCACAGCTGCTGCCCAGGTCCTTCGGCAGCAACTGCACGTAGACGTGGCGCCCGGCAATGCCCATGCCGACGGCTGCGGCGAGGAACACCAGCACGCCATAGAACGCGCGCCCGCCACGACTGGCCGGCCCGTGCAGGGCGCCGAGCAGGAACAGCACACCCACCGCCGCAAACGCGATCCGCTGATAGATGCAGAGCGGACACGGCTCCAGGCCCATCTTGATCTGCATGAAGATCGCGAACGCCAACAGCCCAGCGCAGACCAGGAAACCGGTCAGGCACTGGGCCCGAAAACTCCACCGCAAAGGATTCATCACATCAACCCGTTTCAACCATCCGGCAAGAGTACCAGCCCGGCCGCAGTGCAACAGCAACTGCGGCCATGACGACTTCCCATAAGCAGAAAGCCCGGCCAAGGCCGGGCTTCTGTTTCATCCCTTGCAGGATGGAAGGTCGCGATTACTCGGCGACTTCTTCGGCAACGGCGGCCGGACGGTCGACCAGCTCGACATAGGCCATCGGAGCGTTGTCGCCGGCGCGGAAGCCGCACTTCAGCAGGCGCAGGTAGCCGCCCGGACGGGTGGCGTAGCGCGGGCCCAGGATGGTGAACAGGTTGCCGACGGCTTCCTTGTCACGCAGGCGGGCAAAGGCCAGGCGGCGGTTGGCGACGGAGTCGACCTTGGCCAGGGTGATCAGCGGCTCGGCAACGCGGCGCAGTTCCTTGGCCTTCGGCAGGGTGGTCTTGATCAGCTCGTGCTTGAACAGCGAGGCGGCCATGTTCTTGAACATCGCTTCGCGGTGGGCGCTGGTGCGGCTGAACTTACGGCCAGACTTCTGGTGACGCATGGGACAGATTCCTTAGATTGAATGATGAGACGTTGGACTTCGTTGTCGCCGTCGTGGCGTTGCTGCATGGACTGCGGATGGTCCTGGCCGCCCTATCCCTGGACGACCGGCGCAGCGGCCTTGTCAGCCGTCTACGCGGGTACTGCCTACAACATTCCCCCGCATGGTCACCCATGCGGGGGAACAGATGCTGCTATCAACCAAGCATGCCGTGAGCGGCGACACCGGCCGGCGGCCAGTTCTCCAGCTTCATGCCAAGCGACAGGCCACGCTGGGCCAGCACTTCCTTGATTTCGGTCAGCGACTTCTTGCCCAGGTTCGGGGTCTTGAGCAGTTCCACTTCGGTCTTCTGGATCAGATCACCGATGTAGTAGATGCTCTCGGCCTTCAGGCAGTTGGCCGAACGCACGGTCAGCTCCAAGTCGTCGATCGGGCGCAGCAGCACCGGATCCACGCCGTTGTTGGCCGGCTTGGCCGCACCGCGATCGCGGTGGGTGAAGTCACCGAACACCGACAGCTGATCGCTGAGGATGTCGGCCGCGGTGCGGACGGCTTCCTCGGCATCGATCGTGCCGTTGGTTTCGATATCGATGACCAGCTTGTCCAGGTCGGTACGCTGCTCGACGCGGGCCGCTTCCACCGAATAGGCGACGCGACGGACCGGCGAGAACGAAGCGTCCAGCACCAGACGACCGATCGCACGCGACTCTTCGTCCGGACGGCGGCGCGAGGCAGCCGGCTGGTAGCCGAAGCCACGCTCGATCTTCAGACGCATGTTGATCGCCGCGTCCTTGGTCAGGTGGCAGATCACGTGGTCGCCGTTGATCACTTCGACGTTATGGTCAACCTTGATGTCGGCAGCGGTCACGATGCCCGGGCCCTGCTTGGACAGGGAGAGCGTGGCGCTGTCGCCGGAATGCATGCGAATGGCCACGTCCTTCAGGTTCAGCAGGACTTCGAGCACGTCCTCCTGCAGGCCTTCCAGCGTGGTGTACTCGTGAAGCACGCCGTCGATCTCGACTTCGGTAATGGCGAAGCCCGGGATGGACGACAGCAGCACGCGACGCAGGGCGTTGCCCAGCGTATGCCCGTAACCACGCTCCAACGGTTCGATCACGACCTTGGCGCGGGTCTCGGTAAGGCGTTCGATCTGCGGACCGCGAGGACGCAGAACCTGGTTTGCGGTAACCGTCATGTTGCGGGTTCTCCTGCGAACCTCCGGTGCAACCCGGAGGTTCTCCATTGTGAATTACTTCGAATACAACTCGACGATCAGCGCTTCGTTGATATCCGCAGGCAGGTCGGCGCGATCCGGAACGGCCTTGAACACGCCGCTGAACTTCTTCGAATCGACTTCGACCCACGACGGGCTGAGGTCGTGCTGTTCAGCGACAACCAGGGCTTCCTGGACGCGCAGCTGCTTGGCAGCCTTCTCGGACAGGGCGATCGCGTCGCCAGCCTTGACCTGGTACGAAGCCAGGTTCACCGACTTGCCGTTGACCGTGACGCCGCGGTGCGAGACCAGCTGACGGGCAGCCGGACGGGTCACAGCGAAGCCCATGCGGTAGACGACGTTGTCCAGACGGGTTTCCAGCAACTGCAGCAGGTTCTCGCCGGTGTTGCCCTTCTTGGTCGAGGCCTTCTTGTAGTAGTTGCGGAACTGACGCTCCAGCAGACCGTAGATACGCTTGACCTTCTGCTTTTCACGCAGCTGGGTGGCGTAGTCGGACAGCTTGCCCTTGCGGGCGGTCGCGCCGTGCTGGCCGGGCTTCTGCTCCAGCTTGCACTTGGAGTCCAACGCGCGGGCCGGGCTCTTCAGGGAGAGGTCGGCGCCTTCGCGGCGGGCGAGCTTACAGGTAGGACCGATATAACGAGCCATTTCTTATCGCTCCTTTAGACGCGACGCTTCTTCGGCGGACGGCACCCGTTGTGCGGGATAGGCGTCACGTCGATGATGTTGGTGATCTTGTAGCCGACGTTGTTCAACGAACGCACGGCCGACTCACGGCCCGGACCCGGACCCTTGATGCGGACTTCCAGCGACTTCAGGCCGTAGTCCAGCGCAGCCTTGCCAGCCTTTTCGGCGGCAACCTGGGCAGCGAACGGAGTCGACTTACGCGAGCCACGGAAACCGGCGCCACCGGAGGTCGCCCAGGACAGTGCATTGCCCTGGCGGTCGGTGATGGTCACGATGGTGTTGTTGAACGAAGCGTGGACGTGGGCAACGCCGTCGGTGACGACGCGCTTGATCTTCTTCTTGGTCTTAGCAGCAGCGGGCTTAGCCATTTTCTAGGGTCCCTTACTTCTTCAGAGCCTTGCGCGGACCCTTGCGGGTGCGAGCATTGGTCTTGGTGCGCTGGCCGCGCAGCGGCAGGCCGCGACGGTGACGCAGACCGCGGTAGCAGCCCAGGTCCATCAGACGCTTGATTGCGATGCCGACTTCACGACGCAGGTCGCCTTCGACGATGTACTTGCCCACTTCAAGGCGCAGACGGTCGATTTCCGGCTCCGACAGGTCGCGGATCTTGGTGGTCGAAGTAACGCCTGCGGCTTCGCAGACCTTCTTCGAGCGGGTACGGCCGATGCCGTAAATGCTTTGCAACCCGACCCAGACATGCTTCTGGGCTGGCAGGTTGACGCCTGCAATACGCGCCATGACGCGGTTCTCCAGCTGAGTGATGGCCGAATACGCACCGACAGGCGCGCCAATCCGGCAGGATGGATCAAAAAAGTGAACTAGCGATACTAACAAGGTCTTGGTTTGCTTGGAAGCCCGTGGAACACAAGGTTCCATGGACCCGGCATGGGGAGTGTGCCCATGCTCCGGCGCCGGATGTGCCTGGCAGGAAGGTTGCCCTTCAAGCCGCCCGCGCTACTCCCGCGCGGAACAACCACATCGCACCCCCACCCAAGACCGCTGCGGGGACCGCCCTTCTGTCTGGAAGGCCTGCCCCGGGTACCGGGGCGGCCTTGACCGCTATGAAGCGGAAAGTATACCGGGTGAATCAGCCGCGTGCAAAACCGCCGCGGTTGCCGCCCTTCAGGTTGGCCTTCTTGAGCAGGCTCTCGTACTGGTGCGACATCAGGTGGGCCTGGATCTGGGCAATGAAGTCCATCACCACGACCACCACGATCAGCAGCGAGGTGCCGCCGAAGTAGAACGAGGCATTGAGCTGCGTGCGCATGATTTCCGGCAGCAGGCAGACAATGACCAGGTACAGCGAGCCGGCGGCCGTCAGGCGGGTCAGCACGGCGTCGATGTACTCGGCGGTGGCCTTGCCCGGACGGATACCCGGGATCAGAGCACCCGACTTCTTGAGGTTGTCGGCGGTTTCCTGCGAGTTGAACACCAGCGCGGTGTAGAAGAACGCGAAACCGGTGATCAGCGCGGCGAACACGATCATGTGCAGCGGCTCGCCCGGACCCAGCGCGTTGGCGACCTTCTGCAGCCAGGTCGCGGAGCTGGCCTGGCCGGACCACATCGCCAGGGTGGCCGGGAAGGCCAGGATGCTGGAGGCGAAGATGGCCGGGATCACGCCCGCCATGTTCAGCTTCAGCGGCAGGAACGAGGTCTGGTTCATGTACGCATTACGGCCACCCTGACGGCGGGCGTAATTGACGGTGATGCGGCGCTGGCCGCGCTCGACGAACACCACGAAATAAGTGAAGGCCAGCACCACCAGGGCGATGATCAGCAGCGAGATGAAGCTCATGCTGCCGTCGCGGAACGCTTCCACGGTGTGGATCACGGCGGCCGGCAGGCCTGCCACGATGCCGGCGAAGATGATCAGCGACACACCGTTGCCGATGCCACGCTCGGTGACCTGCTCGCCCACCCACATCAGGAACATGGTGCCTGCGGTCAGCGCCACGATGGCGGTGAACACGAAGGCCAGGCCCGGGGCGTACACCACCGGGGCACCGCCCGGCGACAGCTGGTTCTGCAGCGCCAGCGCGATACTGCCGCCCTGCACCACCGCCAGCAGCACCGCGCCGATGCGCGAATACTGGGTGATCTTGCGACGACCGGACTCACCTTCCTTCTGCATCGCCTTGAGCGCGGGGAAGATGTGGACGGCCAGCTGCATCACGATCGATGCCGAGATGTACGGCATGACGTTCAGCGCGAAAATGCTGAAACGGTGCAGGGCGCCGCCCGAGAACATGTTGAACATGTCCACGATACCGCCGCCCTGCGCCTGCATCAGCGCAAGCATGGCATCGGGATTGACGCCCGGCACCGGCACGTAGCAGCCGATGCGATAGACGAGCAATGCCCCGAGTACGAACAGAAGACGCTGGCGAAGTTCCGTGAACTTGCCCATCCCGCCCGCGAGGTTACCGATGCCAGCTTGCGCCATGTTCCAGTTACTCCTGTACGCTGCCGCCGGCAGCTTCGATCGCAGCCTTGGCGCCGGCGGTAGCCGCAACACCCTTCAGGGTGAACGCCTTGGTCAGCTCGCCCTTCAGAACGACCTTGGCCTTCTTGGCAGTGGACGGGACCAGCTTGGCGGCACGCAGTGCCGCGAAGTCGATCTCACCCGCTTCCAGACGGTCCAGGTGGTAGGACAGCACTTCAGCGGTGTCCTTGGCCATCTTGGAACGGAAGCCGATCTTCGGCAGACGGCGCTGCATCGGGGTCTGGCCGCCTTCGAAGCCAGCCTTGATCTTGCCGCCCCCCTTGCGGGCGAACGAACCCTTGTGGCCGCGGCCGGCAGTCTTGCCCAGGCCCGAGCCGATACCGCGACCGACGCGGGTACGCTCGGTGCGGGCGCCCGGTGCCGGGCTCAGTTCATTGAGACGCAGAGTCATGGTCGATTACTCCTCAACCTGGACGAGGTACTGAACCTTGTTGATCAGGCCGCGAACCTGCGGGCTGTCCTTCAGTTCACGCACATCGTTGAGCTTGTTCAGGCCCAGGGCACGCACCGACAGGCGGTGACGCGACTGGGTTCCACGCAGGCCGCGCACCAGGCGCACCTTCACGGTCTTGTTGGACTCATTAGCCATGGTTGAGTTCCTCCACCTTCTTGCCGCGCTTGGCCGCGATGCGAGCCGGCGACTGCGCAGCAGCCAGGCCCTTCACGGTGGCACGCACCAGGTTGATCGGGTTACGCGAACCGGTGGCCTTGGCCAGCACGTTCTTCACGCCAACGGCTTCCAGCACGGCGCGCATGGCGCCGCCGGCGATCACGCCGGTACCTTCGGAGGCCGGCTGCATGAACACGCGGGCTGCGCCGTGACCATCCTTGATGGTGTGCCACAGGGTGCCGTTGTTCAGGTCAACGTTGACCAGGTTCTTGCGCGCCTGCTCCATCGACTTCTGGATGGCGACCGGCACTTCGCGGGCCTTGCCATAACCAAAACCGACCTTGCCTTCGCCGTCGCCGACCACGGTCAGGGCGGTGAAGGTGAACTGGCGACCGCCCTTGACGGTCTTGCTGACGCGGTTGACCGCGACCAGCTTCTCGATCATGCCGTCGTCGACTTTCTCTTCGCGGTTACGGTCGCGATCGCGACCCCGCTGCTGACGTTCTTCTGCCATGTTGATTCCTTGATTGGTTGGGTATGTACGGCTCGGGGCCGCTTATGGTTGTGGTTTACAGCGGTGTTTCACCGGCAACTGCAGAAGAGTTGCCGGCGCCCGGCACGACCTGTACCGGCAGGCAGGCGGAAAGGGGCACACGGCCCCTTCCCTATTCCTTAGAACTGCAGGCCGCCTTCGCGGGCAGCTTCGGCCAGAGCCTTGATGCGGCCGTGGTAGCGGTAGCCCGAGCGGTCGAAAGCGACCTTCTCGATACCGGCAGCCTTGGCGCGCTCGGCGATGATCTTGCCGACCTTGGCAGCAGCGTCGCAGTTCTTGCCGTTCTTCAGGCCTTCCTTGACGTCGGCCTGGGCGGTGTTGGCCGAAGCCAGCACCTTGGAGCCGTCGGCAGTGAAGATCTGCGCGTACAGGTGCTGGCCGGTACGCAGCACCGACAGGCGAGCAACGCCCAGGGTACGGATGTGCGAGCGGGTCGACTTGGCGCGACGCAGACGGGCGATGTTCTTGTTCATGTTCTTTATCCTCGAAAGCTGAAAACCTAGGAATTAGGCCTTCTTGGCTTCCTTGCGAATGATGACTTCACCGGCGTACTTCACACCCTTGCCCTTGTAGGGCTCCGGCGGACGGTAACCGCGGATCTTGGCAGCGACTTCACCGACGACCTGCTTGTCAGCGCCCTGCACGACGATTTCCGTCTGCGTCGGGGTCGACAGGGTGATGCCTTCCGGCGCCACGAACACGACAGGATGCGAGAAACCCAGCGACAGGTTCAGGTCCTTGCCCTGCATGGCAGCGCGGTAACCCACGCCGACCAGCTCGAGCTTGCGCTCGAAACCTTCGGACACGCCCTGGACCATGTTGGCCAGGATGGCGCGCACGGTGCCGGTCAGGGCATCAAAGGAGATGTCCTTCGGGTTCAGGGTGATAACGCCGTTGTCGATGGAGATTTCAACGCCGGCGGCCTTGTTCAGCGACAGGGTGCCCTTCGGGCCCTTCACGCTGACGGATTCCGGCTGGATGTTCAGTTCAACGCCCTTGGGCAGGTTGATCGGCTTCTTGGCTACGCGGGACATAGTGGACTCCTTCCCTTAAGCCACAAAGCACAGGACTTCGCCGCCGACGCCCTGCTGGCGCGCCTGCGCATCAGTCATGATGCCCTTGGAGGTGGAAATGATGGCGATGCCCAGGCCGTTGAGGACCTTCGGCAGCTCGGACTTGCCACGGTACTGGCGCAGACCCGAACGCGAGAAGCGCTTCAGGGTAGCGATGACCGGCTTGCCCTCGAAGTACTTCAGGACGATTTCGAGCTCGGCCTTGTTGTTTTCCAGCTTGTTGACGCGCAGGTCGGCGATGTAACCCTCGTCCTTCAGGACCTGGGCAATTGCCACCTTGATCTTGGACGACGGGGCTTTCACCGTCTGCTTGCCAACCGCGGCCGCATTCTTGATGCGGACCAGCAGGTCGGCGATGGGATCAGTCATGCTCATGTAGATACCTTTGAGTGCACCGATATCCGCTTTCGCGAAAATCTCGTGTTTTCCTGGGATGGGCCAGGGCCCTTACCGCACCGGCCAGCCCATTTCGGGCAGGCAAGAAGCGGGATTATACGACAAAAAGTCCGACTTGCGTCGGACTCTTTGAATTACCGTCAGGTTGCCCTTCCGGTGACCTGGCCGGGCCTTGCGGCCCGGACCGGGTTGTTGCTTACCAGCTGGCCTTGCGCAGGCCCGGCACGTCGCCGCGCATGGTGGCTTCGCGCAGCTTGTTGCGGCCCAGGCCGAACTTGCTGTACACGCCACGCGGACGGCCCGACAACTCGCAACGGTTGCGCTGGCGGCTCGGCGACGAATCGCGCGGCAGCTTGGACAGCTTGGTTGCGGCTTCGATCTTCTCTTCGTAGGTCGCGTCAACGGAGGACACGATCTTCTTCAGAGCTGCACGCTTGTCGGCGTACTTCTTGGCCAGCTTTTCCCGCTTGATGTCGCGGTTGACCATGGAGGTCTTTGCCATTTCGGTATCCTCGACGAATCAGTTACGGAACGGGAACTTGAACGCTGCCAGCAGCGCCTTGGCTTCCGCGTCGGTCTTGGCGGTGGTCGTGATGGCGATATCCATACCGCGGATCGCGTCGACGGCGTCGAAGTCGATTTCCGGGAAGATGATCTGTTCCTTCACGCCCATGTTGTAGTTGCCACGACCGTCGAACGAACGACCCGACACGCCGCGGAAGTCACGCACGCGCGGCAGCGAGATGTTGATCAGGCGGTCCAGGAACTCGAACATGGTGTCACGACGCAGCGTGACCTTGCAGCCGATCGGCCAACCATCACGGATCTTGAACGAAGCCACCGAGACACGCGACTTGGTGACCACCGGCTTCTGGCCGGTGATCTTGGTCATATCGGCAACGGCGTTCTCAAGAACCTTCTTGTTGGTCGCAGCTTCGCCCACACCCATGTTCAGGGTGATCTTGACCAGGCGCGGCACTTCCATCGGATTGGTGTAGCCGAACTGCTTGGTCAGCGCCGGCACCACTTCTTCCTTGTAAAACTTTTCGAGACGGGAATTCATCAATTCATTCCTCAGGCGTCGAGCGCCTCACCGCTGGAGCGGAACACACGCAGTTTGCGTCCATCCTCCAGCACCTTGAAGCCAACGCGCTCGCCCTTGCCCGTTGCCGGGTTCAGGACATTGACGTTGGAGATATGGATCGAAGCTTCACGCTCGACCACGCCGCCGGCAACGCCTGCCTGCGGGTTCGGCTTGGTGTGGCGCTTGACGATGTTCACGTTGGCGACGACCACGCGGTCGCCGTCGACGCGGACGACTTCGCCCTGCTTGCCCTTGTCCTTGCCGGTGTTGACGACGACCTGGTCGCCCTTCTTGATACGGTTAGCCATGATTATCTCCTGGCGCTCACAGAACTTCGGGAGCGAGCGAGACGATCTTCATGAACTTCTCCGAACGAAGTTCACGGGTCACCGGCCCAAAGATGCGGGTGCCGATCGGCTCTTGCTTGTTGTTGAGCAGGACCGCGGCGTTGCCGTCGAAGCGGATCAGCGAGCCGTCGGCGCGACGCACACCCTTGCGGGTACGCACCACGACGGCGTCATACACTTCACCCTTCTTGACCTTGCCGCGCGGAATTGCGTCCTTCACGGTGACCTTGATGATGTCGCCGATGTGGGCATAACGGCGCTTGGAACCACCCAGCACCTTGATGCACATCAGTTCCTTGGCACCGGAGTTGTCCGCGGCGTCGAGGTAGCTCTGCATCTGGATCATGATTCAGATCTCCTTATTCAGCCGCACGCGTGATGACTTCCACCACGCGCCAGTTCTTGGTCTTGGACATCGGAGCAATCTCGGTCACGCGCACGATATCGCCTTCGTTGCAGGCGTTCTCGGCGTCGTGTGCGTGCAGCTTGGTCGAACGCTTGATGTACTTGCCGTACAGGGCGTGCTTGACCTGGCGCTCCACCAACACGGTGACCGTCTTGTCCATCTTGTTGCTGACGACACGGCCTTCGACCGTGCGCAGCGTCTTGCTTGCGTTATTTTCGCTCATCGCAGCCATCCTTACTTCGTGCTGCCGATCAGGTGCTTGACGCGAGCAATCTCGCGGCGCACCCGGCGGGTTTCATGGGTCTTCGGCAGCTGGCCGGTGACCTGCTGCATGCGGAGCGAGAACTGCTCCTTACGCAGGTCGGTCAGGTGGGCCTTGAGTTCGTCAGCCGACTTCTCGCGGAGTTGTTTGATGTCCATCAGCGCACCGTCCGGGTCACGAAAGTGGTGGTCACCGAGAGCTTGGCAGCGGCCAGGCGGAACGCCTCGCGTGCCACTTCCTCGGTAACGCCCTCGACTTCATAAATCATGCGGCCGGGCTGGATCTGAGCGACCCAGTATTCCACGCCACCCTTACCGGCACCCATTCGGACTTCGATGGGCTTCTTGGTGATGGGCTTGTCGGGGAACACGCGGATCCACATCTTGCCGCCGCGCTTGACGTAGCGGCTGATCGAGCGGCGAGCCGCTTCGATCTGACGCGCGGTCAGCTGACCGTGAGCGGTTGCCTTCAGGCCATACTCGCCAAAGCTGACGGCATTCGCGCTCCAGCTCAGGCCGTCGTTACGGCCCTTGAACATCTTGCGGTATTTGGTTCGCTTGGGTTGCAACATTGCCGTTACCTCGCTTCACGAGCCGGGCGCGACGGACGGTCGCCACGGTCGCCGCGATCGTTACGATCGTTGCGCGGGCTGTCGTCCTGCTTTTCCTGGCCAACCTGGGAGAAATCAAAGACTTCGCCCTTGTAGATCCAGACCTTGATGCCGATGATGCCGTAAGTGGTGCTGGCTTCAGCGAAACCGTAGTCGATGTCAGCGCGCAGGGTGTGCAGCGGCACGCGGCCTTCGCGGTACCACTCCGAACGGGCGATTTCGGCGCCGTTCAAGCGGCCAGCCACGTTGACCTTGATGCCCAGGGCACCCAGGCGCATCGCGTTGCCGACCGAACGCTTCATCGCGCGGCGGAACATGATGCGACGCTCCAGCTGCTGCGCGATCGACTCGGCAACCAGCTGTGCATCCAACTCAGGCTTGCGAACTTCGGTGACGTTGATGTGCGCCGGGACGCCCATCATCTCGCTCACTTCCTTACGCAGCTTTTCGATGTCCTCACCGCGCTTGCCGATCACCACGCCCGGGCGGGCGGTGTGGATCGTCACGCGTGCGGTCTTGGCCGGACGCTCGATCAGGATCTTCGAGATGCCGGCCTGAGCCAGCTTCTTGCGCAGCATTTCGCGCACTTTCAGGTCGGCTGCCAGGTAACCAGCGAACTCGGCCTTGTTGGCGTACCACTTGGAGTTCCAGTCCTTGGAAATACCGAGGCGGATACCAACCGGATGAACTTTATGACCCATGGTCTTTATCCTTTCCGCTTACTTGCCGGCGCCCACAACCACAGTGATGTGGCTGGTGCGCTTGAGGATGCGGGTACCGCGGCCTTTCGCCCGCGCCATGAAACGCTTCAGGGTGGGACCTTCATCAACCATGATGGTCTTGACCTTCAGCTCGTCGACGTCAGCGCCCTGATTGTTCTCGGCATTTGCGATAGCCGACTCCACCACCTTCTTGATCAGGTGGGCAGCCTTCTTGTCCGAAAACTTCAGCAGGTTGACCGCACGCTCGGCCGGAAGGCCACGGACCTGGTCAGCGACCAGACGTGCCTTCTGCGGGGAGATGCGCGCGGTGCGCAGGATTGCTTTCGCTTCCATTGTCATCTCTCCTTACTTGCCCGACTTCTTGTCAGCGCCGTGACCCTTGAAGGTCCGGGTGACAGCGAATTCGCCGAGCTTGTGACCGACCATGTTCTCGTTGACGAGAACCGGGACGTGGTTCTTGCCGTTGTGCACGGCAATCGTGAATCCAACCATTTCCGGCAGGATCATGGAGCGGCGCGACCAGGTCTTGATCGGCTTCTTGCTGCCCGCAGCGGCCTCCACCTTCTTGACGAGGTGGTGATCGACGAACGGGCCCTTCTTGAGTGAACGTGCCATGGTCGATTAGCCCCTACGATCGCGGACGATGAACTGCTGAGTGCGCTTGTTATGGCGCGTCTTGTAACCCTTGGTCGGGACACCCCACGGGGTGACCGGATGCGGGTTACCCTGGCCGGCCTTGGCCTCACCACCACCGTGCGGGTGGTCAACCGGGTTCATGGCCGCACCGCGGACGGTCGGCTTGACGCCGCGCCAACGCTTGGCACCGGCCTTACCCAGCTTCTCGAGGTTGTGCTCGTCGTTGCCGACTTCACCAATGGTGGCGCGGCATTCGACCGGCACCTTGCGCATTTCACCCGAGCGCAGGCGCAGGGTGGCGTAGATACCTTCACGAGCAACCAGCTGCACGCCTGCACCAGCGGCACGGGCGATCTGGGCGCCCTTGCCCGGCTTCAGCTCGATCCCGTGGACGGTGGTACCGACCGGGATGTTGCGCAGCGGCAGGGTGTTGCCGGTCTTGATCGGGGCGTGAGCACCCGAGATGACCTGGTCACCCGCCTTGAGGCCCTTCGGGGCGATGATGTAGCGACGCTCGCCGTCGACGTAGCACAGCAGGGCGATGTGGGCAGTGCGGTTCGGATCGTATTCGATACGTTCCACGCGTGCCGGAATGCCTTCCTTGTTGCGCTTGAAGTCGATCAGACGGTAGTGCTGCTTGTGACCACCGCCCACGTGACGGGTGGTGATGCGACCGTGGTGGTTACGACCACCGGACTTGCTCTGCGGCTCCAGCAACGCTGCGTGCGGTGCGCCCTTGTGCAGATCGGGCGTGACCACGCGCACGGCCGAACGACGGCCTGCGGAGGTGGGCTTGAATTTCATCAATGGCATGGGATGTACCTCAGGCCTTGGCCGTTACATCGATGGACTGGCCATCGGCCAGACGCACGTACGCCTTGCGCCAATCGCCGCGACGGCCAGCGCGGTTACGGAAGGACTTGTTCTTGCCCTTGACGTTGACCACGTTGACGGCCTCGACCTTGACGTCGAACAGCTGCTCAACCGCGGCCTTTACATCGGCCTTGGTGGCTTCGTTCGAGATCTCGAAGACGTACTGGTTGGAGAGTTCCTGCAGGCGCGCGGTCTTTTCGGAGACTCGCGGAGCGCGCAGCACGCTGAAGATTTTTTCGTTGCTGCTCATGCCAGCCACTCCTCGACCTTCTTGACCGCGTCAGCGGTGATGACGACCGTGTCGGCACCGACCAGAGCGACCGGATCCAGGCCCTGGACGTCACGCACCTGCACGTAGGGCAGATTGCGGGCCGACAGGTACAGATGCTCGGAAGCCTCTTCGGTGACGATCAGCGGACGCTTGCCCACTTCCAGGCCTGCCAGCTTGCCGATCAGACCCTTGGTGCTGGTCGCTTCCACGTCGAAGGACTCGACGATGGTCAGGCGGCCTTGGCGGTTCAGCTCGGACAGGATGGCGCACATGGCGGCGCGATACTGCTTGCGGTTGACCTTCTGCTCGAAGCTGCGCGGCTTGGCCGCGAAGGTGACACCACCGCCGACGAAGATCGGAGCGGTCAGGGCACCGTGACGTGCGCCACCACCCTTCTGCTTCTTCGACTTCTTGGTGGTACCAGCCACTTCAGAGCGCGTCTTCTGTGCCTTGGTGCCGGCGCGAGCGGCGTTGCGGTAAGCAACGACGACCTGGTGAACCAGATCTTCGCTGAAATCGCGGCCGAACACGGCTTCGGAGACCGAGACCTTGTTGTTGCTACCCGTGATAACGAGTTCCATCGTCATCTCTCCTTATGCCTTGCTCGCCGGACGCACGATCACGTCACCACCGGCTGCGCCAGGCACGGCGCCGCGGATGGCAATCAGACCACGCTCGACGTCGACCTTGACCACTTCCAGGTTCTGCGTGCTCTGCTGCACGGCACCCATGTGGCCGGACATCTTCTTGCCCGGGAAAACGCGACCCGGGGTCTGGCGCTGACCCAGCGAACCCGGCGCGCGATGCGACAGCGAGTTACCGTGGGTTGCATCGCCCATACGGAAGTTGTGGCGCTTGATGGTGCCCTGGAAGCCCTTACCCTTGGTGACGCCCTGGACGTCAACCGTCTGGCCGACTTCAAAGATGTCTGCCTTGATTTCGCCGCCGACGGTGAAATCACCGACCTGGGCGTCTTCAACGCGGAATTCCCACAGGCCGCGGCCCGCTTCCACCTTCGCCTTGGCGAAGTGGCCGGCTTCCGGCTTGTTGACCAGCGCAGCGCGACGGGCGCCGACGGTCACCTGCACGGCGCTGTAGCCGTCGGTTTCGACGGTCTTGATCTGCGCGATGCGGTTCGGGGTGGCTTCAATCAGGGTCACCGGGATGGAGCGACCATCTTCGGTGAAAACGCGGCTCATGCCGGCCTTGCGGCCCACGAAGCCCAACGAATACTTCTTCGTCATGGTCGTAGTCCTCAGGTCAGCTTGATCTGCACGTCGACGCCGGCAGCCAGTTCGAGCTTCATCAGCGCGTCCACGGTCTTGTCGTTGGGGTCGACGATGTCGAGCACGCGCTTGTGCGTGCGGGTCTCGTACTGGTCACGCGCGTCCTTGTCGACGTGCGGGGAGACGAGAATGGTGTAACGCTCGATCTTGGTCGGCAGGGGGATCGGGCCACGCACTTGCGCGCCGGTCCGCTTTGCCGTTTCAACGATCTCGCTGGCCGAACGGTCGATCAAGCGATGATCGAACGCCTTCAACCGAATCCGGATCTTTTGGTCCGCCATGACGGTGTTCCTATAGGTCTAAAGAGCGACGGGACTGGCCTCTGTGTGTACCAGCCCCCATGAAAACGACGGTCGGCGCCAAAGCACCTCCCGCCAACGAGAATCCCTTCAAAACAGCAAGGCGGCCCGGTTACCCGGCCCGCCCCAGACATCTTCAAACGCACAGAAAACACCCCGTATTACCGGAGTGCCCCATGCGACCTGTCCTTGTCTGGCGAATACGAGGTACGTCCTGTGCCTCATTTCGCTGGTTGCGAGGGCCATGAAAACCATGACCTTCGCGAGTGGTCGTGCATTCTGTCAGTATTTTCCGGCACTTGCAAGTCAAGCCCCGGCGACGTCACCAACGCTTCAGGTTCGGGCCAGCCAGGCGAGCCCCGCCCCTATTCGTGCGCAGAGGTCCCGGTGGCGCCCGCCTGCAGCAAGCTATTAAACAGCAGCTTGAACGAGGCATGGGTCTGGGCCCGGAAGGTGATGTCGGTCCCGAAGAACGTCAACCGCCCTGCCCCCATCCCGGCTTCGGCCGCCAGCACGCCGCCCTGCAGGTGCTCTTGGCCCCAGGCCCAACCACTACGCAGCGGCCTGGGCCCGTCGAAGCGCAGCAGCGGCCGGATATCGGCGCGGCCGGCGGGCAGATCCAGCACCGGCGCATTATCCCAGCGACCGTCGGAGAAATACACATCCAGCCGTGCCGGCAGCCCCCAATTCAGCGGCTGCGCCTTGTCCACCGCCACCTCCAGCACACTACCCGGGATGTAGTACTCCCGCTGGCTCAATGGCCTGAGTTGGCCGGCAGCATCGGGCTTGCGCAGATGGCTGGCCACCGGCAACCCCAGCTGCAGCGCCAGGCCACTGGAAGAGCCGGTCGCGACCACGTGGCCGCCCTGCCCCATGAACTGGCGCAGCGCCGCCACCGCAGGCTCACCCTGCAGTTCGCCCAGCATGGAGCGGTACTCCGCCGGGATGGTCGCCGGATCCGGCGAAGCCGGCGTACGCCCGGCCTTGCCCTCGATGGCCAGCTCGGCCGGCAGCGGCAACGCGCCACTGGGCAGCAGCAGGACGTCGAAGCGCTGGCGCAGGTCCCCGGCCAGGATCTGCTGCGGGTAGACCACTTCGTAGTCGAAGCCGAAGTTCTCCAGCACCAGCCGCGTCCAGCCGGACACCATCGAACCGCCGTAGCGGTCCCAAAGCGCGATCCGCGGCGCGCGCAGCGGCGCTTCAGCCACCACGTCGGCAGGCGCGACGGCGGCGGCCACACCCGTCCCCTGCAGGGCCACCGCCAGTGCGTCAGCCTCGAGCCCGGCAACCAGGAAGGCGCCATCGCGCGACGGCACCCGGCTGACCCGGGCCCCGGCCTTCAGCAGGCGATTGACCGCAATGAACGCATTGTTGACCCGCGCATCCAGCAACCAACCACGGGACGACGCCGGCACCGGCGCATCGGCCGGCGCCTGCAACTGGCCGACGGGCAGCGCCGCGAACGGGCCATCGAAGGCCTCCAGTACCCGGTCGAAGGCCACGCCCATCTGGAAGGCCAGGGTCCAGCCCGCCGAATCGTACGGAGCGATCGGCGGCCCGCCTTCATACTCGAAGTCGTGCGGGTGGTCCTGTGGCTCGAACATGTCACGCACATGGGCACGGAACGCCTGGTCGGCACGCACCACGAACGAACCGGCCGGATACGACTTGCCGGCCACCACGAATGCACGCGATGCGCGCTGCACCTCCACGCCGGCCAGCTGCAGCGCGTTGACGAAGGCCACCGCAGTGGGCAGGTCGGCCTGGTCGGCCGGAATGATGTAGCCACGGGCATCACGCTGGTCCGGGCGCTGCAGCCACTGCGCCACCTGCCGCGGCCCCAGCCCGTCCTGCGGCGCGTCCGTTGCAGCGGCCTTGGCCTGCCCAGCCGCTTCGGCCAACCGCGTCGGGCTGGCAGTCCAGGTGTCGGTGCTGCCGCGCGCGATGGCATTGCGCCCCATCCAGTAGATGTTCCACAGCAGCTGCTCGCGGTGACGCGAGGCGTAGTCCAGCAACGCCCAGTTCGCGGTCAGGCTGTAATCGATGGATTGGCGGAAATGCCAGGTCTGCGCCGTCACCGGCGCCGGCAGGTTGCTGTCCGGCAATTGCCGCTCCGGCAGATAGGGGATCTGCATCGGCGTCGGATTGCCGACAATCTCGGTCAGCACGCCCAGCATGTTGTGGAAGTACGGCATGGTGCGCAGCCCGCCGTTCCACCAGGTCGAGTACACGCTGCCGCCCTTGGACACCGCACCGGGCTTGTTCTCCTGCAGGTAGCGCAGGTTCATCGCCGAACCCAGCGCCTCCAGCCCCACCGGGATCATCGGGTCGATGTTGTAGTTGTACGGGTCGCGATACGGCGGTATCACGATCACCGTTCCCTTCGGCGCGGCCTGGTGGTGGTTGTAGACGATCTGCGGGTACCACCGCGTGTACATGGCCAGGTTCATGTTGCGCGTTTCCTGCAGCGCCGCCATGTAGAAGTCGCGGTTGTTATCGTGCCCGGCGTATTTCTGGTAGAGCCGCTGCGGCTTGTCCAGCACCCGCTTGGCCGGCACCGGCTCGCGCATGTACCAGTCCGAATACAGCTCCTGGCCGTCGGGGTTGGCATGTACCAACAGCACGATGGTGTCATCGAGGATGCGGCGGGTCTCGGCATCATCACGACTGGCCAGCTGCCACACCGTCTCGATCAGCTGGTGCGGCCCGACCGTCTCGTTGGCATGCAGACCGCCGTCGATCCAGACCACTGCCTTGCCCTGCTCGGCCAGCGCACGCGCGGCCTGCGCGTCGTCACGCGCCCGCGCCAGCCGCTCGGAAATGCCGCGGTACTCCTCCAACCGTGCAAGATTGGCCGGCGAAGAGGCGATCAGCATCAACTGCGGGCGCCCTTCGGAACTCTTGCCCAGCTCCACCAGGCGGAACCGGTCCGAGCTGGCCGCCACCTTGCGGAAGTACGCCTCGGTCTGCGTGTAGTTGGCCAGCATGTAGTCGTCGCCGATGTCGAAACCGAAGTGTGACTTCGGCGATGGCACGGCCGCCTGCAGCGTACCTACGCCCGCCAGCGCCAGCCCGGCCACCAGCAGTGAACGCCGCAGCGTCTCGAAAAAGCCCATCCCAATTCCTCCCTAGCAATCATCGGACAGTACCACCGGCGTGTCCGGATGATCCGCTGCCCTGTCAGAGAGCAAGAGGAACAAAGGCGCAGCTTCCGCCATTCGCACGCCCAAGGCGGAGCAACCGGCGCGATGCTCACCCACTCCTCCAGGGTCCCGCAGCACCCCTCGACATGCTGATGCCGGGCTCGCCCCCCCCCCCCCCTCCCCCGCCCCCCCCCCCCCCCCCCCCCCCCCCCCCCCCCCCCCCCCCCCCCCCCCCCC
>NZ_QPFB01000001.1:280521-299836 GCF_004348115.1 Stenotrophomonas sp. ATCM1_4 | reverse complement strand
TCGCCCGGGAAGTCGTACTTGCTCAGCAGCTCGCGCACTTCCATCTCGACCAGTTCCAGCAGCTCGGCATCGTCCACCATGTCGGCCTTGTTCAGGAACACGACGATGTACGGCACGCCGACCTGACGCGACAGCAGGATGTGCTCGCGGGTCTGCGGCATCGGGCCGTCAGCGGCCGAGCACACCAGGATCGCGCCGTCCATCTGGGCGGCACCGGTGATCATGTTCTTGACGTAGTCGGCGTGGCCCGGGCAGTCAACGTGGGCGTAGTGACGGCTCTCGGATTCGTACTCAACGTGCGCGGTCGAGATCGTGATACCACGAGCCTTCTCTTCCGGCGCGGCGTCGATGGACGAGTAGTCCTTGAACTCGCCGCCGAAGCGCTCTGCACCGATCTTGGTCAGCGCGGCGGTCAGGGTGGTCTTGCCATGGTCAACGTGGCCGATGGTGCCGACGTTGACGTGCGGCTTGGTACGTTCGAACTTGCCCTTGGACATGTTTCTATTCCTTGATTAGCTGATTTTTGTTTGGAGAGCCTGAGTCAGATGACTCAGGCCTTCTTCATGACAGTTTCGGCGATGTTGGTCGGCGCCGGCTCGTAATGGTCGAATTCCATCGTGAAGGTCGCGCGACCCTGGGTCTGCGAACGCAGCGCGGTGGCGTAACCGAACATTTCGCCCAGCGGGATCATCGCATTGATGATGCTGGCCGAACCGTCACCGGTGGTGCCCGAACCCTGCAGCACGCCACGACGGCGGCTCACGTCGCCCATCACGTCACCCTGATAATCCTCCGGGGTCACGATCTCGACCTTCATGATCGGCTCCAGCAGCACCGGCTTGGCCTTGGCGAAGCCCTGCTTGAAGGCCATCGACGAGGCGAGCTTGAACGCCATTTCCGAGGAGTCGACGTCGTGGTACGAGCCGAACACCAGCTTGACCTTGACGTCCACCACCGGGAAGCCAGCCAGCGGACCGCTGGTGATGGTTTCGCGCAGGCCCTTTTCCACGGAAGGAATGAATTCCTTCGGGATCACGCCACCGGTGATGTCGTTGATGAACAGGAAGTCGTCCTTGATGGCGGCAGCCAGCTTCGGATCGGCGCGGTCTTCAGCGGTGATCGGCGACAGCTCGATCACGACGTGACCGTACTGACCCTTACCACCGGACTGCTTGGCGTGCTTGTAATCCGACTTGACGTCAGCCTGCTGGATGGTCTCGCGGTACGCGACCTGCGGCTTGCCGACGTTGGCTTCAACGTTGAACTCGCGCTTGAGGCGGTCAACGATGATGTCCAGGTGCAGCTCGCCCATGCCCGAGATGATCGTCTGGCCGGATTCTTCGTCGGTCTTCACGCGGAACGACGGATCTTCCTGCGCCAGGCGGCCCAGTGCCAGACCCATCTTTTCCTGGTCCGACTTGGTCTTCGGCTCGACCGCCATCGAGATCACCGGCTCCGGGAAGGTCATGCGCTCAAGCACGATCGGTGCATCGATCGAGCACAGCGTGTCACCGGTGGTGGTGTCCTTCAGGCCCACGGCAGCAGCGATGTCACCGGCCAGAACTTCCTTGATTTCCTCGCGGTTGTTCGAGTGCATCTGCAGGATGCGGCCGATGCGCTCCTTCTTGTTCTTCACCGAGTTCAGCACGGTGTCGCCACCGGTCAGCACGCCGGAGTAGACGCGGAAGAAGGTCAGCGCGCCGACGAACGGGTCGGTGATGATCTTGAAGGCCAGCGACGAGAACGGAGCCTTGTCGTCCGACTTGCGGGTCATCTCGATGGTGTCGTCGTCGACGTCCACGCCCTTCACGTCCGGCACGTCGACCGGCGACGGCAGCAGCTGGATCACGCCGTCGAGCATGGCCTGCACGCCCTTGTTCTTGAACGCCGAGCCGCAGAACATCGGCACGATCTCGGTGGCCAGGGTACGAACGCGCAGCGCCTCGATGATTTCAGCCTCGGCCAGCTCTTCGCCGCCCAGGTACTTTTCCATCAGCTCTTCGTTGGCTTCGGCCGCGGTCTCGATCATGAAGGTGCGGGCTTCTTCAGCCTTCTCCACCAGGTCGGCCGGGATCTCGCCGTACTCGAACTTCATGCCCTGCGAAGCCTCATCCCAATGGATGGCCTTCATCTTGAGCAGATCGACCACGCCCTTGAAGCCTTCCTCGGCACCGATCGGCACCTGCATCGGCACCGGCACGGCGCCCAGCTTGGCCTTCAGCTGGTCACGGACCTTGAAGAAGTTGGCACCGGTACGGTCCATCTTGTTGACGAACGCGATGCGCGGCACGTGGTACTTGTTGGCCTGGCGCCACACGGTCTCCGACTGCGGCTGGACGCCACCGACGGCGCACAGCACAAACACGGCACCGTCGAGCACGCGCAGCGAGCGCTCGACTTCGATGGTGAAGTCAACGTGCCCGGGGGTGTCGATGATGTTGAAGCGGTGCTCCGGCAGGGACTTGTCCATGCCCTTCCAGAACGCGGTGGTGGCAGCAGACTGGATCGTGATGCCACGCTCCTGCTCCTGCTCCATCCAGTCCATGGTGGCGGCACCGTCATGCACTTCACCGAGCTTGTGGCTCTTGCCGGTGTAGAACAGGATGCGCTCGGACGTGGTGGTCTTGCCGGCATCGATGTGAGCCATGATGCCGAAGTTGCGGTAACGCTCGATGGGAGTAGTACGGGCCACGGGGAGCCTCTCAAATTTCTTGGAATTCGGATGGCCGAACGCCGCCTTGCGGCGGCCTTCGGATTGAAGCGGCGCTCAAAGCGCCACAAGTGACACCAGATGGGTGTCAGGGGCCCTGTTTCCAAGGCCCCTTCGAAATCACCAGCGGTAGTGGGCGAACGCCTTGTTCGCTTCCGCCATACGGTGGGTTTCTTCACGCTTCTTGATGGCGCCGCCACGGTTTTCCGACGCGTCCAGCAGCTCGGCTGCCAGCTTGCGCGGCATGGTGTTCTCACCACGCTTGCGGGCCGATTCGATCAGCCAGCGCATGGCCAGCGCCATCTTGCGCGAGGCACGCACTTCGACCGGCACCTGGTAGGTGGCACCGCCGACACGACGGGACTTCACTTCCACGCCCGGGGCGACGTTGTCCAGAGCCTTCTGCACCAGTTCGATGGCGTTCGGGTTCTTTTCACCGATCACGTCCATGGCGCCATAGACGATCTTTTCAGCGACCGACTTCTTGCCGCTCTGCATCACCATGTTGATGAAACGGGCGATGGTCTCGCTTCCGTGCTTGGGATCGGGCAGGACCGAACGCTGCGGGGTATTACCTTTACGGGACATGTCTTACTCCTTAGGCCTTCGGACGCTTGGCGCCGTACTTGGAACGGGCCTGGCGACGCTTGGCGACGCCGGCGGCGTCGAGCGAGCCACGAACGGTGTGGTAACGCACACCCGGCAGGTCCTTGACGCGACCGCCGCGGATCAGGACCACGGAGTGCTCCTGCAGGTTGTGGCCTTCACCACCGATGTAGGAAATCACTTCTTCCTGGTTGGTCAGGCGGACCTTGGCAACCTTGCGCAGAGCCGAGTTCGGCTTCTTCGGAGTGGTGGTGTAGACACGGGTGCAGACGCCACGGCGCTGCGGGCACTTGTCGAGGGCCGGGGAGGCACTCTTGTAGGTGGTCGCTTGCCGCGGCTTGCGGACCAGCTGGTTGATCGTCGCCATCAGTAGGTTCTTCTGAGTGGGACCGGAAAATCCGGTCATAGATGCGGAAAATGTAAAGCAGGCCCAAATTTTAGGCCTGCTGAGACAGACGATTGTAGCAACTTGTCAAGTAGGCAGTCAAACACCTACCCGTCAAGCCAGCCCTGATCCAGGACTGTTACAGGGGCGCCTCCGTGTACCCCGTTCAGGTTGAGCGGGCCGGCCCGCAAGCGGACCGGCCAGCCCCACTATCTTACTCCTCGCCGCCCGTTGCCTGCTCGGCTTCCGGCAACGCGGTTTCAACATCGGCAACCGCTGCCGTGCCGGCCAGGGTCTGGATTTCCGATTCCGTCAGGCCCGAGGCACCGCGACGGCGCTTGGCGTGGTACGCCAGGCCGGTACCGGCCGGGATCAGGCGGCCGACGATCACGTTTTCCTTCAGGCCGCGCAGGTTGTCGGCGGTGCCGCGCACGGCAGCCTCGGTCAACACGCGGGTGGTTTCCTGGAACGAAGCGGCCGAGATGAACGATTCGGTTGCCAGCGAGGCCTTGGTGATGCCCAGCAGGACCGGATCGAACTGCGCCGGCAGCTCGTTGCGGGTGGCCAGCTTGGCATTTTCCTCGATGACGCGCTGGCGTTCAGCCTGCTCGCCGTTCAGGAACTTGCTGTTGCCCTGGTCGGTGATTTCAACCTTGCGCAGCATCTGACGCGAGATCACTTCGATGTGCTTGTCGTTGATCTTCACGCCCTGCAGGCGGTACACGTCCTGGATTTCCTTGACCAGGTAGCGCGCCAGTTCTTCCACGCCCTTCAGGCGCAGGATGTCCTGCGGGCTCGGCTCGCCGTCCACGATGGTTTCGCCGCGGGTCACGTGCTCGCCTTCGAACACGATGATCTGGCGGTACTTCGGGATCAGCTCTTCGTGCTCGGAACCATCGGTGTCCTTGATGATCAGGCGCTGCTTGCCCTTGGTGTCCTTGCCGAAGCTGATGATGCCCGAACGCTCGGCCAGGATCGCCGGATCCTTGGGCTTGCGCGCTTCGAACAGGTCGGCAACGCGCGGCAGACCACCGGTGATGTCGCGGGTCTTGGACGCTTCCTGCGGGATCTTGGCGACCACGTCGCCCACGCCCACCGGGGCGCCGTCCTGCAGGTTGACGATCGAACGCGGCGGCAACAGGTACTGTGCCGGCAGGTCGGTGCCCGGGATGGTCAGGTCATTGCCCTTGCCATCGACGATGCGGACCAGCGGACGCAGGTCCTTGGCCTGCGAGCCACGACGCTTCGGGTCGGTGATTTCACGCGAAGCCAGGCCGGTCAGTTCATCGGTCTTCTCGATGACGGTGATGCCGTCAACGAAGTCGATGAAGCGCACGAAGCCAGCCACTTCCGACACGATCGGGTGGTTATGCGGATCCCAGTTGGCCACGGTCTGGCCAGCCTTGATCTCGGCACCATCCTTGACGGTGATGGTGGCGCCGTACGGCAGCTTGTAGCGCTCGCGCTCACGGCCGTGCGGGTCGAGCACGGAGATTTCGCCCGAGCGCGACACCGCGACCAGCGAACCGCTGACCTGCTCGACGTGCTTGAGGTTGTTGAACTTGACCGAACCGGTGGTCTTGACGGTGATGTTGTCCACCGCCGCCGCACGCGATGCCGCACCACCGATGTGGAACGTACGCATGGTCAGCTGGGTACCCGGCTCACCGATCGACTGCGCGGCGATGACGCCGACCGCTTCACCGATGTTGACGATGTGGCCACGGGCCAGATCGCGGCCGTAGCAGCGCGAGCACACGCCGAACGCCGACTCGCAGGTGATCGTCGAGCGGACCTTGATGGTCTGCACGCCGGCTTCTTCCAGCTTGTTCACCCACTGCTCGTCGAGCAGCGTGTTGCGGGTCACGATCGGATCCTCGTCGTTGCCCGGCAGGAACACGTCCTCGGCAACCACGCGGCCCAGCACGCGGTCCTTCAACGGCTCGACCACGTCGCCGCCTTCAACGATCGGGGTCATGGTCAGGCCTTCGACGGTGCCGCAGTCGACTTCGGTGATCACCACGTCCTGCGCCACGTCGACCAGACGACGGGTCAGGTAACCCGAGTTCGCCGTCTTCAGCGCGGTATCGGCCAGACCCTTACGGGCACCGTGGGTGGAGTTGAAGTACTCCTGCACGTTCAGGCCTTCGCGGAAGTTCGCCTTGATGGGCGTCTCGATGATCGAGCCGTCCGGGCGGGCCATCAGGCCGCGCATGCCGGCCAGCTGACGGATCTGCGCCTGGCTACCACGCGCGCCGGAGTCGGCCATGATGTACAGCGAGTTCATCGACTTCTGGTCGACGATCTTGCCTTCCGAATCCTCGACCTTCTCGGTACCGATGGTTTCCATCATCGCCTTGGCGATGCGCTCGTTGGTGCGCGACCAGATGTCGACCACCTTGTTGTAGCGCTCGCCCGCGGTGACAAGACCGGACTGGTACTGCTCCTGGATTTCCAGCACTTCCTGCTCGGCTTCGCCCAGGATGCCCTTCTTCTCGTCCGGGATCAGCATGTCGTCGATACCGATCGACACGCCGGCGCGGGTTGCGTAGGCATAACCGGTGTACATCAGCTTGTCGGCGAACACCACGGTGTCCTTCAGGCCAAGCAGGCGGTAGCTCTGGTTGATCAGGCGCGAGATGTTCTTCTTGGTCATCTCGGTGTTGCACAGCTCGAACGGCAGGCCCTCGGGCATGATCTCGCTCAGCAGCGCACGGCCGACAGTCGTGTCCTGGATCGAGGTCTTGGTGACCTTGTTGCCTTCCTCGTCGCGCTCGACCTGGGTGATGCGCACCTTCACCTTGGCGTGCAGCTCGACCAGACGGTTGTCGTAGGCGCGCTTCACTTCGTCGGTGTTGGCGAACACCATGCCCTCGCCCTTCTTGTTCACCAGGGCGCGGCTCATGTAGTACAGGCCCAACACCACGTCCTGCGACGGCACGATGATCGGCTCGCCGTTGGCCGGCGACAGGATGTTGTTGGTGGACATCATCAGCGCACGCGCTTCGAGCTGGGCTTCCAGCGAGAGCGGCACGTGGACGGCCATCTGGTCACCGTCGAAGTCGGCGTTGAACGCAGTACAGACCAGCGGGTGCAGCTGGATGGCCTTGCCTTCGATCAGCAGCGGTTCGAACGCCTGGATGCCCAGACGGTGCAGGGTCGGCGCGCGGTTCAGCAGCACCGGATGCTCGCGGATGACTTCTTCCAGGACGTCCCAGACTTCGCCTTCCTCGCGCTCTACCAGCTTCTTGGCGGCCTTGATGGTGGTGGCCAGGCCACGACGCTGCAGCTTGGCGAAGACGAACGGCTTGAACAGCTCCAGCGCCATCTTCTTCGGCAGGCCGCACTGGTGCAGCTTGAGGTACGGACCGACGGTGATCACCGAACGGCCGGAGTAGTCCACGCGCTTGCCCAGCAGGTTCTGGCGGAAGCGACCCTGCTTGCCCTTGATCATGTCGGCCAGCGACTTGAGCGGGCGCTTGTTGGTGCCGGTGATGGCACGGCCGCGACGGCCGTTGTCCAGCAGGGCGTCAACCGATTCCTGCAGCATGCGCTTTTCGTTGCGCACGATGATGTCCGGCGCGTTGAGCTCCAGCAGGCGGCGCAGGCGGTTGTTGCGGTTGATGACGCGGCGGTACAGGTCGTTCAGGTCGGAGGTCGCGAAGCGGCCACCGTCCAGCGGCACCAGCGGACGCAGGTCCGGCGGCAGCACCGGCAGCACGGTCATCACCATCCATTCCGGGCGGTTGCCCGATTCCAGGAAGGCTTCCACCAGCTTGATGCGCTTGGTCAGGCGCTTGAGCTTGGTTTCCGAACCGGTCGAGGCGATTTCCTCGCGCAGGCGGACCATCTCGGCCTGCAGGTCGATGGTGCGCAGCAGCTCGTAGACGGCCTCGGCGCCCATGGCGGCGTCGAAGTCGTCGCCGTGCTCCTGGCGGGCCTGCAGGTACTGTTCTTCGGTCAGCAGCTGGCGGCGCTCCAGAGCGGTCAGGCCCGGCTCGGTCACCACGTAGGCTTCGAAGTACAGCACGCGCTCGATGTCGCGCAGGGTCATGTCCAGCATCAGGCCGATGCGCGAGGGCAGCGACTTGAGGAACCAGATGTGGGCGACCGGCGAGGCAAGGTCGATGTGGCCCATGCGCTCGCGGCGCACCTTGGCCAGGGTCACTTCGGTGCCGCACTTCTCGCAGACCACGCCGCGGTGCTTCATGCGCTTGTACTTGCCGCACAGGCACTCGTAGTCCTTGACCGGTCCGAAGATGGCGGCGCAGAACAGGCCGTCACGCTCCGGCTTGAAGGTACGGTAGTTGATGGTTTCCGGCTTCTTCACTTCGCCGAAGGACCACGAACGGATCAGGTCCGGCGAGGCCAGCGCGATCTTGATCGCGTCGAAGTCCAGCGTCTGGCGCTGCTGGTTGAAGAGGTTGAGCAGGTCTTTCATGGTGTTCTCCGAAAGGAGGAAATCTTTGTCGATGGGCTGTCAGGTCGCTGCTGGCGGCGCTGCTGCATCACTGCAGCAGCGCCTGCCCGATCAGTTGTCTTCCAGTTCCATGTTGATGGCCAGCGAGCGGATTTCCTTCACCAACACGTTGAAGGATTCCGGCATGCCCGCGACCATCTCGTGCTCGCCGTCGACGATGTTCTTGTACATCTGGTTGCGGCCCTGCACGTCGTCGGACTTCACCGTCAGCATTTCCTGCAGGGTGTAGGCCGCGCCGTAGGCTTCCAGCGCCCAGACTTCCATTTCACCGAAGCGCTGGCCACCGAACTGCGCCTTGCCGCCCAGCGGCTGCTGGGTGACGAGCGAGTACGGGCCGGTCGAACGGGCGTGCATCTTGTCGTCGACCAGGTGGTTCAGCTTCAGGTAGTGCATGTAGCCGACGGTGGTCTTGCGGTCGAATGCTTCGCCGGTGCGGCCGTCGAACAGCTGCATCTGGGTCTTGCTGCCGTTGAAGCCCAGCACCTCGGTCTCCGGGGCACCGTCCGGGTAGGCGAGGTTCAGCATTTCGCGGATCTCGTCTTCCAGCGCGCCGTCGAACACCGGGGTTGCCATCGGCACGCCGTCGGTCAGGTTCTTGGCCAGGTTGATCAGTTCCTCGTCGCTGAACTGCGTCAGGTCGACGCGCTCACCGGCCAGGGCCGAGTCGTGGTTGTAGACCTTGCCCAGGAACTCACGCAGCTCGCTGACGGCGCGCTGCTGCTCCAGCATGCGCTGGATGCGCTTGCCCAGACCCTTCGCGGCCCAGCCAAGGTGCACTTCCAGGATCTGGCCGATGTTCATACGCGACGGCACGCCCAGCGGGTTCAAGCAGATGTCCACCGAGGTGCCATCGGCCATGTACGGCATGTCTTCGACCGGCACCACGTTGGAGACCACACCCTTGTTGCCGTGGCGGCCTGCCATCTTGTCACCCGGCTGGATGCGACGCTTCACGGCCAGGAACACCTTGACCATCTTCAGCACGCCCGGTGCCAGGTCGTCGCCCTGGGTGATCTTGCCGCGCTTGTCGGCGAAGCGGCGCTCGAATTCCTTCTCGTGTGCCTGGATCTGCATCTGGGCACGCTCGATGGCTTCGGCTGCGTCGTCGTCCTTCATGCGCAGGGTGAACCAGTCGGACTTCTTCAGGCCGTCCAGGAACGCGTCGGAGATCACGTCGCCCTTCTTCAGGCCGGCGCCGCCGTTGACCACCTTGCCCACGATCTGCGAACGCAGACGGGCGTAGATGGCGCCTTCCAGGATGCGGA
Organism: Stenotrophomonas sp. ATCM1_4; assembly: GCF_004348115.1. Taxonomy (GTDB): domain Bacteria; phylum Pseudomonadota; class Gammaproteobacteria; order Xanthomonadales; family Xanthomonadaceae; genus Stenotrophomonas; species Stenotrophomonas capsici. Next base: position 290,390 of record NZ_QPFB01000001.1, on the reverse strand, counting down.
ACTGGTCGTCGAAGTCCTTCTTGACGCGCTTGATCTCGTTCTCTTCGATCTGGCGGGCGCGCTTGTCCTTCTCGATGCCGTCGCGGGTGAAGACCTGCACGTCGATGACGGTGCCGTCCATGCCCGGCGGAACGCGCAGCGAGCTGTCCTTAACGTCCGAAGCCTTCTCGCCGAAGATGGCGCGCAGCAGCTTCTCTTCCGGGGTCAGCTGGCTTTCGCCCTTCGGGGTGACCTTGCCGACCATGATGTCGCCGGCGCGCACTTCGGCACCGATGTACACCACGCCGCTCTCGTCCAGGCGGTTCAGCGCCTGCTCGGAGACGTTCGGGATGTCGGCCGAGATTTCCTCCGGCCCCAGCTTGGTGTCACGCGCGACGCAGGTCAGCTCTTCGATGTGGATCGTGGTGTAGCGATCCTCTTCCACCACGCGCTCGGAAAGCAGGATGGAGTCTTCGAAGTTGTAGCCGTTCCACGGCATGAACGCGATCAGCATGTTCTGGCCCAGCGCCAGTTCACCGATGTCGGTGGACGGGCCGTCGGCCAGCACGTCGCCACGCGCGATCACGTCACCCACGTTCACCAGCGGACGCTGGTTGATGCAGGTGTTCTGGTTCGAGCGGGTGTACTTGATCAGGTTGTAGATGTCCACGCCGGCGTCGGCGGCGTCCGTGATCTCGTTCTCGTTGACCTTGACCACGATGCGGCCGGCGTCGATCTGCACGATCTCGCCACCACGACGGGCGTTCACGGTCACGCCCGAGTCACGCGCCACGGCGCGCTCGATGCCGGTACCCACCAGCGGCTTCTGCGAGCGCAGGGTCGGCACGGCCTGGCGCTGCATGTTCGCGCCCATCAGTGCGCGGTTTGCGTCATCGTGCTCCAGGAACGGGACCAGCGCCGCAGCGACGGACACGGTCTGCATCGGCGAGACGTCCATGAAGTGGACTTCCGCCGGCGGCTTGAGCAGCGACTCACCCTGGTAGCGGCACGGCACGAACAGCTCGGTGAGCATGTTCTTGGCGTCGGTCAGGGCGTTGGCCTGGGCGATCACGTACTCGTTTTCCTCGATCGCCGACAGGTACTCGACGTCGTCGGTGACCTTGCCGTCCACGACCTTGCGGTACGGGGTTTCTAGGAAGCCGTACTTGTTGGTGCGTGCGAACACGGCCAGCGAGTTGATCAGGCCGATGTTCGGGCCTTCCGGCGTTTCGATGGTGCAGACGCGGCCGTAATGGGTCGGGTGCACGTCGCGCACTTCGAAGCCGGCGCGCTCGCGGGTCAGGCCGCCCGGGCCCAGTGCCGAGACGCGGCGCTTGTGCGTCACTTCCGACAGCGGGTTGTTCTGGTCCATGAACTGCGACAGCTGAGAGGAACCGAAGAATTCCTTGATGGCAGCGGCGACCGGCTTGGCGTTGATCAGCTCCTGCGGGGTCAGGCCTTCGGACTCGGCCATCGACAGGCGTTCCTTGACCGCGCGCTCGACGCGGACCAGGCCCACGCGGAACACGTTCTCGGCCATTTCGCCGACCGAACGCACGCGACGGTTGCCCAGGTGGTCGATGTCATCCACCACGCCACGGCCGTTGCGGATCTCGGTCAACACCTTGATCACGTCCAGGATGTCGGACGATTCGCCGTGGGCGCCAACCAGGCGCTTGGATTCTTCGTCGTTGCGCTCGCCGAAGTACTTGCTGTCGTACAGCACGGCTTCGCCGGTGACTTCCTTGCGGCCGACACGGCGGTTGAACTTCATGCGGCCGACCGTGGACAGGTCGTAGCGCTCGAAGGTGAAGAACAGGTTGTGGAACAGGTTCTGCGCGGCGTCCTTGGTCGGCGGCTCGCCCGGGCGCATCATGCGGTAGATCTCGACCAGGGCTTCCAGCTGGGTCTTGGTCGGGTCGATGCGCAGGGTGTTGGACAGGTACGCGCCACGGTCCAGATCGTTCACCCACAGGGTGCCGACCGCATCAACGCCCGCCTTGCGGAAGTTCTGCAGCTGCTCGTCGCTGATCTCGTCGTTGGCCTGGGCCAGCAGTTCACCGGTGTTCGCATCGACCACGTCGTGCGACAGGATGCGGCCGACCAGGTAGTCGTCCGGCACGGCCAGGGCGGCGATGCCCGAGGCCTGCAGCTGCTTGATGTGGCGCGCGGTGATGCGCTTGCCGGCTTCCACGATGACCTTGTCACCGTCGGCCAGGTCGAAGCCCAAGGTTTCACCACGCAGGCGCTCCGGCACCAGCTCCAGCTGCACGCCTTCGTCCGGGTTGATGTGGAACGTGTTGATCTCGAAGAACTCGGCCAGCATCTCTTCGTTGCTGTAGCCAAGCGCGCGCAGCAGGATCGACACCGGCAGCTTGCGGCGACGGTCGATACGGGTGAACAGCGCGTCCTTCGGGTCGAACTCGAAGTCCAGCCAGGAGCCGCGGTAAGGAATGATGCGGGCGCTGTACAGCAGCTTGCCCGAGCTGTGGGTCTTGCCACGGTCGTGGTCGAAGAACACGCCCGGCGAACGGTGCAACTGCGACACGATGACGCGCTCGGTACCGTTGACGATGAAGGTGCCGTTCTCGGTCATCAGCGGGATTTCGCCCAGATAGACCTCCTGCTCCTTCACGTACTTGATCGCCTTGGTGGACGACTCGCGGTCGTAGATGACCAGGCGCACAGTCACGCGCAGCGGCGCGCCGTAGCTCATGCCGCGCTGGCGGCACTCACGCTCGTCGAACACCGGGTCGCCCAGCTTGTAGCCCACGTACTCCAGGGCGGCATTGCCGCTGTAGCTGGAAATCGGGAACACCGACTTCAGCGCGGCGTGCAGGCCGTGGTCGGTGCGCTTGGCCGGGTCGACGTTTTCCTGCAGGAAATCGCGGTACGAGTCGACCTGGATGGCCAACAGGAACGGCACCTCGAGGATCGAGCGCTGCTTGCCGAAATCCTTGCGGATGCGCTTTTTTTCGGTGTACGAATAGGACGTCATGAGGTCTTCCACCTTGTTGTGCGGGCCGTGCGTCCACGACCCGTAGGGAAACTTGAAATTGTCAGTTGGAAGTCGCTGGTATTGCCGGCACCAGCACGCCTTCTCCCGCTACTTCCAACTGCCAACTCGCTTGTGCCCGTGTTCGCTCATTCCCGGAGGAGGCGGCGACGGACACCTGCCACGTTGGACTTTCTACATCTACAGCCTGCCGGGCGTGGCCCGGCCCTACCCGTCCTGGTGCCCGGCCAAGCCCGGCATCACGACGTTTGAAACGACCAAAGGCCGGGGGTTTACACCCCCAGCCCTGGCTGCATCGCCGCGAAACAATGGCGACGCAAGGAACTGATTACTTCAGCTCGACGGTCGCGCCGGCGGCTTCCAGTTCCTTCTTGAACTTGTCGGCGTCTTCCTTCGAAGCGCCTTCCTTCACGACGCCACCGGCTTCGGTCAGGTCCTTGGCTTCCTTCAGGCCCAGGCCGGTGATGGCGCGGACGGCCTTGATGACGTCGACCTTCTTGGCGCCGGCGTCCTTCAGGATGACGTTGAATTCGGTCTGCTCTTCAACCACAGCGGCCGGGCCGGCAACGGCAACGGCAACCGGGGCAGCGGCGGAGACGCCGAACTTCTCTTCGATGGCCTTGACCAGCTCCATCACTTCCATCAGGGACTTCTCGGCGATGGCGTCGACGATCTGTTCGTTGGTAAGGGACATTTTGATTACCTTTGGAAAATATTCTGGATTGAGGTTCCGGACGGAACCACGGGGACGTCGAACTTAGGCGGTTTCAGCGGCCGGCTCGGCAGCTGCTGCTGCACCACCGTCCTGCTTTTCACCGACAGCCTTGACGGCGCGCGCGAACATGGTGACCGGCTCGGTCAGGACGCGGGCCAGCATGGCCAGGGCCTGATCACGGGTCGGCAGCGATGCCAGCACTTCGACGTGGCTGGCCGGGAAGATTTCCCCGCCGATTGCCACGACCTTCGCCTTCAGCTTGTCGTTGCCCTTGGCTGCATCCTTGATCAGGCGACCGGCTGCGCCGGGCTCCTCGAGCGAAAACGCGTACAGCAGCGGACCGACCATCTGGTCCTTTGCAACTGCGAAATCGGTGCCTTCAACGGCGCGCGCGGCCAGCGTGTTCTTGACAACCTTCAAGAAAACGCCGGTTTCGCGGGCCTGCTTGCGCATCGCGGTCATCTGGGCGACCGTGGTGCCAGCGTATTCGGCTGCGATCAAGGAGTGGGCCTTGGCGGCGACGTCTGCCAGTTCGGCGACTACTTCTTGCTTCTGGGACAGATTGAGAGCCATTGCACTCCTCCGTTAAAGCGGGGACCGGGAAGGGGGATCCGGTTTCGGCCGGAAGCGAAGCCGCTTCCACACCGCACCCACATCGAATCCCGAATCCCTGCTTCAAACAAACTCCGCTCACGGCTCCCTGCCGCTTACGGTCCATGGCAGCATCCTTCCTGGACGCCGGGAACATCGGAACGATGCTCCTGTGGTGGCCGTTCTAGACCTGGAGTGGGCCAACCCGGGTTACCCCAGACGTGCGTTAAACCAGAAAACTCCAGAAGGGCATCACCATCTACGCAGGGTGATCCACGAGTGGGTCGATTAAGCGATCCCGCTATGCCGGCGGCGACTCCTTGCCAGATCGAGCTTCCGTGCCCGTCGCCGGTATGCGCTGACCGCGCCTGCGGTCTTTGACGGCTATCGCGTCGGCGGACCGGCGCGATGCCTTCAAATGTCCAGCATCGCCCTGACGGGTGACACTGCTGTTGCGGTCCCGTGGAAGCAGCATCCGGCGGCATGGCCGGGCTCGGGTGCTGCTACCGCGGAGGTACTGCATTCATGGCGCCGCGTGCCGGCAGGCACGCGGGCCACCACATCACTTCAGGGTCAGCGACGACTGGTCGACGGTGACGCCCGGGCCCATCGTCGAGCTGACCGAAACCTTCTGCAGGTAGGTGCCCTTCGAGGTGGCCGGCTTGGCCTTGATCAGGTCCAGCAGCAGCGCCTGCAGGTTCGACTGCAGCGCGGCGTTGTCGAAGCTGGCCTTGCCGATGGTGCAGTGGATGATGCCGGCCTTGTCGGTGCGGTAACGCACCTGGCCCGACTTGGCATTCTTCACGGCTTCGGCCGGGTTCGGCGACACGGTGCCAACCTTCGGGTTCGGCATCAGGCCGCGCGGGCCCAGCACGGTACCCAGCTTACCCACGACGCGCATTGCGTCCGGGGTCGCGATGACCACGTCATAGTTCAGATCGCCGGCCTGCATCTTCTCGGCCAGGTCGTCCATGCCGACGGCTTCGGCGCCAGCGGCCAGGGCTTCGTCAGCCTTGGCACCGGCCGGTGCGAACACGGCGACGCGGACCGACTTGCCGGTACCGGCAGGCAGCACGGTCGAACCGCGCACCTGCTGGTCGGACTTCTTGGCATCCACGCCCAGACGCACGGCCACGTCGATCGACTCGACGAACTTGGCCTTGGCGGCGGTCTTCAGGATGTTGATCGCTTCTTCGAAGGCGTAGGCCTTGCCCGGAACGACGGCGGCCTTGATGGCCTTCTCACGCTTGGTCTGTGCCATCAGATTAACCCTCCACCACCAGGCCCATGGAACGGGCAGAGCCCGCGATCGTACGCACGGCGGCGTCCAGGTCAGCAGCCGTCAGATCCGGCTCCTTCGCCTTGCAGATTTCTTCAAGCTGCTTGCGAGTGACCTTGCCCACCTTGTCGGTGTTCGGGCGCTTGGAACCGGAGGTGATACCGGCAGCCTTCTTGAGCAGCACGGTGGCCGGGGTGCTCTTGGTGATGAAGGTGAAGGTACGGTCCGAGTAGGCCGTGATGATCACCGGCACCGGGATACCCGGCTCCAGCTTCTGCGTGGCGGCATTGAACGCCTTGCAGAATTCCATGATGTTCAGGCCGCGCTGACCCAGCGCAGGACCCACCGGCGGCGACGGATTGGCCTGACCGGCCTTCACCTGCAGCTTGATGTAACCGACAACTTTCTTTGCCATTTTTATGCTCTCCGGGTGCTAGCGCCTTTCGACAACAGGCTCCCCATCGGACCGGGAATCACGCGTCCCGGCATTCGCGCTTTGAAATCCTTGAATCGCACCAAAGGCCACCTCGCGGCAGCCTTCGATTCAGCCCCATGACAGGGAGCCGGCAATTCTAGCAGTTTTTTCGACCTAAACCTGAACAGGCCAGGCCGTGAACTCAGACCGCCTTTTCGACCTGGCCGAACTCGAGCTCGACCGGGGTGGCGCGACCGAAGATCAGCACCGAGACGCGCAGGCGGCTCTTCTCGTAGTTGACCTCTTCCACCACGCCGTTGAAGTCGTTGAAGGGACCTTCGGTGACACGGACCATCTGGCCCGGCTCGAATAGGATCTTCGGACGCGGCTTCTCGACACCTTCCTGAACGCGATCCAAGATGGCTGCGGCCTCTTCGTCACGGATCGGCAACGGACGGTCGGCAGTGCCACCGATGAAGCCCATCACCTTGGAGGTATCCTTCACCAGGTGCCAGCTTTCGTTGTCGATGCGCGGGATGCCGGCTTCTTCGTGGGTCTCGATCTGGACCAGCACGTAACCCGGGAAGAACTTGCGCTCGGAACGGCGCTTCTGGCCGGAGCGCATTTCGACCACTTCTTCGGTCGGGACGAGCACGTCGCCGAAGCGGTCCTGCATCTCGTCGCGCACAATGCGATCGCGCAATGCCTGCGCCACCGACTTCTCAAAACCTGAATAGGCGTGAACGACGTACCAACGCTTCACTGTTATCTCCTCAACGACCCAGGAACCACTGGGTCAGCTTCTGGATCGCGAAGTCGAACCCACCCAGCAGCAGGCTCAACACGATCACCACCACGATCACCACCCACGTCATGCGGATGGCCTCCTGGCGGGTCGGCCACACGACCTTGCGCAGCTCGAAACGGGATTCGGAAAGGAATTCACGCGTCTGACGGCCCTTGGCAGTCAGCATGAACACGGCGCCACCGGCGACCAGTCCCACCACCACAGCCAAGGCACGCAGCTGGCCCGACCAGGCACCCAGCTGAGCCGCCTTTTCCGGCGAGGAGAACCAGAACCAGACGAACAGACCCGCCAGCACCAGCAGCGCGGCGCCAACATACTTGACCATATCGCCGCCGGAAGCAGCGGACTTGGAATGTTCGATCTTGCTGTTCATCCGACTCTTGTTGCTGGTGCGACCAAGGTCACTGGATAGAGAGGTGCAAGTGGCACGCCAGGAGGGACTCGAACCCCCAACCTGCGGTTTTGGAGACCGCTGCTCTGCCAATTGAGCTACTGGCGTATGACTTGACTTGTTTACACGTCCCTTAGACGGCGAAGGCGGACCGAGGTTCCCGGCCCGCCGTTCGCGTAACCAGCAGCAGAGTTACCGCTGGGTACTGCAGGCTTATTACTTGATGATCTTCGAGACCACGCCGGCGCCGACGGTACGGCCGCCTTCGCGGATGGCGAAGCGCAGACCTTCGTCCATTGCCACCGGGTTGATCAGGGTGACAGCCATCTTCACGTTGTCGCCCGGCATCACCATCTCAACACCTTCCGGCAGCTCGACCGCACCGGTGATGTCGGTGGTACGGAAGTAGAACTGCGGACGGTAGCCCTTGAAGAACGGGGTATGACGGCCGCCTTCGTCCTTCGACAGCACGTACACTTCGGCGTCGAACTGGGTGTGCGGGGTGATCGAACCCGGCTTGGCCAGAACCTGGCCGCGCTCGACGTCGTCACGCTTGGTGCCACGCAGCAGCAGACCGGCGTTGTCACCTGCCTGACCCTGGTCCAGCAGCTTGCGGAACATTTCCACGCCGGTGACGGTGGTCTTCTGGGTCGGACGGATACCGACGATTTCGATTTCTTCGCCGACCTTGATCACGCCGCGCTCGATACGACCGGTCACCACGGTGCCGCGGCCCGAGATCGAGAACACATCTTCCACCGGCATCAGGAACGGCTTGTCGACGTCACGCTCCGGGGTCGGGATCCAGCTGTCCAGCGCCTCGACCAGCTTCAGGATGGCCGGCACGCCGATGTCGCTCTGGTCGCCTTCCAGCGCCAGACGGGCCGAACCGTGCACGATCGGGGTGTCGTCGCCCGGGAAGTCGTACTTGCTCAGCAGCTCGCGCACTTCCATCTCGACCAGTTCTCAATGTTCAGTGTCAAGCTATAGTAAAGGTTCACGGGGTCTTTCCGTCTTGCCGCGGGTACACTGCATCTTCACAGCGAGTTCAATTTCACTGAGTCTCGGGTGGAGACAGCCTGGCCATCATTACGCCATTCGTGCAGGTCGGAACTTACCCGACAAGGAATTTCGCTACCTTAGGACCGTTATAGTTACGGCCGCCGTTTACTGGGGCTTCGATCAAGAGCTTCGCCTTGCGGCTGACCCCATCAATTAACCTTCCAGCACCGGGCAGGCGTCACACCCTATACGTCCACTTTCGTGTTTGCAGAGTGCTGTGTTTTTGATAAACAGTCGCAGCGGCCTGGTTACTGCGACCCTCTTCAGCTATAGCTCGCATGAGCCACCAAAAAGGGTGCACCTTCTCCCGAAGTTACGGTGCCATGTTGCCTAGTTCCTTCACCCGAGTTCTCTCAAGCGCCTGAGAATTCTCATCCTACCCACCTGTGTCGGTTTACGGTACGGTCTGCGTAAGCTGAAGCTTAGGAGCTTTTCCTGGAAGCGTGGTATCAGTGACTTCGTCTAAAAGACTCGTCTCGGTGCTCGGTCTTAAAGGATCCCGGATTTGCCAAAGATCCAAACCTACCGCCTTTCCCCGGGACAACCAACGCCCGGTACACCTAACCTTCTCCGTCCCTCCATCGCACTTACGCGAGGTGCAGGAATATTAACCTGCTTCCCATCGACTACGCATTTCTGCCTCGCCTTAGGGGCCGACTCACCCTGCGCCGATTAACGTTGCGCAAGGAAACCTTGGGCTTTCGGCGTGCGGGTTTTTCACCCGCATTATCGTTACTCATGTCAGCATTCGCACTTCCGATACCTCCAGCAAGCTTCTCAACTCACCTTCACAGGCTTACGGAACGCTCCTCTACCGCGCATAACAAAGTTATGCACCCCAAGCTTCGGTTCTGTGCTTAGCCCCGTTAAATCTTCCCCGCAGACCGACTCGACCAGTGAGCTATTACGCTTTCTTTAAAGGGTGGCTGCTTCTAAGCCAACCTCCTGGCTGTCTGTGCCTTTCCACATGGTTTTCCACTTAGCACAAAATTTGGGACCTTAGCTGTGGGTCTGGGTTGTTTCCCTTTTCACGACGGACGTTAGCACCCGCCGTGTGTCTCCCATACAGTCCGTCTCGGTATTCGGAGTTTGCAATGGTTTGGTAAGTCGCGATGACCCCCTAGCCATAACAGTGCTCTACCCCCGAGAGGATACATATGAGGCGCTACCTAAATAGCTTTCGAGGAGAACCAGCTATCTCCGGGTTCGATTAGCTTTTCACTCCTAATCACACCTCATCCCCTACCTTTGCAACGGGAGTGGGTTCGGGCCTCCAGTGCGTGTTACCGCACCTTCACCCTGGGCATGACTAGATCACCCGGTTTCGGGTCTACTGCCCGCGACTATGCGCCCTTATCAGACTCGGTTTCCCTTCGCCTCCCCTATACGGTTAAGCTTGCCACGAACAGTAAGTCGCTGACCCATTATACAAAAGGTACGCAGTCACTCTTTCGAGCTCCTACTGCTTGTACGCACACGGTTTCAGGTTCTATTTCACTCCCCTCTCCGGGGTTCTTTTCGCCTTTCCCTCACGGTACTGGTTCACTATCGGTCGGTCAGTAGTATTTAGCCTTGGAGGATGGTCCCCCCATGTTCAGACAGGGTTTCACGTG
>NZ_QPFB01000001.1:25751-280421 GCF_004348115.1 Stenotrophomonas sp. ATCM1_4 | reverse complement strand
CCAAAGCCAAAGCCAAAGCAACGGCACCCCTCCCTGGCCCTCCCCTTGCCTTTGGCAAAGGGAGGGGAAGAAGCAACAGCAACGGCACTCGCAACTGCAACTGCAACTGCAACAGCTGCCCTCACCCCTGCCCCTCTCCCGCAGGACGGGAGAGGGGATGCCAATCACCATCGCTGACCCAACCCGCTCCACTGCTGCCTACATCCGCTCCACTGCTGCCCACATCCACTTCACTGCTGCCGACGCCCACTCCACCGCTGAGGACCACCCATGAGCACCCTCGTCTCCCTGCGCAACATCACCAAGACCTACCAGCGTGGACCGGAAAAGGTACAGGTCCTGCACGGCATCGACCTGGACATCGAACGCGGGGACTTCGTCGCCCTGATGGGACCGTCCGGCTCCGGCAAGACCACCCTGCTCAACCTCATCGGCGGCCTGGACACCCCCAGCGGCGGCGAGATCAACATCGAAGACCAGCGCATCGACCAGCTCAGCGCCGGACAACTGTCCACCTGGCGCAGCCACCACGTCGGCTTCGTGTTCCAGTTCTACAACCTCATGCCCATGCTCACCGCGCAGAAGAACGTGGAACTGCCGCTGCTGCTGACCAACCTCAGCGCTGCCGACCGCAAGCGTCGCGCGCAGATCGCGCTTACCCTGGTCGGCCTGGCCGAACGCCGCGACCACCGCCCCAACGAACTGTCCGGCGGCCAGCAGCAGCGCGTGGCCATCGCCCGTGCCATCGTCTCCGACCCCACCTTCCTGATCTGCGACGAGCCCACCGGTGACCTCGACCGCCAGAGCGCGGAAGAAGTGCTGGGCCTGCTTCAGCTGCTCAACCGCGAACACGGCAAGACCATCATCATGGTCACCCACGACCCCAAGGCCGCCGAGTACGCCACCCACACCGTGCATCTGGACAAGGGCGAGCTGGTCGACGCCCCGGTGCACTGAGGAGCCCGGCCATGAAGTATTTTTCGCTGATATGGGCGCAGCTGTTCCGCAGCCGCACCCGCACGCTGTTCACCCTGCTCTCGGTGGTGACCGCCTTCCTGCTGTTCGGCATGCTCGACTCGGTGCGCGTGGCCTTCAACACCGGCGGTGCCAGCGTGGCCGGTGCCAACCGGTTGATCGTCGCCTCGCGCCTGTCCATCACCCAGTCGCTGCCGATCCGGCTGGAGTCCCAGATCCGCCAAGTCGAGGGCGTTCGTGACACCACCTACGGCATGTGGTTCGGCGGCATCTACCAGGACCCGAAGAACTTCTTCCCGAATTTCTCGGTGGCCCCCAACTACTTCGATATCTACAGCGAGCTGGAAGTCCCCAAGGACCAGATCGAGGCGTTCCGCAACACCCGCACCGGCGCGATCGTCGGCGAGTCGCTGGCCAAGCAGTTCGGCTGGAAGATCGGCGACACCATCCCGCTGCAGGCCACCATCTTCCCGCGCGGAGGTAGCAATGACTGGCCGCTGCAGCTGGTGGGCACGTTCCGCTCCAAGGACCGCGCGGTGGCCGGCAACGAGGAACGCCAGTTGATGATGAACTGGAAGTACTTCGACGAATCCAACGACTACATCAAGAACCAGGTCAGCTGGTACACGGTGACCCTGGACAACCCGGACTACGCCTCGCGCGTGGCCCAGGCCATCGACGCCATCTCGGCCAACTCCGACCACGAGACCAAGAGCCAGACCGAGTCGGCGTTCCAGCAGGCCTTCATCAAGCAGTTCGCCGACATCGGCATGATCGTCACCTCGATCATGGGCGCGGTGTTCTTCACCCTGTTGCTGCTGACCGGCAACACCATGGCGCAGGCGGTGCGTGAGCGCGTCCCCGAGCTGGCCACGTTGAAGACGCTGGGCTTCCAGGACGGCACGGTGCTGATGCTGGTGATGATCGAGGCGGTGCTGCTGGTCGGCCTGGGCGGCGTGATCGGACTCGGCCTGGCTGCGCTGGCCCTGCCGGTGATGGCACCGCAGACGATGGGGCTGTTGCCGCCCCACGTGCCTGCCCAGACCTGGATGATGGGTGCCGGCCTGATCGTGGTGATCGGCCTGGTGGTGGGCGTGTTGCCGGCACTGCGTGCCAAGCGCCTGAAGATCGTCGACGCATTGGCCGGGCGCTGAGGAGAACGACATGAAGAACTTTCTTTCCAATGCGCTGGTGATCGTGCTGCTGGCCGCTGGCCTGGGCATCTGGATCGCCCTGCCATGGGTGGGCGTGGCGGTGCTGGTGGTGGTCATCGCCCTGTGGCTGGTGCTGACCCGCAGCGGTCGCCTGGCGCTGGCGGCGACCCGGATCGGGTTGGCCAGCCTGCCGCAGCGCTGGGGGGCCTCGTCGGTGATCGTGATCGGCATCGCCGGCGTGGTCGGCGTGCTGGTGGCGATGCTCGCCATGGGCCAGGGCTTCCAGGCAACGCTGGAGAGCACGGGCGATGACAGCACCGCCATCGTGCTGCGCGGCGGCTCGCAGGCCGAGACCAACTCGGTCATCACCCGCGAGCAGGTGCCGCTGCTGGAAACCCTGCCCGGCGTGGCGCGCGGTGACAAGGGCCGTCCGCTGGTGTCGCCGGAGCTTTCGCAGGTGGTCAACCTGACCTCGCGCAGCGACGGCACCGACGTCAACGCGCAGTTCCGTGGCGTCGGCGAGCAGGCCTGGGCGGTGCACGACAAGGTGCACATCGTCGAGGGCCGTGCGTTCGGCACCGGCCTGCGCGAGATCGTCGCCGGCCGCGGGGCGCAGAAGCAGTTCCAGGGACTGGAGGTGGGCAAGACGCTCACGCTCGGCAACCAGGCATGGACGGTGGTGGGCATCTTCGAATCCGGCGACTCGCACGAGTCCGAGTTGTGGACCGATGCGCAGACGCTGGCCAGTACCTACGACCGCAGTGCGTGGCAGTCGATCAGCATACGGACCGACGGCAAGCAGGGCTTCGAGGCGTTCAAGGCCGCGGTGGCCGCAGACCCGCGGCTGAAACTGGATGTGGAAACCACCGCCGAGTACTACCGCAAGCAGGGCGGCGGCCTGAACAAGCTGCTCAAGGTGCTGGGCACGGTGATCGGCGCGATCATGGCGGTAGGCGCGGTGTTTGGCGCGCTCAACACCATGTACGCGGCGGTGGCCACGCGCGCACGGGAGATCGCCACGCTGCGTGCGATCGGTTTCCGCGGCGTACCGGTGGTGACCGCGGTGATGCTGGAAACCATGCTGCTGGCCCTGCTCGGCGGCCTGCTCGGCGGGGTGATCGCCTGGCTGGCCTTCAACAACTTCACCGTGTCCACGCTGGGCAGCAACTTCAGCCAGGTGGTGTTCCAGTTCAAGGTCTCCCCGCCACTGTTGTGGAGCGGCCTGAAGTGGGCGCTGGGCATTGGCCTGGTGGGTGGCCTGTTCCCGGCGCTGCGTGCGGCGCGCCTGCCGATCACCACCGCGCTGCGCGAGACCTGAGCCGCGCCGGCACGACAACCCGTCTGCCCGATGAACGCCCCCCTGCCACCACGGCAGGTGGGCATGGCGGAAACCCGCCCTTCACGCATCCATCCATTTGGTTCATCATGCGCGCCCGCCGGGTACCCGGCGGGCGGCGTAGCTGTGATGGCGGATGCTGCGTCCCTCCCCCAACGGTGATGCATCTGTCACAGCGCCCAGCCGGGCGCTTTTTTCGTAGTAGGTATAAAGGAAAACCGAAAGAGATGTCTTTGAAGTCGAACCCGCTGCGCACCGCGATCGCCCTGGCGATCGCCGGCAGCTGCACCGCTCCTGCATTCGCGCAGGATGCCAACCAGTCCACCACCACGCTGGACCGCATCGAGATCACCGGTTCGCGCATCCGCCAGGCGAACGTGGAGACGGCCCAGCCGGTCATCGCGCTGACCCGCGCGGAAATCGAGAAGAAGGGCTACGTCAACGTCGCCGACATCCTGCAGGACGTCACCGCCGCCGGCGCACCGTCGCTGAGCCGTGCCTCGGCGTTGTCCTCCGGCCGCGACTATGGCGGCATGTTCGTCAGCCTGCGCAACCTTGGCCCGGAACGCACCCTGGTGCTGATCGACGGCCGCCGCATGGGCGTGAGCGCCGGCGGTTACTCCGACGTCGGCTCGATCCCCTCGGCCATCGTCGAGCGCATTGAAGTGCTGACCGACGGCGCCTCGGCGCTGTACGGCTCCGATGCCATCGCCGGCGTGATCAACGTCATCACCCGCAAGAACTTCGACGGCGGCAACGCCAGCGCCTACGTCGGCCAGTACGGCGAAGGCGATGGCCAGAAGCGCTCCTACAGCGCCAACTTCGGCAAGACCTTCGAGCGCGGCTGGTTCAGCGTCGGCGCCGAGAAGTCCAAGGAAGACCCGGTGCTGGGCGGCGCGCGCGCGTTCACCGCCTACCCGAACGGCCCCTACCACCCCGGTGATGGCCTGAACGGCACCACTGCATGGGGCTCGGTCACCGTCGATGGCAAGGTGCTCAGCGTCGGCCCGGGCGGCGATCCGTCCAAGGTGGAGAATTTCAAGCCGCGTGACCCGGCCACCTACGCCAACACCAAGACCAACATGACCCTGCTCTCCTCGCTGGAGCGCAAGTCCGCCTTCGCCAACGCCGGCTTCCAGATCACCGACGACCTGCGCGTGGTCGCCGACGTGCTGTACAGCGAGCGTGAATCGATCAAGCAGTTGGCCGGCTACCCGTACTCGGTGTCGGCCGCGCAGGCCGCCAATGGCTCGCGCGCCGCGCTTTCGGCCGACAGTGCGTTCAACCACTGGGGCAAGGACGTGCTGTTCTCGCACCGCACCGAGGAGTTCCCGCGGGCGACCAACAACAGCCTGACCACCAAGCGCGCCAGCCTGGGCCTGGAGGGCAGCTTCGAGACCGGTTCGCATCTCTGGGACTGGAACGTCAGCTACATGTACAACCGCAATGAGGGCGAGCGTCGCACCCTGCAGAGCATGTACCAGCCGAACGTGAACCTGGCCGTCGGCCCGTCCTTCATCGACGGCAACGGCGTGGCCCGCTGCGGCAGCGTGGGCAACGTGATCGAAGGCTGCGTGCCGTGGAATCCGCTGGCGCCGATGGGCAGCAACAGCCCCGGATCGCTCAGCGGCGACCCCGCCGTGCGTGACTACCTGTTCAAGAGCTTCGTCGACGATATCCACAGCACCACCAAGGTGGTCAGCGCCAACATCTCCGGTTCGCTGTTCACCCTGCCGGCCGGCGACATCATGGCCGCGATGGGCGTGGAGCACCGCACCGAGGAAGCCAGCTACACGCCGGACCTGATGGTGCAGAAGGGCGAGATCGCCGGTACCAGTGGCCTGCCCACGCGCGGCGACTACACGCTGGACGAGGTCTACCTGGAGCTGCAGGTGCCGCTGCTGGCCGACCTGCCGATGGTGCGCGAGCTGTCGCTGGACCTGGCGGGCCGCTACTCGGACTACGACAACTTCGGCGGCACCACCAACGGCAAGTTCGGCCTGAAGTGGAAGCCGGTCGACACGTTGCTGGTCCGCGCCACCTACGGCACCGGTTTCCGTGCACCGACCGTGGACGACCTGTACGGCGGCACCGTCACCACCCGTGACCGCATCACCGATCCGTGTGACCGCTCCTTCGGCGCCGCCGCACGCAACAGTGAAGTGGCCGCACGCTGCACCGCCGCCGGCATGGGTGCCGACTTCCGCCAGAAGACCGGCGACGGCGAACTGGCCACGACCTCCGGCGTGCAGGCGGTGACTGACTTCACCTCCGGCTCCAATGCGGCACTGAAGCCGGAAACCGCCAAGACCTGGACCGTCGGCCTGGTGTACAGCCCGGACTTCGTCACCGGCCTGGACCTGAGCCTGGACTGGTGGAAGATCCGCATCGACAACGTCATCGTCGGCGAGTCGGCCACGGACATCCTCAACCAGTGCTACGTGCAGGGCATCGCCTCGGCCTGCGACCGCTTCACCCGCTACACCTCCGGCACCAACAAGGGCCAGGTCAGCGGCATGAACCGTTCGTTGAACAACGCCGGTTACCAGGAAACGGCCGGCTATGACCTGGGTGTCCGCTACCGCCTGCCGGAAATGGCGTTCGGCCAGCTGTCGCTGCGCTGGAACACCACCTACGTGGACTACCTCTCGCGCAAGAGCGACAACGTGGACACCACCCCGGTGGAACAGTTCACCGGCTGGGAAGGCAACTTCCGGGTGCGCTCCAACCTGACCCTGGACTGGCAGAACGGCAACTTCGGCGCGAGCTGGACCACCCGTTACACCTCCAGCATGAAGGAGAAGTGCTCCTACGACCTGGAAGGCGGCCCGGAGTGCAACCTGCCGGACTTCCAGTCGCCGTACACGGACATGCAGCCGAGCCGCAAGCTGGGCTCCAACACCTTCCATGACCTGCAGGTGCGCTATGCCCTGCCGTGGGACGGCACCGTGTCGCTGGGCGTCAACAACGTGTTCAAGCACGAGGGCCCGATCATGTACAGCCAGCCGAACAGCAGCTTCACCTACTACGGTGGCTTCGACATCGGTCGTTTCATGTACATGAAGTACCAGCAGCGCTTCTGATCCAGCAAGGCTGATCCAACGCCCCTCTCCCGTGCCACGGGAGAGGGGTTGGGATGAGGGCCGCCACAGCCGGTACGCCCCTGCCGCAACCCCAACACCACACAACGGTCATCAGACTGTCATCGCGGTGCGGTAGCTGCGCCGCTGCAATGCCGCTACGGTGTGCAGCCTCCCACTTCCGGAATCCCGCCATGCTCCGCTCGCTGGCGCTGGCCGGCGTCTGCGTGATGCTGGCCGGCTTTGCTTTCTCCCACCCTGTCCCCTCGTTGTCGCTGAGTGAACGCCTGGCCGCGCCGGGCGGCACCTCGCCGCTGGTTCCCACCGAACGCATCGATGCGCTGCTCGCGCGCGTACCCCACCACCAGGGCCGCGTCAGCGGTGCCGATGGCGTGGCATTGCATTGGGTGTCGTTCGACCCGGGCGACTACCGGATGGACTACCGCTACCTCGGCAAGGGTGAACGCTTCCCCGAGTTCTCGCTGCAGGCTTCGGCACCGACCACGCATGGCCAACCCGCGCGCGGCACGGTGATCCTGCTGCATGGCTGGATGATGGACGGTGGCTCGCTGCTGCCATGGGCACTGGAGCTGGCCCAGCAGGGTTACCGCACCGTGGCGCTGGACCTGCGCAACCATGGCCGCTCCGGGCACGCACCGTCCGGCTACGGCACCCGCGAGGCCGATGATGTCGTGGCCGCACTGAAGGCGCTGAAGGCCGAAGGCCAGATCGAAGGCCCGGTACACCTGCTCGGCGTGTCCTACGGCGCGGCCACGGCGATCTTCGCCGCGCGCGAGCTGGGCCCGCAGCTGCGCAGCGTGGTGGCGATGGAATCCTTCGACAATGCCGGCCAGGCGATCCGCACGATGGTGCCGCACATGCTGTCCAAGCCTGCCGAGCGCTGGAGTGATTATGTCGCCCTGCCGCTGGCGCGCTGGCAGTACGGTGGCAAGGGCCTGGACCAGGCCATCGCCGCAGCCGACCGCAAGCTGGGCCTGGACCTGGACCGCGTCGATGTCGGCCAGGCGCTGGCGCAGGTGCCGGCCTGCGTGCTGCTGGTGCATGGCCGCCAGGACGAGCACATCCCGGTCGCACAGGGCCGCGCCCTGGCGGCTGCCGCACCCCGCGCGCACTACCTGGAAGTGGAAGGCGAGGACCACCTGACCCTGCCGATGCGGCTGGACCGGCTGTCCGGCGTGGTCAACGACTGGTTTGCCGACGCCGGCGAACACGGCCACTGCCCAACGCCCCAGCCGCTGGGTTGACCACCGGCAGGAGCGGCGTTCGCCGCGAAGCCGACAGCGCATCCGCCACGACGCACTTCCCCCTCCCCAACCCTCCCCCGCTGCGCAAGGGAGGGGGTGTTCATGCGCGCTGGTGCTGAAGCGAGACAGCCTGCAATGGCAGCGATGCCTGCAGCAATTGGCGTATCGGCTTCGCGGCTTACGCCGCTCCCACCGCCTTCCTCGCCATTACCCGCGCACCCTGCGCGCGGCCCGCCAACCGGCCAGCGCGAACACCACCAGCCCGGCCCAGATAAAGGCGAAACCCACCAGCTTGGCCATGCCGAACGGCTCGCGGAACACCAGCACGCCGCACAGGAACTGCAGCGTCGGGCCGATGTACTGCAACAGGCCGACCACGCTCAACGGGATGCGCCGCACGCCGTAGGTGAAGGCGATCAACGGCACCGCGCTGACCGCACCGGAGGCGACCAGCAGCACCAGCGTGCCCCAGCCCCAGGTCCCGGTGAAGCCACCGCCATGCCCGGCCTCGGCCCACAGCACCCAGGCCAATGCCGGCACGAACAGGAACAGGCTTTCCATGCCGATGCCCGACACCGGCTCCACCGCGGTCAGCTTGCGCAGCAGGCCGTACAACGCGAACGAGATCGACAGCCCGATCGCGATCCACGGCACCCGCCCGCCCTGCCAGGTCAGCCAGGCCACGCCCAGCGCGGCCAGGCCCACCGCCAGCCACTGCAGCCGGCCCAACCGCTCGCCCAGCACCACCACGCCCAGCAGCACACTCAGCAGCGGGTTGATGAAATACCCCAGGCTGGTCTCGACCACGTGCCCGGCATTGACCGCCCAGATGTACAGGCTCCAGTTGAAGCCGATCACCACGCTGGCCAGCCCCAGCAGCCAGAAGGTGCGCGGCACCGCCCAGATCTTCTTCAGCCAGCCCAGGCGCTCGCGCGCGAACAACAGGCTGCACAGCAGCACCGCGCTCCACACGATGCGGTGGGCGATGATCTGGTCCGACGGCACCTGCTTGAGCAGGTGCCAGTACAACGGGAACAAACCCCAGATGACGAAGGCGAACGTGGTGGCCCACAGGCCATTGCGGTAGTCGGACGAGCTCATGCGCGACGGATCCGGGCAAGGGTGATGACCACGACGCCGGCCAGGATGACCGCCATCGCACCCACATCGGAGGCACTGAAACGCTCCTGCGCGATCCAGATGCCCAGCGCCACCGCGATCACCGGGTTCACGTAGGCATAGCTGCTGGCCAGCACCGGCCGCACGTTGTGCAGCAACCACACGTATGCGGTGAACGCGACGATGGAGCCGAACACGGTCAGGTAGCCCACCGACAGCACGCCCTTCACGCTCGGCCAGCCGTTGAAGTGCTCGCCGCGCAGCAGGCCGGCGCAGACCAGGATCACGCCGCCGCACAGCATCTGCCCGGCGGCGGTCATGAACGGCGATGGCAGGTCGCGTCCGCGCGACCAGATCGAGCCGAACGCCCAGCCCAGCGGCGCGATCAGCAGCAGCACCAGGCCGGTCGGCGTGGCGGTCAGGCTGCTGCCGGCATTGAGCCACACCACGCCGGCAAAGCCGATCGCGATGCCCAGCCACTCCCCGCGCGTCACCGTGTCACCACGGAAGGCCGAGAACAGCGCCATCCACAACGGCACCGAGGCCACCGCCACCGCAGCCAGCCCGGACGACACGTCGCGCTCGGCCAGCACCACCATGCCGTTGCCGAGGAACAGCAGGCATCCGCCCATCACCGCCAGCGTCTTCCATTGCGCACCGGTGGGCGCGGCCACGCCGCGCCAGCGCAGGAACGCGTACAGCAGGCTGCCGGCCAGCACGAAGCGCGTGCCGGCGATCACCGACAGCGGCGGCAACCCGCTTTCCAGCGCCAGGTGGATGCCCAGGTAGGTGGAGCCCCAGACCACGTAGACCAGGAACAATGCCAAGACGACAAGGCCGCTCCGCGGAGCAGCCGACGTGGTTTCAGGTGAAGACATGGGGCAGATACCACCATCAGGGGAACACGGATTCTAGGACACCGGGCCGCGCGTTATCAGCACGGAAAACGGCATGCTGTTTTCGCCCAGCCCCCCTACCAAGTCATTACATCGCCCGGCGGCGGCTTGCGGTACGGTGGGCGGCGCCCCTCCGTCCGGCACCGGCAACGGAGCGGCCCCCGGCCAGCACGCGAGGACATCACCCGACATGAGCACTTCCACCGTCACCCCGGCGCGTTCAGACCATGCCGCACTGCGCCGCTCGATCTCCAACACGCTCAAGGGCTCGGCCGGCAACCTGGTCGAGTGGTACGACGTCTACGTCTACTCGGTGTTCGCGGTCTACTTTGAATCACAGTTCTTCTCGGCCGCTGACAAGAACTCCACGATCTACGTGTGGGCGATCTTCGCCGCCACCTTCCTGATGCGCCCGATCGGCGCCTGGTACTTCGGCCGCTTCGCCGACCGCTATGGCCGGCGCCTAGCGCTGACCGTCTCGGTGTCGGTGATGGCCGGCTGCTCGTTCCTGATCGCCATCACGCCGACCGCGTCACAGATCGGCGGCGCCGCAGCGCTGGTCCTGCTGTTCGCGCGCCTGCTGCAGGGCTTCGCCACCGGCGGTGAATACGGCACCAGTGCCACCTACATGTCCGAAGCGGCCCTGCCCGGCCGGCGTGGCTTCCTGTCCTCGTTCCACTACGTGACCCTGGTTGGCGGCCACGTGCTGGCCCAGCTCACCCTGCTGCTGATGCTCACCTTCTGGGACAAGCCGGAAATCTCGGCCTGGGGCTGGCGGGTGGCATTCGGCATCGGTGGCATCGCCGCGCTGGTGGTGTTCTGGCTGCGCCGGAGCATGGATGAATCACTGACCGCCGATTCCATCGAAGCCGCCAGGGAAGGCCGCGCCAAGGCCTCCGGCTCCATGTACGAGCTGTTCGTGCACCAATGGCGTCCGCTGCTGCTGTGCTTCCTGATCACTGCCGGCGGCACCGTGGCGTTCTACACCTACTCGGTGAACGGGCCGAAGATGATCCAGAGCGCGTTCGCCGGCGATGACGTGATGACCGGCACGCTGATCAACCTGGGCGTGCTTGCCTTCCTGATGGTGCTGCAACCGCTCGGTGGCTGGCTGTCGGACCGCATCGGCCGCAAGAGCCTGCTGGTGTTCTTCGGCGTCGGCGGCGTGCTCTACACCTGGTACATGGTCACCCAGCTGCCGCAGCAGCACGATGCGCTGGCGGCCTTCATGACCCTGGCCATCGCCTTCGTCATCCTCACCGGCTACACCTCGATCAACGCGGTGGTGAAGGCCGAACTGTTCCCCACCCACGTGCGTGCGCTGGGCGTGGGCTTTGGCTACGCGCTGGCCAACTCGCTGTTCGGTGGCACCGCGCCGCTGTTGTACCAGGCCGCGTTGAAGACAGGCCATGTCGATACCTTCGCGATCTACGTCACCGCGGTGATCGCCGTCTCGCTGGTGGTGTACGTGTTCTTCCTGAAGAACAAGGGACCCAATTGGCTGGATGGCACCCGCGGATGAAGGGAGGAGTGAAGAGGAGTGCGCTCCCCTGCACGTCCCCAAGCACCCCCTCCCCAGCCCTCCCCTCTGCTTCGCGGAAGGGAGGGGGCGAAAAGCAGGCTTCGCCGCCATCTCACCGACCACGCACAACCGCCCCCTTCCTTGCGCAGCAGGGGAGGACTGGGGAGGGGTAGCTCTGGCCCTGGCCTTCAGGGAGAAGTGAGAAACCCGTCGGGTTACGTCATTCCCGCACGCGGGAATGACGTGCGAATCCTGCCTCAGCGCCGCGCCGCGTCGCTCGCTTCGCGTGCCGCCTCGAACTCGGCGCCCTTCTCCCACGTCGGCCACCGGCGGCTGTTGGCCAGTTCCAGGCCCAGGTCGTAGACCAGCAGGGTGTCGGCGGCCAGGCCACGTCCATCCCACTGCGGTGACCAGGCATCGCAGGCCTGGTGGTAGCACTTGGCGAAGTAGGCATCCCGCAGCGCGCGGCCAGCGGCCACGCCGCCGTCGAGCTTGTCCAGCCCGGCACCCACGGTGATCGCTGGCACGCCCTTGCGGGCGAAGGCGAAATGGTCGGCGCGGTAGAAGAAGCCGGCTTCCAGGTTCGGGTCCGGCGACCAGCGCCGGCCGCGGGCCTTGGCCACGCGGTCGATGTCCTGTTCCAGCGAGACGCGGCCCTTGCCCCAGGTGGCGATGTCGGCGTTCTCGCCGTCCGGGCTGAACATCTCGATGTTCAGCACCGCCACCGTGGTTTCCAGCGGCGCCAGCGGGTGGGCGGCGTAGTAGCTCGCCCCCAGCAAGCCCTTCTCCTCGGCGGTCAGCGCCACGAAGTACAGGCTGCGCTGCGGGCGCGGACCGGCGGCGAACACGCGGCCCAGTTCCAGCACCGCGGCCACGCCGGTGGCGTTGTCGATGGCGCCGTGGCGCACGGTCTGGCCATTCGCATCGGGCTGGCCGATGCCGAACGCATCCCAGTGCGCAGAGAAGATCACCGACTCTTCCGGATGGCTGGCGCCTTCCAGCTTGGCCACCACGTTGCGGCTGACCACGCGCTCGCGCTTGACCCAGAAGCTGGCCGACAGGCGCGCGTCACCCAACGCGACCGGTTGGAAGTCGGCGCGCATCGCCTTGCGCTTCTCCGCTTCGAAGTCCAGCCCGGCGGCGCTGAAGATGCGCTCGGCCAATGCCCGCTGCATCCAGCCACGCACCGGCGTGTGCGCCGCCAATGCATCGTCCTGGCTGCGCTCGATGTCGAACAGCGGCGAGGTGCCCGATGCCTTCACCGTCGCCCATGGATAGGCCGCCGGCGCGGTCTCGTGGACGATCAGCACGCCTTCGGCACCGCGCCGCGCGGCTTCCTCGAACTTGTAGGTCCAGCGGCCGTAGTAGGTCACCGCCTTGCCATCGAACGCACCGGGCTGCTCGGCCTCGAAGTCGGCGTCGTTGATCAGCACCACCGCGATCTTGCCGCTCAGGTCCAGGTCCTTGTAGTCGTCCCAATGCCGCTCCGGTGCGGAGATGCCGTAGCCGACGAACACCAGCGGCACGTCCTGCTGGTCCACCACGCCAAACGGGCTCAGGCTCTGCAGGGTGATGTCCTCGCCGTTGACCAGCGGCAGCGTCTTGCCACCCAGCGTCAGGCTGGCCGCCACCTCGCCATCGACGGTCGCCCGCACCAGCGGCACTTCCTGCACCCAGCTGCCGTTGGCGCCACCGGGCTGCAGGCCGGCCTTGGTGAACTGCTCGACCAGGTAGTCGACCGTGCGCTGCTCTCCGTTGCTGGCCGGCGCGCGTCCTTCGAACGCATCGGAGGCCAGCACGCGGACGTGCTGCGACAGCGCCTCCGGATTGATGCCTCCGCCGGGCAGGTCGTTGGCTGCATTGGCGATGCCGCCAACGAACAGGCAGGACGAGAGCAGCAGGATGCGCATCGGGTTCACGGCAGGTACCAGCAACAGGCAGAACCGGTGATTTTACGTAGGAAGAACCCCAATGAGTAGGAGCGGCTTCGGCCGCGAAGCGGTTACCCCTTCGGTCCTCATCGAACACCGCCAACAGCACCCCTCCCCAGCCCTCCCCTTTGCTTCGCAAAAGGGAGGAGGCAGTTCATGCCGTTCGATCAGATCACCGTGAACGCTGCTTTTCGCCCCCTCCCCTTGGCCGCAGGCCAAGGGGAGGGGGCGCGGTTCGCAGCACAAGCCAGTCCTCCGAACTCCATCCCATGTCACCGTGCCGCGAGATCCCCGCACGCCTCCCCCAGAAAACCTCAGCGCTTGTCCCGGTCCAGCCAGCACGCCAATCCCTGCGCATTGAGCTCGATATCCATGCCCAGCACGCGCCGCACTTCGTTCTCGTCCAGCGAACTGCCCAGATGCCGCAACCGTGCCACATACAGGCCGGCCAGCGCGTCCACCAGCACTTGGTGCCGCTGCGGCAGGCCATCGCAGCGACGGGCGATCACCACCATCGCGTCGATCTGCTCATGCAGTTCCGCGGCCAGTCGCGCGGTATCAACCACCCGCCCGTAATGGGTCAGGTACATCGCCTCCGGGCGACGTGCCATCAAGCGTTCGATCGAGGCATGCATCGCCTCGGGCTCGAACTGCACCGGCGAGGACGTCGGCACGATGAACGCGCCGGCAGCGCTGTCCAGCTCGCGGTAGGACAGCCCGAAGGTATCGCCGGTGAACCAGCTGCGGCTGGCCTCATCCCAGATGCAGTGGTGGTGGCGTGCATGCCCGGGCGTGTCGATGCATTCCAGCGTGCGGCCGGCCAGCGACACCCTGTGCCCGCCCTCGGCCACCACCACGCGCTCGGCGGGCACCGGCAGGATCTGCCCGTAGCTGCGCGCGATCTCGGCTTGGCCATACACCGCGGTGGCACCGGCGATCAGCCGCGCCGGATCGATCATGTGTTGCGCGCCGCGTGGGTGCACCACCAGCCGCGCATTGGGCAGCTGCTGCATGAGCGCACCCGCGCCGCCGGCATGGTCCAGGTGCACATGGGTCAGGATCAGCCAATCGATGTCGGCCGGCTGCAACCCGGCCTGCGCCACGCTGGCCAGCAGGTTCGGCAACGAATGGCTGGTGCCGCAGTCGACGAAGGCGCCTCGGCCGTCCTGCACGATGAGGTACGCCGCATCGAAATGATCGCGCTGGAACGCGGTGTCGATGGTATGGATGCCATGTTCGACGGACATCTGCACAACTCCCACGGGAACCGGCTTCGATCCTGACAGCCACCGCCAGGCGGCTCAACCCGGACCTTGGTCGCAGGCGTGGCTCAGCGTCGCAGCACGCGCGGGCGCAACAGCAGCGCCAACACCATCACCGCCAGGAAGCCGCCGTAGGCGTACAGCACCGCCATGATCTGTTTCCACAGCCCGTCGGCCACCTCGGCCGCGCCCACCCGGTAA
The DNA here is from genome assembly GCF_004348115.1 of Stenotrophomonas sp. ATCM1_4. Classification (GTDB taxonomy): domain Bacteria; phylum Pseudomonadota; class Gammaproteobacteria; order Xanthomonadales; family Xanthomonadaceae; genus Stenotrophomonas; species Stenotrophomonas capsici. The sequence goes on along the minus strand of NZ_QPFB01000001.1, from coordinate 265,680 downwards.
CCCCAATGCATGAAGCCGGCGCTGACCAGCAGCGCCAGCACCAGCATGCCGGCGTCGAACAGGGTGCGGGTGCGGTGGCGCGGCTGGCGCGGGAACCACCAGTACAACGCCCCCATCACGCAGAACCAGGGGAGGAACAACAACAACGACAACCAGGCCATCGACGCATTCCTCCCGTGGGTTCAGTCCTTGGCAGCGGCCTCGCGCAGTGCCTGCAGCGCGTCCAGCACCGGTGCCATCTCGGCCTCCAGCCGGAACAATTCGCTCTGCAGCGCATCGCCCTGCTCGGCCTGCTTGATCACCGCGATCAGCTGGCCGGCATCGCGCGGCGAATCAAAGCCCTCGCTCTGGATCAGCAGCTGGCCTTGGCCGTCGAGCAGCTTGAAATAGAAGCGGCCGTCCTTCTCGCGGTATTGCTTGAACAGTGGCAGCGCGGCCTTGGCGACCACCACGGCCTTGGGCGCATCGCCGGCGGTGGACAGGTCGCGCAGGCCCACCGCATGGCGCAGCTCCTTCAGCAGCGGGATGGCGAACTGCTCGCGCAGCTGCTGGCCGCGCTGGCGCAGGATCGCCTCGATCTTCTCCGGCTCGGCCATCAGCGCGTTGTAGCGCTCGCGAAGCGGCGACAGCTCGCCGTCGATGCGCTCGAACAACTGCTGCTTGGCATCGCCCCAGCTGATGCCCGCGGCAAAGGCCTGCGCGAAGGCCGTGGTCTGCTCCGGCGTGGCGAAGGCCTGGTACATCTGGAACAACGCCGAGCCCTCGGTGTCCTTCGGCTCGCCCGGTGCGCGAGAATCGGTGACGATGGAGAACACCAGCTTCTTCAGCTCCTCGCGCGGGGCGAACAGCGGGATGGTGTTGTGGTAGCTCTTGCTCATCTTGCGACCATCCAGGCCGGCCAGCGTGGCCACCTGCTCGTCGATGATCACTTCCGGCAGGGCGAAGTACTCCTTGCCGTAGACATGGTTGAAGCGCTGCGCGAAGTCGCGCGCCATCTCGATGTGCTGGATCTGGTCACGCCCCACCGGCACGCGGTTGGCGTTGAAGATCAGGATGTCGGCGGCCATCAGCACCGGGTACATGAACAACCCGGCGGTCACGCCCGCGTCGTCGTCCAGCTGCTCCTCGCGGTTCTTGTCCACCGCGGCCTTGTAGGCGTGGGCGCGGTTGAGGATGCCCTTGCTCGCCACCACGGTCAGGAACCACATCAGCTCGGTGGTTTCCGGGATGTCGCTCTGCCGGTAGAACCACACCTTGTCCGGGTCCAGGCCACAGGCCAGCCAGCTGGCGGCGATCTCCAGGGTCGAACGCTGGGTACGCTCGGGCTCCTGCGACTTGATCAGGCTGTGCAGGTCGGCCAGGAAGAAGAAGCTCTCGATGTCCGAGGCGCGGCTGGCGGCGATGGCCGGGCGGATGGCACCGACGTAATTGCCCAGGTGGGGGGTACCGGAGGGGGTAATGCCGGTAAGGACGCGGGTAGTCATGAGCACAAATCTGACGGACGGATTAACCGGCCCAGTGTAACGCCCCGGCCGGCTCCCTGCCCCCAACCCCACCGGCCGCGGCGGGACGTTCCAAGCCGCGTACCCCGCCAAGGAGCCCGCCATGTACCGTTTCTGCGCCAGCCTGCTGTCCGTCCTCGCCCTGAGTGGCTTCAGCTACGGCCCCGTGCCGCCCCCGGCTGACGGCCCGGTGGCGGTGTCCATCATCGACCGCGATGGCGAGGGTGACCTGGACCAATACCCGCACCGCGGCCAGCGCTGGGTGGCCGGCAGCCCGGGCCACCGCTACAGCGTGCAGTTGCGCAACCGCACCGGCGAGCGCGTGTTGGTGGTGCTGTCGGTGGATGGCGTCAACGCGATCAGCGGCCAGACCGCCTCGCCCGACCAGTCCGGCTACGTGCTGGAACCGTGGCAGAGCAGCGAGATCACCGGCTGGCGCAAGTCCAATGCCGAAGTGGCGCAGTTCGTGTTCACCGACCACGGCGACAGCTACGCCAGCCGCACCGGCCGCCCGGCCAACGTCGGCGTGGTCGGCATCGCCGTGTTCGAGGAAGCCCGCGCCCGGGTCTACGACGACTACCGGCCGATGCCGGCACCGCGCCCGATGCCGCGCGGCATCGCCTCGGAGGCCAGCGCCGACAAGGCCGCTGCCGCGGAAGCATCGGCGGCGATGCCGTCCGCACGCAGCCCCAGCGCCAATCGCCAGCAGCTGGGTACCGGCCATGGCGCGCGCGAGTGGTCGCAGTCCTCGTTGACCCATTTCGAACGCGCCAGCCGCACGCCGGTGCAGGTCAGCCAGATCCGCTATGACGCCCGCTCCCGCCTGGTCGCGATGGGCGTGCTGCCGCGCTACCGCGGCGGCAACGCCACCGCCCCGCAAGCCTTCCCGGGCGGCTTCGTGCCCGACCCGCCGGCCCGTGGCCGCTGAGTGACGGGCACGCCGGCAATGGAAAGGGCCGCTGGACGCGGCCCTTTCCCCGGCAAGGTACCCACGCGACTCAGTGATAGTCCGGGTAGTCCTTGTGCAGGGCCTTCTGGAAGTCACGCACCTCGGTTTCGGCGCGGTCCTTGGCCCAGCCGTAGCGCTCCTGCAGGCGCCCGGCCAGGTATTCGGCGTTGCCTTCGGCGATGGTCAGGTCATCGTCGGTCAGGTCGCCCCACTTGGCCTGCGCCTTGCCCTTGAGCTGGCTCCACTTGCCGGAAATGATGTCTTTGTTCATCGGGCTGTCTCCGTTGGGGGAAAACGCGCTCAATCCGCGCAGGACCAGAGTGCCGCCGATGGTGTTGCCATCGGGTCCATGAAACGTTGGACGGCGATGATGTTGTTGAACACGTCTTCAGCTCGCTGCCCGCCGACAATGAAAAAGGCCGGCATATGCCGGCCTTTTTCATTCATGCGGTGCGAGGCGATCAACGCTTCGCCGCATCCTCCACCTTCTCGCCCGCCTTCTGCACGTCCTTGCCGGCACCGGCAACGGTGTTGCAGCCGGACAGGACGGCGACCGAGAACAGCGACAGCAACATCAGGGCAACCAAACGCTTCATGTTTCATCTCCTGGGTGGGTTCAGTGGTCAAACCATCGCGGTGCGGGCCGCGCACCGCACTGTGATCAGCACTTGCCGTCGCTGCAGTCCTTCGCCTTGTCCTCGACCTTCTCGCCAGCCTTCTGCATGTCCTTGCCGGCACCGGCAACGGTGTTGCAGCCGCTGAGCATGCCGACCGAGAACATTCCCAACAGGGCCAACATCAGCACTCGCTTCATTCGATGACTCCTTCATTCGACTGCGGCTGCCGGTATCGAACACCGGTCGTCCCGCGTGTGAAGGAGAATCTGGCCGTTGCGCCGTGCAGTGGGCGTGAACATCACCGGCTCACGTTCAGGCAGGTCGCGATGGCGTCAGTGCGGGGTGGCCGGCGCCGGCAGGCGATGCGGCGACATGGGAGCAGTGGGTTTCCCGTCTGGTTGCGGCCCCGGATAAAACGTTGCCGCGCCACGGGCAACGGGCCCTGCCGGCGTCGCCGCTTCCCTGCCAGGCACAGGGGAGCGCGTGGAGCGCTCGCGTCGAGCGCCCCACCTGCCTCACGTCAGTCCCGCATCAGCGTCGATTTGCCGAACAGGCTTTCCACCAGGTCCACCGCCAGCTCCGCGGTACGGTTCTGGTGGTCCAGCAGCGGATTGAGCTCGACGATGTCCAGCGACCCCATCCGCCCGGTGTCGGCGATCATCTCCATCACCAGCTGCGCCTCGCGGTAGTTCACGCCGCCCGGCACCGTGGTGCCCACGCCCGGTGCGATGCTCGGGTCCAGGAAGTCCACGTCGAAACTCACGTGCAGGTGCGTGTTGGCATCGATGCCGTCCAATGCGGCTTCCATCGTGCGCTTCATCCCGGCTTCGTCGATGTAACGCATGTCATAGACATCGACGTTGTGCGTCTTGATCAGGCGCTTCTCCTCCGGGTCGACCGAACGGATGCCGATCTGGTGCACCTGCGCCGGCGTGATCGCCGGGGCCTGCCCGCCCAGGTGGGTCAATGCTTCCGGGCCGAGGCCGCACAGGCAGGCCACCGGCATGCCATGGATGTTGCCCGACGGGGTGACATCGGAGGTGTTGAAGTCCGAGTGTGCGTCCAGCCACAGCACTCGCAACTGCTTGCCCTGCTCGCGGCACCAGCGCGCCACGGCGGTGATCGAACCCACGCCCAGGCAGTGGTCACCGCCGAGCATGATCGGCATGCGCCCGTCGCGCAGTTCGGCGTAGCTGGCCTCCATCAGCGCGTGGTTCCACGCCACCACTTCCTGCAGGTGGCGGTAGCCCTGCACCGGGCCGGTCCATGGGTTGCGCGGGCCGTCGAGGTTGCCGACATCGCGCACATCCACCCCACGTGCCGCCAACGCCTCCGGCAAGCCGGCGATGCGCAGTGCCTCCGGCCCCAGGCGCGCACCGCGATGACCGGCACCCACATCGGTGGGCACACCGATCAACGAAACAGGACGAAAAACAGCCATACCACCTCCATTTCAGATGAAACCAGTTTAGTCGCGCGGCCCGCATCCGACCTGCCGCAGTGCAGCAGAGCCGCTTCATGGGCCGTCCTGCACACGATGAATGCACAACCCCTGCAGGCGTATGACGGCAGGCCCGGACGCGCCACGGCGTCGGGCACCGCCACCACGGGCCAGCCCGGTCAGGCTGCCGCGCGCGCCGGACCGACGGCCGATGGCGATTTCCGGATGTATCCATGATTCACTGGACGCTACAGGGCGCGTGCTGCCCCGCCGTCCAACATCCGTCCGCGCCTGCACCGAGGTCACCATGCGCTTTGGCCGTTCCCTCATCGCATTCTCGCTGGTGATCACCGGCACCGTCGCGCAGTCCGGCAATGCCGCCGACATCAACCACGTGGCCTGGCTGTCCGGTTGCTGGCAGTTGGACGGGCAACCGCCGGGCTCCGGCGAACAATGGTCAACCCTGGCCGGCGACACGATGCTGGGCACCAGCCGCAGCCTGCCGGCCCATCGCACTGCCAGCTTCGAATTCATGCTGCTGCGCCAGCACGACGACGGGCGGCTGGTGCTCACCGCGCTGCCCTCCGGCCGCAACGCGACGGAATTCAACGCCACGCGCGTCGACGCCAATGAGGCGGTCTTCGAGAATCCGGACAACGACTTCCCGCAACGCATCCGCTACCAACGCATCGACGACCAGCGCGCATGGGCCCGCATCGATATCGCCCGGGAAGACCCGGCGCAGTCGGCCGACTTCCCGATGCACCGCGTCCGCTGCAGCGAAACGGAGCCGTCGCGCTGATTGCCGTCGGGCGCTGCACGCTGCGGGGAGCGGCAACGGATCATTCGATGCCCACCGAACAGCCCACGCCCTTCCTGCCTGGCTGTGCAACCAATGCCCGGCTCCTTCGCAGGCTCAACCGATCCCACGGCAGCCGGAAGACTTACAGGTCGAAGGAAAGCAGGTCGTGGCCGGTCGCCGCGCGAACCACCCGCCGATACACCAGCGCACCACTGCCCCCGTTGGTCATCACCACGAGACCCCGCCGCTGCCGGGCATCGCCGATCGCGAAATTCTTGAAAATCCCGCTGTTGCTTCCCGAATGATGGAAGACCATGCCGTCACCGGTCTTCTCCATGTTCCACCCCAGGCCCTTCTCGGTCCAACGCCCGGGCACCGTGATCTGCGCGGTGAGCATCGCCTGCCGTGAGGCTTCGCTCACCTCCCAGGGCGCGCGTTGCCTGCGCTCCATCATCAGCGCCAGGAACGTCGCGTAATCCTGCACGGTGGAACGCAGGCTCGCGGCTGCATTGGCATGGATGTCGCCGGCCCAGGCCACCCGCCCCGGTGGCGCGATCGCCAACACCTCGGGAAGCGCGCGCTCGGCATCCTCGTACTTCCAGGTGGGGAGCGGCTTTCCCCAACGCTCGGCAACCTTCTGCGCGGCGCTCCACTGGTCACGCAGGACCTGTACCGGCATTCCCGTCTCGGTGCTGTCATGCGCGCGATGTCCATGCACCGAACGCGCGGCAATGTCCGGACTCCAGCTGAAGGTGCTGTCGTGCATCCCCGCTGGCCCGAACAGATGCACGCGCATCGCTTCGTCCAGGCTCTGCCCGGTAATCGCCTCGACCACCAGCTGCAACCAGAAGAAGGCCTCGCCGGAGTAGCTGATGTCCACGCCCGGCCTGATCAGCGGCACCAATGCCTCGGTTGCCGGGGACGTGCGCCAGTTCGGCAGGCCGCTGCTATGCCGCAGCACGTCACGCGCGGTGATCAGGTCGAGCCACGGATGATCCCCGAGGTAGTCAGGACGACGGTACCGGACCAGCGGGAGATCCAGGTCGATCAGGCCCAGGTCGGCCAGCTGCAGCACCAGGTAGGCGAATACCGGCTTGCTCAGCGATGCATCCTCGTACACCGTCCGGGCATTGATGGGCTCGCCCGTCAGCATGTTGGCCACACCGATCCCGCGGCTCCAGGCAACCGCCCCGTCCTCGACCACGGCCATGCCGATGCCCGGCACCGCGAAAGCCTGCATGATTCCCCGAAGCGCCGCCATGAACGCGTCGTCCGGAATCCACGAGCGCTCGCCCGCCCCGCAACGCGTGGCCGCATGCAGGTATCGCGCGGGCAGCATCCCCAGAGCACCGAGCGCTGCAAGACGAGCCATGAAACCTCGACGGCCAAGCGTTGGACGAACAGGCATCTCCATGCATCTCCAATAGGGCGGCCCGGGTGGTCCGCCGCCCTGACACGCTGAGCCATGGGCCCCCATCTCGACCCGTAGAACTGCCCGGAGAGCATAAGCCAATGGCCTGGCCGAAGGCGTCGCCTGCATCAGGCGCTTCCATCCACGACAGAACGCGCTGTCCTCCAGACAACCGCATCAGATGGCTCAGGACCGACGGCATCCAATGCTGCCGTTCCACGTTTGGACCCTGGCCCGGTGACGCATCACCTCCCGGCCCCCTCGCCGGCCGGCAACACTTCACGCTTGCCCATGTCGCCGACGATACTCCCGGACACATTGCCGCTATGCGCCAGCGCACAGCACAGCCTTCCGGTTGGACCGGGCGAGCGGCGATGGCGGGATCCGGCCGTGCCTTGAACCCGGTGCCGCTCGGCGGAAGCCCTGGCCAACGGTGGCATGGACCTTATCCCGGGGTTGCCCCGGTCGGTTCCGTTGCCTTGGTCGGGTAGGTAAGCAGATAGAGCAGCACGAGGATGCCCCCCACCGGTGCCAGGCTGATGAGCTGCCACCACGGGCTGAGCCCGGCGTCGCGTAACCGACGGGTACAGGCCGCCAACCACGGCACCAGGACAATGAGTGAGGCGATCTGCAGCGGCAGGGGGCCTGTCGCCTCGGCGATCAGCTGGGCAAAGGCCAGCACCATCACAACGGCCAGGGCAAACCACCAGAAGTCTGCACGCGGGGTGGTACCGGTGAACTCCAGGCCGCGCCGTACGCCTTCGCGCATGGCCTCAACAGCAGGCTGGCTGGGGGTCGGCTTGCCTTCCAGGAGGCTTTCGGCGGGCACCTCAAAGACGGCTGCCAACGCCCGCAAGGACTCCGTCGAGATCTTCGCGCCTGACTCCAGGCGCTGAATGGTGCGCAGGTTCAAGCCGCTCAGATTGGCCAACTGCTCCTGCGACCATTGCCGGGCGGTGCGGAGCTCTCGAAGACGGGCGCTGTTGATGTGCATGGAAACTCCTTGGAGTCAGGGGCTCTGGTTTCCCCACATCATGCTGCCGCAACCAGCCTTGCGTGACGACAGGGGCCCGGCACCGCCCCGACGCGAGGCTGACAACGCGCTGTCGGGTTGGCCTGCAGCGGGGTCCAGGCCACGTCGCCTCCTCTCTCACCGCTGCAGCCAAGGCACTGGTCACACGGCGCCCTCTACGTTGGCAAAAGCGGGGACAACAATTGCCGTTAGGTCGAGCCGATCCCATGAGCCATCGTGGACCTCTCCGTGTGCCCGTGTGCCTCAAGTGCAGGCAGATGCAAGGATCGCCGGACAAGCAGAAGCACGCAGCCCATTGATTTCGCTGCGGATCAGAACGCTACGGGAGGCTGGACAATCGAGGTGCTTATCTGATCCAAATAGTCGATACAACCATATATTTTTATTGATTAAATGTCTGAGCCTCTTGTAAACATACCCCCACTTATACCCCCTCATTAACTGGATGTTCTTGGACCCTGTCGGACAGAGATACGGTTGATCCGCTTGGACACACCTTTTAGGTGGGTGACAGAAGCTCAGGCCTACAGCTCGCCTCTCCTACCGAGCTAGTGTAATGACCCACTGAAAACCTGCTCAGGTGTTAATTTCCCCCGAAGAAGACACCGATGAGCGAAATGATGGAAGAAGAGATCAAGCGCTGGACCGCCCGGCGCAAGTCGGCGCTGGTCCTTGAGATCATCCAGGGCAAGACGACGGTGGCCGCTGCCAGCCGTCAGTTCGACCTGACCCCGGCCGAGATCGAAAGCTGGGTTGAAGACGGTAAGCGCGGCATTGAAAACGTACTGCGGGCCAAGCCGGAGGACGTGCGCGAGCAATACGAGCGCCAGCTCAAGGACCTGCAGGAGGCCTATGGCGAGGCGATGCTGGAGATCCGTGCCCGAAAAAAGCTGGCGTCCCTGCTGGAAAGGACGAGAGCTGATGCGCTCGGTCCAGCAGGGCCTGAAAGACGAAGGTATTGCCGTTCCAATGACCAAGCTGTGTCGGTGGTTTGAGGTGGCCCGCCGCACGACGTACTACAAGCCCGTCCGGGCGCCGGCGAAGGTCAACCCCGAACTGGCCGCGCCGATCAAGGAAATGATCGAGGCCGAGCCGTCGTTTGGCTACCGCACCGTGGCCGCGTTGTTGGGCATGAACAAGAACACGGTGCAGCGCATCTTCCAGCTCAAAGGCTGGCAGGTCCGCAAGCGGGCGCTGGGGTAGCGGCCGAGGATCGAAGCCAACGTCTCCCGCGCCGAACTTCCGGATCAGCGTTGGGCCACGGACCTGTGCCGCGTGTGGGGCGGCAAAGACGGCTGGCTCAGCTTGGCGCTGGTGATCGACTGCCATACTCGGCAGCTACTGGGCTGGCACCTGTCACGGACTGGCAAAGCCAGCACAGCGTCTGCCGCCTTGGAGCAGGCCCTGATCACGCGCTACGGCACGCTGGGTCGCGTGCTGGAGCCGTTCCTGCTGCGCTCGGACAACGGTCTGGTATTCACCAGTCGCGACTACACCCGCCTGGTGCGCAGCTACGGCTTGAAGCAGGAGTTCATCACCCCGCACTGCCCGCAACAGAACGGGATGGTGGAACGGGTGATCCGGACACTGAAGGAGCAATGCGTGCACCGGCACCGCTTCGAAAGCCAGGCCCATGCCCTGCGGGTGATTGCCGACTGGATCGCCCTTTACAACCAACAGCGCCCGCACCAGGCGCTGAAGATGATGACCCCGGATGCGGCCTATGCCGCTACATCAACCGCATGACCTGAGCAGGAATCGGTGGGTCATTACAACCTCGAGTAGACGACACATCATCTCGATGCTGAACTCATCGCTATGTGCATCGATGAACTTATGAGCTTTCCGGGTCTTGCAGGTAACCCTGCCCGCAGACATGACCGCCTTCCGAGGTTGCTCCCGACAGAGCCTAGCTCTGTCCAAGAAACCCTAGGAACTCCGGTTCGCCCCCCTCGGCTCGCTAACTGAGCGTGGGCTATCGACCAAGAGCAGACCTGTCCCAGTCTGCTGGCGGAATACGAAAATGAGGGCGATTCAAAGTTCCGTCTACACAGAACTCCACGGGCGCTCGAATCCAGGGCCGCCACAAGCAAGGACCAAGTCCCTACCCGGATCGCCGGACTGGCGCACATGCCCCGGCGCGCTGTCAGCGCCAGGATGTGCGTTTCCTGCTACCGATCAATACGTACCGGTCAGGTTGAGGAACCAGCCCTTGTGGTCGTAGTCGAAATCGGTCAGATCATCACTGAAGCGGGTGAAGTTGTAACCTGCACCAATGCGGAAGTGCTTGTTGATGTCGCGGTCCACACCGGCCAGGAAGCCGTGCTTGGCGCCACCGTCCTTCACGTCCAGCCAACGGTACTCACCCAGTGCATGCCACTGCGCACGCAGTTCGTAGCGTGCCTGCACCGCAGCAAAGGTGGTCGCCGAGTCCAGCCATGCGCCGCTGCCGCGGCCCATCCGCACCTCGCCCTCGCGGCGTGCCAGCTTGCCGGCGAACTCCCAGTGCTGGTCGTGCTTGTACACTCCTTCCAGCGACACCACCTGTGAGCGCTGGTCGTACTGGGCGCCGCCGACCTGGCCCATGCTGGCTAGGTCGTAGAGGTAGGTGTAGCGGCCGAACAGGCCCCAGCGCTCGCTGTTCCACGGGCGGTAGGCGAAGCCCAGGTTGCCCTCGATGAAGCGAGTACCTTCCTGTGGGTTCAGCGTGTCGTCGGTATCGGCGTAGTTGAAGCGCGCCGCGATCCGCCAGCTGTCGTTGACGCGGTGCGTCAGGCGTGTGGTGCTGATCCACTGCTCGCGCTGCTCCGCACCGCTGTCCTCGCGCCACTCGATCTTGCTCTGCCAGTCGGTATCGGGCGAGGTGTGGCCACCGGACACGCTGATCGCGCGGCGATCGACCACGCCCCCGGACTGTGCTTCCTGCAGTTCACCCTGGGACAGGGTGAAGCCGGTGTTCCAGCCGCGCGCCGGGTAGAAGTCCATGCCGAACGTATGCGCAAGACCGCTCTGCCCGCGTTCCTTCAGGAACTGGCTTTCGTTGAACACGTTGACCTGGTTGGACAGGCGCCAGCGCTGGCCCAGCGTCCAGCCGTTCTGGCCACCGGGGTTGAACAGCGAGTCGTACTCGGTGGTATCGGTCGAGTAGGTGTAGCCGCCGTACAGCGCATGCTCCGGGCTCAAGCGGTACTCGGCGTTGACCGTTGCCGCATGGCCGCGGTCACCGTCGGTGACTTCGGCGCCGACGGAGGAGTTGTCGCCGAACAGGTGCTTGGCACCGAACGTGAACGCGTCGTTGTCGGCGTAGCGGCCACCGTCGTCATCGACGGTGAGCTGGGCCACGCCATAGACCTCCAGCGTGGTGGCGATGCGGTGCTGGTACTTCAGCGCCGCCAGCGTGCCGACCGCCTCCAAGTAGCTGCCTTCCTGGTTCACGCGCCGCACTTCCAGCCCGAGCGTGCCGTCCTCGCTGACCCGCCATTCCAGCGTGGCCTGCGCCTGGGTCAGCACATCGGCGCCGCGCTCAGCGCGGGTATAGCGGGTGTAGATGCCAAGGTCCGGGGTGAACTGGCCCAGCAGCTCGGCACCGTACTCGGTCACCGGCAGGCCGTTGTCGTAACGGGAGATCGAGTAGCCCGCGTCGGTACGCCGCCACCACGCGCCCGCGCTCCAGTCCTGCTCGGTCCATCCCAGCTCCTTGAAGTTGGCGCGTGCCTCGATCGCCTTCGCATCGCCCTCGCGGTTGAGCGCGGTGTTGTTCTGCTGGATGAAGCTCAGGCCACCGTTGTCGGAGAAGAACGCCGGCACCCCGAACGACTCGCTGCGCGCGTACTCGGCCTTCAGGAAGGTGCCCTTGCCCGCCTGCAGGGTGATGTCGCCGCCCTTGAGCGTGTAGTCCTCGCCGGCACGGCTCTCATCGATATAGGTCGCACCGACGCCGACATGGTCGCCGAACCAGTGCTTGCCACGCAGGCCGACGGTCAGCTCATCGGCATCGAAACCAGAGGGCACCCATTCGTAATCCACCAGCAGGCGCTGCTCCAGGCCGTCCAGCGGCGTGTCGCGGGTCAGCGTGGGGTTGTTGTCACGGCTGATCTGGGCCAGCGGACGGGTCAGCAGGATGCGGCCCTGCAGCTCGTCGATTTCGTAGTCGGCCCCGCGCTGCAGCACCACCCGGTTCTCGGTGCGGCCGGTGCTGCGGTCACGTGTTTCCAGCGTGACCACGTCCGAGCCTGGCAGCACGTCGGTGTGGCGCAGATAGTACAGGCTGCCGCCGGTGCCGATGAACTCGTTGTGGCCCGGCGCCGTCTCCGGCTGCGAACCGAACACGCGCAGCTCGCTGCCAGCATCGCCCCAGCGGTTGCTGGCATTGGAGCGCCAGTTCAGTGCCGCACCATACAGCGAGCGCACGTACTGGCCGAACTCGGTGCCGGTCAGGCCGGTGGCGTAGTTGCCCCACAGCGCCTGGTTCTTGTCCCAGTCCACGCGCAGGTAGAACCGCCCCATCGTGTCCACGTCACGGTAGGTGTTGGAATCATCGCCATAGACCGGGTAGTACAGGTCCGGGTCCAGGCGACGGAACACATCCTGCGGATCGGCCTTGGTGAAGCCGTCGAACAGGCGTTCCAGGTCTCGCTCGGTGGTGTCGGCCTGGGCCGTCACCAGGTACTTGCCGCGCAGCTTGGCCTTGCCATAGAACGCCAACCGGCCGTCGCTGATGACATCGTCCTGGTAGCGGCTGTCGCCCACGAATGGGCGCGAGGAGCCACTGACCTTGTTTTGCGCGACGGTCACGTCGGCCAGGCCGACGCCGAAGAAGTAACGACCGGTGACATCCACGTCCAGCGTGTGCGCCGGTGCCGGCTGCGCATCGCTGCCGCCCAGGGTGATGTCGAAACGGTGGTGCCCCACCGGCACCAGGTACTCGGCGACGAACTTACGTTCCAGGTCAACCGGGTAGCTCTGGCCGTTGATGTTCAGCGCCGCGTCGGTGGGAATGCTGCGGCCCTGGATGCGGATCCGCGAACCGTACAGCGGAATGTTCTGCTGGCGCAGGCCGTTCTCGGCGAACACATCGTCGATCAGGCTCTGCGTCTGCGCCTGGTCACTGCTCATCGCATTGCCCAGCCGGCGCTCGGTGCTGTTGCGCAGCACGGTGGCGCCGCGCTCGGCTTCCTCGGGGGAGACCAATTGCAGGCTGCGCGGCGAGGTCTCGTCGACCTGGCCATCGGCGCCGGTGGCGCGCACCACATAGACCAGCCCGTCGCCCTTGCGGAAACGGTATTTGCCCGGCAACACGCCGTCCCACTCCACCTGGCTGACTGCGGCCACTTCCACCGGCACCACCGCCAGCGGCTCGATCAGATCGGCATCGCTAGCGCGGTAGACGCTGATCTCCAGCCGACGGATGAACGCCGGGTAGTTGCCGCGCACGTAGAACTGCACCGGCTTGAGGATGCGGCTGCCGTCGAACGACACCACCGACGGTGCAGATACCGACAGCTCCGGCTGGCCGAGGGTGGGATCCTCGGTGGCCCAGATCACGCCGCCGCCGGGCAGATCGATCGAGAACTTGCCGGTCACCACCGCCTTGCCCGGCGGTGCCGTCTCGATGGTCACGCGCCGGTCCGGCTGCAATGCGACCGCCGAGGAATGCGCATCGGTGCCCTGGCTGACCGGACTGTCGTAGCTGCGTGTGCGCAGGCGGAACGACAGCCCATCGGCCGCCGTGCAGCCGTCACCGTCACAGCGCAGCGGCGTGGTGGCGCCGTGCTCTGCACCAGTCCCGCCGGTGGCCGCGGCCTCCTGTGCCGTTGCGACCGGCGCCATGCCGGCCAGCAGCGAGATCAGGGTGTAATCCAGCAACTTCATCTTCATGTGCTTTTCCATGACCCGCCCCCTTACTTCGTTGCGCCGGTCGGCGCACCCGGGTCGTTCTCCAGTTCCACACGCAGCCCGTTCCGGGCCTGTGCACCGAGGCGCCCGGCGAGCGCGTCGAACACGGCCTTGGCCCGCTGCATCCCCAGCGTCGCGTTGTAGGCATGGGGACCCCGTGCATCGGTGTGGCCCACCAGTAGCACGCTGCCGCCCTTCATCTGCTCCAGCGTCGCGGCCACCGCATCCAGCAGCGGCGCGAACTCCGGCCGGATCGTCGCCTTGTCGGTGTCGAACAGCACCGTACCCAGCAGCGCTCCGCCGTGGCCCACGCCGGCCAGCAGCGAACCACCGGCCCCGGCGCGTGCCCGCGCCGTGACCACCAGCCCCCTGGCCACGGCCTCGTCCAGCTGCGACAGCAGCGCGGCCTTGACCGCATTGGCCCGTTCCAGCGCCAGCGCCGGTTGCTCGGCATCGGCCTGGATCAGCACTTCACCGCCATGGTGCGCACGCACCTTGGCCGCCATCGCTTCCATCAGCGGTGCGTGGCCGGCCGGCAGCGTGGCGCTGCCGGGGGCGAAGAACACTTCGCCCAGTTCCAGCTCCAGCTGCCCACCTTCGCCCTGGAGCGGCGCTTCGTCGTACTTCACGCCCCAGTCGAAGCGCACCGGCACACCGGGCGTCAGACGCCGCAGCAACGGGTTGTCGGTGGTGAACCGCGCGCCGGCCGGTAGCGTGGTCGGGTCGACCTTCAGGATGAAGTTGCGACCACGCTCCCATGCACCGCCGGACACACCGGCCAGGTGGTAACGGCCGAACTGGTCGGTTTCGATCAGCAGGCCTTCCACCGAGGCGATACGCACGCCCGGAATACCCCGCTCGTCGATACCCAGGTTGCTGATCACGTAATCAACCACGTAACCATCCTTGCCCTGCGCGACCCGGCGCTCGACCACCGGCTGGGCTGCGGTCAGGCCCTTGGCGGCGTCGCCACGGGTTTCGACCGTGGTGTTGCCGTCGCGGTCCATCCGCACCGTCACGCCCTGCGCGCTGGTCAGCACGAAGTCATCGGTGAACTCCAGTGCACGCAGCGTCTGCCGCACCACCACCTGGTGGTCGCGGACCGGATCGGCTGCCGACTGGCGGCCGCTGATCGTGCCCACCTCGATGCCGTGCAGCAGCGGTGCGCTGGCATCGGCCTGCGGCTGCGGGCCGGCGCCACGGTCCAGTGTGGTCGAGTTGGCCACGTAGGCACCCGCGGCGAAACCGCCACGGACCTGCACGCCGGCCAGCTGCCCGCTGTCCTGCCAGCCGTCGCCGTCACGGTCATGGAAGACCGTGCCGAACACCAGGCTGTCGTCGAGCAGCGTATCGCCGACCACCGACACCTCGGCGGTGGCCAGGTTGGACAGCACCGCACCGGCCGCCGACTGCGCCTGTGCCTGGTTGACCTGGGTACCGGCGCGGGTGCCGGCGCCGACGCGCATCATGTAGACCAGCTTGGCGCTGCCACCGACGGCGATGTCCAGCCCTTCGAAGCGCACCGGCGACTGGCCGGAGACGGTGGCGGCGTTGTCGCCGTCACTGACCACCAGCGAACCGTCCACATAGCTGAAGCCTGCGGCCGGGGTGTCGATGATGCTGCCGTTCACCAGCGGACCATCGCCCAGGTTCTCCACCGACACGGTGTAGCGCACCAGGTCGCCGATGCGGGCCTCGCGGACGCCGGCGGTCTTGACCACGCGCAGCAGGGCTTCGCCGCTGACCAGCACGATCGCCTCGGCGCTGTCGCAGTTGCCGGGGTTGAGCACCTCGCAGATGGTGTACGGATAGCGGTAGGTTGCCGGCGGCGTGCCGGCGGTGATGCGGATGCTGCCATCGGCATTCATCAGCAAGCCCGGGTGCGGCGTGGCGCCCGGCAGCAGGGTCACCTGGCCCAGCTGCGCCGGGTTGCCGCCCAGGGTGTCGTTGCCGAGCACGCTGGGCGAGCTGCCGCCACCGCCACTGCGCACCGGCAGCTGGGTGTCGTCGACCGCACGGATGGTGGTCGCGCTGATCGTCAGCGTGACCGTCGCATCGGCGCAGTTGTCCGGGTTCAGCGTCTCGCAGATGCGGTAGCCGATGGTGTAGCTGCCGGCTGGCGTACCCGCCGGCACGGCGACGATGCCGGTGGCCGGATCCAGCACCGGAACCGCACCACCGTTGATCGGCGCGGCCGGCGCGGTCACCGTGCCGGTGATCTTCGCCGGGTCCACCGGGGTGCCGTTGATGACGTCGTTGTCGTAGGCGTTGCCGGCCGACGGAGTGCCGACGGCACCGTCCACCGGCACCAGGACATCGTCCACGGCGCCGAGCACCGGCAGGATCGCCACGTCCACGCCGCTGGAGGGACTGCTCACCACCGGCGGTGCCGGGGTGCCCGGTGCGGTCGGCGGCTGGCCGGCCGCGGTCGCGCTGTTGTGCACGGTGCCGGCCAGCACGTCGGCTGCGGTAACCGTATAGGTCGCCGTCGCGGTTGCCTTCTCGCCCGGCAGCAGCTGGCCGCTGGCGCCCGGCCAGTTGTAGGCCAGTGCGCTGAGCCCGGACAGCGGGTCGTTGACCGACACGCCGCTCAGGATCACGTTGCCGGTGTTCTCGATGTCGAACGCATAGGCGATGACGCTGCCTTCGCGGTACGGGCCGACCGAGGTGACCGACTTGCGCAGCGTCATCGACGGCACCTGCTCGGTCGCGGTGTCCACCGTGTCGGCCGGGCTGGTCACCGGCGGCGGCGGCGGGCCGCCCGGTGCGGTCGGCGGCTGGCCGGTCGCGGTCGCGCTGTTGTGCACATAGCCGGCCGCCACTTCGGCCGCGGTCACGGTGTGCACGCCGCTGCAAGTGGTGCTGGCACCCGGCTGCAGCACGGTGCTCGGGCAGGCCGCTGCGGCATCCAGCAACGGATCGTTGACGACGATGCCGGTCAGGGTCACGTCACCGGTGTTGGTCACCACGAACTGGTAGGCGATCACCGCGCCCACCCCATACGGACCGGTCGAGGTCACCGACTTGACGATCTGCAACGACGGGTTCTGCGCGGTGGCGGTATCCACCTCACCGGCCGGGCTGGTGACCGGCGGCGGCGGCGGGCCACCCGGTGCGGTCGGCGGCTGGCCGGTCGCGGTGGCGCTGTTGTGCACGTAGCCAGCGGCCACTTCGGCAGCGGTCACGGTATGCACGCCGGTGCAGGTGGTGTTCCCGCCCGGCTGCAGGGTGGTGGCCACGCAGGTGGCCGGTGCATCCAGCAGCGGATCGTTGACGACGATGCCGGTCAGGGTCACGTCGCCGGTGTTGGTCACCACGAACTGGTAGGTGATCGCGCTGCCGACGCCGTACGGGCCGGCCGACACCACGCTCTTGACGATGCCCAGCGACGGGTTCTGCGCGGTGGCGGTATCCACCTGGCTCGGCGTGCTGGTGATCGGCGACGGCGGCGTGCCGCCCGGCGGCGTCGGCGGCTGGCCGGACACCGTGGCGCTGTTGTGCACGTAGCCGGCGGCCACTTCGGCGGCGGTCACGGTGTGCGCGCCGGTGCAGGTGATGCCCGCACCCGGCTGCAGCGTGGTCAGCGGGCAGTTAGCCGGTGCGTCGAGCAGCGGATCGTTGACGACGATGCCGGTCAGGACCACGTCACCGGTGTTGACGATGGCGAAGGCGTAGCTGATCTGGCTGCCCAGCGCGTACGGGCCGCTGGACACCACCGACTTCACCACGGCCATCGCCGGGGCCTGGTCGGTCGCGGTGTCCACCTCGCTCGGCGCACTGGTCACCACCGCCGGCACCGGTTCACCCGGCGGCGTCGGCGGCTGCCCGGAGGCGGTCGCGCTGTTGTGCACGTTGCCCACCGCCACTTCGGCAGCGGTCACGGTGTGCACGCCGGTGCAGGTGGTGCTCGCACCCGGCTGCAGGGTGGTCAACAGGCAGTTGGCCGGTGCGTCGAGCCGGGCGTCGTTCACGACCAAGTTGCTCAGCGGCACGTTGCCGGTGTTCTCCACCGCGAACTGGTAGCTGACCGTGCTGTTGATCGTGTACGGGCCGGTCGAGGTCACCGTCTTGAGGATGGACAGCGCGCCGGCCTGGGCGGCCACGGTGGTCGCCACCGGCGTGCTGTTGCAGCCGCTGGTGCAGGCCGGGTCGCCACCGCCGGTCACGCTGGCGGTGTTGCTGGCGTTGCCGGCGCTCTTCGGCGTCACGTTGATCGTGATCGTTACCAGGCCGCCGATCTGCAGGCTGGCCATCGCCACCACGCAGCTGACGTTCTGGCCGGTGATCGTGCAGTTCGGCGGGGCGCTGTTGATTTCCAGGCTGGCCGGCACCGCGTCGGTCACGGTCGCACCGGCGGTGGCATCGGCCGTGCCGGTGTTGCTGACGGTGATCGTGTAGTCGAACGGCACACCGACCACGGCAGTGGCCGGGCCACTCTTGCTGATCTGGAGCTGCGGCGCGTTGATCGTGGTCGGCACCGCGGTGCTGGCGCAGCCGCTGGCGCAGGCCGGGTCGCCGCCGCCGGTCACGCTGGCGGTGTTGCTCACGCTGGTGCCGGCCGCGCCGGTCGCGGTGACCGGGATGACGAAGCTCACCACATTGCCCGGCGCGGTGTTCGACAGCCCGGCAGCGATGCTGCAGACAACGGTCTGGCTGCCGGACGGATTGACCGCGCAGTTGGCCGGCAGCGTGCCGATGGTCAGGCCGGCCGGCACCGCGTCGGTGACGGTGGCCGCGACCGGGGTGGCGGCCTGGCCGACATTGCTCACGTTGATCGTGTAGGTGTACGGCACGCCAACCACCGCGGTGGCCGGGCCGGTCTTGCTGATTTCCAGGCGTGCAGCGACGACCGACGTGTCCACCGTCGCGCTGCTGCAGCTGCCGGCGGTCGCGCAGGCCGGATCACCGCCGCCGGTTACGGTGGCGGTGTTGCTCAGCGTGGTGTTGCTGGTGGCGCCCTGCGGGGTGACCGGGATGCTGAAGGACACCGCGTTCGCCGGTGCCACGCTGGACAGGCCGGCGGCGATGCTACACAGCACGGTCTGGCTGCCGGACGGATTGACCGCGCAGTTGGCCGGCAGCGTGCCGATGGTCAGGCCTGCCGGGATCACGTCGGTGACCGTGGCCACGGCGTTGGTCGCTGCCGCGCCGGTATTGGTGACGGTCAGCGTGTAGGTGAACGATGCCCCGACCACGGCCGATGCCGGCGCGACGATCGACGCACTCTTGCTGACCGAGAGCTTCGGCTGGCTGACGAACGCGACATGGAACGCGCAGTCCGCGTGCACCGGGCTGATGGTGTAGGTGTACACGCCTGCGACCGGGCCGCTCAGGGTGCCCGGACACACGGCCGCGCCGGAGGGCGTGGTCAGCACCGGGATATGGCCTGCGGTGGTCGGGGTCAGCGTGAAGGTGGTGCCCTGCCCGTCCTCGACGACCTGCGGCGAGGGGGTGTTCAGGGTGCCGCCGGTGATGCTCGGCGTCACCATCCACACCTGGGCGAACTCGGCAGTGACATCCAGGTCCTGCGTGCCCATCAGCACATGGCATTCGTTGACGTTGACGTTGCTGCAGCCGCCGGTCCAGCCCTTGAAGATCGAACCGTTGTCGGCCACCGCGGTCAGGTAGGCCTGCTGGCCTTCACCCAGGTTGGCCGTGCTGCAGCCCACGCGCGCACCGCCGGACGGGCAGGCGTAGACCGCGGGGATGGCATTGATGCGACCGGTACCCGCGCCAAGCGTGTGCGCGGTGAGCCGGTGCTCGACCGCGCTGACCGGCGTGCTGAGGCCGTCGGTGTTGTTGGCGGCGACGCTGTCGGACATGCCGGCCGGTGGTACCACGTTGACCACGGTGACCACCGGCGTACCGGCCGTCGCGGCGGTCAGGCCGGTGACGGTGTAGGTCAACGACTGGCCGAGCGGCAGGTTGGCGGTGCTGGTCGAGATGAAGCCGGAACCGGCGCTGGTCGCACCGCAGGTGGCGGTGCTGCCGGGCGGTACAGCACACGTCCAGCTGGCCGTGCCATTGGTACCAGTGACGGTCTGCGAGATGCTCGCGCCATTGGCGGCGACCGGGCCGTTGTTGGTCACCGTCACCGTGTAGTTGACGGCGCCGTTGACCAGGTACGACGGGACATTGCCGTTGCTGACCTTGATGTCCAGGTCCAGCAGTGTGGTGGCGGCGGACAGGATGTTGGTCTTCACCAGCGGGCCGATGAACGGGCTGACCGTGTTGGCGCGGACGTCGTAGTCGCCGTTGTTGATGACGTTGTTGGGGCTGGTGGTCACCGCGTTGGACGGCACCGTGAAGGTCACCGGGAAGCTGCCACCGGCGCCGGCGACCAGATCACCCACCGGGCAATCAATATAGTCCCCGCGTGGCGGGGTGCCCGCATGCGGGCCGGTGCAGGTGGCAGGCCACGTGCCCGGGACGAAGGTGAGCTTCTTGTTGTCTTCGGTGATCGGAGCAGCCAGGCGGACCATCGAACCCAGTGCGTAGACGCCCGAGTTGTTGACGTAGTTGTACGTATAGGTGACCTGCTCACCCGGTTTGCTGGTCGACGGACCGGTGGCCGCGACGCTCAGGCCGGGCATCTTCGAACCAAACACGTCGATGTACAGCTGGGCGGTATGGTTCGCACCGCCGTCCGCACAGTTGGACACGTAGATCTTCAAGCGCACCTGGTCGCCGACGTCCAGCCGGCCATTGCCCGGTGCGATATCGAAGCCCTGCCAGTTGGTGAACTGGTAGGCACCGAACGACTGCCACGGAATGCCGGTCTGGTTGGAGTAGTTGAACGTGTTGAAGAGCTGGGTGCTGCCCTTGGTCACGTTGGTGACTTCAACGAAGAAGAACGGCTGGCGCTCGGCCGGATGGCCCGGGTTGTTCAACACCGGCGCCATCGCGAAGCGGATATGCACCTTGCCGTCGACCGGATCGACGTCACTCAATGCCATTGTCGCGGTCTGCTCGAGCGCATAGGCGGCAAAGCCACCGTTGCCGCCCAGCAGCGCCGACGCAGCACCGGAGAACGGATATTTGGCACCGTTGTTGTTTGTTGATTCCGCGGTTCCCGGCGTGGTCAGTATCCTGACATTGTTCCCGAACGCCGAGGACATCGTATTGCTGTTGGGAAAGCTCTCCTGCACGCTGCCAAGGGTCAACTGGCTTCCCGTGGTCGGTGGCACGCTCGCCAGACCGGAACCGGAACGGGTATAGCGCTCCAGCTTCCACTCGGAGAAGTTCTGGGCCTCGAAGCCGCCGTTCTTGATCTGCGCCTGCACGGTGGGTGCAGCGCCGAACAACGCGGCCATTGCGAGCACGGCACCGGCAACCGAGCGCCGATTGGCGAGAGAAGTCAGGCAGCTATGAAATACAGCACCGATTTGCATGACGCGTTCCGTTGAATTGGCGGAATGGGCAGAAACTTGTTTGGGGTGAGGCGAAGATCCGGGGATGGCAGTTGCTGATTGCGCGCTGTGCGCGCGCAGCCATGGCATGCCCCTGCCCTGGTGCCGCTGGCGCGGCGGGCCGTTCGTCGTCGGATTCAATGGATGTGTTCTCCCGCGCGCTTTGCGTCATCCACCGGATTGACGGTGATGCCATTGGGAAGAACCATGTCGCCGGGACGCTGCCCGGGGCTGCAGCCACCAAGCCTGCGCGCCTGGAATGGCACCGGGCCGGTGTTGGTCTGCGGCGCATCGGGGCGGGTGATCGTGTACGTGCCACCGTAGATCCCGCGCATGTCGCCCCACAGCTGCACCCGCATGTCGAACCGTTGGCCATGGGTCGCGCAGACGGTGGCCACCTCGTGCCCGGCACCGTTCGCCGCACGCTTGACGTTGATGCTGCTGCAGGTCTGCCGTGTCGGCAGCATGAAGAACGGCACCACGTGCTCGGCATTGGCATCAGTGCACTGCAGCACGGTCATCGCCTCCTGCCGGGGACCGCCGATGCCGCGCGGCGAATGCGCCTGCACGATCACTTCCCACAGGCCCGCCTGGCGCTGCGGCACCCCGGCATAGGACGGCGTACCCGCAGCGCTGGCCAGCGCCAGCGGCGACCAGATCAACAACAGAGCAAACACGGCCTGCAGCAGCTGATGAGCGACCGTTTGGCGTGCATGTGGCGGCATCGCGCGGCCCGCCATGGCGCGCATGCATACGTCAGCTGATGAACCCATCACCCCACCCTAAGGCTCTACAAGACATCCATTCACCGGCGTTTCCGCTCCACCAGAGCTCCGCCGACCGCGCATAAATCACGCACAGAACCAGCGCCAGCTGCTCTGCAGGCAGCGGCGCCAGTGCACAAAAACAACGAAATTCTGTTCAGAACTGCGAAAACCACCCCTGCGCAGAACTGCACCCCGTCACAATTCTAGCGACCGCCTTCACGAAAACTCAACAGGCAATGTGCGTCACAAATTGTCCTTGACCGCGCCAACATCGGACAGTGCCTGCCGTACAAGCCCTTCGGCAGAGACATGCAAGAACCAGGCCGTTCCTCAAACCCGGGCACATCAAGGTGCTCATGGAAGGAGGCGTAATTCACTCCCCTATTTTCATGACCCACCCTGACCCACCCCCAGAAAACTGGTGCAGGCTAAAGTAGAGACGTCGGCAGCATTGGGCCCCGTGACAAACGAGGATTCAGGCATGAAGAAGTCGCGTTTCACCGAGGAGCAGATTGCCTACGCGCTGAAGCAGGCGGAGCTGGGAACGGCAGTAGGCGAGATCTGCAGGAAAATGGGTATTGCCGAGGCCACCTTCTACGTATGGCGAAAGAAGTACGGTGGGCTTGGCCCTTCGGAATTGAAACGTTTAAGGCTGCTGGAAGAGGAAAACCGAAAGCTCAAGCAGTTGGTTGCTGATCTCAGCCTGGACAAAGCCATGTTGCAGGAGGTGGTCACAAAAAAGCTCTGAGGCCTGCCCAGCGACGCACCTGGGTCGGCCGGCTGCAAGAGCGCTTTGGGGTCAGCATGCGGCGGGCACTGCAGATGGTGGCGATGTCGTATTCCAGCTATTCGTACAAGGGCAAGGCAAGGACAGTCAGGCGGTACGAATGCGCATGCGTGAGATCATCTCAAGTCGGGTGCACTACGGTTGCGAGCGCGTGTTCGTGGTTCTGCGCCGAGAAGGCTGGCGTGACAACCACAAACGGGTCCATCGGATTTACAAGGAAGAAGGCCTGTCTTTAAGGCATTGCCGGCCTCGGCGCAGTAGAAGTGCACGCCGGCGTCAACCGATAGAGGTAGCCGTTGCTCCCAATGCACTTTGGGGAATGGACTTCGTCAGCGACGCACTGTTTGACGGTCGCCGTTTCCGGATGCTGACCGTGGTTGATCACTTCACGCATGAGTGTCTGGCCATCGTCGTGGACCAGTCGTTACGCGGGGAGCATGTGGCGGAGGCAATGACAAGGTTGGCAGCCCAGCGAGGATCGCCGGGCGCAATCAAGGTGGACAACGGCAGCGAGTTCGCCGGGAAGGTAATGGATCGTTGGGCTTATGAAAACAGGGTGGAGCTGGATTTTTCCCGACGCGGCACGCCGACAGACAACGCGCTTGTAGAAAGCTTCAACGGTCGCCTTCGGCAGGAGTGCCTGAATGAGCATTGGTTCTTGTCACTGGCCGACGCGCGGAGCAAGATCGAAGGGTGGCGGCGCTTCTATAAGGAGGAACGTCCCCACAGTGCATTAGGATGGAAACCCCCGGAGGAATTCGCCCTGAAACACGGGGCCCATGCGAACTCCAGGGTGCCGTAGAACGCCGGATTTTCCACTTTGAAATGCACCGGGAATTGGGGGTGGGTCACGCGCGGCCATATCCGTCAATTGCTTAGCACCCATTGGGGGTACATCCTCCTTGCTGAACTCCGTTTTCCGAAATGTACCCCCACTTGTACCCCCAACGTCGCTGGATATACGTGGACAAGCTCGGACCAAAATGCACAAAAAAGCCCGCATTTCTGCGGGCTTAGTCTGAATTCTGGACTTGCTTGGACGCCATGGGATCAGGCGATGGTGCCGCTTATCCGAATCGAACGGATGACCTACTGTTTACAAGACAGTTGCTCTACCAACTGAGCTAAAGCGGCAAGAAATCTTTCGGGCGGTGCGGGAACCCGCCGGGCGCCCCGGCTGGCCGGAGGCGGGCGCCATTCTAGCGCAGTCGCGCGCAATCCAGCGATTGTTGCTGGGCGGCGCCAGCACGTTGCATCAGGATGGCTGGCGAGGCGCTGCTGGAGGCGACGTCCAGCCACCAGGTTGGCGGGGTTTCGTTGCCGCCGCCAGCCAGCCGCGCAGGGAAGCCGGCAGCCACCAGCGTGGCGAGACGGCGCTCGGCACCCTCGCGGTTGCGGTACTGGCCCAGCGCGACGGCATTGGCCTCTTCGCCCTGCGAGACCACGAAGTAGTCGCTGAAGCCCGCTTCCACGATGCGCTTGGCCGTGGCCTGCGCTTCCTCACGCGACGCCGCCGGCGGGATGAAGACACGGTAGCTGCCGCTGCCGGACTTGCCGGGAACTTCACGCACGCGTGGGCGCTGTGCGTCGGCACCCAGTGCCGCCTGCGCCGCCTGTGCCTTGGCCGCGTCGGTGAACGGGCCGAGGCTGGCGCAGTGCTCGACCGGCTTGGGCGTGGCTGCCACCGGCGGCACGGCCTCGGCCGGCTTGGCTTCGGTCGGCTTGGCCGGCGCCGGTGTCGACGCTGCCGGCTCGGCGTCCTCCGGCCGTGCAACGGCCGGTGCCGCCACTGCGGCCGCGGGAGTAACCGCCGGTACGGCATCGCCCGTGGCGGCCGACGCTGCCGGCGACGGCATCAGCTCAAGCGTGGCGACGCCGAGCTCGGGCTTGGCAGGTGCGGCGGCGGTATCGGCGCGCGGCACCATCCACCACAACGCGACGCCCACGTTGAGGATCACAAGAATGACGATCAGGAAGCGGCTCAGCATGCGCAGATCCTACCGTCCACCGGCGCCGTGGTGAATGGCCCAGCGCGCGAGCCCATCAAGCACCAGTGCCGGCCGGTGTTCGGCGTCGGGCAGCAGCGGCATCAACGGTGCGGCGCCGCCGCCGTGCACGATCAACGTCGGCGCGGCGCCCAGCAACCCACCGGCCTGTTGCAGGCTGCGTTCGACCAGCGCCACGGCCGCGCCATCGCAACCGGACGCCAGCGCATCGGCGGTGTCGTTGGCGAACTCTGTGTAATCACCGCCGCTGGCGGGCAGTTGCACCGCACGCGCGTGCAGGGCCTCGCGCATCACCGTCGGCGAAGCGGCTATGCGGCCGCCGCGATGCAGGCCATCGCCGTCCATCAGGTCGATGGTCAACGCCGTCCCGACACCCACCACCAGCACCGGTCGTTGCAACGACACCGTCGCCAGCAGGCCCAGGAAACGGTCAACACCGAATTTCTCCGGGCGCGCATAGGCCACGGTCACGCCGGCGCACTGCGCCTGGGTGCGCGCCACATGCACCTGCTCGAAACGCTCGGACAGGATGCGCATCACCTCCCCGGTCAGTGCGGGCGCGGCCACGCTGGCCACCCAGGCGGCCTCGCCACGTGGCAGCGCTTCCAGCGCGCTGGCGGTCATCGCTTCGGCACCGTGCGCCCAGGCCTGCACGCTGCCGGCCTGGTTGCCATGCAGGGGCGCGAACTTGAAGCGCGAATTCCCCAGGTCGAACAACCAGTCGCTCATGCTGCCCTCACGCTGACTTCGCCGGCATGGAAACAGGTCTCCCGCCCGGCCATCTCCACCTTCAGCGCGCCATCGTCGGCCAGCCCGCAGGCCACGCCCTCGTGCATCACGCCCCCTTCCTCCACCCGCACCGCGCGGCCACGCAACACGTCCATGCCCGCATAACGCGGCAGGAACGGTGCCAGCCCTTCCTGCTCGAACAGGTCCAGCGCCGGCAGCAACGAGGACAGCAGCGCCATGACCACCGCATCGCGCCGCACCGGCAGGCCGGCCAATGCGTCCAGGTCCACCCAGGGCTGGCCGATGTCGGCGGCCGCCGCCGCAGGCATGTGGACATTCAGTCCCAGCCCGATCACCGCACGCGCCGGGCCGGCGAACTCACCGCCGCCCTCGACCAGCAGGCCGCCCAGCTTGCGGCCGTTCACCACCACGTCGTTGGGCCATTTCAGGCCCACCTGGCCGAAGCCCAATCCCTGCAGCGCCTCGACCGTGGCCACGCCGACGGCCAGGCTCAACCCGCCCAGGCGCGACAGGCCACCGGCGAAGCTGCGCGACAGCGACAGGTACACATGCGCGGCCAACGGCGAGGCCCAGTGCCGGCCGCGACGGCCCCGGCCACCGGTCTGCCGCTCGGCCAGCAATACCTCCACCCCGCGCTCAGGCGCGCTGCGCTGCAGCAATTCGGTGTTGGTGGAGCTCACTGACCAGGCCACTTCCAGCCCTGCCAGCAACCCCTGCACGGGGGCTGCCAGCCCGGCGCGGATCCGTGCGGCATCCAGCAGGTCCAGTGGCTGCGCCAGCCGGTAGCCGTCGCCGGCGCGGCCTTCAATGGCCACGCCTGCGGCGCGAAGGCCTTGAATACGCTTCCAGACCGCTGCCCGGGTCAGGCCGAGCTCACGGGCCAGCGCGTCGCCGGAGAACGCTCCAGCGCCCAGCTTGGCCAGCAATTGGCGGTCATCCACAGGGGGTTCCTCGACAACAGACCGCGAAATTATGCGGCATGCCCTCGCAAAGCGCCCGACGGGGGGCCCAATTCAGTCCAGAAAGCAGGCTAGAATCGGGAACTCACCCTGCTGTGGATGTTGACGATGCGCCACCTCGCTCATTGCCTGATCCTACTGCTGGCCCCGGTTGCGGCGCAGGCTTCGGATGCGCTCGGCGGTGCCGGCCAGGGCGGCTGCAGCTACGCGCCCAGCGAGGTGGAACGTGTCGCCGTCCCGGCGGCCTCGGTGAACATCGCCACCACCGCGCCGGCCGCCACCACGCCACCGGCCAAGGCCAAGGCCACGCAAAGTGCCGGCGGCGGCAGTGACGACGACATCCTGCCGCGCCTGCGCGCACCGCGC
The DNA here is from genome assembly GCF_004348115.1 of Stenotrophomonas sp. ATCM1_4. Classification (GTDB taxonomy): domain Bacteria; phylum Pseudomonadota; class Gammaproteobacteria; order Xanthomonadales; family Xanthomonadaceae; genus Stenotrophomonas; species Stenotrophomonas capsici. The sequence continues at coordinate 238,986 of NZ_QPFB01000001.1, read as the reverse complement.
TGGCATCGCATGCTGCCCGGGATGTTCCGCTGATCCAGTCGTTGCTGCGCTGGTTCCGGCGCACGCCTGCTCCCCTTGATGACGCCCTCTGGCAACAGACCTGCCGGGGTTGTCATTGGCTGCATGCCCTGCAGCCCGCCCAGCAGGAACGGCTGCGCGCCCTGACCGGGTTGTTCCTGCAGCACAAGACCATCACGCCGGTCGCCGGCCTGGTCCTGGACGAAGGCCAGCGCATGCTGCTGGCCGCGTTGTGCTGCCTGCCGTTGATCGAGTTCGGTGCCGAAGGCCTGCACGGCTGGTCGGAACTGGTGGTCTACCCCGATGCGTTCCGGGTACGCCGCCGCCATGACGACGCCATCGACGACGGCCACGAATGGGGCGTGGTACACGAATGGGACGACGAGCTGGTCGGTGAGTCATGGGACAGCGGCCCGTTGATCTTGTCCTGGGCCGACGTGCAGGCCGATATCGCCGACCCGCATGCCGGTTTCTGCGTGGCCGTGCATGAAATGGCACACAAGCTGGACGCACTGGACGGTGCCATTGACGGCACCCCGCCGCTGCCACGCGAATGGCAGCGGCAATGGGCGCACGATTTCCAGCAGTGTTACGACCACTTCCGCGCGCAGGTGGACCGGGAGCAGGAGGTCACCCTCGATCCGTACGCGGCCGAAGCCCCGGAAGAGTTCTTCGCGGTGGTCAGCGAGTACCACTTCTCCGCACCCGATGTCCTGGAGCAGGCGATGCCGGCAGTCGCCGCACACCTGCGCCGTCTGTATGGCCCGTCGCCGGGCAGTGCGGCCCAAGCGCGGTATTGATCGCGTGGTGATGACGGGATTGCACCCCAGCCTGCGCAAGTCACGGCTGACGCGCCTGCCTGCGGCAACGCGATGCCGCGATTGCGCCGTGCTCAGATACCCGGCGGCAGGGTGACTTCGAAGCGGGCACCACCCAGTTCGCTGGAGCGGCTCACCTGCAGTTGGCCGCGGTAGGCCTTGATCAGGTCCTGCACGATCGACAGGCCGATGCCATGGCCCTGCACGCGCTCATCGCCGCGCACGCCACGCTGCAGCACCTTGGCGATGTTCTCGTCGGCGATGCCCGGGCCGTCGTCATCCACCGCCAGCATCAGCCCGGCACGGCGGCCGCCACCGCTGGCGATCGGCCGTGCGGTCAGCATCACGCGGCGGTTGGCCCACTTGAAGGCGTTCTCCAGCAGGTTGCCCAGCAGCTCCTGCAGGTCGCCCGGCTCGCCGTAGAAACTGACGCCCGGCTCCAGCTCGAACTCGCAGAGCACGCCCTTGGCGGCGTAGACCTTCTCCAGCCCGCGCACGATCTCCTCGGCGTTGGACTCGATCGGCACCGGCGCGGAGAACAGCTTGTGACCGGACGATGCCGCACGCGCCAACTGGTAGGACACCAGGTTGTTCATGCGCTGCAGCTGCACGTCCAGTTCCTCGCGCAGCTCCTGCGGGTCATTGGCACCGCTGTCCAGCTGGGTGCGCAGCACCGCCAGCGGCGTCTTCAGGCTATGCGCCAGGTCGGCCAGCGTGTTGCGCTGCCGCTCCAGGTTCTCGCGCTCGCTTTCGATGAAGGCGTTGATGCTTTCGGTCAGCGGCGCCAGCTCGCGCGGGTGCAACTCGCTCATGCGCTCGCGCTCGCCGCGCTGCACCTTGGTCAGCTCATTGATCACGCGCTTGAGCGGGCGCAGGCTCCACTGCAGCACCAGGGTCTGCAGCAGCAACAGGATCAAGCCGGTGACGCCCAGCCAGAACCACACCGCGCCACGGAACACGCGCAGCTGCTTGCCCAGCGCGCGTGAGTCCTCCAGCACGTAGATGGTGTACGGGAATTCGGTTTCCGGGCCGCCGTCGCCGCCCCAGACCAGGCCCATGCCATAGCGGTAGACCTCGCCGGGCGTGCCGTCGATCTGGGTCATCGGCAACGGGCCTTCGAACACTTCCTCGCGCGGCTTGAGCATGCGCCCGCTGACGTCAGGCAGCATCGGGCCTTCGGCGGACATGGAATTGCCGGTACCACCGGGCATCACCACCTGCAGGTACAGGCCGTTGCCGGGCACGTCGAAGCGGGGATCCGGCGGCTGCTCGCGGATGTACAACGAGCCGTCGCGGGTGAAATCCACGCCACCGGCATAGGCGGTGGCGTAGTTCTTCAGGCGTTCACTGAGGTTGGCTCGCGCGGTGTCAGCGAACATGGCGTCCAGTGCGTAACCGGCCAGCGCCAGGAACGCCACCAGGCCCACCGAGGCAGCCAACAGCTGGCGGGCCTGCAGGGAGCGGGGCCGCCAACGCTTCAATAGCCACTGACGGCCCGTCATACCGCAACGCCCCTGGGAGGGGCTCAGCCCTCGGTACGCGGAATCGCGAACCGGTAACCGCGGCCACGCACGGTTTCGATCGGCTTGAGCTCACCGTCCGGATCCAGCTTCTTGCGCAGGCGGCCGATGAACACTTCAAGCACGTTCGAGTCGCGGTCGAAATCCTGCTGGTAGATGTGCTCGGTGAGGTCGGCCTTGGAGACCAGTTCACCGGCATGCATCATCAGGTACTCGAGGACCTTGTACTCGTAGCTGGTCAGGTCGACGTTGCTGCCGCTGACGCTGACGGTCTGTGCCGCCAGGTCCAGCGCGACCGGGCCGCATTCCAGGGTCGGCTTGGACCAGCCGGCGGCGCGGCGCAGCAGCGCGTTGACGCGGGCCAGCAGCTCTTCGACATGGAACGGCTTGACCAGGTAGTCGTCGGCGCCCTGCTTCAGGCCCTCGACCTTGTCCTGCCAGCTCGAACGGGCGGTCAGGATCAGCACCGGGAACTTCTTGCCTTCATCACGCAGCGCCTTGATCAGCTCCATGCCCGACATCTTCGGCAGGCCCAGATCGATGATGCCCACGTCGAACGGCACTTCGCGGCCCATGTACAGGCCTTCCTCGCCATCCTGTGCCGCATCCACTGCGAAACCTTCGCGCTTCAGGCGGGCTGCAAGGGTTTCCCGCAGCGGGGCTTCGTCTTCAACCAGAAGGATACGCATGAACTCTCCCTAGTAACTTGGGCCGGCACCTGCCGGCATTTTGATGCGGAACGCGTAGCGATTATCGCTGTTCAGGAGTTATCGCCGCGTGGTGGCTGGTCATCGGACCGCGGCGGCCGGGGAGCAGCCCGCGACGGCGAAGGGTCGTCCATGTAACGGACCCGACCGCGGTCGTCCATGTACTTGACGCGGTTGATGTCGCGCCCATCGTACGGCACGCGCTCGGCACCGAGAATGCGCCCGCCGGTTTCGCGCTGTACCCGACGCACGGCGTCGGACAGGGAGCGGTCGTTGGCCGGACGCCCACGCTCGGCCACCATCTGGGCCCGGGCCGGCTCCGCACGCGGCGGCGGCTCGGCCGACGCGGCGACCACGCCCGGACCTGCCACGGTCAACGTGGCGGCGAGGGTGATCTGCAGACGACGACGAAAGTGCGGATGCATGGGAACGATCCTAACGGACTGCGGGGCAACGTTCAAAATTCGTAAAAGGCGACGTTGAAAATTTTTCCCGGCCCCTACGAAATCACGGCAAATTCTTGATTTTTGGGAGTGAATCCGGTCTGAACCCTGCCTGCTCCGGCGCCGCTCATTCAGCAAAATGACCGGACAAATTGCCGCCTTTCTGCCCCGCCACGCGCCCTCAGGCGACGCGTTCGGCCTGGTCGCGGGTGACCTGCAGTGCCTGCTCGATCAGGCCCCAATCGGCGCCGGGACGGTGGGCACCTTCGCTGAGGACCTGGCGGAACGCCCGCCCGCCCGGCTGGGCATGGAACAGGCCCAGCAGGTGCTTGCTGATGTGCTTGATCGACAGTCCGTCGGCCAACCGAGCCTCCACGTAGGGCCGCATCTGCAGCAGCAGCTCCTCGCGCGTGCGCAACGCGGCACCGGTCTGGGCGGCCTCCAGCGCGTGCAGCACGTAGGGGTCGTGGTAGGCGGCACGGCCCAGCATCACCCCGTCCACGTGCTGCAGATGCGCCTGCGCGGCCTGGACGCTGGCAATGCCGCCATTGAGCGCCACCGGCAGGTCCGGGCGTTCGCGCTTGAGCCGGTAGGCCCAGTCGTAGCGCAGCGGCGGGATCTCCCGGTTCTCCTTCGGCGACAGGCCCTGCAGCCACGCATTGCGGGCGTGCACCACCACCATCGCCGCGCCGGCCTGCACCTGACGGTCGACGAACCCGGCAAAGCGGTCGTACTCGTTGTCCTCATCCACGCCCAGCCGGCACTTGACCGTCACCGGGATGTCCACCCCCGCGACCATGGCCGCCACGCAGTCGCCGACCAGCTCCGGCTCACGCATCAGGCAGGCGCCGAAGCGCCCGGCCTGGACCCGGTCGGAGGGGCAGCCGCAGTTGAGGTTGATCTCGTCATAGCCCCAGTCGGCGGCGATCCGGGCCGCCGCGGCCAGCGCGACTGGCTCGCTGCCCCCCAGCTGCAGCGCCAGCGGGTGTTCACAGCGATCAAAGCCGAGCAACCGCTCGCGGTCGCCATGGATCACCGCATTGGCGTGCACCATCTCGGTGTACAGCCGCGCGCCCGGCGCGAGGATGCGGTGGAAGACCCGGCAATGGCGGTCCGTCCAGTCCATCATCGGCGCAACCGATATGGGGTTAACCTTATATTTCAATGACATACGCTGCATCTGGATTGGAAATGAGAGTCTAGAACTCCCTGTAAGTCCCTGATTTTCCCGCTCGCTCCCGCTGCGATGTACCATCAGTGCACCAAGGAAATGGCGGTGTACCAAGATGGCGGTGATTCAGCGGCGAGGGAAAAAATGGCGCGCCCTGGTGCGCCTGAAGGGGCATCCTACCCTCTCAAAGACCTTCAACGGGAAGAAGGCCGCAGAGGACTGGGCCAAGCTTACCGAGGACGCCCTGAAGGCCGGCAAGACCGCACCCGAAGCCAGCGTTACGCTGGCCGATCTGATCGACCGGTACATCAAGGAGATGGCCGGCTTCAAGCCGGTTTCCGCTACGAAGCGGGGGAACCTCACGCGCTGGAAGGAGACGATCGGGCACAAGGAGGTTTCCCTCCTCACACCCCAGGACGTGCTCGACCACTTCAGCGCGCGAAAAGCTGGCCCCGCGACGATGGCGATGGAGTTGGGCTTCCTCGGCGAGGTGCTGGCCGCGGGCCGCGCGCTCTGGTTGATGACGATCCCCGATGTTGTGAAGGCGGCAACCCCAACACTGCGGCGCACGGGATCAATCGCCAAGCCCATGAAGCGGGATCGGCGCCCAACCGAAGCCGAGCTGACCGAGCTGGAGACGTTCTTCCGCTACAACAACCGCAAGGGAATGATCCCAGTCTGGAACATCGTGTCGTTCGCCATCGAAACCGCCATGCGGCAGGGCGAGATCCTGCGGATCACCTGGGAGGACTACCGCCCCGGCGACAAGCCGATGATCCTCATCCGCGACCGTAAAGACCCAAAGATCAAGGATGGCAACGACCAGTGGGTTCCGCTCCTTGGAAAGTCAGCGGAGATCATCGAGCGCCAAGCGGATGCCACGGGCCGCAAGGGGCTGGTCTTCCCCTACAAGGGGGACAGCGTCACAGCGGCCCTGGGGCGCGCATGCCTTCGCCTTGGCATCGAGGATTTGCGGTTCCACGACCTGCGCCACGAGGGGACATCGCGCCTGTTCGAGCAGGGCTATCAGATTCAGGAGGTAGCCATCGTCACCGGCCACCGCGATTGGCACTCATTGAAGCGCTATACGAATCTGCGCCCAGAGTCGCTGCACAGGATCAGGTAGAAGATCCCCATGAGCGCAGCCTCCCCCCACATTGCCGGCTAATAGCTACTGGAGCTCATCGCACGGCGTTCCTCCGCCTGGGCGCTAGCAAGGGCCCGCTTGGCACTTTCTAGCTCCCTCTCCAGCTGATTCACCCGCTGCTGGGCGTCCCAAACCGCAGACCTTGCCTTCTCAACACGCTCTTCAGCCAACTGCTCTTGACGCTGGGACATAGCCACTACCGATTGCGATCAAAACAAGATCTTATCCCCAAGGCGGCTGTGGCGCACCCAGCCGAACTCGGGGCTTAGGTGAAGGTTGTGCGGGTCGTCCGCCACGGCCGGATAGGATAGCCAAAGCCGTCTAGACACTCGGATTATCAGGAACAGCTACGGCCTTCGAATGTCGGCGAGCAATTCGCGAATCTGCTCCGGCGTCAACATCGGGATTGCCGGGGGTGGCCGGACAGCCTTGGCAAGGAAAACTCCCCTCACGTGCTCGACGCGTGGCAGGTCGGCGAGCATGCGCTTGGCTGCAGCGAAGGAAGCACCCAAAGTGATGACGTCATCAACCACCACTACGTTCCTTGCAAGTGGACGATCCAGGAGCCCGTGATCGACGGCAAGTGTTTCGCACAGCTCATCCGGTGTCAGACGATGACCGTGATGCTGCGCCTCTCGCTCTTCCGTTTGAATCAAAAGCGGCCGAACGTCAACCTCGGGGCATCCCAACACCATTCGCCTCAGCACACGCAGCATTCGATCATCGTAGTCAGCATGCCCCGTTGGCTTCGATCCTGGCATAGGAACGAACGTAGACGTGCCAATCGTCCGAGGCAGATCGATCACCCCCGCCAGCGTTCTGCCCCAATAATCAATCGCTTGATTCTTGTAGTAGAGCTGCGCCTCACTGACGGTCGGCTTCTTCTTTAGGTTGAGTATCTTCTGATTGGTATCACTTGCCTGATACCCGCCGTCGCTGGTGTATTCGCCGTAGTGCCAGCACGAATCACCCGCTTCCAGATACGTGTAGTCCCGAGGCTCAAGAATCTGAAGGCGCATGACTACCCAGAGCTTCCATGATCTCGGTGACATTTCGGACGCGAATGGCCCCTTGCGCCTCGTACTTCTTGGGCCAGCTCAGATCGCCTCGACGGAAACAACTGTCCAGAATGAACAGCTTCCTACCCTGCGCCAACGCAGCCCTGGCTTGAACCAGAGTTCCCGAAGTATTACCCGCCTCCACAATAACCGTTGCCTCCGTCAAAGCCGACATCGTGACGTTTCTTGCCGGGAAAAACAGGCTATTTGCCTTGTAATGCTGTTGCCGATACCGCAGGAAAGGAACCTGCGAAATTATCAGGTGATCCTGCGCCAAAGACTCTTGCAAGGCAGCATTCTCGCGTGGGTAGTAATCAAACAACGGCGTACCGATCACAGCGATAGTTCGACCTCCAGCCTCTAGCGCACCCACATGCGCAGCAGAGTCGATTCCACGCGCCAAGCCGGAAACCACGGTAAAATTATGTCGAACCAATGCCTGCGCAATCCGACGAGCGTTGGCGGCTCCCTCGGGTGACGGATTCCGCGTGCCAACTACGGCAACACTCCGCGTATCGACCAACTCCCAATTACCCCGGTAATACAGAAGCTCGATCGGGTGGTCCGCCTCTCGCAGCTTCGCCGGATACTCCCCAGCGCCATGAACTCGAACGCCAACCTCCTTCAAGCGGTCGGCGCCAACCTCTTCTAGGAGTCGCTTCCACGTATCGCGCACTTCAAGCCGGGAAACCAACTCAGAAGGCACGCGGCCAGGGTTGTCGGCGAAAAGCTGGGCGATGTTCTTGAACCAAGCTCCCTGCCCCAGCCACAGTGACTCGTAAGCGGCCATCTCTCGACGGAGCTCTATGGGGGGGGCTGAAAAGATGGAAAAGTCGGAGACTTGGTTCATCTCAGGCTGCTGCGGGGATTCATAAAACATAGATTCCTCACCCAAACGTCCAGTGTGCAGGGGGAACGCCGGCCTTCTGAGCCGACCCTATATCATACCCTTTCCGCGTAATGTAGACCTGAAGGCAGGCGCAGATCGCCAACCACTCTGGCTACCTATGCCATCCAGTTGGCAGTCTTGGCAAGGGCCAACCGGGACAGCGCGATATGGGCAAAGCCGCGTACCGGTGGGCGCAGAACGGGGGTAGTCACCCTCCCGCCATGAACCGACCACCAGTGAGATTGACACCTGCTCATGGGCTGACTTGTCAGCTAAAGATCGATGGGTAGAATCCGGCGTCGCCACGACGCTCCCAAGATCCGGCCGTGGCCCGCCGCCCACCGGTGAAAGGGACTTCATCCGGGGCGGCAACCTCCGACTTCCTACCTACCCAGCGGCACGCCGCCTGCGCCTCTACTCGCCGGATGCTGGGCCACGTGCTCTTGAATCCACTCCAGCTTCCGGGCGACCTTCTCGCGCAGCTCGGCCTCGTGCCGCAGCACCCACCGCTCGGCACCATGCCGGCCTGAGTTGAAGTCCGTGCAGCGGCGCAGGATCAGAGGTGCGTGGATGCCGTCCTCCAGGTGCAGGCGGGCGGTCCACTGGCCGCGCACGCCGTCGAGCATCGACACGAGGATTTCCCCGTTCAGCGTGAGGGCCGTCGGCAGGGTGTCGAAACTGGTGCGTGGCCCCCAGACGAACTCGGGGCCCAGGTCAGGGTGGCGGCGGTACTCGTTCATGGCCGGAGAGGATATGGAGGGCCTTCTCACCGCGTTGGACTGGCGATTGGGAAGCCGAGGACCTTCGACGATGTCCTCAGATGGTAATTCTCCACACAACTACACCGGCCACGATGCTTACGGCGAAAGCTACTGCCAGGCCCCAGAAGAGCTTGCCCCGCAGTTCCACGTCACTGTCATACTTCTGCTTGCGCTTCCCCCAAGCAAAAATGTCGGTAGGAAAGAACCGACCGAGAGTCTTCGATACTACAGCTGATGATCCAAAGGCAACTACCCCAGCCAGGACACAAACAACAGCTAGACCCGAAAGTGACCTTCGCTTTGCCTCGACGGAAATAAGATAGTTCAGCTTTTCTGAAATATCGGTGGACTTAAGTGCTTCTTGCGCCGCACCGGCCAACACATGCGCGCCGAACTCTGGCTTGAGAATATATACAGCGACACCGGTAAGAAGCAGGACCAGCGCGATGATTGCGGCAAAAAGCTCTACGTTTGATTTGTCAAATCGCCTTAGGTTGGCAACATCGCTTGAGATGTAGTTCTTTAGCTCACTCAGCATCAGGTAGGCCGCATCACGATCCGCACCCTGAATTTCCAGCGTGCAGCCAGCATGCTCCCAGTAGGAGGCGCTCGTCCGAGCTGATCGAAATACGAGCATGAGGCGGAAACTTACTTCCCCGGCGCCCCCCTCCTCTCGATCAACGCGTTCGGGTTGAGCCTCGACCTCTAGTGCGACCACCTGCCGGGTCGCATCATTTACCTCATCGAGTACGTCGTCAATCTCTTTCGTTCTGTACGTAAAAGCGTCACCGCGCGTAACTACATACGTGACAATGCAATCGCGCGGAATCCGCTCCTTGATGATCGCCTGAATTCTGCGCAACCCCTCCTCGGTTAGGCAGAAGCCCCTTTCGAACTCATGGAATATCATTGCCCCCATCTTGACCTCCCCCTGTTGTTTCTCGGGATAATATCAAAGTAGCGCAATGCGTCCTTCTGGATTACCCGGAGCACGTCAAACTATCCACTCTCGAACTACTTATCGATTCGCGTGGGCGCCGATAGCCAATCGAAAGAAGGGAGCATAGGCCTCATGTTGATGATGGTCCGGTTGCGGCCCGCCGCCCGCCGGTGAAAGGGACTTCAACCGGGGCGGCATTCCTCCTACCTGCCCAGCGGCGCGCCACCTGCGCCCCTGCTCGCTGGATGCTGGGCCACGTGCTCCTGAATCCACTCCAGCTTCCGCGCGACCTTTGCCCGAAGCTCAGCCTCGTGCCGCAGCACCCACCGCTCGGCGCCATGCCGGCCTGAGTTGAAGTCCGTGCAGCTGCGCAAGATCAGCGGGGCGTGGAGCCCGTCCTCCAGGTGCAACCTGGCCGTCCACTGGCCGTGCACGCCGTCGAGCATCGACACGAGGATTTCCCCGTGCAGCGTCAGCGCCGTCGGCAGGGTGTCGAAGCTGGTGCGTGGCCCCCAGACGAACTCGGGGGCCAGGTCGGGGTGTCGGGTGTAGGTGGTCATGGCCGGAGAGGATATGCAGAGCCGTCTCACCCGCTGGGATCAGGCTGCGATCTTGTGCTCGTAGAACGGGTGCCTCTTGTCGTCGAAGATCGCGTACAGCGCAGCCCGGTCTGCCGGGTCCGGGTTGAGCCAGGCCTCGAGATGCTCAGGCTTCAGATTGATCACCGTGCGGTCATGGCCCGCGGCCAGAACTTCAGGCTCCGGCTCGTCAGTGATCGCCGCAAAGCAGAGCATGTCCGACTCCTGGCCCGTCGGGTCCGTCCACAGGTCCCAGAGGCACGCGACAAGCAGCGGCTCGCCCGTCCGCGGCGTGAACTCCAGCCGCTGCGAGGTCCCGTCGGGGCCTTCCACGTTCTCGTAGAACCGGGAGGCGACAATCACGCCATGCTTGTGGCCGAACTGCTTGTGCCAGTAGCGCTCGAGGTTGTCGCGGCGCGCGTTGTACGTCCCCGACATCCGGCGACTGACGCCCGTACCGACATAGTCTGAGCTGGCCGGCATCCCCGGCTTCCGAAGCTGGTATCGCATCGGCTTGATTGCGTAGCCATCGCCCTCCCGGACGAGCACCGGTGCCCACCACTGCGGGAAAAAGCGCCAGTCCCGGGACGCCAACTTCTGTCGATGCAGGTCCCCCAGCCAGCCCTTGAGCTGGTCAACCTTCCGCCGGCCGATAGTGAGGTCCTTCTCGGCGGTCTTCGTGAACTTCAGCGCGAGCTTGCGCTCAGCGTCGGCGACCCGCCGGCTTTGCTTGAACAGCTCCTCCTGCCAGGCCGCCTCGTCGCCGGCCGCGGCGGCCGCGAAGGTGGCCTGGGCGGTCGCCGGAAGCAGCGGCCCGACCTGGTCGACAAGCGCTTTGGGGATGCGACGCCTCTCCTTGCCGGCGTCCCGCAGCCAGAGCCGCGTGAACTCTTCGAGCGACAGCACAGGGCCAAAGGCCCGCAGCAGCCTCATGTAGTCGGCTTCGATCTGAGCGGAATAACACATGGGTCATCTCCTTTGACCCGAGCATAACGCCCGCGGGGCCTAGGATCTGTGCATGAACACCAAGCTTTCCCGCCCCGAACTCGACGCAGCCCTGGAGGGCCTGAAGGCCCGCGCGGCCGTTATCGCAAAGTCCAGCCCGCCCGGAGACCAGGCCGAGGAGCTGGCCGGCGAGGCCGAGGCGCTGGAGCAGGAGGTCGATGCGGCCGATCTCGCGCACTTTCACGACCGTGTGGAGGCGATCATCCGGGACGCCGGCATGGTCGAAACCGGAGCCGCCCATGAGTAGCCGCCGCGGTGACTATGAGCTGGCGTACGGAGAACTGGCCCACGCCTTCCAGGAGCATGGCGACACACCGGCGTTCTGGGACATCTGCGACGCGGTCGAAGCCCGGCTGATCGACAGCTACCCAGAGGACGACAGCGCGATCATCGAAATGATCGCCGCATGGCTCGTCCACATGGGCGTGCAGCCCGAGGCATCGCTGCACGGTAAGGTGTAACCGTGCGATCCGGATGACTATGGCTGTGCGGCCCAGTCCACCTTCAGAACTTCTGCAGAAATGTTCATGGACCGATTGTTGAGGTGACCCACGCGCTGATTTCTGACGATCAGTGCGTTCCCACCAACAGAGCGAACCTTTGCTTTCAGGTCGGGCAGCGCATCGGTCACAGTGGGCTCACGCCATCCAGGCTTGTAGAAGTCGAAGTCAATCAACCCAAGATTCTGGTACTTCTCGCCCTCGGGGTACTGATAAAGAACGCGGACTCCATCATCAACAGCACCGGCAGGCGCATTGGCGGTGTACTGCATGGTCGTGCACCCGCTGACCGCCAGCATTGCCGCCAACGCCAATCCAATACGCATACCGCCCCCATCAATCCATTGGTGAAATGCGATGGTAGGCTAGCCCGCCCACTCCCTCAACTTTCACACGGCTGACCAGGCCCCGCCGATGTACCGATACCGGGTGCCAAGCGCCCCCTCATCGAGAACAACCGCCTCCCAGCCATCGCGCGGCTCCAGGAAGCGCCACAGGGTCGCCCCGGTGCAGAGGGCAACCTGGCCGGACTTCCCCGTCCATGCCCCCGTAGCGGCTGGACCAATGATCCACCGCTTACCGGAATCGGATTCCACTGTTGTAGGCGGCGCCGCCAGGTCTTTATCGACCACCGCCAGCTGCAGGAGGGCATCGATCGCCTGCAGCGTGTCGTTAATCGGGACGGAGGGCTGCAGGGAGTTGGACGGGACAAGCTCAAGCCCAAGGTTCGGGGTACTCATGTTGGGATAGCCTCGCTTGCCGGGCCTGGCCCGGTAATGGTGTTGATGGCGGCCACGGTGACCGTCACGCCGCTTGGCGTGCTGGCGCGGGTGTGGGTTGTACTGGTCACGTCGGCCGTGAAGCCGTCGCTATAGGTCACCCGGTAGCCGGCGAAATACTTGCTTTGACGCGGGGCGGTTTCGACGCCGAGCCGGCCACGGCCAATCCAGCTGACGGTTACGGCGTTCGAACCGTTCCTCACGGCCCTGACGTAGTGAACAGGCCACTCCTGCTGGCTCTGCGGCTCATCGACGGCGAAGGATGACCAATCGGCCTCATCGCTGTCCTGACCGTAGCTCACGCCGCGATAGGAGATCGTCGTTCCGGTCATCCACTGCTGAACTTGCACGAACACGAGGGAGTCATCGACCAGGACGAACATCGAGCCCGCAGGCACGGCGAGCGGCGCAGTGGCGTACCTTCCGCGAACCAGCCCCGACAGCTCAAACGTGGATTCGCTGAGCTGGGTTGAAGTCTGGAATTGCAGAACCTCCCAGCTGCCATCTGCGCGCCGGATTGCCGCTTTGTTCCCGTAGCGCAGCAACTGCTCGTAGTCGATGGACTCCAGTTGCTCAGGAACAACGACAGTGAGACGCTGTTGCGACAGGTACTCGGAGCCCACTTCCTGCAGCAGGTCCGAAGCGGTCACACCGATGACTGCCGGCACGTCCACCTGAAGGGACTGTCCAACGCTCACGCCCCCATCCGTGCTCATCTGGATTTCCGCCCCGCGCCAGCCCCGACCAGTGCCACGCGCGCCGACGTAGTAGCCCAGCTCATCGTCCTGGTCACGCAGCACCGGAATATCCAGAACTGCCACAATGGTGTCGCCGACAAGCCCCGGGGTAGTGGACGTAGGCGGTTCCGCCCTCACGCCCACCGCGTTGGCGTCGTAGATCCATGGGGAATCCTTGGACGCCTTGACGATGAGCGTTCCTCCGTCCTCCTCGATCTCCATGATGCGCATCCGGTGCGCCTTGCCGCGCTTGTCGGTGAGGACGATCACATCCGTAGGGACCAACGCGCTGTACGCGATGGGCAGCTCAAATTCGTACGTCTCCATTTCGCCCCACGCAACGTTGAGCCGCCGCATGGCGACAGTGGCGTGGAAATCTGGCGATGCGGTAAGCGGGATCTCAATCGAGGATTCAGCCTTCGCGTTAACGGTCGTGCTGCGCCGCTCTGCCGTCTGCTTGTTGGTCGTGTAGTCGATGGAGCTATCCACCATCGTCACGTTCACCTTGCGCAGCAGCTCCGCCTCCTGAACGCGGTCGATAGTGAGCGCATCATCGTCACGCGCCACTAGGGCATCGCTGCCGATGTACAGCGCCGGATCACCCCCACGCAGGACTGCCCTGAGCTTCTTGTCCGACTCGGCCGGGTCGAAGAAGAACGCCGCCTGCAAGGACTGGACCATCACGTCCGCCCCGCCCTCGCTTGCGACCTTGAAACCCTCAGTGGTCGTGCCAAACAACCCGCTCGTGTCGATGCTTTGAACCGAGACACCCGACCTTCGATAGAGGTCATCGATCACGTCCGCAACGAACGGGTCAGCTGCCTGGAGCGCGCCAGGGTCATCCGTCCTGCGGTAGTTCCGCAACCTCCACTGCATACGCGAACCGCGATTCATCGCCATGCTCACCAGCCGCACGGAAGGCCCAAGGTCGTCACGAAGCACGTACTCAACCGTGAACCTATCTCGCTGGTAGCGCATGCAGAGATTGCCCGCCCGGATGTAGCTCAGAACGATGTCAGACTCGGCGATGTTGAAAGGCCGCTTCTCGTCAAGGCTGCACCGAAGGTCATAGCATCCTGCCGGCAGGTCAGTGTGATCCATACCCCCGATCACCGGGTTGTACCAATAGAACCTGCCTTGCCCGTTCTGCATGTAAGCAACGAACGGATTCATATTCTGGTCAAAGCAGACATCGATCTCATCGATCCCCATGCCTGAGAAGAGAAGCGTCTTGACCACGGCGGTGGCCTGAACGTAGACGCTCCCAACGCCAGTCTCCTTGTCGATCTCAAGCCTGGCCGTCCAGAGCTTCACCGCGAGCCCTTGGGAGGGGTCATTCAACGCAACCCCTCCCAGCTCATACGCAATCGCCTTGTCTTCCGACGACGGGCCTTTTACCGGGAACGAGAACCCGCTGATCACTGCATTGGTTGAAAGCAGGTTTCCAGGGATCATTAGAATGTGAACCTTATCGTGATTGACATCTGGTCCTGATTGGTTTTGGTGAACTTGTACCCATCGGTGAGGTACAGCCACAACGTGCCGAGGCCGAAGTTCACCTTGAAGCAATTGATGTCAGCGATGTTTCCGGCGCTCAGCCCCCAAGTGAAGGTCATATCTCGATAGAGGCTTCCAGTCGTGTAGTTAGCGAGAGTGGAAGAGCTTGCATTGCTGCCAGCGGTGCTTCCAGCAGGAGGCGTGGCTGCTGAGTTGTCCGGCTCTCCTGCCGACTTGTAAGGCGTTGCAGGGCCGTTCGTAGGGAACCCTATTCCGTCCGAACCACCAATCGCGTTCGGCGTGGAGGTGAGTGAGAATCCATCTCCATTGCGCGCCTGGGTCGTCATTGCGGCCGCCTTCACTACGCAATTGGAGTTTCCAACTACGCCCTTGATGTTTCGCGGGACAGTGGAGGCAACCTTGCGCGGGAATGCAACGCGAAGCCTCCAGATCACGTCAAGGAACTCATCTGGCAGAACCGGAACACTCGTCGGATTTCCGCCCGAATCCCTTACAAGGGCCCGCGATGACAGCAGCGACGCGGCAGTTGGAGCGGCCACATTCGTGTCCCATACGCAGCCAACTTCTGAGATGTTCCCCGAAGCGGCTCCTTGAGGGAGTCGCTGACGCATCGAGATTTCGCAGTAGACGTAATCGTCGTCGTAGGAAATTGTGCTTGTGCTGTCGGCCCCGGATTGAACAGTGTCCCAGGCAGCGCCAGCGCGGAACGCAGCGAGGGCAGTGTCGCCCTTGACCGGCGCCGACGAACCAGTACCAACGACGATCTTTGGGCGAACCGGGCCATAGGCGGAAAGACTTCCGCCCATCAGCGCAAAGAACTGATTATCTCCATGCGTCGTGATTATGTTGTCGCTCCATCCGCTCTCCGCAGACACTGCCTCATCCATCCTTCTGGCGATGAGCTTGTACTTGCTTGATACGGCGAGCTTCAGTAGTGCGATCGGTGAGTTCATGTTAGCGATATTCCTATGGGTTCTACTCTGACAGTTGTCGATTCATTCGCAAGTCCAGCGATGGTTACCAGCGCCGACTTCAGCTCTATCAACTGCGGATCTGCATGCACGCCAACCGACTCACTTTGACCTGCATCAATGGATACCAAGACGCGCACCAACACCAGCTCATGTGGCGCGGCGTTCACGGCGACCACTTCGTCATCCATGTACGTGGCGTTATAGCTATCCTTCAGCTTGATCTCGCCAGGAGTAACCTCATAGCTTGAAGCCTCACTGTAGGCTCCTCCATCAACAACCATCGACCGCAGCGACATTCCAAGCGGACTCACTTCATACGACTGCGATTCGCCGGTAAGTTGCGGGTATGGCTTGCTCGTTAGATAGGCCTCTGGCGGCGTAGCAATGACGCAAAACTCATACTGCGGAACAGCGCCCGACAGGTCCGTGAGGTCGTCGTTCTCGACAACGATGTACGCAAGCCCACGGAACGGAGAGACATTCCCGGCCCCCTCTACCGCCACGATGGTTGAGTCGGGCATTTGCGACTCGCCGCCACGATAGAGGGTGACCTTCCCCAGCCACTTGGCGCTGTAAGCCTTCTCCTCGGCGGTGGCGGCTGGATCGGACGTGTAGACCTTCTTCCCGTTCCGCTTGATCCAGTGGAAGCCGAAGATCTCGCCTTGGCAGACTCCGACCGCATAGCTGCGGGTGTACGTGTAGGTCGTGGTCTTCGAACTTGCGCCCTTTCCTTGCCGCTGGCGCTTGACGTGCTCAATCAGGCGGTCGCACCAGATGATGTTTCCGCCTGTCACGTATCGCCCGTATCCGAATGGGATTACGCCGCCGACCGTCGAAGTCTGGCTCATTGCGTCGGTGAGACGCGGGCCTTTCACCTGTACGGGGTCAACATATCCGCCAATGGCAGAACCAATCGAGAATCCGATCTGTGCACCCATTACTGGGTTGCCAGCGTAGAACCCAATGATTCCGCCAGCTACACCACCAACGACACCACCGATAGTTGATCCGCTCACCGGGCACCCCGCCTGTATATGCGGCGGATTCGCCGCAGCCACTTCTCATCCAGAGGGTGCTCTGTAACACGCCCCAGGATGCTGTCCGTGTGGATCAACGAAAGCCCGCCATGGATGTCATCGGCGATCAGGCCGCAATGCCGGATCGGCCCGCCGTAGGCCACCGCTACGGCGTCTCCAGGGCGCATCTCGGCCCCCTCCTCCAGCGGAGCCCCCAGCAGCCCCTCCATCGTCGCCTCAAGGAGCCCACGACACGGATTGCGCCCGTAGCTTGGCGTGGGGCTCTGCACGTCAAAGGCAAGGATCAGCAGACCGGCGCAATCGATGCCGATTTCGGGGTTCCGGCCCTGGTGGCACCACGGCACGCCGATGAGCGCCCGCGCCTTCTCGATTGGGTTTGTCATGCGGCATCCACCGAGCGAACGTAGGCACCAGGCACGGAAAGGGACGTGTCCGATACGGGGGTAAGGTGCTCGCCACGGAAGTTCAGGACGTTGCCCTTCTGCTTGCACGTGGCGAATGTCTTGTCGCAGTCCTGCCGGATGCGGAAGGTGTCGCCAGCCCCGATGTCGAAGCCAGCCGGTAGTGCAAGGCGGATGCGGCCACCAGCTTCGAAGCTGAACACCTCGCTTTCCAGCCCGACGTTTGACCCGGTGAGCCACTGGATGATCCCAAGGTCATAGAACCCTGCAGCCCCGGCCAACCCACTCGCAGTGAATACCCGGTCGGGGTCATCGCCCTCCGTCGTGACAACGCCGTCCGTCCAGACGAACCGCATGCCGCAACGCTCGTCGCCGTAGCCGGCTCTGCAGGTCAGCGAGTACACCGTGCTGATGGTCTGCTTGGCCTGCTGCATTAGCGACCGGTACTCGGTCACCCAGGCGTTGCCATGGCACTTGGTCTGCCCGCAGGTTCCGAACATGACAACTTCATGCCCCTGCGAAAGGTCCATGTAGTTGACCCGGTAGACCGTCACCTCCGCATAGTCCAGCAGGCCGGCCGACACCTCCTCGACGGTGATGCCGGTCGCGGCCACCCATCCCATCAGGTCGGTGTTGTCTACACCAAAGTCTGCGGCCGATTGGATGCGCTCAGGCTTGAAGCCGTTTTCTGCCCGGTAGGCGATGAGCCCCGCACCATCGTCATAGGAGAGATCAACATCCAACGTCGTGAACCCAAACACCACCCCTTCCCAACGGCCCACGCAGGCGACACGCAGGAGGAAACACCAGGTGGTTGCAGGCTCGCGGAGATGCTCCTGCAGCAGGATCGGGATTTGCTTCATCGGCGCACCTCCACCAGCTCGATGTCCGCGCTATGGGCATCCAGGTCGCCGAGAGTGAAGGCGTTGTGGTCGCTATCAAACCGGACCCAAACGTCGAACTCCCCAGACCACGTGTAATCGTCGTCCGCCCATGCCAAAGCAGGGACGAAAAGCCCCTTCCCAGCATCCAGAGATCCCGCCACGGCGGTTCCCGCAGAGTTGCGAATAACCGCAGTGACGATTGCCTGGATGCGCCGTGTTGCCGATTCCGGGCCGAGTCGGTATGTCCGGGTCAGCTGCACTGCATCCGTCGTTCCGATAGCTGGGGCGATGGGCTCCGCTTTGGCAACGTTGTCCAGGGGATCGTTGAAGCGGAATGCGTAGAGCCGTCCACGCGCCGCGTAGAAAGCAGCCATCACTTCCCGCTGCCCGGCCGCGGACAGGTTGTTGAATGCGGCGCTGTACCGCATTCGTGGATACCGCCATTGCCCGTTTCGCACTTCGCCGCCGTTGTCCAGTTCGACAATGGCGGTATTCCACTCCGGGCCACCTTGGAAGCCATAGGCGACACACTCGGGCAGCCTCGTATCAATGAACCCACTCATCGGCCATTCCTCGCCATAGCTCTTGATGACTCCCTGCCGACTTCACGGGCGATTTGCATGGGCGTCCTGCGATCAGGCTTCCCGGCGACGGTGACATTCAAGTTCTGCACGACCTGCCTGCCGCCCCTCGCCGAAGCCATAGCCGCCGCGGTCGGGACGATGGTCCCTGTGCCTCGCGGCGCGAACCACTCCGGCCCTTCTTCGCCGACCCAGTACCCACGGCCCGACAGAACGTCACCGCCAGTTGCCTTTGCGCCACCGAACAGACTTGCAGCACCGGACATCAGCGTTGACAGGAAGCCACCGCCCGAAGCGCCACCTCCGCCACCGGACATGCCGCTGAACATCTTCGACATCAGCCCACCCAGGAGTCCGCCACCGTTCTGGCCCTGCTCTCCGAACAGGGACGCGGCGAAGTTGTTTGCGATCATCTTCAAGATGTTGCTCGCCACCGAGTCGAAGAAGTCCGTTACGGCATCCTTCGCGCTCGCCGCACCCTTCACCAGGTCGTAGAAGTTATCCGCGAACGCGCCACGCATTTGATCCTGCAGGCCAACCAGATCCCCCATTGCCTTGGACTGGTCATAGAGGAAATCCGACAGTCGCCCAATAGCATTCCTTTCCTCTTCGGTGGCCTCAGCACCCAGGTATCGGAGTTCGATGGCCTTCTCGCGCTCCTTGTTCGTCAGCGACAAGATGCTCAGCTCAAACTCAAGGTCGTCCTTCTGCTCCTTGAACGCCTTTTTGCGGTCCTCCTCGGCCTCCCGCTGCTCCTCAAGCTCCTTGCGGGCTCGTTCGTCTGCAGCCTTGCGCTGGTCCATCAGGTCCATGGTGGCCTGCTTCTGGCGCAGGCTTTCCTTCTCCGCGTCAGACAATCCTTTCAGCGCACCTGCCGTCAGGTCGTAGTCGAGTTTGGCAGCCGCACCCACCTTCCCATGCAGCGCAATCTGCTCATCCAGTTGAGCGTTAATCCGCTCGTACGCGCGGGCGAGTTCATCGGTCTGGCTCTTCTGCCCGCCGCCGCCGGACTTGCCGCCGCCTGTGCCACCCTCCCCACCGGCAAGCAGCTTCCGCAGCGCGTCCTCTACCTCCTTGGCGCGGTTCTCTGCGTCCGCCTGCCCCTGCACGCCCTTGAGGAACGACATGGCCTCAGCGGCCATTCCCGTGGCGTCAGCCGGCTGCGTGGCAGCTCGCTTACCGCCACCGCTCCCACTCCTGAACGAATCGATCAGGCCCTGTTGGCCCATACCGAACATCTCGAAGCCCTGCTTGAACTCCCCCTGCAGGACCAGAAGTCCGCCATGCGCCGTCGCCAGCGTTGCTGCAATGGCCGTGCCGGCCACTTCGAAGGCCTTGGCAACGTAGCTCGCACCTGTGCCGATGACGCGCAAGCCATCGGCGATCTTGCCGGCCACCTCGTTGAGCTTTTCCCCATTCTGCGCGCCGTCCAGGAACTGGCCGGACATGCTCAACAGGTCTGGCAGCAGGTCGGCAGCGACGGCGTTCCCGACGCCCTGGACGAAGATCTTCATCCGCGCCAAGTTGTCGTTGAACTCCTCCGCATTGGTGCCCGCAGTACCGGAGACGACCTGGCCGAACGCTTCGGCCTCAGCGCCGGCATCCCGCAATCCCTGCGAGCCATCCTTCAACAGGTCGATCAGGCTCTGGAAACTCTTGCCGAAGATCGACATTCCCGCCGCAACGACTTCCTGAGACCCCTTCTGCGCCTTGTAGGCATCAGCGAAATCGTAGAGGAGATCGATGGTCGGGCGAAGCTTGCCATTGGCGTCCTTGATGCTGATGCCCAGCGCATCGAAGAGCTTTGCCTGCTTGCTGCTCGGGTCCAGCGCCTCGGCCTGCGCCTTGGTCAGGCGTCCGATAGTCGTCTGCAGATCCTGGACGGAGAGATCCGCGAAGCTTGCGGCGTACGCCAGCTTGGAGAAGTCCTCCGTCCCCATGTTCAAGACCTTGGCGGTCTTGCTCATCTCATCCATTGTGTCGATGGATGACTTGACCAGCATGGTCAACGAGGTTGCGGCGGTCGCCAGTCCGGCGCCAAGAACCGCCCCCATCTCCTTTGCGGCCTTCTGGAGCTTCTTGACCGCCTTCTCTGCACGCTCCGAATCGGTCACGAAGGAGCCGGTTCGCATCAGCAAATCAATGACGATTGAGCCTGCAGTTGCCATCGTTGGCCTCCTACTGGGTCTTTATGCCGAACGCGGCAAGGGTGCGGGCATCCGCCTCATTCACGCGATTTGGACGTGGCGAGAGGAAGGCGATGCTGTTGTCGTAGTTCCCGCCAAACACCGCCGCAAGCAATGCAGCCGGCTTGTGGAAGCGGTGGTGGTCATCGAATGGGTAAAGAACGAAGAACTCACGCCACCCGTGCAACTCGCGTTGCGGCATGGCATCGATCTCCCCGAGGGTTTTCCCAAGGCTCAATGCGAGCTGGTATCGGAACCATTCGCCGCCTCGACCGACGAAGGAGCTTTTCCCGAGAACTTGTTCAGTTCGGTAATGACGGCCCACATCGCAACCGATACGGACGGTTTCAGCTTTGCAGCCTGCTCCATCGTCAGAACGCGCTCTCCGGCGTCGTCAACGATGGAAAGCGAGATCGCGAGTGCCCACGCGGACGCGCGCTCCTCGGCATCCTTGCTCGCCTCAATCTGGATGATGCGGCGAAAGTCGATGCTCGGCAGCTCGCGGAAGTTGAACTCATGGCTGGACCCGTCAGGCAGCTTGATCGGGTGCTTGTGGATCTCGTCAGAGACGAACATGGATGCGGGAATGTTCTGCATGTTGTTCCTCAGTAGCGCCGGCCCACCGCTGGGAGCCGGCGCGGATGGTGTCTATTACGGGCCGGGCGGCGGCACCAGGTCGGCGTTGTTGACTGCCCCGCCGTTCCAGTGGAATACCTGGCCTTCTGCCTGCTGGGTCAGGCTTGCGGTGCCACGCACGATCTCGTTGGTGGCGATGTCCAGGGTGTTGGTTGCCACGTACGCATCGAACTCGATGGACGTGCGGCCTTCAGGAGCGGTGAGCGTCCCATCCGCCTCCAGCTCCGGGGGATCGACGCCATCGGAAAGGCAGGCCATCCAGTGGAAGACCTGCTTTGATTCCTGCATCTTCGTCAGCAGGCGATGGGAGATGCGGGTAGGCTTGAAGTTGTAGGGGACGGACAGGGACGCCACCTGGTTGAGGCCGGGCTTGGAGGTTTCACCCACCTTGTTGCCCAGGCACGTGGTGCTGATCTGCGACGGTGCGCCGCCGCCCATGCCGGTGATGCCCGTGGGGCAGTTCAGTTTGACCAGGCGCGGAGTTCCCGGCGTGGTGATCGTGTCAACGAAGAAAAGCTCCGTCCCTTGGGTGAGTACGGTTTCGTCGGTTTCGGCCATTGCTTAGCCCTCCTCCGGGCATAAAAAAAGCCGCCAAAGGGCGGCTCACTGCGGGTTGTGGTTCGAGCTAAAGCCCGATGAAGTCGGCCTGTAGGCCTACCCGGTACAGACGGGTATCTGTGTCGCGGCCATCAATGACAACGCGGTTTGCGATACGAGCGGCGTTGAGCGCGGTCCGCACCGCGACTGCCAAGGCTTCCGCGCCAGCATCCTCGTCGTGATAGCAGTCAATCTGCACTGCCGTGAAGTTGGTGCATGGATTGCCACTGAGCTGCAACTGCGGGTCATCACCGATGATCTGCCAGGTGATGTATCGCTTGTCCGTTGTCGGTCCAATCTCGCCATGCCTTCCAATCCTGTCCGCAACGATGGCAGCGACGGCAGGGGTGTGAATCGTCCTGTAGATCTTCGGGAACATCAGCCGGCACCTCCGCTGCTTGCAAGCTTCTTGACGATACGATCAAGGCGGGCCTTGAGATCCTCGACAATGATGGTGATGGCCTGCCCCCCATGGGTTCGCACGGTGCGACGAATGAACGAGGCGGAGGCCTGTTTCGAGGAGCCGTATTCCTTGATCTGCGCCGACTTCAACGTACTCACGCGCTGACCCTTCCGCCCTGGATACATCTTCCGCTTGACCCTGACGAGGTAACGCTCGCCGTTGCCGCCGCTGGGTGGCTTGCCGCGACTTGCGATGATGTTCTCCTCCAGCAGGCCAGTGGACTGTTCGCCCTCCACCAGGACCGAGCGCAGGGCCTCTCTCTCGCGATCCCTGATGAACCTTGCGCCCTTCGCAAGGGCAAGTTTCACCGGACCGCCACGCTTGCTCACGACCTCGGTGGGAAGATTCTTCAGTAGGCGCTGAATCTCGTCTGCCCCCCTGATCTCTACACGGCCAACATCCATGGCTATTGCCCCTCATTGACGCCGCCTGACACCGGGATTGTGATGTACTCCAGGCCAGACACCTCATCGGGCAGAAGGCCGGCGATGTTGTAGACCTGGCTGCGGTGCAGGATGCGCATCGAAGCCTGCAGCCCGGCGCGGTACCGGATCGTGATGCGCGCCGTGACCGCCGCCTGCGTCTGCCCGGACTGGATGAACTCACGCGCCGACAGCGGCTCAACGGCGGCCCACACCATGGCCACGTCGGCCCAGGTGGTATACGACACGCCGTCATCGTCTCGGGTCGTCACCTGCTGCTGGATTAGTACGCGATGACGCAGCTCTCCGGCTCCGATGCTCATTAGACCCCCAAGCCGATGCGGTACGGCCAGAGCAAACTGTGCGCCCCCATCGGTACCTGCACTGTCGCCCCACCACTCCCTTGTACGTCTTCCCGCGTTCGGTATAGGTGGCCGAGCATCAGGAGCACAGCGGCCTTGATCGAGTCATTGACGAGGATGGGATCGATGCCAGCAGTGCCGTCGAGAACGGCGGCGGCCATGGTGTCGGCATCTGGGAACACTCGGCGATTGAGGAACTGCTGCGCCGCCTCTTCTGATGCGCTGCCGTACAGCTCCAGCATCGTGTCGTCTTCCGAATCGATCCTGCAGTGCGTGCGCGCCTGTTCAAGGGTGATCAGCTCCATGGTCAGGCCCTGGCTTGGCCTTTGCGGGTCTTTCTGCCCGCGGGTTGCCCGCTGACGGCGTCGGCTTCCTCGGCCGCTTCAGCGACGGTGGCTTCTTCCAGCAGCGGCTCCGGAAGCTCTGTTTGGGGCTGCTCGCTCACGGCGTCGGCGGCGCCCGTGTTGATGAAGTGCTGCCCGCGGCTGCTGTCCATCCGCACGGTGGTGCCGGCCCGCGGGTCGGGCTCTTTGAACTTGATTAGCATGATCCTCTCCAAACCCGGCCTGCGCGGTGGCAGGCCGGGTTGCTCTGGAACGACGGATTAGACGACGTTGCCCAGGTCGCCGTAGATGAAGGCTTCCGGGCGGTACACGGCCAGGGCCAGGCGCTCTTCAGCCAGGATGGTCACCAGGTTCTTGACGAAGTCGTCCTCGTTCTCGGTGGCCACTTCGACGCGCGCCTGCCAGCGGTCGAAGACCTGGGCGCCCAAGCGGAAGGCGCCGGTAAGGAACTTGTCCTCGGCAATGGCCTGGGTGGTCACCACCGGCAGGTTCCACAAGGTGGCGCCGATGACGCCCTGCGGGTTGCCGATGATGTATCGGCCGGTGGTGTCCTTCTCCAGCTCCACACGCGCCCAGTCGATCGGGTTCATCACGATGCCGCTGGCCGGGAACTCTGCCAACTGGGCCTGCAGCATGGCCAGGCGGATCTTGTCGATCACGGTTGCGTCGGCCAGGGCGATCGGATCAACGTAAGCAGTGGCCTGCGGGATGATGCCCAACAGGTTCTGCCCGGTGCCATCGCCGTTGAGCAACTGCTGCTCTTCCTTGAAGGCCAAGCCATAGCGCAGGCGACCGTCGATGTAGCTGGCCAGCTGCGAGGAATCGCTGAGGATCTGGCGCGATGCCTTCATGGTGTGCGCAATCACCTTGGCAGTGGTGCTCACCAGATCGAACTTCAGGCTGGACTCCGGCTTCTTCGCGCCCTCGGCTACCGGCGCCGCATTGTTGGTGAAGCCGGTCTCCTTCACGTACTCCAGCGCGTTGCCATCCATGCGACCCGGGGTGATCAGGTCGCGTACCGTCAGACGACGATCCGGCGGCGCGATGATGCCCGGCAGTCGGGTACTGGTGACCAGATCACCTGCCGCGCCATCGGTGTCCGTGGTGACCGACGTGATCGCAGCACTGAAGGTCATGTCGACACGGCCACGCGGGGTGGTCCTGCCTGCGAAGGCCTGGAACTCTTCGCCGTTGACGAACAGCTGGCCGAAGGACTGGTGCTGCACGTCACCGCCGGCACCATTGGCCTCGATCTTGGCCAATTTCTGCTCAGCCGCCTGCAGGTTGGCCTGCAGCTCACCCTGCTTGGTCAGCATTTCGTCGACCTTGGCCCGGGTTTCGGACGACAACTCGGAGTTCTTCGCAGCAACCTCCGCGTAGGACTTCAGCTGGTCACCTACCGTCTTGAGGTCGGCGCTGACCTGCTTGTACTGCTTTTCAACATCCTCGCCGACATCACCGAACTGCGAATGGCAACGGAACTGTCGGCTTGCACTGGGCTTGATCAGCATGGACGCCAGGACAATCACACCGGCGCTCCCCAGCAGGCTCATGCCGATCACCGGCAGAGTCAGGCTCGTGGATGCACCAACCATCAACGGAATCGCTGAGGCGATGGCGAGAACGACCAGGTAAAAGGTAGCGGAGAGCTTCATGGACTTCATTGGGTATTGCTCCTAGTTCGGGAGGTTGAACGAAAGGCGCGGCAGAGGCTCTGCCTGCACACGGATGGCCTTGCGGCCGTTATCGGTGGGATCACCCTCACCGCTGCCAGCGGGCTCGCCCCGGCTGGACTTGATTTCACTGATCAAACGCATGGCTTCGGACTTCGGCATTCCGGTAGCGCGCAAGCCCGCCTCCACGCGGCGAACTGCTGAGGCGTTCTCCTTGCTGGCGCCCTTCTCCACCTGGTCAGAGGCGAGCAGCTCGTCGGCAAAGCCGTCCTCCACAGCGGAGGCACCGCCGATCCATGTCTCGGCATCCATCAACTTGGACATCGCCCTCTGCTCGGCACCGGTACGCGCCGCGTAGATGCTGGCCATCGCCTCGTCGAATGGCTTGAGCGTTGCGGCCACGTCGGCAAGGTCATGACGATTCCCAACAGCAACCACCCATGCGTTGTGGATCATCAGGAAGCCGGCGCGTGCGATCTGGACCGTGTCACCGGCCATGGCGATGACAGACGCAGCCGATGCCGCCAAGCCCAGCACCTTCACCGTGACCTCGCCGTCGTGCTCGCGCAGGAGGTTGTAGATCGCCAGGCCCTCAAACATGTCGCCGCCCGGGCTGTTGATGTTGACCGTGACCGGCCCTTTCCCCATCCCGCGCAGGGATGCCGCGATGCGCTTGGCGGTCACGCCTTCGCCGGTCCAGTAGTCGTAGCCGATCACGTCGTAGATGCTGATGGATCGTTCCGCATCGGTGTCGGAGGCCGCCCTGACGCCAGCCTCCCAGCGGTCAAGGGCGCGCGGCTGGATCTGGCTGCTGACAGCGGCGCATGGGCGACCCTCCGGCACACCCGGCAGTGTCTTGATCGTCATATGGTCAGTCCTTCTTGTCTTCTGAGAAGCCCAGGAGCGTGCGGAGAGCGGCCCTGGCTTTGTTTACATCGGACGCGTGGCCAACGCTGTCCAGTGTGGTCATGGCGGATTGCACGGTCAGCGCAGCGGCATTGCCGCCCATCGGCGCTCGGTCCTCCAGCTCTCGGACCTCATCGCGGGTGAGAATGCCCTTATCCACCATCACACCGTAGAACGCGGCGCGGCCAGCGCTATCCGCACGAAGCAGGCCCTCAACCGTGAATTTCGGGTAGAACTTGATCCGCTCAGCAGGCGTCATCAGGTCCTTGCTGATGGCCTGTTCAATCCGGCGAAGCCAGGGCCCAAGTGTGAATGTCAGGAAGCCAATCATCTGTTGCTCGATGCCTGTGCCCCAACTGGTCGATTTCTCGGTGTGTCCAACCATCCATGGAGGCACTCGGAACCAACGGCATATCGACTCAACAGCGAATGACCTCGATTCGAGGAGCTGGGCATCAGCCGGGTTGATGCCGAGCGTTCCAGCCTCGGTGCCGCCCTCCAGCAGCGGCGTCTCGCCGCGTTCAATCGCCCCAAGTAGGTTCTTCTTGAACTCGGTGCGCTGCTCTGGCTTCAGAAAGGCATTGATCTTGTAGTACAGCGTCTGCAATAGACCGTTCTTGAAGGTCCTCGCCGCTGCGCGATCGGCCGCGATTGCATTCCCGAAAACCTTTGCGCCGTAGGCAATCACCGAAACGCCGTTATCGCCGTCCAACGTGAAGCCGGGTATCCGCCATATTCTCTCTGCGGGAATGACTCGGGGCGTCCCGTTCGAGCGCTTGTAGGTGTAGACCCTTTTTCCATTGGCGTCTTGATTCACCGTCAACCTACCCGGGTCCAAGAACTGCAGCCCGATGACTCGTTGCCCGGCATATAGCTTTTCCGCGTGCGCGTTGCCGCGCAACAGCATGGCGACGATCATGGCTTCCCAGAAGATCGCAGCCGTCGAATCGGCGTTCGGCTGGTCATGTACGACGAAATGTAGCGGGTGATTGCTAGCCACCTGCTTACCGCTGCTGGTGCGCTCGTAGATAGACAGCGGAAGTGTCGCAATCGTCTCGGAGATCAACCTTACACACGCCCAGACTGCATCCACTTGGAGCACGGCGCGAGGAGTGACCGAAACGCCTGACTCGCTTACCATCTCCCGGTCCACGTACAGTTCTTCATCCCTCGTCGTGAACGAACGCACCCATCCATCAATCGCCGCGGCGATTCGACCCATGATTCCGGCTATCGGCTTGTTTCTTTTCACCTTGCATTCCTCACGGGATCGTTCAGCCAGTCGTCCATATTTCCGTCCTCGTTGCAGTCCGCCGGGATACTTAGGCCTATCGCCATCAGGAGTGCTGTGATGTCATCGATCTTTTCCGGCGACTTACGCTTGTCCGGTGCCATGTTTAAGTTATGGTCCCGACGAATAACCAAGTTCGATGCGCACCAGGACAGCACCGGATCACCGGTGTGCACCAGCCGGCCGGCGACGTATGCCATTTCGAGCTCCCGCACAGCGGGGTGATACGACTTCGTTCCTTGGATGAACTCCACCATCGGAACGTTCGCAGTGACCAAGCGGCTGACCATTTCAGTTGCGTTCCACCTATCAAAGGCCATCGCCTGCAGGTTGAACCGATCGTGCACTTCGAGTACCGCTTGCTCGATCACCGCATAGTCGGTCACCTCGCCTTCGGTCTGCTCAATGTGCCCTGCTGTAACCCACCCCTGATACGGAACAGTTCCGCGCTCGCTTCGGTTCTTTACGGCCTCGGCAGGCACCCAGCGGCGTCCCCAGGTAAGGATTCGGTCCTCCACGCGCCATACCAGGCGCATGGACGTTAGGTCGGTTGTGCTCGCAAGATCGAGCCCGCCCCAGCACGGAACGTCTCTCAGTTCCTCCAGATCCACCACACCCGCGCACTTGTTCCACTTCGGCAGCAGGATGAAACCATTGGCCTGTGATGCTGGCCGGTTCAACCGCTTGATCTGGAACTCCGCCAGCTTCGACGGCATGGCCTTGGCCTCGACCGCCTCTTTGCGAATCGCGGTCAGCAGCTTCGGGTTTACGTCCATCAGCGGATTAGCTTTGAACCACGCGGACTCGTCAAAGTCCCGGTCGCTCTTGTCCACCGCGAAGAACAGCACCAGGTAGTGGTCTGCGGTGTTGCCGAAGACGCCCTCCAATAGCTGCTTGGCAAACTGCCGGATCTCTGCCCATGGCCCAGGGTTGGTGTAGCCCTCTGTCGTGGTGAATAGCCACAGTGGGTTACCACGTGCACCGGCTGCCGACTGTAGGACGTTCAGTAGGTCGGGCGTCTTGTGCGCATGGATCTCGTCAAGTCCAACGTGCGACGGATTGAGGCCGTCCTGCGTGCTCGCCTTCGCGTGCACAGGTTTGAAGCTCGCGCCGATCTCCACGCGGCTGATCGACTTGGCCCACGTCTCCAACCCATACTGCTCCCGCAGGTCCGGCGTCTTCTCAACCATGCGCTTGGCAACGTTGAAGATGATCGATGCCTGGGAGAATGTGGTCGCCGCTGAGATGATCTGCGCGCCTTCCTCGTTCTCGCAGCACTCGCAGTACAACAGGATCGCTGCGGCCAACGTGGACTTCGCGTTCTTGCGGGCCACTGCGAATAGGGCCGAAGTGAACCGGCGATTCCCATCTGGCTTGCGGAAGCCGAACAACTGCACGAGAAACCAGACGTGCGAGGCATGCAATCTGATCTCGGGGGTGTCCCACTTGCCCTCGACGTGCGGTAGAAGCTCGATCCAGCTGCAGACGTGGTTGGCATGCTCGCGCGAGAAGTAGAACGGAGCCCCATTCTTCTGTGCGCGCTTCAGGTCGCCGAGGAACCGCTTTGCGGCAAGATGGATGAGCCGTCCGAATCGCTTCCCCTTGTTCGCTGCAGCCTCAGTTGCATAGGCCACCGCCACATCTACGTAGTCACCTGGTGCCGGGCTGGCCGAGTGCCCCGAACTTGTTGCCCGGCTTTTCCGTGTCGCCATTCGGCCTCACCTTCCCTTGTGCAACGGGGGTCAGCCCGAAGTCGTTCATCAGCCCGCGCAGCTGCGCCACCATCGACGCAACCGGTGCCTCCCCGGCGGAGTAGAGCTGCACCACCTTTCCATGCAGGGCACACAGTTGGCCCAGGGCGGACAGACCCGCCTCAGTCAGCAACTTGTTCGCGTGGAGAATCGGGGCCAACCGGTTCCACTCCTTGATCGCGTGCCCGTTCGGCAACCAGTCGGGCGGCGATGGCACGGAATCGACAAGCGGCAACTCGGCTACTGCTGCTGGCTCGCGGTCGGGCCGGTCGGTCCCGGCCACCACCTTTAGCGATGTCGGCTTACGGGGTCGGGCCATGTCGGAACCTCAAAAACTGAAATTTCTGAATTGACGGTGCAAAAAAACCACTGGGCGGCCGGTGTCCGAGGGGGAACGACCTCAAAAAATTTCCCCTCCCCCCGGGGTATGGATGAGAATCATTCTTATCTTCACATAGCTGAACGAATGCCGGGATGCGTTTGAGAACGGTTCTCATGCCCCCTCGCATCTCCGCCGCTCGCCAGTCAGCGGGTGGAGTCGGACTCCACTCTCCGCCGCGATCCCCTTCCAGCCTCCTCGGCCGTCTTCTTTGCGTGGCAGACGCTGCTCATGGCCTGCAGGTTGCTCTCCTCATCCGTGCCGCCTTCCGCTATCGGGATGATGTGATCGACCTCATCGGCCAGCAGGGGCAGCCCACCTGCCTGGCACTCGCCGCACTGGCACAGGTAGCGGTCACGTACGAGGATGCGGTCACGCAGCCTGCGCCATGGCCTGCCGCCTCTCCCATTCCCGTATCGCTGCGGCTCAGCGACAGGTGGTGTGTGTACAGGTGCCATGCGCTGCATCGGCTTG
Source organism: Stenotrophomonas sp. ATCM1_4 (assembly GCF_004348115.1). GTDB lineage: Bacteria > Pseudomonadota > Gammaproteobacteria > Xanthomonadales > Xanthomonadaceae > Stenotrophomonas > Stenotrophomonas capsici. The sequence continues at coordinate 209,036 of NZ_QPFB01000001.1, read as the reverse complement.
TGCTTAGGCGCGAAGGAAGGCATCAGCCCAGCCCCCTGTTCTGATCGCGAGAGGCCCCACACGGCTCGCCATCCAACGACAATTGGACCTGCTCATCGTCCTGGGCGTCGTCGGCCAGCGCGGCGAGCAGTGCATCCAGCCTCCTCTCGATACGCTCCAGTCGCTCGTCAACCGCTCTCAGCGTGTCCATCAGAATTCCTCCACGTCCCAGCCGCCGCCGTCCCGCTTGGCCCTCACCTTCACGGCGAGGAACCGGAACGGGTACATCGCCGCGGCAATCTTGATCTTGGCCCTGGCATCGTCCTGCCAGAAGCCCTTTACCTCGTGCAGCTCCATGACGCCATCAGCAGCCAGCACTGCAAAGTCCGGCGTGTAGAACGTGTTGTCCGCGAGCCGCAGCTTCAGACCCTCGAACTTGTGCCAGAGGATCTTCCCCGCATGCTCCAGCGCGCGCAGCCGCTCGGCATAGGCCTGCTCGGTCTTGTTCAATTCACCAGTCTTGAGCCGACCGAGAGCCAGATGAGCACGGCTCTTGCAATGTGGCGCCATGAATTCCATCCCCTTTGAATCACGCTCCATCACCTGCACTCACCGCGTGCGGCAGCGCAGATTGAACGGGTGCGTTTCTCTATGTAGCGTCGGGCTTGCCCTATCCCGGGCAAGCAAAGGACTGACGTGATGATCAAGAAGGCCTTGAAGACCGTACTGTTCCTGCTCGTTGCCGTATCCGGCTTCGCTACCGCGCAGGTGACTCCCTGCTCCATGTGCGAAGTGCAACTCAACCGTTGCCTGCAGAATGGCGTTTTCACCGATGAGCAATGCTATGCAGCCTATGAGCGCTGCAAAGCGGAAGCCTGCCCTGCCCCGTAACGATCACCGCCAGCCCTCATGACGAGGGCTGGTTCCTATCGGACCTCACTACCGCTTGGCAGGCTCTGATTTGGTCGTCGGCTTCTCGGCCGATTCGAACAAGATCACCCTGATCCTTTGCTCGTAGCTCGGCGAGCGCATCACGTTCGGCGGCGCCGGCTGCGGACTCGGACACACGGTTGGTTTCACACGCTGCCCACTGCCGCCGCAACTGGAGGTTGCCAGCACGCAGGTCAGCAACAACAGCAGCAGGGACGGCCTCGGCCGCATCCCGGTCTTCTTCATGCTTCGCTCCGATCTGGGCCAACTCCTGACCCTTGGTCTGTTCCAGCGCGCGAGCACCCTGCTCGGCCTGCACCTGGCTGTTGAGCTGCTTCACTTCCTGCTTGCCGGCGGCTATGTCCGCACTGCGGTCACGCCACTCCCGGCCCAGGAAGAACCCCGCCAGGAACAGCAACAGCCCGACGACGATGTGCACTCTGGTCATCTGAAACCTTCAATGGTTGCCCGGTCGGGGTGCCTGTAGCTGATCCAGCCCGGCATCGGTACAAACCGGCCGTTCTGCTTGAGCTGGATCTGCACGTCGTAGCGAGGCAGGTTCTTGAACGCCGCGTCGAACTCCTCCAGCAGAACCGTCATCCGGGCCTGCCAGTCGTCCGGCATCTCATGCATCAGCACGCGCGGCAGCGGGAGCCAAGATGCGCGACTCAGCCCGAACCAGCCCCACAGAGCATCGTAGCCGGGGCGTTGAAGTGCGTTCATTCAAACCTCCGCGCCCGCGAGGGCTGTCATGGGTCCATTCCGATGTCGCCGTGCCAGTACGCCAGCGCGCCGACGGCCAGGCCGACCAGCAGGCCTATGCCCAGGTACATCACGGCGGTTCGGGCGGGATTACCGCCCCCAGTCCGCGAAGCAGGCCTTCCAGCGTCTGCACTCGCATGCGCAACCGGTGCGCTTCCTCCTGGGCCTCACGCCGCAGCTTGATCTCCTCGTCCAGCTGCGTGTCCATCCGGGCCTGCGACTGCTCAAGGCGATCAATGCGCTCTGTCAGGCCGCCCACCAGGGTGACGTTGGCGTCCGTCTCGGTGCGGTCCTTCTTCCGGCTCGCGATGACGCCCCAGATTTCCCGGACCAGCCACAGCGCGAAGGCACCGCCGGCCGCCCACCAGGGCGCGGTGCTCGGATCACCGTCCATCAGGCGAGAGCCTGGCGCACGCCAGCCTCGATCACCGCCTCATCCCAGAACAGGCCGCCGTTCTCGTGCCGGGCGATGGCCGTCACCATGCGCTGCAGCGGTACCTGCTTGTTGAGGTTCACCACCTCACGGCTGCCCACACCGACCTCCCGGGCCACCTGGGTGATGTACGCCTCGGTGGGGTTCTCCACCGGCGGCGCCCAGCGGTTGATCATCTCGCGGACCGTCCTCAGCCCGTGCTTGTTCTGATACGTGAGCAGGGTCTTTGCCAGCGCGCGGAAGCCAGCCTGCGGCGTATCGAACACGCAGAAGCGCTCCTCCCTCGCCAGTGCTGCTGGGCTGCGGTCCTCGCCCTGCCACACCTGGGCCCTGCGGTCGATGTTGCCCGGGTTGTTGTTGCGGACGCCGCGCGGCTCCTGCTTCGTGCTCATGGGTGAATCCCCTGTGTGGCAAAGGTGCCCGTCACCGCAGCCGGCTGGCTGGCTCGATGATTGGTCCGGTGAGAGTGGACGGGCGTAGAAGGACCGATCACCACCGCTGCCTAGGTGCACAGGCCAGGCATGGCGGGACTGACGCGCTTGCGCGCGGCACCGGCCCCAATCGCCTCACGGCGAGCGGAGGGGATTTCGGCGCGGTGGTGATCGGGGTTGAAATGAAAAGCCCCGCACATGGGCGGGGCTTCCTGGCGGGTTTGGCCCTATTGGGCCAATCTGCCGAATGTACACAGGCTATAGCGCAAAGCGGTCGGGCTTCAACCGACCATTTCGCTACGCAACTTCTCTCGTGGTCAGCGCGCGTTTCATCACTTCAGCGGCTTCCTGCTCAGCATTGCGAAGCAGCGCAACGATCCAGTTGTACATCGCCGCCCAGATGGTTCGGTACACGGTTTTGCTGCGACCAATGGCTGTCGCGCGGGTGCGCTCGGACCAGGACACGTAACCGGTACCGCCGCAGCGCGTGCAGGGGACCATCGGGAACCCATGGCAGGCATCGCATGCGGAACACCCGGCCACTTCCTGCAGCGCTGCCAGGGTGATCGGCGCAAGCATCGCCGCGGCGTCGCGGGGCCAGCACTGCGCCTTGGCACTGTCGTACGCGCCCTGGGCCTCCTCGAGCTTGGTCCGCAACTCGGACGACATCGAGCGCGCGAACTCGGCCATGGCCTGACAGAAGCCCAGTTCCAGCTTTGCAGCGGCAAGGGCATCCTCCTGCCGGCGCCACTCGCCCATCACGGCATTCAGCACGTGGACCCGCAGCTTCGGCGAAGGCCTCACCTCCGCGTCCAGGTAGCAACATTCAAGGACCTCTCGGCCCAAGCCGGCCGGAACCAGCCCGAGCGCGTGAGCCACGTCGATGGCTTCGAAAGTCGGCTTGCCGCCGCCAGGGCCAGCATCAAAGCGGGCGGTCTTGGCGTTGAACCGCGCCCCCAGCATTTCGCGCACGTCGGTCATGCCGCTCTCCTTTGTTCAATCACGTAGGTCTGTTGCTCGATCAGGTCGTCATCGGTGCCGTAGGTCTCGTGGAACACACGGGAGCCATCCAGCAGGCTCGGGCCGTACACCTCCCGCATCGTTGCGAAGGTGTTGCCCTCAATCGGGTGCCGACGGTGGTGCCAGGTGCAGAGCGCGTAGCCGAACATGTGCCCACGTCGCACGTTGCCGCTCTTGGCATGGTTGTAGTCGCAGCCGTAGACGACCAGCCCAGCGTCCAGCAGCCCGGCCAGCAGCAGCGACAGGCAAGCCATGCACGGGCCAGCCTTCGCCGCTTCGATGCGCGCGGCTTCCGCCGCGGTCGGAGTGCCCGTGGAGTGCTGCATCGCCATCAGTCCTGATCCCCGAAGCCGCCGCGGCGTCCACCGCCAAAGAACCTGTTCTTGCCACCAGCGCTCGACGCAGGGCGGTCGGGCTCGGGGGCCTCCGGCAGGTCGCCCTCTCGATCTCGCAGGGCCAAAAGGGTACGAGAAAATTCCACTTTTGGCGTCAGCTAATCTGCGGGGGGATTACCGTCGGCTGCGCACGGCTTTCATCACGGTATCCAGAACAAGTTCTCGATCAATCGTTGGTCTGACAGCCCAACCAACAATCCTGCGCGAGAAAAGATCCAGCACAACCGCCAGGTACAGCCAACCCTGCCACGTGCGGATGTAGGTAATATCCTTCACCCACGCCTCGTTCGGGCGCGATACGCTGAACTGACATTGGAGAAAATTAGGGATCAAGACATGAGGTTCTGGAGCGGGGATGTACCGTATGTAATAGCTATGCAACGCGTGTAATCCGTTCACCCGCATCAAGCGGGCAACCTAATGTTTGCTGCATGCCTCCCCTTGCTCCCTCAGGTCGAGAAACACCTTGGGGGCGCCATAAATTCCGTGGCTGACGGTAAACGACGCACGTATCAAGCGAAGCAACCGCGCATCTTCTTGCGCTCGATCGGAAATCGGTTGTTCACGCCATGCGCAGTAGCCGGCTCGAGCAACCCCAAGCAGACGACACATCATCTGGACACTGAACTCGTCCCGATGCGCATCGATGAATTTTTAGGCTTGCCGGGTCTTGCTGGTGATCTTGCCTGCAGACATGACTGTCTCCCAATGCCCCCCAACAGAGGTTAGCTCTGTCTGGGAAATCCTGGGAACTCCATACCGGAAAACCATTCCTGCAATACCACGCGCTCGATGCGCCGTCTCCACCGCCCCCCTCTTCTCCATCTTTCGCAGCACAGCAAGCAGTTCGACAGCGGAAATCTCATTGATCGGCCTTTCACCAATGTAAGGATTGAGATCCTTCTCAATGATCCTTCCGTTCCTTACAACCGTGGATTTAGCGTTCTTCTTGGTTCGCATAGCAAGAAGCTCCAGCGCGATCGCCCCAAAGCTGTTCTCAGAGCCTCCGCTGCGAACCAGCTTTTCGAGCTTCCGCTGCTCGCCAGGGTCAATGCCGTTAGCCAAAGTCTTTCGCGCCGCCATGTGCTTCTCACGGGCCTCAGCCAAGCTCACCTCCGGGTATGAACCCAAGGCCAGCCGCTTTTCCTTTCCAGCAACGCGATACTTCCACCGCCAAAGCTTGCCACCCGCTGGGGTGACCTCAAGGTAGAGCCCTCCGCCATCGAAGAGTCGCTGGGGTTTCTCAACAGGCTTGACTTTACGTACTTGGATGTCAGTCAGGGCCATTGGGGGCATGTCCGCATTTCGGGGGTCTGGATGCCCCCGAACTTGCCCCGGATGACCTGGATTGCAACAGATGCCCCCGGACCTGACTGGACCACGGATAAAGAAAAACCCCAGATTTCTCTGGGGTTTTGGACATCCTGAGACATGCTCGGACTTCAATCTGGCGCGCCCGGAGGGATTCGAACCCCCGACCAATGGCTTCGGAAGCCACTACTCTATCCGGCTGAGCTACGGGCGCAGAGTAGACCCGACCCGGATCGCCGGGCGGAGGCGCATTCTAACGACAAAGTCGCCGCAGGTCTTCCCCCACTCAGCTTAATCATCGCGCTGGGGCCCGCCCGGGCCCAACTGGTACCCTTTACGCATGAGCCGTCTCCCCCGAAATCCGCCCGCCGCCGGCACCCCGTCGCGGTTCGGGCACTACTGGAAGCTGATGCGCGCCGATCGCCCGATCGGCACCCTGCTGCTGCTGTGGCCCACCTGGTGGGCGCTGTGGCTGGCCGCCGACGGCCTGCCCCCGCTGTGGACGTTGTTCGTGTTCACCGCCGGCGTCTGGCTGACCCGCTCGGCCGGCTGCGTGATCAACGATTACGCCGACCGCTGGCTGGACCCACACGTCAAGCGCACCAAGGAGCGGCCGCTGGCCACCGGGGCGGTCTCCGGCCGCGAGGCGCTGGCCCTGTTCGCCGGGCTGATGCTGGTGGCGTTCGCGCTGGTGCTGACGATGAATGCGCTGACCATCGGCCTGAGCTTCATCGGTGTGTTCCTGGCCGCCAGCTATCCCTACCTGAAGCGCTACACCCACCTGCCGCAGGTCTACCTGGGCATGGCCTTCGGCTGGGGCATCCCGATGGCGTTCGCCGCGGTGCAGGGCGAAGTGCCGCCGCTGGGCTGGGTGCTGTACGGCGCCAACATCCTCTGGTCCACCGCCTACGACACCTGGTACGCCATGGTCGACCGCGACGACGACCTGAAGGTCGGCTCGCGCTCCACGGCCATCCTGTTCGGCGAGCTGGACCTGGTCATTCAGGGCATCCTGTACGCCCTGTTCTTCGGCGCGATGGCCCTGGTCGGGCAGCGCGCGGCGCTCGGCAGCGCGTACTGGGCCGCCCTGGCGGTGGCCCTGGCAATGGTGGTCTACGAGTTCTGGCTGTGCCGCAACCGCGAGCGCGAGCCCTGCTTCAAGGCCTTCCTGCACAACAACTGGGTCGGCGCGGTGTTGTTTGCCGGCATCGTCGCCAGCCAATACCTCAACCGATAGCAGAAGGCCCGCAATGCGGGCCTTCTTTCTATGCTGGAGCGCCTCCAGGCGCGAGGCCGACACCCTGCAACGGGTACCGGCTCTTCCCGCCCCGGCACCATCGCCGGCTTCGCGGCCCAGGCCGCACCTGCGTCGCTCAGGCTTTCAGCGCGCGCAAGCGGAACGCCGCGATCACCTGCAGCACCCCGTACACCAGGGCCAGCGCACCGATCCACAACGAGGTCACCATCAGCCCCGACAAGGGGTTGAGCGCGAACATCACGCCCAGCGCGACCGCCAGCAGGCCACTGAGGACCAACATCCACTCGCCGCGGATGTGCTTGCGCACGCGGATGGCGAACACGATGCGATAGATGCCACCGACGATCAGCCAGCCGGCCAGGAACAACAGCAACACGCTGGCCGTGGCCAACGGGTTGAGGATGGCCAGCACGCCGAAGGCGATCGATACCAGGGCATAGAACACCGCCCAGCCCCGGGACACCGGCGCCGCGCCGCTGGCCAGGCCGACCAGCACCACCACGCCCTCGACCACCGCCATCACGCCCAGCCACCACGCCAGCAGGGCCGCCGTGCGCACCGGCGACATCAGCGTCAGCACGCCGAACACCACCGCCAGCAGCCCGAACAGCAGCACCACCCACCAGTTGCGCGTCAGCGCACTGAACAACGAACCTGCGGGAAACACCGGGGAACCGCCCATAGCCATCTCCTCATGTGATGCACGAAAGTTGATACCCCCTCGGCACTGACTTTATGCCACCGGCGCTGTCATGGCGCGATCACGGCACCCGCGCGCAGACCCAGGCGTCCACCCGGGTCACGCCGGCACGGCGCAGGGCAAGCGCCGCCGCCTGCAGCGTGGTGCCGGTGGTCATCACGTCATCCAGCAATGTCACGTGCGCCGGCAAGCCCGGCCTGGCAAGGAAGGCCGCGCGCAGGTTGCGCCGCCGCTGGTCGGCATCCAGCTCCGACTGCGGCAGGGTCGCGCGCGTCCGGCGCAGGCCATCGCAGAGTGGGATGCCCAGCGCCCGGGCCAGGGGCCGGGCCAGCTCGCGTGCCTGGTCATAGCCGCGCTGGCGCAGCCGCGCACGGTGCAGCGGTACCGGCAGCAGCGCCTGTGGCCGCGCCACGCCGGACAACCGCTCGGCCATCAACCCGGCCAGCAGGCGGCCGGCCGGCAGGTCGCGATGGAACTTGAAGCGCCGCAGCAGCCCATCGACCGGGCTGGCGTACAGGAATGCCGCGTGCACCTGCTCCAGCACCGGCCGCTGCTGCCGGCAGAACCCGCAGACCTGCCCGACATCACCGGCCGACAGGGGCAGCGCGCAACGCAGGCAGGCCGCACCCTGCCACGGCAGGTCCCCGGCGCAGGCGCGGCACAGGTCGCGCCCGCCGGCACCGGCCTCGCCGCACACCAGGCACTGCGGCGGGAACACCCCGCGGGACAGCCCTCCGGCCATCCTGTAAACCATCGATATCATGTTCAGGTTGACAGCTTCGCGCATGCTCACCAGACTGCGCCGCTTCTGTAGTCACCACCGTCAGGTAACACCGATGTCCGCTGTCATCCGCCACGACTGGAAACGCGAAGAGCTGCTGGCCCTGTTCGAGCTGCCGTTCCCCGAACTGCTGCACCGGGCCGCCAGCGTGCACCGCGCCCATTTCGACCCGGCCGAGGTGCAGGTCTCCACGCTGCTGTCGGTCAAGACCGGCGGCTGCCCGGAAGACTGCGCCTACTGCCCGCAGGCCCAGCGCTACGACACCGGCGTGGACGCGCAGAAGCTGATGGACACCGACAGCGTGGTCGCCCGCGCCCGTGCCGCCAAGCAGGCCGGCGCCTCGCGCTTCTGCATGGGCGCGGCCTGGCGCTCGCCCAAGGACCGTGACATTCCGAAGGTCGCGGCGATGATCCAGGAAGTGAAGGCGCTTGGCCTGGAGACCTGCGCCACCCTGGGCATGCTGGAAGGCCACCAGGCACAGGCACTGAAGGACGCCGGGCTGGACTACTACAACCACAACCTGGACACCGCGCCGGACTATTACGACTCGATCATCCATACCCGCCAGTACCAGGACCGCCTGGACACGCTGGAACACGTGCGCAACGCCGGCCTGAAGACCTGCTGCGGCGGCATCGTCGGCATGGGCGAGACCCGCGAGCACCGCGCCGGCCTGCTGCTGGCGCTGGCCAACCTGCCGGCGCACCCGGATTCGGTGCCGATCAACCGGCTGGTGCAGGTGGCCGGCACCCCGTTGCACGGCAGTGCCGAACTGGACCCGTTCGAGTTCGTACGCATGATCGCCGTGGCCCGCATCGCCATGCCGCGCTCGATGGTGCGCCTGTCGGCCGGCCGCGAGAGCATGAGTGATGAACTGCAGGCGCTGTGCTTCCTGGCCGGTGCCAACTCCATCTTCTACGGCGAGAAGCTGCTGACCACCGGCAACCCGGACACCGAGCGCGACCAGGCCCTGTTCGCCCGCCTCGGCATCCGGCCGATGCAGGTGAGCGTGGACGCGGACGACCACGACCACCCCGGCACGGTGCACCTGGACATCGCCCCGGCCTGCGCCCACGGCGCCTGAGCCCCGGCTGGCGACCGCCTCCGGGAATTCTCGCGGGCAACCGGTTACGCTAACCGGCCGTCCGACCATGAACCGCTGCCATGGCCCGTCCCGACATCCACGACCGCATTCAGGACCAGCGTAAGCTGCGTCTCGCGCAGAGCCGCATCCGCACCCGCCGCACCGTCGGCCGGCGTGATGGCGTGCGCCTGGAGGTCGATGGCCGCTGGCTGACCGGCTTCTGCAGCAACGATTACCTCGGCTTGGCCCAACAGTTCGAGGTCATCGCCGCGCTGCAGGACGCGGCCTCGCGCGAGGGCGTGGGCAGCACTGCCTCGCACCTGGTCTGCGGCCACCACAGCCTGCACCAGCAGCTGGAACGGGAAATGGCCGACTGGCTCGGCTACCCGCGTGCGCTGCTGTTCGACAGCGGCTTCATGGCCAACCTGGCCGTGCAGCAGGCGCTGTTGAGCGAGGAGACCGACGTCTGCGTGCAGGACCGTCTCAACCATGCCAGCCTGCTCGACGCCACCCGCCTGGCCGGTTGCCGGCTGCGCCGCTACCCGCACCTGGACAGCGAAGGCGCGATGCGCCAGCTCAAGAACGCCGCCGACGGCGCGGCCATGCTGATCAGCGACGGCGTCTTCAGCATGGATGGCGACATCGCCCCGCTGCGCTCGCTGGCGCTGGTGGCGCGCATGCAGGAAGCCCTGTTCTACGTCGACGACGCACATGGCATCGGCGTGGTCGGCGAGCACGGCCGCGGCTGCGTGGCCGACGCCGGGCTGGGCGTGAACGAAGTGCCGCTGCAGCTGGCCACGCTGGGCAAGGCGCTCGGCGGCCACGGTGCGGTGGTGCTGGGCGAGGATGCGCTGATCCAGCACCTGGCCGAGACCGCGCGCCCGTACATCTACACCACCGCGCTGCCACCGGCGCAGGCCGCCGCCTCGCTGGCGGCGGTCAAGCTGGCCCGCCGCGACCACTGGCGCCGCGACAAACTCACCGAGCTGATCACCACCTTCCGTGAGGGCGCGCGCCGCCACGGACTGGAGCTGATGCCGTCGGAAACCCCGATCCAGCCGCTGCTGTGCGGCGACGAGGCCACGGTGATGGCGCTGTCGGCGACGCTGGAACAATCCGGCTTCCTGGTCAGCGCGATCCGCCCGCCGACCGTGCCCGAAGGCAAGGCGCGGCTGCGCGTGACGCTGTCGGCGCTGCACACCGTGGACCAGGTCAAGGCGCTGCTGGAAGCCATCGCCAAGGCCCGCGACCTGGTGCTGTACCAGAAATCATTGAACACCGTCGGCGCCTGAGCAGGTTGTACGCCCCATGCATATCGAAGTCACCGGCAGCGGACCGGCACTGGTCCTGATCCACGGCTGGGCGTTGCATGGCGGCATCTTCGCACCGCTGGTCGAGCGGCTGGCGCCGCATTTCCAGCTGCACCTGGTCGACCTGCCCGGCCATGGCCACAGCCGTGACGACGCCACGCCGCTGCGCCTGCCCTACCTGGTCAACGCCATCGCCGCCGCCACCCCGCCCGCAGTGTGGTGCGGCTGGTCGCTGGGCGGGCTGGTGGCCCTGCATGCCGCCGCCACCCTGCCGCAGGTGCGCGGCCTGGCCATGCTGGCCGCCACGCCACGCTTCGTGCGTGGCGAAGACTGGCCCGATGCGGTCCAGGCCAGCGTGTTCGAACAGTTCGGCCGTGACCTGGAACAGGACTACCGCGGCACGCTGGAGCGCTTCCTCGCGCTGGACGTGATGGGCTCGCAGCACGGCCGCAGCGAGCTGCGCACCCTTCGCGAGGCCCTGGTCGCCCGCGGCGAGCCGGCGCCGCGCGCCCTGCACGAAGGCCTGGCCCTGCTCGAGCGCAGCGACCTGCGCGGTGCCCTGCCCAGCCTGCGCAAGCCGGGGCTGTGGATCGGCGGCCAGCGCGACCGGCTGGTGCCGGCCCGCGCGATGCACGCCGCAGCCGCACTGGCGCCGGACGGGCTGCACGCCGCGCACACCATCGAAGGCGGCGGCCACGCGCCGTTCCTGGGCCACGCCGACCAGGTCGCCGGGCTGCTGCAACACTTCGTTGCAGGCTGCGCGTGAGCATTTGTCCGATCATGTCGCTCCCCGCGTCGCACGAGGAATAAGCATGGATCTTGGAATCGCCGGCCGCTGGGCCCTGGTCTGTGGTGCCAGCAAAGGCCTTGGCCTGGGTTGCGCACGCGCATTGGCGGCCGAAGGCGTCAACGTGGTCATCGTTGCGCGCGGTGCCGACGCACTGGAAGCGGCTGCAGCGGACCTGCGCGCCCTGCCCGGTGCCGCGCAGGTGGTCACCGTCGCCACCGACATCACCACCGCGCAGGGCCGTGCCACGGCGCTGGCGGCGTGCCCGCAGGTCGACATCCTGGTCACCAACGCCGGCGGCCCACCCGCCGGGGATTTCCGTGACTGGGACCGGGACACCTGGCTGGCCGCGCTGGACGCCAACATGCTTACCCCGATCGAACTGATCCGCGCCACCGTCGATGCGATGGCCGCGCGCGGCTACGGGCGCGTGGTCAACATCACCTCCAGCTCGGTGAAGGCCCCCATCGACGTGCTCGGCCTGTCCAACGGCGCACGCTCGGGCCTGACCGGTTTCATCGCCGGCATCGCCCGCACCCACCTGGCCCGCAATGTCACCGTCAACAACCTGCTGCCCGGCGCCTTCGACACCGACCGCCTGCGCGGCATCCTGCAGGCCAGCGCGGACAAGCAAGGGCAGCCGCTGGCGGACGTCTCCGCGCGCCGCCAGGGCAGCATCCCCGCCGGCCGCTTCGGCACTGCCGACGAGTTCGGTGCCACCTGCGCGTTCCTGTGCAGCGTGCATGCCGGCTACATCACCGGGCAGAACCTGCTGACCGACGGCGGCGCCTACCCCGGCACTTTCTGACTCCCGACCTTACCGACGTACCCGCCATGTCTTCCCTGTTCGATCCCAAGCACGTCCGCCGCGCCTTCTCGCGTGCCGCCTCCAGCTACCACGCCGCGGCGGCACTGCAGCAGGAGGTGGCCAAGCGGTTGCTGGAATCGCTGGACTACCTGGCCGACAAGCAACCGCAGGTGGTGCTGGACGTGGGCAGCGGCCCGGCCCACGCCACCGCGGTGATGAAGAAGCGCTGGCCCAAGGCGCAGGTGATCGCGCTGGACCTGGCCCTGCCGATGCTGGTCGAGGCAAAGCAGCAGGCCGGCTGGTGGCGCCCGTTCTCGCGGGTGTGCGCCGACGCGCGCGCCCTGCCGCTGGCCGACAACAGCGTGGACGTGATCTTCAGCAACCTGTGCCTGCAGTGGGTGGAAGACCTGCCGGCGGTGTTCGCCGGCTTCCGCCGCGTGCTCAAGCCGGGCGGCCTGCTGGTGTGCTCCACCTTCGGCCCGGACACGCTGGTGGAACTGCGCGAAGCCTTCGCACAGGCCGACGACACCGCGCACGTCAGCCGCTTCGTGCAGATCGCCCAGTTCGGTGATGCGCTGATGATGGCCGGCTTCCGCGACCCGGTGCTGGACCGCGACCTGTTCACCCTGACCTACGACGACCTGCCGGCGCTGATGCGCGAGCTCAAGGCGATCGGCGCGACCAACGCGATGAGCAACCGCCGCCACACGCTGACCGGCCGCAGCCGCTTCGCCGCCGCCAGCCAGGCCTACGAGCCGCTGCGCGGCGCCGACGGCAAGCTTCCCAGCAGCTGGGAAGTCATCTACGCCCATGCCTGGGCACCGGAACCGGGCGCCCCCATCCGCGAACACGGCCACGACGTCGCCGCCGTGCCGGTGTCGGCCATCCCGATCCGCCGCAAACAGTAGGCGCGGCCCCGCGCGCAAGGCGGCATCGCGCAGGAGCGGCCCCGGCCGCGAAGCCGATACCGCCTCAGCGCCGGATCAGGCGCTGACCTGCGTGATCCAGTCCTGCAGGTTGTAGTAATTGCTCACGCGGCTGATCCGCCCATCACGCACGTCGAAGAACGCACCGCCCGGCAGCACATAGCGTTGCCCCTGCGCCGGCGGCAGGCCGTCGTCGGTGTGGTGGTATTGGCCATGCACCACGTACTCGGCCGCCACCCGCAGGCCATCCTCGCTCGCCATCACCACCACATCGCGCAGTTGCTCGCGGTAGCTGGCTTCCATGCGTTGCAGGAACACGGCAAATGCCTGGCGACCGACCTCGCGCGCGCCCTGGTTCAGGTCATGCGCCACGTCGTCGGACAGCCGTTCCAGCATGCCGGCCCAATCGCCGCGGTTGAAGGCATCGTAGTAGCCGCGCACCAGCGCGATCGCCTGCTGGCGGGAAGTATCGTCGTTGCTCATGCAGAACCCCTGCGTGTCGTGCGCCGCCGTCGCGCCTCAGGCGCCCTTGACGAACAGGTCGCGGTGGAAGAAATAGATTTCCTGCGCCAGGAAGCGCCAGCTGGTGTGGAAGCTGCGGAAGCGCGTGCTCGGCGTGGAGGAGGCCAACGCGTCGATGCCCAGTTCGTGCGACAGGCGCAGCGCGCGCGCCATGTGCAGCGGGTCGCTGACCACGATCACCCGGTGCATGTCGTTCTGCGCCATCACCCGGCGCGCCTCGACCAGGTTCTGCCGCGTGGTCCGCGAGCGGGTCTCGATCAGGATGTCCTCGGCCGGGATCTTCTGCTTGAGCGCGTAGCGGCGCGCCACCTGCGACTCGGAGAAGCGCGCGCGTGACCCGCCGAACCCGCCGGTGAAGATCAGCTTGGGCGCATAGCCCTGCCGGTACAGGTCCAGCCCGTGGCGGATGCGCTCCTCGAACACCGGCGAAGGCTTGGCGTCATAGGCCGCCGCGCCCAGCACGATGATCGCGTCGGCCGGCGCGGCCTGGTCGCGGTCACCCACCCAGATGATCCATGCCGCCACGCCCAGCAACCACAACGCCAGCAACACCCCGAACCGCCACAACCAACCCACCAGGCCGGTGCGTCCCTTGCTGCTCATTCCTTCCCCCACGGCAACGCATCCAGATCCACGTTGCCGCCGCTGAAGATCAACCCCACGTTGCGGCCGGCGAAACGCTCCGGCTGTGCCAGCACCGCGGCCAGGGTGATCGCCGATGACGGCTCGACCACCTGCTTCATCACCTGCCAGACCCGCCGCATCGCGGTCACGGTGTCCACGTCATCGACGGTGATCACCTCGGCGCGCTGGTTGAGCAGTTCGAAATTCGGTGCGCCCAGCGCGCCGCGCAGGCCATCGCAGACCGTGTCCGGCACGAAGTCCAGCAGTCGTTCGCCGGCGGCCAGAGAACGCGCGGTATCGGCGGCACCGGCCGGCTCGGCCAGCACCAGCGCGCAGTCGGGCAGCAGTTGCTGCAGGGCCAACAACGTCCCCGCGGCCAGCCCGCCGCCGCCCACTGGCACCACCAGCACGTCCAGCGTCGCCCCGGCCTGCCGCACCAGCTCCAACGCCGCCGTGCCCTGCCCGGCGATCACCTTGGCATCGGCATACGGGTGCACCAGCGTCGCCCCGGTCTCGCGCTGCACGCGCGCGCATTCGACCTCGCGCGCGGCCTGGTTCGGCGCGCAGCGCCACAACGTGGCGCCATTGCGCACGATGTTGGCCAGCTTGGTCGCCACCGCGCCCTCGGGCACCACCACGTGGCAGGGAATGCCTCGCGAACGTGCCGCCAGTGCCAGCGCGGCCCCGTGGTTGCCGGAAGAATGGGTGACCACGCCACGCTGCGCCTGCTCGGCATCCAGCGACCACACCGCATTGCAGGCGCCGCGGAACTTGAATGCGCCCCCGCGCTGCAGGTGCTCGCCCTTGAAGTGCAGGCTTGCACCGGCCAGCCCGTCCAGCTCGCGCGAACGCAGTACCGGCGTGACCGTCGCGTGCGATGCGATACGCGCCGCGGCGGCCAGTACGTCAGCGAACCCGGGCAAGGAATGTTCGTTCATGGTGGAAGGTTAGCGTAGGCTCGCTGCCTTGGACCATCTCATTCGCGCATGGAATGTGTTCAGCCAAATCGGTACCGATTAAGGGCCGATTCAATCCACCAGCACGAAGCTGGCGCCATACCCATTGGGGGGGACGACACATGATCAAGCGCCTGATTGTTTCCACCGGCCTGTTGCTGGCCCTGTCCGGCTGCGCCACGTATGACTACGTCGGCGGCAGCGGTGGCGGCTACTACCATGGCTCGCCGTCGGTGCAGTACAGCTATCCGTATGGCTACCCTTACGGTGCCTACGGCGGCTATGGCTCCGGCTATTACGGTTACGGCAGCGGCTACTACGGGGGTGGCTACCCGGTCTATCGCCCGTACTACCGCCCGTACCCGCAGCGTCCGCCGCACGGCCACCGGCCGCCCCCGCCGGGCAACGGCCATGGCCATGGCGACAACCGTCCGCGTCCGCCGCGTCCGGGTGACAACCGCCCCAACCCGCCGACCCGTCCGATGCCGCCGGCCAACGGCGGTGGCAGCAAGTCGCCCTGGCGGGACATGGACCGCCTGCAGCGTCCGCAGCCCCGCGCGATGACCGAGCCACGCGCGGTGCCGCGTGCCCAGGCCATGCCGTCCCGGCCGGCCATGCAGCCCCGGCCGATGCCGGCCCGACAGCCGTCACAGAACCGCCTTCCGCGCGAAGTCAGGAATGTGGAGAGATAAAAAGGTTGCATTTGCGGAAAATGCAGGCATCCTTTGTCCCACGGGTGACCGGTTGCGTCGCAAACTGACCTAAACCGGTCCCGCCCAACCGCCTCAATGTCGATGTCCGCCAGGAAATCTGGATCCCCCCTGTTCCGGCCCTGTCGGGCATCGGCGCCTAAAAAAGACGAAGCCCCGGCCTAGGCCGGGGCTTCGTCTTTACTGCCTTGCTGCTTTCAATGCCTTGCAAGGCATTGTCGGATACCAGAGCCGGTAGTCCCCCGACTACCGGCCCCTGCTACCCCAACGTGCGCTTCGGTCGGCCCCTGTTCCAATTCCGACCTTGTTGCGCCTGTGTCGCATGCCACGTTGGGTGCAATGTATTAGCTGCAGGTTGCGTGCCAACTTTAGGCCTTCGTCTCAAGAATTTTCGTTGGCGGTAAAATCAGCAACCGGGCCGCCCTGGCACCGGAGGCATGCCCGGCAACGGACTTCACACTTCTCGACCAATCTCACGCCCATGAGCGACTCCTTCTACCGTTACGACGTCATCGTCATCGGCGGCGGCCACGCCGGCACCGAGGCCGCACTGGCCGCGGCCCGCGGCGGCGCCCGCACCCTGCTGCTGACCCACAACGTCGAGACCGTCGGCGCGATGAGCTGCAACCCGGCCATCGGCGGCATCGGCAAGGGCCACCTGGTCAAGGAGATCGACGCCCTGGGCGGTGCCATGGCGCATGCCGCCGACCGCGCCGGCATCCAGTGGCGCACCCTCAATGCCTCCAAGGGCCCGGCCGTGCGCGCCACCCGCTGCCAGGCCGACCGCAACCTGTACCGCATGGCGATCCGCGGCATCGTCGAGTCGCAGCCCAACCTGACCGTGTTCCAGGCGGCGGTGGACGACCTGGTGATCGAAGGCGACGCCGTGCGCGGCGCCATCACCCAGACCGGGCTGACCTTCCATGCCGCCGCCGTGGTGCTGACCGCCGGCACCTTCCTGGCCGGCAAGATCCACATCGGCGAGACCCAGTACACCGCCGGCCGCATGGGCGACCCGCCGGCCACCACGCTGGCCGCGCGCCTGCGCGAGCGTCCGTTCGCCATCGACCGCCTGAAGACCGGCACGCCGCCGCGCATCGACGGCCGCTCGCTGGATTACAGCGTGATGGAGGAACAGCCCGGCGATGACCCGCTGCCGGTGATGTCCTACCTGGGCGACGTGCGCGAGCATCCGCGCCAGGTCAGCTGCTGGATCACCCACACCAGCGAGCGCACCCACGAGATCATCCGCAACGCGCTGCACCGTTCGCCGCTGTACAGCGGCCAGATCGAGGGCATCGGCCCGCGCTACTGCCCGTCCATCGAGGACAAGGTGGTGCGCTTCGCCGAGAAGGACAGCCACCAGATCTTCGTCGAGCCCGAGGGTCTGGACGTGGTGGAGATCTACCCCAACGGCATCTCCACCTCGCTGCCGTTCGACGTGCAGCTGGAGCTGGTGCGCAGCATCCGCGGCTTCGAGAACGCGCATATCACACGCCCCGGCTACGCCATCGAGTACGACTTCTTCGACCCGCGCGGGCTGAAGAACACGCTGGAGACCCGCCAGGTCGCCGGCCTGTTCTTCGCCGGGCAGATCAACGGCACCACCGGCTACGAGGAAGCCGGCGCGCAGGGCCTGCTGGCCGGCATCAACGCCGCGCTGTTCGTGCAGGGCCGCGACGGCTGGTGCCCACGCCGCGACGAGGCTTATATCGGCGTGCTGGTGGATGACCTGATCACCCACGGCACCAGCGAGCCGTACCGCATGTTCACCAGCCGCGCCGAATACCGGCTGCAGCTGCGCGAGGACAACGCCGACGTACGCCTGACCCCGACCGGCCGCGAGCTGGGCCTGGTCGATGCGCGTCGCTGGTCGGCGTTCCAGGCCAAGCAGGAAGCGGTGAACAACGAAAGCGCGCGCCTGCGCGCCCTGTGGGCGACGCCGGCCAATGCCCTGGGCCGCGAAGTGGCACAGGCCACCGGCGTGGCGGTGAGCCGCGAAACCAACGTGCTGGACCTGATCAAGCGCCCGGAACTGGACTACGCCAAGCTGATGCGGGTGCCCTCGCTGGGCCCGGGCGTGGCCGACGCGCGGGTGGCCGAGCAGGTGGAGATCAGCGTCAAGTACGCCGGTTACCTGGATCGCCAGCGCGAGGAGATCGAGCGCCAGCAGCGCCACGAGAACACCGTGATCGCCGAAGGCTTCGACTTCGGCTCCGTGCGCGGCCTGTCCGCCGAAGCATTGCAGAAGCTCGAATGCGTGCGCCCGCAGACCATCGGCCAGGCACAGCGCATCCCGGGCATGACCCCGGCGGCGATCTCGCTGCTGCTGGTGCACCTGGAGCGGGCACGGCGCGGCAAGGTGGCTTGAGGGGCGTTGCCCGTCCCCGCCGGCTTCGGCGCAAGGGACGGAGCCAGAAGCAGAATCCGCCTACACTCATCACCCCACGACGATGAGTACTGCAGGATATGGATATCCATCCGATCGACCCCGACAAGCGTGAAGCGGTGCTCGCCGCTCTGGAGCAGATCGAGCGCCAGCATGACGTCCGCGTGCTGATGGCCTGTGAGTCCGGCAGCCGGGGCTGGGGCTTTTCCTCTCCGGACAGCGACTACGACGCACGCTTCATCTACGTGCATCGGCAACCGTGGTACCTGAGCGTCAACGAACGCACCGGTCCCGGCGAACCGCAGCGCGACGTCATCGAGCTGCCGATCGACGACGAACTCGACATCAGCGGCTGGGACCTGCGCAAGGCGCTACGCCTGGTCTCCAAGTCCAATCCGACACTCTCCGAGTGGCTGCGCTCGCCCATCCTGTACCGCGGCGACATGCAGGCCATCGCGTCGTTGCGCGAAGCGGTGGAAACCTTCCACTCACCGCTCGGCAGCTGGTGGCACTACTTCAACATGGCCACCACCAACCATCGCGGCTACCTGAAGGGCGAGCGGGTACGCACCAAGAAGTACCTGTACGTGCTGCGCCCGCTGCTCGCCTGCCAATGGATCGAGAGCGATCCCTCGCCGCCACCAATGGCCTTCGAAACCCTGCTTGATCGGCTGCTGCCCAATGGCCCGGTGCGAACCGCCATCGACCAGCTGCTGCAGGTGAAGCGTCGCAGCACCGAGGTCTCGGACGGGCCGCGCATCGCCGCCATCAGCGACTACATCGACGAGCAGTTGCAGCAACGCAGCGGCAGTGCTCCGTCATTGCCGGCAGGACAAGGGGATGGCGAAGCACTCGATGCCTTGTTCCGAGGCATGCTGGAACGCCACGCACCACGCTGATGCCATGCCGCCGCGTGCCGCGGGAGCGCGCGGTATCATGCATGTCACGCTTTTCAGAACCGGATACCACGCATGACCGCCCTGCGCCCCTTCCTGGACAAGATGCCCGTCATCGGCGAGCGCGTTTACGTGGACCCGGCGTGCACCATCATCGGTGACGTGGAAATCGGCGATGACGCCTCGGTCTGGCCGGGCACGGTGATCCGTGGCGACGTGAACCACATCCGCATCGGTGCGCGCACCAACGTGCAGGACGGCACGATCATCCACGTCAGCCATGACAGCCCCTACAACAAGGGCGGCTACCCGACCCTGATCGGCGAAGGCGTCACCGTGGGCCATGGCTGCATCATCCACGCCTGCACCATCGGCGACTACTGCCTGATCGGCATGGGCGCATGCATCCTCGATGGCGCGGTGATCGAGGCCAACGCCTTCATCGCCGCCGGTGCGGTGGTCGGCCCTGGCAAGGTGGTGCGCAGCGGCGAGCTGTGGGCGGGCAACCCGGCGCGGTTGATGCGCCAGCTCAGCGAAAAGGACATCGAAGGCCTGCGCTACTCGGCCGACCACTACGTCAAGGTCAAGGACCAGTACCGCGGCATGCAGGGCTGACCAACGGCCCATTGCCGTCAGTTGCGATGGCGCGCAAACTGCGCGCCCTGGGCGTGGGGACGCCCCCTTGAAGGATCAAGAAATGAAGTCGATCAAATCCGTCGCGCTCGGCCTGCTGGCCGCTGCGTCGCTGTTGTGCCTGCTGCCCGCCACCGCCGCCGCCCAGGAAGAGCAGGGCATGAGCGCCGAGCAGTTCGTGAAGTCGCTGGACTTCCATACCGGCCCGATCGCGGTGCCGGCGGCCAAGGCGCATTTCAACCTCGGCGATGAGTTCCAGTACCTGGAAAAGGCCGACGCCCGCCGCGTGCTGGAAGACATGTGGGGCAACCCGCCCGATGACAGCGTGCTCGGCCTGATCGTGCCGCGCAGCCCCGGCCTGCTCGAGGACGGCAGCTGGGCGGTGGTGGTCACCTACTCCGATGACGGCTACGTGTCCGATGGCGACGCCAAGGACATCGATTACAGCGAACTGCTGGAGACCATGCAGACCAGCATCCGCGAGGCCAACCCGGAGCGGGTGAAGGCCGGCTATGGCTCGCTGGACCTGATCGGCTGGGCCGTGCCGCCGCGCTACGACGCCGACAGCAAGAAGCTGTACTGGGCGCGTGAGCTGGCCTTCAACAACGAGCCAGCGCACTCGCTGAACTACGACATCCGCGTGCTCGGCCGCTATGGCTACCTGAGCCTCAACGCGGTGTCGGCGATGTCGGACCTGTCGGCGGTGCGCACCGGCATGGACCGCCTGCTGCCGATGACCGAGTTCAACGAAGGCGCGCGCTACGCCGACCACAACGCCAGCACCGACAAGGTGGCCGCCTACGGCGTGGCCACGCTGATCGGTGGTGGCCTGGCCGCCAAGGCCGGTCTGTTCGCCAAGGTGGGCCTGCTGCTGGCCAAGTTCTGGAAGCTGCTGCTGATCGGCGTGATCGCGCTGGGGGCCGGCGTCCGCAAGCTGTTCAGCGGCAAGCGCGAAGGCGGCACGGTCCGCTGAGCCGCCCCCGTCCAGCCTGCCGCCACGGGCAGCAGGCTGGGCTTTCACATGGGCGCCAGTTAAAGTCTGCACCCTGACAGGACGCAGTCGAGACACGAATGCCACAGGCATCCGTCCGGGCCGGACACCGGACTTCCCGCCAGCCAGGGCCAACGCAGCACGCTGCGCAGGCGGTGCCGTGATGCCCGCGGGCGCGCCCATGCTCGATACCTATCGCGAAGTGATCACGCCCGAAGGCGTGCCGCTGCAGTTGCCCGCCGCCGGCCCGGTGCCGCGTGCACTGGCCTGGCTGATCGACCTGCTGGTCCGCTTCGGCGTGTTGATGGTGATGAGCCCGGTGCTGCTGGCCCTGGGCGACTTCGGCCAGGGCCTGTACCTGGGCCTGATGTTCCTGATGTTCTGGGCCTACCCGATCGTGCTGGAAGTCTGGTTCGGCCAGACACTGGGCAAGCGCGTGCTCGGCCTGCGCGTGGTCGCCAATGACGGTGCGCCGCTGGGCTGGATGCCGGCCATCGTGCGCAACCTGCTGCGCACCGTGGACGCATTGCCGTTCGGCTACGCGGTGGGCCTGATCAGCTGCCTGTGCGACCCCTATGGCCGGCGCCTGGGTGACCTGGTCGCCGGCTCGCTGGTGGTGCATGCCCCGCCCCGCGCGGCTGAACCGCCGGCGCGGATCGAGACCGTGCTTGCCCCGCCGGTGCCGCTGCAACCCGGTGAACAGATCGCCTTGATCGCCTTCGCCGACCGCGCGCCGGCCCTGTCCGGGCCGCGCCAGAACGAACTGGCCGACATCGCCTCGGGCCTGAGCCAGGCCAGCGGCGCGGCCGGCGTGCTGCGCCTGTATGCCATGGCCAACTGGTTGTTGGGGCGGCGATGAAGCAGGAGCAGTTCGTCACCCGTTACCAGCATGAGTGGCAGCAGTTCGAGCAGTGGCTGCAGCGGCGCGGGGGCCATGCCCGCAGCGTGCGCGGCACCGTGGACGCCGACCTGCCCGGCGATGAGACCATCCCGCAGCGCTACCGGCGGTTGTGCCAGCAGCTGGCGCTGGCCCGCCACCGCGGTTACAGCCCGCAGCTGGTCGAACGCCTGCAGCAGCTCTCGCAGAACGGCCACAACCTGCTCTACCGCACCCCGCCGCCGCGCTGGTCGCGCGCGGTGGAGTTCCTGTTCGCCGATTTCCCGTTGGCCGTGCGCAGCCAGGCCGGCGCGATGTGGACCGCGCTGGCGCTGTTCGCGGTGCCGCTGGTGGGCATCTTCGTGCTGCTGCAGCTCAAGCCGGACCTGGTCCACATGCTGTTGAGCACCACCCAGATCGCGCAGATGGAAAAGATGTACGACCCGGCCGCCGACCACCTGGGCCGCGACAGCGGCACCGACTGGGCGATGTTCGGCCACTACATCATGAACAACATCAGCATCGGCCTGCGCACCTTTGCCAGTGGCCTGTTGGCGGGGATCGGCACGGTCCTGGTGCTGTTGTTCAACGGCATCACCATCGGCGCGGTGGCCGGCCACCTGCAGCAGGCCGGCTTCGGCGAGCCCTTCTGGCGCTTCGTGGTCGGGCATGCGCCGTTCGAGCTGACCGCCATCGTGATCGCTGGCGGCGCCGGCCTGCAGCTGGGCCTGCGCCTGCTGGCACCGGGCCGCATGCGCCGCATCGATGCCCTGATCGAAGGTGGCCGGGTCGGCGCCAGGCTGTGCCTGGGCGTGGCCTTCATGCTGCTGGTGGCCGCGTTCATCGAGGCGTTCTGGTCCTCGATCGCATGGGTGCCGATGTGGGGCAAGCTGACCGTCTCCGGCATCCTGTGGACGCTGGTGATCCTCTGGCTGTGGCGCGGTGGACGCGGGAGCGCACATGCGCATTGACCAGCTCGACGTGGTGCTGCGCGCCCGCTCGCAGTGGGAGGCGATGGAGCTGGGCACGGCGTTGGTGCGCCGGCATGCTTGGGCCATCTGGAAACCCTGGCTGCTGATCACCCTGCCGGTGTTCGCGCTGCTCAACCTGCTCGGCCTGTGGCTGGACAACTTCTGGTTGCCGGCGTTGGTGATGTGGTGGCTGAAACCGGCATTCGAGCGGATCCCGCTGTACGTGATCTCGCGCGGTGCCTTCGGCGCGGTGCCGACCACCACTCAGACACTGCGCGCGCAGCTGCGCTGGGGCTGGCGCGGCATCGGCGCCTACCTGGGCTGGCGCCGGCTCAGCCCGGCACGCTCGCTGCTGATGCCGGTGGACCTGCTGGAAGGTGGCGATGGCCCGCAACGCGGCATGCGCCGGCGTGCACTGGGCGGTGCCAGCTATGGCCACGCCACGCTGCTGACCTCGGTGTGCTGGCACTTCGAGGCCATGCTGCAGCTGGCCGGCATCGCCCTGATCTTCATGTTCATGCCGGTGGAAGACCTGCCCGAATCGCTGCGTGCGTCCTGGTCGCTGATCGGCGACGAAACGCCCGCGTGGGCGTGGATCGGTTTCAACCTGCTGGCCTGGGGCGCGATGACCCTGATCGGCCCGTTCTACAGCGGTGCCGGCTTCGGCCTGTACCTCAACCGCCGCACCCAGCTGGAAGCCTGGGACGTGGAGATCGCCTTCCGCCGCCTGCGCGAGCGCCTGGCCCGGCTGGCGCCATTGATGGTGCTGTTCCTGCTGGTCGGCATCGCGCCGCTGCGCGCGCAGCAGAGCAACGCCCTGCCCGACTCGGTGCTGAGCAACCACAAGGAAACCGCCGCGCCGTCGAACGCGATCATCCCGGCCACGCCGCATGCGGTGTTCGGCCAGGGCGACGCCGACACCGACGGCTTCCGCCAGGCCGCCGCACGCGCCTACGAGGATCCGCAGCTGGGCGCCAAGCGCACGGTGGACAAGTGGGTGTTCAAGGAACGGGACAAGCCCACGCAGGACAACAGCGACCAGACGCGTGACCCGTCGTTCATGACGTTCGTCTCGCAGGTGCTCGCGCTGATCGGCGAAAGCATCCTGTGGATCGTGCTGGCCGCACTGCTGATTGTGCTGGCGCTCACCGCCCGCTGGTGGTTGCCGTGGCTGCGTGGCAGTGGCCGGCGCACGCGCGAAGCACAGACCCCGGTGCAGCACGACGCGCTGCTGGTGCCCGAAGTGCTGCCGCCGGACATCCTGGGCAGCGCGCGCCGCCTGTGGCGCGAAGGCAAGCCGCGTCATGCACTGGCCCTGCTGTACCGCGCGTCGGTGGAGGTGCTGGGCCAGCGTGCCGACATCGTGTTGCCACCCGGCGCCACCGAGGCGCAGTGCCTGCGCGCCTCGCGGCGCATGCCGCAGGAAGCCGACCGCACCCTGTTCGCGCGCATGGTGCGCACCTGGCAGTACGCCGCCTATGCCGGCCGCCTGCCCAGCGAAGACGAGTTCGAGGCATTGATGGGTGAACTGCACCGGCAGTACGGGTGGCGCACGTGAGCGCGCGCCTGCGCTACGGGCTGATCGCGGGCATCGGCGTGCTGGTCAGCGCGCTGGTGGTGGCATGGGTGTTCTCCGCCGTCGAACGGCGCAAGGAGGAGATCATCCTGCCCGCCTACGGCGAGCCCACCTACAACCCGCTGTATGCCCTGCGCGAGACCCTGCGCCGCGACGGGCAGAAGGCCGAATCGCGGCGCCAGCTCGACCTGGCCGACATGAAGCTGCAGCCCGGCGACACCGTGGTGATGCTGGACGACCCGCGCCTGCTCTCGCCGCCGCAGGTCAGCGGCCTGCTCGACTGGGTGCAGTTCGGCGGGCACCTGGTCCTGCAGATGCCCGGGGCCGATGAGGAACTCGATGGCAACGACGCGGGCCTGCTGGAGCAGCTGGGCGTGGAGACCAGCGAGGTCCCGGCACGCTGCCTGCCATGGCGCGTGAACGGCCAGGAGGAGCACCAGGAGTTCTGCTCCGGCAACCGCTTCACCGTGGATGGCAGCACCCGGGTCGAACGCCGCTGGGGCGACGGCACGGATGCCACGCTGGCCTGGGCGCGGCTGCGCTACGGCACCGGCCGCGTCGACGTGCTGGGCAGCACCGATTTCCTGCGCAACGGGCGCGGCGAATATGAAACCGGCCTGCGCGACATCCCGCACCGCGACCTGGCCCGGCTGGTGTTGGCGCCCAACTACGGCAAGGGCACCACGCACCTGGTCTACGAGATGCAGATGCCGTCGCTGTGGCGGACCCTGCTCAAGCAGGGCTGGCCGGTCTGGCTGCCGCTGCTGCTCGCTCTGCTGGCGTGGCTGTGGGCGCGCAGCCAGCGTTTCGGCGCGCTGCAGCCGTCCCCGCGCGGCGACCGCCGCTCGCTGCTGGAGCACGTGCGCGCCTCCGGCGAACACCTGCATCGTTACGGCAAGTCACCGCTGCTGTACGACGCGGTTCGCCAGTCCTTCCTGGCCCGCCTGCGCCGCCGCGCACCGGTGGCCGCGGCCCTGGTTGGCGACGCCCAGGCCCAGGCCATCGCCGATCACCTGCAATGGCCGCTCGCCCGCGTGCAGAGCGCGCTCCAGGTTCCCCCCTCGCGGGACGACAACGCCCTGCGTGAACGCATCCGCCTGCTCATCCAGATGAGAAACCAGCTATGAACGAGACGCCGTTTCCGCCCGCCCTTCCCGGCGAGGCTCCCGCCGCCGCGCCCGCACCTGCCGCGGCACCCGCGCCTGCACCGGGCAACGCCGAGGTGATCGAACGCGTCGAGCGCATCCGCGAAGCCGTCGGGCAGGCCTTCATCGGCCAGGCCGATGTGCTCGAGCAGATCCTGATCGCGCTGTTGGCCGGTGGCCACGTGCTGATCGAAGGCGTGCCCGGCCTGGGCAAGACGCTGCTGGTGCGCGCCCTGGCCCAGGCATTGGAGCTGGACTACGCGCGCGTGCAGTTCACCCCGGACCTGATGCCCAGCGACGTCAGCGGCCACGCGGTGTACGACCCCAAGACCGAGAGCTTCAAGATCCGCCGCGGCCCGGTGTTCACCAACCTGCTGCTGGCCGATGAAATCAACCGCGCCCCGGCCAAGACCCAGTCGGCGCTGCTGGAAGTGATGCAGGAAGGCCAGGTCACGATCGAGGGCAAGGCCTTCCCGCTGAACCCGCCGTTCCTCACCCTGGCCACGCAGAACCCGGTCGAGCAGGAGGGCACCTACCCGCTGCCCGAGGCGCAGCTGGACCGCTTCCTGCTGAAGGTGCTGATCGACTACCCGCAGCTGGAAGACGAGAAGCGCATGGTCCAGGCCATCACCGTCGGCCGCACCGCCGGCGACTTCGACCTGTCGCAGGTGCCGCGCGTGCTCAGCGGCAGCGACGTGGTCGCGCTGCAGAAGGCCGTGGCCGAGATCACCGTCGACCCGCAGGTGATCGACTACGCGGTGCGCATCGTCGCGGCCACCCGCAAGTGGCCGGGCATCGCGCTGGGCGCCGGCCCGCGTGGCAGCATCGCGCTGGTACGCGCCGCACGCGCCCAGGCGGTGCTGTCCGGCCGCGATTTCGTCACCCCCGACGACGTGCGCGAGATCGCCAAGCCGGCCCTGCGCCACCGCATCACGCTGGCCCCGGAGCTGCAGATCGAAGGCCAGTCCGCCGATGACGCACTCACCGCCCTGCTCGCCAAGGTCGAGGCCCCGCGCAAGTGAGCCCACGCACGGCCACCGCGCACGCCGTTGCCCCCTGCCTTGCGCACGCAGTGCGTAGGGGAGGGATGGGGAGGGGTGCCGTTGCTCCCGCTGTTTCCACCCCCTGCCCCGCCACGGAACCCCATCAGTGAGACCGTCACCGCTGCTGATCACATTGCTGGTGCTGTGGGGCCTGCTGGGTGTGCCGGTGGCCCTGCATTACCTGCCGCTGCAGGCATGGACGCTGACGGCGGCGGCGATCGCGGTGCTGGCCCTGATCGATGCCCTGCTGCTGTGGCGCCGCCCCACCCCGCAGGTGCGGCGTGAACTGCCCGACTCGCTCGCCCTGGGCGTCGAACGCGAAACCTGGCTGCAGATCGATGCATTCGGGCGGCAACGCGTGGACGTGTACGACCTGGTCCCGGATGGCTGGGAAACGCCGGGCCTGCCGCGTCGCCTGACCCTGCCACGCGCCAGCGAAACCCGTTTTAGCTACCACCTCACCCCGGCCAACCGCGGCACGTTCGTGTTCGACGGCGTGCAACTGCGCCTGCATTCGCTGCTGCGCCTGTGGCGTCAATCGCGCATCGCCGGGCCGCCGCAGACCGTGCGCGTCTACCCCAACTTCGCCCCGCTCACCCGGCTGGCCCTGCTCAGCGCGGAAATGGCCTCGCGCCTGGTCGGCGCGCACCTCAAGCGCCGCCGTGGTGAAGGCACCGACTTCCACCAGATGCGCGAGTACCGCGTCGGCGACAGCCTGCGCCAGATCGACTGGAAGGCCACCTCGCGCGCGCGCAAGCTGATCTCGCGCGAGTACCAGGACGAGAAGAACCAGCAGCTGGTGATGATGATCGACACCGGTCGCCGGATGATGGCGCACGAAGGTGGCCTGTCGCATTTCGACCATGTGCTCAACGCCGCGCTGGTGGTGTCCTACCTGGCGTTGCGCCAGGGCGACGGCGTGGGCCTGTTCGCCACCGGCGGCGACAGCCGCTGGGTAGCGCCGCAACGCGGCCTGGGGGCGATCGACACGCTGCTGCGCGCCAGCTATGACCTGCAGGCGCGGCCGGTCGCCACCGACTACCTGGCCGCTGCCACCGAACTGAGCCTGCGCCATTCGCGGCGCACCCTGGTGATGCTGGTGACCAACGTCCGCGACGAGGACATCGAGGACCTGCTTGCCGCCGTACGCCTGCTGCAGAAGCGCCACCTGGTCTGCGTGGCCAGCCTGCGCGAAAGCGAACTGGACGACGCGCTGGCCCGCGACGTGGAGACCGTGTCCGATGCCATCCAGGCCGGTGCCAACACCCGCTACCTGCAACAACGCGCCGACGCCCACGAAGCCCTGCGCAGCCACCGCGTGATGGTGCTGGACGTCACCGCCGAAGAACTGCCCGCCGCGCTGGTCGAGCGCTACCTGGCGGTCAAGCGCGACGGCCTGCTGTAGCCGGTAGAAGCGGCTCCGGTCGCGAAGTGGGTGTCGTCACCGGCACTGAAGAGCACCCCTTCCCAACCCTCCCCTTGGCTGCGCCAAAGGGAGGGGGCGGTCATGCATGGCCTTTCAGAATGCGAGGCATGCCGCTCTTGCCCCCTCTCCCTTTGGCGCAGCCAAGGGGAGGGTTGGGGAGGGGTCGCCTCTCCGCCTACGCCCACGCCGTAGGAGCACCTTCAGGCGCGAAGCCGATAGCGCTTCCACTGAGGGGAACCACCGCACGTAGAAACCATTGCTGCCTCGCGGCCGAGGCCGCTGCTGGCGTGCGCCGGCAATCACTCCGGCAGCCGTTGCAGCAGCCTCTCCAGCGCACGTTGCAGCAAGGCACGGTGTCGCGCCAGCTTCATCCAGGTGGGCAGGCGCGAGATCATCGAGGCGTTGTGCACGCCACCGCGTTCGCGCAGCTTCGATACCGCGAATGCCTGCAGCGCCTGCACATGGGCCGCGTTGTACGCCCACACCACACCGGCGCGCGTGGATTCGACCAGGTGCAACGGCAGGCCGAAATGCGGGTCCGCCGGCGAGCCGTCACGCACGCGGCTCATGCCGACCGCCACATCGCTTTGCCGCCCACATTGCCTGCAGGTACCGGGCAGATGGGTCAGCCCGGCATGGGCGGCGCAGGCGCGCTGTTCGCACACCGAAACCCATTGGTGGCCGCAATAGCCACAGGGACTGCGCCCGCTGTACCTGACCTGCCCCACCCATGTGCCTTCGGCGCTATCCAGCGACAGGCTGCAGCCAGCGCAACGGAAGCGCGCCGTCCAACGGTAGGGCTGCCACTGCGCCAACACCCAGCCTGCCGTTCCACAGCGATGGCAGCGCACCGCGATCCGGTCGGCATAGGCCGCCAGATGCCGGCCATCGTCGAAATGACGGCCGGGCACCGCCTGCGTGCGGCCCTGGCTTCCCGGGGGGCGGCGCAATGCCATGTCAGACGTAGATCCGCGTGCTCCCCTGCGGCGCGTCATCGATGATGGCGTGCGGCAGGAAACGGGCGCTGTCGCGGGTGATGCGGCTGTTGTCCTCGCGCACGCCGATGCCACAGGCGCGGTCACCCACCACCCAGCTGCCGACCAGCGGATAGTTGCCCTCGAACATGGGCAGTGCGTGGAACGCCTGGCGGATGTTCGGCCCCGCGTACGGGCCCTCGCTCTCCTGCCAACTGCCGTCGCTCATATGCATGGCCACGTTCGCACCCTCGCGCGAATGCAGCGGCTTGCGCACCCAGCCGGCCGGCAGGGCACTGCCATCGTCGAAGTACGATTCCAGCAGGTTGGGATGGCCGCGATGGCGTTCCCACAACAGCGGCAGGATGCCCTTGTTGCTCAACACCGCCTTCCACGCCGGCTCCAGCAGCTGCACGCCGGAACGGGGCAATGCCGCACCGAACTCCTCCTGCATCAGGTCTTCGAGCGGGTACAGCTTGAACAGGCTGCCGATCACCACGTCGTCCAGGTCGGTGAAGCGGCCGTCGGCCGACAGGCCGATATCCTCGATGGCGATGGCCGCGCCATGCAGGCCGGCCTGCGCCGCGCAGTCACGCAGGTAGGCCACCGTGCCCTGGTCTTCCTCGGACTCACGCACCGCGCTGAAGTACAGCGGCGGCGGCAGGCGCGCCGACAGTTCGGCAAAGCGCTCCACCAGCGTCTCGTGGAGGGAGTTGAACTGGTCGGCCTGCTGCGGCAGGACGCCACGGTTGCGCTGGTCTTCCAGCCATTGCCACTGGAAGAACGACGCCTCGTACAGCGAGGTCGGCGTGTCATAGTTCAGCTCGTACAGCTTGGCCGGGCCCTTGCCGTCATAGGCGAAGTCCAGCCGGCCGTACAGGTGCGGGTCGCGGCGGCGCCAGCTCTCGGCGATCCAGTCGCGGAACGGCTCGGGAATGGCCAGCTGCGCCATCAGCGCCTCGCTGGCCACCACCTCGCCGACCAGGTCCAGCGCCATCGCATGCAGCTCGGCGCTGGGGTCTTCCAGGTCGTTCTCGATCTGCCGCAGGGTGAAGGCGTAATACGCGCTTTCGTCCCAGTACGGCGCACCGTCGATGGTGTGGAACCGGAAACCTGCCTCGGCGGCACGTGCTCGCCAGTTGTCGCGCTCGGCGATTGCTACACGCCGCACCTGATCAACCGCCGACGCTGTTGCTGCGGCCACCGCTGCGTGCACCAAAGCCGCCACGGCTGGCGGTCACGGCACGGTTCGGCTCGCTGGTGACCGGGGCCAGGCCGGCCTTGCCGGCACCGATGCCGCTACCGGTGTTCAGGCCCCCGGTACCGGCCGGCTTGGCCCAACCATTGGCGTTGTCCTTGAAGGCCGGCTGTGCGGCCGGCGGTGCCGCCACGGCGCCACGGCCGCTGTTGAGCATCTGCGACATGAAGAAGCCCATCATCATCGGGCCGATGAACGAGGTGCCGGCGCTGGTGTGCTGCTGCACGCACTGCTCGGCGGGGTACTCCTTGGCGCACTCTTCCTTGCTGGCGTACTTGGGCGCTGCATCGGCCGACTGCTGCTGCGCGGTGGCGAACGCCGTGCGGCAAGCGGACGGGTCACCGGTGGCCTCGCTGCAGGCCTCCACCGAGGTGTACAGCCCTTCCTTGACCTGCACCGTTTCTTCCTTCTGGCAGGCGGTGAACAGCAGCGGCGCGGCGCTCATCAGCAGCAGCGCGGTGGTCCTGGATCGCTTCATGGTCGATTCCCCGTGAAAGTTGTTTCCGAATGATGCCTGATCCGGCCTGGGAGGCGTAAATCGGCGCAGTCCCAAAACTGAACCGGTTTTCAGGTGCGCCCGGCCAGGAGCGGCCTCTGCCGCGAGGCTGGTGAAGGTACCGGTCGAAGGCATGACTGCAATTGCAGGCGCCAGGCATACGGAAGGGCTCCTGGCTTCGCGGTTGAAGCCGCTCCTGCGCGCCTGCGCGCCTGCGCCGCCTCGGTGTCGTCCAACCGTTCCACCCCGCCGGATGGTTGCAACAGCAACCGGGATCTTGATGCAGAATCGCCCACACACGCTTCTGCCAGCCCGTACCTGCTCGCCCCCATGCCTGAATACCGCTCGAAAACCTCCACCGCCGGCCGCAACATGGCCGGCGCCCGCGCCCTGTGGCGCGCCACCGGCATGACCGACGGCGATTTCCACAAGCCCATCATCGCGGTGGTCAACTCCTTCACCCAGTTCGTGCCCGGCCACGTGCACCTGAAGGACCTTGGCCAACTCGTGGCGCGCGAGATCGAGGCGGCCGGCGGCGTGGCCAAGGAGTTCAACACCATTGCCGTGGACGACGGCATCGCGATGGGCCACGACGGCATGCTGTACTCGCTGCCCAGCCGCGAGATCATCGCCGACTCGGTGGAGTACATGGCCAACGCGCACTGCGCCGATGCGCTGGTGTGCATTTCCAACTGCGACAAGATCACCCCCGGCATGCTGATGGCCGCCCTGCGCCTGAACATCCCGGTGGTGTTCGTGTCCGGCGGCCCGATGGAGGCCGGCAAGACCAAGCTGGCCGACCACAAGCTCGACCTGATCGACGCGATGGTGGCCGCCGGCAACGAGGCCATCAGCGACGAACAGGTGGCCGTGATCGAACGCAGCGCGTGCCCCACCTGTGGCTCGTGCTCGGGCATGTTCACCGCCAACTCGATGAACTGCCTGACCGAGGCGCTGGGGCTGTCGCTGCCGGGCAACGGCACCGTGGTGGCCACGCACAGCGACCGCGAGGCGCTGTTCAAGCGCGCCGGCCGCCTGATCGTGGAGTTGTGCCACCGCTGGTACGGCGGCGAGGAGGCCAACGTGCTGCCGCGCGGCATCGCGACGTTCGAGGCGTTTGAGAACGCGATGACGCTGGACATCGCCATGGGCGGTTCCACCAACACCATCCTGCACCTGCTGGCCGCCGCGCAGGAGGCCGAGGTGGCCTTCGACCAGCGCGACATCGACCGCCTGTCACGGCGCGTGCCGCAGTTGTGCAAGGTGGCGCCGAACACGCAGAAGTACCACATCGAGGACGTGCACCGTGCCGGCGGCATCATGGCCATCCTCGGCGAGCTGGCACGCGGCGGCCTGCTGCATACCGACGTGCACACCGTGCACAGCCGCACGCTGGGCGCGGCCATCGCCGACTGGGATGTCACCCAGACCCAGGACACGGCGGTGCACCAGTTCTACAAGGCCGGCCCGGCCGGCATCCCGACCCAGGTGGCCTTCAGCCAGTCCACCCGCTGGCCGTCGCTGGATACCGACCGTGCCGAGGGCTGCATCCGCGACGTGGCGCATGCGTTCTCCAGCGAAGGCGGGCTGGCCGTGCTGTACGGCAACCTCGCCGCCGATGGCTGCGTGGTCAAGACCGCCGGCGTGGACGAATCCATCCACGTGTTCGAAGGCAACGCCCGCGTCTATGAAAGCCAGGACGCCGCGGTCAAGGGCATCCTCGGCAACGAAGTGCAGGCCGGCGACGTGGTGGTGATCCGCTACGAAGGGCCGAAGGGCGGCCCGGGCATGCAGGAGATGCTGTACCCGACCAGCTACCTGAAATCCAAGGGGCTGGGCAAGGCCTGCGCGCTGCTCACCGACGGCCGCTTCTCCGGCGGCACCTCGGGCCTGAGCATCGGCCATTGCTCGCCGGAAGCAGCCGGCGGCGGCACGATTGGCCTGGTCCGCGACGGCGACCGCATCCTGATCGACATCCCGCAGCGCGGCATCAACCTGCTGGTGGACGATGCTGAGCTGGCCCGTCGCCGCACCGAGCAGGAGGCCAAGGGCTGGAGGCCGGCGCAGGCCCGCCCACGCAAGGTCAGCACCGCACTGAAGGCCTATGCCCTGCTCGCCACCAGCGCCGACAAGGGCGCCGTGCGTGACAAGGCCCTGCTCGACGGTTGACGCCCCGCGCGGGGGCGGCAGACTGGTGCGATGGACACCGCCCCGCCCCCGCTGATACCCCGCGCGATCTGCCACTGGAACGACCAGCCCTACCGGCTGACGGAGGCGCAGCTGGGTGCGTTCGTCGATGAGCACATCCCTGCCCTGATCTGGGACTTCGACATCCAGGCCGAACGCATCGACCCCGATGACGTGCTGCTGGACGAAGACGACCTGCCACCGGACAGCCTGCACCTGCGCATCCACGACTGCCCCGCCTTCCACAGCGGCCCGGGCGAAGTGACGCGTTGGAATGACATCGCGGGCAAGCACATTGCGCTGACCGGCGAGGACGAACCGGAAGTGCTGGTCTACACCGGCGAGCATCTCGGCCTGACCGACGGCGCCTTCGAGCTGCGCGAGATCGACGGCCGGTTGTGGATCCACCTGCACGGACACTGCGATGGCATGCACGGCCCGGCGCGCATCGTGCTGGATGCACCGCTGGACTTCGGCACGATCGCCTGCGGCCGCAGCGACGAAGCCCATGCACGCGCGCGCATCGCCAGCGTAGTGAACCCGGCGCACTACACCTTTGAAAGTGACCGCTATGGCGTGGCCCGCTTCAGGCCGATCGGGGGCCGCTGAGCGTCGGCCGCCATCCCCTCCGCCTGCGATGGCGGCACGGGCAACAGGTCCAGCGGGCTGCAGACACCGCCGGCGCCGCGCCCCAACACATGCGTATACAACTCACCGCCCGCTGCAGTACCTCCTCGCTGAGGTGATGCCGGCCACGACGCCCCGTGCGCGGGTCGCGCGAATGCATCCGCGAAGGGAACAGATACTGCCAACCCGGCGCCGTATCCGCGTTCGGGTACTTGCGTGCAAGTGCATGCGACAGATGCACCTGCCCCATTCCACCGGCAAGATCGGACGCATGCAGTGACACCGCCCAGTGCCGCTGCCGCAACAAGGCGGCCTTCAAGGACATCGGCAGCGGCACACGCCGGTCCTTGTTGCCCTTGCCGCTGCGCACGCAGATCTCAGCGCGGGCGAAATCCACGTCCTTGATCCGCAGCCGCAGGCATTCCATCAACCGCATACCGGTCCCGTACAGCAACCGCGCCATCATCGCGGGGGTACCGTCCGGCATCGCGCCGAGAAGCTGACTCACCTCCTCCTTGGAAAGCACCACTGGCAGACGCCTGGGCCGCTTGGCCCGGACCACACTCTCCATCCACGGCAACGTGACCCCCAGCACGTTCCGATACAGGAACAACAACGCGGACAAGGCCTGGTTCTGTGTCGCCGCGGCCACGTTGCCCTCCATCACCAGTGCGGTCAGGAACGCGGCGACCTCATCCGCTCTCATCTCACGAGGATGCCGCTTGCCGTTAGCCAGAATGAAGCGCCTGATCCACCCGACATAGGGCTGCTCGGTACGCCGGCTGTAGTGCAGGACCCGGATCTGGCGGCGCACCTGCTCCAACAACCTGGGGGGCAGACCTTGCGTTATGCCGGATGAAACAGGGGCGTAATCCATATCACGGCTCCAAAGCGGTAGTTTTCCGCGAGCTTGGGGCCGTCAAGGCGCCGCCGGAATGGTTTAATTGATTGATTCCATGGGGAAATTTATTGGCTTGAAACCCGCCAAGAACAGGCGATACTCGCGCTACACCGCTGTTCGGCGGTCTACTTAGAGTTAGGTGCCATGGGAAAGCATCCCGCGATAGAGGTGGAGCCAACCGCTGTATGGGCTAGCGTCCATGAGGGAGGGATGCAACTCGAGCTCTGGTGCACGCTTCAGGAGACCCGACTTCACATCGGAACATTCCTGGCCAAGGAACGCACCGAGGAGATCTTCCTCGAGCTATACCGAGCTGGTCAGTGCTTGAGGATCCCAGTCCGGGCACTGGAGGACGCAATTGCGGCCGCCAAAACCGAGGTTCACTCTGAGTCTTGGTACGATCGCGCCGGAGCTACCAGAGATGGCACCTAACAATTCATTCAAGCCGAACCCGCTTCGCGGGTCGGCTTAATTCAGGCGTTAGGTGGCGATGGAAACTTCGATGAAAGTGCGGATCTACGCGGACTTCAACGGCCTCGCTTGCGGCGTTGTTGACCCCAGTCGTACTGCCGTCGTATTGGACACGTTCGGTAGCATTCGGGATCTATCTAATGCTGGGACCGTCCTGTCAGTTGGCTTGCCGCTCGTAACCTACGATGCGTCCGATGAGACTGAGGACCTAGAGGGGCACGGCAGCGCGCAGTACGACCACAAGCGTCGATGGTGGGTGGTTGAGTTTGACGAACAAGGAGTTAGACATGTTCCGGCGGCCGGCCAAACGCCTGTGGAGACATTTCATTGCGTTCGTTGCCGTCTGGCTATAGACGGAGTTGCTTACAACACGATTGGCAGGCCTAGGTTCTGTTGCACAAACTGTGGCACGGATGTTCTGGCGGCAGTTGCGCCACCATGCGCCGCCACCTAACAATTCATTCAAGCCGACCGCTGCTTCGCAGCGTCGGCTTAATTCTGGCGTTAGGTGGCAGGAAAAGTGAGTCGCGACGTGAAAGAAGATTCCATCCAACCCAGCCGAGAGGACGTAGCGACCCAGATCGCCGCACGAGCCTCACTCCACCGCGGGCTCGTCGCAATCGCCGCTTGCCTCCTTGGCTGCTTGGTAATTGCGTTCTTTGCGCTCCCTCGCCTAGGACTATCCAGCTTTTTTCCTCTAGTTGTTATTGCGGCGCCCGTACTCGCCCTTTTAGCTGTGCGCCAACTGCAATGGTCTGTGCTTGCGTCTTATCAGCTCCTCTGCCCATCCTGCCGTCATCTGCTCGCCACTGAGCGTCGCTGGTGGAACAGTCCTGATGCATTCTGCAAGTCTTGTGGCAAGCTCGCCCTGCTTCCGGTGGTAGCGCTCAAGCGATCGGCTGCCACCTAACAATTCATTCAAGCCGACGCCGCTTCGCGGCGTGGCTTAACTCCAGAGTTAGACTCGCCACGGAGCTGCAATGAGACTGATACTTCTGAAAGCCGCACTCCTCACAAGCTGCGCTACTGCTCGCGCCTCTTTGTCCGAGGAGTCACTTGTTGGCACTTGGGAGTGCGACTCCACCACTATGCAAGGCCCTAACTTTGAGTTGGTGGTTATTACTCGCACCACCAACAACGCTGATCACACCTATTCAAGCCTCACCACGTCAGTAATCACTCCTCATGGCCAGTCCGCTGTGACAAACAAGGACATTTCCTATGGATCTTGGCGCTTGGAGGCTGACATTGTTACTTCTTCAGTCGAGCGAGTTCAGTTCCTTTCCTCCTCGGACCCCACGTTCAGCAATGAACTCGGGCAACAGATCCAGGAGGCCCAGCTCAAGAAGAAATCCGTCTATAGATCCCGCATACTGGATTTTGACGGCAACACTTCGCGCTATATCCCCGTCGACTCAATGTACAAAGAGGCAGAAGTTGAGTCTTCCTGCAGGCGCGTCTAATAACTCATTCAAGCCGAAGCCGCTTCGCGGCTCGGCTTAATTCCGGAGTTGGCGCTCAATGACAGATCCCAACAACTGCTATGCCTACTTCGCGGTGTACGACGACGACCTTGACCCTTCGGCCGTGTCTGCTGAGCTTGGCGCCACTCCGACACGCGCTTGGCGCAAGGGAGACCTAGACCCCCGGCGCCGGGAACGGCGGACGGGTAAATGGTCGCTCTATTCCAGGGTTGAGCGTACCGCGGCTTTGGAGGAGCATCTGGAGGACGTTCTTCTTCAAATGGACGCCAACTCAGGCGCCTTTGCCGCTGTCAGCCATCGCTTAGGCGGCACCATGCAACTAGTTGGCAACTTCAATGACATTGGCGCGGGACTCCGTGTTTCAAAGACTACCGTGTCTCGGCTCGCCTTCTACGGTTTGCGACTAGATCTCGACACTTACTACCTGTACTCGGACAGTCGCGAGTGCACGGGTTGAGCGCTAACAATTCATTCAAGCCGCCCCCGCTGCGCGGGTCTGCTTAATTCCGGAGTTAGCCGTCAATGATCGTTCCTAAGCTGCTCAACCTCTCATGCTCCGACTTGGCCAGAGGAGAGCCTCCTGCGAATCCAAGACACTGCCTTGTTCATATGCTTGCCACGGTCGGGCCAGACACAGGCAATGCTGGTGACGATTTTTCCTTTACCGTTGCCACGCCAAGCGCATTGGCCGAATCAGAGCGATTTGGCTGGGGGCGTGGCACATTAATTGTGGATTCGTTCTCTTGGCTCCAGGTGGAGCACTCGCTCAACCGCCTGCTCGCACAAGCGTCTCGCTCAAGTTGGCAGGAGGTTGCCCAAACTCTCAATCACGAGTTGCAGTGGGAGTTCGATGGATACCGTCCATATGGCGGCTAACAATTCGTTCAAGGCGAAGCCGCTTCGCGCTTGCCTTAACTCTGGCGTTAGGGCTCACATGAACATCTTCGCTCTCTTTGCGCTTGCGCTATATCCTCTCACGGTTGCCGCCGAGCTGCGATGCCCGGAATTGCCTCCAAGTGTTCGAGTTCACTGGGAAGGCCACTATGGACCGGGTGATGAGGTTGTATGCCTCGCCGTGGAGGCAGATGGCACTTCTGCGTTCATTCTATTTCGCGGAAGCACACCACCTCTCGTGTCAGAAGGCCTAACCCGAGCGGAAGTTGGCATGGCCTTTGGGCAGCCCGTAAGGTGGTATGAGCAAGGTTCCGACCGTGACTACCAAGCAGAGATCTTCCCTGACGCGAGTCCCCACAACAGCATCCGCGTATTCGTCCCACGAAATCCAGCCGGCACGTTCCTGGAGCGCGTCAAGCTTGTCGGCGCTCTCTCAAAGTGGCCCAAAAGTACCCCATGACAACTCATTCAAGCCACTTCGCGGGTTAGCTTACTTCCAGAATTGGGCATCGCATAAGCGTTCCCGCCACACAACAGACCAACTTACCGTCAGCCTATATGACCCATTTGTATCGCTACATACCAATCTGGCGTCGTGTACAGAGCGGCGCAGTTCTTTATCGTGTCTTTGAGGTCATCGGCAGTGGATTCACTGTTCAAAGCAAGGACTTCTTCCACGCGGACGCACCGACTGGTGCTGCGGCATCGCTGGAAGCACAATTCTTGGAACTGTTGATAGAGCAGGATCCACATCACCGGTTCGGGGCGCCATCAACGATTGAGGCGGCCGTTTTGGCATTCGACCAGCACTTTGAGTCTGCGGCCGATGCCTAGCAGTTCATTCAAGCCGATCCCGCTACGCGCGCCAGCTTAATTCCGGAGCTAGGCCTACTATGAAGCCACTAGTAATCCCACCTGCAGCGCAACGTGACGACAAAGCGATCCAGATGCTCAGTGCTTGGATTGCTGAGCATGGCCAGCACTGCACGATCAAGGTGGGGCTTTGGCAGGACAACGGGCGTGATGAGGCCCCTGCATGGGGTATTTTCCTCGCAGATACCATTCGACACATCGCTAATGCGCTTCAAGAGCAGTATGGGCAGCCTGCATCTGACACCATTTCCGCAATCATGGAATCGCTCCATGATGAGCTGAGCGATCCAACTTCTGATGCCAAAGGCTCCTTTAGCCATGGCCATGGGTAACCGGCCTGACAGCTCATTCAAACCGACGTCGCTTCGCGGCGCGGCTAAATTCAAGAGTTGGGACACCATGAGAGTTGCTGTCACGCTTCTGCTTGTCTCGCTCATTTCTTGCTCTGGTGCCCCTATGCCCGAGTCCCTCTGTAACGTTGCGCGCGCTCCGGATCGCTTCCTGGGAACTCCCCTCACAATTTCCGGGACGGCCAAGGTGTCCCGCCATGGGACCACGCTCTCCGACCCAGCTTGCCCAAGTTTGGGCCTTGGCCTTGAGGGCAACGGAGGTAGCTCTGATTTTTCGGGCGCGCTTTGGGGTACTCTCGCGCCAAATCGAGGCGGCATTCGGGTCAAGGTCACGGGGCAACTCGCTCTCAGCTCCGGATTGCCTTCCTATGTGTTCCACGTTGCAACGGGCGTTGTCGAGTGACTGACGCGCGCCCTAACACTTCCTCCAAGCCGAAGCCGCTTCGCAGTGCCGACTTAGCTCAGGCGTTAGACAAAAATAGTCATCCCCATGAGCGATCCAGTCTTTACATTCCAACCCCGCTGGAAAGAGGAGCTACTATGTTCATGCTCCGAAGGTTCGTTCGTCCTGGAGATGCCGATGGGAATTGTCTCGGTATATCTGCCATCACAGGATCAATGGCCCGTCAAAGCACCGACCTGGACGAAAGGGTACTGGACCGCACTCCAGACACAACTCAGCCAATGGTGCGCAGAGAATGACCTCCCGCTTTACATCGAGGATTCGGCCCATGTTTGGTAGTTGTCGCGGGCAGCGGCCTGACAGCTCATTCAAACCGACACCGCTTCACGGTGCCGGCAGGCTCTGTACCTGGGCATCACACGTGCTGTCGCCTTGTTGAAATATGCTTCTCATGGACCAAGGCTTGGCAGTTCAGTCGGACCAAAGCTGCTTCGTGGCCGGACATGGTTCCGGCAACTCGCAACTCGCAATCGGACACATCACATGACAGACGCCCCCCCATCCCTCTCTCTTCCCTCGGGGACATCTTCGATCACCTGGACCGTACGAGCATGACCGGCTACGAGTGTGATCATACTTTTGCGCTCACAAGTACCTTCCTGCAGAAGAACAATCTGCCCGTCGAGGCGACGCTCGAATGGCTTGGGGAGAACGGCGCGGGCTGCGATTGCGAAGTGATCTTCAATGTTTGCCCGGAATGGGAGGACGCCGTTGGCTACACCCCACCAGACGAGGACGACGCCTGACGGATCAGTCAGGTCGACGCCACTCCGCGGCGCAGCGTGATACCAGAGCCAGGCCGAGGAAAAGCATGAAACGCATACTTTCTGTTCTGCTTGCCGTGTTGATTCCATCCACCTCCTTCGCCGGGCTTCCCTTCGAGGCTACGCTTCAGGAGATGGCGGAGGGCGCGGATCACATTCTGATTGGTCGCATCATCGGCGTTGACATGATCAACAGCAGAGGCGAGGCCGTGCTGGACAGAGAGGCGGCGACTGGCCACGGGCTCGACAACACCATCAGGCTCCTCATTGCGGTGGATGAGGTTCTTGTCACAAATGTCGCCACTGTGCCGAACGTTCTACCGGTGCCACTGGCAAGCCATCTGCATTACCGGCTCGGACAGATCGCTGACGCACATGACGGCGATACGGCTGCCCGGCTCGTGCTCCTTGAAGGCAACGACTTTGTCGGTGTGAAGCCCGGTGTTTTCATGCGTCCATTGAGTGACAAAGATGAAGCCCTGCGCATCCATCATGCAGCACATCCATAGGCCTTGGCCTAGCAATTCATTCAGGCCGATCCCGCAGCGCGGATAGGCTGAGGCCTTGGTACTTACAGCGACATGGACGAATCATTCGCAAGGGAACTCGAAGACATCCATTGGTTCCAGTCCTGCGGGCAACCACTCCCGCAGTCACTGCCCTTTCCCGTCGCGCAGGTCTCGGGCTGGTCACACGCCCTCAGCCTGTGCAGTGACCAAGCGTGGGAGGACGTCACCCTCGAGGCCAGGAACCGGCTGACGGAGTTCCTGCACATGCGTCATCGTGATGCGTACCAGCAATGGAACCACATCGCCGCCGCTGCGAAGACACGCATCGATGCGCCGGTGTGCGATCTGATCTGGCGCCCGTTCGCAGAGCAACAGGGGCTTGGCAAGGCGTTCACGGACGCCGTCTCCTGGGATGTCCTGGCCGCCGTGATGGAACACGCGTATCGGGACTGCTCCGGGCGCCCGACGTTCTTCCTCCAGCTGCTCCAGGTGTATCGCGCCGGGCATTTCCCGTGCGGCTGGTCCGGGGACTGGCCCGACGGTGTGCTGCTGGTCTGGTAGTGGAAGCCGCTGCACTTCCTGAAAAAACGCGGGCAACAATAGCCTTGGTTGATCGCCCTACTCCTGGAGATCGAAAACGACATGCGCAATGAACGGTACTGGTTCGAGGCCAAGCAACATGGCTGGGGATGGCCACTGAGATGGCAGGGCTGGCTGGCGTACGGCATCACCTTCGCCTCGTTGGCGGCACTGTTCTTCGTGGTGCCGCCGACCCGGGCCCCGGGCCCGTTCATGGGAGCGACGGGGGGCATTATCCTGCTGTTGCTCGTGGTTTGCTGGCTGAAGGGGGAGCCGCTGCGGTGACGCAGGGATGGCCACCGATGGGGTGGCGCCGAGCGTGGCCCGGCACTACCGGGTGTGGCATGATCGGCTCGCTTTGCGCAACACAGACCGGGCGGCTTCGGCTTGGAATTCGGTGGTTGGCCATGGCTCGCCTGACCCTTCACTCACGTCGGCTCCCCCGGGGCACGGCGCTGTTCGGGCGGCGGTGTGCATGGAATGGATCAACGAGCTTGAGAACGAAGCCTGGAACACGGTGATCGACGAGCTGGTCTGGCACCTCCGGCATGGCCGGGTGCCCACCATCATCACGCGCCGGTTCGCCCCCGCGCGCGGCATCGAGTTCCGCTTCGGCGACGCGCCGGCGGTGTTCGCGCCCATCGACGATGCATCGCTGGAAGACCACTGGGACGAAGCCAGCCGCATCATCGGCCGCTTCCCGCAACTGAATGCGACGCGCCTGCGCAGTGATCGCAGCAGCATCGCGGCGGTCATGCGCGCACCCGGATTCGCATGACACGCGCCCATCACCGCGCGCATGCTCTGCTTTCCCTTCCCATGAAGCACCCAGGCGGCCCATGAAGCGCGTGACCGGTATTGGCGGCATCTTCTTCCAGGCGCGGGACCCCGCCGTGCTGCGTGCGTGGTACCAGCGCCACCTGGGCATCGAGGTGCAGCCCTGGGGCGGCGCTGCATTCACCTGGACCGACACCGATGGCCAGCCCTTCGCTGGCACCACGGTCTGGTCGGTCAACGCTGCCGGCAGCGAGGCGCTCGCCCCCGGCAGCGCACCGTTCGTCATCAACTACCGGGTGCATGACCTGCATGCCCTGTTGGCGGCATTGCGCGAGGAAGGCTGCCAGGTGCTCGAGCGCAGCGAGGATTCGGAGTATGGGAAGTTCGGTTGGGTGATCGACCCGGAAG
Organism: Stenotrophomonas sp. ATCM1_4; assembly: GCF_004348115.1. GTDB lineage: Bacteria > Pseudomonadota > Gammaproteobacteria > Xanthomonadales > Xanthomonadaceae > Stenotrophomonas > Stenotrophomonas capsici. The sequence continues at coordinate 167,347 of NZ_QPFB01000001.1, read as the reverse complement.
GCAACAAGGTCGAACTGTGGCAACCGCCGCAGGGCCAGTGAGCGCACGCTGTCGCCCGATGACGGACATCTCGCCCTCACCTGCCACCGCCCGCCCGCCGCGCGGTACGTTCCTCAAGCGCTGCCTTGCCTGGCTGCTGACCGCCATTGCGTTGATAGGCATTCCGCTGTGGGTCGGCAGCCAGAGCCGCGCCGATACCGCGGCCCAGGTAGCCGAACGAGGCTGGGCCTGCGGCATGTCGGTGCTGGGGCTGTTCCTGTTCGGGCTGATGTTGGCGGCACTGCTGTCGTTGACGTCACTGCTGCTGGGAGGGCTGGCGTACCGGGCGATGCCACGCCCGCGCTCGGGGTGGCGGCTGGCCGAATTGCTGGTGTTCTCGCTGCCACTGCTGGCTGGCCTCGCGGTGGTGGTGATGTTTGCCGGCGGATGAAAACGCAGCTCCGTGCCCTCGACGCGAGATCCACATGCCCGGCCCCCTTCCCCCGCCACTGACCCGTCCACAACCGCCTGCACCCAATCGACGGGTGTGGCTGCTGATCGGCCTGGCCGGCAGCGTCTCCGCGGCGCTGGTGGTGAGCTATATCGGGCTGGCGGTCGTGCCGCAGTTCGAGTCGGTCTACCGCAGCTTCGGCGCGCAGATGCCCGCGACCTCCCAGCTGTTCATGCGTTTTTTCGGCCTGGCCTGGCTGCTGCCGGCAGGCGTGCTCGCCATCGGCCGCTGCTGGCCGCGCCCCAATGCCCCGGTCATTGCCGGCGTGCTGGGGTTGGTCGCTCCCTTCGTTGCCGTTCCTGTCGCCCTGTTGCTCATCTACCTGCCATTGTTCCGGCTTGCCGACGTCTAGCTGCGGAGAACCGGATGCCGGACTTCCCCGTGACCGCGCCCCGCCTTGGCTTCGTCGTGCGCTACCGCCGTACGTCATTCACGAATCGACTCAACGTGTTCGCGATCTCCTGACGTAGGCATGGGCAGCAGCTCGGCCGGATGCCAGCCCCGCGCCCCTCACGGATTCAAGCTGCCGGTGCTCTCCGTCGTGTGGTGCCTCATTCACGAGCGGTTGAATGGCGCCGCCGGGAAGTGGGTGCCGGCGGCCGGACCGGTACACTGCCGGCCATCTCCGTTGATGTGTACGACAGCATGGCCAACATCGAATTCAACAAGGACGAGAAAGCCATCCTCGTCCGCAAGCTGCAGGGGTACTTTTCCGAAGAGCTGCAGCAGAAGATCGGGCAGTTTGACGCTGAGTTCCTGCTGGACTTCATCGGCAAGGAGATCGGTGCGTACTACTACAACCATGGCCTGTACGATGCACAGGCCGCATTGAGCGCGCGCATGGAAGACCTGCAGGATGCGATCTACCAGCTGGAGCAGCGCACGGAGTTCCGGCGATGAAACGGGCGTCGGGAATGAGCGCGCGCCCCATGCTCCTGGCCGCGGTGCTGGCGATGATGCTGGCCGCCTGCGGCATGCCGGTGCCCGCGGCCAAGCGCGACTACGTCGGTAGCTGGGCATCGGACACCACCTTGCTGGTCATCGAGCCGAGTGGCCGTGTGCGCTACAAGCACCAGCCCACGCCCAACGTCAGCAAGTCGCTGGATGCGCCGATCAAGTCCTTCGAGGGCGATGACCTGGTGGTCGGCGTCGGGCCGCTGACCACGCGGTTCGTGGTCTCGGCGCCGCCGCATGAGGATGGCGGCGTATGGAAGATGACCGTCGATGGCCAGGAGCTGCGCCGGCGCTGAGTTGCGCTGTGCAGCGTGCGTTCCCGCCGGCAGGCGCTAGGCTGGACAGCATCCAACGTCGTGGAGAGGCCCATGGTCAACGGCAGCTGTCATTGTGGTGCGGTGCGCTTCGAGTGCGATGGCGTGCCGACCGAAGGCTACGAGTGCAACTGCTCGCACTGCAGCCGCAAGGGGTTCGTGCTGTGGTTCGTGCCGCGGCAGGCCTTGCGGGTCACCGCCGGCGAAGGTGCGCTCACGACGTACCTGTTCAACCGGCACGTGATTGCACATCAGTTCTGCCCGACCTGCGGATGCCAGCCGTTCGGGCTGGGCAAGCAGCCGGACGGGACCGAGACGGCGGCGATCAACCTGCGCTGCCTGGAAGGGTTTGATCTGGAAACGGTGAAACGGATCGCCGTGGACGGACGGGCCTTCTGAGGACCTGTCGGGGGAGCGCGGGCATCGCCATCCTCTCCGGCGTACAGCCCGCCGCTTGCGCATACCCGATGCACGGGAAACGTATGGTCGGCCTGCCGGCCAGCGTCGCCTCGTCGCGCAACTGAATGCCTCCCGCGCATTCCGGGCGAGCCGACGCGGCCTTCGTCCGGCTCCCGCCGACCGCCCGATCCCTGCCCGCCGGCAAACCGGGAACGGGCCCGAAACGTGGCAAAGGCCGGCCTGGCGTGGTTTGCGCGTGGCGGCAACGACACCTTGCGCGCGCTTTCCCGCCCGCCGAGGGCCCCTTGATCGTCCCGCCGTTGCCACCGGCATTGGAAGATCGCGTCAACGTCGGTGAAAATCCACGGGCCGAGGCCGAGCATGCGCGTCCGAGGGTCAATGCCCGCGAGTTCCCAGCGGAGGAAACGCGGCGCAGTTGACCCGGTCGCCTGTTCGCGCCCACCGCCCCGCGTGGGTGATGGGCCAGCGACACCGCATCAGCCACCTGGAACGCAGGTCCGCCCAGCAGGGCAACCGCGCCGGGCCGATCTGGAATACTGCGCCCTCGGAGATCGTCGCCGCCTCGTGTCGAGGTGGCGGTTCCAGGCAACCGTCGTCGCCCCGTGCGCCGGCCTTTACCCAAGAGCCCCTGCATGAACATTGAAGCCACTTCCGCCCTGCCGCCGCGCGAAGCGATGGAGTTCGACGTCGTCATCGTCGGTGCCGGCCCCGCCGGCCTGGCCACGGCCATCCGCCTGCGCCAGCTGGCCGTGGAGAAGGGCCAGGAGCTGTCGGTCTGCGTGCTGGAGAAGGGCTCCGAGCCGGGCGCGCACATCCTGTCCGGCGCGATCATGGACCCGCGTGCGCTCAACGAGCTGTTCCCGGACTGGGCCGAGCGCGGTGCGCCGCTGAAGCAGGCCGTCACCCGCGATGAGTTCCTGTTCCTGGACGAGACCGGCGCCAAGGCCACCCCGCACGCGCTGCTGCCGGAGTGCTTCCACAACGATGGCAACTACATCATCAGCCTGGGCGAAGTGACCCGCTGGCTGGCGCAGCAGGCCGAGGCGCTGGAAGTGGCGATCTTCCCGGGCTTCGCCGCCGCCGAGGTGCTGTACGACGACAACGGCGCGGTAATGGGCGTGGCCACCGGCGACATGGGCATCCACAAGGACGGCACCCCGGGCCCGAACTTCGAGCGCGGCATGGAGCTGCACGCCAAGTACACGATCTTCGCCGAAGGCTCGCGCGGCCACCTCGGTCGCCAGCTGATCAGCAAGTTCAAGCTCGACGCCGGCAAGGACCCGCAGTCCTACGGCATCGGCATCAAGGAGCTGTGGCAGATCGACCCGGCCAAGCACGAGCCGGGCCTGGTGGTGCACGCCGCCGGCTGGCCGCTGGACAACGACACCTACGGTGGCGCGTTCCTGTACCACGCCGAGGGCGGCAAGGTATCGATCGGCTACGTGGTCGGCCTGGACTACAAGAACCCGTGGCTGAGCCCGTTCGAGGAGTTCCAGCGCTTCAAGACCCACCCGGCCATCCGCAAGCACCTGGAAGGCGGCAAGCGCATCGCCTACGGCGCACGCGCGATCACCGCCGGCGGCATCCTGTCGCTGCCCAAGACCGTATTCCCGGGCGGCGCGCTGGTCGGCTGTGAGGCCGGCTACCTCAACGTCAGCCGCATCAAGGGCAGCCACGCCGCGATCAAGACCGGCATGCTCGCCGCCGAGGCCGCGTTCGACGCGCTGGTCGCCGGCCGTTCGCGCGATGAACTGAGCGCGTATCCGGAAGCGTTCGAGAACAGCTGGCTGAAGGCCGAGCTGCTGCAGTCCAAGAACTTCAAGCAGTGGTTCAAGAAGGGCCGCACCCTGGCCACGCTGATGACCGGCATCGAACAGTGGCTGCTGCCCAAGCTGGGCATCCGCAACGCACCGTGGACCATCCACCGCACCAAGGCCGACCACGAGTGCCTGGAGCCGGCCGCCACCCAGCCGAAGATCAACTACCCCAAGCCGGACAACGTATTGACGTTCGACCGCCTGAGCTCGGTGTTCCTGTCCTCGACCAACCACGAGGAAGACCAGCCCAGCCACCTGACGCTGAAGGACCCGTCCATCCCGGTGACGGTCAACCTGGCCACCTACGCCGGCCCGGAAGCGCGTTACTGCCCGGCCGGCGTGTACGAATTTGTCGGCGAAGGCAGCGACACGCGCCTGCAGATCAACGCGCAGAACTGCGTCCACTGCAAGACCTGCGACATCAAGGACCCCACCCAGAACATCGTGTGGGTGACCCCGCAGGGCGGCGGCGGCCCGAACTACCCGGCGATGTAAGCAGCCCCTGCTGCAGGTGCTTCGCCGTGCCGGGCAGCACCTGGCATGGGCGGGGCACCTGCGGCAGCACCTGCCGCCCCTGGACGACCACCCCATGTTGATGCTCCGCCCGCTGTCGTTGTCGTGCCTCGGCCTGCTGCTGGCCGCCTGTGGCCAGCGCGACGCCTTCAACCACACCGCCAACGCCGACCCGCACCAGCAGCAGCTCGAGCGCGCCTTCGCGATCTGCGCCGGCTGCCATGACACCCGCGCCGACCTGGGCCACCGCGTCGGGCCCAACCTGCAGGGCGTGATCGGCCGCAGGGCCGGCACCGCGCCGGGCTATCACTATTCCGATGCGATGAAGGCCAGCGACATCACCTGGGATGCGCAGACGCTGGATGCCTTCCTGAAATCCCCGACCCGGCAGGTGCCGGGTACGCGCATGCTCAATGCCACCTCCGACCCCGCCCGTCGCCAGGCGGTGATCGAGTACCTGTCGCAGCAGAAGTAGGGCCAGCGGCACCAGCCGCTGGCCCAGCCATCGGCGCCTACTGGCCGATGTTTTCCTGCAGGAACGTCTCCAGCGCACGGTAGAAGGCGATGCTGTTGTTGTCGTTGTAGAAACCGTGCCCCTCACCGGCCACCGCCATCCACTGCGGCGGCCTGCCCGCCGCGGTCAACGCGCTGCGCATGGCGTTGGCCTGGGCGATCGGCGTGCGCTCGTCGCGCTCGCCGTGGGCCAGGAACACCGGCACGGTGATGCGCGCGGCCACGCCGGTCGGCGAGTTGGCCGCCAGTTCCTCGTCACTGCGCCCGATCACCCGGCCCAGGTAATTGCGGCCGTAGGCGCTGTCCTTGATGTCGCCCTTCTTGTACATCATCTTCAGGTCGTACAGGCCGGCCAGTCCCACCGCGCAACGGATCAGCTGCGGCTCGCGCGCGGCCAGCATCATCGCCGAGTACGCACCGAAGCTGGCGCCATAGCTGCAGACCCGCGAGGTGTCGGCCAGGCCCTGCTTCTCCGCTTCGCGCAGCCCCTCGACCAGGTCCTGCTGCACGCGCGTGCCCCATTGCAGGTAGCCCCGTTCCTCGAACGCCTGGCCGCGTCCGCCGCTGCCGCGGTAGTTGACCTGCACCACCAGGTAGCCACGGTTGGCCAGGAACTGCGCATCGGTGTCGTAGAACCAGTCGTCCCGGACCCCATGCGGGCCACCGTGCGGCAGGATCACCGTCGGCAGCGGGCCCTGGGCGTTCTTCGGCACGGTGAAGACCGCTTCCAGCTCGAGGCCATCACTGGCCTTGAAACGCACCGGACGGCGTTCGGCCATCTGCGTCGGATCAATGCCCTCGCGCGGGGACAGCACCTTCTCCAGCTTGTTGGTGCCGCGCCGGAAGGTGTACCAGCTGCCTGGGTCACGGTCACTGGCCAGGTGCACCAGCACGGTCTGGCCGTCACGACTGACATCGTCGAAGGTGACGTGCTGCTGCGGCAGCAGGTCGGCCAGCGCCTTGTGCAACTCGGCTTCCGGCCGGCCCGGATCGAAGTACCGGAGCTGCGGGCGCCCGGCCAACGGCGCGGCCGCGAACGGCGTGGCGGGCGTGCGCGTCCACTGGCTCAGCCCGATGCTGCCGAACCCATCCTCGACCAGCACCTCACGCTGCCCACCGTCCGGGTTGCTGAGCACCAGCGCCGAGGGTCCATCGGCACGGCTGAAGCGCCCGTAGACGCGCTGGTTGTCGTCGCTGAAGGCCATCGGCGTCCACACGCCGCCCACCTGTTCCTGCGCGATGGGCTGCCAGTGCTGTCCATCGCCGGAGGCGAACAGTTGGTAGTTGTCCTGGTCATCGCGCCCCCACGCATAACGCGCCACGCCGTTGCGATCGATCACGAACTCCAGGTTCGGCACGTTGACGCTGGCGACCAGCTTGAACGAAGGACGCAGCCCCGCATCCACCAGGTACAACATCGAGTTGGTGGGACTGCGCTTGAGCTGGCGCATGTAGAAGCGCCCATCGTTGCCCTGGCCGATGCCCTCGATGAAGCCGAAGCCACGGTCAAGGCCTGCCGCAGCGTTCTGCTGTTCGTACCCATAGATGTAGCGCTGGTTCTCGCCGTCGAAGTCGCTGGCGATGATCTCGCCGGTCGGAATCGGCTTCTCGAGCGAGCCGTACCGACGACCCTTGGCGACCACCAGGCGACGGTCGCCCACCCAGATGATCTGGTACGGGCTTTCGTAGCGCGGCAGGCGCAACACCGCGGTGCGGTGCATGTCCGACAGTCGCACCACCTGCAGTGCATGGTTGCCTTCGCCGAAGTCGGTGGCGAATGCCAGGTACTGCCCATCGGGCGAGAGCCGCGGCATCGAGAACGGACTGGCCTTGGCGAAGGCTTCCACTGGAACGGTTTGTGCCATGACCGGCAACGGTGCCGTGCTTCCCAACACGGCCAACAACAGGAACATCGTGCTCCTGATCCCCATCACAACCCCCAAGCAATGATCGGACGCACAGCCTATGCGATCAGCCGGCGGCGCAGAAGTGCCCGGTTTCACCGCGTTCGGCGGGAGGCGGGCGCGGTGGCCCGTGGCGTGTCCGGTAAGGCAATCGACCGCCTCGCCCGCCGCCGCATCACGCCAGCGTGCGGGGTTGCACAGCATCGGTTGGGTGCCTGCGTGCCCGGGCGCCGCAACGCATGGCCGGCATTTCCATGGCAGGATGCTCGCCAACCACGACTTTGCGGGAACCTGGCGTTGCGACACCTGCGTTGCCTACCCATCACCTTGCTAGTCATCAGCTTGTCCTGGCCGGGCCTGGCCTGGGCGATGCGGCAATGCCCACCGGAGTTCGGCGAGAAATCGACCGGCTTCTGGCTGCTGGGTTGGACGATCTTCGCGCTGTTCGTGATCGCAGGCATCCTGCTGCCGATCCTGATGTTCCGCGCCACGCGGCAGGCGCCGCGGGTGATGCGCTGGTGGCTGCGCGCGGCCAGCTTCCCGGCGATGCTTGCGTTGTGGATCCTCGGCTTCGGGCTCTTCCTCGGCCGGTTCGTGCTGGTCTGCTGAGCAGGCCGTCGGTCACGACGCCGGCTTCGCGGCCAAGGCCGCTCCCATGGCAGGAGCGCCTTCAGCCGCGAAGCCGGTGGCCACGCACCTGCATCACGCGTCGCGATAGCCCTTGCCCAGTTTCTCGGCAACCAGCTTGTCCATCTCGCGACGCGCGCGCGCGGGGCTGTCGAACTGCTTCACGTTGCGCTGTCCGGCGCTGCCGATGCGCCCGTAGGTCACCACCAGTTCGCCGCCGCTGACAGCTACGCGCCAGAACTTGTTGGAGGTGCCCTGTTTGAACACCAGTTCGCGGCTGAGCACATCCTCGGCCAGCGCCGCCGGCACCTCGGGCGCGGCCTCCACCACCGCCGCCTCCATCACCGGCAATGACTCCAGTGCATCCAGCGCCGTCTGCGCATCGACCTCCCGGCCCTGCAACACCGCATCGATGCGCGCCAGCACCGCCTCGGGCGCGCGCAGCCAATCGCGGCCGGGCACGTCGATCACCTGCCAGCCGAAGCCGCGCAGCACGCCGGGACGGAACACGTAGCGTTCGCGGGTATCGGCCACTGCCTGGTCCGGCCCATCGAGCAGGATCGCCAGCTGGTAGTCGCCGCCGGCCGGGTCCACGATCGCCAGGTCGCAGCGGAACTGGGAACGCCCCACCTGCTCGTGCACGATGTGCCCACGCTGGCGCAACGCCTCCGCCATGGCCTGGCGGATGGCATCGGCCGACGGCGGTGCCGCGAACGCCTCCCGTGCGCCGGCATTGAGCGAACCCAGCACCAGCTGCGCGCGCTCGAAATCCCCCCGCGCACTGGCCTGGGCGAACTGCAGGAACGCACGCAACGCCGCCGCGCCGTCGTTGTGGGTGTTGGTGATGGCCTCGGCATGGATGCTGGACACCACCGCCATGCGCAGCCGGGCACGGCTGAAGATCACGTTGAGGCGCTTCTCGCCGCCACGCTGGTTGATCGGGCCGAAGTTCATCAGCATCCGGCCGTCCGCACCGGGTGCGTAGCAGATGCTCAGGATGATCACGTCACGCTCGTCGCCCTGCACGTTCTCCAGGTTCTTCACGAACAGGCCATTGAACTGGTCCTCGTCCTCGCGCACGTACTCGCGTTCAAGCTGCAGCGCGAACTCGGCATCCTCGCCGGCCAGCGTTTCCAGCGCGGTCTCGATCTCGCCCTGCTGTGCCTCGGAGAAGGCGACGATGCCGATGCTCTGGCCGCCGCCCCGGCGCAGCAGCTCGCGCACCATCTGCGCGATGTAGCGCGCCTCGGCGGCATTGCGACGCGCACCGTACACACCGTCGGCGATGTGGTGGAAGCTGACCGCACGCTCCTGCAGGGCATCGGCGCCGATCGCGCCGGCATCGTCCTGGGTGGACGGCATCGATGCCGGCGCGTCGGCCGAAGGCTCGATGCGACGGTCGGGGATGGTGACCAGGCGGCCGTCGTAGAAGGCGGCGTTGGAGAAGCTGATCAGCGTCTCGTGGCGGCTGCGGTAGTGCCAGGCCAACAGGGTCGCCGGCAGGTTGCGCGCGGCCTGGTTGAGCAGGCTGTCCGACTCCATGTTGATGGCGATGCGCTCGCCATCCTCCTCCACCATGACCTCCTCGTTGTCCTCGCCGTTGGCGGCGAAGAAACTGGTCGGCGGCAGCTGCATCTCATCGCCCACCACCACGATCTGCCGCGCCCGGCTCAGCGCCGGCACCGCTTCCTCAGTGGGGATCTGGCTGGCCTCGTCGAAGATCACCACGTCGAACAGGTCCGGCGACAGCGGCAACGTGTCGGACACCGACAACGGGCTCATCAGCCAGATCGGCTTGAGGTCGTTGACCACCAGCCCGGTCTCGTCGTCGGACAGGTCGCGGATCGAACGGTGGCGCATGCTCTTGCCGAACTCATGCTCCAGCTCCCGGCGCCCGGTGGAATAGAGCTTCTTGAATGCCTTGCCTTCGGCGTCCAGCTGGGTCGCCGACAGCGACGCGGTCTGCACGTGGTCGGCGAACAGCCGATGCAGCGTGGCCTGCACCACCTTGGCGTTCAGGCCCAGCAGCTCGCGCTGGCCCTCGCCGATGCGCCGTGCGGCCACCGCCAGTGCCGCGCCATCGAAGCGGGCCAGCTCCGGATGCGCACGCTCCAGGCGACGCAACGCTTCATCGGCAACCACCGCCTCGATCTGCAGCGCCGGCAAGGGCAGCTGCCGCAACGCGGCGCTGACGGCGGCATCACCGGCGTGCACGGCACGCAGCAGCGGCAACAGGTCCGGCAGTTCTTCCAGCCCTTCGCGCAGGTCGCGCAGCAGCTCGCCGACCTGCGCCAGGCTCAATGCCGGTTGGCCCTCCACGTTCTCGTCCAGGCGCTGGCCGAGCTTGCGCAGCGGTTCGGCGGCCACGGCTTCGTTGCGGGCGGCGGTCACCGGGTCCAGCGCAGCGCGGAGGTGGTCGAGCATCGCCCGCATCGGTCCGCTGCTTGCCTGGCGTTCGCGCAACTGGGTTACCGCATCCAGCAGCCCGCGCATGCTCTGCACGCCGAACTGCCTGCAGCTGCTGGCATCGGCTTCGGCCAGCGCCACGGTGGCGGCCTGCTCGGCCGCCAGCGACTGCAGCACCCGCGCATACCCCGGATGTACCGCGTGCTTGCCGAAGTCGTAGCGACGGCGCAGCTCGCCGCGCAACCGCCACCAGGCCGGCTGCAGCCAGCGCATGAGCGAGCCTTCCAGCTGCTGGGCCAAGGCAAGCGCGGCCTGGGTGTCGCCCGCATCGAGCTTGTCGCGCCAGTGCGTCGTGGCCTGCGCGGCCTGCTGCACTGCTGCCTGCTGCTGTTCAAGCCGTTCGCGCGCGCGTCGCAGTTCCAGCGCCTGCGAGGAGTCCTCTTCCAGCAACGACAACTGCCCGGCCATGCCATTGTCCAGCAACCAGCGGGCCTGCTCGGCCAGCTGCAGGGCCTGCGCCGGCGTGAGCCCGGCCTTGATCAGGCCGGCGCTGTCGTCCAGCACCGGGTCCAGCTGCTCCAGCAATGCCTCACCATCGTCGATCAGGTGCTGCACGCGGCCATAGGCGCGCTCGTCACCGACCAGCGCGGCGGACAGGCGCGCAAAGGGATGCACGGCCAGGCTGTCGATGCCGAAGCGTTCGCGCAGGTTGCGCTCCACGCGCAACGCCAGTTCACGCTGCGCATCCCACGCGGCCAGGGTGGGCAGGGTTTCGCGGCGCGCGGCATCCAGCTCCGGCACACCGGGCAGCTCGGCCATGCGCCGTACCAGTTGGCGCACGCTGGTGCCCAGCGGTTCGGGGACGACGGACATCGACTGCTCGAACGCATCGACGCGCGCCTGCAGGCGCTGCAGGGTATCCAGCACCGCATCGCGTTGCTGGGCCAGCCGCTCGCTGTTGTGCGGCTGCGCGATCCAGTTCTCGTAGCAGCTGCGCAGGTCGGCGATGAAGGCCTTCTTGTCGGCCTGCGAATCGTGGATCAGACAGCACAATGCGTCCAGGCCGGCCTGCTTGAGCCGGTGGAACACCACGTCCAGCGCGGCGCGTTTCTCGCATACGAACAGGATGCGCTTGCCGCGCCCGGCGTAGTCGGCGATCAGGTTGGTGATCGTCTGCGACTTGCCGGTGCCCGGTGGCCCCTGGATGATGAAACTGCGCTGGCTGCGGGCCAGGCCCACCGCCGCGCCCTGGGTGGCATCGGAGGCGATCACGTTCCACTGCTCGCGCAACGGCAACGGCGCCGGCGGCGCGGCGTCCACGGCGCGCGGCTCGATGGAGAACACGCGGTCGAAGGCGGGGTTGTCGGTGTTGTCGTCCAGCAGCTGCGTGTAGTCACGCACCAGCGACATCTTCTTGTAGTTGAAGTTGGCCAGCGTGACCTGGGTCAGGTCCAGGTCCCATGCGTAGCGATGGCCTTCGGCCTCCTGCAGCGCATAGCCCACGCGCTCGGCATCGGCCACCTCCTCCACCATCCACGCATGGCGCGGCCCGGCCACCGGCGCGGCACCGGCCTCGAACCGCTGCGGCAGCGCACTGGGGCGCACCCAGCGCTCGAACAATGCCTGGCCCAGTGGACGGTAATCCTCGCGCTCGTAGCTGTAATCGGGCAGGCGCCCGGCCACGGCACGCGTGCCACGCCCGGCCGGACGGCGACGCTGGTACTGCTGCAGGCGTTGCAGGGCCTTCTGCCGGACCAGCCGCACCTGCGGCTTCTCGATCAGGCGCAGCTCGACCGACGGTTCGGTACGGCGGATCTGCGCCAACAGGTCGGCATGCACCTGCGCGATGGAGGTCTTCTGCAGGTCCACCGTTTCCGGCAGCTGGATGTCATAGAGCTGGCGCAGCTGGTGGCGCAGCACCGGGTTGAACTCGGCCTCGCCTTCCTCGGCCTGCAGCACGTACTGGTCGCGCACGCCCTTGCGCCGGACCAGCTCCACCGGCAACCACAGCAACGGCGTGGTGATGCGTTCTTCCGGGAATTCCTTGAGGTTGTGCCAACGCAGGAACGCGACCACCAGGCGCAGGTGGCTGAAGCCATACTCGGCGCGATCACGGCGGGTTTCCTGGATCAGCTTGTCCAGTGCGGCCGGCAGGAACGGCTGGTCGTCGAAGCGCAGCCAGCGCTGCAGGTCGACCGCCTTGCCGGCGGTCATGTCCGCCGCGAACGGCCCGCCCCAGGTGCAGATGTGCTCCGGCCGGATGCTCTCCACCTGCAGCATCAGCGGCACGCTGGACACGGTGAGGTTGACCGAGCCGGCGGTGGGCCGGAAGAACAGCAGGCGGTTGCGGCGCGAAAGGTCGAACAGGCGGTCGCGCAGGTAGGACAGCACCGCGCCACGGCGCGAGGCCAGGCCGCTGACGCCGGACAGCGCGCGCGCCACGTCCAGCACGTCCGGCTGGTCGCGCCAGGTGCGCAGGCGCGTGGCCAGGCTGTCCAGCTCGGTGCTGCGGTCGTGCCGGTTGAGCGCGGTCATCTCCACGATCACGCTGGCCAGCACCGGATGCAGGCGGGGGGCCAGCTGGAACAGGTTCTCGCGGTTGCCGGCGAAGCTGCGCAGGTCGTCGACGTCGTCGAAGTCCAGGCCGCAGGCCAACGCCGCCAGCACCATGCCCAGCTGGAAGATGTCGGTCAGCTCGTCATGGTGGCCCAACGCCAGTTCCCAGCTGCGATAGCCCGGCAGGTACACCGGATGCTCGATCGCCGCCTCCAGGTCGGCCTGCACCGCCAGGTCGTCCAGCCGCTCGTAGCCCTGCGCGTCATGCGCGACCCGCAGGGTGCCGACGATGTTGAGCGTGGATGCCGAACCGGGCTGTACGCGGCTGATCGCCGCCAGCGCCATCGCCGGCGCCTGGCCGGACGGGTTGCGCAGGGCCAGCCCGCCCGCTGCGTCCAGCACGATCGCTTCGGGCGACAGCGCGGCGACGCGGCCACCGGCATGTAGCGACGCCACCTGCGCGAACAACGGCAACACCAGTACCAGCACGTCATCGGTGGACAGCGCCGCGCCGGCCTGGGCATCGACCAGCGCGGCGAAGTTGCCCGCCGGCACCGGGGTTTCAGTCATCTCGCTCATGCACTCAGGGCCCGTTCGGTGTTCTTCTTCAGCTTGTCCAGCTCACGCTTGCCCAGCCGTGCATCGCGCTTGAGGTTGGCCTGCAGTGCCTGCGCGCTGCCCAGCGCGTGGGCCAGCGTGCTGGCGCGCAGCAGCGCGGCATCCTGCACGTCGGGGTCAACCAGCGCCAGGTCCAGCATCAAGGCGTTGAGGTAGCCACGCACGCTGTCATCGATGTTGCGTTCGACGATGGCCTGGGGCGCAACCGTGGCCTCGCCCGGGTTCCAGTCCGGGAACAGCTGCCGCACCTGGTTGAGTACCAGCGCGCTGCGCAGCGGCACCTCGTCGAGGAAGTGGCCGAGGAAGCCGCGCGTGATCTGCTGCAGGGCCTGCTGGTCGAGCAGGTCCAGTGCCTCCAGCGACAAGGCACCGCACAGCTTGTCGCGGACCCAGCCGTCCAGCCGGTCGGTGCGTTGCCACCACTGCTCCAGCGCACGCGCGCGGATGAAGGTCTCCGGGTGGGTGCGCATGGTGCTGCCCTGCTTCTCGTTGGCATCCACCTCCGCGGCCTGGCGCAGGTAGGCCACCGGGTCCGGGTTGGCCACGCCGGTCTGCACCTTCAGCAGCGTGCTGACCGCCGGCCCGGGGGCGGCGGCGGCCACCGCGCCGCCGCGGTCGGCGAACAGCTCGGTATGCAAGGCATACCGGCGCAGGGTTTCGGCCTGGCTGGGGCTGGCCTGCGGCGAGGCCAGGGCGTCATTGAGGATGCGGTCGGCGACGTGGAAGTCGCCGCCGTCCAGCGACCACAGCACGTAATGCGCCAGTTCATGCCCGAACAGCGCCAGCCGCTCGTCATCGCTCAGGCGTTCGAGCAGCGGCCCCTGCAGCACCATGTGCACTTCGCCGGGCACGAACACCAGCGCGGCATTCATGTCCTGGCTGCCGGCCTGGTACAGCGTCGCCGGGGCCTGCATGCCCAGCCGTTGCATGGCCAACTGCAGGCTTGCATGCACCTCCGGGTGGGCCTCGGCCTCCAGCCGGTAGGTATCGCGCAGCAGGTCGCTGCGTACCTGCGCGATGTGTTCATCGCGGATCCGCTGCGAGGCTGCCCAGCGCCATACCTCCGGCTCGTGCTGCTTCAGGTACGCCACCAACTGGCGGTGGTAGTGGAGCGGTTCCAGTGCCGGCCTATCGCTGGGCATGACGTCCATTTACTGATTTTCCCGTGTTTACCCCACCCGAAGTTTAGGAGATTCGCCGCTGCACCCGCGACCGCCAACTGCGCGTGCAGCATCGGCGCGGGAGCACCACCGGGCATGGATGGCCCGGCGCCCAGCAGATGTTCTGGAACACCGACAGCGCCCACTACGTCCTGCAGGCTCCGCCGCATGCGATGAACTGGAGCGTGGGCCAGATCGGCGAGCGCGCACCGGGCCGGTTCCCCCCGGAGGAACCGGCCGGCATCGTGCAGTCCCCGCATGCGGTGGTAACGCCGCGCAGCCTGTACCTGCAGCAGCTGCATGATCGCCTGGGCGAACAGGCAGTCATCAACGTCACCACCCCGGCCCAGCGACAGGGCCGCCTCTGGGATGAACTGGCCGCGCGACGCGGCGAGTAAGCGCAGGACCCCATCCCCGCCGCTACATGCCTTCCGGTCTCTTGGGCGGAGCGGGAAGTGGCCTTGTTCCGGCAAGGAAGTTCCCCGATTCGCCGCCTAATTTATGTACTGGTCAGTTTGATATTCAGGGTCAGTTCCATTGGCTAACGGATAATTCACAACCATCGAACGGCCCGAAGCATCACGCCGCATCGATCAAACCAATAAAAAAGGTAATGCCGAAATGAAGACTTCCCTGATCGCACTGGGCCTGATGGCCGCCCTGCCGTTCGCTGCCTCGGCTGCCGATGGCCTGTCCTACAACTATGTGGAAGGCGGTTACGTGAACACCGACACCCGCGGCGGCGACGCCGATGGTTGGGCTCTGAAGGGCTCGGTTGCCGTGCACCCGAACTTCCATGTTTTCGGTGAATACAACGCTCAGGAAACCGACAAGGGCAAGGTTGACGTGGACCAGTGGCGCCTGGGTGTTGGCTACAACTACACCGTGGCCCCGAACACCGACCTGCTGGCCCGCGCCGCGTACCAGAAGTTCGACCCGGACTACGGCCCGACCTTCAACGGCTACAGCGCTGAAGTCGGCGTGCGCACCGCCTTCACCCCGAACTTCGAGGGCTATGCCCTGGCCGGTTACGAGGACTACAGCAAGAAGAACGGCTACAACCCGGATGGCGAGTTCTACGGCCGCGTCGGCGCGACCGGCAAGTTCAACGCCAACTGGGGCCTGACCGGCGAAGTGAAGCTGGCCAAGGCTGGCGACAAGGAATGGTTCGTCGGCCCGCGCTTCACCTGGTAAGCCGTAGCGGCAACAACGTGTTGTAAAGGCGCGTGCTCTCTCTCCCCCGCGCCTGAAGCCCGGTTCTCCCCGACCGGGCTTCACCTTTTCCGGGGCCGGCGAAATGCTTCCTCCTGTCCACCCGTTGGGGCAGGAGCAGGTTCCACTGGCCCAACAAAAAAGCCCGGCAATCACCGGGCTTTCTCTTTCAACGTCGGTCAACTTACTTGAACAGCGTGTCCGGATACTCCGGCTTCTGCTCGCGTGCCAGCAGCTGCTGCAGGCCCTCGGTCGGGCTCAGCTCACCGTGCAGTACCGATTGCACCGCCTTGGAGATGGGCAGATCGATGCCATGGCGCTCGGCCTGGCGCATCACCTCGTCGGCGGTCTGCACCGATTCCACCACCTGGCCGATTTCCTTCACCGCGTCGGGCAGGCTCTGCCCACGCCCCAGGGCAAGACCCAGGCGGCGATTGCGCGAGAGGTCACCAGTGCTGGTCAGCACCAGGTCGCCCAGGCCGGCCAGGCCCATCAGGGTTTCCGGCTTGCCGCCGATGGCGGCGGCCAGGCGCAGCATCTCGTTGAGGCCGCGGGTGATCAGGCCGGCACGGGCGTTCAGGCCCAGCTGCATGCCATCGGCCACGCCGGTGGCCACGGCCAGCACGTTCTTCATCGCACCGCCCAGCTCGGCACCGACCATGTCATCGCCGGTGTAGGCACGGAAGGACGGGCCATGCATGGCATCGGCCACCTGCTGGGCGAAAGCGTCGTCATCACCGTGGACGGTGATCGCCGTGGGCAGGCCCAGGGTCACTTCCTTGGCGAAGGACGGGCCGGTGACGACGGCCAGCGGCACGTCCGGGCCCAGCACTTCACGGGCCACTTCATGCAGGAAACGCCCCGAGCCGGGCTCGAAGCCCTTGGTGGCCCAGGCCACGCCGGCCCCGGCCGGCCGCAGCGGCGCCAGCGCGCGCACGGTCTCGGCGAAGGCATGCGAAGGCACCACCACCAGGATCCAGCTGGCACCGGCAACGGTGGCAGCCAGGTCGGTGCTGGCGCGCAGGGAATCAGGCAAGGGAATCCCCGGCAGGTACCGGGGATTCTCATGACGCTGGTCGATCGCCTCGATGACGGCGGCATCGCGTCCCCACAGCACGGTCGGGTGACCGTGCCGGGCCAGCAAGGTGGCCAGCGCGGTGCCCCAGGAGCCCGCGCCGAGGACGGCGATCTTGTTCGCGTCGGTCGTACTCATCCGATGTCGCGGACGCCGATCAGGCGTTGCCGGCCGGCTCGGAGTCGGCCAGCGAGGCTTCGCCCTGGGCCTGGCGCTGGCGCAGGGTTTCGGCGTACAGGCCTTCGAAGTTGATCGGCTGCAGGTAGAACGGCGGGAAGCCGCCGGCCTGGATCAGGTCCGACACCATCGAACGCACGTACGGGAACAGGATGTTCGGGCACTGGGTGCCGAGCAGCACGTCGATCGCCTGCGGCTCCAGGCCGATCAGGCCGAACACGCCGGCCTGCTGCACTTCGGCGACGTAGGCGGTCTTGTCACCGGCCTTGCAGGTCAGGGTCACGCCCAGCACCACTTCGAAGGCGGTGTCGGACAGGCGCTGCACCTTCTGGTTCAGGTTCAGCTGCAGGTCCGGCTGCACGTTCTCATTGAAGATGACCGGCGAGTTCGGGGATTCGAAAGAAACGTCCTTGACGTAGATCTTCTCGATGGTGAAAGCCGGGCCGTTGGCAGCTTCGTCAGCCGGGACTACGCCGTTGGTGTTCTCTTCGGACATTTCTCAAGACTCCAGAACAGATTGTTCAATGATTGGGATTGTTACCAGACCAGCGATGGGGGCGGTCCACGCCGTCCACAAGGCCTTAACGCAAATTAACTGCTCAGCCGCGGCCCTTGACCAGCGGCAGGTCCGCCGCCTGCCAGGCCGGCAGGCCGCCGTCGAGCACGTACACCTGCTCGAAGCCGGCCTTCTTCAGCACCTTGGCGGCGGTGGCGGAGGCATTGCCGGTGCGGCACAGCAGCACCACCGGCGACTGCTTGGCCGGGGCCAGCAGCTTGTGGGTCGGGCTCACCTGGGCCGGCTGCAGGTTGCGGCTGCCGACGATATGGCCCTTCTCGAAATCGCTGGCGGCCGACAGGTCGATCACCACGGCCCCACCGGCATTGATCAGGTGGGTCAGCTCGGACGGCTTGAGCGACTTGTAGCCGCGGAACAGGCGCGCGACCTCGGTGGCGATGATGGCCACGGTAAGGCCGACCAGGGCCAGCGACAGCATCGGATTTCGGCCAGCGAAGGCCAGCAACTCTTCGTAATTCACTCAGGTCACGGGTCGATTAAGCGGGCGGGGATTGTCGCATATGCCGGCAACGGGGCGCCCAGCGGGCTCATTGGCCCTGCCACAGGTCCGGCAGGCCGCCCGCCTGCCACCAGCGCTTGCCCTCCGCGTCCCAGCGCCAGCGTTCGGTGACCACCACGGTGCGCTCGGCCTGGGTGTTGCGGTTGATCACGCTGATTTCCATGCGCCGCTCGACGTTGCCGTCGGCGGCGACGCTGCTGCCGCGTTCGCGGTAACCGGACACCTGTACCTGCTGGTAACGCTGGCGCTGCAGGTCACCGAGCGGGTGGGCCTGCAGGTAGACCGGGTCTAGGAAGCCCTCGGCGGCCTCGAAATCGCTCCAGCGCACCGCGGCCGTGTAGGCAGCCTGCGTCGGCACCAGCTTGGCGCGCTGGCTGCGGCTGGGGCCGTCAGCGGCGCTGGCGCCGGCCGCGACCAGCAACGACAGGACAAGGGCGGCTTGGAACAGGCGTCTGAGCATCATGGAATCCCCGGGTAACGGCACTCATCCTAGCCTTTGGCGAGGGCCACGAAGCGCCCTTCCAGCTCGGCGGCACCGCCCTCGATCTCGGCCCGCACGGTCATCCGTGCCCGGCCACGCTTGTTGAACAGGGCCAGGAAGTCGTCCCAATCCTGGTCCGGCGCGGCCCGCGCGACCGCCAGCAGGTCGCCGTAGACCGGCGCGCGGTAACGGATGTTGCTGTCGGCGACGTAGACCTCGGCCTGCTTGCCGGCCAATGCCAGGCGCAGGCTGACCAGCGCCCAGCCGGCCAGGGTCATCACCGAGGCCAGGCTGCCGCCGAAGGCATTGCCCTTGTCATTGACGTTGGCGGCCAGCGGTGCCTGCATGCGCAGCACGCCATTTTCATAACCCGCGATGCGGATGTTCATCGCGGCCACCGGCGGCATGGCATCCAGGGTGGCCTGCACCTGCGCGAGCAGTGCAGCGGAATCGGAAGCGTCGGACATGGAAGAAGTAAGCAACACACGGACAGGAAAGCGCCCGCATAATGCATGGAATGAACCGCCGCGCCTATGTGCCAGCCGACACGGCCTGGCACCTGATCTCCCTGCGCCCCCAGGGGCAGCACGACACCCTGCGTAGCGCCGCTGCCCGGCTGGGAGGACATACGCTGGCACTTTCGCCCTGGCGCGTGGCCCTGCGTACCGACTCCCTGACCCGTGCGCAGCTGGCCCATGCGGCGACCGCCGACCGCCTGGTGTTCACCAGCCCGACCGCCGCCGAGGCCGCCGCGCGCCTGCTGGCACTGCCCGAACTGGGCGAAGGCCACGTGGTCGCGGTCGGCGAAGGCACCGCGCGGGTGCTGCGCCGCCATGGCGCACGCGACGTGCAGGCACCGCAGCGCATGGACAGCGAGGGCCTGCTGGCGCTGCCGCGCATGCAGGGCCTGCAGGGCCTGCGCGTGGCGCTGGTCACCGCCCCCGGTGGCCGCGGCATGATCGCCGCGCAGATCGTCGAGCGCGGCGCCACGCTGCAACGGGTGGATGTGTACGAACGCGTCGGCCTGCCGCTCAGTACCGCCGTCATCGAGCGGCTTGAAGCCCTGCAGGGCCCGACCGTGCTTGCGCTCAGCAGTGGCGAGGCCCTGGAGACGGTGTTGCCGCAGCTGCCGGCGGCGGTGCTGCGGCGCTGGCAACGGATGCCGGTGGTCGCCGCCAGCGAACGCCTGGCCGCCCTGGCGCGCACGCATGGCTTCACGCATGCCAGCGTGGCGGCCGGCCCCTTGCCGGCACAGCTGGCCAGCGCCGCGCAGCGCGCGATCACCGCGATGGCGGCAGGTCACGCCAGCGCCTGAGCCTGTACGGCGCGTGGCTTGCAGGCATCCACCCGCGCCGCCATCCTGTTGCAGCATG
Source organism: Stenotrophomonas sp. ATCM1_4 (assembly GCF_004348115.1). Taxonomy (GTDB): domain Bacteria; phylum Pseudomonadota; class Gammaproteobacteria; order Xanthomonadales; family Xanthomonadaceae; genus Stenotrophomonas; species Stenotrophomonas capsici. Next base: position 147,661 of record NZ_QPFB01000001.1, on the reverse strand, counting down.
ACCCGGTGCCGCGCCGTCCGTGGCCCCGGTGAGCCCGCCAAGGATGCTGTGCCCCGATGAATGATGTTTCCCCCGCTCCCACGCCCCGGCGCCCGCTGCGCTGGTTGATCCCACTGGCCGTGGTCGGCGTGCTCGCCGCCGCCGGCTGGTTCGGCTATCGCGGCTGGCAGGCCCAGCAGCAACAGGCCCATCAGGCGCGCGATGACGCCGCGCGCCAGCTGACCGCCCTGCAGGACAGCATGGAAGCCCTGCGCCGCGACCAGCGCGCCAATGCCCGCAGCATCCAGGACGCGGCCGCCACCAACCGCGTGCTGCGCGACGAAGTGCTGGGCCTGAGCCAGCGCAATGCGCTGCTGGAGGAAAACCTGGCTCGCCTGGCCGACAGCTCGCGCCAGGGTGCGCAGGCGCTGCGCCGCGAGGAGGCCGAGCTCTTGCTCAGCCAGGCCGGGCAGCGGATGAGCCATGCCGATGACCTGGACGGCGCACGCCGCCTGTATGCCTTGGCCGCCGGCGTGCTGGAGAGCATCGACGACCCGGCCTACCTCAACCTGCGCCAGGCCCTGATCCAGGAGCGCAACGCGGTCGATGCGCTGGGTCCGGGCGTCCGCACCACCACCGCCAACCGGCTCACCCAGTGGGCGGCCAGCCTGGAGCAGTTGCCCGAGCAGGCACGCGCGGCGACCGATGCCGAACAGCCGTGGTGGCAGCAGCTGCTTTTCCCGTTGGTGGAGATCCGCCCGGCCGATGCCTCGGTGCTGGTCGCCCGCTCCGAGCGGCTGGCCGCCACCGACTCGCTGCAGATCGAGTTGAGCCTGGCCCGTGCCGCCCTTGAACGCGGCGACGACACCGCCTGGCAGCAGGCGCTGGACCGCATCGATGGCTGGTTGCAGCGGCTGTGGCCGGATTCGCCGCAACGCCAGCAGCATCGTGCCGAGCTCAAGGCCCTGCGCGCGGTGGAACTGCGCCCCGCCCTTCCCGAACTGGGCAGCACCCTGCAGCAGCTGCGCAGCATGCGCGCGGCCAAGGAGTCGCCATGAAAGCCTTCCGTTCCCTGCTGATCGTCCTGCTGGTCGCCGCGCTGGGCATCTTCGGCGCGCAGTGGATGGGCCAGGCGTCCGTGCGTGCGCTGGGCGAGGTGATCGTCCGTGCGGGCAACCACGACTACATCGCCACGCTGCCGCAGGCGGTGCTGGCGCTGCTGATCGTCCTGTTGCTGCTGTGGCTGCTGTGGACCCTGGTGAGCACGCCGTTCCGCGTCTGGGCACGGCATCGCCGCGGCAAGGGACGCGCCCGCCTGATCGATGGCCTGCAGGCGCTCGATGGCGGGCAGTGGCAGCGTGCCGAAAAGCTGCTGCAGAGCGCGGCCACCGAGAAGGAGGTGCGACCGATCGCACTGGTCGCGGCGATGCGCGCGGCCGAAGCCCGCGATGATGCCGCCAGTGCCGGCCAGCACCTGCAGCAGCTGGGCGCGGTCGACCCCACCCTGCACGCACTGCACAGCGCCGAGCGCTGGCTGGAACTGGACAAGCCACTGGAAGCGATCACTGCGCTGGACCTGCCCGGCATCCAGCCGTTGCCGCCACGCGGGCTGTCGCTGCGCACCGAGGCGCTGGCCCGCGCCGGTCGCGCCGAGGAGGCCTACGGGCAACTTGGCGCGCTGCGCCAGCAACAGGCCCTGCCACCGCCGGCGGTGGCCGCGCTGGAAACCCGGCTGGCCCTGCAGATGCTGGACGAGGCCGTTGACGTGAACGCGCTGGCCGCGCGCTGGGAAGTGCTGCCCAAGACGCTGCGCGTGTCGCCGCAGGCGGTGGCGCGCTATGCCAGCCGCGCGGTGGCGTTGAACTGGAACGACGTGGCGCTGCGCGTGATCGAACAGACGCTGGACAGCAGCTGGGACGAGGCGCTGGTCACGCTGTACGGCACCCTGCCGGTGGACAAGCTGGACTCGCGTCGCGCCAGTGCACAGCGCTGGCTGCAGTCGCACCCTTCCAGCCCGGCGCTGTTGCTGACCCTGGCCCGTCTGGCACGCGGCCAGGGGCAATGGACGCAGGCCGAGGAATTCCTGCACCGCGCGATCGCGCAGGGCGCCGGCCCCGATGCCTGGGAAGCCCTGGGCGAGGGTTTCGCCGCGCAGGGCGAGGACGCGCTGGCGCGGCAATGCCTGCTCAACGCCCTGCACCAACGCCGTGGCGATACCCCGCTGCCACTGGAACGCCGTGACCTGCGCCAGCAGATCCAGGACCAGGCCGTGGCCGAGGAGCGCGACGAACATGGCTTCCCGCGCCTGCCCGGCTGAGCCCATGGAAACCAGTACCCACGCCTTCTTCCAGACGCCATGAACATCCCTCCGGACATGCACGCGCATGTCGTGGCACTGACCGATGCCATCATCGACGCCGGCCAGGCCGGCGACGACGAGGCGGTCCAGGTGCATTACGCCGAACTGGCCCGCTACTGCGAAGCCACCGCCCGCAGTGGCTGTGACCACCCGTTCCTGTGGGAGACGCTGGCCGATTTCACCGGTGATGACCCCACCGCGATCGGCTTCTACCTGCGCGCCCTGCCACTGGCGACGGCGGCCAATGCCGCCGGCTACGCGGCCTCGATCTGCCTGGCGCTGGCCGAGCGCTACTCCAACCTGGAGGAGCTCGACGCCGCACGCGATCACGCGCTGCAGGCCGACGCCTACGCGCGCGCCACCGACGACCTGCCGCTGCGCCGCGAAATCAGCCAGTTCCTGCTCGACCACGCGCCCACCACGGGCGGCGGCTGAGATCCGGCCTGCATCGCCCGGCAACGCGGCCGGACGCACCTGCGGTCAATCGCGGCGGTGGGGATAACGGGGCAGCGAGGCCAGCAACCGGGGCGAGACGCCGGCATAGACCGCCAGTTCCGGGGTGATCTTCTTCGGCTTGAGCACACGCATGCCGAGCAGGCCCCAGAACAGCATCACCAGGAACAGCAGCACGCCGAGCAGGATCATGCCGCCGCGCTCGAACATGAAGCCACCGATCAGCGGCACCAGCGACAACCACGCCATCAGGATGAAATTGCGACGCTGGCCCTGGTGCCTGGCGCACAGGCCCACCTGGTGGCTGGCCGGCTTGCGCACGATCAGCGCCACGATCAGGTAGACCACCATGTGCAGCAGGATCAGCAGGTACAGCCACGGCGAATGCCAGTAGAAGGTACGGCTGCGATATTCGCTGGCCGGGTCGCCACATTTCACGCACGAACGCGGCAGGTCCGCGCCGGGGCGCACCAGCAGTTCCGCGCCGTCGCGCCAGCAGCGGTCGTCGCCATGCGCGTGCTGCAGTGGTGGCGGCTGCGGCGAACTCTGTGGCGCGGCATACGGATTGTCGTCATTCACTGCGGGTTTTCCCCTGTGTCATGGCCAATGAAAGGCGCCCCCGCGCCCGCTCAATCCCTGCGGCCACCTGCGGCGGCGGCCGCATCGGCCGCCTGGGCCGCCGCCTGGGCCGCGGCGGCGCTTTCCTGCGTGGCGGCCTCAGCACTCCTGTGCGCCGGTGCGTTGGCATCGACTGCCACCGTGTCGGCGTTGTCGCCTTGCTCGATCAGCTGCAGCTGCTGGGCGATCTCGGCGCGGAACTGCCGGGCATTCCGCTCGCTGTCCTCGCCCACCACCAGCGCTGCCACCTGCGGCTGCAGGCTGGTGAAGCGTGCACGGGCCGCATCGAAGCGCGACAGGCGGCGCTCCCATTCGCCCAGGATCATCTGGCAATGCAGCCAGCGCTGGTCACGCCGGGCGGCGGGGCGTTGGTCCGGGCACTGTTCGGCGAAGGCCGCCGCGGCCGCGGCCACGTAGCGCGGATACTGCGCCGGCGAGGCCTGCCAGGTGGCACGCTGCAGCACGCCGGCCTGTTCGTCCGCCGGGGCATCGATCGCCTGCATCAGACGTGAAACCAGCCAGTAACTGGTTTCGCTCTCGCGCATGCGCCGGTACTCCTCACCCTGCACGTAGGCGTCCAGCGCCCGGACCTCATCGGCGCTGAATGTCTCCCGGAATATCACGAAGCCATTGCCCGGGCATTGCACCAGCGGCCATGGCGACTTGATCGCGCCATAGGCGCGGCCATCGAGGAAGTGTCCGAAAGAGGTGCCCGAGCCCATCGTGCGGGCGCTGAAACGTTCGCCACCGATCGGGCAGACGTAGTCCACCTTCATGAACGTCATCGCCGCTGCCGGGGCAGCCAACACCGACACCATCATCCCCAACCCGATCGCGATGCGCCTCATCCATGTTCCCTCGTCCTTGGTGCGGCGAAGATACAGGCTTGCCAGGCAGCCAGAAAAGGCCTTGGCCGCGAAGTCGGGATATATCTCGAAGGCGCAAAGACACCCCTCCCCGGCCCTCCCCTTTGCGGCGCAGAAGGGAGGGGGCAGATCCGCCGTGCCTACCGGTTGGGGTGCGCCGGATCAGCGCTCGACGATGGCCACCACGCCCATGCCGCCGGCAGTGCAGATCGACACCAGCGCGCGGCCACCGCCGCGTTCGGCCAGTTCCTTGGCCACGGTGCCGATGATGCGTGCACCGGTGGCCGCGAACGGATGGCCGGTGGCCAGCGACGAACCCAGCGGGTTGATCTTCTCCGGGTCGATGCGGCCCAGCGGTGCGTCCAGGCCCAGGCGGTTGCGGCAGTAGTCCTCGCTCTCCCACGCACGCAGCGTGCACAGCACCTGCGCGGCGAAGGCTTCATGGATTTCGTAGATGTCGAAATCCTGCAGGGTCAAGCCATTGCGCTTGAGCATTTCCGGCACGGCCACGGTCGGGGCCATCAGCAGGCCCTCGCCATGCACGAAATCCACCGCCGCCACCTGCGCGTCACGCAGATACGCCAGCGGTGCATGCCCGTGCGCGCGTGCCCATTCCTCGCTGGCCAGCAGCACCGCGGCGGCGCCGTCGGTCAGCGGGGTGGAATTGGCGGCGGTCAGGGTGCCGCGGCCGGAGGTCCTGTCGAAGGCCGGCTTGAGCGTGGCCAGCTTTTCCAGCGAGGTATCCGGGCGCAGGATGTTGTCGCGCTCCACGCCACGGAACGGTGCGATCAGGTCGTTGAAGAAGCCGCGCTCGTAGGCGGCGGCCAGCTTCTTGTGCGAGGACACCGCCCACTCGTCCTGCGAGTCACGCGAGATGTTCCACTCCTTGGCCATGTCCTCGCAGTGGTCACCCATGCTCTTGCCGGTACGCGGCTCGGCCACGCCGGGGAACTCGGGCTTGAGCTCGGAGAACTTGAAGCCCTTGGTCAGCGCGCGGAGCTTGTCGCCGGTGCTCTTGGCGCGGTTGGCCGCCAGCAGGCGTGCGCGCAGCTTCTTGCCATAGACGATCGGCACGTCGGAGGTGGTGTCCGAGCCGCCGCCGATGCCCGACTCGATCTGGCCCAGCGCGATCTTGTTGGCGACGGTGATGATGGTGTCCAGCGAGGTGCCGCAGGCACGCTGCAGGGTGATGCCCGGGGTCAGCGGCGACAGCCCGGAGGACAGCGCGGCCTCGCGGCCCAGGTTCCAGTCGCTGGGATGCTTGATCACCGCGCCCATCGCCACTTCGCCCAGCTGCTGGCCGTGCAGGCCGAACCGTTCAACCAGGGCGCCCAGCGTACGGACCGACATGCCAAGGTTGCCGACATCCGAATAGGCGGTGTTCTGGCGGCAGAACGGAATGCGGACACCACCGAGGATGGCTACGGGACGAGCGCTGGTCATGCGGGTACCTGATGACTGGAATGTGAGTGCAACGTGGCCTGCACGCGATAGCAGGCATAATGGCGTTGAGTGTAGCTTCGAGCCCGTGACGGGCCAACCGCGAACCATGAGCAATTCCAACCCCGACATGAACGCACTGGGCGTACTGGCACTGGAACTGGCCGGTGGCCAGCAACCACGCAAGGCCGCGCTGTCCTCGGACCAGGCCGGCGAACTGGCCGCGCTGGTCGGCCGTGACCTGGCCAAGCTGGTGCCGCAGGTCAGCGGCCTGGACCTGGTGTTCGCTGCGGCGCATTTCGACCCGGCCGAGGTGTTGCGCCCGGGCCTGCCGATCCATCGCCGCCTGGAAGAGCTGCAGGCGCGTGCGCCCGGCCGCAACCAGGGGCCGCGCCTGCTGGCCTTCGGTGCCGATGCCAACGGTGAGGTGCCGCTGCCGCTGCAGGCCGATCCGGGCCTGGTCGGCGGTGGGCTGCGGGTGGTGCCGTTCGTGTTGACCGGCACCGATACCGGGCTGCTGCAGGAAGCGCGTGATGCGCTGGAAGAGGTGCTGCTGGCCAACGGCATGGCGCAGCCGGACACCGCGCTGCTGGCGCAGACCGGGTTTGCCGCGCAGATCGAGCACGCACGCTATTTCACCTTCAACGACCTGGCCGCGATGATGGCCATGCAGTACGACAACCAGGGCCTGGCCGACCTGTGGCCGCTGCTGGAGACGGCGATGTTCGCGCCCGGCCAGGAGCAATGGCTGGAAGCCCCGCCGGAACCGCTGCTGCGTTATGTCGGTGGCGAAGTGCGCATGGCCTTGTTCGACCCGGCCGGCTGGTGCGCGCACTACGGCCATGAGCGCAATGCCTGCGACCGCCTGCAGCGGGTGTACGAGCAGTACCTGATGCGCCAGCGGCAGATGGCCGCGGTGCTGGAGGCGCATGGCATCGACGTGCTGTACGTGCATGTGCATGCCGGCCAGGACGCGAAGGCGCTGCTGGCGCACTGAGCGCCTTGCCGGGGTGAATGCAGAAGGGCCGCGCAAGCGGCCCTTTTGTCTGGAGCGGTTCGGCCCGGAGGCAAACCCCTCCCCCGCCCTCCCCTGCTGCGCAAGGGAGGGGGTTTGGAGCAGCGCGCCCGCTTACGGTGCCTTGTTGATCACCGCGCAAGCCAGGCGTGCGCCGGCATTGCCGGTCGGCTGGGTCTTGTAGTCGTCCGGGTCGGCATGGACGATCAGGCCGCGGCCGATGATGTCGAACGCATCGCCCTTGCCGGCATTGACGTTGCTGGCCACCGGGCCGTCGATGTGGGCGTTGCCCTGGGCATCGGCCTTGATGTTGGGCATGTCGCCGCCGTGGTGGGCGGTGGCGTCGATGCTGCCGTGTTCGCTGCTGCCCGGGTTGAAGTGGCCACCGGCACTGGTGCCGTCCGGCGCACTGCAATCGCCCTTCTCGTGGATGTGGAAACCGTGCTCGCTGTCCGGCTGCAAGCCGCTGATGTCGCCGCTGGCGCGCAGCTGGCCGTCAACCACGGTGAAGCTGATGCTGCCCTTGACCGTGCTGTCCTTGGTCGGCTCCAGCTGGGCGACGGCGACCGGCGCGGCCATGGCCATGGCCGGCGGAGCGGCCGGATCAGCGGCCGGGGCCGCGGCGGCAGGTGCGTCGGCGGCCGGTTCGGCCGGGGCGGCATCGGGTTCTGCGCCCTGGTTGCAGGCGGTCAGCGCGAGCGCGCCGGCGAGGAACAACGTGGTGTGGATCAAACGCATGGTCTTGCTCCCTATGAATGGGTGGATCAGAGCGACAGGCGCATTCAGCGTACGACGCGGATCACCGCGCAGGCGACACGGGCACCGGCATTGCCGGCAGGCTGGCTACGGTAGTCGTCGGGTGCAGCGTGCACCACGAGGGCGCGACCGGCAATGTCGTTGACTGCGCCACCGCCGAGGGTGACGCCGCGCAGGTGAATGTCGACATTGGCCACGCCTTCGGCATTGGCCAGCAGGTTGTCCATGTCCCCGGCATGGTGCGCGCCGGCGCCGGCGCGGCCATGCGCCTGCGCGGTGGGGTTGAAGTGGCCGCCGGCACTGCTGGCGTCCACCGCGCTGCAATCGCCCTTCTCGTGCACGTGGAAGGCAGACGGCCGGCCGCGCGGCAGGCCACCCACCACGCCGGTGATATGCACGCCGCCGGCTTCGGGCACCAGCGCCAGGCGGCCGCTGACCAGGCTGGCCGAGGCCGGCGCGAGGTTGGCTTCGGCCATGCGTGCGGTGCTGACCGACGGTGGCGGCGGCGGCGCCTGCGGCCGGGGCGCGGGGCCGGAGCCACAGGCGGCCAGCAGCGCGGTGGCGGCCAGGGCAGTCAGGGGAAGATGGATGCGCATTGGAATCTCCTTGCTACGAACGTTTGCCCGGTGTCGTGCGCTCAGCTGCCGCGGCGACGGCCCGGGCCCAGTTTGCGGGTGACGGTGTTACGGCCCAGTCCCAGCCGGGCGGCGGCATCGGCGCGGTGGCCATCGGTGAATGCCAGCGCGGCCTCCAGCAGCACCGTGTCCAGGCGCTCGCGGGCCTCGGCGTGCAGGCCCATGGCACCTTCGGCCAGGCGCTGGCGCGCCCAGGCTTCCAGCGCACGGTCCCAGTGTTCCGGCGACAACGCGGGACCACCGCGCGGGCTGCGTCCGCCGCGGGCCAGCGCGGCGCGGACATCCTCGGCCGACACGGTGTCGGCCACCGCCAGCGCGGCCAGGCGCCAGCACACGTTCTCCAGCTCGCGCACGTTGCCCGGCCAGGCGTGCTCGCGCAGCACCTGCACGGCGGGCGCGGACAGGCGCTTGGGCGGCATGTCCAGCCGTCGTGCGGCATTGGCCAGGAAGGTCTCGGCCAACTGCGGCACATCGGCCAGGCGCTCGCGCAGCGGGGGCAGCAGCAGGCGCACCATGTCCAGACGGTGCAGCAGGTCGGCACGGAAGCGACCCTGCTCGACCAGTGTCTCCAGGTCCTGGTGGGTGGCGGCGACCACGCGCACATCGACATGGATCAGCTCGCGCCCGCCGACGCGGAAGAACTCGCCCTCGGCCAGCACGCGCAACAGGCGGGTCTGCAGCGGCAGCGGCATGTCGCCGATCTCGTCCAGGAACAGCGTGCCGCCATCGGCCTGCTCGAAGCGGCCGATATGGCGCTTGTGCGCACCGGTGAACGCGCCGGCCTCATGGCCGAACAGTTCGCTTTCCAGCAGTTCGGCCGGGATGGCGGCGGTGTTCAGCGCCACGAACGGCCCCTTCGCGCGCGGCGACTCGCGGTGCAGCGCGTTGGCCACCAGTTCCTTGCCGGTACCGGTTTCGCCATTGATCAACACCGACAACGGCGCCTGCGCCAGCTTGCCGATGGCGCGGAACAACGCGCGCATGGCCGGGGTGTCGCCGATCAACTGCGGCGCGCCCTGGCCGGCCACGGCGGCCGGCGGTGGCGCCGCCGGCGGGTCTTCCACCAACGGCTCGGGCAGCGCGCGCCGGGCCAGTTCCACCGCATCGTCCAGGTCGAACGGCTTGGACAGGAACTCGTGCGCACCGCCGCGGAACGCTCCGGCGGTGCTGGCCACGTCGGTGTAGGCGCTCATCACGATGACCGGCAGCTGCGGATGCGCGGCCTTGAGTTTCTCCAGCAGTGCCAGGCCGTTGTCGCCGGGCATGCGTACGTCGGTGAACAGCAGGTCGGGCACCGGCCGGGTTTCCAGCGCGGCCAGGGCCGCCGCGGCATGCTCGAAGCCTTCGACGGTGTAGCCGGCCTCGCGCAGCGCGGTGGTCAGCACGAAACGTACCGAACGGTCGTCATCGACCACCCAAACGGTGGCGGTGGTGGGGTCAGGCATCACGGGCCTCCTGTGTGCCCAGCGGCAGCAGCACGGTGAACACCGTGTGGCCGGGGCGCGAACGGTAACCGAGGGTGCCGCGGTGTTCGCGCGCCACCTGCTGGGCCAGCGCCAGGCCCAGGCCGGTGCCCTCGGCGCGGCCACTGACCAGCGGCAGGAACAGGTGCTCGGCCATGTCCTCGGGCACGCCGCGGCCGTCATCGGCCACTTCCAGGCGCAGCGCCAACGGCTGGATCTGGTCGCCGATGCGCAGACCGTGCTCGACCCGGGTGCGCAGCGTCACCACGGTGGCGCCGGCCTGGATGGCGTTGCGCACCAGGTTCCAGGCGGCCTGGGTCAGGCGGTCGGGGTCACCGTCGAACTCTGGGATGCTGGGGTCGTAATCGCGCTGGATACGCACCGACCAGCCCGCCTCGCTCTCGGCCAGGCGCAGCACCCGCTCCAGCGCGGCGTGGATGTTCATGGCCGCGTGCGGTCGCGCCGGGGCCGGTGACAGCAGCTGTTCGAGCAGGCCGTTGAGGCGTTCGATCTCCGCGCCGATCAGGTCGATCAACTCACGCTCGCCGGCGTCGCGGCCCTGGGCCCGGCGGGCCAGCAGCTGCGCGGCGCCCTTGAGCCCGGCCAACGGGTTGCGCAGCTCGTGGGCCAGGCCCTTGAGGGCGGCCGACAGTGCGCCGGGCAGCACTTGCGCCGGGTCGGGCGCGACGAACTCGTCCACCGGGTAGGCCTCCAGCAGCCAGCCGCCTTCCTCCAGCCGGCTCAACCAGCCCTCGGCGAAACGCGGACTCTCGCCCGGCAGGGCCAGGATCAACCGATGCAAGCGCAGCACGTCGCGCTCGTCGCGGGCCAGGAAGTTGGCCAGGGCCTCGCCCTGCGCCTCCAGCGAGACCAGCGGCTGGCCGACCAGACGGCGCACGCTCACGCCCATCCAGCGCGCGAAGGCCGGGTTGGTGCCAAGGATGCGGCCATCGGCGCTGGCCCAGGCCACGGGGGTACCCAGCACGTCCAGCGCGGGGCGGTCATCAGGCATCGTCATTGCACCAATGTAGTGCAAAGGCGACCGGCTGGGCAGCATCGTCACGGCGGCTTGGCACCGCCAAGGCCACTATCCGCGCCATTGCGGCAAGTAACACTTCAGGGGATGACATGCCAACGCTTCACGCTCGAACCACGCTTTCCGGCCTCTGGCGCGCCGGTGGCGCCGGCATCGCCGGCCTGCTGCTGGCCATGACCGCGTTCCAGGCGGCCGCACAGAACGTGCTGTGGGAGGATTACCGTGGCACCACCAGCATCGCATCCGATGCCAACTACATCGGTCCGCAAGGCGCCCCGCGGTTCGTCAACAACCCCGCCACCATCGCCAACCTCTCCGCGTTGGCCAACAACCCGGCCAATGCGGTCCGCACCGGCACCTCGGCGCTGGTGGACTACGGCAGCAATCCGTTCGCGTTGTGCGACAGCCGCACCGCCGCCAACCTGCAGACCGATCCCTGCCGCTACCAGGCCATGGGCCGGGTGATGTACACGCTGGTGCGGTTCCCGGTTGCCGGCACCTACACGCTTTCCGTGGCGCATGACGACTCGGTGCAGGTCAGCATGTCCTCCAGTTACACCAGTACCGCCTACCGCACCGCCAACTACGACATCCCGGTCGGCGCACTGAGCAGTTACACCAGCGGCGAAACCGACTTCCGGGCCATCGGCAGCTTCAACGCCGACGTCGCCAACAGTTGTGCCCTGATGCGCATCTACTGGGTGAATGCCGGCGGCCTGAACTTCAACCGGCTGCGCTGGCAGCATCCCTCGATCAACGGCGGGGCGGCGCAGATCATTCCCGCCACCCAGTTCAGCGACCCCTCGCAGGCGAGCAGTTCCAGCGGCTGCGCCGGCAGCATCGTCTACCCGGTGCCGGCGATCATGGTTAACAAGGTGGTGAACCTGGGCCGCATCGCGCCCAACGACCAGTTCACCGTCTCCATCCGCCAGGGCAACAACACGTTGCGCGCGGCCTCCACCAGCGGCGCCGGGACGGGGCAGCAGGCCAGCACCGGCGCGCTGCAGGTCAGCACCGGCAACCACGTCGTGCGCGATGACATGGCGGCCAACAGCGTCCAGGCCATCGGTGACTACGACAAGAGCATCAGCTGCACGTCCTACCAGCTCAACGGCCAGCAGCAGGCCTACACGCCCAGCGGGACCGGCCCCGACTGGACCATCGCGGTGGCCGCCAACACGCAGTACACCTGCACCATCACCAACACGCCCCGGCCGGTGGTGACCGCGCGCAAGATCAGCGAACGCGCGGTGGGCGCCTTCACCTTCACCGGCACCAATGGCCTGCCCACGCAGACGCTGACCACGACCAGCGCCGGCCAGGCCGTGGCCGGCAGCGCGCGTGCGCTGACGGCGGTGAACACGGCCACCACGCTGACCGAGGCACAGACGCCGGGCTTCGCCTTAAGCGCGATCCAGTGCAGCGGCCTGCCCGCCGGCGTGAGCGGCACCGTGGACCTGCCCAACCGCAGCGTCACGCTGCCGGCCGCGGCCATCGTCCAGGGCGCGAACATCACCTGCACCTTCACCAATGCGGCCGGCGTCGACCTCTCCGTGACCAAGACCAATGCCGTGGCCAGCGTGCCGTCCGGGAGCAGCACGACCTATTCGCTGCAGTTCCGCAACGGCGGCCCGGGCGATGCCGGTGGCGCGGTCCTGAAGGACACGCCCACGAGCGGGCTGTCCAACTGCCAGGTGCTCTCCTGCACACCCACCAACAATGCGACCTGCCCGCAGGCGCCGGCGGACCTGCTGACCGCCAACGGGACGACGGTGACGGCGTTCCCGGCCAACAGCCAGATCAACGTGCAGGTCCAGTGCAGCGTCAACTGAGCCCGCGCCCGGCGACCATGCCACCGGGCGCGGTCGCTCACTTCACCTGCTGCAGCAGAGAGTGGAGGATGCGGGCATCTTCGGCATCCAGCTCGGCGGGCAACGTGTCGCTGCCACGGAAGCGCCGGTGGAAGGCGCGCGCGGCCGCGGCACGGTCGTCCATCGGATAACCCAGCGCCTGCAGCGCCAGCCAGCGGTCGAAGCCTTCCGGGGCCGCGCCATCGCTGGCCTTGGGCCAGATACCGAAGCCGGCCTCGGCCAGCTGCTGCCAGGGGAAGAATCGGCTGGGGTCGGCCTTGCGCGACGGGGCCAGGTCGGCATGGCCGATGATCTGGCTGCGCGGGATGTTGTAGCGGGTGCACAGGTCATCGAGCAGACGCAGCAGCGTGGCGATCTGCGGTGCGCTGAACGGGCTCTCGCCGTCGTTGTCGATCTCGATGCCGATCGAGGTGGAGTTGAGGTCGGTGATCGATCCCCAGCGCCCGCCACCGGCATGCCAGGCACGTTCGCTGTCGGCGACCAGCTGGTACAGGTCACCCTTGCGCCCGACCAGGTAGTGCGAGCTCACCTTGCCGCCGCTGTTGGCGCTGCGCAGCGTGTCCAGGCTCTGCTGCACCGAATCCTGGTCGGTATGGTGCAGCACGATGATCACCGGCTGGCGTGCGTTGTGGTTCGCCGAGGGAACCCATTGCGCCAGGGGATTGCGCTGTGGCGTGGTGGTGCAGGCGGCGAGTGCGGCGACCAGCGCCAGCGGCAACAGGAGTTTGTGGTTCATGCCGGGCATTGCACGTTGCCGCGGGTGGGAAAGCAAGTGACCTGCGGCAGGATGCTGGCGCGGCCCTCACTCCAACCCCTCTCCCGCGTGCGGGAGAGGGGCTTTTGAAGCGGCGCTCAGGCCTCGTAGGCGGATTCGCCGTGGGTAGTGACATCCAGGCCGGTGCGTTCGGCTTCCTCGCTCACGCGCAGGCCGACCAGCGCGCGCACCACCAGCAGGATCACCGCGGTGACCACCGCGCTCCACAGCACCGTGAAGCCGACGCTGACCACCTGCACCCAGAGCTGGTGGCCGATATCCAGGTCGGCCTTGGTGCCGCCGAGCGATTGTGCGCTGAACACGCCGGTGAGGATCGCACCGACGATGCCACCCACGCCGTGCACGCCGAACACGTCGGCGGTGTCATCGGCCTTCAACAGGCGCTTGAGCCCGGTCACGCCCCACACGCAGATCATGCCGGTGACGAACCCAATCACGATCGCACCGAGCGGGCCCACCGTGCCGCAGGCCGGGGTCACGCCCACCAGGCCGGCGACCGCGCCGGAAGCCGCGCCCAGCGCCGAGGGATGACCCTTGGTCACCGCTTCCACCAGCGTCCAGCCCAGCACCGCGGCAGCGGTGGCCAGCACGGTGTTGATGAAGGCCAGCGAGGCGACCGTGTCGGCGGCCGCGGCCGAGCCGGCGTTGAAGCCGAACCAGCCCACCCACAACAGCATCGCGCCGATCCAGGTCAGCGGCAGGTTGTGTGGCTTCAATGCGGTCTGGCCATAGCCCAGGCGCTTGCCGACGAACCACGCCGCCACCAGGCCGGCGACACCGGCGTTGATGTGCACCACGGTGCCGCCGGCAAAGTCGATCGCGCCCATCTCACCCAGATAGCCGCCGCCCCAGACGATGTGCGCCATCGGGATGTAGCTCAGGGTGAACCACAACGCCGAGAACAACAGCACCGCGCGGAACTTGATGCGCTCGGCGAACGCGCCGACGATCAGCGCGGTGGTGATGCCGGCGAAGGTGGACTGGAAGGCCACGAACAGGAAGTCCGGCAACCCGGCGATCGGCGTGTTGCCCACCGATTCGGGGGTGAAGCCCTTGAGGAAGGCGAATTGGGTGAAGGAACCGAAGAACTGGTTGCCCGCACTGAACACCGCGCTGTAGCCATAGGCCACCCACAGCATCAGCACCAGCGAGAACACCACCAGCACCTGGCTCAGCACAGAGAGTACGTTCTTGGCGCGCACCAGGCCGCCATAGAACAGCGCCAAGCCCGGCACCACCATCATCAGCACCAGCAAGGTGGCGGTGAGCATCCACGCCACGTCCCCGCGATCGAAGCTGGGTGCCGCCTCGGCGGCGGCTTCGGCCGGGGCCTCGGCGGCAACTGCCGGTGCCGCGCCTTGCGTTGCCTCCGGCTGCGGCGGCGTGGCCTGCTGGGCCAACGCGTGTGAGGGAAGCATGCCCACCGCCATGACGGCGAGCATGAACGACAGGCACAGGCCACCGAACCGGGCCTTGAGCCCGGTGAAAAATTCCGTTCGCATTGTCGACTCCGGCTGTGGGGGTTAGAGCGCGTCAGCGCCTGTTTCACCGGTGCGGATACGCACCACCTGCTCGAGCGGGGTGACGAAGATCTTGCCGTCACCGATCTTGCCGGTGCCGGCCGCGCCCTGCAGGGTTTCGATCACCGCATCCACGCGGTCGTCGGTGACGGCGGTCTCGATGCGGATCTTGGGAAGGAAGTCGACGACGTACTCGGCACCGCGATACAGCTCGGTGTGCCCCTTCTGGCGGCCAAAGCCCTTGACCTCGGTGACGGTGATGCCCGAAACGCCGACGGCGCCCAGTGCCTCGCGTACCTCGTCAAGCTTGAATGGCCGGATGATGGCGGAGATCAATTTCATGCGCATGTCCCGTAGTGGAGGAGACCGGCCCGCGCCTGCGGGCCGGCTTCGTGTCTTCCACCGGCCGCGATGCGGCCGCTGGCTGTTGCGCCGAACGTGTCATGGGCCTCGCTGACGGCAGCACTTTTCCAGCCGCTGACGGCAGTGACGCGGGAGGGAGGAATGGCCCATGGCGCGCGTCCGGATTCTCTTGCCCCTGGTGCTTCCGTGCGTCCTGCTTCAGACCGCCTGCAAGGCTCCCCAGCCTTGAAGGCGGCGGCGATGACGAAGGTGGGAGGGGTGCCCTTCGTCATCGCCACCTGAAAGGATCAGCTTGCGTAGTACAGCTGGTACTCCAGCGGGTGGGTGGCCGCGCGGAACGCGGTCACTTCCTTCATCTTCAGCGCGATGTAGGCATCGATGAAGTCGTCGCTCATCACGCCACCGGCCTTGAGGAACTCGCGGTCCTTGTCCAGCGCTTCCAGTGCCTGGTCCAGCGAGGAGCAGACCTGCGGGATCAGCTTCTCTTCTTCCGGCGGCAGGTCGTACAGGTCCTTGTCGCTCGGTGCGCCCGGGTCGATCTGGTTCTTGATGCCGTCCAGGCCGGCCATCATCAGCGCGGTGAAGGTCAGGTAGCCGGACTGGATCGGGTCCGGGAAACGCATCTCGATGCGGCGCGCCTTCGGGTTGGACACCCACGGGATGCGGCACGAGGCCGAGCGGTTGCGGGCCGAGTAGGCCAGCATCACCGGTGCCTCGAAGCCCGGGACCAGGCGCTTGTAGCTGTTGGTGCCGGAGTTGGCGAAGGCATTGATGGCGCGGGCGTGCTTGAAGATGCCGCCGATGTACCACAGCGCCATCTGGCTCAGGCCACCGTAGCCGTCACCGGAGAACAGGTTCTTGCCTTCCTTGGCCAGCGACTGGTGCACGTGCATGCCGCTGCCGTTGTCGCCGACCAGCGGCTTGGGCATGAAGGTGACGGTCTTGCCGTTGCGATGGGCCACGTTCTTGATGACGTGCTTCATGCGCTGCAGTTCGTCGGCCTTGGTGACCAGGGTGTTGAACTTGGCGCCGATCTCGCACTGGCCGGCGTTGGCCACTTCGTGGTGGTGCACTTCGACTTCGATGCCGACCTTTTCCAGCACTTTGCACATCTCGGCGCGGATATCGTGCAGCGAGTCGGTCGGCGGCACCGGGAAGTAGCCGCCCTTCACGGTCGGGCGGTAGCCGCTGTTGGTGCCTTCGTAGCTCTTGCCGGTGTTCCAGGAACCTTCCTCGGAGTTGATCTTGAAGAAGGTGTGGCCCATGTCATTGGCGAACTGGACCGAGTCGAAGATGAAGAATTCCGGCTCCGGACCGAAGAAGGCCAGGTCGGCGATGCCCGAGGACTTCAGGTAGGCCTCGGCGCGCTTGGCGATGCCGCGCGGGCAGCGGCCATAGCCCTGCATGGTGGCCGGGTCGAGCACGTCGCAGGTCAGCACCAGGGTCGGATCGGCGTAGAACGGGTCCAGGTAGGCGCTGTCCGGGTCCGGCAGCAGCACCATGTCCGATTCGGCGATGCCCTTCCAGCCGGCGATCGAGCTGCCATCGAACATCTTGCCTTCCTCGAACAGCGACGGCTCGATGATCGAGACCGGGAAGGTCACGTGCTGCTCGATACCGCGCATGTCGACGAAACGCAGGTCGACGAACTCGACCTGGTTGTCCTTGATCAGCTTCTCAACGTTTTCCAGGGACATCGGGTGCAACCTCGGATGGGTAATGACGTGTGGGGGTGAAGGAGCAAGTAGCGTGCCAACCCCGAAAGCATCGCAAGTGATTGTTTTTGTTTGGTGAAAGTTGCAATTGCATCGACCTGTTTGCACCACGGAGGTGCAAGCGGCGTGCACGGCACCATGCAGGTGCAACACATCACTTGGACTATGCTGTACCGGCCTTTTTCCCCACCGATCTCCATGTCCGACCTGCTCTCCGCCCTCCTGCTGGGCATTCTCGAAGGCCTCACCGAATTCCTCCCCATCTCCAGCACCGGTCACCTGCTGATCGCCCAGCACTGGCTGGGCAGCCGCTCGGACTTCTTCAACATCGTGATCCAGGCCGGTGCCATCCTGGCGGTGACGCTGGCGTTGCGGCAGCGGCTGTGGACGCTGGCCACCGGCCTGGGCCAGCGCGAGAACCGCGACTACGTCATGAAGCTGGGCGTGGCCTTCCTGGTCACCGCCGTGGTCGGCCTGCCGGTACGCCTGGCCGGCTGGGAGCTGCCGGAAACGGTGACCCCGGTGGCGTGGGCGCTGGTCATCGGTGGCGTCTGGATGCTGGCTGCCGAACGCTTCGCCGCACGCCTGCCCGACCGCGAGACGGTCACCTGGACGGTGGCCATCGGCGTCGGCCTGGCACAGGTGGTGGCCGGCGTGTTCCCCGGCACCTCGCGCTCGGCGGCGGCCATCTTCCTGGCCATGCTGCTGGGCCTGACGCGCCGCGCCGCCGCGGCCGAGTTCGTCTTCCTGGTGGGTATTCCCACCATGTTCGCCGCCAGTGGCTACGCGTTCCTGGAACTTGCCAAGGACGGGCAGCTCGGCAGCGAAAACTGGACCGACGTCGGGGTGGCCTTCACCGCCGCCGTCATCACCGGCTTCGTGGTGGTGAAGTGGCTGCTGGACTACATCAAGCGCCGGCCCTTCACGGGCTTCGCGCTATACCGCATCGCACTGGGCATTGGCTTGCTGCTGTTCTTGCCTGCTGGAAACTGAACGCGCCCCGGCGCCTTCAACCCCGGCCGGCAGCTTCATCCGTTTGTCGTCCCGAATCCTTTCCATGACCCAAGGAGTTGTCCATGAAGCGCATCCTCATGCTGGCCCTGCCGCTGGCCCTGATGGCCGCCTGCAGCAACCCGTCGCAGACGACCACCAAGAGTGAAGCCACCCCCGCCGCCAACACCGCCACCCCGGCCGCGGCGGCCTCGATCGACGCCACCCAGCTGGGCGCCAACCACTGGCTGCTCGACACCGCCGTGGATTCGGCCGGCAAGCGCGTGGACGCGCTGTTCGTGCGCGCCGACAAGCCGGTCACGCTGGACTTCAAGGACGGCCGCCTGAGCGTGAGCAATGCCTGCAACGGCATGGGCGGTGGCTACACGCTGGAAGGCGACGCACTCAGCGTCGGCAACATGATGTCCACCAACATGGCCTGCGGCGAGCCGGGCGTGATGGCGCTGGACGGCCTGGTCAGCGAGCGCCTGCAGGGCAAGCTGACGATCCGTTCGCTGGATGCGTCGCAGCTGGTGCTGGCCGCCGCCAATGGCGACGTGCTGACCTTCCGCGCCGAGCCGACCGCCGAAGCCCGCTACGGCGGCGAGGGCGAGCGCGTGTTCCTGGAAGTCGATGCACAGACCAAGCCCTGCACCCATGGCGTGATGCGTGATGCACAGTGCCTGCAGGTGCGCGAGGTGAAGTACAACGAGCAGGGCCTGGAGCAGGGCAAGCGCGGTGAGTGGGAGAACTTCTACGGCAACATCGAGGGTTACACCCACCAGCCGGGCGTGCGCAACGTGCTGCGCCTGAAGCGTTTCCAGGTGAAGAACCCGCCGGCCGACGCGTCTTCGCTGGCCTACGTGCTGGACATGGTGATCAGCTCCGAGCAGGTGGGCAAGTAAGCCACCGCTGCGAAGCAGACGACGAGTGCGCCGCAAGGCGCCCTCGTCATTTCGGTTCCCTGCCGCCGTGTGGCGGCACCGCGCCCGGCGGTACCGGTCAGAGGTGCGGGTTCAACGTGTAGGTGCCGTGCACCGCGGCTTCGGCCAGCACATGGCCCTGCATCGCGCTGAACACATCGGCGGCGGTGAAGGCGCCTTCGACCGGCAGCGACGCCACGTCCAGCGCGAACACGCGGAAGAAATAGCGGTGCGGGCGCTCGTCGTTGAACGGCGGGTACGGGCCGTCATAGCCGAAATAGGTGCCGGCCATGTCGAGGTCACCGGCGAACCAGCCGGTGTAGTCATTGATGCCCTGGCGCGCGCCGGCCGGGCCCGCCGGTTGCTGCTTGCCGTGCGCGGTGAAGCCGTCGCTGCAGCTGCCGGCGGCGATCTCCCGCACGTCGGCGGGGATATCCACCATCACCCAGTGCACGAAATCAGCGCGTGGCTGGTCCAGCGGGATGCCGACATCGTCGCGACCGACCAGCTCGGCCACGGTCGGCGCGTCCGGGTCCACGCACAGCAGGGCAAACGAGCGCGTGCCTTCGGGCACGTCGTGCCAGGACAGCTGCGGGTTGCGGTTGCCGGCAACGCCGGACGGCTGGCCGGCGGCGAACTCGGCCGGGATCGGCTGGCCGTTGCTGAAACTCTGGCTGTCCAGTTTCATCGGGGGTCCTCGGGTCAGGCTTCGGGGTAGCCCAGTCGCACCGCGACCGGGGTGAGATACAGGAATTCCGCCGCCAGCACCTGGGCGTAGCGGCGCCAGTGGCCGGCCTCGACGGTGCCCGGGCCGAGGCTGCGCACCTGCGGGAAGCGCACGCCGAAGGCCTGCTCCAGCAGCGCGCCCATCGCCGCCGGGTCGTTCACCGCCTCGTCGGTGCGGAGGATCAGGTGCGGGTACAGGTCGCCCTCGTGCAGCTCGGCCACCTGCTCCACGGAGCGTGCCAGCCACTGCGCCGCGTCCATCGACGAGGTCAGCGCCAGTGGCGCCGGTGCACCCAGCGCCAGCCATTCGATGAACATGTCGCGCGGGTCGCGCACCGCCACCACCAGGCGGCCTTCCGGCAACTGCGGGCGCAGCGCCCACAACAGCGCGTTGTCCCACCACAGCAGCCAGTCGATGACGTTGCCGTCGGCGATGCCGCGCGCCGGCAGCTGCTCGCGCCACTGCTGCACCAGCTGCTCGGGCGTCAGCGCATCGGTGGCCAGCCGCTGCAGGGTCAGGTAGTTCTGGAAACCATCGGTCGGCGGGGTGGCACCGAAACGGTCGGCGCGCAGCACCCGGCTGCCGGCCGCCATCACCGTCACCACGCGCTCCACGCCCGAGCCCGGCGCGCCCCAGACGAACAGCGGGCGCATCGCGTTGTCGTCGGCCACCTCACCCAGCGCCGGCCATTCCACCGGGGCCTTGGCCTGCGGTGGCAGCGGCAGGCGCGTGGCGGCCTGCTCGGCATGCAGCTGCAGCCAGGTGGCCACCGCGCCGGCCGGGTTGCCGCCACGGTCCTGCACGGTGCCCAGCCAGCTGCGCAGGTTCGGCCGCGCGGCTTCCGGGGCGCTGTCGACCAGTGCCTGGACATGCGCCGCCGCCGCGGGCGCATCGCGCAGCAGCAGGGCTTCGACGATGCGCTGCTCGGCGCTGACGCGGCCCGGCTCCAGCGCGGCGATGCGACGGGCGATGGCCTCGGCCGCGTCGCTTTCCTCGTTCATGTCATGCAGCCGCATGCGGGCTTCCAGCGCCGGCACATGGTCGGGCATGGCCGCCAGCCAGCGCTCGACCACGGCCACCGCTTCCGGGCTGCCCACCGCCGGGATCGCCAGGCGGGCCAGCCACAGGTCGTGCAGCTGCGGGTGGGCTTCCAGTGCCGCATCCAGCGCGGCGCTGGCTTCCTCCTCGCGCCCCAGTCGCTGCCAGGCCACCAGCAGCATCTGCAGCGTGCCGCGGTCACCGGGCAGCTGCGACAGCAGCGGGCGCAGGTGTTCCAGCGCCTGCAGCGGCTGGCCGGAGGCCAGCTCCAGCTCGCCGGCCAGGCGACGCAGGCCGGGGGTGTCGCCCCCCTTGCTGGCCAGCACCTCGCGCATCACTTCGGCCGCGTTGTCGACATGGCCCTGGCGCAGCGCCAGCTGCACCAGCAGGCCGCGCAGCGCCTGGTTGTCCGGGACCAGTTCGAGCACGCGGCGGAAGGCCTGCTCGGCGAACGCCGGCATGTCCTTGCCCAGATAGGCGAAGCCCAGTGCGTAGAGCAGGCGCGGATCGCGCGGCAGGCGCTCGACCGCGGCCGACAGCACGCCCAGCGCGCGGTCCAGCTCGCCGCGGCGCAACGCGACCATGCCCTGCACCGCCCCCAGCTCCGGGCTGTCCGGGTCCACGCGTTCGGCCAGGCGGATCAGGCGGTCGGCTTCGTCGATGTCCTCGCGGCCCAGCGCCAAGTGCGCCTGCATCAGGTAGGCGGAGAATTCATTGGGGTTGAGCGCGGTGCTGCGGTCCAGCGCCTGGTCGGCGGCCTCGAGCTGGCGCAGGGCCAGCAGCAGGCCGGCGTGCTGCAGGTGCAGGGCGGCCTCTTCCGGCGCCAGCGCCAGTGCCTGGTCCAGGCTGGCCTGGGCCTGTTCCAGCTGGTTGTCCTGCTGCAGGGCCAGCGCCAGCCAGCGATGGGCCTGCGCCTGCTGCGGTTCGGCCGCCACCCATTCGCGGGCCAGGGACACCGCGTCGTCGTTGGCGTTGCGGCGCAGGGCTTCGATGATCTTGTCTTGCATGGCGGTCCAGCGTGAGCGCAAAAAACCCATTGTAGCGGGCGCGCCCGCCACACCACGGTTCAGCCTGGCAACGCCGCCAGCAGTTGCCGGGTGACCCAGCGCTCGGAGAAGCCATCGCCGCGCAGGTTCTCGATGAACCCGCAATGCCCGCCCCAGCGCGCGATCTGCAGGCGTGCGTGGTTCGGCAGCTGCCAATGGTCGAAGGTGGCGAAGGGGATGACCGGGTCGTCCTGCGCCATCAGGATCTCGGCCGGCACCTGCAGCCCGGCCAGCTTGTGGCCGGCGATCGAGTAGCCCTCGAAGTAGTCCTGCAGCGTGGGGAAGTCGGTATGCCGGTTCACCAGCCAGCCGGTCAGCGCGCGGATGTCCAGCTTGAGCACGTCGTCGTCGCAGTCGGCCAGCTCGGGGAACAGCGCGCGCTTGCGCCGCAGCGAGCCGGTCCACTTGCGGCGGAAGTACCAGTCGTACATCGCCGGCCCGTGCTCGATGCTCTCCATCGTCACCGCCGGGTCCAGCACCGGGCAGACCGAGGCCACGTGCCGCAGGGGCACGCCCGCGGCCGGTGCATGCAGGGCCAGGCGCAGCACGAAGTTGCCGCCCAGCGAGTAGCCGGCGGCCACCATCGGCAGGTCCGGGAAACGGCGCGCCACGTCGCCGGCGGCCTGCACCACTTCATCGATGCGGCAGGAGTGGAAGATGCCCGGGTTCAGGTGGTGGGTGTTGCCGTGGTCGCGGAAGTTCAGCCGCACCACGTCGAAGCCGGCCTCCAGCATGCGCGCGGCGGTCATGCGCATGTAGCTCGACTCGGTGCTGCCTTCCCAGCCATGCAGCAGCAGCGCCAGCCCGACCGGGGCACGGCCCGGCACGCTGCTGTGCCAGGCCTGCAGGCGCACGCCGTCACCGCCGTCCAGGATCAGTTCGCGGTTGACCGCGCCGGTGGCGGCCAGCAGCTGCAGGCCGCGGCGCAGGCGCAGCCGGCTCGAAGCCAGCATCGATTGCAGGTGGGGATTGCGCAGCCAGCGCGGCGGCAGGTAGTCGGCGGCGTTCAGCGCGTCCGGCTGGCGGCTTTCCGACGACGGCAGGCGCACGACCGACATCGCCTCACGGTCCTTCCATCACCGCCACGATGCGCGCACGCGAGGTTTCGGCGATGCGGCGGCGACCTTCCAGGTCCTGGCTGCCGATCGGCGCGAGGAAGTGCACCTGCGCCGCACGCGCCGGCTCGCCGAGCAGGCGCAGGAAGTTGCCGAAGAAGCTCTCGCCCGGCCCGAACGCCACCATGGTCTGCGCGTCACCGCGCACGCCGTAGCGCAAGGCCACCGGCTGCACCGGCACGTTGGCCTCCACCGCCGCCTGGAAGATGCGGGCGTGAAACGGGCCCACTTCGTGGCCACCGCGGGTGCGGCCTTCGGGGAACACCGCCACCGGCCGCTGTTCGTTCAGGCGCTTGACCATTTCCTCCATCACCCCGCCCAGCGACTCGGTGTTGCCGCGCTGGTGGTAGATGGTATGCCCACGGCTGGCCAGCCAGCCGACCAGCGGCCAGCCGGCGATCTCGCGCTTGGCGACGAAACCGACCATCTTCTGGCTGTGGATCATGCAGATGTCGACCCAGCCCACGTGGTTGGCCACGAACAGCACCGGCCCCGGCAGCGGCTGGCCGAAGCGCTTGAGCCGGAAGCCGAAGATCCACATCAGCACGCCCGACCACCAGCGCACCACGCGGTGCTCCAGGGGATCGGCAGGCCCGCCGATGCGGCCGAATGGCGGGGCCATCAGCAACAGGATCAGCGGCAGGAACAGGACGATGTGCACCAGCAGCAGCGGGACGCGGTACAGGTAACGGAACACGCGAGCCACACCGCCCTGGCGGGCGGGACGGGGGGAGATCATCCGCGCACGATACCGGATGCGGTCCGGCTTGTGCCAGCGACTGTTACGGCGGCAGGGTATTGCTGCCAGGACACGGAAAGGTGCGTTGCGGCACAGTATCCAGACATCACGCGGGCCAAGGGGCCCGGCTGGACCTTCAGCGTTACCCTTCCCGCGCCGTAAGTGTGTAAAACGGTTCCAACGTTCAGGGGAGCGTGGTGATGCACCGGCAGCTGCTGTCATCGACAGAGGACATGCTGCACTTCTTTTCTGCCGCGCTGGAGCGCATTGGCAGCGGCGTGATCCTGTTCGACGGACAGAACACCATCCTGTACCTCAACCGCGCGATGGAGACCATCTCCGGCTGGCCGCGCGAGGAAATGCTGGGCAGGAACCTGGGCCAGCTGGCCCCGCCCTCCATGCGCGAGCGCTATGACACCCGCCTGTACCCGGGGGCCAGCAACCGCGTGCAGGAACTGGCCCTGGCGCCGCATGACATCCAACTGGTGCGCAAGGACGGCAGCCACTGCTGGATCAGCGTGACCCTGTCGCACGTGTCCAGCGGCGGCCGCGACATCCACATGGCGCTGATCAGCGACGTCACCGCGCGGCGCCAGGCGCAGGAGCGCGAGCGGCTGCTGTCGCTGGGGTTCGACGAGACCCAGAGCGCGGTGCTGATCACCGATGCCCAGGCCCACGTGGTCTACCCGAACAAGGGCTTCCGTCGCCTGTTCGGCTTCCTGGACAGCGAGCTGCTCGGCCGCTACGTCCCCACCCTGCTGGCGCCGGACGATCATTCCGGCGAACAGATGGCCGCCTACATGACGCGGCTGATGTCCGGGCAGTCGATCCGGGCCGACGAGCGCCTGTACCGCAAGGACGGCCAGCCTCTGTGGTGCTCGGTCACCATCAACCCGATCTTCGACGACTACGGCAAGCTGGTGAACATGGTCGTGGTGCTGACCGACATCACCCGCACCAAGGTGCATGAGGTCCTGCAGCACCGCATGCTCGATGCGATGGTGCGCGAGGTACCCACCGCCGAGATCATGCAGATGATGTGCGAGGAGGTCGAGAAGATCGCCCCGCAGGTCACCTGCTCGGTGCTGCGCGTGGAGGACGGCCGGCTGCGCACGCTGGCCGCGCCCAGCCTGCCGGAGGCCTACAGCAAGCTGGTCGATGGCACGCCGGTCGGCCCGCATTCGGGCAGCTGCGGCACCGCGGCCCATTGCGGTGAAACCGTGGTCGCGCGCGACATCGCCAGCGACCCCAACTGGGAGGGCGTCAGCCACCTGGCCCTGCAGTACGGCCTGGCGGCGTGCTGGTCCACGCCGATCAAGTCCAGCGACGGCCGCGTGCTGGGCACCTTCGCGTTCTATTACCGGCAGCCGATGGAGCCGGACAGCTTCCACCGGCGCCTGGTCGAGGTGATCGTGCACCTGTGCGCGCTGGCGCTGGAACGCGAGGAAGCGCGCAACCGCATCCGCCGGCTGGCCTTCTACGACGACCTCACCGGCCTGCCCAACCGCAGCCTGCTGCATGCCCGTGCCGACCAGGCGATCAGCGCCGCCGGCCACACCCACCAGTCGCTGGCGGTGCTGTTCATCGACCTGGACCGCTTCAAGCAGGTCAACGATTCCTTCGGCCACCCCGGCGGCGATGAACTGCTGCGGGTGGTCGCGCGCCGCCTGCAGGAGCAGACCGGGCCGATGGACATCGTCGGCCGCCTGTCCGGCGACGAGTTCGTGGTGGTGCTCAACGGCTGCGACGCGCAGGGCGCCGACGAACACAGCGAACGCCTGCTGCGCGCGTTGGGCGAGCCGCTGCAGCTGGGGGAGATGGAGATCCGGCCCTCGGCCAGCATCGGCATCAGCGTGTTCCCGCACGACGGCACGAGCATGGAAACCCTGCTGCATCGCGCCGACATGGCGATGTACCAGGCCAAGCACAGCGGCCGCAACCTGGCCCGTTTCTACAGCTGCGAGATGGACCAGAGCGCGCAGGAGCGGCTGGCGCTGGAGAATGCCCTGCGCGAAGCCCTCGCGCTGGGCCAGCTGCAACTGCACTACCAGCCGCAGATCGACCTGCACGATGGCCGCCTGCACAGCGTCGAGGCCCTGGCCCGCTGGCACCACCCGCGGCTGGGCAACGTGCCGCCGGTCCGCTTCATCCCGCTGGCCGAGGAAACCGGCCTGATCGGCGACCTTGGCCAATGGGCGCTGCACGAGGCCTGCCACCAGCTGGCCGACTGGCGCGAGGATGGGCTGGAGGTGCCCTCGGTCTCGGTCAACCTGTCACCGACCAACTTCCACAGCCCGGCGCTGGCCGAGATGATCAGCC
This sequence comes from Stenotrophomonas sp. ATCM1_4, assembly GCF_004348115.1. GTDB lineage: Bacteria > Pseudomonadota > Gammaproteobacteria > Xanthomonadales > Xanthomonadaceae > Stenotrophomonas > Stenotrophomonas capsici. The sequence goes on along the minus strand of NZ_QPFB01000001.1, from coordinate 121,900 downwards.
GGATCCTGCACGAGCACGGCCTGTCGGCGTCGGACCTGATCCTGGAAATCACCGAGGACGTGCTGCTCGACGCCGACCCGGTCACCCTGCAGACCCTGCGCAAGGTGCATGCGCTGGGCGTGCGCCTGTCGATGGACGACTTCGGCACCGGCTATTCCAGCCTGAGCTACCTGCGCCAGCTGCCGATCAGCGAGCTCAAGCTGGACCGCAGCTTCGTCAACGGGATCGAGCGTGACAGCGTGGCCAGCGCGCTGACCCAGGCCATCGCCCACATCGGCCAGAGCCTGCACCTGAAGGTGGTGGCCGAAGGCGTGGAAAGCAGCGAGCAGCTGCGCCTGCTCGGCGAGCAGGGCTATCACATCGCGCAGGGCTTCCACTTCACCCCTGCCCTGCCCGCGCCGGCATTGGCGCAATGGGTGCGCGAGCATCTGCCGGCGATGGTCGAGGGCTGAGCGACGAATATGGCGGTGTGGCTTTGCCCCTCCCCCGCCCTCCCCTGGGCTTCGCCAAAGGGAGGGAGTGGTTCGGCGGGGTCGGACCGATCACGGTAAAGCCGTATGGCCCCCTCCCTTGCACAGCAGGGGAAGGTTGGGGAGGGGTAAGCCGCAGGTATCGCGCGTCAATGCCCGCTCAGCGGGCCACCACCGCCAGCGTCAGCCGCGAAATGCACACCGGCTTGCCGTCTTCGTTCTCGATGCGGATCTCCCACACCTGGGTGGTGCGGCCCACGTGCAGCGCACGCGCGGTGCCGGTGACCACGCCGGTGCGCGCCGCGCGCAGGTGGTTGGCGTTGATCTCCAGCCCCACGCAGACCTGCTCGGCCGGGTCCACGCACAGGTTGCCGGCGCTGCTGCCCAGGGTTTCGGCCAGCACCACCGAGGCGCCGCCGTGCAGCAGGCCATACGGCTGGCGGGTGCGTTCGTCGACCGGCATGGTGGCCTGCAGCCAATCCTCGCCGGCGGCGGTGAACACGATGCCGAGGTGGTCGATCAGGGTGTTGCGGCTCAGGGCATTGACCTGTTCCAGGTCGACGGGGGCGCGGAATACTCGGGACATGGCTTGAACCTTTGCGGGGACGCAGTCAGAGGATGGGCACCAGCCCGGCGCCGAAGGCAGTGAGCATGCGCACCAGCAGCCATTTCGGGCCGACGTCCACTTCCGGGAAATCGCCGATGGCGGTGTAGCAGGCGCGGAAGCCGGGGTCCTGCCGCGGCAGCGGCCGCGGGCAGTCCGGGCCGGGCTTGAACTCATAGATGGTGGCGTAGCGCCACGGCCAGAAATCGAGCACCGGCAGCGCCTCGGACGCCTTGCCGATGCTGTAGTTCAGGCCGGAGAACACCGGTGCCTTCTCGCGCGGCGCCACCACCCAGGAGTTGTCCGGGGCGATGTCGCGCTCGATGCTGCGCGCCAACTGCTCGGCGAAGGCGGCATCCTCGATGATCACCGCGCCCTCGGTGTTGTAGTTCTCGCTGCGCGGGTCGAAGTTGTGGGTGCCGATCACGCCGATGCGGCGGTCCACCACCAGCGACTTGGCATGCAGGCCCATGCGCGCGCCGCTGCGGGTCACCGGCAGCGGCCGGTTGGCCGCGCGCCGGCTCAGGAACGAGGGGCGCGTCTCGGTGCGCAACACCTCGCGTTCGACGTCGCTGCCTCCGGGCGTGTTGCGCCGGCCCGAGCCGCTGCCGCGCACGTTGCTGCCGGCCGCGCTGCCGCCGATCACCCGGTTGCGGCCGGACGGCACCGATTCGACGTCCACCGGCTCGGGCAGCAGCCCGGGGTAGTTGACCGGCGCATCGAGCGGGAACGGCTTGTATTCGTAGATGTTGAAGCCCAGTTCGCGCAGGTTGCGGCGCTTGTACTTGTATGACAGCGCGTAGACGATCGGGTTGTCGGTGGCGGCCAGGCTGTTGGTCGAGACCACCACCCGCGGCGCGGCCTCGCGCTTGCGCAGGTCGCGGAACAGCTGCTGGGCCGGCTTGGACAACACCAGGTACGGCGTCTGCAGCAGCACTTCGGTCCTGGCCGAGGCGATCAGGGCATCCAGCCGCGGCTCGGTGACATGCTGGCCATCGTCCGGATCATCGTCCTCGCGGCGATGCTTGCGCGGCAGGTCGGCCACGTAGGCCACCGACCGCACCGGCAGCGCGGTCTGCACGAAGGCCTCGTCGATGAAGGCCGGGTCGGTTGCCTCCTCGCCCACCCGCTCGATCCGCTCGGGGTGGCGGAAGTTGGCCTGCGGCATCGCCGGCACCCCTTGCTTGAGCAGGGCCCGGCCCACGTCGTTGAGCCGTTCGGCCGGAACGCTGCGCTGCGCGACCCAGAACGACTCAAAGTTGGCGGCCATTTCCCGCGCCTCCGGACCGGCGACGATCACGTCACGATCGCGGAAGTTGTACTCGTTGTCCCAGTCGTAGTAATCGTCCTGGTAGTTGCGGCCACCGACCACGCCCAGCACGTCGTCGATCACCAGCAGCTTGTTGTGCATGCGCTGGTTGAAACGGCGGAAGCAGCACAGCACGCTGCCGGCGTAGTCCAGGTAGTTCAGCTTGGCCTTGCCGAAGGCAGGGTTGTAGACGCGCAGCTCGAAGTTGGCATGCGCCCCGGACAGGGCGGCCAGCATCTGCACGTCGGAGATCGCCGAGAGCTGGTCGATCAGCACCCGCACCTTGACCCCGCGCCGGGCGGCGGCCAGCAGTTCGTCGATCACCAGCCGCGCACTGTCGTCGGTGTCGAAGATGTAGGTCTGCAGGTCGATGCTGCGGGTGGCGCTGCGGATCAGGTTCAGGCGCGCCACCAGCGCCAGTTCGCCCTCGTCCACGATGGTGGCGTAGTGGCGCGGCAGCCCGGGCGCCGATTCGGTGATGGCCTGCCCGCCGAGCGCGCGCAGCGGCGAATCCAGCGCGCAGCGGTCCGGCCGGTCGCAGTCCACCACGGTCGAGCGCGCGGCGATGGCAATGCCCTGGGCACGGTCGCGCTGCTGCGGCGACAGCGAGGCGCAACCGCCGGCCAGCAGCGCCGCCAGCAGCAGGAAAAGTCGTACGAAAGGGTTCACTTTGGGGGGGCGCTGCTCAGGCGCGTACGCAATATGAAGGTCACTCGATCACCCAGGGCCATCTGCCAGCTGTCCATGCCATACCGCCCGCGCTGGACGGTGCCCCGGCTGACGAGGTCGCAATCATAGCCGGGACGTGCGCATTCAGGCTTTGCCAGGTGCAGCGTCTCCCGGCGGCTGATGCCACGGATGGTCAACCAGCCATTGACGTCGCCGCCCTGGTGGATCAGCTCCGGCGAGTACGGATCGGAGCGGAACTCGATCACCGGGTAACGCGCCACGTCGAAGAAATCCTCGCCGCGCATCCAGCCGGTGTAGCGCGGCTTGTCGGGGATCTCGACGTATTGGGTGTACATGCGCAGCACCACCTGGTGCTGCCCGTTGGGCAGCGCGGTGGCCTGTGCATCGAAACGGCGGAACACCCCTTCGATCTTCTGGCCGAAGCGGGTGCGGATCTCGAAGCCGAACTGTGAATGAGCCGGGTCGAACTGGGGCGGTTCCGCCGCGAAGGACGAAACCGGCCCGATCAGCAAGCCCAGCAGCAGCCCGCCACGGAACAAACCCATGGACTTACGGCCACCAGAACGCCGCCAGACGGGCAATGCCCGGTTCTATCGATGCCTCCATCGGCAGCGACAGCACCGCCACCGAGGCCGGCGGCATGCCGCGGTAATCCCCGGACTGGCCGCTGTGCATCAGCGCCACCAGCTGTTCCAGGCCCGGGTTGTGGCCCACCACCAGCAGGCGTTCGACCTCGCGGTGTTCATCCAGCAACGCGGCCAGGGTGCCGGGCACGGCGTCGTAGATGCGCTCCTCCAGCCGCTGCTCGACGTAGCCGGTCAGTGCCAGCACCGCCTCCAGCGTCTCGCGGGTCCGCCGCGCCGGCGAACACAGCACCCGGTCCGGGGTGAGTTTCTGCTCCAGCAGCCAGCGCCCGGCGGCCTCGGCCTCGGCCAGCCCGTGCGGGGAAAGGGGACGATCGATGTCGGCCAGGCCGTTGTTGGCCGGTTCGGCATGGGCATGTCGCAGCAGGATCAGTTCACGCATGGCCGGGGAGTACTCCTGTCAGACCTTGTTCAACCATTTGAGTAGCGGCTCCCAGTCCTGCTGGTGCTCGCGTACCTGGGCGGAGTGATAGTCGAACAGGCTGCGGCCCAGCCCGACCATCACCACGTAGCTTTGGCTGTCGCGCAGCTGCGCGACCACCTCATACGGCCATTGGCCCAGCATCTGCCGGGCCTGTTGCGATGTCTGCGTCCACGGTTTGGTGCGGTTGAGCACCAGCCCCACCGGCAGCGCGCGCGAATGCACGCGCTTGAGCTTGGACAGGCTGTTGAGGAAGCCGACGATGGCCTCGATGTCCAGGGCCGAGGGCAGGACCGGCACCACCACCGCGTCGGCGATGTCGGTGAAGCGCTCCAGGTCCTCGCCGTAGGCGCCGGCGGGGGCATCGATGATGACCTGCTCGGTGCCGTCGGGGATCAGCTTTTCCCAGTTCTTCTTGCGGTGCACGTCGACCGGCAGCACGGCGCTGTCCAGCATGGCCCGGCGCTCGGCCCAGCGGCTGCTGGAGCCTTGCGGATCGGCATCGGCAATCACCGTGGCATGGCCTGCCAGGGCCGAATGCGCGGCCAGGTGGGTGGCGATGGTGGTCTTGCCGACACCGCCCTTGGAGCCGGCTACCAGGATCGTCTTCATGCACGCCTCGTTTCCGCGGAACGTTCCCGCAGCGTACACCGCGTTGCATGACCAAAGGTAGTCACCGGGTGAGGGTCGGCCCCGGGGCCCGGCTTTGCTATCGTGTCGCCCCCGGGATGGAACCACCATGAGCGAACTGCAGGACCTGACCGCGCTGATCCGCGCCAACACGCCGTTGATCGTCATCCAGACCCAGGATGAGTCGCGGGTCGTGGAACTGTTCCGGCAGGCGCTGATGCACGTCTGGCGGGCGTTGTACCGCTGGTCGATCACCGAGGGCCTGCGCCGGATCGACATGGACCGCGAGGACGAGGCATTCGGCCCGCCCGACGCCAGCTCGGTGCTGCGGATGATCCAGGAGGCCGAGCAGCGCGGCATCTACCTGCTGCTCGATTTCCACCCCTACCTGGGCTACGCCAGCCACCAGCGGCTGCTGCGCGACATCGTCCAGCGCCGCCACAGCCAGCCACACGTGCTGGTGCTGGTCGGGGCCAAGGTCGAGCTGCCGCCGGAGCTGGAGGCCCTGGCCACCCGCTTCAACCCGCGCCTGCCCGACGCCAACGCGCTGCTGAAGATGCTGCGCGAGGAGGCGGCCAGCTACGCCAGGGACAACGGCGGGCGCCGGGTCGAGGCCGACCAGGACGCGGTGCAGCAGATCCTGCGCAACCTGCGCGGGCTGAGCATGACCGACGCCCGCCGCATCGCCCGCCAGCTGATCTACGAAGACGGCGCGCTGCAGGCCGACGACCTGCCACAGCTGGCCAAGCTCAAGTTCGAGCTGCTCAACCGCAGCGGCAACCTGCATTACGAGTACGACTCGGCGCGCTTCAACGAGGTGGCCGGCGCGCGCCGGCTCAAGCGCTGGATCGAGCAGCGCCGGGCGGTGTTCGTCTCCGGCAACGCCCCGCCGGGGCTGGACCCGCCCAAGGGCATGCTGCTGCTGGGCGTGCAGGGCTGCGGCAAGTCGATGCTGGCCAAGGCCACCGCCGCCGGCTTCGGCGTGCCGTTGCTGCGGCTGGATTTCGGCACGCTGTACAACAAGTACCACGGCGAGACCGAGAAGAACCTGCGCGAGGCGCTGACCTCGGCCGAGCAGCTGGCCCCGTGCGTGCTGTGGATCGACGAGATCGAGAAAGGCCTGGCCAGCAATGGCGAGGACGGCGGCGTGTCGCGCCGGGTGCTGGGCTACCTGCTGACCTGGCTGGCCGAGCGCAAGGCGCCGGTATTCATCGTCGCCACCGCCAACCAGGTGCACGAGCTGCCGGCCGAACTGCTGCGCAAGGGCCGCTTCGACGAGATCTTCTTCGTCGACCTGCCGGCCCCGGACGTGCGCGTGGAGCTGCTGCAGCTGCACCTGCAACGCCGCCAGCTGGACCCGGAAGCCTTCGCCCTGCCCGCCCTGGCGGCGGCCAGCGAAGGCTTCTCCGGCGCCGAGATCGAACAGGCGGTGGTGGCCGGGCTGTATGCCGCGCACGCCGAGCAGCGCCCGCTGGACACCGAGCTGCTGATGGCCGAGATCCGCAACACCCGGCCGCTGTCGGTGCTGATGGCCGAACAGGTGCAGTCGCTGCGCGACTGGGCGCGCGAGCGCACCGTGCCGGCCGATTGAGCCGCGGCATGCATCACCTGGCCCGGGTGAGCACGGCACGCCCGGGAAACGTTCGCCCACCCATCACCAACCGCCGGCGAACCTGACCGTCTCCGGCTTTGCCGATGCCACAGGCAGGCTTCGCCTCACTGGGGCGTGGACGGCGGTTGCCAGTCCGCCGGCGGCTCGGCGGCGATGCCATGCACGGCCAGCAGGCGGCGCATGGCCGGCAGTTCCCCGTCATCACCGATCCAGCGCATGTAGTCGGCGGGGCTCACCTTGGGCGCGGTGCCCTCTTCCGATCCGAGCACGCCGCTGACACGGATGCTGATCCACGCCAGCAGGCGCCGGCGCGCCTCCCACCGTGCCTGCGCGGGCGTGCCCGCGCTGGCTTCGAACATCCATCGGGCACCGGCCTGGGCCACCGCGTTCGAGGTGCTGTCGGCCATCACCGAGAACACGCGTTCGCACGCCTGCCTCCTCGCGGGCTCACCGATGTCTTTCGGGCACGCTTCGAAGGCCGTTTTCAGCTCCGGCATCCACACCGTCGCGGCGATGCCGAACAACGTGATCGCGCGCTCCTGGTCGGCATAGCTGCCGCCATTGCGCTGCTCCCATTCGGCCGCGCGCGCGGCATCGGATACCGGCCATGGCATGTCGCGCGTGGCTTCATCCAGCAAGCCCACCAGCTGCGCCAGCGAGTCACCGTAACGCGTGGCCTGCGTCGCCCGCTGCCACGCCTGCGCGGCCTGGGCAGCGTCCTTGCGGTGTTCGGCCAGCCGCTTCAGCAGCAGTTGCGAACCGGCATCGGCGGCACCGTCCCCCTGCAAGGTCTGCACCGCGACATCGATGGCGCAGGCGTCCTTCCCGATGCAACGCCGCACGGCTTCCATCGCGATCAGCGGCTGCGTGCTACCGGACGCAATGGCCTGCGTGAGCCAGGCATCGGCTTCGGGCTCGCGCTTGAGGCCTTTGCTCGCCAGGTCCATGCGCATTGGCACCAGCAGGGAGGCGGCATACAGTTTGCGCGGCTCGCCGGTGGCCGCCAGCCCGCGGGCCAGTTGCAGGCGTGCGGCATTCTGCGCCTCGATCCGCGCCAGCAACTGCTCCGGTACGATCTCCTCCTCCGCCGGCGGTTGCGCATTGGCCATGCCGGCAAACACCAGCAACACCGCCGCCCACATTCCCTGTCCACGCATGCCTTGATCCTCCCAACGGATTGAAATTCGTCGCCGTGCGCGCATCACCCCAGATGATGCAGCACCCACACCCACGCCGGCAGGGTCACCAGCGACAGCACGATGCCATACCCCACCATCGCCGCGGCCAGGCGCGGCGCCAGCCGGTGCGAGATGGCCAGCGCGGCGGCGGTGATCATGGTCGGCATGGCCGTCTCCAGCACGTTAACCTGCAGCATCTCACCACGCAGGCCAAAGGCCAGTGACAGCGGCAGGGCCACCGCCGGCAACACCAGCAGCTTGAGCAGCAGACCCACCGCCAGGGGCGCCAGCTCGGCACGCGACAGGCGCAACTGGATGGTGAGGCCGACCGCCAGCATCACCAGCGGCAACATCGCGTCGGCCAGGCTCTTCAAGGCCGAGGCGACCCACGACGGCGGCTCGGCCGGCATCAGCGTCACCGCGAACAGCAGCGCCCACAGCGGCGGGAAGCGGAGGATGCGCAGCAGGATCTCGCCGGCGGTGGGCGGCGCATCGCCGCTGTAGCGGGCCAGCACGTACAGGCCGAAGGTCGAGAGCAGCACGAAGGTGCCGAACTGGTCGTAGACCACGGCGTACGGCAAGGCATGGTCGCCCAGCAGTGCACGCACCATCGGATAGCCGATGAAGCTGGAATTGCACAACGCCACGCACAGCAGCAGCACCGCATGCACCTGCCGCTCGAAGCCGAACAGGCGCGTGGCCAGGCTGACCAGGCCCACGCTCAACAGCATCAACAGCCAGGGAGTGGCGATGATGCCGGCCAGTGACAGGTCCAGCTGCAGGCGCGGCACGTAGGTGAGCACTGCGGCGGGAAGGCACAGGTACAGCACCACGCGGTTGAGCGTGTCGGCGGCGTTGTCCGGGAAGGTACGCCGTCGTGCGAAGACCATGCCCAGCGCGAGCATGGCCAAGATCAGTGCGAATGCATCGAAAGCCATGCCGCAAGCATGCCCTGCCGGGCCGCGCCATTGGAATCGGCAATCGTCCGGATGTGGTCAAGCCCCGCCCGGCCTGCGGGCGGGGCGGTGGTCAGGGCCAGGCCGGCGGATTGGCCGCCCAGGCCTGCTGCACCTCGGCCAGCTGCGCGCGCTCGGCATCGGTCCAGGCCGGCAACAGGCGCGCGAACTCGGCGCTGCTGCCCCATTGGGTGGGCTCGGTACGCACGGCGGCGGCATACCAGGCCAGCGCATCGGCCTTGTTGCCCTGCTTCCACAGTGCCAGCGCCAGGGTCGGCGGCAGCCAGCCGGGGTTGCCGCGCGCACTCTCGGCCGCGCGCGTCCACAGGCCCAGGGCGGCATCGACCTCGCCCCGGCGATACAGGTCCCAGCCCTGGTTCCAGCGCAGGCCGCGCATCTGCACCGAAGACTCGCTCACCGTCGCATAGGCTTCCTGGTACAGCTTGGCCCCCAGTTCATCGCGGCCCTCGGCATAGGCGATGCTGGCCAGCTGCACGGTCGCTTCCAGCCCCTTGCGGCCGCGCTCGCGCAGCTTCATCAGCTGGTCCACCACGTCGGCCTGCTCCGGCGGCACCGCCTGGATCGGCTTGGCCGCCGTGTCCTCGTCGAAATAGAACTCGTTGATCTTCGGAAGGCCTTCGGCCCATGCATTGGAAAACAACAGCCCGGCCAGCACGGTGCCGGCGACCAGACGCCTGATCATCCCCATCACAGCAATCCCCGTATCCCGATTTTCACATCCAGCCCCCGATCCTAACCCGCAAGGCGGCCCGTGTGCGATTGCAGCAGGGGGGGGCTGAAACGGCCACTGCTACAATCGCCGGCTGCCACGCGCGCCGCCAGCGGCGCCAGCCGCCAGCCGTTTTTTGCAATGGGCCAGCCATGACCAGCACTGCCGAACTTACCTCGCCCGCGTCCGCCAATGACCCGCTGATCGGGGTCCGCGACCGCGACTACACGCTGGACCACAAGTACACGCGCACCGACGGCCGCATCTACCTGAGCGGGGTACAGGCACTGGTACGGCTGCCGCTGATGCAGCAGCAGCGTGACCTGGCGGCGGGGCTGAACACCGGCGGCTTCATCAGCGGCTATCGTGGCTCGCCGCTGGGCGGCTTCGACCTGGAGCTGTGGCGTGCGCGCAAGCACCTGGAAGCAGCCAAGGTGAAGTTCGTGCCCGGCCTCAACGAGGACCTCGGCGCGACCATGGTCTGGGGCACCCAGCAGACCAACCTGTTCCCCGGCGCCAACGTCGATGGCGTGTTCGGCATGTGGTACGGCAAGGGCCCGGGCGTGGACCGCTGCGGCGACGTGTTCAAGCACGGCAATGCCGCCGGCACCTCCAGGCACGGCGGTGTATTGGCGCTGGCCGCCGACGACCATGCCTGCCGCAGCTCGACCCTGCCGCATGGCAGCGAGGAGGAGTTCGTCAGCGCGATGATGCCGGTGCTGAACCCGGCCGGGGTGCAGGACATCCTGGACATGGGCCTGGTCGGCTGGGCGATGAGCCGCTACACCGGCCGCTGGATCGGCTTCAAGACCATCGCCGAGACGGTGGAATCCTCCGCATCGGTGGACGTGGACCCGTTCGCACGCCGTATCGTGCTGCCGGAAGACTTCGAGATGCCGCCGGCCGGGCTCAACATCCGCTGGCCGGACCCGCCGATGGAACAGGAGATGCGCCTGCACCGCTATGCGGTGAAGGCCGCGCAGGCCTTCGCCCGCGCCAACGGCATCGACAAGGTGGTGATGGACGCGCCAAACGCGCGGCTGGGCATCGTCACCACCGGCAAGAGCTACCTGGACGTGCTGCAGGCGCTGGAGTACCTGGGCCTGGACGAGAAGGCCTGCGCGCAGATCGGCATCCGCGTGTACAAGGTCGGCATGACCTGGCCGCTGGAACCGCAGGGCATCGCCGCGTTCGCACGCGGCTTGCAGGACATCGTCGTGGTGGAGGAGAAGAAGGCCTTCATCGAGCGGCAGATGAAGGAGTACTTCTACAACTGGCCGGCCAGCTGGGGCGCGCGCCCGTCCATCGTCGGCAAGTACGACGAGCAGGGCGAATGGATCCTGCCGTCCACCGGCGAACTCACCCCGGCCACCATCGCCGGCGTGATCGGCCGCCGCATCCAGCAGTTCTTCAACACCGAATCGATCGAGCAGCGCCTGCGCTGGATGGACGAGAAGGAAGCGGAGATGGCGCTGCCGCGCGCGCAGTTCCCGCGCGTGCCGCATTATTGCTCCGGTTGCCCGCACAACACCTCCACCAACGTGCCGGAAGGCTCGCGTGCGATGGCCGGCATTGGCTGCCATTACATGGTGACGTGGATGGACCGCGACACCGACACCTTCACCCACATGGGCGGCGAAGGCGTCACCTGGGCCGGGCAGGCCGCCTTCACCGACACCAAGCACGTGTTCCAGAACCTCGGTGACGGCACCTACTTCCACAGCGGCTCGCTGGCGATCCGCCAGGCGATCGCCGCCGGCGTCAACATCACCTACAAGATCCTCTACAACGATGCGGTGGCGATGACCGGCGGGCAGCCGGTGGACGGCACCCTGACCGTGCCGCAGATCGCCCACCAGATGCGCGCCGAGGGCGTGTACACCATCGTGCTGCTGTCCGACGACATCGAGAAATGGAAGTCGCGTCGCCACGAGTTCCCGTCCGACGTGGAGTTCCACGACCGCGCCGAGCTGGACGCCGTGCAGAAGCAGCTGCGTACGGTGAAGGGCACCAGCATCCTGATCTACGAGCAGACCTGTGCCACCGAGAAGCGCCGCCGCCGCAAGCGCGGCAAGCTGGTCGACCCGCCCAAGCGCACGCTGATCAACTCGCTGGTCTGCGAAGGCTGCGGCGATTGCGGCGAAAAGAGTTTCTGCGTGTCGGTGCTGCCGAAGGAAACCGAGTTCGGCCGCAAGCGCGACATCGACCAGTCCAACTGCAACAAGGATTTCTCCTGCACCACTGGTTTCTGCCCGAGCTTCGTCACCGTGCACGGTGGCCAGCTGCGCAAGGGCAAGAAGAGCGATGCGGCCAGCCTGCTCGACAACCTGCCGACCCCGGCGTTCCGCACTGACCTGTCCCAGCCCTGGAACATCCTGATCACCGGCGTCGGCGGCACCGGCGTGGTCACCATCGGCGCGCTGCTGGGCATGGCCGGCCACCTGGAAGGCAAGGGCGCCAGCGTGCTCGACCAGACCGGCCTGGCGCAGAAGGGCGGCGCGGTCACCACCCACATCCGCATCGCCCACACCCCGGCCGACATCCACGCCGTGCGCATCGCCGCCGGCGAAGCGGACCTGGTGCTGGGCTGCGACATGGTGGTGGTCAACGACTACTGGGCGCTGTCCAAGGTGCGCGCCGAGCGCTCGCAGGTGGTACTCAACACCTACGAAGCCATGCCCGGCACGTTCACCACGCACCCGGACATGCAGTTCCCGGCGGCCGACATCATCGCCGGCGTGAAGGTGGCACTGGGCGGGCGTGACCCGATCCTGCTCGACGCCACCCAGCTGGCCACCGCGCTGCTCGGCGACGCGATCGCCGCCAACCTGTTCATCCTCGGCTTTGCCTGGCAACAGGGCCTGGTGCCGCTGTCGCTGGAATCGCTGATGCGCGCGGTGGAACTCAATGGCGCGGCCATCGAGATGAACCAGAAGGCGTTCGCCTGGGGCCGGCTGGCGGCGATTGATCCGCAGGCCGTGCAGCAGGCCGCCGGGCTGGTGCGCAACGCGCCGACCCAGGCCGAACGCACGCCGGGTGCATTGCATGAACTGCCGCCGGGCGAATGGGAAGGCAGCGAGGCCGGCGCGCCGTCGGCACCGCGCAACCCCGGCAACGAACCGGAGGTGCGCGGCCTGCCCGCCGCCGGCCCGGCCAATGGCGAAGCCACCTTCGCCGCGCTGGACGACGGCCGCCTGTCGCGCTCGCTCGACGAGCTGGTCGCGCGCCGCAGTGCCTTCCTCACCGACTACCAGGACGCGGCCTACGCCAAGCGCTACCGCACGCTGGTCGATGCGGTGCGCAGCGCCGAGCAGCAGGCCGTGCCGGGCAGCACCGCGCTGACCGAGGCGGTGTCGCGCTACTTCTTCAAGCTGATGGCCTACAAGGACGAATACGAAGTGGCCCGCCTGTACACCAGCGGCGACTTCATCAAGCGCGTGCAGCAGCAATTCGAGGGCGACTACCAGGTGCGTTTCCACCTGGCGCCACCGCTGTTCGCCAAGCGCGACGAGCAGGGCCAGCTGCTGAAGAAGGAGTACGGCCCGTGGATGTTCAAGGCCTTCGGCCTGCTGGCCAAGCTCAAGGGCCTGCGCGGCGGCCGCTTCGACGTCTTCGGCTACACCGAGGAACGCCGTGGCGAACGCCAGCTGATCGCCGACTACGAGAAGACCCTGCAGGAACTGCTGGGCGGGCTGGATGCGCGCCGGCTGGCGCTGGCGGTGGACATCGCCAGCATCCCCGAGCACATCCGCGGCTACGGCCACGTAAAGGAAGCGCACCTGCACGAAGCCAAGGCCCGCGAAGCGGCGCTGCTGGCAACGTGGCGCAACCCGAAGGCACTGCATATCGTGCAGATGGCGTAAGCCGATGATGCGCCGCCTGTATTGCCTCGGAGAGGCGATGCAGGTGGCGCACGATCACCGGGGCGGGCGAGCCAGCGCCCGCGTCGATGTGTTTCTTCCACACAGACTGCGCAGGTCGCGCAGAAGCGGTTTGCGCAGCGACCCGGCTGTTCACCGGGAAGCGAGCCGCTCGTCAGCGCGTCTGGAAATCCATCGAGACCAGCGACGGCCGCGCCTGCCCACCGACCTGCGCCGGCGTCCATTGGACGGACAGCACCATCTGCTTCTCCTGCTCGGTCAACGCGAACCGGGACGGATAGGAGACGACGGCATCCTGCGGTGTTCCTGCCGCATCCAGCGCCACCACGACACAGGTCAGGCTGCTCCCCGAACGCATCCAAATGCCACGGGGAAACGCCGGCAGCTTCCCCACCGGCGCAGGCTTCACGTCGGCCGATTCACCGATGACGTGGTCGGGGACACGTTTCTGGATTTCTGCCAGAAGCGGCGCCTTCTCGCACGATTGGATCGGGCGATCACGCGCCAGTGCGCTGTTGGCGGTCAACAGGAATGCTGCAGCAACCACGATCTTGAGCATGTGACCCGACTTTCCGTTGGTGATGAGTTGAGGTATTCATTGCATGTGCGTGTGCGGCCAGTTAGCGGGTGGACCGTGCACTTGCCGCCGCTTGATTCTGGAAGCGTTGGGTATGGACTGCAATGCGGCGCTGGTCATATCCGGTGCCCAGCGGCGTGACCCCGGTCTTGATTTGATCTTCCAAATCTGCTTCCGGCCAGAAGCGGACATCGTGATGTCCGCTTCAACTTGCCTCGATGTGCAGATTGCGAAATTCGATCACGCAATCAGACAACCCATCTTTCAGCGGAACACTGGCACTGTCCCAACGGAAGTGGTGCGGTCTCCGGCGTCCTTCAGCCTGCGACCAATCTCCGCGATGCGGCGTTCGCCGGCTTCAAGCGCCTGCTCGGACGTGTGCACCGAATAGGAGCCAAGATGCAAGTGATGCGGATGCGGCGCGGCAGAGCCCAGCACGAATACTGCATCCGTAGTGCCGGAGGCCTGCAGCACGATCGGAACTTCGCCCGGCTCGAAAACCACCATTTCTCCGGCCTCGACCCGCGTTCCGGCATCCAGCTGTCCCTTGGCCAGCGCCAGCCAGCCCACATCGTGGCCGCTCGGCGGACGATACGTCCAGCGTTCACCGGGGCGCAGCGTTACCAGCAGATAGTTGACGCCGTCGGGTGCCGGCACCAGGCTTTGCACGCCCTCGTGCTGGCCGACGATGACGTGCACGGGGCCGACCTGCATCATGTCCTGTGCTTCGATGTAGCGACTAACTGCTTCGCTGCTTTCAAGTTCGGCGGGTAGCGCCAGCCACAACTGAAAGCCTTGGATGCGCGGCACGTCGTCGGGCGACATTTCCTTGCCGTGCCAGACTCCGCCGCCAGCGCGCATCCATTCCACGCCGCCGTACCCCAACGTTCCGGTACCTGCGTCCGGATCGGCGTAGCGCACGCGTCCCTCGGTGAAAACGGTGACCGTGGCGATGCCCGAATGCGGATGCAATGGCATCTCGGTCATGCCTCGGAGGGCCGCGCCTTGCGCGTCGAAGAGATCGAGGAAAACGAACGGCTTGACCACGCCGCCGAGATCGGAGGGACTCATCAATCGCGTAATCGGGCCGTGACTATGACCGCGCGTACGATGGACGATGAGCCGCGGCGACGGATGCTGCTGAGCTGGCATCGGGGACGACTTCATTACAGCGCTCATGCCCATACCCTACGCAGGGGGCGCAGTGTATGCGCGATGCGCCGGCGTTCCAGCCATGCGACGGCGGCGGTGATCAACAGCAGCGCAAGCGCGGGCACCGGGCTGCCGCCAATGAGCAGAAGATGGGTCAGCACGCCGAACGCCATCGTGACCGAGAGCATCAGGCCGGCGAGTCCCGCCGTGGGCCGGATCAACAGGGCGAGGGCGCCGACGACTTCCAGTACGCCGGTCACCACACGGAACCATTGGCCGATGCCGATCTGGTCGAAGACAGCCACCATCATCGGCGCAGCGGCGAGCTTGGCGCTGCCTGCGGTGAGGAAGGCGACTGCGGCCAGGATGCGCAGCGTCCACGAAGCGAACGTGATCCCACGGCCAGGCGCGACAGCGACTGTTGAACGAGTGTTCATGCTGAGACCTCCGCCTGGTTGGCCAATGCCGCCGACAGCTTCTGCGCTTCCGGCACGTACCACGTGATGACTTCGCGTGCCTTCTCGGCCAGCGGCGATTGCCAGTCGCGGAACAGTTCGGTGACCAGGGCGAGCGAGGTGTTCGGCACGGCGCCTGCGGCGGTCAAACGTTCCACTGCGGTGCGGTGTGCCAGCTGGGACATGCCGCCGACGGCATCGACCACGAACATGGCGTCATAGCCGTCGCGCATGGCGTCCAGCATCGGGAACGTCAGGCAGATCTCCGTGAACAGCGCACCGAAGACCAAGCGCTTGCGACCGGTCTTCTCGATGGCGGCGCGGAAGGCCGGATCGTCCCAGGCATTCATCGAGCTGCGGTCGATCACTTGGATGCCCGGCAGCTCGTCCTGAATCGACGCGCGCGTCGGGCCGTTCACGCCCATTTCAACGCCGACAGTGCTCAGCACGACGGGGATGTCGAACGCTTTCGCGATCTTGATCAGCAGCCGGGTATTCAACTCGACTTGCTCAGGGCTGGTTTCGGAACGGAGGTTGGCGAACATTTCCGCCTGGTAGTCGATCAGGATCAGGGCGACCTGTTCGGACTTCCACACATCGGTAGCGTGGGAGTGGTTCATGGCGAATCTCCTCGGGATGGCTGGCGCCGGAGTGGCGCCGCAGTGAGGACAGATTGCCGTCGCAATTATTGGTACGCTAGGCGTAAGAAGTGAGTATCTGTGTCGCTAAATGGGGAACGATGATGGATTTCGAGGACCTGCAGACATTCGTGGAAGTCGCCGAAGCCGGAGGTGTTTCGCCTGCCGCGCGACGGCTTGGTGTGGCGAAATCTATTGTCAGCCGCCGCCTGCTGCGGTTGGAGGCGGAACTCGGCACCCAACTCCTGGCAAGGACCACCCGCGGCGCCGCGCTCACCGAGGCCGGTAGCACCTTTCGCGAGTACGCCGCCCGCATCTGTGTGGAGATGGACATGGCGCGCGATGCGATCTTCCCCAGCGGCGAGTTACGTGGCCTGCTGCGGATCGCCGCGCCGCCGACCTTCGGCATCACCCATCTGGCGCCGATCCTCGCGGAGTTCGCACAACGGCATCCGCAGCTGCAAGTGCATACGCGCTACAGCGACCGCTTTGTCGACATCGTGGCGGAGGGCTTCGACTGTGCGATCCGTGTCGGTTACCTGGCCGATTCCAATCTAATCGCGCGTCGAATCGCCCCGCTGAACGGCAGGCTGGTGGCGAGTCCATCGTACATCGCGCAGCACGGCGCACCGGAAACGCCGCAGCAGCTGACTGCGCATGAAGCGCTGATGCAGGGTACCGAAAGCTGGCGCTTCATCGACGGCGAAAAGACTATCACCGTGCATCCGCAGGGGCGGTTCAAGGCGGACAACGGTATCGCCATCGTGTCCGCCGCCCTTGCCGGGCTCGGCATCGCTGCGCTGCCAGACTTCCTCATCGACGAGTATCTCCGATCGGGTGCGCTGATCCAGGTGATGGCGGGCTATCCGGCGCCGGAAGGCGGTATCTACGTTGTCCGACCTTCAGCCCAACACCCGGCGCGGAAGATCCGCGTGCTCATCGATTTTCTGATCGAACGCCTGGGATAGACAGGCCCGCGAAGTGCGCGCAGGCGCTCGGAGTCGCTACTGGCCGAGACGAGTCGTTGATGTCATTCCTTCGGGCGAGACTCTAGGATTCGCTTCGCATTTCGCAGGTATCTACGAATTCGTCCCCCGTACCACCACGAGACGAAGGATGGCGGGGGAACAACTGGCGTCATCTGCTTGAAGGCGGCGAGTTCGAATGCCAACTCGTATTTGAATCGTGATTCGTCAGGCCCGAGTCGTTCAACTTCGCGAATACTTCGCAACCAGGAAGTGTGTTCCGGCGGCGTTTGCACCACAACGCGGCCTGACGCCTGAAGTTCGACGACAATTACGGGCGTTACCGTATGGAAAAACTTGAAAAATGTAGAGAACTCTTCCCAGCGAGTGCCAAGCATAGGGGGGCCCGTCACCTCCATTCGATCCACTTCGGTACGTCACTGCGGATCAGTCGTTCCAACGCTCACAAAATTGAATACAGTCTCGGCACTTCGAGCGATGTCGATACCATCGCGCATGATGACGCGCTTCTGCATGTCGGTCCCTCCGATGGTCAAAGACCTGCGCCATGACGCCTAGCGCATGGGCAACTAATTATTGGATCTTGAACACCGGTTGGCGCAAGTAGTCCCCCAAGCACTTCCAGCTGCTCCGTCTATAGTTGCGCGGCTTCCGGTCCGTACCCGCCGAAATCATGAACTGCAAGCTCGTACCGAACAGAATCGCTTTCTTGCTTCGAGTAATGGCTCACGGCTGAGATGACCGCTTCGGGTCGAAAGCAGCCGCCCGTTTGTCCGAGGCACCGATCAATATTCTCTTGATCTACTGCTCTTTTCCGTCAGCAATTCCACGGAGGCACGACCTGCATTTCCCGAGCAGGTGTCGCGGATTCTCCTTGAGCGATCATCAGCTACCGGAATGTCTTCACGGCGAACCCGCTCACTCGCTTCGCGGCTGAAGCCGCTCCTACTGGGGTTGGTTCCTGCCGGGCTTACTTCAGCTGCGACGGCGACACGCCGAACTGGCGCTTGAAGGCGGCGCTGAAACTGCTGGTGTGCGCATAGCCGGCGATGGTGGCAGCGACGTCCACCGGTACGCGCTGACGCTGCAGCGCC
Organism: Stenotrophomonas sp. ATCM1_4; assembly: GCF_004348115.1. Lineage (GTDB taxonomy): Bacteria > Pseudomonadota > Gammaproteobacteria > Xanthomonadales > Xanthomonadaceae > Stenotrophomonas > Stenotrophomonas capsici. Next base: position 103,873 of record NZ_QPFB01000001.1, on the reverse strand, counting down.
TGGCGGGCGCGTTCCAGCCGCAGCTGGCGCTGGTGGTGGGCGATGCTCTGGCCGTGGCAGTGCTGGAAGCCGCGTTGCAGGTCGACCGCGTTGGTGCCGAGCTGGCGCGCCATCTGGGTGATGCTCAGTGCGTCGGCCTCGCCGCTTTCCAGCCACTGCTGCAGGCGTGACACGCAGCGCTGCAGGTGCGCGCTCAATGGACGCGCTTGGTCCTCCTGCGACAGGGCCTGCAGCACGTCGGCGGCCAGCTCCAGCGCGAAACTCTCCTGCTGCAGGCGGCGCACCAGCGGCAACGCCTGCGGCGCGTCCTGCAGCAACCGTGTCGCCCGCTGCAGCAACGGCGCACCCGGGCGCCAGGCGTGGTTGTCGGCATGGCTGCGGCATACCCGCGACAACCGCGCGCTACCGGTTGCATCGCCATCCAACTGACGGCGCAGCCAGTCATCGCCCAGGTGCAGGCTGACCTTGCCCTCCTGGCGGCCGGCCTGCCAATGGCGCCGGAAGCTGTCTTCCTCGCGCAGGTGCACCAGCATCGTCGGCATGCGCCGCTGGGCGCCTTCCAGGCGCAGCCGATGCCTGCCGATGGCCACGTCGGCCTCGCCATCGACCAGGAAGCCGGCGGTGATGCCCGGCGCCAGCCGGTTGTGGCTGCTGCCGCCGACCATGTCGCGGCTGCGGCTCAGGTACAGCACCACCCCGTCATCGACCGCATGCACCTGCTGCCAGCCGGCCAGCACCGGCGTGGCGTCGGCCATGCCGGCATCGAAATCGACCTGCCCACCCAGCGCGTGGGCGGCGGTCATCAGTTCGGCGCAGGTGAAAACCTGCATGCAGGGCATCCCGGGAATGTGGTCGTGCCTAAATTTTCCGTCGCCCCGCCTAAACTTGCAATGGAATTGGTAACTATTCTCATTTAAGGCCCGGCACCTGTCGCTGGGCGTTCTTTCCTGAACAGGCAGCAGTGATGGGTTTGACGATCAACGAGACGGTGCTGGTACGCGCCGTGTTCCATGGCCAGGTGGATGCGGACGAGATCCGCCGCTGGCTGGCCGGCGTGGAACGCCTGATCGTTGCTGGAACGCCGTTCTTCTTCATCGCCGCCACCCTGCCCGGTACCGGCTTCTGCGAGGACTACCGGGCGATCCAGGCGGTCTGGTACAAGCAGCACAAGGCCGCGTTCCGCCGGTATTGCCGCGGGCTGGTGCGCATCGCCGTCTCGGCCGAGGACCAGCAGCGGCTGGACACCCCGGCCCTGCACGCGGCCTGGGGCGTGCCCTACTTCGTCACCACCGACGAATACACCGGCCTGCAGTGGATCACCACCCAGTGGGAGGCCGGCGATGCGCCTTGAGCGTTCGGCCGCCGCGCCGCTGGGGTTGACCGTGATCGTGGCGCTGTACATGGCGCATGCGCTGCCGCTGTACTTCTACAACGTGGCGGTGCCGGCCATCCTGCGCAGCCAGGGCGTGGACCTGCGCTGGATTGGCATGTTGTCGCTGCTGTACCTGCCGTGGGCGTTCAAGTTCCTGTGGGCGCCGCTGGTCGACCGCTGGCACCTGCCACGGATCGGACGCCGCCGCAGCTGGCTGTGGCTGACGCAGTTGCTGTTGCTGGCGGGCATCCTGGCGTTGGCCGCGACCGGGCTGGACCACGGTCTGGGCGTGTTCCTCGCGGTGGGGCTGTGGATTTCCACCGTCGCCGCCACCCAGGACATCGCCATCGACGGCTACACCGTCGAAGCGCTGGCACCGGCCGAGCACCGGCTGGGCAGCATGGCGCAGAGCGTGGGCGTGGCGCTGGGCAGCATGGTCGGCGGCGCCGGCGTTCTGTGGCTGTACGAAACCCGTGGCTGGAACGTGGCGCTGCTGACCCTGGCGGCGATGAGCGCGCTGACCCTGCTTGCCGTGCAGGCGGTGCAGGAGCAACCGCGCCCGGCCGAGCAGCAGCGCCCGAGCGTGCTGCGCGCCCTGCGCCGGCCGTCGATGCGCTGGGCGCTGCTGCTGATCGTGCTGTACCGACTGGTCGAAGCACCGGCGATGGCGATGATCAACCCGCTGCTGGTCGACCAGCAGTGGAGCCTGACCGATATCGGCCTGCTGATCTCGGTGACCGGTGCCGGCATCGGCATGCTTGCCGCCGTGGCCGCGGCGTGGCTGCTCAAGCGCCGCAGCGCCGAACAGCTGCTGATGCACGTCGGCATCTGGCGCAGCGTGCTGTACGTGCTGCTGGCGGCGTTGCTGTACGGCGGCGTGCTGGCCGGCTCATGGTGGGGGCTGGGCGCGCTGGTGGTGGCAATGCTGGCCCTGCGCTACGTGGCCATGACCAGCTTGTATGCGCTGTTCATGCGGGTCAGTTCGCGCGAGCAGGCCGGCACCGACTTCACCCTGCTGGTGTGCTTCGAGCTGCTGCTGTTCTTCATCGGCGGCGCGGCCTCCGGCTTCCTGGCCAAAGGCCTGGGCTATGCCCCGTATTACCTGCTGCTGGCGGCCGTATCGGCCATCGGCCTGCTGCTGTGCAGGCCGGTGATGACGCGCCTTGCAGCGCCCTCCCCTTCTCCCTGACGACATCCCCGAGGACACCATGCGGCATCATGCGGCAACCCTTCCGCTCGCCTTGCTGAGCCTGGCCATCAGCAGCCAGCTGTATGCGCAGAGCACTACTTCCGTGCAGCAACTGGATACGGTCAGCGTCAACGCCACCCGCGCCGCGCGCAGCGTGGCCGAGATCGCCGGCACCGTGTATCGCATCGACCACGCGCAGGTGGCCCAGCAGGTCGCCGCCGGGCGCAGTACCGCCGACATCCTCGGCCAGCTGGTGCCGTCGCTGGCCCCGGCCTCGGGCACCACCAGCAACTACGGCACGACCATGCGCGGCCGCAGCGTGCAGGTGATGATCGATGGCGTGCCGCTGACCGGTGCCCGCGACGGCTCGCGCCAGCTCAACAGCATCTCGCCGACGATGATCGAGCGCATCGAGGTGATCTCCGGTGCCACCGCGCTGTACGGCGCCGGTGCCAGCGGCGGCATCATCAACATCATCACCCTGCAGCCGGGCGAGCAGCCGCTGGCGCTGGCCACGCAGGTCCGCCTGCGCAGTCCCTCGGACGTGGATGGCGACAACCTGGCCTGGAACCTGGCGCAGACGCTGACCTTCCGCAGCGGCACGCTCAGTGGCGCGGCCGGCATCAACTACGCGCGCCAGGGCGCCTCGCTGGATGCCGATGGCCGACGCATCGGCCCGGAGATCGCGCAGACCGACCGCCAGGACACCGAGACCAAGGAGTTCAACGGTCGCCTGGATTGGAACCCGGACGAGAAGCAGCAGCTGAGCGTGGGCCTGCGCTGGTACGACGACCAGCAGGACAGCGACTACGGCCCGGACTACGGCCCGCGCCTGGCAGTGCTGTTCAACCCGGCCTTTGCGCCCAGCCACCTGGCGGTGAAGGGTCTGCAGCTGGATGACCAGCCGCGCACCAGGCACCAGGGCATCAATACGCAGTACCGCAACCGCGACATCCTCGGTGGCCATGAGCTGAGCGTGGAAGCGTATTACCGCAACGAGAAGGGCCGCTGGTTCCCGTCGGTGTCGGCCGCAGTACACCCGGCGCTGCCGGGCGGCTTCGCCTATGTGGCGATGCAGTCCAACACCGACATCGACGTGTGGGGCGTGCGCAGCGCGCTGCACAAGGCGTTCGACGTGGATGGGCGTGCGTTGCAGCTTTCCTACGGTGTGGATCATGAGCGCGAGAAGGACAGCCAGCTCGGCCAGACCTACGACATCACTGCCTTCATCGCCAGCAATGGCTTGAACTACGTGCCGACCCAACGCCATGCGATGGGCCCGGATGTGCGCGTGGACACCACCGGCCTGTTCCTGCAGGGCGACTACCCGCTGACCGAACGCGTGACCGTGCAGGCTGGCGTGCGTCATCAGATCCTGCGCAACCGCGTCGCCGATTCACTGCCCTACACCGAGGCCATCGCCGCCACCGCAAACCCGGCCTACGCGCCGAAGCTGCTGGAAGGTGGCAACGTCCGCCATTCGCAGACGCTGTTCAAAGCGGGTGTGGTCTACAAGCTCACCGACGGCCAGCAGCTGTTCGCCAATTTCTCGCAGGGCTTCAGCCTGCCCGATACGCAGCGCATGCTGCGCGACGTGCCGGCCAGTTTCGTGATCGACAGCCGCAACATCGGCCCGATCAAGGTCAACAACTACGAGCTGGGCTGGCGTCGCAGCGATGACGCGGTGCTGCAGGGTGGCGTGACCGCGTTCTACAACAACTCCGACAAGACCGTGCAGTTCAACCGCGACTACAGCGTGTCGGTCGCCGACACCGACGAACGCGTGTGGGGCGTGGAGGCCAACCTGCGCTACCTGCCCAACGAGCAGTGGGAGTTCGGCGCGAGCGTGGCCAGCACGCGCGGCCAGTACAAGGATGCCAACGGCCAGTGGCGCGAGCTCAACGCGTTCCGCGTGTCGCCGCTGAAGGCTGGCCTGTACGGGCAGTGGCGCTTCGCCACCGACAGCCTGCTGCGCCTGCAGGGGCAGGCGGTGGGTGGCACCGACCATGCCTGGCGCGACGCGCAGATGGCGGCGGTCAGCCCGACCATTCGTGCCACGCCGTCGGCGAAGATCAGCGGCTATGCGGTGTTCGACCTGCTGGCGGAGATTCCGCTGGGCGTGGGCCGCTTCAGTGCCGGCATCTACAACCTGGCCGACCGCGACTACAAGACGGTGTACGGGCAGCAGGCGGCGGCGACCTATGGCCAGATTTCCAGCGTGGCCGCGCAGGGGCGGACGTTCGGGATCGGGTACCGCTGGGAGTACTGAGGTGAATGCTTGAAGCCCCTCCCCCTGCGGAAGAGGGGTTGGGGTGAGGGTGGGCTTTCCACTAGCAAGGCAGAAGCGCCCTCATCCGCCCCTTCGGGGCACCTTCTCCCATGCATGGGAGAAGGGAGGTTCCCAGGCATGGCATGTGCTGGTGGGGCTTCGCTTTGCTCAAGCCCCTCTCCCGCGTGCGGGAGAGGGGTTGGGGTGAGGGTGGGCGTTCCACGAGCAAAGCAGAAGCGCCCTCATCCGCCCCTTCGGGGCACCTTCTCCCATGCAGGGGAGAAGGGAGGTTCCCAGGCATGGCGTGTGCTGGCGGGGCTTCGCTTTGCTCAAGCCCCTCTCCCTGCGGGAGAGGGGTTGGGGTGAGGGTATGGGCGAAGCCTGGTGATACCGATTGGCACGAGGCTTCGCCCGGCCCCTCATCCGCCCCTTCGGGGCACCTTCTCCCAACGGGAGAAGGGTTCACGGGCTTCGTTCAACGCTGTTGCCGTTGCGGTGCCAGGATCTTCGTCAACAGATCCGGGCTGCCCTCGACACGGCGCAGGTGCGGGTAACGCAGCCCATCGCGGTAGTCGATGCGCACGGTGCGGAAGCTGTCGGCCTGCCGCACGATCAGCGCGATCGGCGTCCCTTCCTTCGCATCGATCACCGCCTGCTTCAGGCGCCCGCCGCTGTACGCCAGGCCGTTGACCGCCACCAGCGTCACGTCCTTGGCCAACCCCGCCTTGAACGCCGGGCTCTCCCAACCGACGAACTGCAGCACGCCATCGCTGCCCACCTTCAGGCCCAACGCGTACTGCAGGTCGGTCACGCCGTCGGCTTCGCCATCGGCCACCACCAGGTTTGGCGCATCGCTGTAGTACAGCTCCCAACCGGCGGCCTTCAGGCCATCCGGAGCGCTGCCGTCACGCGCATCCAGGCGCGTGCCGATGAAGGCATCCCAGTCACCGGGCTGTACCGCTTCCAGTGCCTGCATCACGTCGGCACGGTCGTACAGGCGGATCTCGCCCTGCGTACCGCCCTGATGGAAGCGTCTGGCGAAGTCATCCAGCGTGACCTTTCCCTTCGACAGGCTGCGCAGGCGCGCGTCCACGCCCAGCCACAACAACGTGCTTTCGTTGTAGAACTCGAAGGCACGCTGCCAGTCGGCCCACGCCTGCGGCTTGGAATTGAAGTCGAGGATGCCCTGGTGCACGGTGTCGTGCAGGTCGCGCCATTGCCGGCCCGGCTGGGTGGCGTAGTTGGCCTGCAACTGGGCCAGCATCGCCATCGCGTAGTCCGGCTTCCACAGCCCCGAGCGGGCGGCCAGTACCACCGCCCAGTACTGGGTCTGGCCTTCGTACATCCACAGCTCGTCGTTGTGCATCGGCCCGTTGTAATGCGGCACCCAGGTCGGGCGCGGGCGCCAGGCCTTGCCCACCCACGCATGCGCGTACTCGTGCGGCAGCAGGTCGTTGTCCATGAACGGCCGCTCGCCGCGCAGGTAGCCCTCGTGCATGCCGTTCTCGCTGGACTGCGCGTGCTCCAGGCCGATGCCGCTGAACACGTCCGACACCGCCAGCAGGAAGTTGTAGCGCGTGTAGGGCCGCGCGCCGAACACCGCGTCGGCCTCGCGCACCAGCGCGCGGTGCGCGTCCAGCACCTTGGCATCGGCCTGCAGTGCCTGCGGGTTCTCGGCGACCACGTCCAGCCACACCGGCTGCCTAGCGGCCTCATCCAGCGCGAAGCGCTTGAAGTGGCGGCCGGCGAACACCGGTGAATCGATCAGCGTCATCAACGGCACCGGCTGGTAGTGCTCGGTGCCGCCCTCGCGACGCGCCACGTCCAGTGCGGTGCCGCTCTGCCAGCCGTCGGGCAGGCGCAATGACGGCTTGACCTGGATGCCGCGCGCATCGACGCCGGCCGGGTACAGCACCACGCGATGCCATTGCAGGTCGAGCAGGTTCGGCGTCATCGCCACGCGCCCCTGGTCCGAGGCCGTGGGCGAGAGGTACTGGAACTCGATGTCGAGCACGTTGACGCCTTCGGGCACCTGCAGCGTGAAGGCATACATGTCGCCGGGATCGCGCAGCCACTGCAGCGGCTGGCCGTTGCCACGGATGACCAGGCCGCCGATCTGGTTGATCGGGCCGGTCGGCGCGTGGTTGCCGGGGATCCACTGCGGATACCACAGCCTGAGCGGGCCGGGGGCCACCGGGATGCGCTCGCGCACGCGCTGGATGCGGCGGTCGACGTCGCTGGCGTCCACCTCCAGCTCGATCACGCCGGGATAGCGGGCCTGCACCTGCAGCGCCGCCTGCCGTGCATCCCCCTGCTGTGCCTGCACCCACCAGGGCGTCACGCCCAGGGCCACCGCCAACAACCACCTACGACCGTGTTTCACCACGCCCTGCCCTCCCGAGAAGTTCCCGCATCCTAGCCGGTCCTCAACCGGGTTGGCGCTGCCAGACCAGCAAGCGGTTGTTGGCCGGCATCGCCACGTCGGCCTGCAGCACCAGCCGCTGCGCGCGCGCCAGCGCGTCGACCGCCTCGAAGTCACGGATGCCGGAGGCGGCATCGCGCGCCTTCAACCAGCCATCGAAGGCACGGTTGCTGTCGCTGGTGAACGCACCGCCGTAGTTGAATGGCCCGTACACCAGCAGCAGGCCATCGGTGGACAGCACCGCCGGCAGGCCGGCGAACAAGGCCTGCACGTGCGTCCAGCTCATGATGTGCAGGGTGTTGGCGGTGAACACCGCATCGAAGCGGCCACCGGCGGTGGGCACCGGCTGCAGGCCGGCGACGGGTTCGGTGACTGCCTGCAGCGCGATGGGCGACGGCGTGTTTGGCAGCGCCGCCTCGTCCAGCCATTGCCTGATACCCGGCAGGTGGTCGCGGTGATCACTGGCCTGCCAGCTCAGCCAGGGCAGCGCCGCGGCGAAATACACCGCGTGCTGGCCGGTGCCGCTGCCGATCTCCAGCACGCGCCGGGCGCCACCGAGGTGTCGCTGCAGCTCGGCCAGGATGGGCGCGCGGTTGCGCTCGCAGGATTCGGCATAGGGTTTGTCGGGCATGGCGGCGCCACCGGGAAAGACCGTCTTGATTGTGCCGCAATGCCACTTTCGGCCCACGCATGACCATGGTCACTTGTGCCCGGCGTGGGCTGGCGCCGAGATTCAACGGTCTTGCGCGATGCGTGCATCGCCTGCTCCGGAGCCCCGCCCCCATGCAACGCCGTCAGTTCCTCACCCTCTCCGGTCTCGGCCTGGCCGGGATGATGCTGCCCAATGCCCGCCTGATCGCCGCCGAGGAGCTGCTCACGCCATCGGACGTGGCGAAGAAGAAGGCATTGGCCGACACCGTGCTGGCATTGGCCAAACACGGCGGTGCCAGCTACTGCGACGTGCGCATCGGTCGTTACCTCAACCAGGCCATCGTCACCCGCGAAGACAAGGTGCAGAACGTCACCAACAGCGAATCCGCCGGCGTGGGCATCCGCGTGATCGTCGATGGTGCCTGGGGCTTCGCCGCCAGCAACCAGACCAATGCGCAGGGCGTGGCCGCCGCCGTGGCCCAGGCCATGGCGATCGCGCGTGCCAACGCGAAGATCCAGACCCGTGCCGTGCAGCTGGCACCGACGCCGGGCGTCGGTGAGGTGCAATGGGCGACGCCGATCCGCAGCAACGCGATGGCGGTGCCGGTCAAGGACAAGGTGGAGCTGCTGCTGTCGATCAATGCCGCGGCGATCAACGCCGGCGCCGACTTCATCAACTCGCAGTTGTTCCTGGTCAACGAACAGAAGTACTTCGCCTCCAGCGATGGCTCCTGGATCGACCAGGACGTGCACCGCATCTGGCTGCCGTTCACCGCCACCGCCATCGACAAGGCCAGCGGCAAGTTCCGCACCCGCGCCGGGCTGTCGGCGCCGGCCGGCATGGGCTGGGAGTTCCTCGACGGCAACGCCGCCGACAAGCACGCACTGCCCTGTGGCGTGGTGGGCTACGGGCATTCCTATGACCCGGTCGAGGACGCCATCGCCGCCGCGAAGCAGGCGCGCGCCAAGCTCACCGCGCCGTCGGTGAAGCCGGGCAAGTACGACCTGGTGCTGGACCCGTCCAACCTGTTCCTGACCATCCACGAGAACGTTGGCCACCCGCTGGAGCTGGACCGCGTGCTCGGCTACGAAGCCAACTACGCCGGCACCAGCTTCGCCACGCTGGACAAGCGCGAGAGCGGCTATCGCTGGGGCAGCGAGATCGTCAACTTCACCGCCGACAAGACCGAGCCGTACAGCCTGGGCGCGGTGGGGTACGACGATGAGGGCGTGAAGACCCGGCGCTGGGACCTGGTCAAGGACGGCATCCTGGTCAACTACCAGGCCACCCGCGACGAGGTGCACATCCTCGGCGAGAACGCCTCGCACGGCTGCAGCTACGCCGATTCGTGGAAGAGCGTGCAGTTCCAGCGCATGGCCAACGTGTCGCTGGCCCCGGGCAAGGCACCGTTGACGCCGGCGCAGATGGTCAAGGACGTGGAGAACGGCATCTACATCCACGGCCGTGGTTCGTATTCGATCGACCAGCAGCGCTACAACGCGCAGTTCGGCGGCCAGCTCTGCTACCAGATCAGGAACGGCGAGATCACCGGGTTGGTCGAGGACGCGGCGTACCAGATCCGCACGCCCGAGTTCTGGAATGCCTGCAGCGCGATCTGCGACGAACGCGACTTCCGCCTGGGCGGTTCGTTCTTCGACGGCAAGGGCCAACCGGGCCAGGTGTCGGCGGTGTCGCACGGTTCGGCGACGACGCGCTTTGACGGGGTGAGCATCATCAATACCGCGCGGTCGTTGGGGTAAACGCGAAACGCTGCCCTCATCCGCCCTGCGGGCACCTTCTCCCGCTTGCGGGAGAAGGGAGGGAAGCACCGCACACTGCAGCAAACCGCTTTCTTCTCCCGCAAGCGGGAGAAGGTGCCCCAACGGGGCGGATGAGGGGCGACGCTGTCAGCGCGTCGTATACCCACCATTGACCAGGATCGTCTGCCCGGTCATCCACCAACCTTCGGACACCAGGAAGCGCACCCACGGTACGATGTCCTGGATGTCGGTCAGGCCGGTGCGCGAGAACGGCGACAGCGCCGCGGCGGTCTTGTGGTACGCCACCGCGTCGGCACCTTCGGCCGGGTAGAAGAACGGCGTGTCCATCGGCCCCGGGCCGATCGCGGTCACCGAGATGCCGCGCTCGCCGAACTCCTTGGCCGCCGCACGGGTGTAGTGCTCCACCGGCGCCTTGGTGCCGGCATAGCTGGAGTAGAACGGGGTGAACGCCCCCAGCAGCGAGGTCACCAGCGTGCACACCTTGCCGTTGTCGGCCAGGTGGCAGCCGGCTTCCTTCAGGAAGAAGAACGCCGCCTTGTTGTTGACCGCGTCCATCTGGTCGAACTCGGCCTCGCTGATCTGGGTCATCGGCTTCTTCAGCACCTTGCCCACCGTGTTGACCGCGATGTCGATGCGGCCCAATGCCTGCCGGGCATCGGCGAACAGCTGCTCCACCGCCGCGGCGTGGGTCAGGTCGGCCTGGAACAGGTGCGCGTCGGCGCCGGCGGCGCGCACCGCTTCGGCGGTGGCCTCGGCCTCGGCACGGGCGGCGTCGCCGTTGTAATGGAGGGCGATGCCGGCCGCGCCCTGGGCGGCCAGGTCACGGGCGAGCAGGCCGCCCAGGTTCTTGGCGCCGCCGGCGATGAGGACGGTCTTGCCGTGGATGCGATGGTCGGTCATGGGGCAACTCCTGAGCGGGTGGATGCCCACAGAGGCTATCGGCTTGGAATTCCGGATAAAGCCCGCCATTCTGACTTCACTTGTCGGCCTTTCCGGACAATCCGCCCATGGACCGCATCGAGCTGTACCGCATCTTCGTCCGCGTGGTCGACTGTGCCGGCTTCACCCGCGCCGCCGACCAGTTGAACCTGCCGCGCTCCACCGTCTCCGAGGCGGTGCGCACGCTGGAACAGCGGCTGGGCACGCGCCTGCTCCACCGCACCACCCGCCAGGTCACGCCCACCCAGGACGGGCTGCTGTTCCATGCCCGCTGCCAGCAGCTGATCGCCGACACGGACGAGGCCGAGCAGTTGTTCCGGCAGGCGCCGCAGGCGCTCAGCGGGCGGCTGAAGGTCGATGTCCCCGGCCGCATCGGGCGCCTGATCGTGGCACCGGCGCTGCCGGCGTTCCTGCAGGCGCATCCGCAGATCGACGTGGAACTGGGCATCACCGACCGCAGCATCGACCTGGTCGAGGACGGCGTGGATTGCGCGTTGCGGGTCGGCCCGCTGCAGGACTCGCGCCTGGTGGCGCGCAGCCTGGGCCAGCTGCCGCTGCTCAACGTGGCCAGTGCCGGCTACCTGGCCACGCACGGCGTGCCTGTTCATCCACGCCGGCTGGAGCAGCATTGGGGCGTGTTGTACGCCTCGCCCGGCAGCGGCCGGGTCGAACCCTGGGAGTGGCGCGAACACGGGGCGCTGCACACCCTGCCGCTGCGCGGGCGCGTCACCGTCAACAGCGCCGAGGCCTACATCGCCTGCTGCATCGCCGGGATGGGGCTGATCCAGATCCCCGCCTATGACGTGCGCGATGAGCTGGCCGATGGGCGCCTGGTGGAGGTGATGCCGGACCACCGCGCCGACCCGATGCCGATGCACCTGCTGTTCCCGCATCGGCGGCATCCCTCGCAGCGGCTGCGGGTGTTCGTGGAATGGCTGCAGGGGGTGATGGGCGACGTGGTCGGGGGCCGCGGGTAACGCATCAACGCCAGCCCTCCCGTTCACTCCTGAACCGCTCCCTCCCTTTGCCGCAGGCAAGGGACGCGTTGCGGAGGGGGATGCCGTGCGCCCCGAACCGCACCGCCCGCACATCATCCATGCCTAAAGTCACTACCGCTGCCATCGCGCGCCCGCAAGAATCGGGAGGGTTCGCAGAGCATCGCGAAGCCATCGTCGTTCGTTGCCCATTGCCCGCATCGCGGGCCGCGCCTCCGGAGAGCAGCCTTGCAAAGACGTGACTTCCTCGCCCTGACCGGGCTCACCGCCGGTGGCCTGATGGTGCCATCGTTCTTCGGCAAGGCGATCGCCGCCGAGCAGCTGCTCACGGTGCTCGACCCCGCCGTCAAGAAACGCCTGGCCGATGACGCACTGAACGCCGCCCGCGCCGCCGGCGCCACCTATTGCGACGTGCGCATCGGCCGCTACCTGCGCCAGTTCGTGATCACCCGCGAGGACAAGGTCCAGAACGTGGTGAACACCGAGTCCACCGGCACCGGCATCCGCGTGATCGTGAATGGTGCCTGGGGCTTCGCCGCCACCAACGACCTGAGCCCGGCCGGCGTGGTCAAGGCCGCGCAGCAGGCCGCCGCCATCGCCAAGGCCAATGCCAAGGTGCAGACCGCGCCGGTGCAGTTTGCCAAGGCACCGGGCTACGGCGAGGTCAGCTGGCGCACGCCGATCAGGAAGAACGCGATGGAAGTGCCGATCAAGGACAAGGCCGACCTGCTGCTGGGCGTCAATGCCGCCGCGACCGCCGCCGGTGCCAGCTTCGTCAACTCGATGCTGTTTCTGGTCAACGAGCAGAAGTACTTCGCCTCCACCGATGGCTCCTACATCGACCAGGACGTGCACCGCATCTGGGCACCGATGACGGTCACCGCCATCGACAAGGCCAGCGGCAAGTTCCGCACCCGCGACGGCCTGTCCTCGCCGATGGGCCTGGGCTTCGAATACCTGGACGGCGATGCCTCCGGCAAGACCGTGCTGCCCAACGGCGTGACCGTGTACGGCCAGTCCTACGACATGCGCGAGGACGCCATCGCCGCGGCCAAGCACGCGCAGGAGAAGCTCAAGGCGCCGTCGGTGAAGCCGGGCAAGTACGACCTGGTGCTGGACCCCTCGCACACCTGGCTGACCATCCACGAATCGGTCGGACATCCGCTGGAGCTGGACCGCGTGCTCGGCTACGAGGCCAACTACGCCGGCACCAGCTTCGCCACGCTGGACAAGCGCGAGCAGCATTTCCAGTACGGCAGCGACAAGGTCAACATCTTCGCCGACAAGACCCAGCCCGGCTCGCTCGGCGCGGTGGCCTACGACGACGAGGGCGTGAAGACCAAGCGCTGGCCGCTGATCACCGACGGCAAGCTGGTCGACTACCAGACCATCCGCGACCAGGCCCACATCCTGGGCAAGACCGAGTCCGATGGCTGCTGCTATGCCGACTCGTGGTCCAGCGTGCAGTTCCAGCGCATGGCCAACGTGTCGATGGCACCGGGCAAGACCCCGCTGTCGGTGGCCGACCTGGTCAAGGACGTGGAGAACGGCATCTACATCATCGGCGACGGCTCGTTCTCCATCGACCAGCAGCGTTACAACGCGCAGTTCGGCGGGCAGCTGTTCTACGAGATCAAGAACGGGCAGATCACCCGCATGCTAGAGGACGTGGCCTACCAGATCCGCACGCCGGAATTCTGGAACGCCTGCAGCGCCGTGGCCGATGAGCGCGACTACCGCCTGGGCGGCTCGTTCTTCGACGGCAAGGGCCAGCCGGGCCAGGTCTCGGCCGTGTCGCATGGCTCGTCCACCGCCCGTTTCGACGGCATCAACGTCATCAATACCGCGCGCAGCCTCGGCTGATCGTCAAGGAGCTTCGAGAACCATGAGCATCTTCACCGAACAGGAAGCCAAGGCCATCCTGGACAAGGTCATCGCGCTGTCCAAGGCCGATGAATGCACCGCCACGCTGGCCGGCTCGGTCGATGGCAACATCCGTTTCGCGCTGAACAACGTCTCCACCAGCGGCATCGTCAGCAATGCCGAACTGGCCGTGCAGGTGGCCTTCGGCAAGCGCGTGGGCACCGCCTCGATCAACGAGTTCGATGACGCCTCGCTGGAGCGCGTGGTCCGCCGCGCCGAGGACCTTGCGAAGCTGGCTCCGGAAAACCCCGAGTTCGTGCCGGCCATCGGCAAGCAGCAGTACACCGCCAGCCCGACCTTCAGCGCGTCCACCGCCGCGATCGACCCGGAGTTCCGCGCCAAGGTGGCGGCCGACTCGATCGCCCCGTGCCGCGGCCATGGCCTGGTCGCCGCCGGCTTCCTGGAGGACGGCAACGGCTTCGTCGCCATCGCCAACAGCAACGGCAACTTCGGCTACCAGAAGAGCACCAACTTCAACTACACCTGCACCGTGCGCACCGAGGACGGCCGCGGTTCGGGCTGGGTGGGCCGCAACCTGAAGGACGCATCGGATTTCAGGGCCGACCAGGACATCGAGATCGCCAAGCGCAAGGCCACCGAATCGGCCGAGGCCAAGGCGCTGGAGCCGGGCAAGTACACGGTGATCCTGGAGCCTGCCGCCGCCGCGGGCCTGATCAGCTTCATGATGAATTTCTTCAGCGCCCGCTCGGCCGACGAAGGCCGCAGCTTCCTGTCCAGGAAGGGCGGCGGCAACAAGCTGGGCGAGCAGGTCTACGACCCGCAGGTGAACCTGTTCGCCGACCCGTGGCATCCCGATGCACCGGTGCTGCCGTGGGACGGCGAAGGCATGCCGCGCGAGCGCATGGCCATCATCGAGAACGGCAAGGTCGCCAACCTCAGCTATTCGCGCTACTGGGCGCAGAAGCAGGGCAAGACCGCCAACGCGCAACCGGGCAACCTGCTGATGAGCGGCGGCAGCAAGTCCATCGCCGAGCTGGTGCGCGGCACCGAGAAGGGCATCCTGGTCACCCGCACCTGGTACATCCGCATGGTCGACCCGCAGACCGTGCTGCTGACCGGGCTGACCCGCGACGGCACGTTCTACATCGAGAACGGCCAGATCAAGCACCCGGTGAAGAACTTCCGCTTCAACGAGTCGCCGGTGATCATGCTCAACAACATCGACGAACTGGGCAAGCCGGTGCGCGTGGCCGGCGACGAGTCCAGCTTCGTGATGATGATCCCGCCGATGAAGCTGCGTGATTTCACGTTCACCTCGTTGTCCGATGCGGTGTGATTGATACACCTTCTCCCCCCCGGGAGAAGGTGCCCGAAGGGCGGATGAGGGTACGGCGCAACGCACGGTGGCATCGAGCACCATGAGGCTTCGCCCGGCCCTCACCCCAACCCCTCTCCCGCCTGCGGGAGAGGGGCTCCTGGTTTCCTGAGATTCTTGGCCTTTGCTCCAGTCCCGTCTAACGCGAGCGCAATTCCTGCAGCTGCTGCTTGGCGGTGCGGTTGCGGCCGCGTTGCCCGGCCGGGCCCACGCGCAGGCCGGCCGCTACGACTTCTGGTTCACCCGCCTGAAGTACGACTCCGGCGACTGGGACGTGGACGCGCGCATGCCGTCCAACCTGCTCACCTCGCTGGTGGACTACACCACGCTGCGCGTGGACCCCAACGAACATGTCGTGGCGCTGTCCGACCCGAAGATGCTGCGCGCGCCGTTCTGCTACCTGGCCGGGCACAAGCTGGTCGAGTTCAACCCCGACGAACGCCGCAACTTCGAGCGCTACGTGCGCAACGGCGGCTTCGTCTTCGTCGATGACTGCAACCATGACATCGACGGCCTGTTCGCCACCTCGTTCGAGGCGCAGATGCGCGGCATCTTCGGCACCACCGCATTGAAGAAGCTGCCGAACAACCACGCCATCTACAACAGCTTCTTCAAGTTTCCCGAAGGTCCGCCGGCCACCGGCTTCGAGCTCAACGGCTGGGGCGATGACCTGGTGCACGACTACCTCAAGGGCATCGAGATCGATGGCCGGCTGGGCGTGCTCTACAGCAACAAGGACTACGGCTGCGAATGGGACTACGACTGGCGCAACAAACGCTTCCTGGCCGAGGACAACACGAAGTTCGGCGTGAACATCGTGATGTACGCACTGACGCACTGACCCCACTGGTGACCGCATGACTGCCACTTCCCCCGACCTCGATTCCCAGCTGCCCCGCCTGGGCGAACTGCGCGGCGCGTTGGCGCAGGCGGTGGTCGGCCAGCAGGCGGTGGTCGAGCAACTGCTGATCGGCCTGCTCGCCGGCGGCCACTGCCTGCTCGAAGGCGCACCGGGCCTGGGCAAGACGCTGCTGGTGCGCTCGCTCGGGCAGGCACTGGAGCTGCAGTTCCGGCGCGTGCAGTTCACGCCCGACCTGATGCCCAGCGACATCCTCGGCACCGAGCTGCTGGAGGAGGACCACGGCACCGGCAAGCGCGCGTTCCGCTTCCAGCAGGGCCCGATCTTCACCAACCTGCTGCTGGCCGACGAGCTCAACCGCACCCCGCCCAAGACCCAGGCCGCCCTGCTCGAAGCCATGCAGGAGCGCACCGTCAGCTACGCCGGCACCACCTACACGCTGCCCTCGCCGTTCTTCGTGCTGGCCACGCAGAACCCGATCGAGCAGGCCGGCACCTACCCGCTGCCGGAGGCGCAGCTGGACCGCTTCCTGCTGCACGTGCGCGTGGACTACCCCGATGAGAGCGAGGAGCGCGACATCCTTGCCCAGACCACCGGCAGCCACAGCGGCACGGTGCCGAAGGTGATGGATGCCGAGGCGGTCAAGGCACTGCAGGCGGCCGTGCGCGACGTGCACGTCAGCCCCGACCTGCTGACCTGGATCACCCGCCTGGTCCGCGCCAGCCGTCCCGACGACGGCGCGCCGGCCGAGGTCAACAACTGGATCAAGTGGGGCGCCGGCCCGCGCGCCGGCCAGTCGCTGGTGCTGGCGTCGAAAGCACGCGCCCTGCTGCATGGCCGCTTTGCCGCCACCCGCGAGGACGTGCAGGCCCTGGCCGCGCCGGTGATGCGCCACCGCCTGCTGCTGTCCTTCGCCGCCGAGGCCGAGCAGAAGAGCGCCGATGACGTGATCACCGCATTGCTGCGCACGGTGCCGTTCCCGGCCTGATGCCGATCCTGCCATGGTGTCCCCTGCCCCACCGCTGATTCCCGCCGATGTGCGCAGCCGCCTGCGCGCGTTGCGGCTGTTCCCGCAGCGCGCCAGCGGTAGCCGTGGCATCGGCATGCATGCCAGCCGCAGCCGCGGCGCCGGGCTGGAGTTCGCCCAGTACCGGGCCTACGAACCGGGCGATGAACTGCGCCAGATCGACTGGAAGCTGTACGCCCGCTCGGACCGCTTCTTCGTGCGCGAGTCCGAACGCGAAAGCCCGCTCACCGTATGGCTGGTCCTCGATGCCACCGCCTCGATGCAACAGGCCGACCAGGCCCGGCGCGACTGGACGCGCCTGCACGCCGCCAAGGCCCTGGCTGGCTGCGTGGTCGAACTCGCCCTGCAGCAGGGCGACGCGTTCGGGTTGATCGCCATCAACGGCGATGGCCTGCAGTTGCTGCCGGCCAGTATCGGCCTGCGCCAGCGCGACCGGCTGCACCTGCAACTGCATGGCCTGCATGCACGCGGGCAATGGCCCGGCGCCGAGCAACTGAAGCCGGTCTGGGAACGCATCGGCGCGCATGATCTGGTGGTGATGATCGGCGACGGCTTCGACGAGGCGGCGATTGAGCTGGCCGAACGCCTGGCCAAGGCCGGTCGCGACGTCGTCCACCTGCAGCTGCTCACCGTGGAGGAGCGCGACTTCCCATTCCGCGACGGACACCGCTTCCGCGACCCCGAAACCGCGCAGGAACTGCTCAGCGATGGCAGCCGCGTGCGCGCCGACTACCTGGCCCGCTTCGCCGAGGCCCGCCGCACGCTGGATGCGCGCCTGCAGGCCGCCGGCATCCGCCACGACACCGCTTTCCTCGATGCGCCCATCGATGCACCGCTGCAGCGCCTGTTCGGCCGGCGCGGAGGCGCGGCGTGAGCCTGTTGTGGCTGTTCCCGGCCGGCCTGGCGGCGTTGGCCGCGCTGCTGTTGCCGCTGCTGATTCATCTGGCCCGGCGCGACCAGCAACAGCTGATCGATTTTGCCGCGCTGCGCTGGCTGTCGGCCAAGCCGCGCCCGCGCCGCCGCATCCGTTTCGACGAATGGCCGCTGCTGCTGGTGCGCCTGCTGTTGCTGGCGGCACTGGCATTGTTGCTGGCGCGCCCGGCACTGGACGGCCTGCGCGACACCGAGCCACGCATCGCCGTGCTGCCTGGCGTGACTCCGGCACAGGCGCGTGCCGTCGCCGGGACCCCGCCGTCGCAATGGCTGTGGCTGGCACCGGGGTTTCCGCGCATCGGGCAGGACGCGCCCATGCCCGATGCGCGGCAACCCGTGGCCAGCCTGCTGCGTGAGCTCGATGCATCATTGCCGCCGGACGTGCCCCTGACCGTGATCGTGCCGTCGGTCAGCCAGGGGTGGGACGCACAGCGCCCGCGCCTGTCGCGCACGGTACGTTGGCTGCAGGTCGACGTGCCCCCTGCGGGCACGGCCTCGGCGACGCACAAGCCACCGCGGTTGCAGGTCCGCCACGATGCCGAGGGCGCGTTGCAGCTGCGCTACCTGCGCGCCGTGAACCAGGCCTGGCATGCGGAGGCCGTGCTGGACAGCGCCGGCGACGACCAGGCCTTCACCGAGGGTGACGCGGTGCGCGTCTGGCTGTCTTCCAAGCCGGTGCCCGCCGGGCTGCTGGCCTGGGCCGAGAACGGCGGCACCTTGCTGGTCGACGCGCGCACCCCGGTGCCGCCGCAGGCGCAGCGCAGCCCGCTATGGCATGACGACGCCGGCAACCTGCTGCTCGAGCAGGTCAACCAGCCACCGCGCTGGTTGCGCTGGAATGCCAACCTGGCCGCGGCATCAATGCCGGCGTTGCTGGATGCGCGCTTCCCCTCGCAACTGCAGGCACGGCTGCAGCCGCCGCCGGCACCTGGCCGTGCCGATGCCACCAGCCTGCGCCCGGACAGCGGTGCCCCTGCGTATCCGCAGTCCGCACGCGAGCTCGCACCGTGGCTGGTGCTCACGGTCGCCCTGCTGTTCCTGCTCGAACGCTGGCTGGCCAGCGCACGGCGTCGCCGGGGGCAGGCATGAAACGGCCTGCGCTGTTGCAACGCGCGCGACGCCGGGTGCAGGCCATCACCCTGCTTGGCGGGCTGCCGCTCGCCGCGGCGCTCGCGGTGCTGGCCTGGCGCCTGTACGACATCGATGTGGCAACGGCGGTCCTCACCCTGGCCCTGCTCGCGGTCGCCGGCGTGGCGATGTGGCGCGCGCGCCGGCGTGATACACGCTGGCTGATTGCCCGGCTCAACGAGCATCCGCGCCTGGAGGACAGCGCCGACCTGCTGTTCGCCACGCCGGCGACATTGAATCCCCTGCAGCAGCGGCAGCGCCAGCGCATCGGCCAGCGCCTGCAGGCGGACCCGCCCGACCTGCGCCAGCCGTGGCCGGGATTGCGCCTGCTGGCCTGTGTCGCGGTGGCGTTGCTGGTCGCGGCCATCGCCCTGGCATGGCCGCGCGGTGGCGAGCGGCCAACCGCCGCCAATGACACTACCGGCGACGCGGCATCCCCGGCCGCGCAGGCACCGGTGCTGCGTGCCGCGCAACTGCGCGTGACCCCACCGGCCTACACCGGCCAGCCCGCGACCGGCGGCGAGAAACTCGACGCACGTGCCGTGCAGGGCAGTCGCCTGCACTGGCAGCTGCAGTTCCAATCGCAGCCGCGGCAGGCATGGCTGCAGTTCCATGATGGGCGACGGTTGCCGTTGCAGCGCGACGGCGAGCGCTGGCAGGCCGGGCAGACGCTGCAGCGCGCGGGCCTGTACCGCATCGTCACCGCGCCGGCGCTGGCCACCGCCAGCCGCGCCTACCGCCTGGACGTGGTGCCGGACCGCCCGCCGCAGGTCAAGGTGCTGGCGCCGGCGCAGACCCTCAACCAGGCCACCGCCGGGCAGCGGCAATGGCCGCTGCGCTTCGAGGCCAGCGACGATTTCGGCGTCACCGCCAGCGCCACGCTGGAGCTCACCACCGCCAAGGGCAGCGGCGAGAACATCGCCTTCCAACACCAGCGTGTAACGTTGAACGGTAGTGGTCCGGCGACCACGCGCCGTTTCGCCTACACCGCCGACCTCGCCGCGCTGGGCGTCGGCCCCGGTGACGAAGTGGTCGCGCGCCTGACCGTGCGTGACAACCGCGACCCGCAACCGCAGCAGGCGCGCAGTGCCAGCCTGATCCTGCGCCTTCCCAGCGAACAGGACGTGCAGGCCAGTGCGCTGGAAGGTGCGATCAAGAAGGTGATGCCGGCGTACTTCCGCAGCCAGCGGCAGATCATCATCGACGCCGAGGCCCTGCAGAAGCAGCGCGGCCAGCTGGACGCGGAAACCTTCACCAGGCGCTCCGATGCGATCGGCGTGGACCAGCGCATCCTGCGCCTGCGCTATGGCCAGTTCCTCGGCGAGGAGGCCGAAGGCGGAGCCAAGCCGCCACCGACCGGCGACCTGCCCACCGGCGACGCCGCCGCGGCCGGTGACCCTGCCGAGCACGCCGACGCGCATGCCCACGAGGACGGCCATGACCACGGCAGCAGCGGCACCGACGGCACGCCGGTGTTCGGCAGCGCCACCGACGTGTTGTCCGAGTACGGGCACACCCACGATCACGCCGAGGCCGCCACGCTGCTGGATCCGCAGACGCGCGCCATCCTCAAGGCCGCGCTCGACCAGATGTGGCAGTCCGAGGGCCACCTGCGCCAGGGGCATCCGGACCTGGCATTGCCCTACGCGTACAAGGCACTGGGCTTCATCAAGCAGGTGCAGCAGGCCGAGCGCATCTACCTGGCGCGCGTGGGCAGCGTGTTGCCACCGATCGACCTGGCCCGGCGCATGACCGGCAAGCGCGAGGGCCTGGGCAATCGCGCCCTGCAACCGTCCACGCGGCCGCCACCGGAGCGTTTCATCAGCGATGCGTGGCAGTCATTGGCGCAGGCCGATGGCGCGGTCGACCTGGACGCGCTGTCGCGTTGGCTGGATGCACATCCGCAGGCCGTGCCGGACCCGCTCGACGTGCTCGCCGCCATCGACGATGTCCGCCAGCAACCGGATTGCCAGGCATGCCGCCAGCGCCTGCGCGCGCAGCTGTGGCCGGCACTGCGGCGCCCGCCCGGCCCGCCCGCGCGCCGCGACGCCGCCGATGCCGGCGGGCGCCGCTACCTGGATGCATTGGCCGCGCCACGGGAGGCACGATGACGAGCACCTGGCTGCCATGGGCCATCGTCGCACTGGCGGTACTGCTGGCCAGCATCCGCCTGTGCCAGCGGCCACGCCCGGCGCCGGCACGCCTGTCCGCATTGCTGCTGTTGCAGGCCGTGGCGGCGGTGCTGCTGTGCCTGGCCTTGTCTCCACCGCCGCGCAGCGTGCGCGCCGACACCCTGGTCATCGCCACCGCCGGGGCGCGGGAGGCTGATGTGCTCGCCATTCCCGCCGCTACCCATCTGAGCCTGCCCGAGGCACCGTCGATGTCGCGCGTGGCCGCGGTACCGGACCTGGCCATCGCCATGCGCCAGCATCCGGGCACGCGCGAGCTGGTGATCGTCGGTGATGGATTGATCGCGCGCGACCGCGACGCGCCGTTGCCGCCGGCGCTGCGGTTCCTCGCCAACCCCGCGCCGGCCGGACTGGTCGAACTGCGCGCACCGCCACTGCTGGCACCGGGTGCCCGCTTCGAGGTGAGCAGCCGCGTGCATGGCCTGCGTGATGTCCGGGTCGAACTGCTCGATCCGGCCGGCCACCGCGTCGCCATCACCACGCCGGGCAGCGATGGCCGCGTGCGCCTGGTGGCCAGCGCGCGCGAGCCCGGTGATGTCAGTTTCGCGCTGCGCCTGCTCGATGCCGACGGCAAGGTACGGGACCAGCTGCCGGTGCCGGTACGGGTGCGCGCGGTGCCGCCGCCGTCGCTGCGGCTGCTGGCCGGAGCTCCGGGGCCCGAGCTGAAGTACCTGCAACGCTGGGCCGCCGACACCGGCGCGTCCCAGCAGACCAGCATCCTGGTCGGCGGTGGCGTGCAGTTGGGCGATGCTCCGGCCGCCCTGGATGCGGCCAGCCTGGCCAAGATCGACCTGCTGGTGCTGGACGAACGCCGGCTGGCCGCGCTGTCCCCGCTGCAACGCAATGGCGTCAACGCGGCGATGCGGGCCGGTCTCGGCGTGCTGGTGCGCATGGGCGGGCCCCTGGATGCCGGCGCACGGCGTGCCCTGCGCGAATGGGGGCTCGATACCCGCGGCGGCCAGGAACTGCGCCCGCTGAAGTTCATTGATGGCGCGGCGGGCGATGGCAGCGCGGAGCCGTTCGCGCTGGAGCGTTTCACGCTGGATGTCGTTGGAGACGACGCGGTGCCGCTGCTGCGCGATGCCGAAGGCAACGCGGTCGGCCAATGGCGTGCACTGGGGCTGGGCCGGGTTGGCGTGTTGCCGGTCAGCGACAGCTACAGCCTGGTGCTGGCCGGCCACGCGCCACAGCACGCCGCGCTGTGGAACCAGGTGCTGGCAACGCTGGCGCGCCCGCTCCCGACCACGCCGTCGCCCGAACTTGCCGGCTGGGGCTGGGCCGGCGAGCGCAACGTGTTGTGTGGCCTGCCGGCCGGCGCACAGGCCATTGCCCCGGACGGCGCGCGCAGCGCCCTGCTGGCCGATCCACAAGCAGGCAACTGCAGTGGCTGGTGGCCGACGCAGGCCGGTTGGCACACCCTTGCCGCCGGTTCGGCGCAGGCGACGATGCTGCTGCTGGAACCGCAGCAAGCCAGGGCACTGCACGCAACGCAACAGCGGGATGCAACGCTGGCGCTGCGTGGCACCGCCGGCACCGCGCAGGCCGCCATCCGCGTTCCCGGCCCACGCTGGCCATGGCTGTTGGCATTCGTGCTGGTCGCCGCATTGCTGTGGTGGCTGGAGCGCCGCAAGCCCGTCGTGGCAGCGGCCTGAGCCGCGAAGCCGATACCGCATCCTTCCGCGACACGTCGTCTGGTTTTCCCGAAGCTGGCATCAGGTGACCGGAAGCCTTCGTGGTTTCGCGGCCAAGGCCGCTCCTGCGCTGCGTCCGCAACGCGGGTGAGGCGCGTCACATACCGGCACGCTCTTCACCCACGGGCGGCCGCGATCCGGTAGAACCACAGCGGCAGGGGGTTCCAACTGAAGGGGTCCTATCGATGATGCACCGTCATACCGCCGTGCTGCTGTCTGCCGTCATCACCAGTATCGTGGCCGCACCCGCGCTCGCCCAAACCTCGCTCAAGGCAGCGCAGGCCGATTCCAGCCAGGCGCTGGACATGCAGTTGAAGATGGAAGAAGCCGTGCTGGCACCGCAGCGCGCGATGTTCCGCCGCTACTTCCAGCAGGCCTACCGCCGCTATCCCTCCATCCCGTCCGGCACGCTGGAGGCGATGGCCTTCGTGCAGAGCCGCTGGTCCAACCTGCAGCCGCGGCAGGCACAGGACGCCAACCACCTGCGCATGCCCGCCTCCTGGGGCGTGATGGGCCTGTACGCCGGCCAGGGCTTCGAAGACCAGGTCGGTGAAGGCGCACGGTTGCTCGGCGTCAGCAGCGACGCGGTGCGCACCGACGTGGCCACCAACATCCTGGCCGCCGCCGCGCTGCTGGATGCGCAGATCCGCCAGGACATCCCCGATGCCGATGCGCGGACCAACGCCACGCCCGAAGCCATCCGCCCCGCGCTGATGCGCTATGCCGGCTTCGCCCCGGCCGGCGCACAGGCCGCGCGCAGCGGCGGCAACATCGACACCTACGCGCGCACCAGCTTCGCCTATGACGTGCTGCTGGCGCAGGACCGCGGCGTCAACGACCGCGGCATCGTGGTGCCGGAACGGCCCATCGCCTGGGAGGATGCCTTCGACGCGCCGCAGCTGGTCACCCTGCGTGCCCCGATGGTGCGCCTGGATGTCAGCGGCGACCGCGTGGACACCGGCGCCTACCACATCGACCCGGTCAGCGAGACCCTGCAGGCCAACGCCGCGCGCGCCGATGCACGGGCCACGGCCGGCATCGACGCGACCATCCAGAGCACCGACTATGGCCCTGCGATCTGGAGCGCCGCGTCCAGTTCCAACTACGCCGCCTCGCGCGCGGCCGCGATCAGCGCGGTCACCGTGCACACCACCCAGGGCAGCTACGCCGGTACCATCTCGTGGTTCAAGAACGCCAGCGCCCAGGTCAGCGCGCACTACGTGATCCGTTCCTCCGATGGCCAGGTCACGCAGATGGTGCGCGACGCGCACACCGCCTGGCACGTGGGCAGCCAGAACAGCTACACGCTGGGCATCGAGCACGAGGGCTACGTCGACAACAGCTCCTGGTACACCAACGCCATGTACGAGGCCTCGGCGGCGCTGGTGCGCAACTTCTGCGCCAAGTACAGCGCGATCAGCTGCGCCAGCGCCTACAGCGGCCCGTCCAGCAGCGGCATCAACGTGCTCGCCACCAGCGTCAAGATCAAGGGCCACCAGCACTACAGCGGGCAGACCCACACCGACCCGGGCATCAACTGGAACTGGTCCAAGTACTACGCGCTGATCAACCCGGGCAGCGGCGGCGGCACCGGCGCGGTCACTTACCTGGACCGCTTCGAGAGCAGCGTGGGGCATTTCGACACCAGTCCCGGCTATTCCGGCAGCACCACCGGCATCAGCACCGCTTCCACCGCCACCCGCGACTGCACCACGCAGAAGAACGGCAGCTGTTCGCTGCGCGTGCTGCTGAAGGACAACACCGCCAGCACCGCTTCGTGGGCGGTGCGCCTGCTGTCCGGAGCCGGCACGCCGGCCAACAACACCGCGCTGGCGCGCAGCAACGGCGTGGTCGGCTTCTGGGTGTGGACCGGCGGCAGCGGCGTGAGCGTGGGCGTGGGCATCGACGACAGCGATGGCACCGAGCGATCGACCAGCAAGGCCATCGCCGCCAATACCTGGACCTACGTGTCATGGCCGCTGAGCGATGCGGCGCAATGGAACGCCTGGGTCGACGGCAACGGTGCGATCACCGCCTCCAGCGTCAAGCTCGATGCGATCTGGCTGTACCACGCCAACACCGCGTATGACATCAACGTCTACATCGACGACGTGCAGATCAAGAACTGACCTGCGGCAGCAGGCAGCCATGCATCGCAGGGCATCACCCGGCCGGTGGCGCCGGGCATGGCCTGGCACCACCGGTTTGTGTCGCAGTGCCTCCGTGCCGGGCAGCGCCCGGCACGGTCACTCACTTCCTGGCGCTGAGGATCGGCGTCAGGTAGTCGGTACTGCCTTCGATGCGCTCCAGCACCGGGTAACGCAGGCCGCCCTGGTAGTCGATGCTCAGGGTGCGGTACACGTCCATCTCCTTGACCAGCAGGCGCACCGGCTGCGGATGGGCCTTGGCCGCACGTACCGCCTCCTCCAGCTCGTCGGCGCTGTACTGCAGGTCGTTGACCGCCAGCACCTGCATGCCGGTGCCCAGGCCGGCGTTGAAGGCCGGGCTGTCCCAGCGCACTTCGCCAACGCGGCCGGCACTGTCCAGCGACATGCCCAGCGAGTAGATGAAGTTGGCGCCCCGGCCCTTCATCATCGCCTTGTAGTAGGCGCTGGGCTTGTCCTGGTAGACCAGCTTCCAGCCGGCGGCGGCGATGCCGTCGGTCAGGCCGCGGCGGCCATCCACGCGCTCGCGCAGGAACTGCGTCCAGTCACCGGTGGGCTGCACCTGCTCCAGCGTCGCGGCGACATCCTCGAAGGTATAGGTATCCGGGCGCTCCCATTGGCCATCGTTCTGGCCGAAGAAGGCCTTGGCGAAATCATCCAGGCTGCGCTTGCCGCCACTGAGCTTGCGGATGCGCACGTCGGTTTCCAGCCACAGCATCTGGCCACCCTGGTAGTAGTCCTCGCTCATCTGGTAGCCACGGTACGGCTTGGGCTTGCGGCGGGCGATCACCGGGTCGTTGGTGGTGTCGCCCAGCGAGCGCCATTCCAGCCCCGGGCGGTTGTCGGCGTAGGTGGCGGCCACCAGCGCCAGCGCGTCACGCGAGGCCTCCAGCGGGCGGATGCCGGCGCGCGCGGTGAGCACGTTGCCCCAGTACTGGGTCTGGCCCTCGTACACCCACAACAGGCTGCCCTGCATCGGCACGTTGTAGTTCAACGTGGCCAGGTCGGCCGGGCGGCGGTACTTGCCGTCCCAGGAATGGGTGTACTCGTGGCCGAGCAGGTCGCTGCTGCCGACCTTCGCGTCCCAGCCGCTGAAGTAGTCGCGGTCCTCGCTGTTCTCGCTGGAGCGCTGGTGCTCCAGGCCGATGCCGCCCAGCTGGCTGGTCACCGCGAACAGGAAGTCGTAATGGTCGTAGTGCTCGGCACCGAACAGCTTGCGCGCCTGGGTGACCAGCGCGCGGTGCTGCTCGATGTGCTCGGGCTTGGCCTCCAGGTCCTTGGCGCGGTCGGCGAACACGTTCAGGCGCACCGGGCGGGTGCCGGCCGGGGCCAGGTCGAAGCGGCGGTGGTAGCGGCCGGCGAACACCGGCGAGTCCACCAGGATTTCCAGGTTGGTCGGCGCGTAGTGCACGGTGTCGCCGTCACGGCGCGCCACGGTCAAGGCGCTGGCCGCTTCCCAGCCCTGCGGGTAGCGCGCGTTGGCCTGGTAGGTGATGGCATGGGCGGCATGCCCGGCCGGGTACAGCAGCATCGCGTTCCACTGCAGGTTGAGCATGTTCGGCGTCATCACCGTGCGCCCCTGCGCCGAATCGGTGGGGCTGAGGAACTGGTACTCCATGCGCAGCTCGCCGACGCCTTCGGGCACCTGCACGTTGAAGGTGTAGACGTCGAGCGGGTCGCGCACCCAGTCCAGGCGCTGGCCGTTGCCGGTGATGACCAGGCCGGCCAGCTTCTCGATCTGGCCGGTGGGCGAATGGTTGCCCGGCAACCAGGCCGGGTAGTGGAAGCGCTGCAGGCCGGCCTGCACCGGCACGGTCTGCTTCACCTTGAACACGCGCTGGCCCAGGTCGGTGGCGTCCACGTCGAGCACGATGGTGCCCGGGTAGGCCGCCTCGCTGATCTTCACACCACGCGCATCCACATCCGGCACATCCGGTGCCGCATTCGCCAAGCCGATGGCGGCCATCAGGGCCAGCCCCAGCGCCGCAGGACGGAATACATGCATCACCAACCTCTCGTTTGTCTGAGAGCCCCATGATGCGTCGACGCGCACGGCCCTGACACGGGCCGTTAGGCATGGTCGCGGACACCCACGCCGCGGGAGCGGCCTTGGCCGCGATGCATCATCCGACCCCGCTCCTAGGTGCGGACGAAGATCTCCACGCGGCGGTTGAGCTGGCGGCCACCCGGGTTGTCCTTGCCGTTGATCTCGTTGGGCGCGACCGGCTGCGTTTCGCCGTAGCCGTGGGCGCTTGCCCCGGCCGCCGCACCCCGCTGCTGCAGCGCGGCCACCACCGAACGCGCGCGGCGCTCGGACAGGTCCTGGTTGTAATCGTCGCTGCCCTTGGCATCGGTGTGGCCGCGGACCTCGAGGGAGCTGGCCTGCACCGTGCCCAGCGCGGTGGCCAGGGTGTCCAGCACCTTGCCGGCATCGGGACGGATGTCGGCCTTGTCGAAGTCGAACAACACCTGGTCGTTGAGCGTGATGACGAAGCCACACGGCGCACCGGATGGCTTGAACTTGTCCAGCAACGGGAAGCGGCCGGCCGGCGGCAGCGGCGGCAGCGGCGCCATGCGCACCTCGCGGGCGACCGCGCCCACGGTGCCGGTACCGTCGCCACGGTTCTCGACGATGCCCTCCGGGCCACCGATCCACTTGCCCGAGCCATCGGCATTGATCTCGATGCTGCCCTCCGCGCCGACCCAGCGGCCCGAGCCATCGCCATGGTTCTCGATGTTGCCGAACTCGCCGACCCAGTTGCCGCCCCCCTTGCCGTCCAGCTCGATGTTGCCGTACGCGCCGACGTAGGTGCCCGAGCCATCGGCCTGCACTTCGAAGGTGCCGGCGCTGTTGATGATGCTGCCGCTGCCGTCGGGCGCCACTTCGACCACGTCGTCGCCGGTGACCGCATGGCCACTGCCATCGGCGCCGATCTCGAACACGCCCTGGCCGCTGACGCGCTGCAGGTTGCCCTGCGCATCGACGTTGGTGAAGCCGCTCTCGTTGACCAGCCCGCCGTCGGTGGCGCAGTTGGCCGGACGCACGGTGATGCCGTCGATCGGGTTGATCAGCGCCTGCATCGAGGCCTCCAGCTGCTTCTGCGCCGGGCCGCTGCCGATGATGCTGGGCACCATGATCGGCGGGATCACCGGGAACTCGATGCTGCCGGCGGTCAAGCCTTCCGCTGCCGGGGCGGCGGCGGGGGCCGGGGCGCCTGCGGTGGGCACGGCGTCACCGGACGCCGGCGCGGCGGGCGGGGTGCGCCCACAGGCGGCAAGCAACAACGACAGACAGGTCAGCGTGGCGATTCCATGGCGCATGCAGGGCGCTCCTTTGCGAGTGATCGACCAAGTTCACCAACGGCATGTGCATTTCCTGTGACTGTCCCCGGTTCAGGATCGATCGCGCCGCCGCCGGCTCAGGATTCGTCCAGCTCGGCGAAGCGCGCGGCGAGGAAATCGATGAACTCGCGCACCGACGGCAACAGCCCGCGCCGCGACGGGAACACCGCGTGCACGATCTCCTTCGGCGGGGCCCAGTCCGGTGCCACGCGCAGCAGGCGGCCCTGCGCCACCGACTCGCGCACGATCATCGAGGGCAGTTGGGCCACGCCGACACCGGCCCAGGCCGCCTCGCGCAGGGCCGTCATCCCGCGCGTGACCAGCCGCGGCGCATGCGCCACCACCGCTTCGGCGCCATCGGGGCCGATCAACCGCCAGGCATGCTCGGCCTGCGGCACGCCCAGCGCCACGCTCGGCAACAGGTGCAGGTCGGCCGGGCCGTGCGCCATGCCATGCCGCTCAACCAGCGACGGCGCCGCCACCAGGCATTGGGTGCGCTCGGCCAGCACCTTCAGCACCAGCTCGCTGTCCTCCAGCGGCGGCGGGCGCACGCGGATGGCCAGGTCAAAGCCTTCGGCGATCACGTCGACGCGGCGGTTGGTGGCCTCCAGGTGCACCTGCACGTCGGGGCACTGCGCCATGAAGTCGGCCACCATCTTCGCCACCCGGAAGTCCAGCAGCATGGTCGGGCAGCTCACCCGCACGATGCCGCGTGGCTGCGAGCGGGTCATCTCGATGGATTCTGCCGCCGCCTCGGCCTCGACCAGCATCGCCCGGCAATGCGCATGGAAGGTCTGCCCGATCTCGGTCACCGAGAAATGCCGGGTCGAACGCTGGATCAGCCGCACCCCCAGCCGTTCCTCCAGCAGGGCGATGCGCCGGCTCAGCTTGGACTTGGGCTCGCCCAGCGCGCGCCCGGCCGGCGCGAAGCCGCCGTAGTCGACCACCTTGGCGAAGTAGTACAGGTCGTTCAGGTCCTGCATGGCGCATCCCATCGTTCACCAGATAGGACTATGAGACCATTTTTTGCCGTCTACCAGGGATATCGTCCCAATCCTAATCTTCGCTTCAACGAAGGCGCACCCGCGCCGCCACTGGAGCAAAGACATGAAGAAGATCAGCGGCCTCTACAGCGCCCCCCGTCCGCACTGGGTCGGCGACGGCTTCCCGGTCCGTTCGTTGTTCTCCTACAACACCCACGGCCGGCAGCTCAGCCCGTTCCTGCTGCTGGACCACGCCGGCCCGGCCGAGTTCAGCCCCACCGACACCCCGCGCGGGGTCGGCCAGCACCCGCACCGCGGGTTCGAGACGGTCACCATCGTCTATGACGGCGAAGTGGCCCACCGCGACTCCACCGGTGCCGGCGGCGAGATCGGCCCGGGCGACGTGCAGTGGATGACGGCCGCCTCCGGCATCCTGCACGAGGAGTTCCACTCCGAGGCCTTCACCCGACGCGGCGGCAAGCTGGAGATGGTGCAGCTGTGGGTGAACCTGCCGGCCAGCGACAAGATGGCCACGCCGGGCTACCAGAACATCGGCAACGCCGACATCCCGGTCGTGCCCCTGGCCGATGGCGCCGGCTCCGTCCGCGTGATTGCCGGTGCCTTCGGTGGCCAGCATGGCCCGGCCCGCACCCACACGCCGATGGATGTCTGGGACCTGCGCCTGCAGCGTGACCGGCACGCCAGCTTCACCTTCGCCGAAGGCCACACCGTGGCGATGGTGGTGCTGCACGGCACGGTGCTGTTCAACGGCAGCCAGGTGGCCCGCGAAGGCCAGATGGTGCTGTTCGACCGTACCGCCGGCGAGGTGGCGCTGGAAGCCAACGCCGATGCCACCGTGCTGGTGCTGGCCGGTGAGCCGATCGACGAGCCCATCGCCGGCTACGGCCCGTTCGTGATGAACACGCAGGAAGAAATCCGCCAGGCGATGGAGGACTTCAACTCCGGCCGCTTCGGCCAGATCGCCGCTTGAACCCATGACCGGGCGTAACCGCCCGGTCACTTCCCCGTCGCGCCTGCATTACCGATGCAGCGCGACCGTCCCATCGCTACTCAATGAGAGCCCCGCCATGAATGCCTTCCCGTACGCGGCCAACTTCAACGGCGCCAAGCCGGTGATCGACCCGGACAACGTCGCCATGCTGTTGATCGACCACCAGAGCGGCCTGTTCCAGACCGTGCATGACATGCCGTTCACCACCCTGCGCCGCCTGGCCGCCACGCTGGCCAGGCTCGCGTCGCTGGCCAAGATCCCGGTCATCACCACCGCCTCGGTGCCGCAGGGCCCGAACGGTCCGCTGATCCCGGAGATCCACCAGAACGCACCGCACGCCAAGTACGTGGCGCGCAAGGGCGAGATCAACGCCTGGGACAACCCCGACTTCGTGCAGGCGGTGAAGGACACCGGCAAGAAGCAGCTGATCATCGCCGGCACCATCACCAGCGTGTGCATGGCGTTCCCGTCGATCGCGGCGGTGGCCGAGGGCTACCAGGTGTTCGCGGTGATCGATGCCTCGGGCACCTATTCCAAGCAGGCCCAGGAAATCACCCTGGCGCGGATGATGCAGGCCGGCGTGGTGGTCATCGACGTGGCCGCCGTGGCCTCGGAGCTGCAGAAGACCTGGAACCGCGCCGATGCCGCCGAATGGGCACAGGCCTACACGCAGATCTTCCCGAACTACCAGCTGCTGATCGAGAGCTACAGCAAGGCGCAGGAAGTGGTGACCAACCACGAGCCGCTGGATTCGCAGCGCGATTGATCCGTTCCCCCCCGCACCGCGTGCGCCCTGCGCGCGGTGCATCCCTCCCTGCATAGGAGCTTTGTGATGACCAGCGAAACCAAGCGTGACCCGAAGACCGACGATCTGCTGACCCCGGAGAACTCCGCCCTGATCGTCATCGACTACCAGCCCGTGCAGGTGAACTCCATCGCTTCGATGGACCGCCAGTTGCTGGTCAACCACATCGTCGGCGTCGCCAAGGCCGCAAAGGTCTATGGACTGCCGATCGTGCACTCCACGGTCAACGTCAAGACCGGCCTGAACAAGCCGCCGATCCCGCAGCTGCGCAAGGTGCTGAAGGACGAACCCACCTACGACCGCACCACCATCAACTCGTGGGAAGACGTGGAGTTCCGCAAGGCGGTGGAGGCCACCGGCCGCAGGAAGCTGATCATGACCGCGCTGTGGACCGAGGCCTGCCTCACCTTCCCGGCGCTGGACGCGCTGCGCGAGGGCTACGAGGTGTACGTGCCGGTCGATGCGGTGGGCGGCACCTCGCTGGCCGCCCATGACGCCGCCCTGCGCCGCGTCGAGCAGGCCGGCGCCAAGCTGATCAGCGTGCCGCAGCTGTTCTGCGAGCTGCAGCGCGACTGGAACCGTGCCGACACCGCCAAGCAGTTCATGGAGCTGTTCATCAGCACCGGCGGCACGGCGGGCATCCAGTTCGGCTACGACGCGGCGGAGTGATGCAGGAGTGGATGGGGAGCTCAACCGCATTACCCCACCCCAGACCTCCCCTTGGCTTACGCCAAAGGGAGGGAGCTAAACGCACCACTCTGCGGGCTGATCGAACGGCACGAATCGCCCCCTCCCTTTGGCGTAAGCCAAGGGGAGGGCTGGGGAGAGTCGGCATTGGCGGGCAAATCCCTTCAAGCTGAACCCGCCCCTCCATCCAAAAGTCCAGTTCCCCCCGCCTGCACGGGATTGCTACCGTCGCGTCGTAGTCCTCAACCGATAGCCCCCATGCAGACTCCCCAAGACACCGCCTCGGCGCGATTCGCCATCCGCTGCGCCCAGTTCGCCGAGCGCTGGTTCCCCGACTCCTGGGTGTTCGCCGCCCTTGCCCTGGCCGCCGTGTCGCTGGCCGCACTGGCCATCGGCGCCCCGGCCACCGAAACCGCCAAGGCCTTCGGCGATGGCTTCTGGAGCCTGATCCCCTTCACCATGCAGATGGCCTTCGTGGTCATCGGCGGTTACGTGGTGGCCTCCTCCGGCCCGGCCTCGCGGCTGATCGACCGGCTTGCCCGGGTACCGCGCAACGGCCGCACCGCGGTGGCGCTGGTGGCCACCGTGTCGATGCTGGCCTCGCTGTTGAACTGGGGCCTGAGCCTGGTGTTCGCCGGCCTGCTGGTGCGTGCGCTGGCGCGCCGCAGCGAGCTGAAGATGGACTACCGCGCCGCCGGCGCGGCGGGCTATCTCGGCCTGGGTGCGGTATGGGCACTGGGCCTGTCGTCCTCGGCCGCGCAGCTGCAGGCCAACCCGGCCAGCCTGCCGCCGTCGATCCTGTCCATCACCGGCGTCATCCCGTTCACCGAAACCATCTTCCTGTGGCAGTCCGGCGTGCTGCTGGCAGCGCTGGTGGTGGTGTCGCTGGTGATCTCCTACGTCACCGCGCCCAACGCCAACTCCGCGCGCGACGCGGCCGACTGCGGCGTGGACGTGCACCACGACGTCGCCCCGCCCAAGGCCACGCCGACCCGCCCGGGCGAATGGCTGGAGCACAGCCCGCTGCTGATCCTGCTGCTGGTGCTGCTGGCCGCCGGCTGGCTGGTGCATGAGTTCTCGACCAAGCCGGCCATCCAGGCGATCTCCGGCCTGAATACCTACAACCTGCTGTTCCTGATGCTGGGCGCGCTGCTGCACTGGCGTCCGCGCAATTTCCTGGACGCGGTGGCGCGCGCGGTGCCGTCCACCACCGGCGTGCTGATCCAGTTCCCGCTGTACGGTTCGATCGCCGCGATCATGACCACCGTCAACGGCAGCGACGGCCACAGCGTGGCCCACCTGATCTCCACCTTCTTCACCCGGATCGCCAGCCACGACACCTACGCGCTGCTGATGGGCAGCTATTCGGCGGTGCTGGGCTTCTTCATCCCCTCCGGTGGCGGCAAGTGGATCATCGAAGCGCCGTACGTGATGCAGGTGGCCAACGACCTGCAATACCACCTGGGCTGGTCGGTGCAGATCTACAACGCCGCCGAAGCGCTACCCAACCTGATCAACCCGTTCTACATGCTGCCGCTGCTCGGCGTGCTGGGCCTGAAGGCACGCGACCTGATCGGCTTCACCTTCGTGCAGCTGCTGGTGCACATCCCGCTGGTGCTGCTCCTGCTGTGGGCGCTGGGCGCGACCCTGGCCTACGTGCCACCGGTGATGCCGTAAGGCTTTGGCTTTGGCTCTAGCCCCTCTCCCGCCAGCGGGAGAGGGGTTGGGGAGAGGGCAAGAAGCAAAACCCTGCTGACCTCAGCGACACAGTGCCTAGCCCGAACCCTCATCCGCCCTTCGGGCACCTTCTCCCGCAGGGAGAAGGGCGGCTACGACGATGCCTGGAAGTTCAGTCCGCCCCCTCCGCCAGTAAAAACAGGAACAACTCCTCGTCCTTGCCCGGCAGCGTCACCACGCCGTCCGCCACGAACCCCAGCTTCTCCAGCAGCGCCACCGAGCGCGCATTGCCCTTGGACACGATCGCGCACAGCGTCCCGATGCGCAGCGCATCGCGCGCGTACGCCACCACCGCGCGCGCGGCTTCCAGCGCGTAGCCGCGCCCGCCGAATTCCCCCAGCAGCGCGTAACCCACGTCGACGTGGGCCAGGCCATCACGACGCACCAACCCGGCATTGCCCATCCACGCACCGTCCTCGCGCCGCTCGATCACGTACATGCCGAAGCCGTTGGCCACGTAGCTGGCGAACGGGCCATTGCGGATGTAGTCGCGGGCCTGCTCCTGCGTGCGCACGCCGCGGTCGCCGATGTACTGGTGGAAACCCGGCTCGTTGAGCAGGGCCAGCATGCCGGCCGCGTCGGTGTCGTCATCGCGCAGCAGGCGCAGGGTGAGGCGTTCGGTCTGGATCAGGGGTTGGGGCATTGCCGGGTTCCGTGCGGGATGTGCAGGCCGAGCTTACCGCTCCCCGGCCCTCCCCTCCGCCTGCGGCGCAAGGGAGGGAGCAAAGCGGCACACGTTGACCTGACCGACCGTCATGATCCGCCCCCTCCCTTTGCCGAAGGCAAGGGGGTGAAGAGGAGCGTTTGCACGCCACTGGCGTGCGGTCTGATGAACGCCCGAAGGCTGCGTCTGAGGGCCGGGCGGGCTGGGGAGGGGTCAGTCAAACAACGCCTGGATCGCCGCCAACCCCGCCTTCGCGCGCTCCTGCTTGTGCGCGGCATCGGCCACCGGGTCGGCACCATCGCGCTGGATCTCACTGGCCGGCAACTCATCGAAGAAGCGGCTGGGCTTGAGCCGGATGTGCTCGCCGAACTTGCGGGTCAGGCGGCTGAAGCTCATCCACAGCTGCACCTTGGCGCGGGTGATACCCACGTACAGCAGGCGGCGCTCTTCCTGCAGGTTGCCCTCGTCCAGGCTGACCTGGTGCGGCAGCACGCCGTCCTCGCAGCCAACGATGAACACATACGGGAACTCCAGTCCCTTGGATGCATGCAGCGTCATCATCCGCACCTGGTTGCCGCCGTCGTCCTTGTCGTTGCGCGAGATCAGCGCCAGCTGCGCGGCCATGTCGGCGGCGCTGGCACCGCGCGGGCCGCTCTCGAACCACGAGGCCAGTTCCTCGACGTTGTTGGCACGGCGCTCGTAGCTGGTGGTGTCCTTGGCCTGGTGGCGCATTTCCGCCAGCAGGCCGGAGTCCTTGGCCACGCGCCGCACCAGGTCACCCGAGCTCATCTGGCGCATGTCCATGCGCAGCGCGCGCAGGATGTCGGTGAACTTGCTCAGGCTGTTGGCCGCGCGCGGCGGCAGCTGCGCCAGCGCGCCCATCGCCTCGGCGGCCTGCGCCATCGGCATGCCCTTCTCCGAGGCCAGCTCGGCCAGCTTGGCCAGCGTGCTGGCGCCGACGTCGCGCTTGGGCGACTGCACCGCGCGCATGAATGCGGTGTCGTCGTCCGGGTTCACCAGCAGGCGCAGCCAGGACAGCGTGTCCTTCACCTCCTGCCGCTCCAGGAACACCGTGCCGCCGTTGAGGTGGTACGGCACGCCGACCAGCTGCATCGCCTTTTCCAGCGGCCGCGACTGGAAGTTGCCGCGGAACAGGATGCAGAAATCACTCCACGGGATCTTGCGGTTGGTGGCCAGGAAATGGATCTCCGAGGCCACCTTCTCCGCCTCGTGCTCGCTGTTGCGGCACTCCCACACGCGGATGCGCTCGCCGTCGGCCTGGTCGGACCACAGCGTCTTCAGGTGTTCGTGCGGGTTGTGCGCGATCAAGGCGTTGGCCGCGCGCAGCACGCGGTTGGAGCAGCGGTAGTTCTGCTCCAGCTTGATGATCTTCAGCGCCGGGTAGTCGCGGCCCATCTGCTGCAGGTTTTCCGGGTTGGCGCCACGCCAGGCGTAGATCGACTGGTCGTCGTCCCCCACGCAGGTGAAGTTGCCACGCGGCCCGGCCAGTTGCTTGAGCAGCCGGTACTGGGCGTCGTTGGTGTCCTGGCATTCGTCCACCAGCAGGTAGCCGATGCGCTCGCGCCAGGCCAGGGCGATGTCCGGGTTCTCTTCCAGCACCTGCACCGGCAGGCGGATCAGGTCATCGAAGTCCACCGCGTTGAACGAGGTCAGACGCGCCTGGTAAAGCTCGTAGACCATGGCCGCGTTCTTCTCGCGGCTGCTGCGCGCCGCCGCCATCGCCTGCTCCGGCGACAGGCCGGCGTTCTTGGCCCGCGAGATCAGGTTCTTGATGTCCTCGATGTCGTCGGGCTTGGCATTGCTGCCGCCCAGCAGGTCCTTGATCTGGCCGTTGGCGTCATCGGCATCGAAGATCGAGAAGTTGCGCTTCAACCCCACCTGTTCATGTTCGATCTGCAGGAACTTCAGCCCCAGCGCGTGGAACGTGCAGATGGTCACCTCGGCGGCATCCTCCGCGCGCAGGCGCTTGGCCACGCGCTCGCGCATTTCCTTGGCCGACTTGTTGGTGAAGGTGATCGCCGCGATGCGCCGGGCCGGGTAGCGGTTGCTGCCGATCAGGTGGGCGATTTTCTCGACGATCACGCGCGTCTTGCCGCTGCCTGCACCGGCCAGCACCAGCAGGGGACCTTCGGCGTGCACCGCCGCCGCGCGTTGGGGGGGATTGAGGGAGTCCAGCATGGGGTCGGATCACTAGCAGGCCGGCAGTGTAATCCATCGCCCGTGAGCGCCGGCCGGCGCGGTAAAATGGCCCATGGCCAAGCTTTATTTCTACTACTCGGCGATGAACGCCGGCAAGACCACCACCCTGCTGCAGTCCGCCCACAACTACCGTGAGCGCGGCATGCGGGTGGCCCTGCTCACCCCGCGCCTGGACCACCGCGCCGGCGCCGGCGTGGTCGCCTCGCGGATCGGCCTGCAGGCCGAAGCCACCGCCTTCGAGCACGACACCGACCTGCAGAAGCTGATCGAGCAGGACATCGCCCGCCACGGCAAGCTTGGCTGCGTGCTGGTGGACGAGGCCCAGTTCCTGAGCAAGGCGCAGGTCTGGCAGCTGTCCGAGGTGGTCGATGAGCTGCGCATCCCGGTGCTGTGCTACGGCCTGCGCACCGACTTCCGCGGCGAGCTGTTCGAGGGCAGCCAGTACCTGCTGGCCTGGGCCGACGAGATGCAGGAGATCAAGACCATCTGCCACAGCGGCAAGAAGGCGACGATGACCGTGCGCGTGGACGAAAACGGCTTCGCCGTGCAGGACGGCCCGCAGGTGGAGATCGGCGGCAACGAGCGCTACGTGTCGGTCAGCCGCGCCGAGTTCAAGAAGATCACGCGCGGTGAAGGGCGCATCGACCCGATGCAGGCGCCGCTGCCGTTGTGAGGTGATGTGCGGAGGGCACAGGCATTACCCCTCCCCAACCCTCCCCTTGGCTGCGCCAAAGGGAGAGGGTGATTTCTGCAGGTCGGTCGAATCACGGTGAAGCCCCGCTTCTGCCCCCTCCCTTTGGCGCAGCCAAGGGGAGGGTTGGGGAGAGTTGGGGAGGGGTGCCTCAAGCAGGGACTCGAGCCAATCAATACAGCGTCCGCTCCGGCGCACCGGCCGGCGGCGGGCTGTACTGGTAGAGCCAGGTCTCGGTCAGGGTCTTGCCGCCGCTGCGCAGGTACAGGCGGACGTCGATCTGGTCGTAACTGCCTTCCGGCGGCACCAGATCGAACATGGCGCGGTAGCCCTTGATCTCGCGCAGCGGCCGCGCCGAGACGATCTCGACCTTGCCGCGGCTGGTTTCCACCACCGCCTCGACCTCGGCCTTGTCGATCAGGCCGGCCAGCTCACCGCCTTCGAAGTCCACCGCGAAGCGCCACGAGAAATACTCGCGCTTCTTGCCGATGACCCCGCCCAGGCCGGTGCGGCTGGCCACGCAATGCGCCAGCGGTGGCCGTGCCGGCGGCTGCGCGCCCCAGTACAGGCGGTAGCCGACCAGCAGTTCCTGGCCCGGCTGCGGCTTGGCCTTCGGGTTCCAGAACGCAACGATGTTGTCGAAGGTCTCATCGACGGTGGGGATCTCCACCAGCTGTACCGAACCCTCGCCCCACTGCCCCTTCGGCTCCACCCACAGGCAGGGGCGCTTCTCGTAGAACACGCCATCGTCCTGGTAGTGGTCGAAGTTGCGGTCACGCTGCAGCAGGCCGAAGCCGCGCGGGTTGTTGTCCACGAACATGTTGAAGCGCAGTTGCCGCGGGTTGCACAGCGGGCGCCAGATCCATTCGCCGGCACCGTTCCACATCGACAGGCCATCGGTGTCGTGGATCTCCGGACGCCAATCCCAATCCATGCGGCGGTCGTTCTCGCCGACCTGGTACATGCTGGTGCACGGCGCGATGCCCAGCCGCTCGATCTGCTTGCGCGGGTACAGCGCGCTGTCGATGTCCATCAACAGAACGTCGCCATTGGTGATCGCGAAGCGATACGCGCCGGCCACGCTGGGCGAATCGAGCAGGCCGTAGACGACGAGCGTGTTGGAGTCGCCGCTGGGCTGCTCCAGGTAATAGGCGATGAAGTCGGGGAATTCCTCCGGCCTGCCCATGCCGGTGTCGATCGCCAGCCCGCGCGCGGACTGGCCGTATTGGCCTTCCTTGCCGACCGCGCGGAAATAGCTCGCGCCGAGGAAGGCGGCGAAGTCGCGGTCGGTGTCGGCGCGGGTGTTCAGGCGGAAACCGGCGAAACCGAGGTCCGCAGGCAGGCGCTTGCCGTGCACGCCGCTGTTGCCGTAGTCGAACGCATCACCGTCGTAGGCCAGCTCCTGCGCCTTGCCATCGGCCACGTCGAACATGCGCACCGGCGAATGGAAATACAGCCCCAGGTGGAAGAACTTGGCCTGGAACTTGCCCGGCTGGTTGGCCCACAGGGCGTGGTCCTGGCGGTAGCGGATGGACTGGTACTGGTCCCAGTCCAGCGCTTCCAGCTCGGCCGGCAA
Source organism: Stenotrophomonas sp. ATCM1_4 (assembly GCF_004348115.1). Lineage (GTDB taxonomy): Bacteria > Pseudomonadota > Gammaproteobacteria > Xanthomonadales > Xanthomonadaceae > Stenotrophomonas > Stenotrophomonas capsici. The sequence goes on along the minus strand of NZ_QPFB01000001.1, from coordinate 65,286 downwards.
GGTGCGCTTGTGGCTCTGGTACGGCGCGGCCGCCAGCGCCCGCGCCTGGCCCTTGAGCGCGGCGAAATCGAAGGGCTGTGGCTGGCCGATGCGGCGCAGGCCCAACTGCGCCGTCGTGGCCGCGCAGGCGGCGAAGGAGGGCAGGCCGAAGGCCGCCAGTGCGGCGGCGGCATTGCGCAGGAAATCACGGCGTTGCATGCAGTCGTCCGGAGCAAAAAAGGTTGCGCATGATAGGCATACGCCGGCTAACTCTGGAGTGAGCGCCTGCGCGGGGCCGTGGGTAGATCAACCGCAACAGCACCCCTCCCCGGCCCTCCCCTTGGCGATGCCAAAGGGAGGGGGCAAAAGCAGGGTTGCGCTGCCACCTGCCCGACCTGCAGGAACCACCCCCTCCCTTGCGCAGCAGGGGAGGGTCGGGGAGGGGTGCCGTTACGGTTGCAATTGCCCCTGCCCCGCCGCCAGCCACTCACCGCTGGCAATGCCCGCACCACACCGTCGCCCGCTGGCCGATGGTGGCGTGGCGCAGCGGGCGCCCGCACTGCTTGCAGGCCTCCCCCTCGCGCCCGTACACCAACAGCTCCTGCTCGAAGTAGCCCGGTGCACCGTCAGGGCTGATGAAGTCACGCAGCGTGGTGCCGCCGCGCACGATGGCGTGACCGAGGATGGCCTTCACCGCATCGGCCAGCCGCTGGTAGCGCGCACGCGAGACCTTGCCCGCTTCGCGCAGCGGGTTGATGCCCGCCATGAACAGGCTTTCGGCCGCGTAGATGTTGCCCACCCCGACGACGATGCCCTGGTCCATCAGGAAGGTCTTCACCGCCGCGCTGCGGCCACGGCTGCGCTGGAACAGGTAGTCGCCGTCGAAGTCATCATCCAGCGGCTCCGGGCCCAGGCCGCGCAGCAGTTCATGGGTTTCCCCGGTCGGTTGCCACAGCAGGCAACCGAACCGGCGCGGGTCGTTGAAGCGCAGCAGGCGGCCGTCCTCCAGGCTGATGTCGACGTGGTCGTGCGCACGCACCGGCGTATCGCCGGGCAGCACGCGCAGGCTGCCGGACATGCCCAGGTGCAACACCGCGCTGCCCGCTTCGGTGTCCAGCAGCAGGTACTTGGCACGGCGGCGGATCGCGGCGATGCGCTGGCCCGGCAGCTCGGCCTCGATCTCCGCCGGGATCGGCCAGCGCAGGTCCGGCCGGCGCAGGATCACGCCATGGATGCGCCGTCCCTGCAGGTGTGGCTCCAGCCCACGGCGGGTGGTTTCTACTTCGGGTAATTCGGGCATGTCGCGTTCCAGAATCGTTTTTCGTAGGAGCGGCCTCGGCCGCGAAGCTGGCGTTGTTGAACGACCCGCTTCAACCGCCGATGTGCATTGCCTTGCCAGTGCAGGACGTGGTTTCGGTTCCGCGGCCACCGCCGCCCCTGCGCCGCGCCGTCGCTCAACGCGGCGGTGCCATCAGCTCGCGGGCGCTGAGGAACCCGTCGCCATTGGCGTCCTGCCGCGCGAACCGCGCCAGGATCACCTGCCGCTGTTCCTCGCGGGTGATCGGCTTGCCACGGCCACCGGGTTGTTCTTCCGGCTCCAGCACGCCATTGCCGTTGCGGTCCATGCGGTCGAAGGCGTACAGCATCCACTGCAGGTACTCGTCCGGGCTGACCTTGCCGTCGCCATCGGCGTCCATGCGTTGCAGGTATTCGTGGGTGTCCTGTACCTGCGCCATCGCCGGGCCGGCCAGCAGCAGGCCCACCAGCACCGTCACCGTCCTCATGCGGCGCTGAGCGCGTAGCCCTTCAGGCGCGCGGCATAGGCCTGCAGCACCGCACTGCCACTGGCCTCGGCGTCCTGGCACCACTGCTGCAGCTGGCGCAGGCGCTCGGCGGCATCGTGGCTGCGGGCCTCCAGCAGGGCCGACAAGCGCGCACGGTAGTCGACCAGCAGCTGGATGCGCGGGCGCTGCTGCACCCAGTCCTGCAACTGCTCGCGGCAGGCCGGCTTGAGCCAACGGCCATCGTTGACCAGGCCCTTGCGCAGGCGCCGCGGCAGCAGCTTGCGCAGCTTGGCACCGGCGGCGATGGCCTCATCCTTCAGGGCCGGGGCGAACACGTTGCGCTGGTAGTCGGTCATCGCCTGGAAGCGGTGCGAGAGCAGCGCCTTGAGCGTGTCGGCATCGGGCACGGCGATGTTGGGGCGGATGTCCATGCTCGGTGCCACGCGCAGCACCTTGGCCAGGCGCAGCGCCTGCAGCAGGCGGATCGCCTGCCAGCCGATGTCGAACTCCCAGCGCCGCATCGAGAAGCGCGCCGAGCTCGGGAAGGCGTGGTGGTTGTTGTGCAGCTCCTCGCCGCCGATCCAGAACGCCCATGGGGTGAGATTGGTGGAGGTGTCGGCCGACTCGAAGTTGCGGTAGCCCCACCAGTGGCCCAGGCCGTTGACCACACCGGCGGCCCAGAACGGGATCCACGCCATCTGGATCGCCCACAGCGCGATGCCCGGCAGGCCGAACAGCACCGCGTTGACCACGAACAACAGCACCGGCCCGAGGTTGGCGTGCGGCGTGTACAGGTGCCGCTCGATCCAGTCCTCCGGTGCGCCGCGCCCGTACTGCTCGATGTCGCCGCGCAGCGCGCGGGCTTCGCGGTACAGCTCCACGCCGCGCCAGAACACGCGGTCGATGCCCTTGGTCACCGGGCTGTGCGGGTCGTCCTCGGTCTCGACCTTGGCGTGGTGCTTGCGGTGGATGGCCACCCACTCGCGGGTGATCATCGAGGTGGTCAGCCACACCCAGAAGCGGAAGAAGTGGGCGATGAGCGGATGGAAATCCACGCCGCGGTGGGCCTGGCTGCGGTGCAGGTACAGGGTCACCGCGAAGATGGTCAGCTGGGTGACCACCAGCAGCACCGCCAGCATGCCCCACCAGCCCAGGCCGGCGATGCCACCAGTGAGGAAATCAAACAGGGCGTCAGGCATGGCGGGACTCCGTGGCAGGTCGGTGCCAGATGAAACAACCGCTACACATGATGGGGGCTGTCGGCGCAAACTTCATCCACCGGCGGGTCGTCCGTTGGTCGAATCCTCAGCTGCCGCTCACCTCCTGATGTCCATCGCCCCCGCCGCCAGCCCGGCCCCCCTGATCGAACTGGACCATGCCTGCGTCATCCGCGGCCAGGTCCGCGTCCTGCATGAATTGAACCTGCGCATCGAGCAGGGACAGCACACGGCGATCCTCGGCCCCAACGGCTGCGGCAAATCCTCGTTCATCAAGCTGATCACCCGTGAGCTGTACCCGCTGGCACGTGCGGACGGTCACATTCCGGTGCAGGTGCTGGGCCAGACCCGCTGGCAGGTGGACCGGCTTCGCTCGCAGCTGGGCATCGTCACCGGCGACCTGTCCAGCAACCTGTCCGACATGCCCGGGTTGAGCGTGGAGGAAGCGGTGATCTCCGGCTTCTTCGCCAGCTACGTGGTGCCGGCGCACCGCGACGTCACCGAGGCCATGCGCCAGCGTGCCCGCCAGGCGCTGGAGCTTGCCCGCGCCCTGCCGCTGCTGGGCCGCAGCTACGCCGAGCTGTCGGCCGGGGAAACCCGCCGCGTGCTGATCGCGCGGGCGCTGGTCAACCAGCCACGCGCCCTGCTGCTGGACGAACCCTCCACCGGGCTGGACCTGATCTCGCGCCAGCACCTGGTCGACACCATGCAGCACCTGGCCCGGCAGGGCATCACCCTGGTGCTGGTCACCCACCACATCGAGGAAGTGATCCCGGAAATCGGCCGCGTGGTGCTGATGAAGGGTGGCCGCATCCTGGCCGACGGCCCGCGCGCGGAGCTGTTGTGCTCCGGGCCGCTGTCCGAGCTGTTCGGCGGGCCGGTCCAGGTCCGCGAGGACGAAGGCCGGCTGACCGCCTGGGTCGGGTAAACGGGCCATCGCCGCTGCCCCGATCCACCGGGGCGGTGCCGGCAATGCGATGATGCCGGTCCGTTCCGTCGTTTCCGCCGTACCCGAATGTCCCGTACCCGCTTCCCGCTGCGCCTCGCCGCAGCCGCTTCGCTGGCCGCCGCCCTGGCCGCCTGTTCCAGCACTCCCACCCGTTCCGGTGCGCCGGACGAGGACCCCACCCAGCACGCCAGCGGCTACCTGCAGGGCGATGCCATTCCCGACAGCCTGGCGCTGAGCCCGGCCCCGCCGGCCCCGGGCTCGGTCTGGGCGCAGCTGGACGAGGCCGTGGCCCGCGAGGCCATCGGCATGCGCGGCAGCGCGCGCTTCCAGCAGGCCCATGCCGACGCCGACCTGTCCTTCCCGGCCGGCGCCGAGCAGTTCAGCTGCGCGCTGGGCGTGGCGGTCACCGCGCAGGACACGCCGACGCTGTACACCCTGCTCGAACGCAGCCGCATCGATGCCAGCGCCGCCACCAAGGCCGCCAAGCACCACTACCAGCGCCCGCGTCCGTTCATGGTCAACAACGAGCCGACCTGCACGCCGGAGGACGAGCAGGACCTGCGCAAGAGTGGCTCCTACCCGTCCGGGCACACCTCGATCGGCTGGGCCTGGGCGTTGATCCTGGCCGAGATCGATCCGGAGCACGCCACCGCCCTGATCGAGCGCGGCCGCAACTACGGCCACAGCCGGCTGGTCTGCAACGTGCACTGGTTCAGCGACGTGCAGCAGGGACGCTTCATGGGTGCGGCCACGGTCGCCCGCCTGCACGACAACCCCGAGTTCGTCGCCGACCTGGCCAAGGCACGCCGCGAGCTGGCGTACGCCCGCACGCTGAAGCAGTCGTTGCCGCGCGACTGCGCCGCCGAGACCGCCGCGCTCACCTCCGACATCTCCGAAGCACGCTGAGCAATGCCGGGGAGTGCCGGGCCATGCTCGGCACTACGGAAACGAAGAAGGCGCGGATTGCTCCGCGCCTTCTTCGTTCAACCTGCAGACCGGCGCTTAGAAGCGGGTCTTGAACTCCACGCCCCACAGGCGCGGCTCGTTGATGAAGCCGGTGAGGTTGTTGAAGTCGATGCCGCCGGTGGCGCGGATCTGGTTGGTGATGTTGCGGCCGTACAACGCCACGTCGTAGTCCCCGTCGTTCCACTGGTAGCCCAGGCGCAGGCCGCCTTCCAGCAACGACTTGCCGGTGAATTCCCTGGACTCATACAGGAAGAAATTCACTTCGCTGCGGTACGCCCAGTCGGTGAACACGTAGAACTGCGCACCGTCGGCCAGCGGCAGCGACCAGCGTGCGGTCAGGTTGTGGGTCCACTGCGGTGCCTGCGGTAGCGCGTTGCCGTTGATCCGCGCCTTGCCATCGATGACAGGGTTGGTCACGGTGCACGAGAAGCACGGTGCAACGCTGAGATCGGCGTCCTTGATCTCGGTGTGGTTGTACCCGCTGCCCAGCGTGACCAGCAGGTTGTCGGTCAGGTAGGCCTGCAGGTCCAGCTCGAAGCCCTGGCCCACGCTCTTGTCGGCGTTGAGCAGGATGTTGGCGTTACCCAGCTCGCCGCCCACGGCGGTCAGCTGCTGGTCCTTGACCCGGTAGTGGTAGACGCTGGCATTCAGGCGTGCACGGTTGTCCCAGAAGTCCGCCTTCACGCCGGCCTCGAAGGACAGCACGGTTTCCGGGTCGGCCACGGTCTTGTCGTTGAAGGCGCCGGCCGACTGGATCGAGCTGCCGCGGAAGCCGGTGGCAACGCGCCCGTAGACGTTGACGGTGTCGTTGACGGCGTAGGTGGCCGAGAAGTCCCAGTTGAACTTCTTGTCCTTGGTCGAGGCCGACAGGTACGGGTCCACCGCGTCACCGCGGGCGAAGGCCGCCTGCTGGGCGGCGAGCAGGCCGGCCAGGTCGCACTTGGCCGACAGCACGCACGGGGAGAAGCCGGTGTTCCAGTAGTCCTTGACCACCAGGTCCTTCTTGTCGACGGTGTAACGCGCGCCGGCGCGCAGCTCCAGCTTGTCGGTGGCCTGGAAGGTCACCCCACCGAACGCCGCCCAGGCATCGTTGGTCTGGTTGATGCGCTGGAAGCCATCCTGCCTGCTGCCGTTGGTGGTGTCGTAGCTGTAGCTGTCGACGTCGTAGTCTTCCTTGAAATAGAACAGGCCGGCCTGCCAGTTCAGCGGCCCGTCGTTGAGCGATTCCAGGCGCAGTTCCTGCGTCCACTGCGAATGGCTCGGGATGCCATCGGCGGTTTCGGAGGCAAACGGCACCTCAGGGGTGAAGTACGGGCCGGAGGTGCCGTCGATGTCACCCACGCTGTAGGTATCCACGGTTTCGTAGCCGGTGATCGAGGACAGCTTGAGGTTGCCGAAGTCCCAGCTCAGGCGCGCGTTGGCACCGCTGCTGTCCAGCTCGGAGTGGTTCAGGCCATCGATGGACACCTTGTCCTCGTCGAAGCCGGCGACGAAGTCGTTCGTGCCCGGCTTGAAGATGTTGCCGCGGAACAGGCGCGCGGTGCCGTTGAGGTGGCGCTTGTGCGCACCCAGCAGCGCCTCGAAGTTGTCGCCCTCGTACAGGAACTGCACGCGCACGGCGGACTCGTCATAGCCTTCCAGGCCGTCGTTCGGGCCGGTGCCGGTGTTCTTCACCCAATCGTCGCGACGCTGGTACAGCGCCGACACGCGGGCCGACCAGCGCGCGCTCAGCGCGCCGCCGACAGCGGCCTCGACGTTCCACAGGTTGTCACTGCCGTAGCCGACCTTGCCGTAGCCGTTGAACTCCTGGGTCGGGCGCACCGAGTCGAACTTCACCACGCCGGCCGGGGTGTTGCGGCCGAACAGCGAGCCCTGCGGGCCGCGCAGCACTTCCACCTGCTCCACGTCGAAGATCGGGAAGCCCTTCAGGATCGGGTTCTCCTGCACCACGTCGTCGTACACCAGCGACACCGGCTGCGAGGTGTTCAGGCGGAAATCGGTGTTGCCGTAACCGCGGATGTAGAAGCGCGGGAACGCACGGCCGAACGAGGATTCGATGTTGAGGCTGGGCACGCGGCCGGACAGGTAGCGCACGTCGGTGCCGCCGGAGGCCAGCGCGTCGAGCTTCTCGCCGCTGACGGTGCTGATCGAGACCGGCACGTCCTGGATGTTCTCCACCTTGCGCGCGGCCGTGACCTTCACGGCGTCCAGCGTGGCGGCTTCCTTCTGTGCGGGGGTGGCGTCCTGGGCCATCGCGACCAGGGGGAGCAGGGCGGCTACAGCGACGAACAGCGGATGCGCAGCCGGGAAGCGGCCGCGGACGGTACGGGTCGGGGACATGGCGAAGAAGGGCCTGTTGGGAGGAATGGGGAACTGCGCCTAGCACGGAATTGTTGCAGTACAACATTCGTATCGCAATCGTTCAGGTATTCAGACGCATGACGCCTGTCAGGGGTGAAAAAGCCACCGCACTGCATAGACTTGGGCTTCCTTACCCACACCAGGCGATGCGCCATGACCCAGTGGTATTTCCATGTTCCCGGCCAGTCCGACCGGGTCGGCCCGCTCGATGAGGCAGCGGCCCGCGCCTACGCCCAGGCCAACCGCCAGGCACTGGCCTGGCGGACCGGCATGCAGGGCTGGCAGCCGGTCGGCGAAATCGCCGAGTTCGGCGGCCAGGCCGCCCCGCCGCCGATGCCGCCGCCGGTCGGGGGCAACCGTAGCCGGGCCGATGATATCGACTTCCGCATCGTCGGCCATGAGATGCAGTTCGTCGAAATCGAACTGGACCCGGGCGAGAGTGCCATCGCCGAAGCCGGCGCGCTGATGTTCAAGGACGCCTCCGTGCAGATGGACACCGTGTTCGGCGACGGCCGCCACGAGGGCCAGGGCGGCGGCTTCATGGACAAGCTGCTGTCGGCCGGCAAGCGCGTGATCACCGGTGAAAGCCTGTTCGCCACCGTCTACACCCATACCGGCCAGGGCAAGGCCAAGGTCGCTTTCGCCGCGCCCTACCCCGGCACGGTGCTGGCCATGAAGCTGGACCAGCACGGCGGCAAGCTGGTCTGCCAGAAGGACAGCTTCCTGGCCGGCGCCCGTGGCGTGCAGGTCGGCGTGCACCTGCAGCGCAAGGTGATGACCGGCCTGTTCGGCGGCGAGGGGTTCATCATGCAGAAGCTGGAGGGCGACGGCTGGGTGTTCGTGCACGCCGGTGGCTGCGTGGTCGAACGCGAGCTGGCCGCCGGCGAGCGCATCGACGTGGATACCGGCTGCGTGGTGGCCTACCACGCCGGCGTGGACATGGACGTGCGCCGCGTCGCCGGCCTGAAGAGCATGTTCTTCGGTGGCGAAGGCGTGTTCCTGGCCACCCTGACCGGCCCGGGCAAGGTATGGCTGCAGTCGCTGCCGTTCTCGCGCCTGGCCGGCCGCATGTTCGCCGCCGCCCCGCAGGGCGGTGGCCAGAGCCGCGGCGAAGGCTCGGTGCTGGGCGGGCTGGGCCGCATCCTGGACGGTGACAACCGCTTCTGAAGCCGTCATGGTCCCTGGCCCGGGGGCGCTGTGCCTGCCCGGGCGACGCCTGGCGTCCTTGCCTGTGCGTGGCCGGTTGTCTACCCTCCGCGTTCGTTTTCCGGGGGGAACCGGCCACGCATGGACGCACACGACAATATCTACATCTACGCACCCCCACAGGTGCCACTGGAAACCCGCTCCGCCGAGCGCCCGGCACTGCCGCCGTTCTACGTGGTGTCCCTCCGCAAGCTGGTGCTGCTTTCCATCGCCACCGTGGGGCTGTATTCGCTGTACTGGTTCTGGCGGCACTGGAAGCTGCACAAGCTCGACCGGAAGCTGGACATCTGGCCGGTCCCGCGCGCCATCTTCGCCATCTTCTTCGCGCATGGCCTGAACGAGGAAATCGACCACCGGCTGCGGCGCGCGGGCCAGCGCCACGACTGGTCGCCGGGCACGTGGGCCACGGTGTACGTGGTCTCGGCGATCATCGGGCAGATCATCAGCCGCCTCCCGGATGCCATGCTGGCACCGGGCCCGAGTTTCGGATTGGCCATGCTGACCGTCGGCGGCGGCACGCTGGCGATGGTCCAGGCCCAGCGCGCGGCCAACCTGGCCTGCGGCGACCCGACGGGCTCGGCCAATGCCCGGCTCACGCCGCTGAACTGGCTGTGGCTGGTGCTCGGCGGCCTGTTCTGGTTGCTGGTGCTGGTGGGCCTGGCGCTTCCCCTGGGCGACAGCTGAGCCGGGGCCCCCTGGCCCAGCGAAGCCCCGCCTAAACGGCGCGGCCACCGGCACGGTCCCTGCCCGGCGCAAAGCGCTATGCTGGCGCCCTTTTCAACGCCCCCTGTTCATCATGAAGCCGCGCAACGCCCGCCTGCTGCTGTCCCTTGCCCTGTTCGGCCTGCTGGCCGCATGCGGTGGTGAAAACACCAAGCCGACGCCGCCGCAGGCGGCGCGACCGAGCACCCCGCTCAAGCCGGTGAAGATCGGCGTGGCGCTGGGCGGCGGCGCGGCCAAGGGCTTCGCCCACATCGGCGTGATCAAGATGCTCGAAGCCAACGGCTTCGAGCCGGTGGTGGTGTCCGGCACCAGCGCCGGCAGCGTGGTCGGCGCGCTGTACGCCAGCGGCATGGATGCCTTCCAGATGCAGCAGAAGGCCGTGGCCCTGGACGAGGCCAGCATCCGCGACGTGCGCCTGTTCTCCGGCGGCCTGGTACAGGGCCAGAAGCTGCAGGACTACGTCAACGCCCAGGTCGGCAACAAGCCCGCCGAACAGCTGCGCAAGCCGTTCGCGGCGGTCGCCACGCAGCTGGAGACCGGTGACCGCGCGGTGTTCGTGCGCGGCAACGTCGGCCAGGCGGTGCGTGCTTCCAGCTCCATCCCCGGCGTGTTCGAACCGGTCACCATCGGCGGCAAGACCTACGTCGACGGCGGCGTGGTCAGCCCGGTGCCGGTGGATGCCGCGCGCCAGCTCGGCGCCGAGTTCGTCATCGCCGTGGACATCTCCAGCCGCGCCAACGGCCAGCGCCCGACCAGCCTGCTCGGTGCGGTCAACCAGTCCATCACCATCATGGGCCAGCGCCTGGGCGAGCAGGAGCTGGGCCGCGCCGACGTGGTGATCCGCCCGGCGGTGCTGGACATCGGTGCGGCCGATTTCGAGCAGCGCGGCCGCGCCATCCTGGAAGGCGAGAAGGCCGCGATGGCCGCGATGCCGCAGATCCGCGCCGGCGTTGCCCGCCTGCAGCAGGCCCAGGCCACGGCGATCCGCACCGCCGAAGCCCGCACCGCCGCCGCCCAGGCCGAAGCCCATCAGCGTTGCCAGGACAGCCGTTCGCGCATCGAGAAGCTGCGCGGCGTGGTCAAGGACTGCAGCGCCCCGGCGCGTTGATGCTTCAAGCCGATCCCCTTGGCCCCTGGCCAGAGGGAACGGCCATGGCCCCTTCCCGGGTCAGGAGAAGGGGCAGGATCAAACCCGCCCCAGCTGCGACAGCGGCAGCGCGCGGAACTCCTTGACCGTGCGCAGCACGAAGCTGGAGTTGACGTCGGCCACGCCGGCCGCATCGAGCAGCTTGTCCAGCAGGAAGGCCGAGAAGTGGTCCAGGTCGCGCACGTAGACGTGCAGCAGGTAGTCCATGTCGCCGGTGAGCGCGTGGCAGGCCACCACTTCATCCCACAGCTGCACCGCCTCCACGAAATGATTGATGGCCGCCTGGCCGTGCTTGGACAGCTGCACCCGTACGAACGCCTGCAGGCCCAGCCCGATCGCGCGCGGCTCCAGGCGAGCGCCATAGCCGGCAATGACACCCTCCGCTTCCAGCCGTTGCACCCGCCGCAGGCAGGCGGACGGTGACAGGTTCACCCGTGCTGCGAGCTCGGCATTGGTGGCGCGCCCATGCTGCTGTATTTCGGCAAGAAGCCGAAGATCCGTGCGATCAAATGTGATTGAAGCCATGTTTGTTGCTCCGCAACATTGAATTGCCGCAACAATATTGCGCCAGGAGCCGCTGACGGCGCAATTTCGCAAACCTGTTGCGCGGCAGGCTTCCTACCATGCGGTTATCTATTCCCTTATGGAGCTGCCGCCATGGAAGCCAACCCGCGCCGCGTCGAACACCAGCAGACCGACAAGGGTTACGTGCCGGTCTATACCACCGCCGTGGTGGAGCAGCCGTGGGACAGCTACAGCGCCGACGACCATGCCACCTGGAGCACGCTGTACCAGCGCCAGCGCGAGCTGCTGGTCGGCCGTGCCTGCCAGGAGTTCCTGGACGCGCAGGACGAAATGGGCATGAGCGAGCACATGATCCCGCGCTTCGACCAGCTCAACGAAGTGCTGGGGGCCGCCACCGGCTGGACCCTGGTCGGCGTGGAAGGCCTGCTGCCGGAACTGGATTTCTTCGACCACCTGGCCAACCGCCGCTTCCCGGTGACGTGGTGGATCCGCCGCCCGGACCAGATCGACTACATCGCCGAGCCGGACCTGTTCCACGACCTGTTCGGCCACGTGCCGCTGCTGATGAACCCGGTGTTCGCCGACTACATGGCCGCCTACGGCCGTGGCGGGGTCAAGGCGCATGCGATCGGCCCGGAGGCACTGCAGAACCTGACCCGCCTGTACTGGTACACGGTGGAGTTCGGCCTGATCAACACCGCCGACGGGTTGCGCATCTACGGTGCCGGCATCGTCTCGTCCAAGGGCGAATCGCTGTACTCGCTGGAGTCGGCCGCGCCCAACCGCATTGGCTTCGACCTGGAGCGGATCATGCGCACCCGCTACCGCATCGACACCTTCCAGAAGAGCTACTTCGTGATCGACGGCTTCGAGCAGCTGATGGCCGCCACCGACCCGGACTTCACCCCGATCTACGCGCGGCTGGCCGCGCAGGAGCACTTCCCGGCCGGTGACGTGCAGGACGGCGACCGCGTGTTCCAGCGCGGCACCGGCGAAGGCTGGGCCAGCGACGGCGACGTCTGAGCCACGCAGCGCCTCCACGCTCCCGGGGACCGCGGCCGCCGGCACTCACTCCGCCGGCGATTGCATCCGCGGCGACGGCGTCGGCCGGGCTCCGCGGCGCCCGCCGTACTTGCGGTTCAAGCCGTAGCCGATGAGCACGGCCACCAGCACCGGCGCCGCCCACGGGAACAGCTCGATCAGCAGCGGCGGCACGCGCGTGTGCGACTGCAGCCACTGCCACACCGGGCGCATGCCGATGCTCAGGAACGCCACATGGGTGGCAATGCCCGCCCCCAGCATCGACTGGTAGTGCTGGCGGAACGCCCAGTCCGGCCGCCCCGGGCCACGGCGGCTGAAGTTCCACATGCGCCAGCCTGCCCACAGGCCGATCACCGAAAAGCCCAGGAACAGCATCTGGCCGCGCTGCACGCCCACCACCAGCACCGCCCCTGCCAGCAGCACCATCGGCCACAACGCCAGCTTCCAGCCCACGCGCGCCACCATCCGCTTCCAGTCGCGCTTGTCGGTGACCGCCCGCCACGCCAGCCAGCTGGCATTGCCGGTGATGGCGATCAGGTACGCCAGGAACAGCGCGGTCAACGGCTGGTGGCGGAAGAAGGCGAACTGCACGGTGATCGGCACTGCGGTGACCACGATGGCGGCCATCGCCCCCAGGTACACCTTGCCGAGCAGGCGGTGGCGCGGTGAGCCCTTCTTCATCAGCGCCGCGGCCCAGAACCCGGCCAGCGCGACCACACCGGCCACCACGTGCAACATGACGATCAACGAATATCCAGGCATGACGGCGTTCTCTCCAGGCAATGCCGTCCGGATGCAACGGCTGGTACACAGGCTCGCGCAGGCGACGGCGCGCGGGCAGTCACCGCGGTCACCCGCGGACCCTGCCGGAAGTCACTTTCTGCATCCACCCCCTTGCCGCCGGCGTTGCGCGCCACCAGCATGCCGGCATGGAAATCGGCCCTCTGCCGCGCTGGCGCGGACTCCTCCACCCCCTCAACCTCGCCGGCCTGCTCACCTGGCTGGCGGTGGCCTTCACCCTGCGCTACGGCGAGGCCGCGCAGCTGCCGTGGCGCTGGGGCTGCGCGGCGGTGTTCCTTGCAGCCTTCCTGGTCGCCACCGCGCTGCCGCACCGGACCTGGCAGCGCAAGGTGTTGCTGCTGGTTGAAGCGGTGAGCGCGCTGGCGCTGATCCGGCTGGCCCACTACAGCGGCGTGGCGCCGGCCCTGCTGGTGATGCTGGCCGCGCAGATCGCCGCCACCTGGCCGCTGCGCATCACGCTGCTGCTCATCGCCGCGGTGAACGTGGGCATGTACCTGGTCCTGCGCGACGTGCACGCGCATGCCGGCGTGGTGGTGCTGATCTTCGCCGGCTTCCAGGCCTTCGCCATGCTGACCACCCACTACGCGCACAGCGCCGAGCAGGCACGCGACCGCCTGGCGCTGGTCAACGCCGACCTGCTCGCCACCCGCGCCCTGCTCGCGGAAAGTTCGCGCGATGCCGAACGGCTGCGGCTCTCGCGCGAACTGCACGATGTGGCCGGCCACAAGCTCACCGCGTTGCGCCTGCAGCTGCGCGCGCTGGCCGGGCGCAGCGACGCGCCGGCCGAACTGGCCCTGTGCGAGCAGCTTTCGGCCGAACTGCTGGGGGACATCCGGGCGGTGGTGCATTCCCTGCGCGATGGCGGCCAGCTCGACATCGCCACCGCGCTGCGTGCGCTGGCCGCACCGCTGCCGCGGCCCCGCCTGCACCTGGCGATGGACGAGGCGGTGCAGGTAAGCACCACCGCCAAGGCCGAAACCCTGCTGCGCTGCGTGCAGGAAGCGTTGACCAACAGCGCCCGCCATGGCGAAGCACAGGTCCTGCAGGTGACACTGCACCAACACGAAGGGAGATTGCTGCTGGACATGCACGACGATGGCAGGCTGCGCGGCCAACTGCGCGAAGGCAACGGACTGACCGGCATGCGCGAGCGCGTGGCGGAGCAGCATGGCACGCTGGAACTGCAACGCACCGCCACCGGCGCACTGCACATCCACGTGGAGCTGCCGGCATGAACACCCGCCCCCGCATCGCCCTGGTCGACGACCAGGCGCTGATCCGCGCCGGCCTGCGCGCCTTGCTGCAGCAGCAGGGCGTGGAGATCGTGTTCGAGGCCGACAGCGGCCAGGCCCTGCTGGAGCAGCTGCCGCATCAACCGGTGCAGCTGATCGTCTCGGACATCCGCATGCCCGGCATGGACGGCATCCAGGCACTGCAGGCACTGCGCGAGCGCGGCGACGCCACGCCCTGCCTGTTCCTGACCACCTTCGATGAAAGCGACCTGCTGCTGCGCGCCACCGACGCCGGCGCACAGGGCTTCCTGCTCAAGGACGCCGCGCCGGAGGACCTGCGCCAGGCCATCGACCGCATCATCGCCGGCACCCCCCTGCTGCAGCCGGTCAGCACCGACCCGGTGCGGCAGCGCTACCGCTATCACGCCGATGACGCGCCGAAGGAGCTGTTCAGCCAGAAGGAAGTGGCGGTACTGCGGTTGATGGCCGGCGGCTACAGCAACCGCGAGATCGCCGGCAGCCTGTTCCTGGCCGAGGGCACGGTGAAGAACTACGTATCGACCATCCTGGACAAGCTCGATACCCGCGACCGTACGCGGGCAGTGCTGAAAGCCATCACGCTGCGGATCATCTGAGGCGCACGCATGACCGCCCCCTCCCTTGCGTAGCAGGGGCTGGGGAGGGGTGCCTTTCACGACAGACCCAATCACCGCGTCAACCGCGCGCCCTCTTCCAGCCCTGCACCGTTGCTCCGCGAAGAAAGGGAGAAAGCAACAGCAGCAGCCGCACCTAGCCGGCGCTGCGTATTTCCACCGTCACGTGCACGATCTCCTCATGGATCGACAGCGCGCGGTGGAACACGTCCGCACCGACACCCGGCGCGGTCACCACTTCCATCGCGCAGGAAAAGCGCCCACGACCCACCTGCCAGACATGCAGGTCGCTGATGCGCGCCGGTACGTCACCCTGCTCCACCGCTTCGCGGATCTCGGCCACCACCGGTGCATCCATCTCCGCATCCAACAGTACGCGGCCGGTCTGGCGGATCAGTCCCCAGGCCCAGGCCGATACCAGCACCGCGCCGACGATGCCCATCAGCGGGTCCAGCCAGGACGCGTTGAAGTACAGCCCGCCCAGCAGGGCGATGATCGCCAGCACCGAGGTGGCCGCATCGGCCAGCACGTGCAGGTAGGCCGAGCGCTGGTTCAGGTCATGATGGTGGTGGTGATGGTCGTGTCCGTGATGGTGACTGTGGTCGTGGTCATGACCGTGCCCATGATGATGGTGCGCGTGCTGGTCGCGCAGCCACCACGCGCACAGCAGGTTCACCGCCAGGCCCACCACCGCGATCGCGATGGCCTGCTGGTAGTGGATGGGGCTGGGCTTGAGCATCCGCGCGATCGACTCGAACGCCATGATCCCGGCCACGCCCAGCAGCAGGATCGCACTGGTGTAGCCGGCCAGGATCTCGATCTTCCAGGTACCGAAGGCGAAGCGCGGGTCGTCCCGGTACCGCCGCGCGCAGGCATATGCGAACGCGGCCAGCCCCAATGCCAAGGCATGCGAGCTCATGTGCCAGCCGTCGGCCAGTACCGCCATCGAGTTGAACCACCAGCCACCGGCGATCTCCACCACCATCATCACGACCGTCAGGGCCATGGCCCGGCGGGTGTTCTTCTCCGCCATCGGGTTGCCGTCGCTGAAGGCGTGGCTGTGCCGGCGGGACTGGGCAAGGGTTTCAAGGTTCATCATGGCGGCCTTCTCATATACCCCCATAGGGTATACGATTCCGACCATGGCACATATCCAACGTGACAGGAAGAAGCTGCTCGCCCGGGCCCGCCGCATCGCCGGCCAGGTGGCCGCGCTGGAACAGGCGCTGGAAGCCGGCGACGACTGCGACGCCGTGCTGGTGCAGATCGCCGCCGCCAAGGGCGCGATGCACGGGCTGATGATGGAAGTGATGGCCGGTCACCTGAACGACCATGTCGTCGCCGAGAAGGACCCGACCAAGCGCGCCAGCGAAGCCGACGTGCTGCTGGACCTGCTCAAGCGCCACGCCAGGTGAGCAAAGGCACGCTGCAGGAGCGGCCTTGGCCGCGAAACATATCGCGCTTCAGGCTACTGCGAAGCATGCAACCGCATTGATCCCTTTGTCGGCGTTGGCCGACGCATCTCCAGCTTCGCAGCCAAGGCCGCTCCGACAGAAAATCCGCACGCCTTTCGCGCTGCCGGGTGCTGGCGGTAGTGCCGAGCCATGCTCGGCAGGCGCCGTCCCGGCCCAACCACAGCGCAGCATGGCGGCGCTCTACACGGGGTTGGGGCTGGTCTGCGCCCAGATGCTGTCGGTATGGCCCTGCTGCAAGCGCAGGCGCGTGCGCCGGGCGATGTACAACAGCACCGGCACCGACACCAGCGCGGTCACGTCCACCGGCCAGCTGCCGGCGTGGCTCCATGCCCCGCCGATGCCCCACACGCCGGCCAGGCTCGACAGCGGTATGGCCAGCGTGAACACCGCGCTGAGCCACAGCAGTTCCACCGCACCGCGTGATGCGCCGCGCAGGAACGCCCAACCGATCGCGGCCACGAACACCGCGTAGTAGATACCGGTGTGCCACGCCTTCAGATCCGCCACCAACGCGGGCAACCATTTGGTTGCGGCGAGGCTGGCGGAGATGCCGGCCACGCAACCCAATGACACGCCCACCGTCAGGCAACCCAGCACCCAGCCCGATAGTTTCTGCGCGGGCGTTTCCGGCCCCTTGCGCTTGCGTCGCCGCGATTCCACCCACAGCAGGTTGCCGGTGTAGAACAGCGCCGCGCCGGCCAGCCCCATCAGCACGTACAGCCAGCGCACCGGATTCCCGCCGAAGCTGCCGAAGTGCAGCATGAAGAACGCATTGACCGCCCCGTTCCAGCCATCCATGTGGCCGGGCAGGTCATGCGGGTCCACCTGCCCGCTGTACGGGTCCAGGTGCGTGCTGGCGTACAGCCGTGCGCGCGTGCCATGGCGCACGTCCAGCCCGGTCACCGTCGCCTCGACATGCCCGTCCTTGCGCTGGAATCCAAAGCCCTGCACGTCGAAGCCGGGCAACTGCACTTCCACCCGACGCAGCAGTTCGGCCGCCGGCAGCACGCGCGCGCCGGTGGGCGCGTCGTCGTGTGCCTCGTTCCACTCGATGCCACCTGGGTACACCACCGCGCCCTGCGCGCCGTAGAACGGGTCATGGAAGGCGAACACCACGCTGGTCAGCGCGATCACCAAGTGGAACGGCAGGCTGAACAAACCCAGCGCGTTGTGCGCGTCCAGCCACATGCGCTTGATGTTCTTGCCGATGCGCAGCGCGAACACGTCCTTGGTCAACGTCGGCAGCAGCACGATCAGGCCCGACACCAGCGCCACGGCATAGGCCAATGCCACCGCGCCCATGACCGGCCGCGCGATCGCATCGGGGAACGGCAGGCCAACCAGCTGGTGCAGGGTATCCACCAGCTGCACCACCGGTGCCTTGCGTGTCTGCTCCACCTGCAGGCTGCCGTCGGCGCCGAAACTCGCCCCGTACTCCTTGAACTGGCGACGCCCCCCGGCACGTTCCTGCCAGTACACCCGCGCCGGCTGGTCGGCACCGGGCTTGACCGAAATGAAGTAGCGCGCCGCAGCCTGGGGATGTTCGGCCAGCACCGCTTCAACCAGCGCATCGGCGCGCTCCAGCGACGGCGCGGCGGCCAATGTGGAAGGCGGCGTGGCCCAGCGCTCCAGCGGCTTCTCGAACATCGTGACCGAGCCGGCGTAGAAGGCGATGAACAGCATCAGCCCGCAGACGATGCCGATCCAGATGTGGACGTCCTTGTAGACCTTGATGATGTCGCTGCGGATCTTCATGCCTGCATCCTCACGCCATCACCCAGCGCGCCAGCGCCAACATCCCGAACGTGGCCACATTGGCCGCGCCCAGCCACAACCAGGCGCGCAGGCTGTCGCGGAACAGATGGACGAAGCACAGCACCGCCGCCCAGATCGGTGCCATCAGCCACATGGTGAACTGGTTCTTGCCGCCGCCGGCGCCAATGCCGTCCGGTCCCAGCCAGGCGAACAGGCCAGACAACGACAGTGCCAGGCCGAAGCCCAGCACCACGCCGGCACAGGTCTTGCCGAACCAATGACGGCTCTCCAGCCGCGCACGTGCTTCGCTCATGCGGACCTCCGCGCGCGTACGCGGGCGCGCCATGCGCCCAGAAAGGGTGCGATCGACCACACCAGCGTCAGCAGCACCAACCACGCCGATATCGCTTCAAGCGGCGCCATCAACGGCCACATCGCCAGCAACGAGACGAGCGCGAGCACGCTGCCCGGCCACCACGCATGCCGCGTTGGCCACGGCCCGGCAGCGCGCAGTTGCTGTTGTGGCGAGGCGACGTACAGCAGCATCGCCGCAGCGCTACCGGCAACGGTCGCCAGGAGTGCCAGCAGCAGGTTCATGGGGTGGCACCACGCGGTTCGAGGAAGGCGTTCATTCGGTCTGGCTCATGGCGGGACAATGAAGGCGCCCACCGGGGCCTGCCCGATGGGCGCATGCTGCATCACCAGCTGAAACGCGCGGTGGCGGTGACGGTGCGGCCGGTGCCGTAGTAGCAGGAAGACACGCCACCGCAGGTCGAGACAAAGCGCTTGTCGGCCAGGTTGCTGACGTTGAGTGCGAACTGCGTGCCCATCGCGCCGTGTTGCCCCACGTCGTAACGGATGGCCGCATCCCACAGCGTGTACCCCGGGATCAGGTACAGGTTGGCGCTGTCGCCATGGCTTTCGCCGTTGTAGCGCACGCCTGCGGCCAGGCTCAGGCCTTCCAGGCCACCGGCCTGGAACGTGTAGTCCGCCCACAGCGCGGCGGTCCAGTCCGGCACCATCGCCAGCTGCTTGCCGATGTAGCCGTTGTTGCTCTTGGTGACTTCCGAATCCATCCAGCTGGCGGCACCGATCACGCTGAAGCCTTCCAGCGGGGTGATGCGGCCCTCCAGTTCGACGCCGCGCACGCGGCCTTCGCCATCCTGCACCTGGCACTGGCTGTTGCCGGCGGTGCCGCAGGTGTTGTGCGTGAGGTCCGGGTCATTGGTGAGGATGTTCTGCTGGCGCAGGTCGTAGGCCGAGAACGTCAACAGCCCATCGAAGGACGCAGGCTGGTACTTGATGCCCGCTTCCCACTGTTTGCCGGTCACCGGGTCGAACGCCGAGAGCGTGTAGCTCATGTTGGTGTTGCTGCCCGAGGGCTGGAACGACTCGGCGTAGCTGAGGTACGGGGTCAGCCCGTTGTCGGCCACGTACAGCACGCCCAGGTTGCCGCTGAAGGCTTCTTCCTCGCCGCGGGTCGGAATGCGGGCACCGTAACGGTTGGTGGCCACGGCGTAGCTGCGGGTCCAGGTGTCGTCACGGGTCCAGTCATAACGGCCACCAAAGGTCAGCCGCCACTTGTCCAGCGCAACCTGGTCCTGCAGGTACACGCCGGTCTGGCGGTTGATGCCACCGGAGTAGCTGATGCTGGTGGTGACCGGCGCGTAGTTGGAATAGACCGGGTTGAAGATGTCGATGTCGCGCGGGTTGACCATCGCGCCACGCGCGCCGGTCCAGTCGGCCTTCTGCCAGTCCACGCCAATCAGCAACGTGTGCTCGGCCACGCCGGTGCTGAACTTGCCGGTGATGCGCGTATCGACGGTTTCTCCCTTGGAGTCGCCCTCGCCCCAGGTGGCGCGCCGCTTCTGGGTGCGCCCATCGGCGTTCAGGCCGCCATTGGTCACCACGGTGCGGAACAGCGATTGGACATCGGTATGGCGCGCGCTCTGGCTCAGCGTCCAGTTGCCGTTGAAGCTGTGCTCGAACAGATAGCCGGCGGTCCAGAGGGTGCGGTCATAGGTGTTCCAGCCGGGCTCGCCGATGAAGGTGGTGTTCTTCATGTGGCCGTGGGGCGTGGCCACCAGCGTGCCGTCCATCGGCAGGAACTGGTAGGTCGAACCGCCATCGTCCTTCTGGTACAGGCCGAGCAGGGTCAGGCGTGTGCGTTCGGCGATCTGGAAGGTGTAGCTCGGGGCCAGGAACCCGTGCTTCTGCTCGGTGTGGTCGATCTGGGTCTGGCCATCGCGGTACAGGCCGACCAGGCGCAGCAGGTGGCGGTTGTCGTCACTGCCGGCGCCCACGTCGAAAGCGGTGTTGTACTGGCCGTTGCCGTCGATGCCCAGGCGCAGTACCTGCTGCGGGTCGGGCGTCGGCGTCTTGCTGACCTGGTTGACCATGCCCCCCGGAGCCACCTGCCCGTACATCACCGCCGACGGGCCCTTGAGCACTTCCACCCGCTCCAGGTTCCAGCTGTCGACCATGGTGCGGTTCCACTGGCTGCCCTGCGGCGCGCGCATGCCGTCAATGGTGACGTTGTTGGACCAGCTGCCGGCATCGAAGCCACGGATGCGGAAGTCATCGACGCGGTTGTCGATGCCGCTGCTCTCCAGGGTCACGCCGGCCACGTAGCGCATGGCCTCGTTGAGGTTCTGCACGCCACGGGCGTCCAGCTCCTCGCGGGCGATCACCGAGACCGACTGCGCGGTCTCGGCCACCGCGGTATCGGTCTTGGTCGCGCTGGAAGCATGCGAGGTGGTGCGGTAGGCGTTGACGTGGACGGCATCGAGCGTCCGCGCCGGGTCCGCGGCCTCGGCCAGCTCGGGACCGGCGGCAAGGGCGGTGACGGGGGAAAGGGCCATGGCGACGGCCATGGACAGCAGCGCCGGACGGGCGGCACGGAAACGAGGGAGGGACACGGCATCAACCTGCGGTGGGGCGAGGATTGGCTGACTGCGCGCGGCAGCGGCTGATGGAGCGACATTGTACGAACAAGAATCATTCTCAACAATGATCCAGATCAATCCAGCCGCCAACCGCCTGAATACCACTGACCGGGCGAAGTCACGCCCGCCATGTAAAATGCTGATTTTTTAGTCAGGACCCATGGCGAAAGCTTCCCAACGGGCGCCCGTGCTGGGCCCGGCGTTCATTCGCCTGCTGGCCCGCTTCAAGGACGATGCCACCTCGCCCACGGCGCCGGACGTGTCGGCGCGGCTGGCCACGTGGTTTGACTGGAACCGCGCCATCACCCTGTCCCGCGCCCTGGACAACCCGCCTGCACCCGCACCGGACGGCGCCACCTTCGACCAGGACCACGACGCCGACTGCACCCGCGTGCGGGACCGCCTGCTCCAGGCCATCCATGCCGAGATCGCACCGGTCGCGCCCGTCGTCGATGCCGCCGCGCCCGACCCGTACGCGCCCTACCGGCAGCATTACCAGGCCCAGCAACGCGCCATGCAGACCGCCACCGGCAACCTGCGTGGCCGGCTGCGCGACATGCTGGCCCGGCAGTCCCCGGCCAAGGCCCGCCTGGCCGAGGTCGACGCGGTGATGGAAGCCACCCTCAGCCCGCGCGAACACACCCTGCTTTCCCATGTGCCGGCCCTGCTCGGCCTGCACTACCAGCGGCTGCATGACAGCGCCGCCAGCGCCGATGCCCAGGCATCGGCCACCACCACGGCCCTCTTTCTCCAGGACCTGCGCACCGCGCTGCTGGCGGAACTGGAGGTCCGTTTCCACCCCATCGAAGGCCTGCTTGCAGCGCTCCGCACCCGGTAACCCGCTCCCTATGTCCAGAAACCTCGTCGCAATCGTCGTCTTCCTCGTGGGCCTGCTGGCCGTGTGCTGGATCGGTGTCGGCTATGCAGGCACGCACCCGCTGGCCGCGGTGGTCGCCGCGGTCATCGCCGCCTGCTACCTGGCCGGCGCGTATGAGCTGTTCCGCTACCGCCAGGCCACCACCACGCTGGTGCAGGCACTGCCGGCCATCGCCGACGGCGCGGACAACCTGGACGGCTGGCTGTCGCGGCTGGCCCCCAGCCTGCGCAACGCGGTGCGCCTGCGCGTGCAGGGCGAACGCGTCGGCCTGCCGGCCCCGGCCCTGACCCCGTACCTGGTCGGCCTGCTGGTGCTGCTGGGCATGCTCGGCACCCTGCTCGGCATGATGGCCACGCTGCGCGGCACCGGCCTGGCGCTGGAAAGCGCCACCGACCTGGACGCCATCCGCAGCTCGCTGGCCGCTCCGGTCAAGGGCCTGGGCTTCGCCTTCGGCACCTCGATCGCCGGCGTCGCCAGCTCGGCCGCGCTGGGCCTGTTGTCGGCGCTGTTGCGCCGTGAGCGCGCCCAGGCCGTGCAGGAACTGGATGCCGGCATCGCCGCCCAGCTGCAGGCGCATTCGCCGGCATTCCAGCGCAATGAAACCTTCCGCCTGCTGCAGGAGCAGAACGCGCTGATGCCGGCCCTGGTCGATCGCCTGCAGGCGATGATGGGCAGCCTGGAACAGCAGCAGCACGGCAACAACGAACGCCTGCAGGCCAACCAGCAGGCGTTCCACGAGCGCACCGAGGCCGCGTACACGCAGCTGGCCGCCTCGCTGCAGGCCGCCATGCAGGACGGCATCCGCCACCAGGCCAACGCGGTGGGTACGGCCCTGCAACCGGTGGTCGATGCCACCATGCAGGGGCTGGCCGAACGCTCCAACGCCCTGCATGCGGCCATCGACGATGCGGTGCAGAAGCAGCTCGACGGCCTCAACACCGTGGCCCGCGAGGCCGCCGCCGGTGCCAGCGACAGCTGGAAGACCGCACTGGCCGAACAGCAACGCGCCAACGCCGCGCTGACCGGCGAACTGCAGCAGGCCCTGCAGCAGTTCAGCACCGGCTTCGAGCAGCGCGCGAGCGCCCTGGTCGACGGCGTCGCCGCACGCATGGAAGACAACACCCGGCGCACCGCCGATGCCTGGAACGCCGCACTCACCCTGCAGCACGGCACCCACGATGCCCTGGCCCAGCGCAACGAGCAGGCGCTGCTCGCCGCTTCGGACAGTTTCCAGGGCCACGCCCGTTCGCTGGTCGACGCGCTGCGGCAGTCGCACGACGAACTGCAGGCCGCCTTCGCCGCACGCGACGAACAACGCCTGGGCAACTGGTCGCAGGCCCTGTCGGCGATGGTCGAACGGCTGGACCAGAGCTGGACGCACAACGGCGCGCAGGTCGCCGCCCGCCAGCAGCAGATCTGCGACACGCTGGCACAGACCGCGCAGGCCATGGGCGAGCAGTCGCAGGCGCATGCGCGTGACACCCTGGCCGAGATCTCGCGGCTGGTGCAGACCGCTTCCGAAGCACCGCGCGCGGCCGCCGAAGTGGTCGCCGAGCTGCGCCAGAAGCTGTCCGACAGCATGGTCCGCGACACCGCGATGCTGGAGGAACGCGGCCGCCTGCTGTCCACGCTGGAAACCCTGCTCGACGCGGTCAACCACGCCTCCACCGAACAGCGCAGCGCCGTCGATGCCCTGGTCAGCACCTCGGCCGACCTGCTGGAGCGCGTCGGCAACCGCTTCAGCGCGCAGCTGGAAGACCAGACCGCCCGCCTGGACGGCGCCGCGGCCCAGGTCACCACCAGCGCGGTGGAAATGGCCAGCCTGGGCGATGCGTTCGGCACCGCCGTGCAGTTGTTCGGCCAGTCCAGCGAGGCGCTCAGCCAGCGCCTGCAGCTGATCGAGACCGCGCTGGACAAGTCGCTGGCACGCAGCGACGAACAGTTGGCCTACTACGTCGCCCAGGCGCGCGAGGTCATCGACCTGAGCATGCTCTCGCAGAAGCAGATCATCGGTGAGCTGCAACAGCTGGCCGAAGCCCGCGACGGCAGCGGGGCCTGAGTGGCATGAGCGACGAGATCGAGTTCGACGCCGAATCCACCGCCACCACCTGGGCCGCGTTCGGCGACCTGATGTCGGTGCTGCTGGGTGCATTCGTGCTGATCCTGGCCAGCGTCATCGGCATCCAGCTGCTGCTGCACAACCGCCTGGACGAGGAAGTGAAGCAGCGCCAGGCGCAGACCGCCAAGCTCAAGACGCTGGAGCAGGCGCTGGCCGCGCCGATGGCCGCCGGCCGCATCACCGTCATCGACGGCCGCATCGGCATCAGCGGCAGCGTGCTGTTCGCGCTCAACTCCGACCAGCTGCAACCGGAAGGCCGCGAACTGCTGCAGAGCATCGCCGGCCCGCTGCGTGAGTACCTGCACGCACGCGAGGAGATCCTGATGGTCAGCGGCTTCACCGACAACCAGCCGGTGCGCGTGGCCAATGCCCGCTTCGCCGACAACCTGGAACTGTCGGCCGCGCGCGCGCTCACCGTCACCCGCACCCTGATCGCCGATGGCGTGCCGTCGGCGTCGGTGTTCGCCGCGGCCTTCGGCGCCGAGCAGCCGGTCAGCCCCAACGACGACGAGGCCGGGCGTGCGAAGAACCGCCGCGTCGAGATCGCACCGATTCCGCGGCCGCACACCGATGGCAAGGCCGATGCCCGCTGATCCGGCGGTGCACGCACGGCTGGATGCGTGGCGCACCCAGGGCGCCGACCGCATCGATCCGCTGCGCTTTGGCCTGATCGACGCACTTGCCCGCCGTGCCGGTGCCTACGACGGCGCGGTCCGCACGCAGCTGGAAGCGCGCCTGTCGCAGCTGCTCGACGACTACGCCGGGATCGTGCAGCGGCACGTACCGGACACGGCCGCCGGCGAGGACGCCCCCAGTCCGCTGCGGCAGCTGATCACGCTGCTGACCACCGAGCCGCTGCAGTACCAACTGCCGTTGAATGCGGCCGGCCGCACCGAGGCGGCGGCCGAGGACACCGGCGACGGCACCGCGCTGCCGGTACTGGACGAGTTCCAGCAACTGTGGGGCCGCATCCGCATCGAGAGCCTGCTGCGGCAGTGCCTGGATGCCCTGCCCGAAGACGCCGGCCCGCTGCATTCCAGCGTGCTCACCTACCGTGCCATGGCATTGATGCAGGAGATTTCGCCGGACTACCTGCAGCACTTCATCGCCTACGTCGACGTGCTTACCTGGATGGAGCCGCTCAGCGGCAACGACACCGCGCCCGAGCCCAGCCGCAGCGCCAGCAAGCGCAAGGCCGCCCCGCGGAAGAAGAAGCCGGCGCCATAGGCCGCGATTGCATCCCGGCAGGCACCACGCACGCCTCCCCTGTGCGCATGAATGCGCACAGGGGGCCAATTACTGTGGACCGGTTGGCGTTTCACCACGCCGTCTACACATCAGGGATGAAAGGCTGCACGTGACGGCTCGCCCGTCACGTCATCCCCCCGATGACGCCCTCTTGGTTGCAGAGCCCAATCTGCAACGAACCGGCCGCTGGCCCTGCCAGTGCGGGACGCCCGAAAGGCTCGTCGTGAACCGGTGTTTCGTCGCCTCCCCTGCTCCGCACCCGCCCGCGTGACGGCCAGACGCCGCTGCCACGGCCTTGCGGTCGCGGCAACGGCGGGTCCTTGAAACCGGCTTATAGCGCGGCGGTATCGACCAGCACCAGCTCCGAATCCTCCAGCGCGCGGATGGTGATGCTGTCCTCGCCGGTGATGGCGGCGCCGTCACGTGCATCGAGCGGCACGCCGTTCACTTCCACCTTGCCGGTGTTGGGCACCAGGTAGCCGTGGCGGCTGGCGTCGTTGAAGCGGTACTCGGTGCTTTCACCGGCCTTGAGCGTGGCACCGGACACCCGCGCATTGGCACGGATCGGCAACGCGTCGTCGTCGCCTTCGATGCCGCTGGCCAGCGTCACGAAGCGGCCGCTGCGCTCGCCCTTCGGGAACGGCTTGGTGCCCCACGACGGCTTGCCACCGCGCTCATCCGGGAAGATCCAGATCTGGAAGATGCGGGTGATGCCCGGCTCCAGGTTGTACTCGGCGTGGCGGATGCCGCTGCCGGCACTCATCACCTGCACGTCGCCGGCCTCGGTGCGGCCCTTGTTGCCCTGGTCGTCCTGGTGGCTGATGGCACCCTCGCGCACGTAGGTGATGATCTCCATCTCGGCGTGCGGATGCGGCGGGAAGCCGGTGCCGGGCTGGATGGTGTCGTCATTCCAGACCCGCATCGCACCCCAGTTCACGCGCTTGGGGTCGTGGTACTCGGCGAAGGAAAAATGATGCTTGGCATCGAGCCAACCATGATTGGCTCCACCAAGGCTGGCAAACGGGCGACGTTCAATCATGGCGTTCTCCTGGGAAACAGTGGTTTGTCGATGGGCGCCAGTCTAGGCCTGCCCCGCAATGCAGAGAATAGAAACAATGGAAAGTCATGCTTTCCATTTCTGCGATACTGCGCGCAACGCCCTGCCCCGGATGCCCGATGAGCCGCCTGCCCGATCTCGAAGCCTGGGCCATCTTCGCCAAGGTGGCCGAAGCCGGCTCCTTCGCCCGTGCCGCCGAGGAGCTGTCGCTGTCGCAGGCCACTGTCTCCAAGGCCATCACCCGGCTGGAGGCGCGCGTGGGCACGGCCCTGCTGCACCGCACCTCGCGCCGGGTCTCGCTGACCGACGCCGGCCAGGGCGCCCTGGAGCGCGCCGTGCGCATCCTCGATGAGGGCGAAGCCATCGAATCGGAGGTCGCCGAGCGCTCCACCGCGCTGCGCGGCTTGATCCGCGTCGCCGCACCGATGTCCTTCGGCGTGGCCCGGCTGACCCCCTTGCTGCCGGCGTTCATGCAGGCCCATCCGGACGTGGAGCTGGACCTGCAGCTCAGCGACGACATGGTCGACATGGTCGCCGAACGCTTCGACATGGCCCTGCGCATCACCAACCTGGCCGATTCCAGCCTGCGCGCGCGGCGCCTGTGCCAGGTCCGCATCCTGCTGGTGGGCGCACCGGCCTACTTCGCCGCACATGGCCGGCCCCGGCATCCGCGCGACCTCGCCCGGCACCGGGGCTTCCAGTACAGCTACACGCGCGGCGGCAACACCTGGCGCTTCCGCCACGCACGCCACGGCGAGTTCGCGCAGACCGTGCCGCGCCCACTGCAGGCCAACAACGCCGAAGTATTCGCCCCCGCATTGCATGCCGGTCTTGGGCTGGCGCTGCAGCCGGAATTCCTGGTCTGGGAAGACCTGCGCGCGGGACGGCTGGAAACGGCGCTGGACGACTGGAAGGTCGAACCGTTGGCGCTGAGCATCGTCACCCCGCCGGGCCTGCGCCGGCCCACACGCGTGCAGGCACTGATCGACTACCTGGCGCAACGCCTGGAAAAGGAGCCATGGGCCCTCCAGGCGCCCTGATGCCCGCGAGGGCTACCGGGTCGTCGGATACGCCAGCATCACCACCAGGTCCTCGTCGCCGGTCTGCTGCAGGGCATGCGTGCTGCCACTGCGGGTAAGCAGCGCGTGGCCGGGGCCCACTTCGTACTGCTGGCCGTCAAGCACGTACAGGCCACGCCCGCTGACGATGTAGTAGATCTCGTCCTTGTGCTGCGGGTGCAGGCCGATGCCTGCGCCCTTGTGCAGCACGCGCTTGCGCAGCACGAACGGCAGGTCCCCGACCTCGGCGAAGAAGGAATACGCAGTGGTCGGGCCGGCACCGCCATGCGGCCCGGGCTGGGTGCGGGCAATGTCCTGCTCGCGGATCACCCGTGAGCCGTGCGCGTCGACCGCTGCTTTGGCCGGAGCCACGGGCGCGGCGGCGGCTGCCGTCGTGGCGGCGGGCGGTGGCGGTGCACTGATCGCGCCGCAATCGATGTCGCGTTGCAGCCCCTCCCGCATCCGCGGCTGCAGCTCGACCCAGCCACGCATCACCAGGCAGGCCACCGCGGTCGCGCCGGCGGTGCTGAAGTGGGTGCCGTCCGCCTTGCCCTGCGCCGGCACGAACATGAAGTAGGGCCTGGCCCCCTGCTCGCCCAGCGCGCGGATCCACGCCATCGAGCGGGCATTGAGATCGATCAGCGCCACCTGCCGCTCGCGCGCCACGCGCTGCATGGCCTGGGTATAGCGACCATGCGTGTCCAGCAGCGCGCCGAAGTCGTACAGCAACCGTGCCGCCGGTGTGACCAGGATCGGCGTGGCCCCCTTCTCCCGCGCCACGGCGACGTAGCGCTCGAGGAACATCACGTAGTCGCCGTCCGGCGCGGTGTAGCGGCTGGGGTCCTCGAACTTGGCATCGTTGTGGCCGAACTGGATCAGCAGTACATCACCGGGGCGCAAGGCGTGGCCGATCGCGTCCAGCCGCCCCTCGGCGATGAAGCTGCGCGTGCTGCGTCCACCCACCGCATGGTTGTGCACCTGCCATCGCGCCGGATCCAGCCAGCCCTGCAGCATCTGCCCCCACCCCGCCTGCGGCGCACGCTCCGGGCCATAGCTGGCCGCGGTGGAATCACCCGCGATGAAGACCGCATGCGACGCATCTGCGGCAACGGCGTTGCCCGCCATGCACAGCAGGAGCAAGCAGGAAGAAATGAGCTTCATCAAAGCGACGCCTCCGACCGCCTGGCGGCCATGTAGGAGCGCCCTCGGGCGCGAAGCCGGCCCCTGATCCGGAGCCGGCAACCTCACTGCGGTTCCACGCCCGCAACCGGTAACAACAAGGGCGCCGCCCGGCGCCCTTGTCCGCCCGCAAGGGCATTACCGCGACACCAGGCGCTTACTTGCCCAGCACGCCCTTCACGTAGGCCACGATGTCCGCGTCCTGGGCGTTGTCGAAGAACGCCTTCTGGAAGCGCTCGCCGCCCACGGCCTGCTTCACCAGCTCCTGGTCGATGGCCTTCAGGCCTTCGACGAAGTCCTTCGACGCGCCCTGCTTCACCTGCGCCAGGATGCCGGCATTGGCCATCTGCGATTCCTTGCGCTCGGCCGGATAGCCCTGGCCACGCTCACCGGCGAACGCCTTCTCGAAGATGAAGCGGA
The DNA here is from genome assembly GCF_004348115.1 of Stenotrophomonas sp. ATCM1_4. Lineage (GTDB taxonomy): Bacteria > Pseudomonadota > Gammaproteobacteria > Xanthomonadales > Xanthomonadaceae > Stenotrophomonas > Stenotrophomonas capsici. Next base: position 36,569 of record NZ_QPFB01000001.1, on the reverse strand, counting down.
TGTTGATCTCCGCGCCCCAGCCGTAGCCCTTGGCGAACGGCAGCGACAGCGCGTTGCCATTGTTGACCTGGGCGAACAGGAACGCATCGGTCGGCTCGATGCAGTAGCCGCAGTACACGCCCGGCCAGGCATTGAGCGACATCATCGCGCCCTGCCCGGTACCGCAGCCGGCGACCACGAAGTCCACGGCCTTGGCGTTGAGCAGCAACGCGGCGCAGATGCCCAGATGGATGTAGGTCAGGCGGTGGTCGTTGTCACCGTCCATGCCCACGTTGAACACGTCATGGCCCTGTGCGGCGGCCACGGTGTTGAGCTGTTCCAGCACCACCGGGTTCTTGGCGGCCTGGCTGAATTCCTGCATCAACGCGATCTTCATTGCATGACTCTCTTGTATGGGAAACGTTGTTGTTGATGAGTTGAAAGCCAAAGCGGGGCTTCCCTCATCCGCCCCTTCGGGGCACCTTCTCCCGCACGCGGGAGAAGGGAAATCCGTGCAGCTCGCGATTGCTGCCTGGGCTGTCGCTTTGGCTTCGGCTTCGGCTTCGGCTATTGCAGTTGCTTTGGCTTTGGCAGTTGCTTCGGCTTCGGCTTCGGCTATTGCTCTCCCCTCTCCCGCATGCGGGAGAGGGGTAGGGGTGAGGGCGCTTCCAGCTTTTCAGCGTTTGACGCCTTGGCTCTGGCCTTCCAGCCGTCACCTCATCACCTTCAACCCTCAGCGCGCCAACCAGCCACCATCGACCGGGATGATCGCGCCGTTGACGTAATCCGACGCACTGGACGCCAGGAACACCGCGGTGCCACCCAGGTCTTCCGGCTTGCCCCAACGGCCAGCCGGGATGCGGTCCAGGATGGCCTTGTTGCGGTCTTCGTCGGCGCGCAACTGCGCGGTGTTGTCGGTGGCCATGTAGCCCGGCGCGATCGCATTGATGGTCACGCCCTTGCCGGCCCACTCATTGGCCAGCAAGCGGGTGATGCCGGCGATGCCGCTCTTGGAGGCGGTGTAGGACGGCACCCGGATGCCGCCCTGGAAGGACAGCATCGAGGCGATGTTGATGATCTTGCCGCTGCCCTGGGCGATGAAGTGCTTGCCCGCGGCCTGGCTCATGAAGAACGCCGACTTGATGTTCACGTTCATCACGTCGTCCCAGTCCTTCTCGCTGAACTCCACCGCGTCGGCGCGGCGGATCAGCCCGGCGTTGTTGACCAGGATGTCCAGGCCACCCAGCCCGGCCACGGTCTCGGCGACCACGCGCTCGACCGGTTCGATGCTGATCAGGTTGGCCTCGATGTTGAGGAAGCGGCGGCCCAGCGCACGCACCTTCCCGGCGGTCTCCTCGGCCGGGACGATGCCGGCACCGGCGATGTCGGCACCGGCGGCGGCCAGCGCCAGCGCGATGCCCTGGCCCAGGCCGGTATTGGCACCGGTTACCAGTGCGACCTTGCCTTCGAGACTGAATGGATTCGTCATGGTGTTCCTCTCCCTGAGCGGTGGTTCGTGGGTTGCTGCCGGCAGCGTGGCCGGAGGGGTTGCGGTGGCTGCGTTTGGCGCCTGCCGCGGCGGGGTCCGGCCGGCCCGGGAGCAGGGCTCCAGGGCGGGTTCGGGACGATTCTAGCGGTTATGGAAACCGGTGTCATTTTGCGCCGCAAGAATAAGCGTTTTCCTTTTGGAACAATTACTTGGGGGGTCAGTCCTGCGGTGGCTGGCAGGAATCGCGCACGACCAGGTGCGGGCGCACGCTGGCCAGCGGCAGGGCACTCTTGCCCTCGGGCTGGATCAGCATCGCCGCAGCGGTGCGCCCGGTATCGCGGGTATTGCGCCGCACCGAGGTCAGCGATGGCCACAGCCGCGAGGCCAGCGGGCTGTCGTCATACCCCACCACCGACAACTCGCGCGGGATGTTGATGCCCGCACGCATGGCCACCTTGTACACACCGGCGGCCATTTCGTCGTTGCCGGTGAAGATGGCGGTCGGCCGCTGCTTGCCCAGCAGCAGCTTCTCGGCCGCGGCCACGCCCGACTCGAAGGTGTAGCCGGCCTCGATGATGCGCGCCGGCGGCAGCTCGATGCCGCGGTTCTGCAACGCCTCGATGAAGCCGGCGGTGCGCTCGTGCGCGGAGCGGTAGGCGGTCGGCCCGGTGATCAGCGCGATGTCACGGTGGCCCAGCGACAGCAGGTAGTCGGCGGCCTCGGCGGCGCCGTCGCGGTCGTGGGTGATCACCATCTGCGAGGTGTCATCCAGCGGCAACGCGGCGATGCGGGTGAAGCGGCAGCCGATCTCGTCGAGCATGTCGGCCAGCGCCTGGTCCTCGGAGGCACGCGGCACCAGGATCACCCCGTGCAGCTTCTGCTGCTGCACGAAGCGCTTCACCCCCTCGATGTAGCCGGGGCTGCGCGTGTCGCAGGGGTGCACCACCAGCTCGAAGCTGGAGCCACGCAGCGCGTCCAGCGCGCCGTTCTGCATGTCCACCACGTACTGCGCGGTGGGGTTGTCGTAGACCATGCCGATCAGGAACGAACGCCGGAACGCCAGGCCACGGGCCAACGGGTCGGGCGCGTAGCCCACCTCACGCATCAATGCCTCGACCTTCTCGCGGGTGTCTTTGCGCACCAGCGGCGAGTTGTTGATGATCCGCGACACCGTCTTCTTGGAGACACCGGACAGGCGTGCGATGTCGTTGATCGTGGCGGGTCGGCCCAGGTTGTGGGCCGGGGCGTCGACGTCGGTCTTCTTGCGCAAGGCGAGGTCCTTGAAACCGTTCAATGCAGTCATTCTATCGGGCCGCGCTCGTTCCAGAGCGCGGGTGTGGGCGTTGCGGGAAGGCACCCCGGCGTTGCCGGCGGCAGGCTCATGGCCTGCACCGATGCCCGTTTGATCCCCGCCACATTGTGAGGGCAGTCGCGGCGCGCCATCTGAACGGGGCGCGCCGCCGTGCTGTACCCATCCCGCGGGCGACATGCCTCCGGCAGCCACCACCGGCGGGCACCTGCCCGGCGGCATCAACTACGCAGCAGCGCCGGCAGCCACAACGACATCTCCGGGAAGAACGTCACCGCCAGCAGCACGCCCAGGCCGGCCAGCCAGAACGGCCAGATGGTCTTCATGCTCTCACCGACGGTGATCTTGCCGATCGCCGTGCCGATGAACAGCACCGAGCCCACCGGCGGCGTCACCAGGCCCAGCCCACCGGTCAGCACCAGCACCAGGCCGAAGTGGATCGGGTCGATGCCGTAGGCCTTGGCCACCGGCAGGAAGATCGGCGTGCAGATCAGGATCATCGGGGCCAGGTCCATGAAGGTGCCCAGCAATAGCAGCATCACCACGATCATCAGCAGCACCATGTACTTGCTGTGCGCGAAGGACTGCAGGAACTCCACCGCCGCCGCCGGCACCTGCAGGTAGGCCAGCAACCAGCCGAACACCGCCGCGGTGGCGATCACGAACAGGATCACGCCGGTGCTGCGCGCGGCATGCACCACGGTGGCCATGAACTCCTTCCAGCGCAGCTGGCGGTACAGCACGGTGGTTACCAGCAGCGCGTACACCACCGCGATCGCCGCCGACTCCACCGCGGTGAAGATGCCGGCGCGGATGCCGAAGAAGATCAGGCCGACCAGGCCCAGGCCCGGCAGCGCCGCGACCAGCCGCAGCAGCACCGCGCGCATGCCCGGGAAGGCTTCCACGCCGTAGCCGCGACGGCGCGCCACCACGTAGCCGGTCACCATCAGCACCACCGTCATCAGCAAGGCCGGCACGATGCCCGCGGCGAACAGGTCGGCGATGGACAGGCCACCGCCGGCCGCGGCCGAGAACAGGATCAGGTTGTGCGACGGTGGCACCAGCAGCGCCACCAGTGCCGCGGTGATGCTGACGTTGACCGCGAAGTCGCGGTCGTAGCCGCGCTTGACCATCTGCGGGATCATCGTGCCACCCACCGCCGAGACGTCGGCGATCGCCGAGCCGGACACGCCACCGAAGAACAGCGAGGACAGGATCGACACCTGGCCCAGGCCGCCGCGCATGCGCCCGACCAGCGACGAGGCCAGCGAGATCAGGCGCTCGGAGATGCCACCGCGCATCATGATTTCACCGGCGAAGATGAACAGTGGAATGGCGATCAGCGAGGCCGAGCCGGTGCCGGCGGAGATCTGCTGCACCAGCACGATGCTGGGCAGGTCCAGGTACAACAGGGTGGCCAGTGCCGCGGCGGCCAGCGCATAGGCGACCGGCACGCCGATCAGCAGCAGCACGCCGAACACGGCGAAGAGGATTGCGATACCCATGGTTCAACGGTCTCCTTCAGCGGTGCCGGCACTGCCCGCGCCGGCCTGCAATGCCTGCGCCATCCGGTTCAATGCGAACACCGCCATCAGCGCGCCACCGATGCTCAACGGCAGGTAGTTCACGCTCTGCGGCAGGTTGGCGCCGGCGGTCTTGATGTGCAGGCCGTCCAGCCACAGCACCCAGCCCCACCAGGCGATGAAGCCGCCGATGACGGCGATGATCAGCGGCACCAGTGCATCGATCACGCGCTTGATCGCCGGGTTGATGTAGTCGGCCAGCAGGAAGAAGCCGAAGTGGCGGTTGGTGTACACGCCGGCCGCTGCGCCCAGGCTCATCGCCGTGCTCAGCAACAGCAGCGTCACCGGCTCGGTCCAGCTGGGCGAATCATTGATCACGTAGCGGGCGAAGACCTGCCAGCCCTGCACCACCACCAGCCCGAGCAGGGCCAGCACGGCGATATGGATGACGACGTCGGCCAGCCGTTCCAGCACGCGCTGGAAGCCCGTCGTCACCGTGGTTTCGTTGGTATCAGACATCGTGGCGCGGTCCTCAGGCGAAGTCGCGGATGCGACGGTGCAGCGCGGCGATGTCCGCCTGCTTCAGGTAGTCGCGCAGCAGCGGTGCCGCCGCTTCGCGGAAGGCCGGCATGTCCACCGCATTGGCTTTCACGCCGTAGGCCAGCACCGCTTCGCGCGCCTTGTCCTCGGAGGCATCCCACTCCCGGCGCATCACCTGCACCGACTGCCGCGCCAGCTCCAGCAGCAGTTGCCGGTCGGCCGGGGACAGCGCGTCCAGGCTGCGGCGCGACATCAGCAGGATGTCCGGCGCATACGAATGCTGGCTCTCGGACCAGTAGTGCGCCGCCTCGAAATGGCGGCTGGAGTGGAAGCTGCGCATGTTGTTCTCGGCGCCGTCGATCATGTGCGTCTCCATGCCGGAAAACGTGTCGCCCAGCGACATCGGCGTCGGGTTCGCCCCGAACATGCGCATCAGCTGCAGGAAGATGTCCGAGCTGGCCACGCGCAGCTTCAACCCGTGCAGGTCGCCGGGTTCGACGATCGGGTGCTTGGTGTTGTAGAAGCTGCGTGCACCGGAGTCATAGACCGCCAGGCCGACCAGCCCGCGGCTCTCGAAGCCGCGCAGCACCGCATCGCCGATGCCACCGTCCAGCGCACGCCGCATGTGCTGCACCGAGTCGAACACGTACGGCAGGCACAGGGCCCGGGTCAGCGGGAAGGCATTGTTCAACGCGCCGGAGTACACGCGGGTGATGTCGATGGCACCGAAGCGGGCCATGTCGATCGCCTCGGACTCGCGGCCGAGCTGGCCGGAGTGGTACTGGTTCAGGCGCAGCCGGCCGCCGGTCTGCTGCTCCAGCTGCTGGCCGATCCACTTCACCGCCGTGACCGTGGGGTAGTCGGCCACGTGCACGTCGCTGGCGGTCAGCAGCTGTCCGCCGGCAACCGTGCCTTTGCCGCCGGCCGAGCAGGCCGCCAGCATCGGTACGGCCAGTGCTCCCAGGCTGCTGGTGAGAAAACCTCGTCGAGTAACCATTGCGCCCTCCCGCGCTGTCTGTGGTTGCCGCGGGATCACCCGGCGGGCACGGCCCTGCACGAAATCTCGCCGCAACCGGCGAAACGGATCAAGGCCTGCTGGCCCACGCGGATGTCATGGATGCCGGTGGCATTGCCGGTGGCGATCAGGTCGCCCTTCTTCAACGGCCGGCCACGCTTGGCCGAACGCGACAGTGCAAACGCGTAGGCCGCACGCAGGCCACCGGGCAGGTGGGTGGCACCGCCGGTGCCGACCACCGTGCCGTCGATCAGGGTTTCCGCGCGCAGGTCCGGTTCGTCACGCCGGGTCCAGTCCGGAATCTCCGCGCCGAGCACCAGCCCGTTGTTGTTGCCGAAGTCGGACACCACCACGCGCGGCCCCAGGATATTGATCGTCGCCAGCGGGCTGCTGGCCACTTCCACACCGATGAACAGGCGGGCCGGCAGCGCCTCGGCCTCTTCCGGGGTCCAGTCGAGCTTGTCCGCCGGCGCGTCGGCCTCCAGCTGCAGCACGTACTCGGCCTCCACCGCGGCAAAGCCGCCGGCGGCCGAAAACACCGGGATATCCACGATGGCACCGGTAGCATTCCAGAGATTGCGCTGGAAAATCGGGCCCAGCAGACGCTCGTCGCCGGAGCCATCACGGCGCTCGGCCGCGATGTAGCCCACCTTCCAGCCCACCACCACGTCGTCCCAGCGGCCGATGGCCAGGTCCTGCACGCGGTAGGCAGTCACCAGATCATCCGGGATCGTGCCGGGAAAATCCGGAAGCGAACGTCCCTGGCGGCGGGCTTCCACAAAACTGCGGGCAATGTCGTCCAGCCCGGTATCCGACGGGTGCTGACTGCCTGGGTCGTTGCTCAAGTGACTCTCCTGATGTCTTTGTTGCACTGCCAATCGACAGTTGCCTGGTTGGCTGTATAAGGTAAACCGGTGTCATCTGACAATGTGCAGTGCACCAGAAGCGACGATCCCCTGCCATGCCGGATCCAACATGCTCCCACACACAATACGTAATCTTCTGTATTTACTGGCTTTTTATCTTTTCGTACTGACCGCCCCGCTATTCGCCCAGAGCACGCCGGACGGCGAGCCGGCCGTGGGTTCGGCCGACCGCATCGCGCTGTGGCCGGATGGATTGGCACCGGGGGACAAGCCATTGCCCTCGCCGCGTCGCATCGTCGAACGCAGCGCCGACCCTGCCCTGCCGGACCGCTACATCGACCACGTCAGCACGCCCTATCTGGTCGTCCACCGCCCGGCACGGCCCAATGGCGACGCGCTGCTGGTCATCCCCGGCGGCGGCTACCAGCGTGTCGTGCTCGACAAGGAAGGCACCGCGCTGGTGCCGGCCTTTACCGAACAGGGCGGCACCACCTTGTTCGTGCTGCGCTACCGCCTGCCAGGCGAGGGCCGTGCGGACCGCGAAGCGGCGCTGGCCGACGCGCAGCGTGCACTGCGGCTGATCCGGCACCGGGCTGGCGAGTGGGGTATCCGCCCGCACCGCATCGGCGTGATGGGCTTCTCCGCCGGCGGTCACCTCGCCGCACGGCTGGGCACCGGCTTCGATGCATCCGTCTATCCGCCCACCGACGCCATCGATGGCGAGAGCGCGCGCCCGGACTACCAGCTGCTGGTCTATCCGGTCATCGACATGTACGGTCCCGACACGCATGCCGGTTCGCGCCAGCGCCTGCTCGGTGACACCCCGTCTCCCGAGCTGCTGCAGCGCTACTCGATGCAGACCCGGGTACGCATGGACACGCCGCCGACCTTCCTGTTGCACGCCGGCGATGACGATGTGGTCCCGGTTGGCAACAGCCTGCTGTTCTACCAGGCGCTGCGCACGGCCGGTGTCACCACCGAGCTGCACCTGTTCCCGCACGGCGGCCACGGCTTCGGTGTCCGCGGCACCGCCGGCCTGACCAGCGTGGCCTGGCCACGCCTTGCGCTGGACTGGATCACCTCACTCCCCCCGCCACCCCGCACCGCCCCCTGAATCCCTCTCCGATGGAGAGAGGGGTTGGGGTGGGGCCGTCGTCTCCCTCCATCACCCGCCGACCATGACCCAGCCACCCAGCAATCCCCACCGTCGCCAGTTCCTCCAGCACGCCGGCCTGCTCACCGCCGGCATCGGTTTGGCCACCGCCCACACCGCCGGCTGGGCGCACACCGGCAATGCGCCCATCGCCCGCACCCGCGGCGGCCGCATCGCGGGCCAGACCGAAGGCGACATCCATGTCTTCCGTGGCATTCCCTACGGTGCCGACACTGCTCCACGCCGGTTCCAGCCAGCCCTGCAGGAGTCGGCCTGGAGTGGCGTCCGCGATGCGCTGGCCTACGGCCCGGCCGCCCCGCAGGCCGGCAATGAAGGCCCGGGCAGCGAAGACTGTCTTTACCTCAATGTCTGGACCCCGGCCCTGCACGATGGCGGCAAGCGCCCGGTGCTGTTCTATATCCACGGCGGCGCCTACAACAACGGCTCCGGCAGCGACCCGCTGTATGACGGCGGCAACCTGTGCCGGCGTGGCGACGTGGTGGTGGTCACCGTCAACCATCGCCTCAACCTGTTCGGCTATCTGCATCTGGCCCAGCTCGGCGGCCCTGCCCTGGCCGACTCCGGCAACGTCGGCCAGCTCGACCTGATCCAGGCCCTGCACTGGGTCCGCCAGCATGCGGCCGAGTTCGGCGGTGACGCCGACAACATCACGGTATTCGGCCAGTCCGGTGGCGGCGCCAAGATCGCCACCCTGATGGCCATGCCGGCGGCCAACGGGCTGTTCCATCGTGCCTGGACGATGAGCGGACAACAGGTCACCGCCGCCGGCCCACGCGCCGCCACCCAGCGTGCGCGGCTGGTCCTGGAGCATTTCAAGCTCGGCGATGCCGACGCACTGCGCCAGCTGCCGATGCAGCAGCTGCTGGAAGCGGTGAAACTCCGCGATCCCTCGCGCGTGGAGAGCACCGGCCTGTACGTCGGCCCGGTGCTGGACGCACGCAACCTGCCCGCGCACCCGTTCTGGCCACAGGCACCGGCGCAGTCGGCCGCCATTCCCATGGTCATCGGCAACACCCACGACGAAACCCGCGCCTTCCTCGGCAATGACCCGGCCAACCACACGTTGAGCTGGGAAGCGCTCCCGGCCAGGTTGGAAGCCCAGCAATACGTCGACCTGCTGCCGACGGTCGTCATCGCCGAGTACCGCCGCCTGTATCCGCACTACACGCCGTCGGAGATATTCTTCGCCGCCACCACCGCCGGCCGCTCCTGGCGCGGTGCGATCGAGGAGCTCGAAGCCCGCGCCCGCCAGGGCGCCCCTACTTGGGCCTATCAACTGGACTGGTACGACCGCGGTGGCGACGCCGCGCACCTGCGCGCCTTCCACACCCTCGACATCCCGCTCGTGTTCCACAACCTGCAGCAGCCCGGCGCACGCACCGGCAACGGCCTGGAGGCCCAGCACGTCGCCGACACGATGAGCGACGCCCTGCTCGCCTTCGCCCGTCACGGTGATCCCAACCACCCCGGCCTGCCGCACTGGGAGCCCTACGCACTCGATCGCCGCCAGACCCTGCAGTTCGACGCCAACAGCCACCTCGGCGACGACCCGCGCGGCGGCGAGCGCAGACTCTACGCGCAAGCCCCGTTCATCCAGCGCGGCACGTTCTGACGCCCCGAAACCCCGCCACAACCAGCGAACCCCACCCCCTCTCCCGCAAGCGGGAGGGGCCCGAGTGAGGGCGCGATTCAACAACCCTCATCACAACCAGCGAACCCATCCCCTCTCCCGCGAGCGGGAGAGGGTGCCCGATGGGCAGGTGAGGACGCGATTCAACAGCCTTCATGACAGTCAGCGAACCCCATCCCTCTCCCGCAAGCGGGAGAGGGTGCCCGAAGGGCGGGTGAGGGCGCCCTTGCCTCGCTCTTCATCAAGCGCCCAACCACGAACAGCGCACCCAACCGCATCCGCTGCAGCCCAACAATTCACGGCCACCGCCAACCACTGACAACGGAATCTTTACCGCCCTCGCCTAGACTGCGGGCATGACGTTGGATACTTCGCACTACCCCGATTTTCCCGGCCGTCAGCATCTGCTCGATGGCATCGACGCCGCCCTGCAGGCCGGAAACACGTCTGCAACCGTCATCCAGGTGCAGCGCGTGCTGGAACGGGCCATCAACGATCCACGCATCAGCCTGCCGCCCGTCATCCACAATCCGATCAACGATCACTACGCCCGCCGCGAGCTCTATCGCAGCCCGAGGCATGGCTACAGCATCATCGCCATGACCTGGGGCCCGGGACAGGGCACACCACTGCACGATCACGACGGCCTGTGGTGCGTCGAAGGTGTCTGGCGCGGCGACCTGGACATCACCCCGTACCAGCTCATCGAGCACCAACAAGAGCGGTTCCACTTCAGTCCCCGCCAATGTCTGCGGGGCACCCGCGGCAGTGCCGGCAACCTGATCCCGCCCGACGAGTTCCACACCCTGCGCAACGCCAGCAGCGACGCCATCGCCGTTTCGGTCCACGTCTACCAACGCGCCATGGATCGCAGCCACGTTTTCGAAGCCATCGCCGACAAACCCGGCTGGTACCACCGCCAAGCCCGCGCGCTCTCCCTCGACGCCTCCCCATAGACGCGCCCACCGGGATCCCCGCACAGTCCTTCGCCTATGGGTAGGAACGCCCTCGGGCGCGAAGCCGGCGCCCGAGCCGCACTCCGCACCAATCGTACCCACGCGCATCACCCGCTCCAGCCATCCCCGCTGCCGGGGAGCCAAATCCCAGCCTCGCGCCTGCGGGCGCACGTTCCGGGGGCGCCCACCGGCGATGTTTCGGGCAAAGAAAAAGCCCGCTGCGGCGGCAGCGGGCTTTTGGTTTAAAACCTGGCGATGACCTACTCTCGCACGGCTTGAGCCGCACTACCATCGGCGCAGCTGCGTTTCACTTCCGAGTTCGGGATGGGATCGGGTG
>NZ_QPFB01000001.1:0-25651 GCF_004348115.1 Stenotrophomonas sp. ATCM1_4 | reverse complement strand
GGGTACGAGAAAATTCCACTTTTGGCGTCAGCTAATCTGCGGGGGGATTACCCCCGGGCGGACCATGTGCTGCTGGATCGGCAGTTGTTCGGCGGCTTGGTGGATGCGCATCATCGCGTCAAACCGGGCGCGTTTCCGATGACGTATGTGTGTGTGGTAGGTGCCCTGATGTACTGGTTCGAGCGCGCCGGGCTCTGGATATGGCGCATCGCCCCCAGGCCGGCGTGGCCGCCGGAGATCCGTGCCGAGATGTCGATGCCCGCGCCCGCGAGCTCGTTCCGGACGCGGCCTCTCACCGAGGCGGAGCGTCTTGCGTACGCGGGCAAGCTTGGCTATCTGAACCGACGTTGGTTCGTGCTCGGCGCCATTTGCACGGTGATCGTGTTCATGATGTTTGCCGTGCCTGGCATCCCGCCGTGGTTCTCGGAGCTGAACCGCTGACTGCGCCCAGGCGAGCCCAGACAACCCTCCGTGTGGTGGTGATCATCACGATTACCATCCCGACGATCATGGATGCCCAGCGGGAACGTTGTCCGCACCCGCATTGACGTGCTTGGCCGGGGCGCGTTCAGCAGGGTAGGCCGGGCGTGCCAGCGAACGCATTGCGTTGAAGGCCGGGGCTTTGCGTTTCGCGCGTGACCTGCTGCAGCTCACGCCTTTACATCGCGGGGCAGGCCGGATCCTTCCCGGTGACGTTGGCGCAGACGCGGCGGCGACATTCCAGGCCTTGCAGGGTATTGGCGCCCGGACAGCGGCGCAGCTGTGCCTGGATGCCGGACTCGGTCGAGGCCGACTTCTTGCTTGCGACCTGGTCGAAGGCGGTGCGCTCGTCTTCGGCACGCTGTTGCTGGTCGGCTTCGATCTTGGCGATCAGGTCATCCATGGTGCGCGGTTGCTGCGCTGCCGGCTTGGGCTTTTCATCTTCCTTGATGATGCCGAGCAACGTGCCGAGCAGGTTGTCGCTTTCCTTGCCCTTGGTGCCGGCACGCGCCGCCGGTTGCGCCCTGCGCGCAGGCGCAGATGCAGTCCGGCTGGCGGTTGCGGGGGAGGGCGTGGCGCCGGCTGCCGCCGGTGCCGCGGTGTTGCCGGGGTCGGCGAGCGCATCGAGCGGGTTGCCCTGCGCGGTGCCATCGGTGTCAGGGGCATCGACGATCATGGCCGCGCCATCGTTGGACGCAGCAACAGGTGCGATGGGATGGCCGGTCGGGGCGCTGCTCTCGGGTGTCAGCGAGTACTCGTCCTGGTCCATGCCGGCACCGCCGCGCATCAGCGCCCACGCCAACAGCGCCACGATGACCAGCACCGTGGCGGAGACAATCCACCACCATTTGCGATGGCCATTGCTGCTGGCAACACTGGGCGCACGCGGCGACGCGGCAGCCTGCCGGCCTTCCATGTCAGCCAGGATCCGTCCCGAGTTCGGGGCTTGGGCCTTGGTCTGCTCTCCCCCTGAGAGAAGACTTGGCCGGTTGATTCCGCCATTATTCAAGTGCATCCAGCCCTTGGTTTGAGTCGGCTTCCGCCGAAGCGAATGGTGCATTCTTAGGGCATGCTTTTCGGCGCGTCAACCTGTCGGTTTCCATGGAGGATCAGTGTCAGTAGTTGCCGGTGTAGCGATAGCGGCTTTTTTGTTGGCGGCCTTGGTGTGTTGGGCACTGCTGTTTCCGGATGCAGTTGCGCGATTGCGCGAGCGCTTCCGAGCAAAGCAGATCAAGTCTCACAGCGTGGGTGCGGTTCGTCAGGCAAACGATGAGACGCCCATCGCCAAATCACGTATTTCATTTCGTGAAGAGCGACATGGTCTGCGGGGTTGGTTGATGCGGCATTGGGTCGTCCTGACAACCGCGCTTGCGTTGTTGGCGGTGCCGCCACTGGTCATCCTGTTGTCGCGGCAGACCGTCGTGCTTGCGGATTTCCGCGGCGATGACCTTTCCGAGTCCGGCTCGATGGTGGCGCAGCTGCTGCGGGGAGAGCGCCTGACACCGCCACCGCCGCCGCCGCCCGAGGTCTTCACGACGCAGGAAGTCCGTCGTCTACGCCCCGAGATCGTGACCGCGGACCGCAAGTGGGAGCAGATCGACGCCGATCTGCAGCAGCGCGTGTTGGCCATCTACGAGGTCATGCGGCGCCAGTACGGATACGAGATGGTGTTGATCGAGGGATACCGCAGTCCCGAGCGCCAGGCCGAGCTGATGGCCGGTGGCAAGGCCACGCGTGCCGGTGCCTGGCAGAGTTGCCATCAATACGGGCTTGGCGTGGACAGTGCGCCCATCCGCGATGGCAAGCTGCAGTGGGACATGAACGATGAATGGACACGCCGTGGGTATTATCTGTACGGCGAGCTGGCTGAACAGGCAGGGCTTGATTGGGGCGGCAACTGGCGCAGCATCAAGGACTACGTTCACGTCGAGATGTCTGACAGATGCAAGGCAGCAAGGGCCATCAAACGTGCGGAGTTGTCTCAGCAAGGGTGATAAGAACACCTGACTGCTGGTATCGTTTCGCGAGGATGAGTCGGGTTGCTGCGACGCGGCGATGGAAAGACCGGTTCACACAGGATCAGGGAGCGTGATGTATGGCACGACCTTTCATAGTTGTCGGTGACAAGCTGTCCCATGGCGGCAGCGTGGTCTCTGGCGCGGAACACACCGACGTCGCGGGAAAGCCGGTGTCGCGGGTGACCGACCGCGCCGTCTGTGCGGTTCATGGGGCAACCACCATCGTCAGTGGCGATGCCACTGTCATCATCGACGGTCAAGCGGTGGCGCGTGAAGGCGACAGCACCGCCTGTGGGGCAACATTGATTTCCTCGCAGACCACGACGGGCCTGGGTTGAACCCGGCGATCACAGGAGCGCGCATGGAGCATAGCGACTGATGGCGGGATGGACGGGCAAGGCTGCTTCGGTGCTGCTGGTATTCATTGCCACCTGGGGCAGCGCGATCATGTATTGGCGCAGCACCGGTGCCACGCCGAGCGGCATGGACATGCTGCTGTACCTGGGGCTGTTGCCGGCGGGCGTGAGCAGTGCCGGCTTCATGGCGACCGGCTTGCTTCGCCAAGGGGCCGACAAGGCCTTGGAGAAGGCCACCCGCAGCCCTGACAACGATGCGGCGCCGGTTGCGCGTGAGGATGGTGTGAAGGCGGCTGCCGCCGCCGCGTTGACCGCCGGCCAGATCAACCTGGGCGTGGGCTTGGATGCGCCGGCATTGCTCGCGGCTGCAGCTGCACCGCCGCGTCCTGCCTTGAGTGCACGGTTCCGTGATGGCCAGAATCTGCCGGTACGCGTGAGCGAGGCCGCGCAGCTCGATGAGCTGGAAGTGCTCGGCGAGCGTGAACAGGGCATCGATACCACGCCACGCGAGCGCCGGGCGCTGGCCCTGCTTGCGCCGGTGCTGGATGAGCTGTTGGGCGAGGCGGCGATGGCATTGCCCGTGCTCGAGGCCCGCGAGGAAGTGGTGGTCGCCGGGCTGCGCCGCAACGATGAAGGTCGCGTGGACAACGTGCTCACCATCGAGCTGCTGGTCGCGCATGGCTGGTCCGATGCGCTGCTGCATTGGGTGCGCGATTGGCTGATGCAACGGGTGCTCGAGTTCGGCGTCGATGGACGCCGGTTCGACGTGGCCGTCACCGTGGTCGGGGATGACAATCAGGCATGGCGCCACCTGCATCGGCTTGCCGATGCCCTGTCGCGTGCGCCTGACCGATGGCACCTGCTGCTGGCGTGTGACTCCTGCATCGACCCGGACGTCATCCAGGGCTGGCTGGTCAATGGCGTGCTGGCCACGGCCCGTCACCCGGAAGGCAGGACGCCGGGCGAAGGCGCCGCCGGCGTGCTGCTCGCAAGTCCCGGCATGGCCACCGAAGGCAACGGTTGCCTGTGGCCGCCGCTTGCGCTGGAGGCCGATGCCACGCAGATGGCACGGCCGGCCGAACGTCGGCGCCATCTGACCACTGCGGCGAGCCAATGGAAGCAGTCCTTGCCGCAGGACGAACACAGCGTGCAGTTCGTCCTGCACGATGCGCGGCAGGGCAGCGACGGCGTGGTGGATGCCGCGCTGGCGGCGTCGGCCTTGAACCCGGACCTGGAATTCGGCACAGGCAACCTGTCGCTGCCGGCCAGCGCGGGCGAGCTGGGGCCGGTGCTGCCAGTGGCGATGCTCGCGCTGGCATTGGAACAGACACGACGAAACACCGGGCCGGTGCTGCTACTGGCCGGCACCGAAGCGCAACAGCGTGTGATGGCACTGGTCAGTGCCGGCAGCACACCTCAGGCGGCTGATCTGCCGTCGACTACTTGAACCTGGATTCCCCCGCATGAGTTTGAGCAACTTCAGCTATTACCTGCGCGACTACCGGCTATGGATGTTGGTGGGCCTGATCGGCGCAGGCGGACTGGCTTGGTATGGCGAGGCCGAGGCGCGCGAGATCGGCATCTGGGTGGCGATCGTGCTGGGCGCGCTGCTGTTGCTGGCGTTGATCGTATGGATCATCAAGCGGATATTGGCGCGGCGCGCGGCCCGGAAGGTCGAGGCGCTGGTGCAGGGCGAGGCCGACCGTGCGGTTGCCAACGCCCAGCCCGCACAACGCGGCGACACCGAGGCGCTGCGGCAGCGGATGATGGATGCCGTGAAGCAGATCAAGTCCTCGCGCATGGGCGTGCTGAAGGGCAGTGCGGCGCTGTACGAGCTGCCGTGGTACGTGATCATCGGCAACCCCGCCGCCGGCAAGAGTTCGGCCATCCTCAACTCGGGGCTGCAGTTCCCCTTCGAGGACAACCGCAGCAACGTCGTGCAGGGCATCGGCGGAACGCGCAACTGCGACTGGTACTTCACGACCAACGGCATCGTGCTCGATACCGCCGGCCGATACTCGGTGAGCTCGGAAGACCGGATGGAATGGCTGACGTTCCTCGGCCTGCTGAAGAAGAACCGCCCGCGCGCACCGATCAACGGCGTGATCATCGCCGCCAGCATCGCCGAGCTGTCCGGCGGGAAGCCCGAGTTCGCGATGGAGCTGGCCAAGAACCTGCGCCAGCGCGTGCAGGAGATCACCGAGCAGCTGGAAGTGTTCGCACCGGTGTACGTGCTGTTCACCAAGGCCGACCTGATCGCCGGTTTCAGCGAGTTCTTCCGCAACCTGGACCCGGGTGAGCGCGAGCATGTGTGGGGGGCGACGCTGCCGTTCGATGCGCACCAGCAGACCGATGCCCTGGCCGCCTTCGACACGCACTTCGATGAGCTGGCCGATGGCATGAAGGAAATGGGCCTGACCCACATGGCCATGCAGCGCGGGCGCGAGGTATCCCCGGGCCTGCTGTCGTTGCCGCTGGAGTTCGTGGGCATCAAGCCGGCGCTGCGCACCTTCATCGCCACGCTGTTCGAGGACAACCCCTACCAGTTCAAGCCGGTGTTCCGCGGCTTCTACTTCAGCAGTGCGTTGCAGGAAGGCCGCTCGGTCCACCATGCCTCCGAACGCGTGGGCCGGCAGTTCGGCCTGCAGCGTGGCTCGAACGAGGACGTCGCGCCCACCGGGCAGACGGCGTTCTTCCTGAAGGACCTGTTCCGCAAGGTGATCTTCGCCGACCGTGAACTGGTACGGCAGTACTCCAGCCCGCACCAGAACCGCCTGCGCTACGGCGTGTTCCTCGGAGCGGTCGGCGTGCTGGCCTTGGCGCTGGGCATGTGGACCTGGTCGTACACCACCAATGCGCAATTGGTGGAGAACGCCACCAAGGACCTGCAGCAGGCCGTGCAGGTGCAGAAGGACCGGCTGGACCTGAAGTCGCGCATCGATGCGTTGCTGCTGCTGCAGGACCGAATGGAACAGCTGGACCGTTACCGCAAGGAAGGCGGCATCACCACCAGCCTGGGGCTGTACCAGGGCGATGCGATCCGCGAGAAGCTGCTGCGCGAGTACAACCACGGCATGCAGCAGGTCATGCTGGCGCCGACGGTGTCCAACCTGGAGAACTACCTGGGCCAGGTGGTGGCGCAGCGTGACAAGCTGGGCCAGGCCGGGCCGGCGGTCGCCGACGGCGAGGTGCTCTACCAGAATGCATCGCCGACCAATACCAATGACGCGTACAACGCGCTCAAGACCTATCTGATGCTGGGCAATCCCAAGTATGTGGAAGGCGCGCACCTGTCACAGCAGCTCACCCTGTTCTGGCGCAACTGGCTCGATGCGAACCGCGGCCAGATGAGCCGCGAGGAGATGGTGCGTTCGGCCGAGAAGCTGATGACCTTCTACGTGGCCCAGGCCGACAAGCCGGGCTGGCCGCAGGTCCAGAACCGGGTCACGCTGGTGTCGGACAGCCGCGAGGCGCTGGGCCAGGTGATGAAGGGCCAGCCGGCGATGGAGCGCGTGTTCGCGCAGATCAAGGCGCGTGCCGGCGCGCGCTTCGGCACGGTCACGGTGGACAGCCTGATCGGCGAGGAGCGCAACGGGCGCCTGATCAATGGCAACTACGCGATTTCCGGTGCATTCACCCGCAAGGCGTGGGAAGACTACGTGCAGGACGCCATCAAGGAAGCGGCCAACACGCAGCTGAGCACCACCGATTGGGTGCTGGGCACCACCGAGCAGAGCGACCTGTCGCTGGCGGGCAGCCCCGAGCATGTCTCGCGTGAACTGGTGGGCCTGTACAAGCAGGAGTACGCCCGCGAGTGGGGCAAGTTCGTGAAGGGGCTGAGCATCGCCGAGTTCACCACCTTCGACCAGGCCGCGGCCAGCATCAACCGCCTGGGCGATGCCAGCACCTCGCCGTTGCGGGTCCTGCTGGAGCGCATCAACGAGGAGACCGTGTGGGACAACCCCGCCGCGCAGGCGCAGTCCAGCAAGGCCCGCAAGGGCTTCGTGGCGTGGTTCCAGCGCACCATCCTGCGCAAGGACCCGGCCGCCGCTGCCGCGGCGCAGCCGGTCGGGCCGATCGGCAAGGCGTTCGAGGGCATTGCCCGCCTGACCACCGAGCGTGGTGACCAGCCGGCCGTGATCAAGGCCTATTTCGAAGCGCTGGGCAAGCTGCGCGCCCGCCTGAACGCAATCAAGAGCCAGGGCGACATCGGCGTGGGCGCGCGCAAGCTGATGCAGGACACGCTGAGCAACGAGGGCTCGGACCTGAGCACGGCGCTGGCACTGGTGGACGAGCAGGTATTGACCGGGTTGGACGACAGCCAGCGCGAGGCGCTGCGTCCGTTGCTGTTGCGTCCGTTGACGCAGACCTTCGGTGCCTTGGTGGCGCCGACCGAGGCCGAGGTCAACAAGACCTGGAAGGCGCAGGTGTACGACCCGTTCAAGGCGCGCATCGGCCAGCAGTATCCGTTCAACCTCAATTCCGACGTGGACGCGGCGGCCAGTGACGTGGCCACCATCTTCGGTGCCAGCGGCAGCATCGCCAGCTTCAACAAGGAAGCGCTGGGGACGCTGGTCATCCAGCGCGGCCCGTTGCTGGAGGCGCGCCGCTGGGCCGGGCAGGGCATCAACCTGTCGGCCGAACTGGTGGCCAACTACGGCAACTGGGTGGGCGGTTCGGTGGCCGGTGCCGCGCAGGACAGCACCATCTTCGAGATCCTGCCGTCGCCGGCGGCCGGCGCGGTGGAATACACCATCGAGATCGATGGGCAGTCGCTGCGCTATCGCAACACGCCGCCGCAATGGACCACCATGCAGTACCCGAACGTGGGCCAGATCCCGGGCGTGAAGATATCGGCGGTGACCGGTGACGGGCGCACCGTGGAAGTGTTCAACGCACCGGGCACCAATGGCTTCAAGCGCTTGATGTCCGAGGGCAAGTACGAGCGCCTGGATGACTCCAGCCGCATCACCTGGGAAAGCGACGGCGTGGCGGTGACGGTGGAGATGCGCATCGTGCGGCGCGCCGGTGCCGGCACCGATGGCGGCGATTGGCAGCGTGGGTTGCAGCTGCCGGAGACGGTGGCGGGTGGCATGCCCGCCGCGCAGCCGGCGGCACAACCGGCGGAAGCAACGACGGCGGCGCCACAACAAGGAGGTGGGCAATGAGTCGCGCGGTGAATGCCGGGGTTTCCTATTTCGGGAAGGTGCCCTCGCGGGGAGACTTCGTCCGCACCGCGGACAACCACCAGTTGCTGGGCTGGCTCGACCGCTGGGCGGGCGAGAGCCTGGAGCTGCTGAGCCAGAGCCCGGACTGGAAGCAGCGCTATGACGCGGCGCCGGACATCCACTACGCCTTCCTGGGCTCGCGCAGCAAGACCGTGCTGTGCGGTCACCTGCTGGCCAGTCGCGATGCGTCGGAACGTCGCTTCCCGTTGTTGTCGGTGGTTCGCCTGGATGCAACCGACCCGTTGCCGTTCATCGGGCGCAGCCCCTTGGCGATGTCCAACGCGTGGTCCGGCCTGGCGCGGTTGGCGCGCCAGGCCTACCAGGACGATGACGCCACCGAGGCGCTGTCCAGGCTGGGCGAGGCACGTTTCAGCATCAGCACCGAGGTGGGGGACTACAACGGCAGCTTCCAGGACTTCCTGGAAGGCTGCACGGTGGGCGAGCTGGAACAGCGCCTGCGCGAGGCCGGCCACGGCGACGTATCGCTGAAGCACATGCTGCCGGCGATGGGCATGCTGCTGCAGCCGGTGCTCAGCGGTGGCGACGTGAACATCGACAAGGCGCTGGTGCTGCCGCTGGCACGCGACGCGGTCTACCGCCCGCTCATCGCCGCGTTCTGGCTGGACATGATCTCCAGCTTCGTCAGCCGCGGTGACTTCGAATTGTCGGTGCTGGTGCGCAACGATGCGACGCCCACGATGGTGGTGGGCTTCAACGGCGCCGACCGCCAGGTGCTGCGCGCGGTGCTCGACCCCAGCGACGACAGCGGGTTCCTGATCCACCTCAAGCATGCCGAATGGGTGGAGGAATACCTCGGCAGCGACTACAACCTCAACCGGTTGGGCAGCTTCCTGGACCGCGATGACCTGGCCCTGGCCACCGCGCGCAAGCTGTTCGGCGAGACTTTCCTGGGAACCTGACGATGGCCTCTTTCAGAAACACCGGCGTGGCGATGCTCCTGATGCTCGCGGCTGCGCCCTTGCTGGCGCAGAACCCGGCGCCGCCCGCTACCTCCACCGGAGAGCGGCCGGTCGTCATCGAAGGCGTCGTGCCCGACCAGGCCACCAAGGCCAAGCTGCTCACCAACCTGCGCGCGGTGTATGGCGCCGACCGCGTGGTCGACCGCATCCAGGTGGAAAGCATCGCCACGCCGCCGAACTGGGGCGATTACGTGGCCGGGATGATTAACCCGGGCCTCAAGCGCGTGTCGCCCGGCAAGCTGGAAGTGAACGGGCAGGCCGTGCGCATCAGTGGCGAGGTCGGCAACGAAGCACTGCGGCAGCAGGTGGTCAGCGACCTCAGCCTGGCCAGCAATACCTCGTACACGGTGACCAACGGCCTGAAGGTGGGCTCACAGCAGAGCGTGCTCGACCAGACGCTGGCCAACCGCATCATCGAGTTCCAGAGCGGCAGCGCGAAGCTCACGCCGTTCGGCATGAGCATCCTGGATGAAATGGTGGCCAAGATGGCGCAGATGCCGGACAGCCGCTTCCTGATCATTGGCCACACCGACAACGTCGGCCAGCGCGAATCCAACCTGGCGCTGAGCCATGCGCGTGCGTTGGCGGTGAAGAACTACATGATGGGCAAGGGCATTCCGTCCAGCCACATGGACGTCCTGGGCAAGGGGCCGGACGAACCGGTGGCTGACAACACCAGCAACGACGGTCGCGCCCGCAACCGCCGCATCGAGTTCAAGATCCAGTGACGCTGCGGTGATACGGAGGGCTCAGTAGCCCTCCGTGTCCTGGTTGACGTCGAGCATCTCTTCCATCTGGTCCAGCGTGGACTGGTCCTTGACCACGCGCTTGAGCCATACGTGCAGCGGCATTTCGCCCCAGCGCGCCGCCTTCTCGGCCAGGTAGGCCACGGGACTGTGTGGCTCGGTGCGGCGGAAGAACTCGGCCACCTGGCGCAGCTGCTGCAGGGCTTCCTTGCGCGTCGTGGGCGCGCCACCGGCGGGGCGGGGTGCCTGGCTGGCCGGGGCTTGGGCGGTGGGGGCCGCTTGGGCGAACACATCGTGGTCGGCATCGTCGGGGGCGTGGACCTCGCCGTCGAGCAGCATGCCCGCATCACGCGCGAAGCGCTGCGCGGTGCGCTGGATATGGTCGAGCTGTTCCCGTACGGCGCTGAAACTCGGGCCGTCCATGCCGAGGCGGTTGTCCACCGCGGTCTGCAGGTCGGACAGCGCCGCCGTGCATTCGGGCAGGGTTTCGATCAGCTGGCGGTAGAAGTCATGGCTGGTGTCGCGGCGCGCGGCCTCGAGCAGGTCGAGGCTGGGGCGGCCGTCATCCGGTTCGCCACTGTTGGCGCGGGCGTGGGCATGTTCGTAGTCGGCGATGCTGAAACGGCCCTGCGGTGCAGCCACGATCGGAACGATGCGAAGCCATTGCAGCGAGTTGGCAAGAAGCCAACTCAAGTTGCCAATTCGTTCTTCCTGGTCGCCATCGTAGGCCAGCGGGTGCACGTCATCCCAATAGCGGTCACACAGGCCGGCGATGGTGCGGAAGCCGCCCGAAAGACCTACGAAGCCATTCAACTGGGTATTGGCTTCACACAACCAGCCGGCCAGGCGCAGGTCCTTGGTACGTGTCTGCAGCAGATCGGTGCAGTCGCGCAACACGCCTTGCCAATCGGCGTACTTGATGTCTGTTTGCCATGCCCCCTGGTCCAATGTGGGGTCATCGGCGCGACGTTTCTCGATGATCCGGTCAAATTCGGCCGAGAAGGAAAGGTCTTCGCCCGTCGGCGCGTGGTCCGAAATCGGGGCCAGCAGGGCATCCTGATCCAGCATGGCAAGTCTCGCTATGGGTCGTCAGGCGATTCTAGCGTGGGCTGTCGGGTTGAGTGCTAGGGTGTCACCGGATAGCGATGCTCTACACGAAGCGTGGGTGTCACTTCTTTTCGCCTGTTCAGTGATTTGAAATTTCCGTGAAGAGTGCTCGTACATCTGTATGTCGCGAGTTCTGGTAAGTTGCGCGGCAGGACTCCGACAATGTTCCGCTGGAAGCGGGGATTGTCATGACATATGGACACGACATGGATCAGCTGACGAACCTGATGGCACAGGTCGCCGCGTTGAACAGCGCGCAGCAGCCCCTACGGAGACGCTTCACCCGCGCCGATGGCGTGAAGGCCCACGGGTAGCCCGGACTACCGTTGCCCGGTCGGCGAACCTCGCGCCAGCTACTCCCGATGACGGCTGTTCTTGGCGGCGCCGGAGCACGTCCTGCAGGAAAATCACCTTGGAATCCCTTGTGCCGCAGGGGTTTCCAGAAAGTACCGATCGACTAACACCTGGTCGACCAGCTGCCATCATCGATCGCCATTCCCGTGCGATGTTGCAGGTCAACGACCACCACGTCATATCTTCGGGATAGAGGGTGTGGCCCTCAGGCGTCCACATGTGGCCGCCTTGGAAACCGAAACCGGCCCAAGGGCCGGTCAGTTCGATGCGTTCGTGCGGGTCGTGCTTCATGCTTCGATCTCGTCCTTGCGTGGTGGACGTTGAGGCAAGCAGGAAGTGATCCAGAGCCAGACCCAGCGGAGTCGGCCACATGCCATTTCGCATAATGTATATTAT
Organism: Stenotrophomonas sp. ATCM1_4; assembly: GCF_004348115.1. Taxonomy (GTDB): domain Bacteria; phylum Pseudomonadota; class Gammaproteobacteria; order Xanthomonadales; family Xanthomonadaceae; genus Stenotrophomonas; species Stenotrophomonas capsici. Next base: position 13,986 of record NZ_QPFB01000001.1, on the reverse strand, counting down.
GTTCGTCTTGTTCGGACATTGGTGGCCAGCACGATGGCACGGCTCCTGCTGCTACGACGGCCCCCGACATGGAGTCTGCAACATGCGTGATCGCAAGCTAACCGGCCCTTGGGCCGGTTTTTCGTTCAAGGGTGGCCGTCTCGTAACGCCCGAGGGCCGTGAGCTGCTGCCGGAAGACCTTGCGTGGCTCGGGCTGACTGCTGCACTTGCCCAGGAGTACCGCCGCCTGCTGGATCAGGAAAAGCGCGGTTTGCGTAGTGGTGTGCGTCACAACGCGGAACCATGCCCAGTGGTCCCGATGCTACCCGTGGGCCTTCACGCCATCGGCGCGGGTGAAGCGTCACCGTAGGGGCTGCTCGCCCCTACACCCCCGGCTACAATCCGCACAGGACGAAATCTAGGGGGTTTCATGGAACGAGAACGGCCAGAATACTTGCCACCGATCAAGCCGCGCCGCTGGAGCTTTCCGTGGCTGACGTTGATAGGTCTAACGGTGCTCATACTCGCAGCGTTCGGTGTAAAGCAGCACTTGGACACGCAATCTGCTTGGAACACGCGATTTGCCACCAAGCCCACAGTAAAGCCCGCAGCACGAGACGTAACCACTAACCTGGACGAACTGCGTGCCACCGCGCAACGTGAAGCAAAGCTCGCTGAAATCAGGCTTCGCAGGGTTGCCGCCGAGCGCGAGGCAATAAACAAAGAGCGCGAAGAATGGCGCTGCATTGATGGCACTCCGTTCCGGAAAATCCCGGGCGGTTGGGAGAACGTCCCCGGCGAGCGTTGTTAATTTAGTGACGCATCACGTTAAAGAGTGGACGTGGCCGGCGTGTAGCTCGCCACCGGCTTGGCCGGATTACGTGCGAACGGATCTGCACGCTTACCAGCCGTGTAGCCGATAACCTGCCCAGCAGAGCCCGTAACGGCCACAGGAGGCGCACCCGGGTCAGGCACGGGCGCTGACTGCATCTCGACCTTGGGAGCCTTGTACGGGTTGTACACGGGGCCAAACCGGGCCAGCGTGCGGCACTCGGGTTGGCTGATGTCGTACTTGGTGCCCTGCTCTGTCAGGCACGTACAGGACGCCTCACGGTCATCGTCACCACCGGGGACGGAGGACATGCAGAACAACGCCGGCTGAGACACGGGCGCACGCTCATCAAAGATGGGCGCGGTCTCGGGCATCGAAGCAAAGCGCGGTAGGTGTGCCTTGGCGTACTCGGTAGCAGTCGCATACCTGGGCGCGGTGCCCGGTGCGCCCGGCGTACCGCCAACCGCCCCGGTCCTCGCGCCAAATTGTGCGGTGCTGGCCGCGCTATCAGCCTCAAATCCTTCGAGCTTCTTCTCATAGCTGTGTTTCAGGTAGAGCCCGAGAACGAACAGGAAAGCCACGCCGGCCATGATCCAAATCGCCCAACGCGGCAGGCTACGGCGCGTGGTGATGAGCGTGGTGGACGTGTAGTAGTCGAAGACGTAATTAGGCCGCACCCAGTCGATCACGTCGGCGCAGTGGCCTTGCACGTTGCTCTGGTACTGCGTCCAGCGCTTCAACTTGGTGCGTGACTTGATGATCGACGTCTGCCGGATATGTACGTGTTCCTCGTACAAGCCGCGCAAGAACGGATCCAGCTGCAAGCCCTGCTGCGCAATCAAGATGAAGTCGAACCCCCGGTGACGATGGCGCGCCATCGCCTCAACATGTTCGGGCACCTTCGCGCCGGGGTTGCGGTTGGGAAAGATCGTGTAGCACTCATCCAGCAGGACCACCGAGCCGTCAGGCAGGTCCTCCCACTTGGTCGGATCCTGCAAGTACGTGAACCCTGCCCGCTCGTAGTCGAAATCCTTGACGCCGTGGATGTAGATCTTTCGGCCTTCCTTTTGCCACTTGAACGCCTTGTCCAAGCCATAGGCAGTTTTGCCGTGTCCTGGCTGACCGGTGACGAGATACAGACCCATATCACTTACCCCCCAGCTTGCTAAGCACGACTTTCTGAGATAGCGCCGCAGCGATCGCAGACAGAATCATCGTGACCATGATCCCTGCGCCGGTCGCGTCCCAGTAAGCAACACCTACCGCACCAAGCGCGGACAGCTTCGATTGCACGAACGCCTTCAACGCAGGAAGCGCCACCTCATGCGTGAACGCACCGATGCCGAATGCAAGCAGCACGCGACCGATGATGCCGGGCAGATACTCACGCGCTGCACCGATAAGAAGCGCGACAAGCGCACCGAGAATTTGAGGCATTAGCCGGCTCCCTTCGCAAGGATAAAGACAGAGGCGCACGCGCCAATGAGGATGAAAATTGCCTTCACCATCGCGATGTAGTTGCACCACATCGCCGGAGGAGAAGCGAGCGTTGCCATGAAGCCGGAAGAGATTTCACCGCCGCCACCGCCACTAGCGAAGCCCATGCACGAACCACCACCGAAACCGGATTGATCCAGCGAATCGGTGCTCATCTTGATGACGTTGAGCTTAGGAGCATCATCACCAGTAGCACCCGCACCGGGGTTCTGATTCATGCCGCCGACCTTGGTCCACTCCGGTTGCTCGCCACCATCACCACCGTCATCGCCTGTCTTGTTCGCAAGCTTTTCCAGCGCGCAAGATGCCTTCCACTGCTGCAGCAGCTGGGCGTACTCCACGGCATCGCAATCCTTGCCAACGCACACGGGAACGGTGCTGCACGATCCACCTGTAACGTTCCTATCTTTCCGCGTGTTGCAGTCAATCCGCCACTGCGTGCGCAGCTGTAGGCACATGATCGGATTGCCGTTGCATGACGGCGGAGTACTGCAATTCTCACCACCAGACGCCGAATCCTTGTTCGGATCATCCTCGCCTTCCTCACTGTCCGGCACGCCGTCGCCATCTGCATCGCGCTTACAGGTGCCGTCCTTGCCTTTTGCCTCTCCTGCCGCGCACTGACCGTCACCGGGCAGGCATTCGCCGCTGGGAGCTTTTACGTTGCCGGCTGGGCACTCGTTCTTCTTGTTCTCACAGGTGCCGTCAGCATTAAGCACCTTGCCCTCTGGACACGGCTCTGGTTTGCACTGACCGAGAGAGTTGGGCTTGCTGCCGTCACCGCACTTTCCATCTTCCGGCTCACACGATGACATCGCGTGGTTCCAGTAGTAGCCGCTACCGAAATCCGCCTTGCATTTGGCGTCATCGTAGTTGTTACAGGTTCCATTTCGGCCATCGGCGGCAAGCGAACTGTAATCGCCTTTGAAATAGCCATCGCCGGTGGAATACCACGCCTGCTTGCAGCCGGAATTACAGGTCACCGACCCGTTGCGCGGCGCACCGCCAGTAAGGTAGGGATATGGCCCGTTCCAATCGGGCCGCTTGTCGCACGTCTGCTGCGCAGGAAAGTAGTGCATCTCATGATTTACACCACCAACCAGACACGCAGAGCCGCCACTCGCGCCAAGGCGACACTGGTAGTACCACTTGCCGGCAGGCTTCTGGAGGACAGTGCACGCGACCGCAAAGGCGCTATCAGGCTTCTTCTGTGCAGCCTTTGCGGCCATGCACCCAGCGTAAGCCGCCCCCTGATCCAAGTAATCAACCGCATGCGCCCTGGGCACGGCGAACAATGACAGAACGGCAAGCAAAGCAAACGACGCAAGCCGAGCCCGAGCAGTACCCGCCAAGATGCGGGGCATCACGAGTCGAGTGCGAGCCACACCGCCCCCAATAGCGCAATCATCACGAAATATCCGGCGTACTGCATATGTCCTCCTACACTCGGAAAAGGAAAAGGGCGGGTTTCCCCGCCCTGCCCCACTACTGGCCTTAGTTGGCCGCCTTCTTCGAGCTGCGGATCAGCAGGATGATGCCCGAGATCGTCACCACAACAATGCCGATGGCGGTCAGCTCGGCTTTGTCCACGCCAGCGCTCACGGCTTCGGAGAACTCACCGGCGAACGCGGCACCGGACACCATTGCGGTGGTGGCAGCGGTGGTGGCGGCAGCACCGAACTTCTTCAGCTTGTTCTTGATCTTCATTGCGATTTCCTTGTTGGGTTGGTTTGGTTGATGCCTCACGTACCGGCAGCACGACGCGCTGACCGGATCATGTATCCGATGGCCCACGCCCCAGCGATTACTGCTGAAAGCGAGATGCCCTCGCCCACGCTCATGGGAGGCGGAAACGACTGCGTGGGACCCCAGAACACCGCCGCGCACGTTTGCGTTGCGGCATCGAAGTCCGATGCTTTGCAGTGAGCTACGAGTACGGTTTCGTCCATGGGGTGATGGCTCGCTTCGCGAGCCGCCCGCCGCAAGCGACGGACGGCACGCGCTGATTACTTGGAAGGGATGATGGGAACGAGGCTGAAACGGCGCTTCAGTTCGAGGTTCTGGAAGCGGTTGACGAAATAGGCACCCGGTTCAACGGTGTACTCTCCGACCGGATACGGAGCCTGCCCATCGGCAAGCGAAATCTTGAAGCGGTCCGGGAAGTCGGAACCATCGTCGTAGGCCGCTTCCTGCTCGTTGAAAACGTAGGTCGTGCCATCCTTGCCCTTGACCGGGCGCTGTACCGCGACAGCCTTCTTGATGATGATCTTGCTCATGCTGCTAGCTCCTGATATCGCCATGCGATGAATCGGCCCTTGTCTAAAATCACCTTCCACGGCGAGGGCCAGTAGTCGCCGGTAAGTTTGTCCACGTAGCCACCGAGGGCCTTGCGGATGTCGGCAAACATGCCGAGTGCCTTACGCGCCTCTGCCGGTGCTTTCCACCAACGCAGTTCGCGCTTTGAGTCTTTGTCCAGGCCACCAACTGCATGGGTGCGGAAGCCCTTAGGAAATTCGCTCGCCATATCAGGCGTGAACTTGCTCGCATACTTCGCCATGTAGGCGACAGGGTTTCGTGCCTTCTGGAAGTTGGTCATGCCGTACGGCCACCAACCACGCGCATCGAGCTTGGGTATGTAGATGCCCCGAGGCACCCAGATCATCACGTGGTAGTGAGGAACACCGGCTTGGGTGAGCTCGCCGACCCATAGGTAACGGAAACGCGGACGGTATCCCCGGTAACGCAATCGGACAGCTCGATTGAAGAAGCCCCGGACGCGCTTAAGTGCCTCGCTAATGTCGCGAGGGTCATAGCTATCTCCGACTCGGTAAGTCGTGGTGAGAAAGTACCAGCGGCCACGGAACGAACCCTTTTCTTTGATCTCTTGCTCATGCAGTCGCGCTCCGGTGATGACCGACTTCTTGCACCGCATTGCTCGGATGCGGTTGGGGTCTAGTTCGATAGACACGCGGTGAAGCCGCGTGTCACTTGTTGAAGAATGGACAAGCCCAAGGCGACGGCCTCCGGCCGCCGCCGAAAAGCCGTGGTTTCCGACCTTCTCGGCAGCCATTTCAGAACGGCGCTGCGACGCGCTCAGACGCGCCATGTGCGCTTCCAAGTCGGCATAGCGAGGGTCTACGGTGCGACCGCTGGAAACGTCCAGCAGGACCGGGGTGCGCGGATCACCGCAATCGCTGCAATAGCCATGATTGAGGGCGAACGGATCGCCACAACCGCGACAGACGCGGCGCACAGGATCGCGGGAGCCGTCAGCCACGCGGCCCCCTGAATAGATATTTCCAGCTCCACGTGTAGAGCGCGATAAACAACACCCAGAAGATGACGTCACCCACGGCGCGCCCACCGAAACCACAGGTAGATGGCAAGCACAACGAGGGGAAGGACCGCGATCATGCGGGCACCTCCGCACGTGCCTGGGCGATGAGTTGCTCGGCCCGGAATTCGGAGAGCCTGCGGCGATCACGCTGATCGAGGAACCACGCGACAAGACCGGCAAGACCCACGGTCCAGAACATGATCGCGATGAGCGCGAGGACGGCGATCACTTCTGCCCCCACTGACCAACTTGCAGTTCGCCCATGGCGAGCAGCTGATAGCGGACCTCAATGGCATCGCGGAACAGCGACGCCATGGCCTCATTACCGTGGCGGCGATAACCGCTCAGGTTGTGATGCAGGCAGGCCAGCGTGTTGCGTCGTGCAAGCGTGATCGGGTCCATGTGCCCCTCCCCTACCCCCTCGCCCTAGAAACCCGCCCCCGGCTCTAGGGGGAGGCCGGGGCGGGTGTTGAGTGATCGCTCAACGAGGCGGATGTAAACTGATCGCGAAACAAGTTGTCAACTGATCCATCAACAAGGACCGCCATGAACGCCGTCAACGAACTACTTGACAAAGTGAAAAACCACTTGAATCTCGGCTCAGACTTGGCTTTGGCGGATCGACTGGCCGTTACTCGATCGCTGGTGTCCAGGTGGCGTAAGGGCGATACGCCGCTGGCAGATGACCGAATTGCGCAGATTTGCGCGCTCGCGAAGGCAGACGGCCCTGAGTGGATGGCACGAATCCACGCGGAAAAAGCGCAGTCCCCGGCGGAACGCGCCTTGTGGTCAAAAATGCTTACCCGACTGGCTGCGGCGGCGATTTTCCTTGTGCCGCTGAGCGCCTTTGCGAAGGCTGAAACCCCTGTTAAATCAGACGGTTACGCCGAAAATGCGTTGGGGTATGTATATTATGTAAATAACAACTCGACCAAGAGCACGTAACGAAACCCGGAACCTCCCTGTCGGTGTTCCTAATTGATGTCCTTTGTTCCTAGATCGTGCCGTTGATTGAATTCAAAAGGTTTTTCTATTGCCAGAGCGGGATCTGCGGACACGAATTGGGAACAGAATGCTGTCATTCGCGTTCCTAATTCGTGTCCAGGATGGCTAGGAATTCAAACGATTCTGGTCTGCCCATTCCTGCAGAAATGCTTCTTGCTCTGCCGTCTCGATCGCTCCGGGTCGAACCGCTCGAACTAGGCGGATCGCCTCGTCGGCCTCCTTGGTCACCCTTGAATCCAATAGAAGCATTGAGGCGACGGTGCCAGCACGTCCAAGTCCGCCCATGCAATGCACAACAATACGAGTACCAGCATCTAAGGCGGACACCAATTCCGGGCTGAGCTGCCTCCAACGATCCAGCAAACGATGATCCGGGGCCGCTCCATCAACAATTGGAAGTCCGTACCACGTCAGTCCGAATGCTTGCGCCCTGACTGGGAGCTGCGGGATCTTCAACTCATCGAACTCGAACGGCTCGATTAAGCTGATCAGGTACGTAGCCCCCCATGTTTTGATCGCCGCAAGATCTGTGTCGAGATCGCGCGCCCATTCGCCAGTCCACGCTTGAGTCTGGTGCTTGCCTGGAGCAAAAGTGATTCCGATCGCACCGTTGGCGCTTCCCACCGAAAGTTCTGCGATATGTAACGGGTGTGTAACGCTGGTGCGAGACATGGCAGGCTCTCTGTTGGGGCTTGTCGAGCGTAGTGCGGTAGCGGCGTCTGAGCAAACGCGACCACTATCCCCCCTAGCTTTATGACTTCGCTTTCAACACTCGCCGTGAACGGCTGGGCTTGTTGTCGCTGGGCTTGCGTTCTCGCCAAGCTGCTTTCAGGGCAGCTGGCAGATCTCTCAACTGTGACAATTGCGTCTCGAATGCATCTGCTCGTGCCCGCTGGCTAGCAAGCTCCTGCCGTAAGTTGGATGTATTAGCTTGTGCGCGTTCGATTGTTTCGATCTGTTTGCGTTCGAGCGTAGCGGCCTCTTTTCGAAGCGCTGTTAGTTCAAGCCTTGCTGCTTTCGCCTCCTGTCGAGCGAAGTCAATGTCGCGCAGAGCGCGATTCTCGACAGATCTGGCATGTTCCATCAGGCTCTCGCGCTCAGATCTGGCCAGTTCCTGAAGCTCCTGTAGTCGGGCTTCCAGGGTCCGCCTCGCAGACTCAACTTGCTCCAGTCGCTTATCCCCGGAAGCACGCTGTTGGGCCGCCTCCGTGATCTGCGACTGAAGCTGGTCCACGAGTTGCCGAAGCTCCGCCACCTGGGTCAGTGCCAGGCGCTCTGACTGGGCCGAGGCAGTTGCTTTGGCATGGAGCTCGGAAGCCTCCTCGGCAAAGGTCTGCTGTTGCACCCGCAGCTCGTCGTACTCGGCGGCAAGCGTCTGCCTGGCATCCGTGAGCTCCTCGAGAATCGACTCGCGGGCATGCTGTAACGCCAGTGTCCACCACTGCCCGGCCAACTCGGCCAATGCTGCTGGCGCGTCCTTCAAATCTGGCCGCTTCGGCTGCAGCCGGAGGCCCAGATTTTTCCACCAGGTCTCGAGCCAGCGCGTCACAGTGTTCGGCGAGCCGGTACCCAGATGGGCACGGATGCGCTCCACCGTGGGCCGCTCGCCATTGGCCACCAGTTCGTCGGCGGCGGTGTGCACATCGGATTCGGTGATGCCGCGGGCCATGAGACGTCTCCTGTATCGGCGCCCTACTCTGTTGATCCTCTACTAGCGATAAGTGATGATTATCGCGGGTATAAGCTCTATTTCGTAGTATACATTACATAATATGAAAGATAATTCTACGATTTCTGTGCACACCGCGACGGCTACCAGCCTGGCGCTGCCCGAACAGTTGGCCCGCCAGGCCGCCGACGCGGTGCGCGAATTGCTGGCCGAAGCCGCCGCTGAGAACACCACCCGCAGCTACAGCAGCGCCCTGCGCTACTGGTCGGGTTGGCATGCGGCGCGCTATGGCATTGAGCTCGCGCTGCCAGTGCCCGAGGCCACCGTGCTGCAGTTCGTGGTCGACCACGTGCAGCGCCGTTCGGCCGAGGGCGAATTGACCTGGGAACTGCCACCAGCCATCGATCAGGCACTGGTGGCTGCGGGCCTCAAGGCCAAGCTCGGTCCATGGACCTTGGCCACCGTGCGCCATCGCGTTGCCGTGCTGTCCACCGCGCATCGACTGAAGCAAGTGGCGAATCCCTGCGAGCAACCGGCGATCCGCACCGTGCTCAGCCGGGCCGCTCGGGCGGCGGTCAAGCGTGGCGAGCGACCGCGCAAGAAATCTGCGATCACTCTGGCCGAGCTGGAACTCATGTTGGCCACCTGCGACGATAGCCTGGAAGGCATTCGTGATCGCGCCCTGCTCTGCTTCGGGTTTGCCAGTGGCGGGCGCCGGCGTAGCGAGATCGCCGCCGCCGACCTGCGTGACCTGCGCCGCATTGGCGAAGCAGGCTATGTCTACCGTCTGGAGTACAGCAAGACCCAGCAGGCCGGGGTTACGGCCACTTCGACCCCGGATAAGCCGGTGCTGGATCGGGCCGCCCTCGCCCTTCAGGACTGGCTGGAGGCCTCAGGCATCGCCGAGGGGGCCATCTTCCGGCGACTGTGGAAGCAGCGGGTCGGCCCCGCCCTGTCCCCGGCCGCCGTGGGTGAGATCGTTCAGCGGCGGGCGCGCCAGGCCGGGCTGGAGGGGAACTTTGGCGGACACAGCCTGAGGTCGGGGTTCGTAACCGAGGCCTGCCGCCAAGGGGTAGCGCTGCCGGCGATCATGCAGCTGACCGAGCACCGGTCGGTGTCGAGTGTATTGGGCTACTTTCAGAGCGGTGTGGCAACATCAAACCCCGCCGCCCGTCTCTTAGAAGACGAATAGAACTACGGCGAACTGATGTGCAAGCTGCGCCGGCGCTGCCCTAATCCCGGTGCCTAAGCTACCCCCTCCCTTCCGCGCAATACAGCGCCTGATATCCATCTTCTCATTAACGAGGGACTAGCGATGAGGGCGATATCTGCGGTGCTATGCATCAATCCTGACGGTCATGGCGCCAAGAGCGCGGCGCCCTAGTCTGAACACGTACTCTTTCCCTCGCAGTATAACCTGCCCAGAAATATGGCACGCTAGGAGAAGCTGGCGGATATACTCGGCTCAATCGACAGCCTGGGTGCGTACTAATGCCGACAGATCAGAAAGTACTTGAGGCGATTGCTAAAACAGGATTCGTTCTTGAGCATGAGGTGGTGGTCGCCCTGCAGCAGGCGGGCTGGAAGACCATCAATGGAAGCTACTACCTCGATGACGTGAGCAATCAGGCCAGGGAGCTAGACATCATAGCCTACAAAATTACAAAACTGGATGATCTCCATATACTTACCTGCGCGCTAATCAGCTGCAAGAAGGATGCGAAAGACACTGCAGCATTCCTTTCACGGAAGCGCCCTTCGAGAGACCCGAACGCCGACTGGGAGCCCGCACCACTAGCAACACGACTGCAGCCAATGAAGGCTCATCTATCCAGTTCGGACTGGAAGAGTCGCTATTTCTCATCTATGAGCCCACCAGTCAAGTCGATGCTTGTCGCCGGGCGAGATGTGTTCGCATTCCAGATGGTTGGAAACGAAGGTCAAGCGAACAACAATAAGCCTTACTACGATTCGTTTACGAGCTTGATCAAGGCGTTGGATCACGAGCTGAGTAAGCGAATCGAGTCTAACAAGCCCCATCGTAAGCGAATCTACTCCTACTCACTCCACACGGTATTCGATGCTCGAATGGTCGAAGTTCAGTTCGATCAGGAGGTGAAGGTAGTGCGCCCGGTCGATCGAATCACCTGTTTCACCCGCTACATGGTTCGAAAACAGGATACCGTGGCATCGGTTCACTTTGTACAGTCCACTTCAATGGCTAAGTGGATCAGAGATCTTGACTCACTCCATCAACACAACATTGATTTTTTTGAGCAAGAGGTAGGTGCTAGCTTCCGCGCGATAGTTACCTCAGCTGCCGTGCGCAACTATTTCAAAGAGGATATGGGATATCTACTCAGGCACTATCTAGCAAAAGCCGCGTCACGACTTGGTATCACCATGCCAAGCGGGGAGGTGATTGTGGGTGTCAACGAGCGCGGCCTGGAGGTATCAATGGACTTTTCCGAGAGTGATGCAGAAAAGTTGGAGGCGGATGCTGTACTTGGAGAGGAGCTAGCGAGTCTTTTCAGCAGAAGAGCCAGATACGCGGGAAATGTGGAAATAGGAACCTTCGACATACCATTCTGACCTTCTTCAGGCCTTCTAAAGCCCCCCATCCTGGATGAATCAGGACGCCCCCTTTTTCCGGCAGCCTCCTTCACTGCGGGCCTGATAAGGCCGCACAAAGAACACCGATCGGGTCAGCCTTCTTTCTTAAAACGTCCTTTGAGTACTGCGCGACCAACTTCGCCGCCATCTTCTTGCACCAGCTCGGACTCTTTAGCTCATTCTTATAGTCGAACGTGCTCCCCTCATCGACAACGAGCTCGGCATTAAGATCGAATGCAAGGGATGTCGCGAGTTCCCCAATTACTTTTAGAAGATTTGGAAGCTCTTTGGATACGAGAACATGCTCAATGTTCTGAAGCATCAAGACTCCAGCCGAGTCCGTTCTGATGAGTGTAACTACTGCATATGCCAGAAAATACTTTGTGAGATTGTAGTATGCGAAGTGCTTATCATCAATCGCACCAAGTGCACCCTCGACCGCGTTAAAGCACTCCCAGAATGCCAGAATTCGGGCACCTGTTACGCCAGGCCTGCCGAAGATGTCGGAGTGCAGCTCGTCCATCACCTTATATTTCTGGTGGCAACTCCATGGCTGCAGCAAATCCATGGCAAGCAAGATCAGTCCGGCCGATTCGTTGCTCAGGACAGCTTTGCCCTTGTTGGACTCGCCTTGCTTAATCTCGTACGCGACTTTGCCGCTACTGACAGCATTGACCTCGGCCTTCAGTCGCTGCTGAATCATGTGGTTCGACTTTAGATCGCGGGCTTTAATTGCATTTTGGTTGTTACTCTTTACTGTGATCGCCTGCGAAAGAGTTAAGTCACCTTTCGTCTCTATGAGCTTAACTAGAATCTTAAGGTCTTCTGTGATTTTTGCTTTCTCTGCCATGAGGGATGTGAGGCTCTGCGCCCCGTTAACCACCACGTAATCCTCCACCTCAATTCTTTCATCATTCTCTGCGATAATTTTCTTGCAGAGTACGTTGATTCCATTGTGGTAGAGGGGGAAGTTCTTGTGCTCCCCTTTTTCCTTGATGCTTGCCCTCAATCCCCTATTTACTTTCGTATTGCCTAGAGCGAATCGGACGTTTTGCTCGAAAAGGCGACCGTCGGTGATGCCTTGCATTTTTATGAGGTTCAGTGCGGGCGCAAGGAAGATTCTAGCAGCAGCCCCGCCTGCATCGTAATCGATGACATCAGAATCAGAGACGTCAAAGTAGTAGCCACCTTTTATGCCGCCGTCCACTTCGAGATCGATGTAGGAGTCAGCAATGGCCTCCGCGTCGAAGAGTTCGATCCCGGGTAGTTTGGAGATAATTGCCTTTGCATCATCATTTGCTACCGAATTTGTGATGAATACACCCCGTACTTCGTATGCATCCACCTTTTCAGCAAGGCCGGCCCTCATGATCGTCTGCTTCAGCTTTTCGTTCTTGGTTTCCGCCAATACTTCGTCAACCTTCTTCCTACTGTCGAATTGCCCAAGGCTGCCATAGAACTCCTTGAGATCTGTATCGCCCAGCTGGGAGTTGTCCTTTGTCTTAGTCTTGGCTTGGATGATGAATATGGTCTCTGAAAAATCATCCACGTAGATTGCGTCCACGCCCTTGTCGTGCTTGGCGTCCACACACGCGTCGTCAGCGTCAATTTCGTCTAGGCGAAAGATGTGCTCCAGGAACCATCGCACGAAGCGACCTGAAAAGTCCGGCGCCCGCTTTTCATAGCCGTTTAGATGATGCGCCGAGAAATGCCCGTGGTTCAGATCACTAGCTTTCATAGTCCAGCCTTACCAAGAGATTGCCGCCATTCTGCGACTATTCTGGGCCTGTGTCACTTGCAATCGGCGGGATTGATGCCGCGGACGGACGGCGGTTGCCGGTGACAGGAAAATACTGACGCCTTGCGCTGTTGTAGATTTCTATCTGTCGGTTTAGGCTGGGATGAGCTCAGTAACGCGGGCTCGCTCGCTAGCTACGACTCAAAAGGGTGGCAAGTATCATGGAGAGGATAGATGCATTTTTTGTTGCACCCCAACGTGTCCAAATTAGCGAGGTCGCCCACGTTATCAATCCCAACAATCGAACCTCAAGGGTTGCCGCTCCAGAGGCTGTATAGATCTCCTGCGCCCCATTAGCTCTCGCCGTTCGAGTAGCCTGAAGCGCGCCATGGTCGGGCCATTCGTAGATCTTCAATGGCCATCCAGCCCGGGCAAAACGTATCCGGCCTGCTCGTCGCTCGTTGTGGATATGAGCAGCGCCGGTGCGAGCTAATCTGCTGCTGACGACATCTGCAGATATATCGATTAGCCGCACGCCGCGCGGCTGCTTACTGCGTAGAACCGTCGCGGGACGCTGGGCACCATAGGCTTCCTGGATGTCAGCAGCAAGGATAGTCGGGCGGCGGCAAGAACTACGTTAGCGGCTTGTTCAAGATGCTCCAAGCATAGGGCACGCATCCGGGTATGTCTGACCAAGACCGCAGCACCTTCCGATTGCACGTGGTACTTGTTACCACCGGCATGTACCTACAGCCCTAGGGCGACAGAATCCAGCTTACAAGCCAGCGTGTAATCGGACTTACAGCAGCGTACACCAAAAGCTCGAATCAGTTGAAGTGGATATGCCCGCTTTGGGTCGGGGCCCGCACTCCCTACCCCCGATAAATCCATCAAATCCCTTGCCCCACCGTTGGCCGCTTTCTGGCAGGTACGTTTCCGGCTTCACTGCACATGGCTTAAGAAGAAGGCCGGACCACGGCGTGCCTTGCGGGCGTCTCGCGTCAGGACTAAACACTGGCGGCCGGCACGTTGTGGGGATTGGAGTCCCGTCAACGCAAAGCGTAAGCGTCGCCACTCTTGGCAACTTGAGTTTATTTAGGAGTTTTCGATGTACTCGTAGAGTTCGATCCTTTGAATATTCTTGGCGATATCAGCTTTCCAATAGCCTGTACAAAACATCATTCTCTTTGTTTTGTTTGGCGATTAGAGTGGGCCAGTGACGGCCTACGGCACGCTGCAGGAAACAACTAGAGTGACGCTGCTGTTAGCCGGGAAGGTGGGGACGGCCACGCCGGTGCTCTGCAGCGCGGTCACAT